>NZ_JASDCQ010000001.1:0-1522897 GCF_030407825.1 Planococcus notacanthi | reverse complement strand
TGCGGGTGTAGTTTAGTGGTAAAACCTCAGCCTTCCAAGCTGATGATGAGGGTTCGATTCCCTTCACCCGCTCCATTTTATATACATATGGGCCTATAGCTCAGCTGGTTAGAGCGCACGCCTGATAAGCGTGAGGTCGATGGTTCGAGTCCATTTAGGCCCACCATTCCGAAGTAGCTCAGTGGTAGAGCACCGCACTGTTAATGCGATGGTCGTAGGTTCGAGTCCTACCTTCGGAGCCATACTGGGGAAGTACTCAAGTGGCTGAAGAGGCGCCCCTGCTAAGGGTGTAGGTCGGGCAACCGGCGCGAGGGTTCAAATCCCTCCTTCTCCGCCAGTATATGGCCCCTTGGTCAAGCGGTTAAGACACCGCCCTTTCACGGCGGTAACACGGGTTCGAATCCCGTAGGGGTCATCATAAAAAGTGTCATGCATTCAGTTGCATGACACTTTTTTTCTTTTGTCCAGAAATGTAGCTGTGGACCGTCATCCCAAGCATGACGAGTACGATGCCGCACCAGGATAATGCAGAAGGCCATGCAATTGACAAGAAAAGGATTTCCCCTATTAAGGCAAATACAACTTCCATAGATTGGGTAGCTTCCACTGCGGCCAACTTTTGCATATTCCCTCTGACCAGATCCGTTGCTTTAAAAAACAGTACGGTGGCAATGACTCCTGAACTGATTGCCACGACCAGTGTTTGGATGCTTTGCGATCCCGTCGGTCCACCAACTGTAAACAGGCCATAGAGTGACAGCAAAAACCAAAAAGGAAGGCTCGCTAATGCCATTCCCAGTACTCTTTGATAAGCGTCCAGTCTGCCATCGCACACTTCCATCATCTTTCTATTTCCTAATGGATAGGCAAAAGCAGCGAGTATAACTGGAAGAAAACCGAACCATATTGAAGCTGAGGAAACAGAAGCTATGTGTTCCAATTGCATCAGGCTGACACCGGCCACGATGATAAGTGATACCAGCAATCCCTTAATGGGGATTTGGCCTCTGACTTGAAGGGGCCCTTTATTTGTATATAGAGTAATTAGAAAAAGTGGAGCCAGCAGCGTACCTGCTATTATGGTGATTTGCCATGTACCGGCTATTAGCCATCCCGGCGAATAGGCAGCGGCAAAACACAGTGGGGCATAGAACAACCCAAATCCGACAAAACTCCAGAGCGCCCATGCTCTTTTATTTTTGTTCATTTCCAGCAGCAATTGTTTCAAATTGCCTCGCATAAGAACAATAACCAACAAAAAAGGAACCATAAAAATAAAGCGGAGAGAAGCACTCCAAATCCAGCTGCCTCCGCCGGCTTCCATGATAGCGTTCAATACAAACGTAAAGGCGAAGAAAAATGCGGCGCAAATGCCGATAATGACAGGTTTCAGCTTCTTCCCCTCCAAACTAGAATCTCCTGAATTATCTATCTACTATATCGTATGGCTATCGATTTTTCAAAGTGTAATTTAAACACAAAAAGGGATCTCCGAAGAAATCCCTTTTGAGCCTTCTATTATAGTAGGTAGTCAATCAATAAACCGATGCCCAGCAAAAATGCGAAAAATGTATTTGTTTTACCTGTATCCTTCATAGCCGGCATTACTTGTAACGGTTCCGTATAGCGTTTAAAGATCTGCACAACTTTAACCGGTTTGAGGACGCTCAGAAAAACCAGTAAAGCCCAGGGTGTCAATGTCCCTGAAATAACTAGGATGACAATCCATGCATAAGCAATAATAAAGAATAACATCAGAATATTGACTGCTGCCGGTCTTCTAACTAAAATCGCCAGCGTCTTGCGGCCGCTTTCTTCATCTCCCACAATGTCACGGATATTATTGGACATCATGATAGCTGCCACCAACAAAGTACTCGGAACAGCAAGCAAAGATGCTTCCAGTGTCACGGTGCCTGTTTGAATATAGAAGGCGATGATGACGATCAAGTAGCCCATGACGACTCCGGAAAAGAGTTCTCCGAAAGGGGTATAGGCAATCGGATAAGGTCCGCCTGTATAAAGGTAGCCGATCATCATTGCCACTCCGCCTACGACTAATAGCCACCAAGTAGTCTGTGAACAAATATAGATTCCGATTGCACCGGCTATCACGTAAAGCAACAACGCCAACATCAGAACGGTTTTGGGTTTGACGCCGTTCCGTACGATTGCGCCGCCGATGCCGACAGATTTCTCGTTATCTAAGCCACGGGCGAAATCGTAATACTCATTGAACATATTCGTAGCTGCCTGAATCAATAAACTTGCGATCAGCATAGCTAAAAATAAAGTCCAGTTGATCGTAGAATAATGCAAAGCAATCATCGTTCCCAGAAAAACGGGAGCGAAGGAAGCGGTTAAGGTATGGGGACGGGTTAACTGCCACCAGACGCGCCATCCGCTGTCTGCCTGTAGTGAATGTGTCATGTATATCTCTCCTTTAATTCTTTCCACTCTTCATTGTACTTCAAAATAGAGGCAAATACAGCATATGATGTGCTGATTTTAGCAGAAAAGAGTATGATAGAGGATAGAGATTAAAAAGTAGAATACTGAATGAAATAAACTAAACTATTGTTTAAAACGGAGGTAATCAGGTGAATTCAGAATCGTATTCATCGACCCAGCAATTTGCGGAAAGCCGTTACGAAGGCTACCGCTTTTATACGGAAACAATCGAAGTAACCCGCATGTCCGCGTTAGCTTTTTTTGAAGCGGGCAGAGACGGCCATGCAGGAAAGCGCATGTATTGGCAAAATCGTGAAAAGACCTTTACGCTTGTTGGACTCGGGCATGCCCACGTTTTGACATCAGATGCGGCACAAGGCCGGTTTCAGAATATCAAAGTTGATTGGAAGAGCTTATGCCGGCAAATCGTCAATGAAGAGCATGCTGTACAGCCAGTGCTGTTTGGAGGATTTTCATTTGATCCGTTAAACGATAAGGAAAGTGAATGGACAAATTTCCCGCAAGCTTATTTCGCTGTGCCGACTTTCCAGCTTATTTTAAAAGGCGAGCAGGCTTACGTCAGCATTCATCTGATCACTGAACAACAAGAGAGCTTTGCCGAATTTGAGGCATTGCGCAAAGAGCGCGACAAGTTGATTCATGCAGCTCAAGTATCCGAAGTGGACAAATACGATAAGCCACAGGCAATTGGCCATCTGGAATTGAGAAAAGAGGAATACCTGCATTCCATTCAACAAGTCACCGACACCATCAAAGCTGAAGAGGTGGAGAAAGTCGTTATCGCACGTGCGTTGAAGCTGGAGTTCGATGAAAAACTTTCGCCGACGGCTGCCTTGTACCAGGTATCCAACGAACAACCCGAAAGTTTCCTCTTCGGGCTTGAAGCAGAAGAGCAGTTTTTCTTTGGGGCCACACCGGAACGGCTAGTGAAAGTGGAAGACAAAAAAGCACTTTCCACTTGTTTGGCGGGCTCTACGCCTCGCGGGAAAACTGTCGAGAAAGATACGGAACTGGGAAATGCTTTGCTGGCAGATCCCAAAAACCGTGGAGAACACCAATACGTGGTCAATATGATTTCTGAGGTTTTTGAAGCTTATTGCAGTCAGGCAAGTGTCCCTAAACTGCCGAAATTGATGAAGATCAGGGATATCCAGCACTTATATACACCGGTGGAAGGTAATTTAAATCCAGGTGCTACTTTGTTTGATTTGGTGGAAGCCCTCCACCCGACGCCAGCACTTGGTGGAGAGCCTAAACTGGAAGCTATGGAGATGATCCGGGAGTATGAGGCATTGAACCGCGGCTATTATGCAGCGCCCGTCGGCTGGATTGACGCTAAAGGAGACGGTGAATTCGCTGTTGCCATCCGTTCGGCTTTATTGGATGGAAAAGAGGCTTATTTATATGCGGGAGGCGGAATTGTAGCCGATTCTACACCGCAATCAGAGTATGACGAGACATGGGTTAAATTCAGACCGATGCTTCGGGCATTGGGAGGTCAATTGAGTGACGAGTCGTGAAGCATTAACAGAGTACGTATCCGCATTTACCCATTCGCTGGTCGAGCAGGGAGTGACGGACGCGGTTATCAGTCCGGGATCCCGTTCAACGCCGCTTGCCTATGCCTGTATGAAGCAGGAAGGGATGACAGTCTATCGGCAGATTGATGAACGTTCAGCAGCTTATTTTGCACTGGGCATGGCGAAGGCTTCCGGCAAACCGGTGATGTTGTTATGTACATCCGGAACGGCGGCAGCAAATTATTTTCCTGCAATCGTCGAAGCCTATTATGCACGGGTTCCATTGATTGTCGTAACGGCAGATCGTCCGCATGAACTGCGGGAAGTAGGGGCTCCTCAAGCAATCAATCAAATTAATTTATTTGGCTCACATGTGAAATGGGCGACGGATCTGCCATTGCCGGAAACGGAAAATCAATTGGCGTTCCTATCCCGCCATCTGCATCGTTCTGTCCGAAATGCCAGCAGCGAACCAAAAGGCCCGGTACATATCAATGTGCCTTTCCGCGAACCATTGCGTATTGATTTCGAACAGGCGTATGAAAGCCTTGGTGAAATTGCTCATTTTGGCGGTGAGATGTCATTGAGTGCTGATAGCCAGGCATTTCTGCAGGACCTTGTGAAAAAAGAAAAAGGCTTGCTGATTGTCGGCGAAATGACTGCACCGATGCCGGAGGAATTCTGGGGCTTTATTCAAAATCTCGGTTGGCCGGTATTGGCGGATCCGCTGTCGAATCTGCGGGGCAATGTGCCTGCGGAAGCAAGACACTTTTTTATCGATTCTTACGACGCTTTATTGAAAAGTGAAGCATTTAAAGAAGACGTGGTGCCTGAAGTGGTCATCCGCGTCGGACCGCAGCCGGTTTCAAAGCCATTGACTTTGTTCTTAGCTGCAGCAAAACCGGAAAAGTACATTGTCTTTGACGAAAGCCCCATGTTGCGGGATGCCCAATCCGTGGTGACGCACCATATCCAGGCATCGGCGAATAGTTTATGGAAAATGCCTATGGACACTGGAAATGCCAACTCTTACCGTGAAAAATGGACAGCAGCATCCGCCCTTTACTGGGAAGTTGTCGAGCGCCACTGCCAGGAAGAATTGGACGAAGGTGTCTTGGCCAAAGTATTTTTTGACAGATTGGAAGCTTGCGATCTGATTGTCGGCAGCAGCATGCCCATCCGTGACGTCGATACGTTTTTTAAAGCGACAGAGCGGGATGTTATGGTGTTTGCAAACCGGGGAGCAAACGGCATTGACGGCGTGGTCTCAACAGCATTCGGGGTTCAGGCTGCGAAACAGCGGCCGGCTTATCTGTTTATCGGTGATTTATCATTTCTGCATGATATGAATGGGCTGATTGCGTCCAAAATGCAGAAAACGGATCTGACTATTGTCATCATGAACAACGATGGTGGGGGCATCTTCTCCTATTTGCCTCAGTCTCAGGAAGAACGTCATTTTGAGGATTTGTTCGGAACGCCGACAGGACTGACTTTTGGTGATGTTGCGAAAATGTACGATGCACAGTATGCAGCGGTGGAAACGGCTGAGCAATTGGCAAAAGCATTGGACCAGCCGAAAAATAAAGCCGTAAAAATCATTGAAGTGTTTACGGACCGACAGCACAATGTTGTGACGCACCGCAAATTATGGAGCCGCTTTAATGAGGAGCTGGCAACACAATGAAACTGGACGTTAATGGAGTAAGCTACCATGTGGAGGTAATCAATGCCGACCAACAGGAAACGATTGTCTTTTTGCATGGCTTTACCGGCAGCACAAAAAGCTGGCAGCCGGTCATTGAAGGATGGAACGATGTGAAAATCGTTCTGATCGACTTGATTGGCCACGGCGAAACGGATTGTCCGGAAGAGATCGAGCATTATCGAATGCAACGGCAGGTGGAAGACCTGGATGCGTTGTTCGCCCAATTGGGTTTGGAGGGATTGACGCTTATCGGCTATTCGATGGGCGGACGCACCGCACTTGCTTATGCCTGCAATTTTCCGGAACGCCTTAAAGGATTGGTATTGGAAAGTGCGTCTCCGGGGCTTCGGACTGATGAAGAACAGCAAGAACGGCAGACCCGTGATGAAGGACTGGCGCAGCGGATTGCTGCCGGTGGAATAACGAATTTTGTTGACCATTGGGAAAACATTCCGTTGTTCAACAGCCAGAAATCCCTCTCTGAGCCGGTGAAACAAGCTATCCGGGAAGAAAGGTTGGCACAGAATCCCATTGGCCTTGCAAACAGTTTGAAAGGGATGGGCACAGGTGCGCAGGAATCTTACTGGGAGTTGCTGAAGAACTTAGAAACACCGGTTTTATTGGTGACAGGGCAATTGGATGGGAAGTTTAGAGCAATCGCCGAAGAGATGGCTGAGCTGCTGCCGGATGCTGTTCATAAAACTATTGAAGGCGGGCATGCAATACATGTGGAAAAACCTGCTGAATTTGCTACAATAGTAAGGGAGTATTCAAGTTTGAACTATCAAGGAGGAAAATCATGACACGCGAGTGGATTACAGAACGTACATATGAAGATATCAAGTATGAAATTTTTAATGGTATTGCTAAAATTACCATCAACCGTCCGGAAGTGCGCAATGCATTCCGTCCAAAAACGGTTCACGAATTGATCGATGCATTTTCACGTGCACGTGATAATTCAGATGTCGGCGTCATCATTTTGACAGGAGAAGGCGAAAAAGCTTTCTGTTCAGGCGGAGACCAATCCGTACGCGGACATGGCGGCTATGTAGGGGAAGATGAAATTCCGCGTTTGAACGTCTTGGACCTTCAGCGTTTGATCCGTGTTATTCCAAAACCGGTCATCGCAATGGTTGCAGGATATGCAATCGGCGGCGGACATGTCCTTCACGTAGTATGTGACTTGACGATCGCAGCTGATAACGCACGTTTCGGCCAAACTGGCCCGCGCGTTGGTTCATTTGATGCCGGCTATGGTTCGGGTTACTTGGCACGCATCATCGGACACAAGAAAGCACGTGAAATCTGGTACCTATGCCGTCAATACGATGCGCAGGAAGCATTGGATATGGGCTTAGTCAACACAGTGGTTCCTCTGGACCAGCTGGAAGACGAGACCGTTCAATGGTGCCAGGAAATGCTTGAAATGAGCCCAACTGCTCTTCGTTTCGTTAAAGCGGCAATGAATGCAGATACAGATGGCCTTGCCGGATTGCAGCAGATGGCTGGAGACGCGACATTGTTGTACTACACAACGGATGAAGCAAAAGAAGGCCGCGATGCGTTCAAAGAAAAACGCAAACCGGACTTTGGCCAATTCCCACGTTTCCCTTGATCACCGAATAATTGAAAGCTGTCCTCTCAGGGGACAGCTTTTTTTGAAGAAAGGATTTTTTAAAATGACGTATCCGAACTGGTTGAGCCAGCGGAGTTATTTGAGTGGAGACCGTATGGCCTTGTCATTCGAGGAGCGGCAATGGACATTTTCAGAAATCAATGATCTGGCGCTTGTTTATGCCGGCAAATTGTCAGCACTTGGCGTTAAAGCCGATTCGCGTGTAGCGATCCTTGCCAAGTCCAATCCTGATTTTGTTTTTGTCATGTACGGTTGCCTTCATTTAGGCTGTGAGATGGTCATGTTGAATGAGCGTTTGGCGAAAGCTGAACTGGCCTATCAAATTGAAGATGCCCAGGTAAATTATGTATTGGTGGTTGATGTCCTGAAGGAGAAAATAGACGCAGCCAATGTGATTTTGTTCAGCCAATTGGATGAAACGGAACCGGCAGCATTCGAACCGCAAAAACAATGGCAACAGGACCGCACCATTTCGATCATGTATACCTCGGGTACTACTGGGAACCCGAAAGGAGTCCGTCAGACAGCCGAGAATCATTTCTCCAGTGCAGTTTCATCAGCGCTTAATATAGGAATTGCCCCTGAAGATGTCTGGCTTTGTTCAGTCCCGCTGTTCCACATCAGCGGTTTTTCGATTCTCATGAGATCGCTAATCTACGGTATGGGAGTGCGGTTGTATGAAAAATTCGATGCCCAGCGCAGTGCAGAGGAAATCTGCAACGGCACGGTGACGTACATGTCCATGGTCGGGGTGATGCTGGAGCGTATTCTGGCAAATGTGGAAGAAGCCGCAATGCCGGCTTCTCCCCGTTTCAAAGCGATTCTTGCAGGAGGAGGACCGATTCCGGTCGCCTACATCAATCGCGCAGAAAAATGTGGAATTCCGGTGCTGCAGACATACGGCATGACGGAAACATCTTCTCAGACTACCACTTTGCAATCAGCGGATGCCGAACGAAAAATCGGCTCTTCCGGCAAACCGCTGTTTTTATATCAAGTGAAAATTGATGGCACAGAGGAACCGGGAGAAAAAGGCGAAATCCTTATTCACGGTCCTCAAGTCACGCCTGGATACATCGGCAAATTTGCTGAACGGAAAGTTCAGGAAGACGGCTGGCTCCATACCGGGGACATCGGTTATTTAGATAATGAAGGGTTTTTATTTGTGGTGGATCGCCGTTCAGACCTGATTGTTTCAGGTGGGGAAAATGTCTATCCCGCTGAAATTGAAAAAGTGTTGCTGGCCCATCCCGCTGTCCGTGAAGCCGGTGTATGCGGTGGGCCGAGTGATAAATGGGGAGAAGTTCCCGTAGCGTTCGTGGTGTTGAACAAAGAAGCGACGGCGGATGAGCTGTTGGTGTATTGCCGCGAGCAGATCGCTTCTTATAAAGTGCCAAAGCAGCTGCTGTTTGTTGAGGAGCTGCCCCGCAATGCCTCCAACAAGCTTTTGAGAAGAGAGTTGAGAACATGGCTGTAACCATCCGGGACATCCAGTTGGAAACGGTGCGGCAACCGCTGCGGAAACCGTTTAAAACGGTGCTGCAGCAAGTGGAAGAGCGTGAAGTGATCATTGTGTCGGTGACCGGTGATAAAGGGCATGTCGGCTACGGGGAATGCGTGGCTTTCGAAACGCCCTGGTATACAGAAGAGACGATTACCGGCTGCCGTTTTGTATTGGTGCATTCGTTGCTGCCGCTTCTTGACGGTAAAACCATCAGCCATCCAAACGAAGTTTGGGAGTTGTTCCAAACTGTCAAAGGCAACCGGATGGCCAAAGCGGCGGTTGAAATGGCGGTATGGGATTTGTTCGCCAAAGTGGACCAACAATCATTGTGGAAGTTTGTTGGAGGTTCCCGGCAAGCGATTCCAGCAGGCGTGGTTGTAGCTGCGGACCCTTCAAAAATAGCAGAGCAGGTGGCACAGGCTGTGAACTCCGGTTACCGGCGAATAAAAATAAAGATACACCCTGAAACAGATCGTACTTTATTGAAAACGATTGTTGCCGCCTACCCGGAAATCCTGTTTTTTGCAGATGCCAATGGCAGTTTCCAGACACACAGTGTTGAACGATTGAAAACATTCGACGATATCGGCTTTACGCTGATTGAACAGCCTTTTGGCGAACGGCAATGGGAGTTGCATGCACAGGCGAAAAAAGAGCTGGACACGAAGATCTGTTTGGATGAAAGTATTGCCTCTGTGGAAGATATGCAGGAAATGATTGACCGAGAAGCCGGCGACATTATCGTCTTGAAAATGAGCCGGCTTGGGGGATGGACAGAAACATTAAAAGTGATCGAACTGTGCCGGACCCATTCCATCGGTACCTGGGTCGGGGGAATGATTGAATTCGGCGTTTCCAAAGCCCATAATCTGGCTTTGGCATCGTTGCCGGGAATCATCTACCCTGGTGATTTTTCAGCTTCCGGACATTTCTGGGAGAAAGATATCATCGAGCCTGAAATCATAGTAGAAAATGGCGAAATCGTTTTGAGCGATCAACCGGGAATCGGTTATACAGTGGTCTGAATCAATTATGGTTCAGACCTTTTTTATCAGGTGGAATTTTTGTTTGCAGTTGGGAAATAATATGAGACAATGAATAAAAATTAACAGTAATGAATAATTAGCGGTTGTGATCATTCTTTTAAAGATCTGAGGGAAGAAGCCAGGGAGGTGCATCCATGTTTTTGAATCGAATCAGTTTATTGAAAGAAGAAATCGACGATTATGGACAGTATCCTTTTACTGTTCCTTCGATCGGCACTATGGATCAACTGGATTTGAGCAATCCAATTACTTTTTTTGTAGGGGAGAATGGCTCGGGCAAGTCTACATTGCTCGAGGCCATAGCGGATAAATGTGGTTTTAATACAGCTGGAGGAGGCCGCAATAATACCTATGAAGTCCATGCCGCTGAATCGGCATTGGGCGACTATATCCGGCTTTCCTGGATGCCGAAAGTCACGAATGGGTTCTTTATGCGTGCGGAATCGTTTTACAACTTTGCCACACATCTTGAAGAAATCGACGGGGATGGGTTCCAATCGTATGGAGGCCGTTCCTTGCACGAACAATCACACGGTGAATCATTCCTGTCTTTGTTCTTGAACCGTTTTAACGGCCGTGCCCTGTATTTGCTGGACGAGCCCGAGGCAGCATTATCGCCGCAGCGGCAATTGACGTTTCTGCGAATATTGAAGGATTTGATTGATGAGGAAAATTGCCAGTTCATCATCGCGACCCATTCGCCTATTCTTCTTGGCTATCCGGATGCCAAAATCTTGAGCTTTGATGGCGGCTCCATTGAAGAAATCGATTATGAAATGACAGACCATTACCGAATCACTAAATATTTTCTGGACCATCGGGAAAAGTTTTTGAAAGAGATTTTGGAGGATTGACAAGCCGTTGTACAATGGAAGAAAATGAGAATCATTAGTATAAACAAAAGGTGGGGTGAATGTGACAAATTCGGAGAGAGCAGCCATAAAAAATCTTGCTGTCGGCATGCCGGAAAAGATGGTCTATGGAGACGGCAAAACTATGGAAACGGCTATACGAAAAAAACAGGTGGAAAAAGTATATTTAACCAAAGATGGTTTCGAGGGAGATGGCGTGGCGGACCTGAAGCACCATGGGGGACCGGATCGCGCTGTCTGCATTTATCCTTATGAACATTATGATTACTGGAACAGCCATTTCGGCACACAATTGCCCCACGCTGCTTTTGGAGAAAACCTGACAGTAACGAATATGCTGGAGCAGGATGTCTGCATTGGCGATATTTTTCAGGTGGGAGAAGCCATTATTCAAGTGACGCAGGGTAGAGTTCCTTGCCATACAATCGACAAGCGGCTCGATATGAAGCCGCTGCTGAAAGACATGGTTAAGACAGGCTATACAGGATATTTATGCCGAGTCTTGGAAGAAGGGACAATCAGAGCCCATTCAACCATCCGTTTAGTATCGAAAGATCCTCAACAAGTATCGGTTCTCTATGCCAATGAAATCAATTTCCATCGCCCGAAAGATGTTGATGGCATCGTCAAAGTGCTTGAAGCGGAAGAACTTGCAGATGAATGGCGGCAATTTCTGACAAAGCGGTTGATTAAGCTGACTTCTGGAAAGTAGCATACCTTTTCTTTCCCATCAAAAAGCACGGCAGCGAAATTTCAGCTGCCGTGCTTTTTAATGGATTGGTGTACCTTTTTTATTTCAGAATTGTTTCCAGTACCTGCAGATTTTTTTCCATTAAGGTGAAGTAAGTTTCTTCGTTGTCGATATCCTCCTGTGTCAATACACCGAGATTATGCATTTGAATCGCTTCTGCACCTACTTCGTTTTGAATGACTTCCGTCAAATTGGAAGAAACATTTTGTTCGAAGACAATGTACTGAACGTCTTTTTCTTTCGCCAAATCGACGATTTTGGTCAACTCTTTTTGCGATGGTTCATCCTGGCTGTTCAATCCTGCAATCGCAACTTGTTCAAAGCCATAAGGTTCAGAAAGGTAGCTGAAAGCCGCGTGAGAGACGAAGAAAGTATCTTTGCTGACACGTTCAGACAAAGCTTCGAAGGATCGATCCAAAGTCTCTAACTCCGCAACCAGTTCCGTATAATTGCTTTCGTAAACTTCTGCATTTTCCGGATCAGCCTGTGTCAACGAAACCTTGATGGATTCCGCCAGTTTCTCGCTAAGCACCGGAGACATCCAGACATGTGGGTCAGTAGAACCGTGATCATGGCCATCGTGGCTTTCCGCTTCTTCGGCATGTGCTTCGTCATGCTCTTCTTTGTGTTCCTCTTCTTTATGGCCGAGAGCTGCTTCCAGGTCTTCATCTGAAATCTGATCGGCTGTGGCAACGAATTCGACGTTTTCATTCTGTAAAGTTTGTTTGGCGCTGTCGATAAATCCTTCCAGCCCCAGACCGATTGAAAACATCAAATCAGCATCTGCCAACTTGATCATCTCTTGCTGTGTAGGTTCAAAAGTATGTTCATTTGAACCTGCCGGATAGATTGATCGGACATCGACCAAATCTCCAGCAATGCGCTCAGTGAAATAAGTCAGGGGATAAACTGTTGTGTACACCTGCAGCTTTTCCGGATCTCCATCCACGCTTTGTGCTTCTTCACTTGTCTTTCCACAAGCTGCCAATAACAAAATCAAGGATACCAATAATAGAATCTTTTTCATATTCAACCTCCAAAATGTAACGATTACGTTTTAATGACTATTTGAATATTACAGGAAGCTCTTTAAAAACACAAGAAAAACCACCAATTATTTTTTTGGTGGCCATTCTTCCGGGACAAAATCAATCCCGCCTTTATGGAAAGGGTGACAGCTCAAAATGCGTTTTGCTGCCAAATATCCGCCTTTCAATGCGCCGTGCTTCTCGACCGCTTCGATGCCATAATGGGAACAGGTCGGATAGAAACGGCAGCTTGGTGGAGACAATGGCGAGATGAACCGCTGGTAGAAGCGGAAAATATTCAGTAAAACCGTCTTCATGATTGTTCAGCTCTTTTCGGGTAAGTTCTTTATATGTTTATTGTAGGGGCATAAGAGGTATAAATAAAGTATAAGAACTTATCAAACTAACTGGAGTGTGATTGGAAATGTCAAACGAATTAAACCACGAATTAAACGTACAGGTGGCTACATGGTCTGTAGCTTATACAAAATTACATAATTTTCATTGGTACGTTAAAGGGCCTTCGTTCTTTACTCTACATGTAAAATTTGAAGAATTGTATAACGAAGCAACCCTTCATATGGATGAAATCGCTGAGCGCTTGCTGGCATTGGGCGGAAAACCGGTCGCTACAATGAAAGAGCAGCTTGAGCTGTCCGTTATTGAAGAAGCAAACAAAAAAGAAACAGCCGAAGAAATGGTTGATACCGTTGTCAGTGACTACGACAAAATCATGAAATCTTTGAAAAAAGGCATGGAATTGGCGGCTAAAGACGGCGACGACATGACAGAAGATATGCTGAATGCTATTCACCAGAACCTCGAAAAACATTCTTGGATGTTATCAGCATTCCTGGGTGAAAAGAAGTAAAATAGAACTATACAAGCGTACACTGAATTCTAGTGTACGCTTTTCCTATGGCATCGGGGTGAAAAAATGCAGTATACAGATTTAAACGGCTATTTATGTCAATTATCATTCGAAGAAAACAGCTTCTCAATTGAGAGCAGGCATGTGTTGGTGATCAGCCGTTACAAAGGGCAATGGCTATTGACACGGCATAATGAGCGCGGACTGGAATTTCCCGGAGGCAAAGTAGAAGCGGGTGAAAGTTTACAGGAGGCGGCGATGAGGGAAGTTTATGAAGAAACGGGCGCTCATCTGAAGGACCTAGAATGGTTTGCAGAATACGTGGTTTTTTCGGAAATTCCTTTTTGCAAAACGGTCTTTACAGGGGAAATCGAAAAAATTGATCGGATCACGCTTCTTGAAACGCAAGGAATCGTGTTATCAGGAAATTTGGAGTTGGACGACAGCTACAGTTTTTTGATGAAAGACGAAGGAATGAAGACAATAATAGAGAAGGTGAAGCAGCTTGGAAAATGGAATGATTGATAAAAAGAAACCTTATCCATCACCGAATCCTCATGTCCGTTTGACGGAAATTATTTATTGGTCGGAAGGATTAAGGGTAAAAGGCATGCTGGCAGAGCCTAAGGAGCCCGGAAACTATAGCGGCATTTTGTATTTAAGGGGTGGCATCCAGTCGATCGGAATGGTGCGCCCTGCTCGGATCGCCCAATTTGCGGCACAGGGCTTTGTCGTGTTTGCGCCTTATTACAGAGGCAACCGGGGTGGTGAAGGCCGTGATGAATTTGCGGGGGCAGACCGGTGGGATGCGGTCCATGCAGTCGATGTCCTGAAGCACTACAGCAACGAAAACGTGCATCTGCTGGCGTTTTCAAGAGGCGGCATCATGGCTTTATGGACGGCAATCCTTCGCCCGGATATTGCATCTGTCGTTACGTGGGCGGGTGTAACAGATACAGTACTGACATATAAAGAGCGGCCGGACATGCGGCGCATGATGAAACGGCTCTATGGCGGGACGCCCAACACAGCATTGGCTGAATACGAAGAACGCAATCCCTTGTTGCGGATCGAGGAAAGTGCAGCCCCTTTTTTGATCATTCATGGCCTGAAGGATGAAAACGTCTATCCGGCTCAAGCTTTTCTGTTGGAAGAAGCATTAAAGCTGAATGGGCAGACGCACGAAACCTGGTATTTTCCGGATTACACACATTTTTTTCCGCCGGCAGCAAATCGCCAAACAGTACAAGCAGTCTGTAAGTGGATGGGTGAACAAGAAAAAAAATGATTTAACTGAATCCAAACAAAAAAACCGTTCGGATTTCTCCGAACGTTTTTTTAACATATGCTTATTTTTGAAGTGGTCCGCCGAGTGTAGTAATTTCCGGTGCGACAGTACCGAACTTTTGGAAGTTCTCTTGGAATTTCTGTGCCAATTCCGTTGCTTTCTGGTCATAAGCTTCTTTGTCTGCCCATGCATTGCGTGGGTTCAATACTTCTGTCGGCACTCCTGGTACTTCTACAGGAATCTCGAGGCCGAAGATCGCTTCTTTTTCGGTCGGTACGTTGTTCAACTCGCCTTTGATGGCAGCGCGAACCATTGTACGCGTGTAAGAAAGCTTCATGCGGCTGCCGACTCCGTAGACGCCGCCAGTCCAACCTGTGTTGACAAGGAAGACTTGAACGCTGTGCTCATCGATTTTATTGCCGAGCATTTCTGCATAGACCGTTGCGTGCAACGGCAGGAATGGTGAACCGAAGCAAGTAGAGAATGTTGCTTCAGGAGATGTAATGCCGCGTTCTGTACCAGCCAATTTTGATGTATAGCCGCTTAGGAAATGGTACATCGCCTGTTCTTTCGTCAACTTGCTGATTGGAGGCAAGACGCCGAATGCATCTGCTGTCAAGAAGACGATCGTTTTCGGATGTCCAGCAATTGAAGGGTCTACAATATTATCGATTGCCTGCATTGGGTAAGCAGCACGTGTATTTTCAGTCAATGAACCATCGTTGTAGTCAGGGATGCGTGTATCCGGATCCACTACCACGTTTTCAAGGACAGAACCAAAACGGATGGCGTCGTAGATTTGTGGTTCGTTTTCGCGTGACAAGTTGATGGTTTTGGCATAGCAGCCGCCTTCGATATTGAAGACGCCATTATCGGACCAGCCATGCTCGTCATCACCGACCAATTTACGGTCTCCATCAGCTGACAAAGTCGTTTTGCCTGTACCGGACAAGCCGAAGAACAAAGTCACATCGCCGTCTTGGCCAACGTTCGCTGAACAGTGCATAGGAAGAATGCCTTTTTCAGGCAATAAGTAGTTCATGATTGAGAAGATGGACTTCTTCATTTCGCCGGCGTATTCAGTACCCCCGATCAAAATGATGCGTTGTTCCATCGATACAATGATGAATGTTTCAGAAGCGGTCCCATCAACTGCAGGGTCTGCCATGAATGTAGGAGCATAGACTACAGTGAATTCAGCTTCATGCGTTTTCAATTCTTCAGCCGTCGGACGGATGAACAATTGGTGGGCAAACAGGTTATGCCACGCGTATTCATTGATTGTTTGGATCGGTACACGGGATTCGTGGTCAGCTCCGGCGAATCCTTTGAATACGTATAGCGCATCTTTTTCTTTTAGGTGTTTAAGCACTTTAGCGTACAGGTTTTCGAACACTTCGCTGGAAATCGGACGGTTCACATTGCCCCAGTCGACTTTGTTTTTAGAACTTTCTTCTTCGACCATGTATTTGTCTTTCGGCGAGCGGCCTGTGTATTTCCCAGTCTCCGCTTTAACAGCGCCTTCCCGTGTCAAAACCGCTTCTCCGCGGGATGTTGCTGCTTCCACTAATTGTGGCACTGATAATTGAACATGTACATTTGGGCCAGTTAAAAGATCCTTCAAATCGTTTGCAAAGTTCACTGAAGTCATATATATGTACCTTCCTTTTCTGTTATTCCCATGGCGATGGGGAGGATGTATATTCGTTCATTAGTATAACACATTAGGTTCATTAGTCTATACTAATTCGCTGCAGAATTGAAAAAATATTGAAATAAGGTTCTATATTAGGGGATTGGGAAGGACGGAGGCCGTTGCTCCTTGGAAAATTCGAAGGTCATATTGTTTTAAAGATGGGGCTAACTCCCATCATAACAGGAGCTGAATGAAATCACATAATCCCAATGAGAAATTATTGCAGTTTCCTGGCCGATAGGAAAAGAACTTCACGAATGTTCACTGCGTAGGATGAGAACATTCAGCAATAAAATTTGAGCATTTTATTCGCCGAAATCGTTGACATCCCCGAACTATTTCCGTATGATGAAAAATTGAACGGATACTCTTATTCCGAGCTGGTGGAGGGGACAGGCCCTATGAAACCCGGCAACCTGCTGCAACTGCAGTGATGGTGCCAAACCTGAAACAAGGCTTACAGGCCTTGGATGATAAGAGTGAAAGGTGCTTATGATGATTCTCCTTTCCTCATGACGAATGAGTGAAGGGATTTTTTTATGGAATGCCCTTAATCCTCGTGTGAAAGGCCACAGACGGCTTGAAGTTCAATCCGGAAATTCCGGAACGGACTTGACATGGGAAACGAGTACCGTATCAATTTCGAGAGCAATCTCGCAGGATATAAGGAGGAACATTTTTTGAAAAACCGTCGATTATTTACTTCAGAATCAGTAACAGAAGGGCATCCGGACAAAATCTGTGACCAAATCTCAGATGCTATTTTGGATGCAATCTTAACCGAGGATCCAAACGCACGTGTTGCGTGTGAAACGACTGTAACGACAGGACTTGTTTTAGTAGCAGGGGAGATCACTACGTCCACTTATGTGGACATTCCAAAAGTCGTTAGACAAACGGTAAGAGAAATTGGATACACACGCGCTAAATATGGTTTCGATTCAGAAACAAGTGCAGTTCTTACAGCGATCGATGAGCAATCGCCGGATATTGCTGCCGGAGTCAATGTGGCACTTGAATCACGTGAAGGCCAAATGACAGATAAAGAAATGGACGATATCGGAGCAGGCGACCAAGGGTTGATGTTCGGATATGCCAACAACGAAACAGAAGAATTAATGCCATTGCCGATTTCATTGGCGCATAAATTGGCGCGCCGCTTGGCTGAAGTGCGCAAGGAAGAAATTCTTCCGTATTTGCGTCCGGATGGCAAAACGCAGGTGACAGTTGAATACGATGAAAACAATCAACCGCTTCGTGTAGATACGATTGTTATTTCTACTCAGCACCACCCAGAAGTAACGCTGGAGCAAATCCAACGCAATATCAAAGAATACGTCATCAATGAAGTCGTTCCAGCTAAATGGATCGATGAAGATACTAAATACTTCATCAATCCAACTGGTCGTTTCGTTATTGGCGGACCTCAAGGAGATGCGGGCTTGACTGGCCGCAAAATCATCGTGGATACTTATGGTGGCTATGCTCGCCACGGCGGCGGAGCTTTCTCTGGTAAAGATGCAACAAAAGTTGACCGTTCAGCAGCTTATGCAGCCCGTTATGTAGCGAAAAACATCGTTGCTGCAGGCCTTGCAGACAAATGCGAAGTGCAGTTGGCGTATGCAATCGGTGTAGCACATCCTGTGTCCATCGCTTTCGATACATTCGGCACCGGCAAAGTGGATGAAGACAAATTGGCCGATTTGGTACGGGCGAACTTTGATTTGCGTCCTGCCGGCATCATCAAAATGTTGGATCTGCGCCGCCCGATCTACAAGCAGACAGCGGCCTACGGACATTTTGGCCGTACAGATGTTGATCTTCCTTGGGAACGTACTGACAAAGCAGCAATCCTTAAAGAACAAGCTGGCGTAGAAGCTGGTATTTAATTAGCACACAATAAAAAAGAACGGCCAGGCAGCGATGCCTGGCCGTTCTTTTTCTGTTTTATGAAGTGGAGCTGGTCTGCAGTTTATCAACACGTTTGCCTATCGCTTCTATCAATTCAGCGGGAAGTGGAAAATTCATAGCCGCAGGATCTGACTGGACTGCCGCTATAGTGGTCGGCAGTGAATCGTCAGGAATATTGTATTTCGAAAAATCTTTCGGTAAGCCTACTTCTTCCTGCAAATCGCGGATTTTCTGTACTACTTCCTCGAGCAAATTTTGTGGAGACTTGTCACGAATGTCCACATTTAAGGCCTGCGCCAGCTGGTCGATTTTCGGCAAATACAGGGCTGGAATCATCTCGATAACATGAGGCAGGAAAACGGCATTCGCAAGTCCGTGTGGAATGCGGTATAGAGCGCCATATGCATGAGCCAGGTTATGGACAGGAATGGCGTTCAGCGCGAAGCTGAAAGCAGTAATCCCCATGGTGCTGGCCTGCAGCATTTCCATGCGTGCTTTGATATTGCTGCCATTGTTGACTGCTTCAACAATGTTTTTTTCGAACATCCGGATGGTCTGAAGCGCGTAGGCGTCGGTAAATCCAGTTGCTGTCGGTGACGCGAGCGCTTCAATGGCATGTGTCAATGCGTCAAATCCGGTAAAAGCCGTAATGAACGGTGGCAAGCCGAGTGTTAGATCAGGATCCAGAACAGCCATATTGGCGCTGATGAAGGGGTGAATAATATTTGTTTTGACCTTTTTTTCTTCATTGTAGATTACGGCAATCGGCGATACTTCCGAACCAGTCCCGGCAGTGGTCGGAACGGCGATATGCGGAATGGGAATAAATTGAGCTTCTGGCCAGGTATAATGTGCCAAACCGCCCGGGATCGCTTTTTTGATGTCGGTCAATCCGTGGTGTAAGGCAAACTTGATGCCTTTCACGGTATCCAAGACACTGCCGCCTCCAACAGCCAATAAAGAGTCAGCTGCCATTTCTCTTGCATACTGGATAGCGCGGTTTACAGATTCACTGCCCGCATCCTGCTGGATGTCGGTGAAGATGCCGACCAATTGAGTGCCGGTGCCGTTTTGTGTCAAGCGGAATATCTCTGCTACTTTATCAACGATACCGGCATCTTTCAGTCCTTGGTCGCTGAAGAGCACGACCCGTTTGGCGCCAAGCCCATTTAATAGGTCTGGTATCATTGCCCTCGTATTGGAGCCGCTGTGGATAGTGGTCATCAATGCGAAATTCGAATAGGTTGTAATCAATGAGAGTCACCCCAATCTTTAAAATTAGTGGTCATTTGTTCCTTCAGGAAACAGCAGTCCAAATGCAAGGCGGCGCTCAAGTTCCGGCACCATGGAAGTATGGACATGTTTTAATTGCGTATAGGCGTCCAACGAATACTTGCCCATTTCACGGCCGATGCCGCTTTGCTTATACCCGCCGAAAGGCGCATCATTCCGCAGCATATGCCAGTCATTGATCCAGATGACGCCGGCTTTAATTTTGCGGGCAACATCATAGGCTTTATTGACATCCTGGGTCCATACGCCGCCGGCAAGGCCGTAGATTGAGTCGTTGGCCATCTTAATGGCTTCGTCCACATCGTTGTAGCGGATGATTGTCAGGACCGGACCGAAGATTTCTTCCTGCGCGATAGCCATATCGTTGGTGACATCCGCAAAAATAGTCGGCTCGATAAAATAACCGTTTTCAAACCCTTCAACTACAGCTTCTTTTCCGCCGCAGACTAGCCGGGCACCTTCCTTAATGCCGGTGTCAATGTAGGAAAGAATGGTCTCTTTCTGCCGCTGTGAGATGACGGGGCCCATAGCAGTCGTTTCTTCCAATTGATTGCCAAGCTTCAGCGTTTTTGTCAGTTCGGCAAGTTTTTCGACCACGACATCATGGAGCGAGTCTGGAACAAACAGGCGAGTGCCCGATTCGCATAGCTGGCCCGAATGGAGAAAGACACCGAACAGGCTGCCGGGCAAGGCGATTTCAAGATCTGCGTCTTCCAACAGAATATTAGGCGACTTGCCGCCTAGTTCGAGGGTGATATTCTTGATTGATTCGGCTGCGATTTTCATGATATTGCGCCCGACTTCAGTTGAACCGGTAAAAGCAACTTTGCTGACTTTCGGATGGCGGACAAGCGGTTCGCCAACTTCAGTCCCGGATCCGGCGACTACATTGATGACACCGGGAGGAACGACTTGTGAAATGATTTCAGCCAAGCGCAGAGCGGTCACCGGTGTATGGCTGGCCGGCTTTAATACGATGGTGTTGCCGGTAGCGAGAGCAGGCGCAATTTTCCAAGCCGCAATCAATAGGGGCATATTCCATGGAGTGATGGCTGCGCATACGCCGATTGGTTCCCGCCAGACAAAGTTATGGGCAGGGCCTGGGAAAAGCGGCGATGGCAATGTTTCAGTGAACGGGTAGTCCACAACAAATTTCGCCATTTGCTGGAACAGGTCGATGATGCTCATAATGTCGTTCCCTGCAATGCGTCGGACAGTTCCACCGGAAGTCAATGATTCCAAGTAGATGAGTTCATCTTTATTCATCGCAATGGCGTCGGCAATCCGGTTAAGTGCCTCGGCTCTTTCCAACGGAGTCATTTGGCTCCAACCGGAATTTTCAAAAGCGTCCAGGGCTGCTTCAACTGCCTGGTCGACTTCTGTCGCCGAACCTTTTGCAACTTTTGCCACTACTTCACCTGTAGCGGGATTATGGACGTCGAAAGTTTCGCCGCTTGAAGAAGAAACCCAAGCGCCGTTGATGAAATGTGAAAATTTTTGTACTCCAACTTGAATGGACATGGCTTTACCCCCTAATTGAATTTTTCTATAAGACAAGATATGATGAAGCTTAACTGATGAAAAGACGGAATATTCAAAAATAAATGTAAGGGCTTTCAAGTAGAGTGTAAATTTGCGCGGTGTATAAGTCTATCCCTGAAAATGTAGGGGTGAAGAGGGAGGCAGATAGATGAAGGTTTTACCGGTTTCTGCAGAGCGGTTTATCGATAGTTTATTGGATACAGGCAGTACTGAAGACAAAATCAATCGGATAGTCGAAGGCTTTTTCATCTTATTTCCATTTTCAAGGCTCTCATTATTTTCTTATTCACCCATCAACTTCATCAGTGAATTGATTTTTTCGCTGCATGCTGACGGATCAATGCTCAACCAGGATGCTATTCGCGAAGACATCCGTACAATCCAGCCAATTTACGAGGCTGTTCTGAATAAGAAAGCCCGCTACATAACCGTTAGTGAAGATCATTCTGAGTTGCCTGCAAAATATGTGAAAAAATATAAGCTTTCTTCTGTTCTCGTTGTGCCTATCAAAACAGGAGCGATGGTCATCGGCTGCGTATTGATTGATGGGTACAAAGGGGAAGAAAGCGATAAAGAGTCGATGGTCCAATCGGCAGAAAATTATTTCGGGAGGGCGTTTATCAAATTGTCTTTATTTGATGATAAACATATGGGACATAAATTGAGCCCACGGGAAATCGAAGTTCTTGAACAGTTGTCAATAGGGTGGAGCACAAAGGAAATGGCCATGAATATGGGAATCAGTGAATTTACCGCAAGGGACTATATCGCATCCGCAATGAAAAAATTGAACGTCAAGCACCGGGCACAAGCCATTGGCGAAGCAATCAGGAGCGGATTGATTTCATAAAAGGATTTTACATACAAAAAGAAGCGATGGACTAAGTCCACTGCTTCTTTTGTTTAACAGATTTTATTCTTTCTGAAGAGACTTGTAATAAGCCCCTTTTTCCGCATATTCGCGAACGATGCGTTCCATGTCGATTTTGTCATCTTCGCGCAGTTCACGGACCACTTTTGCGGGACGGCCGAGCGCAAGCATGCCGGGTGGAATGACTTTTCCGGGAGGAACCAAGCTGCCCGCTCCGACAAATGCGCCTTCTCCGATTTCCGCTCCGTCGAGAATGACGGACCCCATGCCTACCAGCGCCCCTTTGCGGATGATGCAGCTATGCAAAGTCACTTGATGGCCAATGGTCACTTCATCTTCCAAAAGCAAGGTTTTGCCAGGGCTTTGATGAAGCATGCAAAGATCCTGGATATTGACTTTATTGCCGATAATGGTTGGTGAGACATCGCCGCGGATAACCGTGTTGAACCAAACCGATGAATGGGCGCCAATCGTCACATCACCCGAGATGGTCGTATAGTCAGCGATGAAAACCGATGGATCGATTTGGGGGAATTTGTCTTTATATGGATAAATCATGGCAAAGCTCCTTTAAAAAAGATAAGATATTCTATAATCGTAACAAATCAAATCAAAACGTCAAATAGGAAATACAGCAGTAAGAATTATTGGTGGAGAAAGGAAGTCGGAATATGTGGAAATGGCAGGCGGAAGGCACAGCAAAAGCGGTAGTGGTATTGATCCATAGCGCGTATGAGCAGCATCTGCGTTATGCATGGCAAATTGAGAAATGGCGATCGGCTGGATTTCATGTCTATACGGGAGATTTGCCGGGCCATGGCAGGAATGCTGGTGCCGATCACGTACACCGTGAATCGTTTGATGACTACGAGCAGGCAGTAAGTGAAATGCTGAAACTGTCATCGGAAAATGATTTGCCGGTATTTGTCATAGCGCATGGACTGGGCGCAACCATAGCGATGAATGTGCTGGCAAACCGAAAGTTCAATGTGGCCGGTGCCATTTTCACCTCTCCATGGCTTCAATTGAAGAAATTGCCTCCGAAAGCACCTCATGCATTTCCGGGAGTTTCTCAGTTGACGGGCCGGAGGAAAATGGAACATGGCATTGAACTCCGCCATTTGACCAGAGACCAATTTTCCTTAGATCAGGAAACTGAAAACAAACTGTACCATTCAGTCATCACCTCTGGATGGTATAAGGAGTTGCAGAGCTATATGAAAGAAACCGCAGCTGCTGTCGACTTGTATCCTCGGATTCCGACGTATCTGCATACAGCAGAGCGGGATATGATTACTGAAATAGACGCATCCCGGCAATGGCTGCTGAAGCAGCAGCTTACCGAGTTTAGTTATAAGGAATGGAAATTCTGCTATCACGACATTTTTCAGGAACCGGAAAAAGAAGAAGTTTTTCAAGCGGCGCAAGCATTTATCTATACAGTGCTGCGGTCGGTCGGTTACTTGGTTGAAGAGTGAACGAGAATAAATGGCACAGAGGAGAGATTACAATGGCATTAAGCTATAGCATACTGGACCAATCCCCGATTTCAGAAGGCAGTTCACCGCAGGAAGCCTTGAAACAGACGGCGGTTCTCGCACAAAAAGCTGAGCAATGGGGGTATACCCGCTTTTGGGTGTCTGAGCATCACGATGCGACGACCCTGGCCGGCTCTTCGCCAGAAGTGCTGATCGCCCATCTCGGAGCGGTGACCAACACTATTCGGTTGGGATCGGGGGGTGTCATGCTGCCGCATTATGCCCCTTTTAAAATTGCTGAAAACTTTAAGCTGCTGGAAGCGTTGTATCCAGACAGAATCGATGCCGGAGTCGGCCGTGCACCTGGAGGCATGCCGCGTGCTTCCTATGCATTGAACGAAGGCAAAAAACGGGACACCAGCCAATTCCCTAAACAAATCGATGAGCTGCGCATGTACTTGATGGATTCGATTCCCGAAGAACATCCGTATTACGGAATGAAAGCGACACCGGTGACGAAGCATAGCCCGCCGATCTGGATATTGGGGTCAAGTGAAAACTCGGCACAGCTGGCAGCGGAAAAAGGATTGCCTTATATGTTCGCTCATTTCATCAATGGCGAAGGCGGACAGGAGTTTGCCAAAGAATACCGGAAACAGTTTAAGTCTCATAAAGAAAGCGAACCCCGGGTAGGCTTCGCGATATTCGTCGTCTGTCAGGAAACGGCCGAACAGGCGGAGTGGGTGGCTTCATCGATGGATCTGTCCTTGTGCATGGGTGCGCAGGGAATGCCTTCAAAAGGCACACCGCCTCCTGAAAATGCTAGGGCATATCCCTATTCCAAATTTGAAAAGTTATTGGTCGCTGAAAACCGCCGCCGAATGGTCGTCGGTACACCGGAGCAGGTAGTGGACAAACTGGAAATTATGTCATCCGAATATGGAGCGGATGAAGTGATGCTGGTTTCATCGGCTTACGACTTTAATGACAAACTTAAAACTTTCCGATTGATTGCGGAAGAAATGCAGAAACGCCGATAGGAGAAATCTTATCGGCGTATTTTTATGGCAGATTTTTGTTTCCAAAAATTTAGAATAAAAAAGGGGAATTCAGTAAAAATGGATTGAATATTCAAATTATTTTATTTCATTGTATACATTTAATTTTTAAAAATATATGTTCAAAGCAGATATCGAAAGATAAAAATACCATCTGTCATCATCTATGTAACTGCAGTTAAAGTAGATGTTAGGATTTGTAATCCTTATTTGGGAAAGAGGTGTGAAATGAAAAAAGCAGCCGCCGTTTTTTCGCAATATTTGCGATTGCTGCAGCCTTTGCTTATTTGACCGGCCATGATGAAAAGCACCTAGAGATTTACGTGTCAATTGATGGAGATGATCAGCAAAGCGGAACAGTGGAACAGCCATTGAAAACATTAAAACAAGCAGCTTTATTGGCAAAAGCAGGGACTACTGTCTATGTGCGTGAAGGAACATATGAAGAAAAATTGACGATCAAACACAGCGGCAGCAGATCTATGCCGATTGTATTCAAGCCTTACCAAAATGAACAAGTCATCCTGAGTGGAAAGGGTTTTAAGAGTGTGGAAGACGACACCGCCATGATTACAATTGACAATAAAAATCATGTGGCGATCAGTGGATTCACTGTACAGGATCTATCGACAGATTCAGCAGACGCGACTGTGATGGGGATTCTGGTCACAGGGTCGAGCAGCCACATCCGATTGGATCATAATCATGTGCGGCGAATTGAAACCCATTCAGATCAAGGGAATGCTCATGGCATAGCGGTATATGGCGTCAATGCAATAAAAGACATTAAGTTGCTCAATAATAAAGTGGAGGATCTTAAGCTTGGAACCAGTGAAGCGCTCGTCCTCAATGGAAATATTGAGGGGTTTGAAATCAGCGGAAACGTGGTGCGCAGATGCAATAATATCGGCATCGATTTGATTGGACACGAAGGCATCTCATCGAATAAAAAAATGGATTATGCGCGAAACGGCGTTGTTTTCCAAAACGAAGTATACGCCATCTCAGCATACGGCAATCCTGCTTATGGAAATGAATACAGTGCGGCAGGGATTTATGTGGATGGGGGAAGAGATATTAACATTGAAGAGAACCTGGTTTATAAAAATGATATTGGAATTGAAGCAACGTCAGAACAACAAGGACAGGCTGCCGAACACATCAAGATTCATAAAAATACGGTCTATGGAAATGCGTATACCGGTATATCCATTGGTGGGTATGACGAGGAGCGTGGAGGGACCCGCAATTCCCATATTGCGAAAAACATATTGTACAGGAATGATGCCAAGGGAATAGGCGGGGGACAATTGATGATTCAGCATGATGCACAAGGCAACAAGATTGAAAAAAAACATCTTAACTGCTGGTGCTAATCGTATTTTCATCGCTAATTATTTTAAAACAGGGAAAAATAATAAACTCATTCAAAATGTGTTTCATAAAGAAAATGGAGAAAAGGGGATTTGGATTTGGGAAGATGAAGAATTCACTTCTTTTACAGCCTTTGAATCAGTTTCAGGAACTGACAAAGCAACAAGGTATACAGATCCCAAATATGTGAATTCCAGTAGTTTTGATTTCAGATTCGCTGAAGATTCTCCGATAAAGGGGATTTTTGAATGACTGTGGAATATTCATCTGGGAAAGTTTGAGGAAAGAAGTTCCTCGATCAAGAGTGAAATAGGATTTCCGGCTCGAGTATGGCTTGTTTATTGATTAAGCAAGTTGCAGCTTCAAGACGCTAAAAGGTAGAAAAGCTGCAGAAGGGTACGATTGCTCCATGCCTATCTGCAGCCTATGAACTTCCTTTGCAAAAAGTGGATTTTATTATTGGCCAATTCGGACAATCGGCTTGATCGTGATTCCTTTTTTTGAGTCTTCGAATGCATCGTTAATCTGGTCAAAATCATACACTTTAATCAGTTTATCGAACGGAAACAGACCTTGTTTGTAATAATCGACCAATTGGGGAATGAACACTTGCGGAATAGAGTCGCCTTCAATTACGCCCATTACCGTTTTGCCTTCCGCCATGATGTCATTATGGACATCAAAGGTGATTTCAGGTGTTACGCCGACAATGGCGCATGAACCGAGTGGACGGAGGGCATGGATGGCTTGTTTGACTACAGGCGGTACCCCTGTCGTTTCAACGGCATAATGGGTTCCTACGTTGGTGATTTTTTTGATTTCCTGTACGACGTCGACATTTTTTCCGTTTAAGGTATGTGTCGCACCAAGTTCTTTGGCCAGTTCCAGGCGGTTGTCGTGGATATCAACCGCAATGATGTTAAGGCAACCTGCAATTTTTGCAGCCATGACAGCACTCAATCCAACTGCGCCACTGCCATAAATGGCGATGGAAGAACCGAATTCGGGATTGAACCGGTTCAATACTGTACCAGCGCCAGTCTGAATGCCACAGCCAAGTGGACCGAGGAGCGCCAAATCGACTCCTGGATCGACTTTGATGACATTGCGTTCATGAGCAACCGCAAAAGTTCCAAAAGACGATTGGCCGAAAAACGTCGACACGGCGTGGTCGTGGTGATGGATTCGGTTTGTGCCGTCCTGCATTTTGCCGCCAAAGTTCAATTCGTTGAAGTTCAGGCAAACCGTCGGGTGTCCAGTCAGGCAATTTTCACAGTGGCCACAATAAGCGAAAGACAGCACCACGTGGTCGCCAGCCTTAATCGTTGTCACTGCAGCCCCCACTTTTTCAACAACTCCCGAGCCTTCATGCCCAAGAACAGCAGGAAATGGGGATAATCCTAAATCCCGTGCCACGGCATCTGTGTGGCAAACTCCCGATGCTACAATTTTGACCAATACCTCATTCATCTTCGGTTCGCCCAATTCCACTTCTTCAAATTTAAAATCTTCTCCTAAACCATGTGTTACAGCTGCTTGGATTTTCATTCAAATCCTCCTCCTTTAAATTGATGTCCTTATCCTACTACCCGTTCAGTTTTTATTTAGACATGGTAATCAAAGTGAATGAGGACTTCCAGCAGCCAGAAAAACTAGAATTTATCATTGCCAATAATTAAGTGTGTAGCTTCAATTTGCCTTATTGGAAATAGCGATCCTGATGTGCTTAACTCGAATTAAGCATTAAACACATGAAAGGAGGAAGTAAGATGGACAGCAATTCAATTGCTCCTGCCGGTTTCATGAAAGCTGCTGTATTGCATGCGTTCGGAAATGAAAACCAGTTGGCGACTGAGTTTATCCCGGTACCGGATGTTGGCAAGGATGAGATAGTGATGAAAGTGGAATTTGCAGGAATCGGGCAATGGGATCTTTTTGAAAGGCAAGGCGGTTATGCGGAGATGCTGAAGATGGAAGTGGAGTTTCCTTATGTGCTGGGCTCTGAAGGTTCCGGAACCATTATTTCAAAAGGCGAAAATGTAAATGAATTTGAAATAGGGGATAAGGTGATGGCCGCAGGTTTTCTGAATCCGAAAGGCGGCTTCTATGCAGAGTATGCAACAGTCGACCGGAAATATGTAACGCTTGTTCCAACGTCTCTAAATGCGCAAGAAGCGGGCGGGATTTTAGGAGTGGGGATAACGGCATTGCGCGGGTTGGATGATGTGCTTCAGCTGCAAAAAGGTGATTCCGTCGTCATTTTAGGTGCCAGTGGAGGAGTTGGCCATATAGCGGTCCAACTCGCCAAAAAAATTGGTGCCCGGGTTTTTGCCATTGCCTCAGGAGCAGATGGAGTCGGGATGGTCCACAACCTGGGTGTAAAGAATGTCGCCGATGGCTATGCAGAGAACTTATTGGCTGCGGCAAAAGCAGCAGAACCCGAAGGATTTGATGCCGCTTTATTGACTGCGGGAGGAGAAGCGGCGAAATCGGTCATGCAATCCATGAAAAAAAATGGGCGGATAGCGTATCCAAACGGAGTTTTTCCATTGCCGGAAAGTAAAGATTTTAAGACAATTGCCTATAATGGAGACCCAGATGCGGATATAATCAGCAGGTTTGTTCATTATGTGAAGAATGGAAACGTAAAAGCGCATGTGGACAAAGTTTTTACTTTAGAACAAGCTTCTGCTGCTCACGTGGCTTTACAGCAACATTATTTAGGGAAACTGGTATTGGAAATAGAGTGAAACAGATTCTTAAAATGCTTTCCAGGCAAAGGAGAAAGCTTGTACATGCAGCATAAAAAAGCGAAGAAACGTAGTTTTAGTTTCTTCGCTTTTCAATTTCCTGTCTATTCAATTAAGTTGCCGGAGACCAATTTCAAGAAACCAATTTCAAGCCTACTGCCGCCCCTAAAACCATCGCCATAAAGAAAATTCGCTTCCAATCTGCGGATTCATTGTAAAATAGCATGCCGAGAATGGCTCCGCCTGAAGCGCCGATTCCTGTCCAAATGGCATATGCAGTTCCCATGGCCAGGGTTTCCATTGCATAAGACAAAAATACAAAGCTCGCCCCAAAACCGGCAATCAACAATACTAGAGACTGCCAATTGCGGTCCTGGTGCAATTTATTTATCATCGCAACCCCCATCATTTCGAATATCCCCGCCAAAACCAATGCTGTCCATGCCATTACGCTTCTCCTCCTTCAGAAACAGGGTCTGGCGTGACCAGTTTCAGCCCGATGACGCCTGCCAGCAAAACTCCGACCAGTAATAGTTTTGAAGCATTGAACGGTTCATTGAAAAAAATGATTTCGGAAAGCATCGTCCCCGCTGTTCCTAAACCGACGAAGACTGCATAGACGGTCCCCACCGGTAACTTTCTTCCTGCCATGATCATGACAGTAAAACTGATGACAATCGCGATGACCGTGACTGCCCAATCCCAAAAACCGTCTGCGTGTTTTAATCCGATAACCCATACCACTTCAAAAACTGCCGCTAATACAACTTTTAACCAATTCGAATTCATTCTATCTTCCTCCTTCGTTGAATTATGGGAATAAAAAAAGCCTGAGAGAACTGTAAATACAGTTTCTCCCAGGCTTTTGTCCTTCCGTGACACAGCAGAGCTGTGAGTTTTCTCTCGGACCAGACCAGCTTGTTTGCTGCGGAACCCTAGAAAACATTTCAATTATACAATTAACCCGTATTGTACACGCTTCAACGCAATCCTTCAATTAATGGGTGCTTATAATTAATCAATTTGCCTTTCACTCATCTTATCCGCTATTTTTTGTGCATTCGGATCTTTTTCTTCCTGCAGGCGGCTAATGATGTTTTGGTAATCGGTTTTGTTTCGGTTCTGGCTCATTTTATAGGCGGCTTGAACTTCTCTCAACGGAATCTTGAAACCAACTATGCCTTTCAATTCTCTCTCCAATAGCTCACGGGAGAGGGTATCCCAAAGAACTGGATTGGCACGGTGGCTTTCGTACTTTTCCATTAAACGAGTCAGATCCTGTTTCAATTCTTCTTCGGTTAAGATTTGCGCAGTTCCATAAATGTGGACAGCCTGATAATTCCAGGTCGAGACATTTTCCTGTTCATACCAGGAAGACGATATGTAAGCGTGCGGTCCTTGAAACATGACCAATACATCTTCATCTGTTTCGAATGTCCGCCACTGGGGATTGCCATAAGCCATATGTCCGGTAATACAGTATCCTTCCTCTTCTTTTATTAACTGTAAAGGCAGATGTGTCGCAATGGGCTTGCCTTTTTTCGTGGTGACAAGTGTTCCGAAAGAATTTTGGTGAACAAACTCCCGAATTTCCTCAAACTCACTGACTTTAAAATACTTTGGAATATACATCATGTTCCGCCTTTCTGACAAGTGTTAGTGGAGTGTTTTAACCATGATCAAATCGACTTGTTCGTCATCGCCCATATAGAAAGAATGGGATCCTGTTTGCACAAATCCTTTTTTTCGATAAAACGCAATGGCGTTTGCATTTTCTTCCCAAACACCGAGCCAGATCCTTTTTTTGTCTTGTTCAGCTGCCATTTCGAAGGCTTTGTTCAACAGCTGTTTCCCCAACCCATGTCTTTGAAAGGCTTTCTTTATATAAATCCGCTCGACTTCCAATGAGTCAGACCCCATCGGTTCTGTCTGTGCAGCATCCGTATTGAGTTTCAGGTATCCTGCCACTTGTTGGTCAACATACATTAAGTAGAAGTGGGAAAAAGGGGTGGTTAATTCTTTTTCCAATTTGTCCAAGTCATAAGCTTTGTCTAAATAAGCCTGGAGGTGTTCAGGTGAATTCTGGTCCTTGAATGTTTCAGTGAATGTAATAATGCTGATAGCTTGAAGTTCGTGTATCTCGTTAAGTGTACACGCTGTTAACATTGTAGCCATATATGAATCATCACTCCTTTAAGTGGTCAATAGTTTCGCTTCTTGCCTTTTTTAACAGATTCCCAATCCTTTTCGACATTTTTCCGGATGCGCTGCAGAAGACCAAAAGCAGTTTCTGCTTCTTCTTCAGAGAAACCGGACAATGCAACTTGATCGGAATGATCGTTCTCCTTTCTGATGAAAGGGTAGACGGCTCGCGCTTTATCTGTTGGAAAGAGATTTTTATTTTTTTTGTTAGCTGGATTGTCTTTTTTTTCGATAAATCCATTTTTTTCAAGTTTTTGGAGTGCGCGGGCTGCAGTTGATTTATCGACTTTAATCATCTCCAATAATTGTGCTTGAATGATTCCTGGATGTTCGCAAATGCGTATGACATACAAATACTGTCCTTTGGTCAAATCGAACTCTTTAAATTCAATATTGCTTATGGAGTCCAAGGCTCTGGCGATCATGCCAATTTCACGTAGAATCTCTTTCATAAAAAATCTCCTCATTTGAATAGCAGTTTAGCAAGTGTTTGAAATTGAATATAACAGTTCATAGTTGCATTTGCAACAAAAAGATAGCTTTTGTCTTTCCTGATAGAAAGTGACGGCAGACAAATTGCTAAAAATTATTGTACAAATTATTGATTTTATAAAAAATTTGTTTAATTCGTGCTTTACTTTGTATAGAATAGGATTAGCTTGAACAGTTTGCAGTAATATAGGAGGTTGCGTACTACACAAGATGGATCGTAAGGATGGATTATGTTGCAGTTTTAATGGAAATTAACAGGGGGAATAATGTATGAAAGTGTTCAAAATGTGGAATCAGATAAGCTTAGTGAAACAAATATTAATTGGGTTGATTTTTGGAGTGGTTTTAGCTGTTTTGATTCCTGACGCAGCCAAATCCTTAACTATTTTTGGCACGCTATTTGTAGGCGCATTAAAAGCAGTTGCTCCTATACTGGTCTTGTTTCTTGTCATGGCGTCAATCGCTCAGCATAGAAGTGGCCAACAGACAAATATGAAATCTATCATCTTCCTTTACCTGTTAGGTACGTTTTTTGCAGGATTGATAGCTGTGATCGCCAGTTTCATTTTTCCTGTAAGTATTGCACTTACTCAGGGAGCAGAAGATTTAGCGGCTCCGGGGAATGCAATTGAAGTAATTAAAACTTTATTGTTGAATGTCGTCGATAATCCAGTCAGTGCCCTATACAATGCAAACTACATCGGCATTTTAGCTTGGGCGATTGTTCTTGGAGTCGCATTGAGAACAGCACCAGATTCTACGAAATTACTTATTACCAATTTTTCTGATGCAATTATCAAGATGGTTGGCTGGATAATCAAGTTAGCGCCACTCGGCATCATGGGCTTAGTGATTGAGTCGATTACGACAAATGGACTTGAGTCATTGCTGAGCTATGGAAAGCTCCTTGCACTGTTAATCGGCTGTATGCTGTTTGTGGCTCTTGTAGTTAATCCGCTAATCGTATTTATAAACATACGCCAGAACCCATATCCACTTGTATTTAAATGTTTACGAGAAAGTGGTATTACGGCATTCTTTACACGTAGTTCTGCAGCGAATATTCCAGTAAATATGACTTTATGTGAAAAGCTGGGGTTGGATAAAGACACTTATTCTGTTTCAATTCCTCTAGGAGCAACGGTTAATATGGCCGGTGCAGCTGTTACAATTTCTGTATTGACACTTGCTGCAGTCCATACGCTCGGCATACAAGTCGATATTCCAACGGCGATTATTCTTAGCGTCTTAGCAGCTGTATGTGCATGTGGTGCTTCTGGTGTGGCTGGCGGTTCCCTATTGCTTATTCCTTTGGCTTGCGGCTTGTTTGGAATCCCTGCAGATGTAGCGATGCAAGTAGTTGGCGTTGGGTTTGTCATTGGTGTATTGCAGGATTCTTTTGAAACATCGCTTAACTCTTCAACGGATGTTCTTTTTACAGCAACAGCTGAATACAAGAAGCGTCTAAAAGAAGGAGAGAAAGTAAACTTCAAAGAAGCTTTTGCTATCAAAAAACCTTCTGAAGATCTAGTGAAAAACTGAGTTAATTGATTTTTCGAATCAAGTGAGCGTAAGTTGTCGAATAAAAATTAATTGAACCAATAAGATGGAATAAGCCGATTTATAAAACAGTAAGCTGTATGATCCCGTTTTTCGGAATCATGCAGCTTACTATTTTGTTCCAGCGGCAGATCTAAGAAACTTTATCACCAAGGTTTGAAAACAGGGAAAAGATGGTATTAATGTAATGTGTTTTAATTTGTTAAAAAAATGATATTTGTAATAAAAAGATTCATACATACTGGGTAAGTTAAGCCGGAGAACAGATGTAGGAACTCCTTTAGCCCTTGAATTATTTTGCGCTGATCAGTTTGTGGAACAGTATCAATAACAACCTATGGAGGAAGGTTTGTTTCATGATCAGACAAAGCCATGACGGCCCTGTCTTTTTGGCGGGTAATTTTTTGATGGCATTTATCCTTTTGAGCGGCTGTGTTGAAGCTGACGAACAGACTTCGCCTTTTCCTTCTGCGGAAGAAAAAAAGGAGCTGGAGAAGGGAAGGGATGAGCAGGAAATTACTCAAGCAATAGGGCCGGTAGAAGAAGATGCTGTCAGTGGGATGGAAATTGGATTGCAAACTACAGAAGTTTCAGATGCTGAAGTTTTTCAATATTTTTTGGGTCGTTTACAGGAAGAGCAATGGGAAATGGTCCTTCTGGAAGTGAAAGAAGCTGCTGAAATTCGTGTACCGTCGGATGATTTTAAAGAACCGCATATGACTCATGCAGTTTTGGAAAAACAAAATTATTCACACGACTATGCGTGGTTGGAAATCAACGATGTGAACGAGAAATTCAATACAATCTGGCAAAAGCATTGGGGAAAAATCCTTGCAGGATCTGAGGATTTTGAGGAAGGAGTTTTATCTGAACACCTGAGCAGCATCCAACGGAAGTATGAAACCTTATTGAATCAAATCAGCTATATGGAATTTAAGAATTCCACGGAATATGCTCAGCATTTGCATGACTATAAATTATACCTTGAAGGAGCAATACTTTATCGGATGGAAGCAGCCTCCGCATTCCTGGAAGCATTGGAGACGAAACAATCGTGGGTTGCATTGGTGAATGAGTCGGTGGAAGCCGCAATAGAATCTGAGGCCTATGCCAGATTGGCGGCCTCTGAATTGACGAGTTATGAAAATGGTTTTTAAACAGGTTTAGATGAGAATTCGACGTTAAACTAGCAGATGCCGAAAAGAACAAATGTCCTTTTCGGCATCTTCTAATTTTTATGTTTCTTTTTCTCGACCGCCAATAGGAAAGGAGGAGAATGCTTTTGATTGATGAATTCATATTTCAACACATCGAAAGACTTTTGCGGCAAAGTTGAAACGAATTCCATCACGGCATCGCGTTCGTCGCTGCCGCCTTCGTGTCCGCTGTATACAACAACCAACAATAAACCATTTGCCTTCAGCAAATCCAAACATTGCTGGAGGGCAGTCAATGTGCTTTGGGCTTTCGTGATGATGCTATGGTCGCCTTTCGGCAAATACCCTAAGTTAAAAACAGCTGCGGATACCGATTCTTTAACATACTCTTGGATTTTTGCATGGCTGTCATGAACAAGCTCTACATGCTGGTAGCCGCGAACTTTCTCGCTTGTCGCTTTGATTGCTTCTTGTTGGATGTCAAACGCGAAGACTTTACCGGAAGGTCCGGTCAACTCGGCAAGAAAAAGGGTATCATGCCCATTGCCTGCCGTGCCGTCTATGACACAGTCTCCGGGAGAGACAGCTTCTTCAAGCAAGGATTTTGTAAAAGGCAACACACGTTCCAACGTCATAACGCCACACTTCCCTCGGCCAATTTCCCTTGCCAGCTTCCGCGCCGTTCTAATTCTCCATCAATGCCATTCAGCACTTCCCATTTGTTTGCACTCCACATCGGTCCGATCATCAAGTCAATGGGGCCGTCCCCGGTGATGCGCTGAACGACCATCTCAGGCGGCAGCACTTCCAGCTGATCAGCGACCAAATTGATGTATTCCTGTTTTTCCAAGAACTCGACCATGCCTTTTTCGTATTGCTTTACCATCGGTGTCCCTTTCAATAAATGAAGCAAGTGAATTTTGATGCCTTGTACATCAAGCTTGGCAACTTCACGGGCAGTCTCCATCATCATATCGCGGTCTTCCAGTGGCAAGCCATTGATGATATGGGTGCAAACGCGAATGCCTCGTTTGCGCAGTTTCGTAACACCTTCAACATAAGCCTCGAAATCATGTGCACGGTTGACCAATAAGGCTGTCCTTTCGTGTACGGTCTGAAGCCCGAGTTCCACCCACAAGTAGGTACGGCCATTCAACTCAGCCAAATAATCGACCACATCGTCCGGCAGGCAATCGGGGCGTGTTGCGATGCTTAAGCCGATGACATTCTCCTGTTCCAGTGCTGCTTCAAATTTTTCTTTGATGACAGGCAAAGGAGCATGTGTATTGGTATAGGCCTGAAAATAAGCCATGTATTTAGCGTCTTTCCATTTGCGGTGCATTTTTGCTTTGATTTTGTCGAACTGCACAGGGATGGGATCTACACGGTCACCCGCGAAATCACCGGATCCTGCCACACTGCAGAATGTGCAGCCGCCGTGGGCCACTGTGCCGTCACGGTTCGGACAATCAAAGCCTGCATCCAAGGCGATTTTCATAACTTTAAAGCCAAAATGGTCGCGCAGGTGGCGGTTCCATGTATAGTAGCGTTTTCCATCAGATGAAAAAGGAAATTCTGTGTTCACTCTAAACAACTCCTCTACCTGATATTGTAGCATGTCTTGGAAATGGCAAACAATCACCAGCAAAGGAGGTTGGCTAATTTTGTTCATATTGCGTTTCCAGCAATAGTTTGTTTAAATTAGAATGAAAGCGTTCTAATTAATAATATTCAGTTTATTGGCAAAGGGGGCACGATGGGATGAAACCGATTTACAGTTCTGCGAAAGAAGCCGTTGAACAGATTCAGGACGGAGCCACAATTATGGTAGGCGGATTTGGCTTAGTGGGAATACCTGAACAGCTCATACTGGCTCTTGTTGATAAAGGGGTAACTGATCTGACCGTCATTTCCAATAATTGCGGAGTGGATGAGTGGGGTCTTGGATTATTATTGAAAAACAAGCAGATCAAAAAAATGATCGGTTCGTATGTAGGGGAAAACAAAGAATTCGAGCGGCAAGTACTGTCTGGTGAAATTGAAGTGGAGTTAACGCCGCAAGGAACGCTTGCTGAGAAAATGAGGGCAGGCGGAGCAGGCATTCCCGCATTCTTTACACCGGCTGGCGTCGGGACAACGGTTGCGGACGGCAAGGAAATCCGCGAGTTTGGCGGTAAGGAATATGTGCTCGAACATGCTTTGAGGGCTGACTTTTCATTGGTTCGGGCTCACCGTGCCGATAAAATGGGGAACCTGGTGTACAACAAGACAGCACAGAACTTTAACCCGCTCGCTGCAGCCGCTGGGAAAATAACCATCGCAGAAGTCGAAGAAATCGTGGAAATCGGAGAAATTGATCCGAACCATGTGCAAACCCCGAGCATCTATGTCCAAGGTTTGCTGCAGGCGGACCAGGAAAAACGCATTGAGCGCTTAACAACACGCACTGTTTAGGGAAGGGTGGGGAAAAACGTGGATAAACAAGCAGTCAGAGAACGAATTGCAAAACGGGCCGAAAAAGAAATTAAAGACGGTGATTACGTCAACCTGGGAATCGGTATGCCCACGTTGGTGGCCAATTTCATTTCCGAAAACAAAAGCGTGGTGCTTCAGTCTGAAAACGGACTTCTGGGGATCGGACCTTATCCGACCGAAGATCAGGTCGACCCTGATTTGATCAACGCCGGAAAAGAAACAGTGACCACAATACCGGGATCCGCATTCTTTACAAGTGCGGAATCCTTTGCGATGATCCGTGGCGGACATATTGATGTGGCGATTCTCGGCGGCATGGAAGTAGCTGAGAACGGCGACTTAGCCAACTGGATGATTCCCGGCAAAATGATCAAAGGCATGGGCGGTGCAATGGATCTTGTCCATGGCGCCAAAAAAGTCATCGTCATCATGGACCACGTGTCAAAAGATGGCTCTGCCAAAATCAAAAAGCAATGCGATTTGCCGTTGACTGGCAAAGCCGTGGTCGACAAAATCATTACAGAACGTGCAGTTATCGAAGTGACGGACGCTGGACTGGTCCTGTCTGAGGTATTTGAGGGCTTTTCGGTCCAGGATATCATCGACTCTACAGATGCACCGCTGAACACCGATAACGTTAAAGTCTCATAGGCTATTGCCAAAAAACGGCCGTTCGTCTAAAATGAAGACAATAGCCAATGACAGCGAAGAGGACCAGTACATTGTGTGTTTTCCACAGAGAGCCGGCGGGTGGTGCAAGCCGGTGAAATGCGCAATCGAACTCACCTTGGAGTCAGTGTATGTGAAACCAAGTAAGATACACCGTTTTCCGCGTTAAGGAGTCAAGTTGAGCGAGCGTTCGCTAATTTGGGTGGTACCGCGGGAAAACTCCCGTCCCTTATTTATAAGGGACGGGAGTTTTTATTTTTGAGGAGGAACAGAAAAATGACATTCAAGCATAAGATAGTAGAAAAGAAATGGCAGAAATATTGGCAAGACAACAAAACATTCAAGATGGTGGATGACCCATCGAAACCGAAATTTTACGCATTGGATATGTTCCCATATCCATCAGGTGCTGGACTTCATGTTGGCCATCCAGAGGGGTACACGGCGACGGATATTTTGAGCCGCGTCAAACGCATGCAGGGCTATAACGTTCTTCATCCTATGGGATGGGATGCATTCGGTCTTCCAGCAGAACAGTATGCACTCGATACTGGCAACGATCCGGCCGAATTCACAGCGAAAAACATCGCAACTTTCAAGCGCCAGATTCAGGAACTTGGATTTTCCTATGATTGGGACCGTGAAATCAATACGACGGATCCTTCCTACTATAAATGGACACAATGGATTTTCATCCAATTGTATAATAAAGGCCTTGCTTATGTAGACGAAGTGGCAGTTAACTGGTGCCCGGCACTTGGCACGGTTTTGGCCAACGAAGAAGTTATCGACGGCAAATCAGAGCGTGGCGGCCATCCCGTCGAACGCCGTCCGATGCGCCAATGGGTGTTGCGCATTACGGAATATGCAGATCGTTTGCTTGAAGATCTGGATGATTTGGACTGGCCTGAAAGCCTGAAAGATATGCAGCGCAACTGGATCGGCAAATCTGAAGGGGCGGAACTGGAATTCCAGGTGGCAGACACCGAACATTCTTTCCGTGCTTTCACAACACGCCCGGATACGATTTTCGGCGCGACTTATGCGGTACTGGCTCCTGAACATAAATTGGTGGCAGCCATTACAACTGCCGGCCAACAACAGGCTGTCGAAAAATACATCGATGACGTCAAGACGAAAAGTGACTTGGAGCGCACCGATTTGGCTAAAGATAAATCAGGCGTCTTCACGGGTGCTTATGCAACCAATCCGGTCAGCGACGAAAAAATGCCGATCTGGATTGCCGATTATGTATTGGCGACTTATGGGACAGGCGCTATTATGGCGGTACCTGCTCATGATGAGCGCGATTATGAATTTGCTAAGCAATTCGATTTGCCGATTGTGGAAGTCGTTTCAGGCGGTAACATCGATGAAGAAGCGTATGCCGGCGACGGTGAATTGATCAATTCTGATTTCTTGAATGGCCTTAATAAAAAAGAAGCAATTGAAAAAGCCATCAACTGGTTGGTCGAAAAACAAGTCGGTGAAAAGAAAATCACTTACCGTCTGCGTGATTGGCTATTCAGCAGACAGCGTTATTGGGGCGAGCCGATTCCGATTATCCACTGGGAAGATGGCACAATGACACCGGTTGAAGAAAAAGACTTGCCATTGATGCTTCCGGTAACAACAGATATCAAGCCAAGCGGCACTGGCGAATCACCTCTTGCCAATATCGATGAATGGGTCAATGTCGTTCATCCTGAAACTGGCATGAAAGGGCGCCGTGAAACAAATACGATGCCACAATGGGCGGGCAGCTGCTGGTATTACTTGCGCTTTATCGATCCGACCAATGACGAAATGCTGGCAGATCCGGAACTTCTGAAACGCTGGTTGCCGGTTGATGTTTATATCGGTGGAGCTGAACACGCTGTGCTTCATTTATTGTATGCCCGTTTCTGGCATAAAGTACTTTATGACATCGGTGTGGTCTCGACGAAAGAGCCATTCCAGAAGCTGTTCAACCAAGGGATGATTCTTGGGGAAGGCAATGAGAAAATGTCGAAATCAAAAGGCAATGTCGTCAATCCGGATCAGATTATCGAAAGCCATGGTGCAGATACATTGCGCATGTACGAAATGTTCATGGGTCCACTAGAAGCTTCGATTGCCTGGTCAACGAACGGTTTGGACGGTTCCCGCAGGTTCCTGGACCGCGTATGGCGTCTGTTGATGGACGAAGAGCAATTGAGTGCTAAAGTCACCGATGCGAACGACGGCAAGCTGGACAAGGTTTATCACCAGACCGTCAAAAAAGTAACAGACGACTTTGAAGGCCTGCGTTTCAACACAGCGATTTCACAAATGATGGTCTTCGTCAATGAAGGCTATAAAGTGGATTCCATTCCAAAAGAGTACGTGGAAGGCTTTGTCAAACTGTTGTCGCCGATTGCACCTCACGTAGCAGAAGAACTGTGGGAGAAATTGGGGCACGAGGGTTCTGTGGCTTACGAAAATTGGCCGCACTACGACGAGTCGAAAATGGTCGATGATGAAGTTGAAGTCGTGGTACAAGTCAACGGCAAAGTAAAAACCAAGTTGACAATTGCCAAAGACAGCACAAAAGAAGAACTGGAGACGGCGGCACTGGCGGACGAACATGTCCAAAAAGCAGCCGAAGGCAAACAAGTACGAAAAGTTATCGTCATTCCAGGGAAATTGGTTAACATCGTAGTAGGGTAATGAAGAAAAGCGGAGTCTTCCGGTAGCCCCGAAAGACTTAAGGCGGACTGGCGAAGCGGCGCTTTTTGCCGCACAGCCAGGCAGACTTAAGATCCGAGGGGCTGGAAGACGGAGTCTGGACAGAAGAAAAGCGGAGTCTTCCGGTAGCCCCGAAAGACTTAAGGCGGACTGGCGAAGCGGCGTTTTTTGCCGCACAGCCAGGCAGACTTAAGATCCAAGGGGCTGGGAGACGGAGTCTGGACAGAAGAAAAGCGGAGTCTTCCGGGTACTTGAAAAGATAGAAGTTCTCGGATAGGCACAGTGCAATAGCAAAAAAGAGAGGCAGGCCGGAAAATTCCGGTCTGCCTCTCTATTGTTTAGATAGAAAAGTATCGTTTTGGTCCTTATCTTTGCAGCAAAACTATGGAATCGTTCACTTTTTCTTATTCTTATCAAAAGCGCGCCCGATCAGCAAAGCGCCGAAAATAATAAGCAATGGCAGAAAATAGACTAACAGCAACGTGTATTCGGTAAAGCTGTCCATTAATTTCAAGCCCCGCTTTCTACCTGGCTTTCCTGCACAAAACGCGCTGCACTTTGGCCGGCGACATTGCCCGTCACGAGTGCAGAGGTAATGTTGTAACCGCCGGTATAGCCGTGGATATCCAAAATTTCACCGCAGAAATACAAGCCTGGTTTCTTTTTGGACGCCATCGTTTTCGGTTCGATTTCCTTGATGGATACGCCGCCTCCGGTAACAAAGGCTTTCTCAATCGGCTGAGTGCCATTTACAAACATGCTGAAAGCAGTCAATTGCTGAGCGAATGCACGCACTTTTTCGCTGGCAAGTTCCGCGCCGGTCAATTGGGGGTCGATATCTGCACGCGCAAGAAGGAACAGCAGCCAACGTTCCTGTGCTAGACTTTTCCAAACGTTTTTAACCGATTTTTTGGGATCTTCTTTCATCATCTTAAAGAGCAGCTGAAATGCGGACTCTGCATTTTCATCGGGCATAGAATTGATGCGCATTTCCACAGGCTGGCCACCGTTTTTCTTCATTTCCTTGACGACATACTGGCTGCAGCGCAAAACGGCAGGTCCGCTCAATCCGAAATGGGTAAACAGCATATCCATCTGATGGGTCACGAGGACTTTGCCTTTTTTGTTCAAGACGGTTACGGCAGCATCACGCAGTGCGAGGCCTTGAAGTTCCTTGCTGACAATAAACGGTTCTTTCGACAGCAAAGGAACCTCGGTCGGATAAAGGTCGGTGACGGTATGCCCGGCTTTTTCGGCCCATGGGTACCCGTCTCCAGTAGAACCGGTTTGCGGCACGGCTTTGCCGCCGACCGCCACGACGATGGCTTTGGCCGTATACTCTTCGCCGGTATGAAGGCGGACGCCGGTTACTTTTTCGTCAGTCATCAATAATTTCTTGACTGGCGAATCGAGGAGCACGGTGACATTCAGCCGGTCCATTTCCTTGAACATGGCATCTGCCACGTCCTGTGCCCGGTTGGAGACCGGGAACATCCGGCCGTGGTCTTCTTCTTTTAAAGCGACGCCAAGTCCTTCAAAGAAGGAGATGATGTCTTCGTTATTGAAGACGGAAAACGGACTGTGGAGAAAGCGTCCATTTCCTGGAATATGTTTCACAATTTCGTCAAGAGGCAAGCGGTTGGTCACGTTGCAGCGGCCGCCGCCCGAAATAATTAATTTTTTTCCTAACTTTTTTCCTTTTTCGATCAACAAAACCTTTTGGTTTCTAGAAGCTGCGGCAATTGAAGCCATTAAACCGGAGGGACCCCCACCGATGATTATAACGTCATACATAAAATAAGAACTCGCTTTCGTTTTTCTCTCAGTATACACGATGATGCGAAACTCGTTGAGTAATTTCTTTTATAGGTGTAAACTATCGTGTAGATTGCTTTTATCATGAACAAGTCAGGAAGTGCAAAATGTCATCATTAATTAAAGGTACAGCCATCTTAACTTTGGGTTTATTTTTGTCGAAAATCCTGGGCGTTATTTATATCATCCCGTTTTACAGCATGGTGGGAGAAGACAATATCGGTCTTTATCAATACGCATACATACCGTATAACCTGATGCTGGCGCTGGCCATTTCAGGCGCCCCGATCGCTTTCTCGAAATTCACAGCCAAATACAATTCCCTTGGAGATTACGAGACAGGGAGGAGATTATTGAAGTCCGGGTTGCTGACGATGATGGTCACTGGCTTTATTTCTTTCCTCTTGCTTTATTTGTTTGCGGAACCGCTTGCCCGCATTACAATTTCTGAAGACGAACTGATTTATTCAGTTGGGGATGTCACCGAAGCGATTCGCTGGGTCAGCTTTGCATTGATCGTTGTTCCATTTATGAGTCTTTGGAGAGGGTTTTTCCAGGGCTATAACTACATGATGCCAACCGCTGTATCCCAGTTGGTTGAACAGATTGTCCGCATTATTTTCTTGCTGGGCGGCGCTTTTGCCGTTATCTATATTTTCGATGGCACTCCAAAAACAGCGATTCAATTTGCTGTATTATCTGCAGCTGTCGGAGCACTTGGCGGAATTGTCACGTTGGGTTATTTCTGGAAAAAGAAAAAACCGGAATACAACCGTCTGCTGGCCAATTCAGTTGAGTCTTACGATGTTAAACTGCGTGATATGTACAAGGAAATTGTAATTTATGCGATTCCGGTCATTTTCCTTGGCATCGCCAATCCGTTGTTTCAATTTGTCGATCTGATGACATTTAACCGGGCCATGAGTTCGGGAGGCAATGTCTCTGAAATCGATTTGCTTGGAATTTTGAACTTGACGGCGCATAAGCTCGTTATGATTCCAGTTATGCTGGCCACAGGTTTTTCCATGGCCTTGATTCCGTTGATCACCAAGCATTTCACCCGCAATGAGCATCTTCAGGTATCACGGACTTTGGATCAGTCCATACAGGTCTTGCTGTTCCTGACATTGCCTGCCGTAATCGGGATGACGATGTTGTCAGACGAACTGTATCATGTCTTTTATGAAGTCAGCGATATTGGTTCGGAAATTTTGGCGCATTACTTGCCGGTAGCGATTTTGTTTTCAGCTTTCCCGGTAACGGCGTCAATTCTGCAAGGAATCAACAAACAAAAATGGATCATCATCAACTTGTCTACCGGTTTGCTGCTGAAAGCAATCCTGAATACACCGCTGATCGAGCGTTTTGAAACGGACGGCGCGATTGCAGCAACCATCATCGGTTATCTAGTTGCTATCGGCATGAATATGCTGGTCATCGTCAAAACCATGAACTATCGTTCGCAGATGGTGGGAAGACGTGTCATCCTGATCGTTATTTTGAACTTGATCATGGCCGGAGCGGTTTATCTGGCAATGTCAGGGCTGGATCTGTTCTTGGGAATGGACAATAAATTCTTATCTATGATACGGATCATCCTAATTGGTGGAGTCGGGGCAGTCATATACGGCTATCTTGGCCTGAAGACCGGTTTGGCACAAAAACTGTTGGGCTCGAAAATAACGAAAATTTCCCGGAAGCTCGGTTTTTAGGAGTGACACTATGCGTATAGATAAATTTCTTTCAAACATGGGCTTCGGCTCAAGAAAAGAAGTCAAAGTCCTGCTTAAAACAAAAGCAGTGGAAGTAAACGGCGAAATTGTCCGCGATCCGAAAGTTCATGTGGATGAACATGCCGACCAAGTGCTGGTTGGCGGAGAAGCAGTCGCCTATACGGAATTCATCTATTTGTTGATGAACAAGCCGCAGGATGTGATATCGGCGACAGAAGACAAGTACGACCAAACGGTCATTGATTTACTGGATGAAGAAGAGCAGCATTTCGAACCGTTTCCGGTCGGGCGGCTGGACAAGGACACCGAAGGATTTCTGTTGTTGACCAATGACGGCAAATTGGCGCATGAACTGCTGTCGCCTAAAAAGCATGTGGATAAAACCTATTATGCATTGATTGAAGGGTTGGTTACGGAAGCGGATAAAGAAGCATTCAAGAAAGGTGTAGCGTTGGATGATGGGTATGTGACAAAGCCTGCCAGCCTGAACATCCTTGAAAGCGGACCTCTTTCTAAAATTGAATTGACCATTACTGAAGGCAAGTTTCATCAGGTCAAGCGGATGTTCGAAAGTGTCGGTAAACGGGTAGTTTACTTGAAGCGTCTGTCGATGGGACCGTTAACTTTGGACCCGGAGCTCGGGCTCGGTGAATACCGCCATTTGACGGAAGAGGAAGTAAACAGTTTAAAACAAAGAAAATGACCGCATAGCTGCGGTCATTTTCTTTGTTTAGGAAATCTTTTCAGGACGTCATCTTCACTTTCCGTTGCGTCGTTGTCCATTTGCCTCGAGTTGGGCTTGTCACCAAGTCGTTAAAGGCTAACACATTCAAATCTCTTTGAATGGTGCGAGGAGTGATGCCGAATTCGTCGACAAGATCTTGCGTCGTTACAGTCCCGTTTTCGAGAATGTACTTATACATATCTTTAATTCGAATGAGCATGCGGTCGGTCGTAGGTTTCATAATGATAGAACCACTCCTTCATCTTTTTTCCCATTGGCAAAGACTAGCGGACGATATCCTGAGGTTTATACAGCAGGTTTAAGATAGATGCCAAAGACAGCCCCTTTTCCTAAAAAGATGTGTCAATCTAACTAATCTGACAATTTGATTATAGCGGAAAAACATTTCGAATTCTAGGATTTTCCTTTATTTTTACACAAATATAACATTGGAAAGACAGAATTTTTTGTGCAAATTCCATACAAATTCTTTAATTAAGTGAAAAAAGGTGTACAATAGCCATAACAAAAAGGAGTGTGAAACATGGATTGGCTGCTAGAAGCTAAAAAAAGAAAAGATACCATGCTGAGTGAATTGCAGGAGCTCGTGGCGATTCCCAGTGTACTAAGTGACGAAACAACGCCAACAGCTCCTTTTGGAAAAGATGTTAAGCAGGCTTTGGACTGGTTTTTGGAAAAAGGTAGACAACATGGCTATTCAGTAAAAAATGTGGCCGACATGGCAGGGCATCTTGAAATTGGCCAAGGAGAAGAATTGCTTGGGATTTTAGGGCATGTGGATGTGGTTCCGGCAGGCGAAGGATGGACCAAAGATCCGTTCGGCGGAGAAATCCATGATGGTCGGCTTTATGGCCGGGGAGCCATCGATGACAAAGGGCCGACAATCGCCGCTTGGACTGCGTTGAATATGCTGAAAGATGCCGGCGTGGAATTCAATAAGCGCATTCGCTTGATCATCGGAACGGATGAAGAGAGTGGATTCCGGTGTGTCGAACGTTATTTCGAAACAGAGGAAATGCCAGCTATGGCTTTTGCCCCCGATGCGGATTTTCCGATCATCAATGCGGAAAAAGGTATTGCCAGCTTGGTCTTCTCCACATTTTCGATGCACGAAGACGCGATTCTGGAATCGTTCATTGCCGGACATCGGACAAATATGGTGCCGGACAAGGCAACCGCTATTTTAAACGGGCAATTGGCTGAATGGCAAGAGGAGTTTAGGGCGTTTTGTGCCAAGCATCAAGTGACAGGTGTGGTGGAACAGCATAACGGCTCAACCGAATTGACCGTGAAAGGCAAATCAGCGCATGCCATGGAGCCGGAGGATGGCATCAATGCCGGAATCCTGCTTGCTTTGTTTTTAAAGGATCGGTTGGAAGGCGATGGCCAGAAATTCGTGGCTTTTGTTGCGGACACATTTTATCAGGATTCACGAGGGCGCAAGCTGGGTCTTGATTTTTCGGATGAGCAATCCGGTGACACAACATTCAATGCGGGCATCATCCGTTTTGAAAAATCGAAAACGGCGACGATCAATGTCAGCATGCGGTACTCTGTCAGTTATCCGTTTGCAGAAAAGATGGCTGCCTACCAATTAGAAGATTTTGTACTGGAAGTGGTGTCCAATTCTCCACCTCATTATGTGGAAGAAAATGATCCACTCATCAAGACGCTGCAAAATGCGTATGAAAAGCAGACCGGCGAAACCGCCGAATTAATTGCCATTGGCGGAGGCACTTATGCACGTGTGCTGGATAAAGGTGTAGCTTTTGGCATGCTGTTTCCGGGAGAACCGGACCTTGCCCATCAAGCGGATGAATTTGTCGATATCGACAATTTAATAAAAGCGACTGCGATTTATGCAGAAGCAATTTATCAATTAGCATGTAAAAAATGAGGGAAGAGGGAATGGATATGGATTTGATTTTGCATAATGGAGAGTTTATTCGCGAAGAAGATTTGGTGATTTCAAAGGAAGACCGCGGCTATCAATTTGGAGACGGAATTTATGAAGTGATCCGTGTATATGACGGAAACCTGTTTACAGCGAAAGAACATATTGATCGTTTTTATGAAAGCGCCGATAAGATCAAAATCGTCATTCCTTACACAAAAGATGTATTTCATAAAATGATGTACGATTTTGTTGAAATGAACAATATTGACAATGGCCAGGTATATGTCCAGATCACGCGCGGAGCTGCAGAACGTCAGCATCAGTTCCCGACGGGTGCTACACCGGTCATCACAGGCAATACGAAGACCGTTGAGCGTCCGGTTGCCAGCATGCAGTCAGGCGTAACGGCTAAATTCATTGAGGACATCCGTTGGTTGCGCTGTGACATCAAGAGCTTGAACTTATTGGGCAATGTTCTGGCTAAACAAGAAGCCTACGAGGAAGGCTATTTTGAAGCGATTCTGCATCGAGGCGAGACGGTGACGGAAGGCTGTTCATCAAATATGTATGGATTTAAAAATGGGACTCTTTATACACATCCTGCCAATAACCTCATATTGAACGGTATTACAAGAAGAGTAATTCTCGAGTTGTGCAAAGAGCTGGAAATTCCTGTAGAGGAAACGGCATTTACAAAAACGCAAGCACTCAAAATGGATGAATTCTTCATGTCATCGACGACCACTGAAGTGATGCCGATCGTCAAGATTGGTGATCAGCAGATCGGCGATGGAACGCCGGGAGAATTGACGCGTAAGCTTCAGAAAGCATTTGAAGCACGTATTCAAGTGGGAATCAAATTATAATAATAGCATTTTAAAAGAAAAGTGATTGGCTCTAGCCGATCACTATTTTTTTGCGTCTGTTTGCATGGTAAACTGAAGCCAGGTGATGACAATGAAACCACATTATTTTATTGGAATTAAAATTCCGCAAAATATCGCAGAAACATTGGGCAAAGAACGCGACAGCTGGCAGCTGCAAACCCATAAAAGACTGACGCCTCCAGAAGATATGCATATGACGCTTCTGTTTATAGGCGAAGACAAAGAAGATAAAATCAAGCAGGTTGCAGAGCAGTTAGCCGGAATACAAGGATCGCCGTTTCGGTTAATGATTGAGGGCATCCAGACTTTCGGCAATCCCGAAACACCCAGGGTAATTTATGCCGCACTGAAAAAAAGTGCTGAACTGGAAAAGCTGCAGCGTGCTATTGCAGAATTGTTGGAGCCATTGCAGCTCGGAACCGATCAGAAAAGATTTGTGCCGCACATTACGTTGGCGAATAAGTGGGCTGGCGGGGAACCGGTGGATCTTCATTTGTCAGTCAGCCTGTTGGAATTTGAGGTGGCGGAGTTCTCGCTATTCCGAATAGCGCCAAAAGAAAAAACACGGTACCAGAAAATCGCTAACTACCCTCTCGGGATTTAGTTCCTAATATGTCTAAAGGCGAGTGTATATGAAAACAGTATTTATCATCAATCCCCTCGCGGGAAATGGCAGAGCACTGAAAAAATGGCACCGATTTGAAAAGACCATCCGGTTTCCTTATGAGCCTATTGTTACGCAATTTCCCGGGCATGCAGTTGAACTAGCAGCCGGCTACCGGCACCAGCAAAATGTCTTATTGATTGGTTTTGGCGGAGACGGCACGCTCAGAGAAATTATAGTTGGAGCTGCCGGTGCAAAAGGAATTATTGTCGGCTCTGTAGCGGCTGGTTCTGGCAACGACTTTGCCAGAGCATATGGAAGTTTTAAGGATGCACAGGCCATCGAGCGATTTCTTGAACGGCCTTTTTTTCGGCGGGAAGATCTTGGTGAGTTTACAGATAGGGCCGAATCCCAGTTCGTCAGCAGTACTGGAATCGGTTTTGATGCGCAAATCACCATCGCTGTGAACCTTTCAGCCATTAAGCAAAAGCTCAATCAGCTTGGCCTTGGAAAGCTGGTTTATTTTTTGTACGTCATCAGGACTTTTTTGACGTTTGAGAAATTTACTTTATCAGTGGAGACGGATGGAGATTTAACAGTCTACGAAGATGTCTGGCTGGCGACGGTCAGCAATCAGCCGTACTTTGGCGGAGGCATGAAAATATCACCGTCCTCAAAAACAGATGACGGATTGCTTGAGCTGACGGTCGTCCATCACATTTCGCGTTTGAAACTCCTGCTGGTTTTTGGTACGGTATTCAGCGGAGCACATACACGTTTCAAAGAGGTCAGCCAAATGAGCAGCCGGGAATTCCGGCTCTCGACGGATAAACCGGTTTGCCGCCATGTGGATGGTGACGATGCCGGTATAAGTTCTCCAAACGAAATGGTCGTTTATGCAGTCAGCCACAAAAAATGGAACTCAATAAATATTGGAAAAGAAAGAGGATGAAACATGAGATCACGTTTTAAACCATGGGCAGCCGATTTGATCGACACCCATCCAGAAATCGTTATTCCCGATCCAGAGCAGAAAAAAGGAAAATGGCAGGAAGTTTTCGGTAATGAAAATCCGCTTCATATCGAAGCTGGAACTGGAAAAGGACGCTTCATCATCGGAATGGCTATAGCTAATCCGCAGATTAATTATATCGGCATCGAGTTGTTCGATAGTGTCATCGTCACGGCTCTTGAGACTATTTTGGAAAATGAGGAAGAAATTCCGAATCTGCGTTTATTGAAAGTGAATGCAAAAGACATCGCTGATTATTTTGAAAAAGGTGAAGTGGATAGACTGTACTTGAACTTTTCTGATCCATGGCCGAAAAAACGGCATGCCAAACGCCGTCTGACCCATGAATCTTTTTTGAAGCTTTACGAAGCAGTGCTTCCTGAACAAGGAGAAATCCATTTTAAAACCGATAACCGGAAACTTTTCGAATATTCGCTTACGAGCATTTCTGAATATGGTATGTTATTAAAAGAGGTCTCATTGGATCTTCATGACAATGAACCCGAGTGGAACATCATGACGGAGTACGAAGAAAAATTCTCGAAAAAAGGCCAGCCGATTTACCGGATGGAAGCACAGTTTTCAATTAGCTGATCACGACAAGGGGGAAAAGGGAATGCAGAAATTTCAATTTCACAACATGGCTTTAACTTGGCTTGATGGGGGAACGACGTATTTGGATGGCGGCACGATGTTTGGGGTAGTGCCGAAAGTGATTTGGTCAAAGCGGTATCCGGTCAATGAAAAAAACCAGATTGAATTGCCGACACATCCAATCTTAGTCCAATACGAAGGCCACAATATCTTGATCGACAGCGGCCTCGGTGCCGGCAAATTGACTGAACGCCAACTGCGTAATTTAGGGGTTTCCCAAGAGTCGCGTGTGGAAGAGGACTTGGCGGAGCTTGGGCTGACGCCTGAAGATATCGATACAATCCTCATGACTCATCTTCATGGTGACCATGCAGCGGGGTTGACGAAATGGCAGGGAGAAGAGCTGGTTTCGGCATTCCCGAATGCAACCATCCATGTTTCAGCAACAGAATGGAATGAAATGCAGCATCCGAATATCCGCTCGCGCAACACCTACTGGAAAGAAAACTGGGAGCCGATAACCGGTCAAGTGGAGACTTTCGAAGGTGAGAAAACTTTGTTTGATGCCATTACGCTGATCCATACAGGAGGCCATTCAGATGGCCACAGCGTCATCAAGATGCAAAGCGGGGATGAAACGATTCTCCATATGGCGGACATCATGCCGACTCATGCGCATCAAAACCCGCTATGGGTACTGGCGTTTGATGATTATCCGATGGATTCGATTTACGCGAAAGAAAAGCTGATGAAAGAAGCGTTGGAAAATGGCTATTACTTCAGTTTTTACCACGATGCCTATTACCGCATCCTGAAATGGAGCGTGGACGGCAAAGAAATCGTCGAATCGCTTGAGCGAAAAGAAAAAGTGATATGAAAAAGGAGCCGATTAGGCTCCTTTTTTATTATACTTGTTTGACTTCAATTACTGCGCCTGTGTAGGCATCCGCCAAAAACTCGAATTGCTGAAGTTCGTCTTCTTTATGGCGCGTGATGCCGCCTTTATAGACTTCCGTCGTAAGTGCATGCTGTTTATAAGGCTCGGTTTTCATGAAGATCCATGAACCGTCGATCGGGCCTTCTTCTTTAAACGCAGACTTGACTTCTTTCAAGACGTTGTCCGCCGGATAAAGTTTTTGTGTGCGATCAACCACTTCTTTTACTAAATATGCTGCTGCTACACCTGTAGCAAATCCAATCAATAAATCACGATTTTTCACTAAAAATCCCTCCTCTGCTTACTGAATAAATTGTACCATAAATATTTTGAAGGGCGAAATGATAGCTTAAAAGTCATTAATCTTTCGAAAAACGAATTATATAGCTGGAAATCGTCTGAAAAAAGCTCTAAACTTAATGAAGGTAAGTTATTAGGAGGAATTTTGATATGAATGCTGAAACTCGTGAAATGTTTAAAACCTTAACGGAACTGCCGGGCGCCCCGGGCAATGAACATGCTGTCCGGAAGTTTATGCGCCAGGAACTGGAAAAAGTTTCAGATCGATTGCTCCAAGATAATCTAGGGAGTATTTTTGGTGTCAAAGATGGCCAAGAAGATGGACCACGGATCATGGTGGCTGGACATATGGACGAAGTAGGATTTATGGTGACGCAAATTACAGAAAACGGCATGATTCGCTTCCAGCCTTTAGGTGGTTGGTGGAACCAGGTAATGCTGGCTACCCGTGTAGACATAGTAGCTGGAAATCGGGTGATTCCTGGAGTTATCGGTTCGATTCCTCCGCATTTATTGAGTGATGAATTGCGCAGCAAACCAATGGAAATCAAGAACATGTTAATCGACATCGGCGCAGATGACAAAGACGATGCGTTGGCTCTCGGCGTACGTCCAGGCCAGCAGATCGTCCCGTTCAGCCCCTTCACGCCAATGGCCAATGACAAAAAGATTATGGCAAAAGCCTGGGATAACCGCTATGGTTGCGGATTGGCCATCGAATTACTGAAAGAACTGAAGGACGAAAAACTGCCGAACCAATTATTCTCCGGAGCGACAGTGATGGAAGAAGTCGGTTTGCGGGGAGCGCAGACAGCGGCAGCGATGATCAAGCCGGATTTGTTCTTCGCATTGGACGCCAGCCCGGCGAATGATGCGACAGGCGATAAAAATGAATTTGGCCAGCTTGGCAAAGGGACGTTGTTGCGCATTTTAGACAAGAGCATGGTAACGCATCGCGGCATGCGTGAATTTATCTTGGATACTGCCGAAACGCATAACATCCCATATCAGTATTTTGTTTCACAAGGTGGAACGGATGCAGGTCGTGTGCACACAGCCAACGAAGGGATTCCAAGTTCTGTGATTGGGATCTGCTCACGCTATATCCATACCTCGTCGTCTATCATCCACACGGACGACTATGCTGCGGCGAAAGAACTCTTGACGAAACTTGTCAAAGCGACAGATCGTTCGACGCTTGAAACCATTAAACAAAACGTCTAAAAAAGTGCCTGCGGGCTCTTTTTTTTGGAAAGGAATAGTGAAGATGAAGAAAATTCGTGCAGTTATCGCCTCAAAAAACCCGGCGAAAATAAATGCGGTCTCAAGCATCCTGGCAAATCTTGAGTGGACTGTTGACTTGTCAGCAGTTGAAGCCGCTTCTGGAGTTTCGGAACAGCCTTTTTCCCAAGAGGAAACGCGTCAGGGTGCAAAGAATCGTGCCGCAAACGCATTGGGAGATTTCGATTTCGCCATTGGACTTGAAGGCGGCGTCTATGAAATGGAAGGCATTCTGTATTTATGCAATTGGGGTGCTTTAACCACAAAGGATGGCCGGATGTACACAGCAGCCGGTGCCCAGATTCCTTTGCCGAAAGCGATTGCAGACAAATTGTATTCAGGTGCGGAGCTGGGACCGGTCATGGATGACTATGCCAATGAAATTGGAATCCGCCATCATAAAGGCGCTATCGGAATTTTGACTGACGGTGCAGTCAATCGAGGAGAAATGTTTAGCCATGTGGTCAAGTTGCTGATTGGGCAATACCAGCTGGACAGCGATTAAGTTGCATGTGTCTGTAAACACCTTTAAAATAAGTAGCAGTAACGTAAGGGGGAATGGACGTGCCTCGAAATGGATTGGTTCTTGTCTTGCTGTTGTCCGTCATACTGGCTGGGTGCATGGCGACACCGGAAGAACAGATTACCCAAGGAATAGCCAATGCGCGCGAAGCGTTTCAGGGAGAGCCAGAAAAACCCAATGAAAAGGTGGGCAAAATGGATTTGTACCTGCCTAAAGGCTACGACATAGAAGAACCGTCGGATGACTATAACAGCATGATTACAAAAGGCAATGATTCATTTATTTTATTCATCAACCCGAATGAAAAAGGCGCAAGCACTTTTTTCTACGACTTGCAAAAAGCAGATCCCGAACAGATCTGGATAGCAGATGAGACATTTCGGCAACACGGCCGTTTCGGCTTTGTAACCGTTAAAGAAATAGCCGAAGATCAGCTGGAGCTGGTGGTCAGTTCCGGCGGTGCAAAAATGACGACTATGACGGGCAAAGACGACGTCCCTCAGAAAATGGAGTGGATGATGGAAACTGTTCGTTCAATCAATACCGATGAATAGGAGAATACGCAAATGAGAAACTTACAATCGACCGAAGAATTTCATGACCTGACGAAAGGGACGCCAGCTGTTTTTATGTTCACAGCAGGCTGGTGCCCGGATTGCCGCGTGATCGATCCCATTATGCCGGATATCGAAAAGACGTTTCCGGATTATGCCTTTATTTCAGTAGACCGCGATCAATTTATCGATCTGTGCATCGAACAGGATATCTTTGGCATCCCGAGCTTCCTTGCTTATTCAAATGGCCGGGAAACAGGGCGTTTCGTCAGCAAAGACCGTAAAACACAAGCAGAAATCGAAGGGTTTATTTCGAATTTGCCAAAATGATAAAAAGACGGTTCGCCTTGACTGGGCTGAACCGTTTATTTATGAAAGAGAGGTCAAAACAACGATGAAATCAACTGAACTTTTTAATATACTTAGAGAACGGATGCCAAGCCGCCAATTGGAATGGCGCTTTGACCGTGAAAAGGACATTACGCATATCAACCACAAAGAACTTGGAAAAGGCATGAACATCTCTATGCCACAGGTGATCAATCGTTTTGAAGCAAAAGGGGATGCAGCGATCCAGGAAATCGTTTATACCATCACCGAAACTTTTGATGCTATGGAAAGGGAAGCCAAAGGAGAAATGAAATCGACTGAGCATATTTTTCCGGTAATCCGTTCTACTTCGTTTCCAACTGAATCCAATGAAGGCCATAAGTTCATTACAGCAGAACATACAGCAGAAACACGTATTTATTTCGCTTTGGATGCTGGCACTACCTATCGCTTAATTGACGAAAATGTGTTAAATTCATTAAGTCTGACAGAAGAGCAGATAAAGGAAATCGCGAAGTTTCAGGTGAGAAAGTTGAAGACCGCTGTCAAAGAAGATCATGTAGCGGGAAATGTCTTTTATTTCCTGAATGAAAATGATGGTTACGATGCTTCCCGCATTTTAAACGAATCTTTCCTGAAAGAAATGAAGGCAAAAACAACGGGAGATATGACGGTGTCCGTACCTCATCAAGATGTATTGATCATTGGAGATATCCGAAATGAAACGGGATACGACGTGCTCGCACAGATGGCCATGCATTTCTTTACCAATGGCAAAGTGCCGATCACTTCCTTGTCGTTCATTTATGAAAATGAAGAATTAGAGCCGATTTTCATCATGGCCAAAAATAAACCGAATGAGGAGAACGATAAAAAATGAATGCATTCTACAATAAACAGGGAATTGGCGATGTTTTGCTGGTTCAACTGCAAACAGAAACCCCAGAAAAAATTCTTCCTGAACAAAATGGCGATGTCACATTGATCAAAGACGAAGCCGGTGAAATTGCCGGATTCAATTTGTTCAATGCTTCAAGCTATGCAGAACTTCCGGAAGGAAAGAAAGTGGAAGTGACTGAAGCACTTGTTACTTCTTTACAGAATGCTCTTTCGAAAAACGAAATCGATTTCACACTGGAAGTGGATTTCTCACCAAAATTTGTTGTCGGTTTTGTGGAATCAAAAGAAAAGCATCCAAATGCCGATAAATTGAATGTCTGCCAGGTTTCTGTCGGCGGCGAGCAATTGCAGATCGTCTGTGGTGCACCGAACGTTGAACAGGGCCAAAAAGTGGTTGTGGCAAAAGTAGGAGCTGTCATGCCTTCAGGTATGGTCATCCGTGATGCGGAACTTCGGGGAGTGGCATCGTCCGGAATGATCTGTTCAGCAAAAGAATTGGCTTTGCCGGATGCACCTCAGGAAAAAGGCATTCTTGTGCTGCCTGAAGATGCAGAAGTCGGTTCAGCTTTCCAAGTAAAGGCGTGACGCGAAATGAGCTGGATTAAAAACGTATGGAACCGCATGTTCACAGATGCAGATGATGTTGAGGAAACGGAAGAAGAGGTTCTCTATGAACCGGCCCCGACTGCCAAAAAAGAAAAAGCGCCTTTTCGTTTCCCGCTTATTCCAGATGAAGAAAAAGACGATTTTATCCGTGATGTAAAACGGACAGAAATCCGCCCGAAAATGCCTATTTTCGATGAGCGTGAAAGAGAGATTTTGCGAAAAGAATCGGTCGTTCCAACAGAAAAGCCAATTATGGGACCAAAAGAGGCCCCGGTACGCCCTGCACCAAAACGCAAAGCGACCGAACTGCCTGTTAATACTGCGCGCCGTTTCGAACCTAGCCGTTCAGTTTCATCGGTTTACGGCTATAATACGTCACGCCCTGCACCCACACAAAAGATGACAGAAGAAAGAGAAAATAAATATAACCGTGAATTGCATGATGAAGCGATTCAGGCAAGAGCAAGAGCTGGTTGGCATAAGCCAAGACCTGTAGTTGAGCATGAGATTGCACCGATTTTCGAGAACGAGCCGGAGCAGACAACAGCTCGTGAAACAGCAGAACATCCAGAACCTGTGGTGCACGAAACTTCTCAAGCTCCTTCAAACGTAGAGACGGAGGCCAAAACCACTGAAACCTTAATACATAACGACCCGTTAACAACTGAATCAGCCGATGCAGTTGAAGCAGAGCAGGAGCTGGAAACACAGCCCGAGCCAGAAACGGAATTGCAGCCTGAACCTGTAACGGAACCAGAAGCAGAACAAGTACCGGAACCTGCAATAGAACCAGCAGCGACTACAGAACATGTAGCAGAAGCAATGGCAGAGCCGGAAACAGATCAGGTACCGGAACCGAAATCCGTGCCAGCGCCTAAGCGTGAAAAAACAGTGCCTTTTAATGTTTTGATGCTTAAATCGGACAAAGACCTGCTAAAAAATAAAACAAAATTGTCATCTCCTGCTGCACCTGTAGAGGAAACAACAGGGGGATCTGCCGTATCACCGGAAAAAAAAACGGCAGATTTAGCTGAACAGCCTTCCCATGCATTGAACTCCGTATCTGAAGCCGAGTCAAAAGCCTATGAATTTCCTTTACCCGAATATTTATTGGCACCTGAAAACGACCGGAAAGACGAAGAGTGGATGGAAGAGCAAGGCGAGCGCTTGATCGAAGCGTTATCGCATTTTCAGATCAAAGCTGAAATATTAAGTACTGTCCAAGGGCCGGCTGTCACGCAATTTGAGCTGAAGGTGGCCAAAGGAGTGAAAGTCAGCAAAATCCGTAATTTAGCGGATGATTTAAAACTGGCGCTGGCTGCACGGGATATCCGAATCCAGGCTCCGATTCCAGGCAAGAGTTCGATCGGCATCGAAATACCGAACCGGACAAGCCGTGCAGTGCGCATTTCCGAAATAATCGGCAGTGCGGTATTCGAAGAATCGGATTCGCCACTGGAAGCTGCACTAGGATTGGATTTAACAGGGAAGCCGGTGACATTGGATCTGCGCAAAATGCCGCATGGTTTGATTGCCGGAGCAACAGGATCTGGTAAATCCGTCTGCATTAATTCACTATTGGTCAGTTTGCTGTATAAATCATCGCCAAGAGACTTGAAACTGCTGCTGATTGATCCGAAAATGGTTGAGCTGGCACCGTATAACCACATCCCGCATCTTGTCAGCCCGGTCATTACGGATGTCAAAGCGGCTACGGCCTCACTTAAATGGGCCGTTGAAGAAATGGAACGCCGTTATCAACTCTTCGCACACAGCGGAGTACGCGACATCAGCCGCTACAATAAAATGGTAAAAGAAAAAGGAGATTATGCACAACATCTTCCTTATATTCTCATCGTTATTGATGAGTTGGCTGATCTAATGATGATGTCTCCTTCGGATGTTGAAGATTCGATTTGCCGGATCGCACAGAAAGCAAGAGCCTGTGGCATTCATTTGGTGATCGCAACGCAACGGCCGTCTGTCGATGTCATTACGGGCCTGATTAAATCCAATATCCCGACACGCATTGCATTTTCGGTTTCTTCACAAGTCGACAGCAGAACTATCCTTGATTCCCAAGGGGCAGAACGCCTTCTCGGAAGAGGGGACATGTTGTATCTAGGAAATGGAATGTCCGCTCCAAGCCGCCTGCAGGGCACATTTGTTACGGATGATGAGATTGAGAAAGTCATTGAACATGTCCGGCTGCAAGGCAAACCTGAATACTTCTTCAAAGAAGAGGAACTGATCAAGCGGAGTGAGTCTCCTGCTGAACAGGATGATTTATTTGAAGAAGCATGCCGTTTTATCATGCTACAGGGCAGTGCTTCTACTTCACTTCTTCAACGAAAGTTCCATATCGGTTATAACCGTGCAGCAAGATTAATGGATTTGATAGAACAACACGGCTTTATTTCCGAACAGAACGGCAGCAAAGCCCGATCGGTTCTGATCACTGAATCTGATATCGAAGAAGTTTTTCATTCATAAAATAGCCGGATTGGCGAAGCAGGCAGGCAATAGCCAATAGGCTGTCTCCAGCTTTGTCAATTGGTGTAATAGTAAGAATACTGGCTCATTTCGCGAGATAGCAAATTTGTGGTATAATACTATATTGTGTTTACGATCCCATCATGGAAAGTCGGACTTCGCTTATTGCGCAGAGGAAGCTGACAGGTCGCAGTAGGAAGATTTAAAGGCATGTGATCAAAAAAATGATGCAATTCCTATCAATTAAATACTCACTAATCATCATCAGCTATAGACGATGCAATGCATTTCTATAGACTAATTTTCAACTTCCACAGGAGGTTCATTTATGACAGTTTTACATTTTACCGGTATCAAAGGTTCCGGTATGAGTCCGCTTGCACAAATCATGCATGATATGGGCGAAAAAGTTCAAGGCTCTGATATCGAACAGCATTTCTTCACGGAAGACCGCCTTCGTGAAAGAGGCATCACCATTTTGCCGTTTGATGCAAGCAATATAGAAAAAAACATGACAATCATTGCAGGCAATGCCTTTGGGGATGACCATCCTGAACTGGTTAAAGCGCGGGAATTAGGCGCGACCATCATTCGCTATCACCAGTTTTTAGGCGACTTGATGAAGCAATACGTTTCAGTGGCCATTACAGGAGCCCATGGAAAAACTTCGACGACAGGTTTAATGGCTCATGTTTTAGCTGGTTACAAACCTGTATCTTATTTAATTGGTGACGGAACAGGGGTTGGCCAAGAAAACTCTCATTTCTTCGTGGCGGAAGCTTGCGAATATCGTCGGCATTTTCTTGCTTACCACCCTGATTACGCAATCATGACGAATATCGATTATGATCACCCGGATTACTTCACTGGCGTAGATGACGTCTTCAAGGCTTTTGAAGAGATGGCCCAGCAAGTGAAGAAATGCATTATTGCATGTGGGGACGATGAATACTTACAGCGTATTCAAGCACCGGTTCCAGTGGTCTATTACGGATTTGGTGAAGAAAATGATTTCCAGGCTAGAAATGTGGAAAAAACCACTGCCGGAACAACTTTTGATGTAGTCATCCGCAATGAGTTTTATCATACGTTCACAATACCAATGTTTGGGGACCATGCTATTTTGAATGCATTGGCAGTTATTTCGCTTTGCCATTATGAAAATATTCCAGCTGATATCATTCAGCAGCAATTTGAAGATTTTGAAGGCGTTAAGCGGCGTTTTACACAAACGGCAATCGGTGATCGGATTTTAATAGATGATTACGCTCATCATCCAACAGAAATTCGTGCGACCTTGCAATCAGCTCGCCAAAAATATCCGGAGCGTGAGCTTATCGCGATATTCCAGCCGCATACATTCACACGGACTCAGACTTTCCTGCAGGAATTTGCGGATTGTCTGCTTGAAGCAGATCATGTATATCTATGTGATATTTTCGGTTCTGCCCGGGAAAAAGCGGGCACATTGAAGATTCAGGATTTGGCTGAAAAGATTGAAGGCAGCCGCCTGCTGCAACTGGATGAAGTTGCGTCGTTAACAGAGCATAGCAATGCTGTCTATTTGTTTATGGGCGCTGGAGATGTCACCAAATTCCAGGAAGCTTTTGAAAATGTATTGAATACAGGAGAAACGGTTTAACTTTCGGGTTAAACTGTTTTTTTATGCAGGAATACAAGTGTTTTTGTCGAATAATAATAGAGTCCGTGTTTAACCCAAACTTATCAAGGGTAGAAAAGGGATATAACATAAATTCGTTAAAAGGAGGAAACAGGATGGATTGGCAAATCTTGCTTTACATTGCCGCGATCGTCGCCGCTGTTGGATTCTTAATTCTATGCGTAGCGTTGGCAATGACATTAAATTCGCTGAAAAACACTTTAAAAGAAGTTTCAGGCACCGTAGCTGGTCTTGAAAATCAATTGCAGGGGGTAACGTTGGAAACAACCAATCTGCTGCATAAGACAAATGAACTAGCTGAAGACATTCAAGTAAAATCAGAAAAATTGAATGGTGTAGTTGACGCAGTTAAAGGCGTCGGCAACTCTGTTACTGATTTGAACTCTACTGTCCGCCACATCACGTCACGCGTTGGTGTGCAAGTAGAACAGAACGAAGACAAAATCGCACAAGTTGTCCAATGGGGCAATGTCTTTATGGGCATCCGCGACAAATGGAATGAGCGTAAAATTTATGAAGCTCGTGCAAACTCTACTTATGAACCAGTACCAGGCCAAAAAAAATTACCGCATAACGAACAATACTAAAACTGCTTTTACCACTAATACTAATTGGAGGGAATATCAATGAGCAAAAACAAAGATAATTTTACCCAATCTAACAACTATAACGATTCACAGTATAACAAGGATTACTACACTCAAGGCGGTCAATACAACCAGAACAGCGGCCGCAACTATCAGCAAAGTGATTATGTGCCGCAGTCGTACGGCGCTTCTAACCGTTATGACGACTTATATGATTATGAAGAATCAGGCGGAGGCTCGAGCTTCCTAGTCGGTATTTTAGTCGGCGGGATCGTCGGAGCTGCAGCTGCTCTATTCCTAGCTCCGAAATCAGGCAAAGAATTCCAGGCTGATTTAAAAAATCAAGCCACTACATTGAAAGAAAAAGCAGCTCAGCAATCGGATTCTAATGATGATTCTGCTGGTTTTGCTCAACAATTAAAAGAACAATCAACTAAAGTTGTTGATAAAGTGAAAAACATGAAAGGCGGAACGTCACCAATGGACGATGGCACAGCTTCATCTGAAGGCGAAGAGTCCATCAACATCCATTCGACTGTCCAAAACAGTACAAGCCAGTCAGCAGACAAAAAAGGATCCGATGCGTTCACTTCTACTGCTAACGCTTTAAAAGAAGCAGTTGAAGAAGTGAAAGAAGAAAAAAAATCGGGTTCAAGTTCGTCGTCAGTAGCCGGCAACACTGGCAGCAGCACAAACAGCAATACTGCGAATTCAAGCACAGGTCCAAATACGACCAGCAGCAACAACAACAGCAATAAATCGTCAAATACCAGCAACACGAATAAATCAACAAACTCTAACAGCAACAACAATAGCAACAACAGCAACAACAAATCATCCAATAATTCATCAAGCAACAACTACAATAAAAAGAATTAATCTGGGAGCGGTTTAGATGGAAAACTTAGTGCATGTAAACAGTCTGGACAGTTTAAAGCAAGCCGTAGGGAATAACCAGCATTACTGGCTTTTTAAACATAGCAGTACATGCCCGGTATCTGCTAAAGCGTGGAATGAGTATAACGAATATTGCTCATTACACCCGCACCAAGTCTTTTTGTATCTAGTGGTGCAAGAAGACCGGGAATTCTCTCAAGCGATTGAAGAGATAACGGGAGTTAAGCATGAGTCGCCACAATTGTTCCATTTTACGAGTCAAAAAGTTGATTGGCACGCTTCCCACAACAATATTAAAAGAGAATCTATGCAAGAATTTATTGCTTAGAAATTAGCCGAAGCCTTGGTGCTTCGGCTTTTTCATGTTCGAAATACTTTAGCGCGTTGAATCGCTAAAATAAATTTCGTGACTTTACCGAATAGTTTGCTTATAATAGTCCTATCATGTTAATATGAGTCACCTGATAAAGGTTATTCGCGAAAGGGGAAGTTATAGAATGAGTAATTTAGATTTAGAACAGCTAAGAGAAAAAGTGGATGCAGTCAACCTGCAAATTCTGTCTCTGATCAACGAGAGAGCTTCCGTAATTCAAGACATCGGAAAATTGAAAGAAAAACAAGGAGTTGACCGCTACGATCCGTTGCGGGAACGCCACATGTTGAACTTGCTGAAAGATAATAATGACGGTCCATTAGAACAGAAGACCGTTGATCATATTTTTAAGGAAATCTTCAAATCTGCCTTAAACATGCAAGAAGAAGATACACGCAAAGCATTGCTCGTTTCACGCAAAAAGAAAGCTGAAGATACTGTTATTACAATCAACGGCGAACAAGTCGGTGCTGGTGAGCCTTCTTTCATCTTTGGCCCATGTGCAGTTGAATCTCAGGATCAAGTATCGAAAGTTGCTGAAGCCATCGGAGCTAAAGGATTGAAGATGATCCGCGGTGGAGCTTACAAGCCGCGTACATCGCCTTACGATTTCCAGGGTCTTGGTTTAGAAGGATTGAAGATGCTGAAAAATGCAGCCGATCAGTATAACTTGGCTGTTGTATCTGAAATCGTCACACCTTCCCATTTAGAAGCTGCTCTTGACTACGTAGACGTAGTTCAAGTCGGCGCCCGCAATATGCAGAACTTCGAATTGCTGAAAGCTGTCGGGTCGATCAACAAACCGGTTCTACTGAAACGCGGAATGTCAGCGACTATCGAAGAATTCATCAATGCGGCTGAATACATCATCGCTTCAGGAAATGAAAACATCATTTTATGTGAACGCGGTATCCGCACATATGAAAAAGCGACACGCAACACCTTGGATATTTCAGCAGTGCCAATCTTGAAACAAGAAACGCACCTTCCGGTATTTGTTGACGTAACGCATTCAACCGGCCGCCGTGACTTGTTGTTGCCAGCAGCTAAAGCTGCAATCGCAATTGGAGCAGATGGCGTTATGGCTGAAGTTCATCCGGATCCGGCAGTAGCCTTATCAGATGCTCAACAACAAATGGATTTGGGTCAATTCGATGAGTACTACGATGCGTTGATGAAGTTCATGAAACAATATGAAATGAAAGTGTGACACTGAAAAGTCGGATAAACTCCGGCTTTTCTTTTTTTAGTTGATATTGTTGAAGAATTTGTCGTATGATTAGAGAAAGACTGGAAAAGGAGGGCGCACAATGACCGTTACGATATACGATGTGGCACGTGAGGCAAACGTTTCCATGGCTACTGTGTCACGTGTAGTAAATGCCAATCAAAACGTAAAACCTGCCACAAGAAAGAAAGTATTGAAAGTAATAGAAGAATTGGGCTATCGTCCAAATGCTGTTGCTCGTGGACTTGCAAGCAAAAAAACAACGACGGTCGGCGTCATCATACCCGATATTTCCAATAGCATGTATGCTGAATTAGCCCGTGGAATTGAAGATATCGCTACGATGTACCGTTACAACATCATTTTATCCAATTCAGATCAGAACGAAAATAAGGAACTTCAGTTATTGGAAACCATGCTGGGTAAACAAGTGGATGGCATCGTCTTTATGAGCGATGTAATCTCATCTGAACTTCTTTATGAAATGCAACGTTCTCCAACGCCAATCGTTTTGGCAGGTTCGATAGATGAATCGGCAGCAATTGCTTCGGTTAATATCGATTATTATGGTGCTGCCTATGAAGTGGTCAAGAAATTTATCGACAATGGCCATAAAAAAATTGCTTTTGTATCGGGACCGTTCACTTCAAGAATCAATAAAGCCTATAAGTTGAAAGCTTATCGAGAAGCATTGGCAGACGCAGGCATTGAGTTTGATGAGAACTTGGTTGTGGAATGCAACAACACTTATGATGAAGGCATCGAAGCAGCAAAAACGTTGGCTGCTTTTGAGCCTACTGCTTATTTTGTCAGCAATGACGAAATGTCGATCGGTGTTCTCCATGGATTGGGAGAGCTAGGGAAAACAATACCGGAAGATGCAGAAGTCATCAGCTATGAAAATTCAAAGCTGGCGCGCATGGCTCGTCCGACACTGACATCTGTCGCTTTCCCGCTCTATGATATTGGAGCAGTTTCAATGCGTTTGCTGACGAAGTATATGAACGATGAGGAAATTGAAGAAAAGCAGGTCATTCTTCCATACCGCATCGAAGAAAGACAATCGACGAAGCAAGAATAACCGCTATAGATACAATAAGAGTGATCAAGTAGAATTTAGAAAAGCCTGTCCGGATTGCAAATCCAGACAGGCTTTCTTATCGCATGAACAAAAAAAGAGTCGACGGAATTTCTCCGGCGGCTCTTTTTTGCTATGATCACCCTTATTTATTGCGGATCATATACAGTGCTTTATTCAACATTTGCTGATTCTTGTCAGTGATTTCGGCTTTCCGTGGAATGGCTTTATACATATTCGGAGGATCTTCCCAAGTGTCAATCAATTTCACAGGGGATTCCGGCTGCCATTTCTCCATCCAAGAAACCGGCAACTTGCCTGTTGGAATGGAAAAATTGTTCATTTCCATCCAAATCAACGACCAAGCTCTCGGAACTACGCGCCAAATATCATATCCACCGCCGCCAACAGCTATCCAGCGGCCATCACAGTACTCATGGGCGAGTTCATGAGCAATCTTGGGTATTTCCTTGTAAATATTCATAGTACCGTATAAATGCGTCAGAGGGTCCAAATAATGGGCGTCTGCTCCATTCTGTGTCAAAATGACATCTGGCTTAAAGAATTCAATGATTTCTTTCATGGACGTACGGTAAATTTCGAGAAAAGATTCATCTTCGGTGAATGCATCGATCGGAAAATTGAAAGAAGTTCCATATCCTTGGCCACTGCCGCGTTCATTGATGTTTCCGGTTCCTGGAAAGAGGTAGCGGCCGGTTTCATGGATGGAAACCGTACAAACATCGGGATCGTCATAAAAACTCCATTGAACGCCATCGCCGTGATGGGCATCGGTATCAATATACATGACGCGCGCATTGTATTTGCTTTTCAAGTAGTTGATGGCAACTGAGCTGTCGTTATAGATGCAAAACCCGGAAGCTTTGCCTCTGAAGCCATGGTGAAGCCCGCCGCCTAAGTTCAACGCATGCTGCGCTTTTCCTTCCATGACGTAATCGACAGCCGTTAAGGTTCCACCGACCAGACGGGCACTGGCTTCATGCATGTTTTCGAATATCGGTGTATCTTCCGTGCCGATGCCGTAGCTTTCGCCGGCTTCTGGCGTGATTTCTCCACGGCTTGCTTTCTTGACGATGTCGATATACCGCTCATCGTGGGCAAGCAGCAGTTCTTCGTCAGTGGCGATGCGTGCAGGGACAACCAATTCATCTGGAAGCGCATTCATTTTTTTTAATAAATCAATCGTCAATACAAGTCTTTTCTGGTTGAATGGATGTGTTTCAGAAAATTTATACCCCAATTGATCTTCTGAAAAGATGAATACAGCATGTTTCATTCGTTCACTTGCGGCATGTTTGGCCATAGGACATCGAATCCTTCTTTTTTTAGGTCGCTGATAATGGCAAGTGGATTCATCGTCTGGACGCGGAAAACAAGAATTTTATTGCTGTTGTTTTCTCTGTCGGGGTAAACGAGTACACTCAGCACATTAACGTTCTGCTCATGGAAAACTTTGGACACCTCATACAGGATTCCAGAACGGTTTTCCACACGGACTTCAATTTGGGAGCCGGGCTGATGGGCACCTGTCAGCTCGATGAAGGTATACAAAAGATCCGTCTCAGTCAGGAAACCGACAAGCTCATCGTTGCTGACGACCGGAATGCAGCCGATTTTATATTCATAGAAAATCATCGCCACTTCTTCGACAAAGTCGAGCGGGTGGGCAGTGACGGGATTGGGCGTCATGATTTCTGCCACTTTCTTTTTATAGGGTTCACCTTTAGGAGCTACGGTGAATCTGGATGGGACAGCATCTTTAAGATCCCGATCGGTTACGATCCCGACCACTTTTCCGTCATCGACAATCGGTGCATGCCGAATGCGTTTTTCCTTAAATAAGTCCATGACGTCCTGGACCGTTTGATCAGAACTCAATGTAAAAACATCGGTTTTCATAATTTCTTCCACTAGCATATGAACACCCCTTCAGTAATAAATCAGTACATATAACGATTCATAAACCGCAGCTGATCGAATTTTTGGATCGATTCATTGTCGACACGGCTGCCGATTTTTGCCATCAAGCAATTGGCCGGATGTGAGCTGATTTCAGGATCATCCGTGGCATAATATTCCAACCCGCCGGCTTGCATCATTTTCTCCATGATTTTGCGGTATTCCCAGACATTTAAGCCAGTTCCTTTCAAATCCCAATGCCAGTAATACTCAGTGGTAATGACAATGAAATCTTCAAAAGCGTCATCCATCATCGAGATTTTCAATAATGATTTTCCGACGCCGCTGCCCCGGTATTTGGGGATGACTTCAATTGCACCGAGCTCGATCAGGTTGTCCATTTTTCCTTCGGACCACCGTTCCAAAGGATCAGGATAAAGGAATGTGACATAACCGACAATGGTATTGTTTTCGCGGGCAATAAGAATTCGGCCTTCCGGCAAGTCAGCAATTTCTACAATGGCCTTATGCTGTTGGGCAGGTGGCCTGAAAGCGACCAGGTCTTCATGAAACTCGAGTTCATTTAATTCTTTTCCAGGAAGAGGGCCTTCAATGGTCAAAAGACCATGTTTGGTTTCCAGCTCCGTGGAGTTATACGTTTTTTTATGTTCCATCTTTTCACCGCCTGTAGGATACAATTAGCTACATTATACATGAACTGATGGAAGATATGGAAAAAAGCTGGCGAAATAAGCTATATTTTCTAAAAAGTTAAAATAATTAGCATTCAATTGTGACAATGTTGTAGAATATAAGGTAATCAATCTGAAAGGGTGATCAGGATGAAAGTGGAAGCGTTACCAGCAAGAGCAGGGGTGCATCAATTACATAACTATGAAGAGATAGCTGAGAATTTCGATTGGACTGAAGTCGAGAAGGAATTCAGTTGGTATGAAAGCGGAAAAGTAAATATGGCTCATGAAGCGATTGATCGCCATGCCGATTCCGACCGAAAAAACAAAGTGGCTCTGTACTACAAGGATCAGAATAGAAATGAGTCGTATACATTCTATCAGATGAAGCGCATGACAAACCGTGCGGCCAATTTATTGAAGGAAAATTCAACATTGGAAAAAGGGGATCGGATCTTTATTTTCATGCCACGTTCTCCAGAATTGTATTTTCTGATGTTTGGCGCGTTGAAAATGGGTCTGATTGTCGGACCGTTATTTGAAGCATTTATGGAAGGTGCGATTTATGACCGGTTGGATGACAGTGATGCCAAATCGATCATTACGACACCGGAGCTGTTGAGCCGTGTACCGTATGACCGTTTGCCGAAATTGGAGACGGTTTTCCTGGTGGGAGAAGACGTCGCTGAACACGAGGGGCACATCGATGTACTGAAGCACTTGCCAACTAGTTCCGATAAATTTGAAATTGAGTGGCTGGACAAAGAAGATGGTTTGGTTCTTCATTATACATCGGGTTCCACAGGCAAGCCGAAAGGTGTTTTGCATGCCCAGTATGCAATGGTGCAGCAATACCAGACCGGCAAATGGGTCTTGGATTTCACTGAAACCGATATCTATTGGTGTACAGCGGATCCAGGCTGGGTGACAGGAACGGCATATGGGGTGTTTTCACCTTGGCTCAACGGTGTTACGACAGTCATTTTAGGGGGACGTTTCTCGCCGGATGGCTGGTACAAAGCGATTGAGGATTTTGGCGTAACCATCTGGTATAGCGCGCCGACTGCCTTCCGTATGCTGATGGGAGCGGGGGACGCTTTAGTGAAAGAGTATGATTTATCGACACTGCGCCATGTATTATCGGTGGGCGAACCATTAAACCCTGAAGTAGTGAGATGGGGAGCTCAAGTATTCGATAAACGTATCCACGATACATGGTGGATGACGGAAACGGGTGCGCAGACCATCTGTAACTATCCATCTATGGCTATCAAGCCGGGGTCGATGGGCAAACCGGTGCCAGGCCTCAAAGTTGCGATTGTAGATGACCAGGGGAATGAACTGCCGCCGAATCAAATGGGCAACCTGGCCATTGAAAAAGGCTGGCCGGCTATGATGCGCCAAATTTGGAACAACCCAGCGAAATACGAATCCTATTTCCTGAAAGACAAATGGTATGTTTCAGGAGATTCGGCTTATATGGACGAAGAAGGCTATTTCTGGTTCCAGGGACGAGTGGATGATGTCATCATGACTTCAGGTGAACGCGTCGGCCCGTTTGAAGTGGAAAGCAAACTGTTGGAACATCCAGCAATTGCCGAAGCCGGTGTAATCGGCAAACCAGATCCGGTACGTGGTGAAATTATCAAGGCGTTTGTCGCTTTGGTTGACGGTTATGAACCATCGGAAGAATTAATAGAGGATATCCGCCAATTCGTCAAAAAAGGCTTGGCTGCGCATGCAGCGCCACGTGAAATCGAGTTTAAGGATAAACTTCCAAAAACGCGAAGCGGTAAGATTATGCGCCGTGTCTTGAAAGCTTGGGAGCTGGATTTGCCGACAGGCGATTTATCTACAATGGAAGATTAATGCACAGAAAAAGAAGCCGTTCACGTGAACGGCTTCTTTTTTAAGAAATAAAACCCCGATTCGCTACTCAGGCGAATCGGGGTTTATTTTTGTTAAGCCGCGTCGTCTTCAGCAGGCTCTTCGGGTTCTTCCGGTTCGTCTGGAGCAGGCTCTTCTTCAGCCGGCTCTTCAGGTTCTTCTTCCGGAGGAGCTTCTTCCTCTTCTTCAGCTGGAGGAGTTTCAACTTCCTCTTCAGCAGGTGGTTTTTCTTCCGCCTCCGGTTCTTTTTCTTCCGGCGGCGGTGTTGGTTTCGGTTCTGGCTTCGGTTCAGGTTTCGGCTTCGGCTTCGGTGCCGCTATGCTGACACTGCTTGAAGCTGCCGATTGCTTGCCTGTAATATCTACGGCCACTACTGTATAACTTCCGGCTCCTGAAGCAGAATAGGAATTTCCTTTCGCTTCAGAAATTGAGGCCACACGGGAACCGCCTTTGTAGACACGATATCCTACCACGTCATTGGAAGGAGAATCGGTCCAAGTAATCGTATTGCCATTGATGGCCGCTTTGACGCCTGCAGGAGCTGCACCGTCAGCTTTGAATGCAGCGCCTGAAACAACAGAAGAAAACTTCGAATTGCCAGGGAACAGCTTGCTGGCGTCTCCGCCGAACGGTGCCATCATGCGGTCGATGTATTTCTGCGACACGCCGATGCCTCCGCCAGAAACAAATTCACTTGGCGTGCTTGATAAGGCAGCATAGCGTTTTCCATTGATCGAAGTAAATGAACCACTGGTTAAGCTATCGTCTTTTTCTGTTGGAACCATTGCTTTGGCATTGAATAAATCAGAACGGACAAGTCCTGCTTCTTGGCAGGCGCCGCCTGGAGCAAGTCCGGAGATTCCGCAGAATGACTTCGTCACGACGCCTTCGGGCTGTTTGAACTTCTCGGCTGTACCGACCAGTTCTGGCTTGACATCATAACTGGCATTCATCAAACGCGCCCACAATTGATTGACACGCAGAGAAGCCGGCAAATCGCGGTTTTCAAACTGTGACAAAGTGAATTTTTCAGAATCATAGCCGAGCCAGACGCCCATGGTTATATTCGGGTTATAGCCGACCAACCACACGTCTTTTGTGCTCTGGGTTGTTCCTGTTTTACCAGCGAAATCGGCATTGAATTTCAATAAACCATTTGCCCGTTTCGCTGTTCCGCGATCGGTCTTGAAGACATCGCGCAACATATCCGTCAACACGTAAGCAGTTGGAGGCGTGAATACTTCTGCCGGCTCCACTTTATGTTCGTAGATGACATTGCCTTCAGCGTCTTCGATTTTGTCGATCATCGTCGTTTGAACATATTGGCCATTGTTTCCGACCATTGCATATCCATTGGTGATTTCTTCTACAGATGCTTCAATTCCTCCGCCAAGGGCAGAAGAGTAGTTATCGTTTTCCGCTTTTTCAACACGCGTAAATCCAGCGTTCATCATGTACTGGATCGGCATTTGCTGTTGAATTTGAGCAAATAAACGAAGAGTGGGTAAGTTTTGGGATTGCGCCAATGCATCGCGTGCCGGCATAATCCCCTGTTCACTTGTAGCAATAAAGTTTGCAGGTCTCCACATTGTACTGCCGTCCATATGTTCGAATTTCACATCGACCAACGGTGAGCCGGCACCAATCTGTCCCAATTCGATAGCAGGGCCGTAAACCAATAGAGGTTTTACGGTAGACCCCATTGATCGGTACGCTGATGTGGCGTGATTCAGGTTTTCGACATCATGGTCACGCCCCCCAACAAAGCTAAGGATGCGTCCAGTGGCATTTTCAATCATGATGCTGCCGACTTGAACAGGGAATTGTTTGTCAACAACTTCTCCTGCATCGTTCGTCCCTTTACCTCCGACGGTTGTGCCGTATGATGGATAGGACTTTTGAGCTTCTTCCTGTGCCAGATAAAGATCTTTGTCGATGGTCGAATGAATCCGGTAGCCGTTTGAACGGACTGCCCGGTCTGCAAGAATTGCATACTCTTCGTAAAGCTTATCGTTTTCTGTAAGTGTGGCAGGATCAATGCCGTCTTTTTCAGCTAAAACATCCATAAGAATGCGGGAAGCCCGTTTTTCAATTTCCACTGTAACGAAGGGGAACTCGGAATAAGATCGCGATTCGTTCTGGCGGAAATCGGATACGATATCGTAAGCGATGGCTTCATCGTATTCCTGCTGGGTAATGTATTCAGTCTCTTTCATTCTGTAAAGCACCGTTTTCATCCGGTCAAGACCAGGCTGCAATCCAGCTTCATCTTTTAATTTTCCACCTTCAAAGTAAGGTGTATAGCTATATGGAGCTTTTGGAATGCCGGCAATGAATGCCGCTTGTGGAAGGTTCAGATCACTCGCCGGCACATTGAATATCCCTTTTGCTGCCGTTTCAATACCGGCAATATGGGCACCAGAAGAAATTCGGCCATAAGGAATGATATTCAAGTAGGCTTCCATAATCTCGTTTTTCGTCATGAATTTTTCCAGGCGCATAGCCAAAAGGATTTCTTTCGCTTTTCGTTCATAGGAAACTTCATTGGTCAAAATCTGATTTTTGATCAACTGCTGTGTCAGCGTTGAACCGCCTGTCTGGCTGTCTGAATTTGATACATCCTGGAACAGGCCTCGGAGAATCGCTTTTGGCACGATTCCTTCATGCTCGAGAAAGTATTCATCTTCAGTAGCGAGAACGGCATCTTTGGCGTAGGTTGACACTTTATCCAGAGTCGTGACTTCACGCTCCAAATCTGTCTGCAGCTTTCCAAGGTATACATCATTGTCGAAATACAGTTCTGATGTTTCTTCGAAACTGTAGATTTCGCCCCGCATTTCATCCGGGGTCCGCAGTTTCTCTTCATCCACCAGCGAAGCAAAATAGCCGGCTCCAACAGACGCTGCGAAGACTCCGCCGGTAACCAGGACAATCGCCAGAATCAATGCCAGATTCCATATGACTCCTGATGTAATGCTCAGTCGCTTAAACCATTTGGTTGAAGCCCATCTATCGGTTGTTTCCTCGGCTTTTTTCGTCCAATATTTTATTTTATCACGCACGTTATCGCCCTCCTAAAATCCATTATATTATATCATATTCTCATAATTGCACCTAAACTTATTGACAATGCCATATAATAAAGTAAACTACTAATATATTTGATATTTTAAACGTTGAAGGGTCCGAAGTAGAGCATGTGATTTTGTTTAGAGAGCCGGTGGATGGTGCGAACCGGTCAAAACATATGATTCGAATTACAGGCCTGGAGTTTACGGAAGTGCCCCGTTCGGCACATGATGAGAGGGAGAATCTTTTCTCCAAGCTGGGTGGTACCGCGCAATTGCGTCCCTGCATGAATCAATCATGCAGGGGCTTTTTTATGTGGTTTTACAGTTCTCATCGCTTTAAAATTTTGAGGAGGAATTACAATGGCGAACGAATTGATTCAAGACTTACAATGGCGTGGTTTGCTGTACCAGCAGACCGATGAAGAAGGTATGGAAAAATTATTGGATGAACAGAAAATTTCCTTGTACTGTGGAGTCGATCCGACAGCAGACAGCATGCATATCGGGCACATTGTTCCATTATTGACGCTGCGCCGTTTTCAAATGCATGGCCATCAGCCGATCTTATTGGTTGGCGGAGCGACAGGAATGATTGGAGACCCTTCAGGGCGGAATGAAGAGCGTCAGCTGCAGACAACTGAACAGATCGACCGCAACGTGGAAGGCATCAAAGTGCAGATGGAACAGATTTTTGATTTCCAATCCGAAAACGGGGCGAAAATGGTCAATAACCGGGACTGGGTCGGCAAGATGAGCGTCATCGAATTCCTGCGCGATTACGGAAAATTGATTTCGGTCAACTACATGCTCGCTAAAGATTCTGTTGCCTCCCGCTTGGAAACGGGCATCTCCTTTACGGAGTTTTCTTATACTCTGATACAGGCAATCGACTTTAACCATTTATACAACGAACACAATTGCCGCATCCAAATCGGTGGATCCGACCAGTGGGGGAACATTACTTCCGGCCTTGAAATGATCCGCAAAACACATGACGAAGAAGCAAAAGCATTTGGCATCACCATTCCGCTGGTAACAAAAGCAGATGGCACCAAATTCGGTAAATCAGCCGGCGGCGCTGTCTGGTTAGATCCGAAAAAGACGACGCCTTATGAGTTTTACCAGTTCTGGATCAACGCAGCAGATGCGGATGTCATCAAATACTTGAAGATTTTCACGTTCATCAGCCGCGAAGAAATTGAAGCGTTGGAAGTGACAGTAGAAACTGAAGCACACCTGCGTAAAGCACAAAAAACTTTGGCAGAAGAAATGACTAAATTGATTCACGGTGAGGAAGCCCTTGCTGATGCACAGCGCATCACGAAAGCTTTGTTCAGCGGAGACTTGAAGGCCTTGTCAGCAGAAGAAATGAAAGCTGCCTTTAAAGACGTACCCTCAGTGGAAATGCCGAAAGAAAGCAAATCCATTGTCGACTTGATCGTTGAAGCTGGCATTTCGTCATCGAAAAGACAGGCACGCGAAGATGTTACGAATGGCGCGATTTCGGTAAACGGTGAAAAAGTTGTCGATCTGGATTACGTAGTTGATGAAAAAGACCGACTGGAAGATGCATTTGCCATCATCCGCCGGGGCAAAAAGAAATACCATATGGTCCAGTTCCAATAAACAATAACAATAAAAGGGCAGCCGGAGAAATTTCGGCTGCTCTTTTGCCGTTTAAAAGGAAAATGGAGGATGAACGTTTAAACAGAAATGCAGCGGGTAAGATGAGGAATGAACGGCGATTGACTTTACTAAAACTTCTGGGAGGCGATGGAAATGTCAAGAGTAGTTGGATCATACGAAACGGAAAACGAAGCCATTCGGGCAATTGAAGATTTACAACGGCAAGGCTATCGCAGTGAAGATATTTCCGTATTGAGCAAAGACAAAAAGGAAACAGAAAACATAACAGAAGAAACGGGGACGCATGCTGGGGAAGGCGCGGCGGCCGGTGCGATAACCGGTGGAGCTCTTGGTGGCCTCGGTGGCGTATTGGCTGGAATTGGCGCCTTGGCAATTCCGGGGATCGGCCCGATTGTAGCAGCCGGGCCGATAGCAGCTGGTCTAACGGGGGCAGCTGCAGGAGCTGGTGTAGGGGGCCTTGCAGGTGCCCTGATCGGACTTGGAATCCCGGACGAAGAAGCAGAAATGTACGAAACGCATTTTAATGAAGGAAAAATTTTGGTGCTGGTCGAAGAAAACGACAGTACGATTCCGGACCGCAATGACCGTGACACTTTTATCGGTGAACGGGATCCGCTGATCGGGAATGAAAAGACGACAACCATAAGAGGCGATCAAAGCGAGTTGGACAATGACCCGCTGCGCGGCAACCGCCGTGGCCAAGCTGGATTGTAAAGATGATTCTAAATTGGAAAAAGCCATCCTGTTGGATGGCTTTTTTTGTTTGCCGAGTGATGGGAAAAACGTTGCACCTGGCATCTAGACCTGTTTTTCTTTAATGAAGCGGGGGAGTTCCATGTCGGAAAACTCTTCGGGATGAATCAGTTTCCCCAGGCGGATAGCTCCTTCAATCAATCGAGGAGAAGGGCGGCAATATAGTTCTTCTTCCATAACGTGAATTTGGTCGATGGCTTTCATTTCATTCCATCCCGGGCGTTTTTTGACGAGTTCCGGTTTGACTTTGGCAGTCAGGATGCCGACCCAAGCAAGCAATATATAATCAGGCTGACGGTTGAATACATCATTCCAATCGGTTTGGACATTGGCTGAATCGATATCATCGAAAACGTTGCGGGCGCCTGTTAGGCGGCTGATCTCGTTCAGCCAGTTGATGTTCCCTGGCGTGAAAACGGGTTTTGGCCACCATTCCCAATAGAGGGATGGCCGAGCTGTCGCTTTTTCGCCGCGTTTTTTGATGTCTTCGATAACCGATAAGTATTCAGAGTGGACAGTGGTGGCATCGATTCCACAGGCATCGGCCACTTTTAACAGGTCCTGCCCGATTTCTTCCAGCGTTTGAGGATCCAGTACGAGATGCGGTATCTTTCGCCGGACCAGTTCGTCAACATTCTTTTCCATTCCGGGCACGCTCAGCGAAGCCAGAACCAAGTCGGGCTTTAAGGCTTCGAGTTCATCCATACGGATTGATAAATCTGGCCCAAGCCGAGGCAATGCCGTAATTTCTTTTGGCCAATCTGAATAATCATCAATGCCGACCAATAAATGTTCCGCATTTAAAAATGCCAATAATTCTGTATTGCTCGGGCAAATTGAAATAATTCGCATCCAGCTCCACCTCCATTTTTTATTAGTTTACCATGCTATCGAAATTTTTTTGTTCTGAATTGTTGAAATGGGCAAAACCAAGTATGATGGTTAAGAGATACAACTGATGGATTCTGGCCAATTAACTTGATTGTCGACTTACAGTCAGGTGAAGAAGGATTCAATTTCCGCTTATTTGGGTAAGCATAGGAAGGTAAACAATTGAAGGACCGTCTGATTGGGATTTATTGAATTGAAATTATAAGCGAGAGTGGGGTGAGGCTATTGTTCGGATTTGCAGGATATCCAATCATGCAGCCGTCGCAATAGCTGGTAAATGTTGAAAGACCAAGACTTGTTTGAGTACTTAAGCGCACGAACCTGGAAAATGACAGAAGACTGGTATGACTCCTTGGATAAAAATAAAGCAGGAGTGTACGGGACAAATGATCCGGATAAAGTGACCTTGCTGAAAGAGCAGAACCACGAATTTCATATTCGTTTTTGTGCCATGTTCCAGCAGGGGGAACGTGATTTTATGTCAGATTTTCAGGATTGGATCGAAACAATCGCCAAAGATGAAGCTCATCTTGATACGCCGATTGTGGAAGTCATCGGAGAGTTTTTCCGTACTCAGCAACAATACCTGGAAGAAATCGGTGCTTATGCCTTAGCCCATAAAGAAGAAATCAGCCACGAAACACTGATGGATTGGACCACGGCCGTCGTTCAAACCATCAGTAAAGTGATTGTGGAATTTACGGATAAAAATTCGAAAGCTGCTGAAAAGCGGATGAACTCCCAGCAGCAGATGATTGTAGAAATGAGTGCCCCCGTCATTCTGCTGGCTAAAAAGACAGGCATGCTGCCATTGATTGGTGAAATCACTCCTCATCGTTCAGAAATCATGTTTGAAAAAGCACTGGCGCAAAGTTCCAAGCACAACTTGGAAAAACTGTTCATCGATTTGTCCGGCGTGCCGCTCATCGATACGATGGTTGCCCAGCAGGTTTTCCAATTGATCAAAGGCCTTGAAATCATCGGCGTCCAAGTCGCATTGTCGGGTATTAGTCCGGTCATCGCACAAACTGCTGTACAATTAGGCATTAAATTTATCGACATTGAAGTTTATAACACGCTCGCACAGGCATTGAAACAAAATAGAGTTCATTTAGTTTAATAAAGTACGAAATCCCTGTGTCCTGTAGAGGTCTCGGGGATTTTTTTATGCGGTCTGGCTGATTGTTTGCAGAAACGGGATGTTTGTTTGCGGAATGGGAGGGGTTATTTGCGGAATTGCCTTGGTTATTTGCAGAATAAACAAATTGTTTGCAGACAATCGGAGTTTGTTTGCAGAATCCTAAAATTTCAAACGACGGCGTTTAAAAGGTCTCATCAGCATAAAGAAAAACCCCCAAATCCTTGAATTAACAAGGAATTGAGGGTTTTCATCACTCTGCTCAGGAAAAAGTTTTCCTTAACGTGAGTAGTACTCAACGATCAATTGTTCGTTGATTTCAGCAGACAATTCGCTGCGCTCTGGAAGGCGTACGAATGTTCCTGTTTTGCTATCAGTATCGATAGTTACGTATTCAGGAACGAAGTTGCTTACTTCGATTGCTTCGTTTACTACATCAAGGTTGCTTGATTTTTCGCGGAAAGCAATTGTTTGTCCTGGTTTCACGCTGAATGACGGAATGTCAACGCGTTTGCCATCAACAAGGATGTGGCCGTGGTTTACAAGCTGGCGAGCTTGGCGACGAGTGCGCGCAAGACCCAAACGGTAAACTACGTTGTCAAGGCGAGCTTCAAGAAGGATCATGAAGTTTTCACCGTGCTTACCAGGCATTTTGCCGGCTTTGTTGAACAAAGTTTTGAACTGACGTTCGTTAACTCCGTACATGAAGCGTAGTTTTTGTTTTTCTTGTAGTTGCAAACCGTATTCAGAAACTTTTCTGCGTTGGTTAGCACCGTGTTGACCTGGTGCGTAAGGGCGTTTTTCTAATTCTTTACCTGTGCCTGTAAGAGAAATTCCCAAACGGCGTGACAGTTTCCATGATGGACCTGTATAACGAGACATATAAGTCTCCTCCTCTGTTTTTGGTTTTTAGAGTAAAATAAAAACCAGATGCATTCATGCTGCAAGCCATTTTATATTCTTGTACCTTCGCTCAGCAGCCAAAGAGTTACACGATACACCTGCAATGAGGAATAAAATGGACGAACACGCACATACAACTGCTGCGATTATTTTACACAAAGCATAGTATAACCGATTTTCGCTCTTTAAGTCAACAGAGAGCTCTAGAACATTTAAAAGCAACAGCTTCCTTTTTTTGATTGTTCAAGGTAGAATGAAATTAAGTATGAATGTAAGCGCTTTCTATTTTAGTTAAGGGGTGGGTATTTATGAGAAATAAAGAGATGAACATGGAGACGGCTGTGATCCACAAAGGATACAACAGCTCCGAACATCACGACAGTCTGGTGACACCGCTTTATCAGACCTCGACATATTCTTTTGCCAATGCGCAAGAAGGGGAAGACCGCTTTGCCGGAAACAGTGAAGGCAATATATATTCGCGTCTCGGCAATCCGACAGTCCGGGTATTGGAAGAGCGGATGGCGGAAATTGAAGGGGGCCAAGGGGCGTTGGCTTTTGGTTCTGGAATGGCCGCAGTAAGCGCCACATTGATCTATTTGACAAAAGCGGGCGATCACGTGCTTTGCTCGAGAGGGATTTATGGCTGCACGTTCGGATTGCTTGAAATTATGGAGGAGAAATATGGCATTACGCATGATTTGGTGTCAATGACGACGGAACAGGAAGTGGAGCAGGCGATTAGGCCGGAAACAGTTTGCATCTATGTGGAGACGCCGATCAATCCAACGATGGAACTTGTCAACCTGCAGGCCGTAATGGCTGTGGCGAAAAAGCATGGTATCCGAGTGGTTGTAGACAACACATTCAGTTCGCCTTATTTGCAGAACCCACTGCGGATGGGAGCTGATTTTGTTTTGCATAGTGCCACCAAATATTTGAACGGCCATGGGGATGTGGTCGGCGGCGTTTTGGTGGGGCGTGATGCAGATGAAATGCAGCATGTCCGGATGACTGTGCAGAAGGATGTCGGCGGCATCATGTCGCCTTTTGACGCCTGGCTACTGCTTCGCGGGCTGAAAACGCTTCACGTACGGATGGACCGTCACGTCGCAAATGCTCAGAAAGTGCTGGAATTTTTAAAGCGGCAGGAACTGGTGAAAAAGATTTACTATCCATTTGACGTTCAGCATCCACAGTACGAAATTGCCAAGCAGCAAATGAGGCAGGGCGGCGGATTGATTTCTTTTGAAATTGAAGGCGGCAAAAAACAGGCACAGCAATTTCTGGATTCGCTGTCCCTCATCAAAATCGCTGTCAGTTTAGGTGATGCCGAGACACTGATCCAGCATCCGGCTACCATGACCCATGCCGCTGTACCACAGGAAAACAGAGAAGCGATGGGCATCAGTGACTCCTTGCTGCGGCTGTCAGTGGGGCTCGAGCATACGGATGATTTGATCGCTGACCTCAACTATGCGTTCGAACAGGTGAAACCAAAACTTCAGGAAATCTAAAAAAGACCCTGGACTCGACAATCGAGTCCAGGGTCTTCCTATTACAGATGCTTAGCTAAAACTTCAACGAAAAGCTCCAAACCTTTCTGGTCGTCTTCTGTAAAACGGCTCAGCTCAGGGCTGTCGATATCCAGGACACCGATCACCTGATCTTCTTTCATCAGTGGAATGACAATTTCAGAACGGGATGCTGCATCACAGGCGATGTGGCCAGGAAATGCTTGGACATCTTCGACCAACATGGTTTTTTTGTCAGCTACGGCAGTTCCGCAGACGCCTTTCCCAACTGGAATCCGTACGCAGGCCGGTAGACCTTGAAACGGGCCAAGGACAAGCTCGCCGTCTTCCATCAAATAAAATCCTACCCAGTTGATGCGTTCAAGAAATTGGTTCAGCAAAGCAGAGGCATTGCTCAGGTTGGCGATGCTGTTGCTTTCGCCTTCCAATAAAGCATCCAATTGCTTTGATAACATTGTATATTGTTCTATACTACTGCCGCTGTAATCGGTTTGCGTAAACATAAATGATAACCCCATTTCATTTTGTTAAGTAATGGTTCAACTTAAGTAAGTATAGATTTTATCATAATGCTTATGCAAGCCATTGACATTGTGGGCATCTGATCCAAAAACCAGGGGGATGCCGAGGTACTTGGCATATCCGATAAAAGAGAGTGGTGGATAGGGTTCCAAACAGTCTAGTTTCGAGAATCCTGCACCATTCACATCAAGCTCCAGACCGGCTTTCTTCATTAATTGGAGAATATAGTGAATCTGTGCGCTATCATCGACTTTTTCGCCATGCGCCAATTGGAATTTATGGATCAGTGTCGGATGGCCGATGCGCTTAGGTTTGAATTGGCCGAGGTCAGCGTGTATGGATGCTTCCACTGTGTCATAATAAAGCTTATAAGCAGCTTCCACTGAACCGCTTGCAGCTGCCAATTCAGTAAAGACGTCTTTGCTGTAATCGGCGCAGAAATAACGGTTATCTGCTTTGAGAAAATGGACCGAAAGAATGGCATCGTCGAGAGCTGGTCCGATGTCATCCAAGAAAGAGCGGGTTTCTTTTTCGTATCCTGAGATAAAGTCCACTTCCAAACCTACGCGAATGCGGATATCGTTTTTATAGACATTTTTAAAATGGGTGATTTCGTGGAGATAAGGTGTGAGCTGCTCCATGCTCATGCCGCTGTCCTGATCAGGAGTGGGGTCTGTAAAGTTACCCGGGAGCGGTGCATGTTCGGTGAAGGAAATATCTGTAAAACCGGACTTTATTGCTTTTTCAATATAAAGTTGTGTTGCGTCTTTAGTCCCGTGAGGACAAAATTTCGTATGAATGTGACCATCTCGTCTCATAAAAGCAGCCTCTTTTCTATGTATTAAAAAATATAATCGCTTTTCTTCTAATTTGGCAAACAAAAGAGTAGAATACATGTTAAAATAAAAGAATCATGAATACATTTACGTATAACTGGTAATGTGATTTTGGAACAGGGGGCTATATGACTTATGATGGAGTATATCATCATTGCGGTCATCATTCTATTAGCGATAATAATCATCGGCTTTATGTTTCGTAAAAAACATTTGGCTGAAATTGAGCGCTTAGAACAATTAAAACTGCAAATACAAAATAAACCGATACTTGAAGAACTGACTAAAGTGAAACAGCTGAACATGAATGGCCAGACAGAAGAAATGTTCGAACGCTGGCGCAATGTGTGGACTGAAATCATGGATGTCCACATTCCTAAAATCGATGCTTCTCTCTATGACGCTGAGGAAGCCATTAACCGTTTCCGTTTCGGTAAAGCGACGAAGATCGAACAGGAAACTGAAGTCAAAATTGATAATGTAGATAAAGATATGAACGGTATCCTGGTGGAACTGGCAGAATTAATCGGCAGCGATGAAAAGAATCGCAACGAAATTGATCTGATCCAGGAAAAATACCGCCGCGCCCGTAAGAATCTATTGGCTCATCAGCATTCTTATGGTGCTGCAGCTGCGCCACTAGAGAAAAAGTTGGAGTCATTCATTCCGATGTTTGATGAATACGAAAAATTGACGACTGAAGGCAATTACTTAAAAGCCCGCGAAATTGTCATCAGTTTATCAACTGAAGGCGAAGAAGCGTTTTTATTGGCAGATGACATTCCATCATTGTTGGCTGATGTCCACAATAAGATCCCTTCTTATATAGCTGAATTGCGTCAAGGCAAGAGCGAAATGGAAGAGCAGTCGTATTATCTTGGCCACTTGGAGCTCACGCTTCAACTCGATGAGATAGAAGAAGAATTGGCAGTGTTAGAAGAAAACATCGCCCAGCTGGAAATTGCCCAAACAAAAATCGCAGTAGAAAAAATAAAAGACCGCATCGACTCGTTCTATGAATTGTTGGAAAAAGAAGTTGAAGCAAAGCATTATGTCGATGAATTCCAAATAGATACAGAACGCCATTTGGAAGTTGTGGCACGCGATACACAGGAAATGGAAGAGGAAAGCCGCTACGTGCAGCATAGCTACAAGATTAGTGAAAGCGAAGCTGCCATTCCAAAAGCATGCAAAGAAAAAATGGAGCAATTGGCGCAACGCTACGACTTATTGCGTACGCGCTTAGAAGAAGACCAATCCGCTTATTCAAGTTTGCAGGAAGAACTGATGCATATACGTGAAGATCTGTCGATTGTCGATTCGACACAAAACGATTTCATGACAGCATTGAAGAACTTGCGTGTTGAAGAAACCAATGCCAACGCTAAAGTGGAGCAGCTGAAACGCAAATTGCAGGAAACGGATCGCATCTTGCATAAAGCCAATATCCCTGGAATTCCGGAAGATATGGATGTGCGCCTCGAAGAAGCTGAAGAACATCTTTTTGTTGCGATGCAAACTTTGCGTGAAGTGCCATTGAACATGAAGCTTGTGGACAATTATTTGGAGCAGGCAGAAAAAAGTATTGATGACGTTCATGATAAAGCCGTTGAGATGGTAGAAAATGTGTTGTTGATTGAACGCATTATTCAATACGGCAACCGTTACCGGAAGTCGAATCAGCAATTAGATGCTAAACTTGGAGAAGCCGAAGAGTCATTCCGCCAGCTTCGTTATTCGAAAGCATTGGAAGAAGCGGCTACTGCGGTTGAAAACTTTGAACCGGGTTCAATGAAACGGATTGAAGTACTGGTCAAAGAAGACGCTTGGAACATCTAAAAAACAAAAGGCAAAACCACCAGCGGATTTGAGCTGGTGGTTTTCTTTTTCGGAGGTTACAGAATGAATTACCTGGACAATAGCGCAACAACTAAGCCGAAACAAGAAGTGCTTGAAGCATTCATAAAAGTAAATGAGCAATTTTATGCCAATCCGGCTTCTTTGCATGCACTTGGCAATCAAGCTGAAGATTTGCTGGAAACGGCCCGTAAGCAATTGAAGGACCTATTGCACATGGATAAAGTCATCTTCACTTCTGGCGGAACAGAATCGAATAATTTGGCTTTGATGGGCACAGCAAAAAGTTACCAGCACCGGGGCAGGCATATTGTCACCGCCCAAACTGAGCATCCTTCGGTCTTGAACAGCCTGGCAGCATTGGAACAACAAGGTTTTGAAGTGACGCGTCTGTCTGTAAACTACGCGGGGGAAATTGATATCGATGAGTTGAAGAATTCTTTGCGAAGCGATACGATTCTAGTATCACTCATGCATGTCAATAATGAAATCGGCACCATCCACCCTATTGCAGAAATCGCGGGTATGCTGAAAGAACGCCGAATTATCTTTCATGTCGATGCTGTCCAAAGCATTGGCAAGCTGACATTGGACCCGACAGCGATGCCGGATTTATTGACCCTATCAGGCCATAAAATTCATGGTTTGAAAGGCAGCGGATTATTGGCCTATACAGGTGTTGAACTGCAGGCTATTCAATACGGCGGCGGACAGGAAGATGGAATTCGGAGCGGCACTGTCTCTGTCCCGAATGCAGTTGCGCTTTCGAAAGCAGTAAGGCTGGCACAGCCGAACCCGCAGCATCACCAATGGAATCAAGATCTGCGCCAATTTTTCTCGGAATTTAAAGGCGTGAAAATCGTTAGTCCTAAAGGCGCGGCTCCACATATCCTGGCGGTAGCCGTCAAAGGAATAAAAGGTGAAATACTGGTATCTGGATTGCAAAAAGAGTCGGTAATCGTCTCTACTTCCAGTGCTTGTTCTTCTAAAAGCAAGGACACCAGCCACGTGAGTCAGGCAATCGGTCTGCCGCGCGAGTTTAAAGACGGTGTCATGCGGATCAGTTTCGGAGCATTTACTGAAAAACAGGACATCATTTCCCTAAAAAGAGCATTTCAGCGGGTATACCGCATGATTAAAGGAGTTTAACCTTATATGAAAACCAATCAAATTCTCGTCCGTTATGGCGAGCTGTCAACCAAAGGCAAAAACCGGAGTTCATTTATTGGAAGGCTGCGCGACAACGTCAGACAGACTTTCTCTGATTTGGAAAAGATCCGCATCAAAGCGGAACGTGACCGGATGTTCATTACCTCAGACGATGAAGAGGAATTGGCACAGGTGATTGAACGTTTGCCGCAAGTATTCGGCATCCAATCGTTCAGCCCTGTGACCGCATGTGAATTGGATTTGGAATCGATGAAGCGGACAGCGGAAGCTGTGGTCGCAAAAATCCAGGATACCGATAAGAGCTTCAAAGTATCCGTGAAGCGGCCGTTCAAGGAGTTTCCGCATGAAAAACCGGAAATTATGAAAGAGCTGAGCTCACACGTCCTGAGAGCTTTTCCGGATTTAAAAGTCCAAATGAAAGATCCGGAAATCGACCTGAAAGTGGAAGTACGTGAAGAAGCGGTCTATATGATGGCGGAAGTCATTCAAGGAGCCGGGGGCTTGCCGGTCGGTGCAGGCGGCAAGGCATTATTGATGCTGTCAGGTGGCTTAGATAGCCCCGTGGCAGGATATCATATGCTGAAGCGCGGAGTCCGGTTGGAGCTGATCCATTTCTTTAGTCCGCCATTCACCAACGACCGTGCCAAGGAAAAGGTATTCGATCTGGCTGAAAAGCTATCGCAATTCGGTTCTTCCGTCAATCTGCACATCATTCCATTCACCAAGCTTCAGCAGGAAGTGCACAAGCAGGTTCCTGATAATATTACGATGACTTCTACACGACGCATGATGATGCGTGTCGCTGATTTGGTTTTGAATGAAACCAATTGCCGTGCCATCATCACCGGTGAAAGCTTGGGTCAAGTGGCCAGCCAGACGCTGGAAAGCCTGCAGGCCATCAATGCCGTAACAAATACCCCAGTCCTGCGTCCGTTGATTGCTGCGGATAAATTGGAGATTATCGAGACGGCCCAGAAAATCGGGACCTATGATATTTCCATCCGGCCGTTTGAAGATTGCTGCACCATTTTTACCCCGGCAAATCCGAAAACCAAACCAAAGCTTGAAAAAGTGGAGTACTATGAAAACTTCGTTTCATTTGATGAATTGATCCAGGAAGCTGTGGCGGAGCGGGAAATCATCAAGTTTCCGCGCGTAAAAGTAAATCAATTTGAAGATTTGTTATAAAGATTGAGCTGCCTATATGGGTGGCTCTTTTTTTATTGTCAACAATCTTATTGTTTTACATAGAGTTGAGGAGGACGCATGGGGTTTTGTGATTGTATAGGATGAATTGACGGTTCTGCATGAGCGATTCGGAGGTCTACCGGAGTATGTGATGCTGCTGCCTTAACTAGTTGCTTCTCTATGTGAAGTTTCTGCATGCCTGCATGAATCATGCGGAAATTGAAGATGCACACTGTGCTCGGTGGGCGAAAGGTCCAACACTGTGTGTGAGCTTTGCTTCGGTAAAGTGTAGCACTCTTTCTGTAACTGTTCGTGGTGCGGACAGCTTCCATTCATTGGCTGGAACTTTTGTGAAACAGCTCGAATTTAGGTAAGAATGGAGGAAGTGCATGTAAAGGACCAATTAGTTCAGGAAGAAAGAGGGCATATCCCTATAGCCGCTCCGAAATTGTTGAAAGAAACTCAATTTGTTCGTGTATATGCATTTAACCTGTCACCCGTTAAAACTCCAATATCTACAAATAAAATTTAAGGCGAAAAAGTGATCCGTTTCATCTCATAGTCCCACTATATGAAATTATATGAATACTTAAAAACTTCCTGTATAATGATAGGAGTATAATAATAACACTATCTGCAAGGGGGAATTACTGTGAAACGAGAAGAATTAGTAGCGCCGGAATCGTATAACCTGGTCGAGGAAATTGAGCGATACGCCAAAGGGGACGGGAAACTGGCGATTCTATGGGAAAATGGCCAAGGCGAGAAACAGCAAGTTACATATGATGAATTAATGCAACGCGCCAACCGTGCAGCAAATAGTTTTGAAAAAGCGGGATTGGTGAAAGGCGATGTGGTCCTGGTGATGGTGCCGCGTTTGATTGAAGCCTATGTTGCGTACATTGGTGCTTTGAAAGCCGGATTGGCGGTCATTCCAAGCTCGGAAATGCTTAGAGCCAAAGACATTGCCTACCGTTTGAACCACAGTGATGCCAAAGCAGTCATTGCTTATGAGCCGTTCATGGACCAATTTGAAGGCGTCAAGGAAATGGATAATGTCGTCAAGTTTGTCATCGGCCAATCTGATCAGTCTTGGATATCCTTATTGGATGAAATGGAAACCGCTTCTGCCGAATACATAGCAGCACCGACAAAGAAAGACGATATGGCATTTTTGTCATATACATCAGGAACCACCGGCAATCCAAAAGGCGCAGTCCACAGCCATGGCTGGGCATATGCCCATCTTCGGACATCCGCTGAACACTGGCTGGGAGCGAAGGAAGGCGATGTCGTATGGGCTACAGCGAGTCCGGGCTGGCAAAAATGGATTTGGAGCCCGTTCCTGGCAACGCTCGGCAGTGGAGCAACAGGTTTTGTCTACAATGGCAAATTCGATCCGGCTGTCTATTTAGAGCTTTTGGAGAAGCGCAAAATTAACGTGCTGTGCTGCACACCGACAGAATACCGGTTGATGGCGAAACAAAAAGATTTAGCGAAATATGATTTATCTGCTTTGCACAGTGCCGTGTCAGCTGGAGAACCGCTCAATGCAGAAGTGATCAATGTCTTTAAAAATCACTTCAACCTGGAAGTACGGGACGGCTATGGACAGACTGAAAATACATTGCTTGTCGGTGTGATGAAAGGCATGGAAGCCCGTACCGGCTCAATGGGGAAACCGACGCCCGGCAACCGAGTGGAAATCATTGATGATTTCGGTCAGCCGTGTGCTACCGGAGAAGTAGGGGACATCGCGGTCCATGTGGACACCCCTGCTTTGTTCAAGGAATACTTTAAAGATCCGGAGCGCACCAGCATGCAATTCCGCGGGGAGTATTATGTCACAGGAGACAAAGCGTCAAGAGACGATGATGGTTACTTCTGGTTTGAAGGAAGGGGAGACGACATCATCATTTCATCCGGTTACACAATCGGGCCGTTCGAAGTGGAAGATGCGCTGGTCAAGCATCCGGCTGTTCAGGAATGTGCAGTCATCGGTGCACCTGATGAAATACGTGGCACCATCGTTAAAGCTTTTGTGGTGCTAGTGGCGGACTACAAAGCTTCCGACGACTTAGTGAAAGAACTGCAAGACTATGTCAAAGAATTGACGGCACCGTATAAATACCCGCGCGCTATTGATTTTCGTCAGGAATTGCCGAAAACGGCATCCGGCAAAATTCGGCGAGTGGAATTGCGCCAGCAGGAAAACCAAAAGAAATAATGATCCGCACTTTCTTTGGCTGATTTCAATGACATCAGCGATACCGCTCAAACTGCAGTACCCGAACAATGTAATTTCCATTTTCACAAGGCAAATTCCTTATTTCAAGGAGTTTGTCTTTATTTACTTTCCGCGTACTGTCAGCCTATAATGAGACTATTATTTCGAAATATAAAATAAAAAACAGAATGGTGCGCGATGCAGGATGACAGATTCTAAAAAAGGCGTTTTAGTCATTATTTTAACTTACACATTATGGGGATTTATGCCGATATTCTGGAAACAGATCGATCATGTTCCGGCAGACGAAATCCTGGCAGGCCGAATTATTTGGTCGTTCTTGCTGACGCTGGGTTTTATTCTTCTATTGAATGGCGGCCGACAGCTTTGGCTTGATTTGAAAATGCTGTGGGCTTCCAAGAAAAAATTCTTTTTGCTGATGTTGGCCTCTTTTCTGATTTCTGCAAACTGGTTTTTGTATGTCTATGCGGTTTCCGAAGGCCGGATTGTCGAGACCAGCCTTGGCTATTACATTAACCCGTTGATTTCCATGCTATTGGGGGCTCTTTTCCTGAAGGAGAAACTATCGCCCGCTATTAAAATAGCGTTTCTATTGGCTGCAACAGGCGTTTTGATTTTAACATTTTCGTTCGGTTCTTTGCCGTGGCTGGCATTGGGAATGGCTTTCAGCTTTGCTTTTTATGGCCTCATCAAGAAAACGATCCGTTTGGATGCGCTTCGTGGATTAGCGATTGAAACCTTGTTCGTTTTCCCGATTGCCATCGCTTATTATGTCTATTTGATGTCGATAGACCGTGTGTCCTTTTTGCAGATCGGATTGACGACAGACGTCTTGCTGATCGCCAGCGGATTGGTCACGGCACTGCCATTATTGCTTTTTGCTATTGGTGCTCCGCTAATTCCTTTGTACATGATCGGATTCCTGCAGTACATTGCGCCTTCACTGATGCTGTTGATCGGAGTATTCATTTATGGCGAGGCGTTCGATGCGGTAGATTTGATTTCCTTTTCGTTGATTTGGAGTGCATTGATTCTTTTCACATCGTCGAAATTTCTTGAGGCGCGGAGCATCCGGAAAGCTAATCGCAAAATTTCGGCATAAAATTCCTTTTCCAATGAAACATTTGCCAGTGTTTCCCGTATAGTAAGAAGTAGAAACTAAGGAGGGAATTGCTTAAATGAATACGAAACGATGGATCGCTTTAGTAGTAGCTGCAGCCGTATTGGGGATTTCGCTGGTCATCAATTCAGCGTTCGCTTTTCTTCAAAGCGGATTTGGCGAAAGTGTCGATGAATTAATGGCGACTACACAATCAAGCCTCTCGGAAGTTGTCATGGAAGATGGAGATTTCGATAATCGGGTCGCCGTGTTGAATGTAGATGGCGCCATCCAGGATACCGGTGAAGCGGCATCTCTATTTGGTACAACCGGCTACAACCACTCTTCCTTCATGGAACAATTGGAAAATGTGAAAGAGGATTCTACAGTTAAAGCCGTGGTGCTTACAGTAAACTCACCAGGTGGAGGCGTAGTGGAATCTGCAGAGATTTACGATAAAATCACTGAAATCCAGGAAGAAACGCAAAAGCCTTTTTATGTCTCAATGGGAGCCATGGCTGCATCAGGCGGTTATTATATTGCGGCACCAGCTGAAAAGATTTTTGTGAACGAAGAAACTTTGACGGGTTCAATCGGCGTCATTATGCAGAGCGTCAATTATGGTGAATTGGCTGAGCGGTACGGCGTTGACTTTGTGACCATCAAGTCAGGTCCATACAAAGATATTATGAGTGCGACGCGTGATATGACAGAAGATGAGCGTGCTCTTCTTCAAACGATGCTGGATGATTCGTACGAGTCATTTGTGGATGTTATTGAAGAAGGCCGAGGCATGACTGAAGAACAAGTCAAAGCTGTTGCTGATGGGCGAATCATGAATGGCCGTCAAGCAGTTGAAGCAAATCTGGCAGACGATTTCGGATTTGAAGAAGATGTCATCGAACAAGTGAAAGCTGATTTCGAACTGGGCAATGCCCAGGTGTTCCAATATGGAGCTTCACAAGGATGGGAATCGCTCCTGTCGATGAAAATGAGTTCTTTCTTCGGCAATGATATTGAAACTCAAATGATTTCGAAAATGCTTACTGAGTATAGTTCTCCTCGTATGATGTATTTATACGGTGATAAATAAGGAGGGACCATGATGACAGACCACGAAACGAATGAAACAGCAACAGAAGTTCAAGTCGCGCCGCATCGTCCCGAAACGCCGAGCTACGAGGAAGTTCTTTTTTACGAACGGAAACCTGCGGGGTTTTGGGTTCGGTTTTGGGCATATTTGATTGATTTACTGATCATTACAGCCCTTACATCGATTTTGATCAAACCCGCCTTTGCTTTAATGGGTCTTGAAACAACTGAAACCTCGTGGTATGCACCATTTGCCATCATGTCAGCCATCGTCTTCTATGGCTATTTTGTACTGATGACCAAATTCTTCAGACAGACGGTCGGAAAAATGATCATGGGCATCCGTGTGGTATCTTTAAAGTCCAATCACTTGTCATGGACGACATTGCTGTTCCGTGAATGGATTGGCCGCTTCCTTTCAGTGACCATCTGGCCGCTTTACTGGATTGTCGGCTTTACGCCCTTAAAACAAGGAGTTCATGATTTTATCGCAGATACGACAGTGGTCCACGAAGAATCTTTCAGAAAAAACAATGCAGTGAAGAAACGTACAGACGGGTCTGGGTTGCATGAGACCAGCGCGGTTTAGTATGATAGATGGAAGACGAAAGTGAGGCGCTTTAATTGGTACAAATTACATTCAAGAAAAACCCTGTGACTTTACCGAACAAAGAAGTGAAAGTTGGAGAGCAGGCTCCGGAGTTTACAGTCCTGTCAACAGGTTTGGAACCGGTGACGCTTAAGGATACAGCCGGAAAAATCCGATTGGTCAGCGTAGTGCCTTCACTGGATACGGGCGTATGCTCAGATCAGACGAAACGTTTCAGCGAAGAAGCGGCTTCCCTTGGTGACGATGTGGAGGTTCTGACGATTTCTGCTGATTTGCCGTTTGCGCAAAAGCGTTGGACGGAAATCAATAAAGTGGACGCGATTACGACTTTATCCGATCATCGTGACCTGTCATTCGGTGAAGCTTATGGCGTGACGATGCAGGAGCTGCGATTGCTTGCCCGTTCGATTTTTGTCATTGATGGAAACGACAAAATTGCATATGTAGAGTATGTGCCTGAAGGAACGGACCATCCGGATTACGAAAAAGCGTTGAACGCAGTTAAAGAATTAACAAACTAATACTAGAAACCCACTCGGGAGAGTGGGTTTCCTTATTGAGGACGGCGAAAGCATGAATTCTATGATGGAAAAGACATTTAATTTTATTGATAATCACACAACGGCTATCCAGAAAGAGCAGGATAATGCTTATTTGGAAAGTCTGTTGACCACTACTGAAAATTGGCTGGACGGCATCATCAAGCCCGAGGAGGGAGCCAGCAAGGAAGACATCCGTAAAGCACTTCAGCTGGCTGTACTTAAAGGCATGAAAGAGCATATTCAGCCGCATCATCAAATGACTCCGGACGCACTTGGGTTATTGGTCGGCTATCTGGTGGAATTATTCGTTAAAAAAGAACAGGCCGTTATTTTGGATCCGGCTGTCGGCACCGGCAATCTGCTGCTGACTGTAATGAATTACTTGGACGGCCGAATGACAGGAGCGGGTGTAGAGCTGGATGACCTGTTGATTCGACTGGCTTCCAATGCCGGCAACCTGGTTGAACAGCCCATCACTTTCTATTTGCAGGATGCGCTGCAGCCTTTATTGATCGACCCGGTGGACGTAGTGGTTTCAGATCTGCCAGTGGGCTATTATCCCGACGAGGAAACAGCAGCAACTTATGAGTTGAAGGCGGATGAAGGCATGTCCTATGCTCACCACCTCTTTATCGAACAATCATTGAAGCATACGGCTGAAGGCGGATATCTGTTTTTTATCGTGCCGAAAGCTTTATTTGAATCAGCGCAGGCGAGCCAATTGCATAGTTTCCTGAAAAAACATGCCCATATCCAGGCTGTCATGGAATTGCCGGAAACCCTGTTCAAGAACTCGGCCCACGCTAAAGGGATTTTGGTTTTGCAGAAAAAGCAAGAAGGCGTCAAAGCACCGAAGGAAGTGCTGTTGGCACGCGTTCCGAATATGTCCAAACCGGAATCCATGTCTAAATTCTTCTCACAGGTTGCAGGTTGGTTTAAAGAAAACAAAGAATAGAGAAGCGTGTTTATGCTATACTTAAGCTATAAAACATCCATATGCACTATTTTGATGAAAAGAGGGATGCGCAATGACTGAGTCAAACGAAGCGCCGAAAAAAGTTAGTTTGCAGGAAGCTGTAAAACGCCAATTGGAAGCTAAGAAAAACCAGGAGTCAGGCAAACAGTCTGGCGGCAACGCTTCACTTTCAACTAAGAAAATGAAGAGCCAGCAATCAAAGAAAGTCAGCAATAACCGCCGTAAAATGGGTACGTAATGAACGGCAAATGACAAAAGGCAAGGGAGTCTATCCTTTGCCTTTTTTCTATGGGGAAAATTCTATATTAAATTCTTGATATAGAATGTGTATACTATAGTTAATTGAATATTCGGATATAAGGAGGAAATCGATATGCATGCCAATCTGCAACCTGCCTTTGACTCCAGGACTTTTCAGGCGGACTGTGCCAATTGTTTTGGGCTATGCTGCGTGGCACTGGCCTTTACCGTTTCAGCCGACTTTCCGGTCGACAAGGAAAGGGGCATTGCCTGCAAAAACCTGCAGGATGATTTTCGCTGTGCCATCCATCGGAACTTAAAGCTTTCCGGCTACAGCGGCTGCACAACATTCGATTGTCTTGGAGCTGGACAAAAAGTATCGCAGCAGACATTCGGGGGCATTAGTTGGAAAGACGATCCGAAATCAGCTTCCCAAATGTTTCAAGTACTGCCGATTATGCAGCAGCTCCAGGAAATGCTGCTGTACCTCACCGAGGGAATCGAGCGCTGCACTGATAAGCAGCTACAGGAAACACTGCAAATCAGCAGACGAGAAATCGATAAATTGACACAAGCATCTGCTGAACAGCTATTGGCTGAAAATCTGCCGAAAATGCGCCGATCCATTAACGAATTGCTTGTGCAAGTCAGTGAACAGGTCCGTCTTGAATCGGGACGTTTAGGCAAAAAAAAAACAGAAGAAAAAAGGCCCGGATTACCAGGGAGCAAACTTGATGGGGGAGAAACTTAGAGGACGCGATATAAGAGGTGCGAATTTTAGAGGTGCCTACTTGATTGGTGCTGATTTGAGTGATGCCGATTTAAGGAATTCGGATTTTATCGGTGCGGACCTGCGGGATTGCAACTTAAGCGGAGTCGATCTAACAGGCGCTATTTTTCTGACGCAAATGCAAGTAAATTCGGCAAAGGGAGATGCAGACACTTGCTTGCCGCCTCTCTTGTCAAAACCTGCTCATTGGGAAAGTGCCGGGCGAACTCTGTGGTGACGTGATGGCTTAAAAGAGGAGGGATAGGATGCCTGCAGGATTGTGGCTGCGGTTCCAGGCTTTTGCTGCTGATTATTTATTGATTTTTGGCTACTTGCTGTTGGTGATGGTTGTTTCGATGTTTTTGATTCCCTCACTTCAGGAATTATTTCAAGCTTCTCCAGGAAAGGCTCAGCTGACCGGTTTCTTATTGGTCACTTTACCGGTTTCGCTTTACTTTGTTGTAACGGATTCGCGTCTAGGGGGGCAATCGTTGGGCAAACGCAAAATCCATATTCAAGTGGTTGATGAAAACCACCAAGCGATTTCCGTTTCCCGTGCTGTCTTGCGGACTGCATTAAAATTTTTGCCTTGGGAATTGTCCCATTTCATGGCGTACCGTATGATTTATTTAGGAGATGGAGCAGTTCAGTTAATGGATTACGTTATGGGCGGCTTGGTCTACGCATTGATTTTTTTGTATATTCTCATGGTTATATTCACGAAAAACAAACAGTCACTTTATGATTGGATTGCAAAAACCCATGTAGTGAAATCAAATTTTTCCTAAAAAGTATTGACTTGAGGAAGAGAACTGGTAGAATCTATTTCAATATACTTTTAAAAAATCAACTATTGATAAATAAAGCGATCGATGATTTAGTAGGCAATTTGTGTGCAGCAGCAAGAGACTGGATGGCAGGTGTGAATTCAGGCAGCAAATTGGATGAAATACACCATCAGTTGGGATCGTTTCGAAAAGAAGTGGATGTTTTGAACTGTCAAAGCATCAAATTGGGTGGTAACGCGGAGAAAACCTTCGTCCCTTTATGGGGATGAGTGGTTTTCTCTTTTTTTATAGGAAAAAGGAGTGTTCAATATGTACCAGATCAAACCGGTGATTACACCGAAATTTGCAGAAGCATTTGCACTGATAGTTATTATTTTTCTGTTGATCAGCGTCAGCATCATCCGCTTTGAATCGGTTCCGCATATTCCGATTCTGTTGTCGATTCTCTTGCTGTTTGGCTATGGCTTGTTAAAGAAAGTGTCGTACCGGACGCTGGAAAAAGGCTTGGTGGAAGGGGCCGGAGCTGGAATGAGTGCCGTTTTCCTGTTTTTCTTTATCGGCATACTTATCAGCAGCTGGATGATCAGCGGAACCATTCCGACACTGATTTTCACGGGATTCACGTTAATTTCAATGACGTTCTTCTACGCCATTGTCTTTATTGTGACTTCATTGATCGGTTTGTCCATCGGCAGTTCCTTGACGACCGTTGCGACAATCGGGGTTGCTTTTATCGGTATGGCGACAGCAATGGATTTGTCATTGGCGATTACAGCAGGGGCGATTGTGTCAGGTGCCTTTTTTGGAGATAAAATGTCACCGCTATCTGATACGACGAACCTGGCTTCCACAATTGTTGGAGTGGACCTGTTTGAACATATCCGCAATATGGGCTGGACAACTATTCCGGCATTTGGCATTACATTAATTTTGTTTGCGTTGCTTTCTCCTGAAACAGCTGGCGCAAGTGTGCAAGACGTAACGCTCTTTAAAGAAGGGCTTAAAACCACCGGGATGATTCACTGGTATACGATTATCCCATTGGCTGTACTGATCATTTCGACACTCATGAAAATACCCGCATTAATGACGCTGGCTTTGAGCTCGATATCCGCTATCTTCATTTCTTTTCTCCATCAGAGTTCGACGGCATCCGAGATTTTTTCAGTACTGTTCAGTGGGTACGTATCCACGACAGGGATTGAAGAAATTGATGCATTGCTGTCCCGCGGCGGAATGGAAAGTATGATGTTCACTGTGGCATTGGTGCTGCTCGCACTCAGCATGGGTGGCTTGTTGTTTACATTGGGCATTGTCCAATGTTTGCTGGCAACTATAGAGAGCTTGCTGAAAAAGGTTTCATCTGTCATTGCTGCTTCTGCTTTAACGGCAATCGGCATCAATGTGCTGATCGGCGAACAATACTTGTCGATATTGTTAACTGGGCAAGCATTTAAAGAACCTTATGACAAAGTAGGGCTGGCGGGGAAAAACCTTAGCCGAGTGATGGAAGATGCAGGGACCGTGGTCAATCCACTCGTTCCCTGGAGCGTCTGCGGAATCTTTATTACAGGGGGCATCGGTGTTTCGACGCTTGATTATCTTCCTTTCGCCTTCTTTTGCCTCTTGTCTCCATTATTGACTGTACTGTTTGGTTTTACAGGAAAAACGTTGACGTACAAGCAAGCTAAATAAAATAGAAAAGCAGGAACAGGTGATGCTTAGGCTCATCTGTTTTTATTTCAGTAGAGGGAATTTCGAAAGGGAGTCGAATAGTACTCGTAACAGACTATTTTGCCGCCATGCCTCGGAAAAACAGTCGAAGGAGTGGATAAAATGTATCAATCAATTTTATTAGCCGTAGACGGTTCGGAGAATTCCATGCGGGCTGGCAAACAAGCCGCACAACTGGCATCTCTGATAACAGGTGTGGAAGTGACGGTGTTATATGTTTCGGATTTCAACGAAGACAGCAACGAAGAAGTGCATGATGGCGGTTCGGTTGAGTTTGAACTGTCGCGTGAGAAAAAAATTCAGCCTGTCAGAGAATCATTGGAGCGTGAAAATATCTATTATAAAACGGAAATCATGCATGGCCGGCCGGCGCCAGTCATCATCGAGCTGGCTAACGACGGCAATTTTGATTTGGTGGTCATCGGCAGCAGAGGGTTGAATCCGATTTCTGAAATGGTTTTAGGGAGCGTCAGCCATAAAGTCTTAAATCATGTGCATTGTCCAGTTCTCGTCGTGAAATAAGGCAGACCGGTCAGCATTCGATTCTGGTATACTGGAGAAAATGATCGGTCTGCCAGTTGCTTGAGATACTGCAAGACCAGCTGGAGGAAAAATCAATGGAAAATTTACCGAATTGTCCCGAATGCAACTCTGAGTATACGTATGAAGATGGCCGCTTGCTGGTATGTCCGGAATGCGCTCACGAGTGGAGCCTTGTAGCTGAGGCTGAAAACGCGGAAGCAGAACAGCTTGTTAAAGATGCCAATGGCACGCTTCTGAAAGATGGAGACGCGGTTACTGTCATCAAAGATTTGAAAGTCAAAGGCAGTTCTTCTACTTTGAAGATTGGCACTAAAGTAAAGAGTATCCGTTTGGTAGAAGGCGACCATAACATCGATTGCAAAATTGATGGTTTTGGCGCAATGAAGCTGAAATCGGAATTCGTCAAAAAAGTGTAACGTGAAAAGACCCCGTGCAAACTTAGCGAAAAGTTTGCACGGGGTCTTTCGATTATAAAGAAACTAACAGCTATTCTACTCGGCCAACTGTCATACGCCGCGTTTATTGCCCCAAACCAACGTGTGCAATTGAGGCAATACCTTCACGTCGTTCATAACGGAAGAGCGTACATGGTAATCGATCAATTGCTCGTACCGCTGCAGCAAATCGGCGACCAGCTGCGTGTCATCCGTTGTCGCTGTGTCTTCATTGCCGGTCTGAAGAAAGAACGGAACAGCTGGATAACGCTGATGAAGATTTTCTGCATAGGCAAAATCATCCTGGTCGAATACAACGACTTTCAAACTGACATTGGCGTTTTGCAGTTTGTCGATAAAGAAATCCAATTTGGCAAAATCCGTCGACATGCCTGAGCTGGGTGGTTTAGGCGATAAGGTGATGTCATCGATTGCTGCCAGCCAGTCTTGCCAAATGGAGGCCTGTGTCTCAACAGCAACTTTCCAGCCCTGCTGGTGGCAAAGATCGACCAATTCAGCTATGCCTTTGTGAAGTGCAGGATTGCCTCCGGAAATGGTGACGTGTGAAAATGCCTTGCCGCCTATGCGGATCAATTCTTCAATAATATCTTCAGGCTGCTTGGAAGTGCTGGTGCCTGTGCCGTCCCAAGTGAATTTTGAATCGCACCAAGAGCAGGAATAGTCGCATCCAGCGGTGCGCACGAACATGGTTTTTTGCCCCATGACCATGCCTTCTCCCTGTATAGTCGGACCAAAGATTTCCATGACGGGAATTCTCATGACAGGTCTTCCTTGCGCGGCCGGTAGACCACATAGCTTGTCGGCGTTTCGCGGACAATGACCTGCAGGCAGTCGGGCCGGTTGCTTTTCGTTTTCAGCACATGCTGAATGGACTGCCAAACCTGCTGGGCAAGCAATTCAGTAGTGGGAAATTTAGTTGCAAATTCAGCATGATCATTCAAGACACTGTGGTCGTATTTTTTATGAATCAATTCTTTCAGCAATTTAAAGTCAATCAGGAAGCCGGTGGCGTCAAGCTCATTGCCGGCAATGGTAATGTTCAGGTGGTAAGTATGGCCGTGCATCATCCGGCATTTCCCGGCATCTTCGCTGGGAATAAAATGTGCTGCAGAGAAATGCAGGTCTTTATTGAGTTCGAATTGAAAGTTATGCGTAGCTGTCGGATAAAATTGCTGCATCATATGATTGTACCTGCTGATTTTTTCGCCTGATAGCGGGCAAGCCCATCATTGCGCAATTGACAGGCCGGGCAATGGCCACAACCGGTGCTCGGGATGCCGTTATAGCAGGTCAGCGTTTTCTTCTGGACAAACTCAAATGCATCAAGTGTGTCAGAGAGCTCCCATACTTCGGCTTTATCGAGCCACATCAGCGGGGTATGGATAATGAATTGCTTGTCCATGGCCAAATTCAATGTGACATTCAACGAGCGGATAAAAGTATCCCGGCAATCGGGATAACCGCTGAAATCCGTTTGGCTGACGCCGGTGATCAAATGCCGTGAACCGATGGCATCTGCATAAACCGCTGCAAAAGACAGAAATAAGTGGTTTCTGCCTGGTACAAAAGTGGAAGGCAGTTGTCCTTCTTCATCACTTACGGCGATATCATCACGCGTCAATGCATTCGCGGATAATTGGTTGATCAACGTCATATCCAATACTTTGAACGAGACGCCGAGTTCTTCGGCGATTTTTCGTGCGCATTCAATCTCAGCTGAATGGCGCTGGCCATAATCGAATGTGACCGTGGCCACTTCCTTAAAATTCTTGATGGCCCAAAACAGGCAAGTGGTGCTGTCCTGGCCGCCGCTGAAAACAACGACTGCTTTTTCATTTTTCATCTGTAACACTCCTTAGTTTTTTAGAGAGGGAGTTTGCGAACCTCTTTGAACGAACAGTTTTAATGATAACATATTGTGCACTAGAGGAAACAATTGACAGAAAGCTTGTGATGTCATCAGACAAATGCGTTACCCGCAAGCCGGTCAATGATGAAATCTGTAATTATTCAATACGCAATGCGTCTAATCTGCAATGGGAGGTGTAGAGATGAAACGAATCGCTTTACTGGTGTTGATAGCAGCAACAGCAGTTGCCTGCAACCGGGAATCGTTTGAAGAAGGAGATATCATCGAAGATGCTCAAGGCGAAATCACGAACGGGGAGCGCCTGTATGAGTTTTATGAACACACGGAAAATGGAGAAGAAGATGCCGTAAGAGTGATCAGCTACACGACAGAAGGTGATCCCATCTATCATGATCTGCATTTTGATGGCAACAAAATTGAGTCCGTAGAAGATAATAGAGAAGATCAGTTCAGTTCTGAAGAAGTTGTCATCAGACAATGCGAATCAATCCTGATTCTGACTTCCGAAACTGAAGCGATATATGTTCTGCGGGAATGTGACCCTGAATCCGGATGGGATACCATTCTGCACGAAACCTGGTAAGACGCTTTACCACCAAATATCACCAAGTTTTTTATGAGTAATTTTTCTGTATAAGGGTATATTTGATAATAACGGAAGGAGAGATGTGAGATGAAAGCAATCGTCATTGATAGTTACGGCGGCAAAGAGCAATTGAAGGAACAGCAAGTGGATAAACCGGCAATTACGGACAATCAGGTTCTGGTGGAGATCCATGCTACTTCCATCAACCCGATTGACTGGAAATTGCGTGAAGGATATTTGAAAGAACTGCTGCCTTGGGAGTTTCCAATTATTTTAGGTTGGGATGCAGCAGGCACCATTGCTGAAGTTGGCAAAGACGTAAAGCACTTTAAAGTGGGCGACCGTGTTTTCGCAAGACCTGCAACTACGCGTCAAGGAACCTATGCAGAATATGTGCCTGTGGATGAAGACTTGCTTGCGCATATGCCGGAAAGTATGACATTCGAAGAGGGGGCCGCAATTCCGTTGACGGGATTGACAGCTTACCAATGTCTTGTGGACTTTGCAGAAGTGAAAAAAGGCGATAAAGTGCTGATCCATGCGGGAGCCGGCGGTGTCGGCAGTATGGCCATTCAAATTGCCAACAGCATCGGTGCTTATGTGGCGACAACGGCCAGCGATAAAAACGATGAATTGGTTAAATCTTTGGGAGCCAATCGGGTCATCAACTACCGTGAAGAAGATTTCAGCGAGCTGCTGGAAGATTTCGACGCAGTATTGGATACGATGGGCGGCGAAGTTCTCGATAAAAGCTTTAAGGTCCTGAAAAAAGGTGGGAAATTGATCTCCATTGCTGGACAGCCTTCTGCTGAAAAAGCGGAGCAACACGAAGTGAAGGCCAGTGACTTTTGGCTGGAACCGAGTGGAGAGCAATTAAAAAAGTTAGCAAACCTTTATGTATCTGGCGAATTGAAGCCTACAATCGGTGAAGTATTTGCATTTACTGAACGAGGTTTGCAAGATGCACATGAGTTAAGTGAATCTCATCATGCCAGAGGAAAAATAATCATCAAAATAAAAGCTTAATAAAACGAAAGAGCCTCTCACAAAATTATGTGAGAGGCTTTTTTCGTCTGTTATTTTAGAAGTTTTCAGGTTTACCTGATTTGTCTTCTGAATAATATTCATCGGGAGCATCGTTTTGGGCTTCTTCTGTACGGACGACCAAAACATCGCATTTTGCAGAACGGACAATGTGTTCAGATACGCTTCCGATTAAGAAACGTTCAACTGCATTTAATCCGGTAGCACCACAGACGATTAGGTCTGCTTCCACTTTTTGAGCCAACTCTCTTGAAATCATTGTTTTTGGAGAACCATAATCAACAACAATATTCACTTTTTGAACCCCGCCTGCTAAAGCTTCTTTCTTATAATCTTCCAGCAGGTCTTCGGCGAATTTTTGGGCGCGGTCGGCGATGGAGCGGTCATATGCTTCAATTGCTGCAAATGAGCGGGTGTCGATTACGTTCACCAAATTTAATGTGGCATTGTTCCGCTCAGCTATGCCGACCGATTTTTTGAATGCCCATTCCGCTTCTTTTGACCCGTCTACTGCTACAAGAATCTGACTATACTTTAATGTCATCCTACATTCCTCCTTTGTCTCTACTTATACTATTCGCTATAACTGCAAGAGTTCCTTCTAAATTGAAGTTAATTTTACTGAATATTTGTCAAATTAAAGACGGTGATGAGTCCTTCTGGTAACAGCATCAGAAAGGAGGGCAGCTGATATGACAGCGGAAACAAGTGAAGTCTGATAGAATAAAGTAGATATCAGAATAAACAATCTATTGTACCGGATTAAACTACTTAAAATGATGGAGGGTTTCGAAATGCGAATTGGTGTACCGAAAGAAGTAAAGAACAATGAAAACAGAATAGCCATGACACCGGCCGGCGTAGTCAATCTTGAAGTTCATGGGCATGATGTATTTATTCAGTCGGGCGCTGGTCTGGGTTCCGGTTTTACCGATGAAGATTACAGTGCAGCTGGTGCGAAAATTGTTGAAACAGCGGACGAAGCCTGGGCACAGGAAATGGTCATGAAAGTAAAAGAACCCGTCCAGGAAGAGTACCGTTATTTCCGGGAAGGACTGATTCTGTTCACCTATCTGCATCTAGCGCCTGAAAAAGAGTTGACTCAGGCATTGCTGGAAGCTAAAGTGACAGGCATTGCGTACGAAACGGTGCAGTTGCCCAACAATTCCTTGCCGTTGCTGACACCAATGAGTGAAGTGGCAGGCCGGATGTCCACGCAGATCGGAGCTCAGTTCCTCGAGAAGATACACGGCGGTGCAGGGATTCTGCTAGGCGGTATTCCCGGCGTCGGCCGAGGGAATGTTGCCATAATCGGTGCAGGTGTAGCGGGAACCAACGCTGCAAAAGTAGCCGTTGGAATGGGGGCGAATGTGACGATCCTGGATTTGAATCCCGATCGCTTGCGTCAATTGGATGACCAGTTCGGTCAGGATGTACAGACCTTGATGTCCAATCCGCTGAATATTGCAGAATCCGTGAAAAAGGCGGATTTGGTTATTGGAGCTGTTTTGATTCCGGGGGCGAAAGCACCTAAATTGGTGAAAGAAGACATGATCAAATCCATGAATCCGGGTTCCGTGGTGGTTGATATCGCGATTGACCAAGGCGGAATTTTTGAAACCAGTGATCGCATCACGACCCACGATGAACCGACCTATGTGAAACATGGAGTCGTTCATTATGCAGTCGCGAATATGCCCGGTGCTGTTCCCAGAACTTCAACAATTGGTTTGACGAACGTTACAGTACCCTACGCCGTGCAGATCGCGAATAAAGGATTTGCAAAAGCAATCTCCGAAAACGAAGCTTTGAAAAAAGGAGTAAATACATTGGGGGGCCATGTCACCTACCAGGCAGTGGCTGCTGATCAGGGACTGGAATATAAGTCAGTCGACGAGATATTAGGGAAATAAAAAAATGGCATCGGAGAAAATCCGATGCCATTTTTATAATTAATTTGTAATGATCTGAAGTTCTTTCGGGAATTTCGTCAACACTTCATAGCCGTCTTCTGTAACCGCCACATCGTCTTCGATGCGAACGCCGACTGTGCCGGGAACGTAAATGCCAGGCTCCAAAGTAAAGACCATCCCTTTTTCCATCTTCATCGGATTCGCACCGTGGATAGAAGGGAATTCATGCACGGAGATGCCGAGGCCATGTCCCAGGCGGTGCGTGAAATAGTCACCGTATCCTGCATCCGTAATGACCTTACGTGAAATCTGGTCGAGTTCAGCTGCAGTAACACCTGGTTTGACGGCTTCGAGTGCAGCCGTTTCAGCTTTCAAGACAATCTCATATACTTTTTTCTGCTCTTCGCCTGGTTCACCAAGTGCCAATGTGCGGGTGATGTCCGAACAATAGCCTTTATGGACAACGCCAAGGTCGAATAAAACCAAATCACCATTCTGCAGTTTCCGGTCACCGGTTTTGCCGTGAGGCGACGCGGCCTTATCTCCAGCCAATACGGTCGTATCGAAAGACATATGGGTTACGCCGCGTTTTTTCAAAGCCAATTCAATTTCAGTCATCACTTCAACTTCGGTGATGCCTTCTTTAATTGTTTTGGCCGCAACTTCGATGGCATAATCAGCCAATGCTGCCGCTTCACGCAAAATCTGAAGTTCTGCATTGTCTTTGATGACCCGCATAGCATTCAGCTGGTCATCCATTTGGACAATTTGGAGCGAGCCGAATAATGAAAGAATGGCATCGTAACGGTCAACCGTCATATGCGCTTTTTCGATTGCCAATGCCTTCACTTCAACTCCACGCGATTGGACGGTGTTGAACAGGATTTCCATAGAGTTCTGTGTATCTTCGTGCCCGATGATTTCGCCCGTCCATCCTGCGTTTTTTGCGTCGGGCATTTCCATTTTCGGACAGATCAGAAATGGCTCAGCTTCAGCGAAGACCATTACACCCAGCAGGCGTTCATGCGGGTTGCTTTGGAAACCGCTGACGTAAAAGACGTTATAAGGATCGGTGATGAACGCCGCATCGATTGATTGTTCCTTTAAATAATTCTGTAATTGCTTGATTTTGGTCATATGTATTCCTCCTCTACATGTGTAGCATATCAAAAATCAGGGTATAAAACAGCTATGTGAGTTGAATTAACCAGCGCTTCACCATTCAATCAGCCCGAAAACAGGATGAAGACATTTTGTCAGCTTTTATCAGAAAGAACCAGTTCAGCTCTTATATCCATCATTATTTAAAAACTTTTTGGAGGGATTTCATGCACATCTCATATCACGGACATTCCATTGTAAAAATCAAAACGGGTGAGCACACGATTTTAATCGACCCGTTCATCAACGGCAACGAATTGACAGACTTGAAAGTAGGGGATGAAAAACCCACGGCGATTTTATTGACGCATGCACATAACGACCATGTTGGAGATACTGTGGAATTGGCAAAAAGCAATAATGCACAAGTTGTGGCGCCAGTTGAGTTGGCTAATTATTTGGGCAGCCAGGGAGTGAGTGCTGCTGGAATGAATCTGGGCGGCGCACATGAATTTGATTTTGGCGTAGTGAAATTCACAAAAGCATTTCATAGTTCTTCCTATACTACTGAAGAAGGTGAAGTGGTATACGGCGGTATGCCAGCCGGAATCCTCTTTAAGGCTGAAGGCAAGACAGTTTACCATGCCGGCGATACCGAAGTTTTCGGTGACATGAAAATTCTTGGGGAACGCAATGAAATTGATGTAGCGTTTGTGCCCATCGGCGATTTTTTCACTATGGGGCCGGAAGATGCAGCGTATGCGGTTGAATTGTTAAAGCCGAAAGTAGTGGTGCCGATCCATTACAATACGTTCCCGCCAATCAAACAAGATCCGGAGCATTTCAAGTCACTGGTAAAAGGTGCAGAAGTGAATATTCTGCAGCCAGGTGGCAGCATCGAATTATAATAAGTACAAAACCCCGAAGAGCAGAGGCTTTTCGGGGTTTTTCATGGACTCCGGGAACAGTTTTGCTGGTCTGGCAAAACCCCCTGCTCCTGCAGCACTGCGCGCTTCGTCGCAATGAGATGGGTCAACTAATCTTGCCCCATCTCTTGCCTGTCGGAGGCCAACAGGAAGTGGGTCAGGTAACCGTTGCGACAGGAAGTCGCGGTCTTAGGTTGCCTTCCATCGCCCGTCTCCACTTTTCGATTGTCCAGTTGCGACGGGCTGTTCCTCGGTACGTAAGCCCCTCTGGCAGTTCGGCTGAAAAAACGCCGCTCAGCCAGATCGTCTTACGCCTGTCGGACCAGGACGCCCGTCTCCACTTTTCTTGTAATTATGCTACACTATAATGTACAGCTACGTAGAAAGAATGGGTGAAATCATGGCGACTAAACATGAACAGATATTGGATTATATTGAAACTTTAGCGGTAGGGGAAAAAATTTCCGTGCGGCGCATTGCGAAAGATTTGCAGGTCAGTGAAGGTACCGCTTACCGGGCTATCAAAGAAGCGGAGACGAAACGATTGGTGTCGACGATTGAACGTGTCGGAACCATTCGCATCGAACGCAAGAAAAAAGAGAACATTGAGCGGCTGACCTATGCTGAAATCGTCAATATTGTTGATGGCCAGGTATTGGGCGGCAGAGCCGGATTGCATAAATCCCTCAATAAATTCGTTATTGGGGCTATGCAGCTGGAAGACATGATGCGCTATACCGAAGCCGGCAATCTGCTGATTGTCGGAAATCGTTACAAAGCACATGAATATGCATTGCGAGCCGGAGCGGCAGTACTTGTGACAGGCGGGTTTGAAGCATCTGAAGGGGTGAAAAAACTGGCGGATGAATTTGAACTGCCGGTCATTTCGACAAGCTATGACACCTTTACTGTAGCGACCATGATCAACCGTGCCATTTACGATCAATTGATCAAAAAAGAAATTCTATTGATTGAAGATATTTTGATTCCGTTGGAAGTGACGGCACATTTGAATGTAAAAGATCCGATCAGCCGTTACCATGATTTGAATGAAGAAACGACCCATGGCGGTTTTCCGGTCGTCGATCATTCCAATAAACTGGTGGGAATCATCACATCAAGAGATGTTATCGGCCATCAGCCGACGGATTTGGTTGAAAAAGCGATGACCAAAGATCCAATCACAGTTTCGATGCAAACCAGTGTGGCCGCTGCTGGGCACCGTATGATTTGGGAAGGCATCGATTTACTGCCGGTCGCAGATGACCACGGCAAATTAAAAGGGGTCATCAGCAGGCAGGATGTCCTGAAAGCGATTCAAACCGCCCAACGCCAGCCGCAGCAAGGCGAAACGATTGATGACATCATCAAAAGCCAGCTGCATCAGCAGACGGGCGATAAATTGATGTTGGAATTCCGGGTAACGCCGCAAATGACCAATGCTTATGGCTCGATTTCCCATGGTGCCTATACGATGATCTTGACGGAAGCGGCAGGAGCGGCGCTGAAAACCAAAAACCGAAAAGACAGTGTGTTGGAAAACATGTCTGTTTATTTCCTGAAGCCGGTCCAATTGGATACCTTGGTATTCGTCAAACCCCAGATTCTCGACATCAGCCGAAAATCGGCCAAAGTAGAAGTGGAAGTTTCCCTGGAAAATGAAATCGTCGGTAAAGCCATTTTGACTTTCCAATTGTTGGACCGTTGAGATAAGTGAATTCCATCCATAAAAAAGGCAGCAGGAACACTCGATGATCGAGTGCATCTGCTGCCTGAACATTCCTAAGGAGAAAAAGGGGCTTACGGGTTCAAGTCCGCTTCTTCCTCCAGGAATGTTTGGTAATGGCGTGCTGCTTTGTAATTGTAATACATAAGCGCTAAGCCAAGGACGATGAAAATAGCTGAGACGATGTAGGTGACCGTGCTCTGGAAAACGAATAGCTGATTAATGCCGAATAAAGTGACAAAACTACCCAAAGCCATGGATGCGCGTGCTGCGTACCATTTTTTGCGTATCGGCAAAACGGAGCGGGTGCGGAATTGCTTGGTTTTGTTATAAAAATAAACGACAAATGATACAATGATTAAAACAACGAATATTAACATAGGGACCTCCTGAATTCCAAAACTCATTTTCATTGTACTGAGAATTGAGCAAAATTGCGAATGGATTTCCTTATAAATGGAGGAACTCGGAAATGAACAGTCAAATCATCGACACAATTAAACAATACAGTACCATTATCATTCACCGCCATGTGCGCCCAGACCCGGATGCCTATGGTTCACAGCTTGGCCTGAAATATATTTTGGAACACAATTATCCGGACAAACGCATCCTGGCTGCCGGCACCCATGATTACACAATGGACTTCCTGGACTTTCCTGATCTGGTAGAAGATCAGGATTTTGAAGGCGCATTGGTGATCGTGACCGATACGGCGAATACGGAGCGTGTGGACGATCAGCGCTACAAGACGGGTGCCAAGCTCATTAAAATCGATCACCACCCGAATGATGATGCTTACGGCGACATTGTTTCCGTTGATACGACCGCAAGTTCCGCTTCTGAATTGATCTACGAGTTATTTACATATGGGCGTGACCACGAGGGCTGGACGATGACGGCAAAAGCAGCCCGTCTGCTGTATGCAGGAATTATTGGAGACACGGGACGTTTCCTGTTCCCAAGTACGACACAAAAAACATTTGCGGTTGCAGGCGAACTTATCAAATACGATTTTGACCGCAACGCATTGCATAACGGCATGTATGAAATGGACCGCAAATTATTGCATTTGCAGGGCTATATGTACCAAAACTTCAAAATGGATGAAAACGGTGCGGCCCATGTTAAAATCACCAAGGATATTCTCAAGGAATTTGACGTAACGGCAACCGACACCTCTTTGCTGGTCGGATCGCTCGGCAATGTAAAAGGCATGAAAGCGTGGGTCATCTTGATTGAAGAAGACACTGAAATCCGTGTACGCCTGCGCTCAAAAGGGCCGATCATCAATACACTAGCGAAGGAATTCGGAGGCGGAGGACATCCGTTGGCATCCGGTGCAACTGCTTATTCATGGCAGGAAGCTGACCAGGTTATCGCACGCCTTGCCGAAATCTGTGCTGCTGCAAACTAAGGAGGGAGTCGGTTGTCAATGGTTTATCCGCATATAAGCACATCGGCTGATTTGCTGAAAAGCACGGTACGCCTTGACGAACTTTTCCCATATCTGAAGGAACAAGGAGCCGCTTCAGCCGCAATCGTCAACACCAAATTATATGGTATTCTTCCTTTTTGGGAAGCATGCCGCCGTGCCGGCATCCATGGGGTGGTCGGCCTTTCGGCGGCTATCGAATACGAAGAGCAATCCTATCCGGTCGTTTTATATGCCCAATCGAATAAAGGCTACGGCAATTTGCTGAAAATCTCCAGTGCCTTGTCGACAAGAGACAAAGAGGCCATCCCTGAGCAATGGCTCAAAGCCTATCGAGAAGGGTTGATTTGTGTTATTCCCAATAAGACAGAATGGTTATTGACCGACCGCAGCCTGGTATTTGAATACGTTAAGCATTTATTCGGCTCAGCAGCTTTTGGAAGCATTGAACGGCCAGGCGGAATAACATCGGAACATGAACCTGCATTTGTCGGCATCTGCGAAAATATGGGCTTACCGATTATCGCTTCACAGGAAAGCCGTTACCTGCACCAACAAGATGCATTTGCCTATGAAGTGGCATCGGCCATTGGCCAGGGCTTGAAGATGGAAGATCCGGAAAGAAAGAAACCTGAGCACACCAATGCCTATGTGCCGAGCCGACAAGAGTTCGAGTCCTGGTTCGCTGACCGTCCGGAATGGTTCCAGCGAACAGCGGATGTCTTGAAAAGCTGCCAGTTGACGATTCCGATGAACCGCCAACTGCTGCCAGTATTCCCATTGCCGAAAGAAACCGACAAAGCGGCTTTTATTGCAGAGTTGTGCAAATCGGGGTTGGCTGAACGGGTCCCCGGCTATTCACGGGACTATCAGGACCGATTGGATTATGAGTTGTCTGTGATTGGAACGATGGGATTTATCGATTATTTCCTCATTGTTTCGGATTTCATGAAATATGCCAAAGACCAGGGCATCATGACAGGCCCTGGGCGTGGATCTTCGGCCAGTTCGCTTGTGGCGTATTCACTGAAAATCACAGATGTGGATCCTCTCGAACACGGTTTGCTGTTTGAACGCTTCTTGAATCCAGAACGCGTAACGCTGCCCGATATCGATATTGATTTTGCGGATCACAGACGGCACGAAGTAGTGGAATATGTAGCGGAAAAATATGGAGCGGTCCGAACCGCCCAAATTATCACCTTCGGCACCTTATCGGCAAAAGCTGTTGCCCGTGATACAGCCCGCGTGTTCGGTTTTGAAGCTGAAGAGCTGGATGCGATTTCGAAAATGATTCCGAATCGTCCAGGCACTACGCTCCGGTTGGCCCTCAAAGAATCGCAGACTTTGGAGAGCTGGATCATGGAGCGGGAAGAGCGCAAAACTTGGTTCAAGACAGCACTGAAATTGGAAGGGCTGCCGCGCCATGCTTCAACCCATGCAGCAGGAGTGATTTTAAGTCCATCGCCGCTGGTTGACCATGTCCCGATCGAAAAAGGGCATGAAGGCATTTATTTGACGCAATGGCCTATGCAGGAACTGGAAGCGATCGGCTTACTGAAAATGGACTTTTTGGGTCTGCGCAATTTAACGATCCTGGAACAAATCCGCAACTTGATTTATTGGGATACGAAAAAACGGATAGACTACCGGAATATTCCGTTGACGGATGCTGAAACGTTCAAGCTGCTGGCTGCTGGCGATACAACCGGTGTCTTCCAATTGGAATCCGAGGGCATGCGCGGGGCGCTCCGTCAAATTAAACCCACGGCATTCGGTGACATCGTCGCAGTAAATGCTTTGTTCCGGCCAGGCCCAATGGAATTCATTCCGTTATATGCAAGACGGAAACACAAGCAGGAAACTGTGAAATATGTCCACCCGATTCTGGAACCCATTTTAAGCGAGACTTATGGCGTCATCGTTTATCAGGAACAGATTATGCACATTGCAGCGAAGATGGCCGGCTTTTCTTTGGGAGAAGCCGACTTGTTGCGGCGTGCAGTCAGCAAAAAGAAACGCGAGATTTTGGATCAAGAACGCGCGCATTTTGCCCTTGGAGCCAAAGCGAAAGGTTTTACAGAAGCGGAAGCATCAGAAGTCTACGATTTGATTGTCCGTTTCGCGGATTACGGTTTTCCGAAAAGCCATGCCGTCGCCTACAGCATCATTTCCTATCAGCTGAGCTATGTGAAGACCCATTATCCGGTTCATTTCTATACCGGGTTGTTGGGCAACAGCGCGGGGAATGCGGATAAAACGAGACAGTTGCTGCAGGAAATCAAAGATAATAAAATTCCATTGCTGCCGCCTTCTGTTCAGCAAAGCCGCCATTCCTTTTCTGTAGAAGACGGCAAGATCCGGATTGGGTTGAATGCGGTAAAAGGAGTTCCGGGAACAACGATCAAAGCGTTGCTGAACGCAAGAGAAGATGGGCCGTTCAGCAGCCTGTTCAATATTGCCGAACGGATTTCAGCCTTGCATTTCAACAGGAAATCGTTTGAACCCTTGATCAAAGCAGGAGCTTTGGATGACTTTGGGTATGACCGCAGTGTTTTGCTGGCATCGCTGGATAGCGCCATCAAACATGCTGAACTGGTTAAGCCGAATGAAGACCCCGGCCTATTTGATGATATGGGGTCGAGCTTCATGAAACCGAAATACACCAAAGCAACGGAACTCCCGGAAAGTCTGAAACTCGATTACGAAAAAGAAGTGCTGGGCTTTTATTTGTCTAAGCATCCGGTTGAACGGGAAAAAGAAGAAAGGCAGAAATCCTATAATGAACTGAAATCACTTCATACAAAACGGGACCGTGAATCGGTTAGGGTACTTGGAATGGTGGAAGATATTAAACGGATCCGGACAAAAAAAGGAGATGCTATGGCATTTGTGACCTTAGTGGATGAAACTGGTCCAGCTTCTGTCACATTGTTTCCAGTGGAATATGCCAAATACAACCTTCTTCTTGAGTCCCATGCCATCCTCGAAATTCAGGGGCAAGTCGAAAACCGCAACCATAAAACAGCGATTATCTGCAAGAATATAGAAACCTGACTGCTTTTCTAAAAGAAAAGCAGTTTTTTCTTTACGTAGCCATATTTTTTTTGTAAGGTATAGAATATGAGTGGTCAGACCACTTTCAAAAAAATGGGAACTGAGGAACTGTCATGAATCAAACTAAACGGTATTTGGATATAGTCAGGGACATTCGTGATATGATCCGGCAGGAAAAAATCAAGCCGGGTGACCGCATTCCATCTGAAAGGGAATTGGCCGAAACCATGCAAGTAGGTCGCTCAACGCTGCGGGAAGCATTGCGCAGTTTGGAATTGCTTGGGTTGATCGAAACGCGCAGAGGTGAAGGTACATTTCTGTCTGACCATCGCAACCATACATTGGTTGAGGTGTTGTCGACGTTCGTCCTGCAGGACAATCAGTCGCATAAAGATGTCTGGGAAACGCGCTTGCTCCATGAAGTGGCCGCGATCCAGTCTATTTGCCAAAATGAAGCAGCCAGCCAAATGAAGGTCTGGGACAGTTTTCGGCTGCACCTTACAAACGACAGCTTTCAGCGAGAAGACTTTGTCCGTGAACTGATGGTGCTGTCGGGCAATCGATTGTCATTGAAAATCTGGTTTCTATTGAAGCAATACAGCGGAAATCCATATGATGGAACTGTCACTTCTGATGAAATTGAACACATGAACCATATACTTACTGCAATTGAGCAGCAAGATGCAGAGACGGCCGTTCGGGAGTTTCGGGCCTGGAATGAATGGCTACAAAAGGAGAGAATACGCAATGGCAATGATTCGTGATATTTTTAAACGCAATAAAGACAGCAAAGAGGCGACCATACCTACGAAATCTGCAAAGGATGTCCCAGAAGGCTTGATGACTAAATGTCCTTCCTGCAAAGAAATTACATTGACGAAGGATTTAGATAAAAATAATAAGGTTTGTCCAAAATGCGACCATCATTTTAAGATGACTGCTTATGAACGTGTCAATAGTTTGCTGGATGCCGGAAGCTTCGAATCGATGGACGATCATTTAAAATCGGAAAACCCACTCGGCTTTCCTGGCTATACAGAAAAAGTCCAGGCAGACAGTGAAAAAACCGGTTTGAATGAAGCGGTCTTGACTGGTACCGGCCAGCTGTTTGGCCATCCGATTGTAGTAGCGATTATGGATTCCCATTTCCGGATGGGTTCTATGGGGTCGGTTGTTGGAGAGAAGATTACGCGTGCCATTGAAGCAGCTACTGAGCGCAAATTGCCTTTTATCATTTTTACAGCGAGCGGTGGAGCACGTATGCAAGAAGGCGTTCTGTCGTTGATGCAGATGGCAAAAACCAGTGTGGCTTTGAAACGCCACAGCAACGAAGGCCTGCTTTTTGTCTCAGTTCTGACGCATCCGACAACAGGCGGCGTTTCCGCAAGTTTTGCATCAGTGGGGGATATCAATATCGCTGAACCAAAAGCATTGATCGGTTTTGCAGGACGCCGGGTTATTGAACAGACCGTGCGCGAGAAATTGCCGGAAGACTTTCAGACTGCTGAATTTTTACTGGCCCACGGACAACTGGATGCAGTCGTTCACCGGGCGTCAATGAAAGATACGCTGGCGACGATTGTGCGTCTCCACACGAAAGGAGCCGTGACCAATGGCTAAGAAAAACGGAAAAAAAACAATGCCTTTTGAAGAACCGCTTATTCAGCTGAGAACAAAAATCTCAGAGCTGAAGGAGTATACAGCGAATGCCGAAGTTGATTTGAGTTCGGAAATCAAGTCTCTGGAAGACAGGTTCTCCAAGCTTGAAGAAGAGATATACGAAAACATGAAACCTTGGGACCGTGTCCAAGTGGCTCGCCATCCGGAACGGCCGACTACTCTCGACTATATCCCATTGATTTTTAATGACTTTATCGAATTGCATGGCGATCGCCTTTACGGGGACGATGAAGCGATCGTCAGTGGAATCGCTTCTTTTCACGGCCAGCCGGTTACGATTATCGGCCATCAGCGCGGCAAAGATACGAAAGAGAATGTCAGACGGAATTTCGGCATGCCGCATCCTGAAGGCTACCGGAAAGCTTTGCGCTTGATGAAGCAGGCGGAGAAATTCAAGCGTCCGATCATTTGCCTGATAGACACGAAAGGGGCGTATCCGGGTAAAGCAGCTGAAGAACGTGGGCAAAGCGAAGCGATTGCGCGGAACCTTGTGGAAATGGCCGGGCTGGAAGTTCCTGTCCTATCTATTGTCATCGGTGAAGGAGGTAGCGGGGGCGCATTGGCACTTGGCGTCGGCAACCAGATTTTGATGCTGGAAAACTCAACTTTCTCGGTTATCTCGCCTGAAGGCGCGGCATCGATTTTATGGAAAGATTCGGCTCTTGCGCAAACAGCAGCTGAAGCCATGAAAATCACTGCACCCGACTTGTTGGAAATGAAGATAATTGAACACATGATTCCGGAAGTGCGCGGTGGTGCACATCATGATCCACAGCGGCAGGCGGCAATCATTTCTGAGGCGATCCGCCGTTCCCTTGAGGAATTGAATGGCATGACCTCTGAAGAACTGATTGACCAGCGTTACCGGAAGTTCAAATCAATCGGTGTTTTCAGTGAATGATGGAGAACCGCCTCGGCGGTTCTTTTTGTTTTCGGAAAATTGAGGCACCTGAATTAAATAAGCTTTGGATTTTGCAAACAAAATCTTAACAAGTTTAAAGGCTATTCAGGACTGACAGCAACGCCTTGGCGTGGTAAGGTAAACAGAGTAAATGGACTGCAGGAGGGGTATATCAATGAAGAAAATTGGAGTGTTGACCAGCGGAGGAGATTCGCCGGGCATGAATGCAGCTGTTCGGGCAGTTGTCCGTAAAGGGATTTTCCATGGCATTGAAGTAGCTGGGGTTTATTCCGGGTATCAGGGCCTGATCGAAGGCACCATCAAAAAGCTGGAAGCAGGAGATGTGGGAGACATTATCCAGCGTGGCGGAACTAAATTATATTCCGCACGCTGCGAGGAGTTTCGCACCGAAGAAGGCCAATTAAAAGCGATTGAAAACATGCGCAAAGAAGGTCTTGAAGGGCTAGTAGTCATTGGGGGCGACGGTTCTTATCGTGGAGCGATGGCATTGACAAAAAGAGGATTTCCATGCGTAGGCGTTCCGGGAACCATCGACAATGACATTCCGGGAACCGACTACACCATTGGATTTGATACGGCATTGAATACTGTTATCGAAGCGATTGATAAAATCCGTGATACCGCGACAAGCCACGAACGGACGTTCATCGTCGAAGTGATGGGCCGCGATGCCGGTGATTTGGCTTTGTGGGCAGGTCTGGCCGGCGGTGCAGAAACCATCCTCATTCCGGAAGACAGCTATGATATCGATGACATGGTCGATCGTCTCCAAAAAGGCCGCAACCGAGGCAAGCGCCACAGCATCATCATTGTGGCGGAAGGAGTCATGGGCGGCAATGAACTGGCTGAGCTCATTAAAGAGAAGGCGGATATAGAAACACGCGTGTCGGTACTCGGCCATATTCAACGCGGTGGATCACCGACTGCCCGAGATCGTGTCCTTGGCAGTTTGTTTGGCGCACGGGCAGTGGAAGTTTTGCTTACCGGTGCTGGAGGACGAGCTATTGGCATGAAAAATCATCAGGTGGTAGACTATGATATGACAGAAGCATTCACTGCTGAGCATAATGCGGATATGAGTTTGTATACTTTATCTAAAGAATTGGCAATTTAATACGGTAAATGGAGTGAGTTTATTGAGAAAAACGAAAATCGTCTGCACAATCGGACCAGCAAGTGAATCACCTGAACTGCTTGAACGTTTAATTGAAGCGGGCATGAACGTCGCCCGTTTGAACTTTTCACACGGTAACCATGAAGAGCATGCACTGCGCATCAAACGGATCCGTGAAGCGGCAGATAAAGCGGGTAAAATTGTCGGCATCCTATTGGACACAAAAGGGCCGGAAATCCGTACGCATCAAATGGAGAACGATTCAATCGAATTGGTAACGGGCCAAAAAATTGAAATCTCCATGACGGAAGTAGTGGGGACTCCTGAAAGATTCTCTATTACGTATGATCAATTGATTGAAGATGTAGATGCTGGATCTATCATTTTGCTTGATGACGGACTGATTGAACTGCGCGTGGAAAGCCTGGATAAAGTAAATGGAATTATCCACACGATAGTTGAAAATGCCGGAACTTTGAAAACCAAAAAAGGCGTCAATGTTCCAGGAGTTTCAGTTCAGTTGCCGGGAATCACTGAAAAAGATGCCCAGGATATTTTATTCGGTATTGAACAAAAAGTTGACTTCGTAGCTGCTTCTTTTGTCAGAAATGCTGCCGCTGTCTTAGACATCAGAGGGCTTCTTGAGAAAAACGGCGGAGCCCATATCCAAATCATCCCGAAAATCGAAAACCAGGAAGGCGTCGACAACATTGATGAAATCATCATGGTATCTGACGGTCTGATGGTGGCGCGCGGAGATCTTGGTGTAGAAATTCCGGCAGAAGAAGTGCCATTGGTTCAGAAGTCATTGATCGATAAATGCAACAGCGCTGGAAAACCGGTTATTACAGCTACACAGATGCTCGATTCCATGCAACGCAATCCACGTCCGACACGTGCAGAAGCAAGTGATGTGGCCAATGCAATTTTTGATGGCACAGACGCTATTATGTTGTCAGGTGAAACGGCAGCGGGGCTGTATCCGATCGAATCTGTTGAAACAATGCACCGCATCGCAGAAACAACGGAAGCGGCACTGAATTATAAACAAATCGTCTCAACCAGAAGAAAAGAAAAAGAGTCGAATATGACTGAAGCGATTGGACAGGCAGTTGCCTACACTGCACTGAACTTGAAAGTTCAGGCGATCATTGCACCGACGGAAAGCGGAACAACTGCTAAAATGATTTCCAAATACCGTCCGGGAGCGCCAATCATTGCTGTCACGTCTTCCGATATACCTGCTCGTAAGTTAACATTGGTTTGGGGCGTTCAGCCAATCGTCGGGTCGTCTGTTGAATCGACGGATGAATTGCTGGAAAAAGCTGTGGATGAAAGTTTGAAACACGGCTATGTCAAACACGGTGATCTTGTCGTCATTACGGCGGGCGTTCCAGTCGGGCAAGCCGGAACGACCAACTTGATGAAAGTGCATGTAATCGGCGATATCCTTGCAAAAGGACAGGGAATCGGCAAAACAGTCGCTTTCGGTGAAACTGTTGTGGTCAAAAACGCAGAAGAAGCGCTGGCAGTCGATGTAGAAGGCAAAATCATTGTTACGATCGGCAGCGACCGCGACATGATGCCGGCTATTAATAAGTGTGCTGGCCTCATTACAGAAGAAGGCGGATTGACGAGCCATGCCGCAGTTGTCGGTTTGAGCCTTGGCATTCCGGTAATCGTTGGTGTCAAAGAAGCAACTTCATTGATTAAGAACAACTATGATATTACAATGGATGCGGAAACCGGCATAGTTTATCATGGCCACGCGAGTGTCCTTTAAGTAATAGAGAATCAGTTAGCAGGGAGTTTTGCTCTCCGTTAAAGCATCAAAGGAAAGTAAAGAAGAAGGAGGCCGGTCAACATGATGAAATGGATTTTCTTGGCCTTGATCATAGTACCGACTTTGGAATTGGCTTTGCTGATTTGGGCTGGAGGCAAGCTCGGATTCTTTGCAACAATGGCAATCATTGTGGCGACCGGCTTGCTTGGCGCTTTTCTTGCCAAAAAGCAAGGTCTAAAAGCATTAAAGGATATCCAGGATGGCATGAATAGTTTTCAAGCTCCTGGGGATCAATTATTGAATGCGGCATTCATTCTGGTGGGCGGTATTTTGTTGCTGACACCAGGCTTCATTTCTGATGCAGTCGGGTTTACGATGCTTTTCAGTCCTACTCAGAAAATGTATAAGCCATTCATTTACCGAATAATCCACAAAAAAATGAAAAATACCCGGGTTATCGTTGGATAATACCGGGTATTTCCATGGATTTTGAAAGGAAATTTAAATTCTATAAGCGTTTCCATTCACAAATTCTACAAAGTTGATTATAATGGCTAAGTAAGGGAATAAAAACAGAAGTTCATAAACGCAGATGAGACATCATTCTGCATTTTTTTTTGGAATGATGAATCAAACTGAAGAAGGAGCGATTTAAATGACATCGTCAAAAGGTTTAGAAGGTGTAGTAGCAACCCAATCCGCGATCAGCTCGATCATTGATGACACACTTACATATGTCGGCTACGATATTGATGACTTGGCCGTAAACGCGAGCTTTGAAGAAGTGATTTATCTGCTGTGGCACCAACGGTTGCCAAAAGCAGACGAATTGGCGGAACTGAAGCAGCAATTGGCAGACAACATGGCGGTTCCACAGGCTGTGCTGGACCACTTTAAAACATACGACATCAAATCGGTTCACCCGATGGCGGCACTCCGCACGGCAGTTTCCATGCTTGGCCTGTTCGACGAAGAGGCAGAAGTAATGGAGCCGGAAGCGAACTACCGCAAAGCCATCAAGATCCAGGCGAAGATTTCGACGCTTGTGACGGCTTTCGGCCGCATCCGCAATGGCCAGGATCCGATTGCACCCAAATCGGACTTGAGCTTTGCGGCGAACTTCCTGTACATGCTGTCCGGCAACCTGCCGGAAGCAGTGGAAGAAGAAGCGTTCAACAAAGCGTTGGTGCTTCATGCCGACCACGAATTGAACGCATCGACGTTCACGGCGCGTGTGGCTGTGGCAACATTGTCTGACGTCTATTCCGGCGTCACGGCAGCCATCGGCGCCTTGAAAGGCCCGCTTCACGGCGGCGCCAACGAACAGGTGATGAAGATGCTGACGGAAATCGGTTCTGTCGACAACGTGGAAGCGGTCATCAACGAAAAACTGGCGAACAAAGAAAAAATCATGGGCTTCGGCCACCGTGTCTACCGCAATGGCGACCCGCGTGCGAAGCACTTGCGTGAAATGTCCCAGAAATTGACGCAGATCCGCGGCGAAGAAAAATGGTACGACATGTCCGTGAAGATCCACGAAATCGTTACTGGCCAGAAGAACCTGCCGCCGAACGTCGATTTCTACTCGGCATCGGTTTACCACAGCCTGAACATCGAACATGACCTGTTCACGCCGATCTTTGCGGTTTCCCGCACATCGGGCTGGCTGGCACATATCCTTGAGCAGTATTCGAACAACCGCCTGATCCGCCCGCGTGCGGAATACATCGGGCCTGGCATGCAGACGTATGTACCGGTTGAAGAACGCTAAGGAGTATTCATTTCAGATCCACAAAAAAATATAACTCATAGGGCTAGCACTCTTGGTGCAGCCCTATGACTTTGACCACAGGAGGAAATTACAAATGACTAACGGCGAAAAAATTTCAGTAGAAAACGGTGTCTTGAATGTTCCAAATAACGCAGTAATCCCTTATATTATCGGTGACGGAACAGGACCGGATATCTGGAATGCAGCTTCACGCGTTTTAGAAGAAGCAGTAACAAAAGCTTATAACGGTGAAAAATCAATTGTCTGGAAAGAAGTTCTTGCAGGACAAAAAGCATTCGACGAAACAGGAGAATGGCTTCCTGAAGAAACTCTTGAAGTAATCCGTGAGTACTTGATCGCTATCAAAGGACCTCTTACTACGCCAATCGGCGGCGGTATCCGTTCATTGAACGTAGCACTTCGCCAGGAACTTGATTTGTACACTTGCTTGCGTCCAGTTCGTTACTTCGACGGCGTACCTTCACCGGTAAAACGTCCTGAAGACACGGACATGGTTATTTTCCGCGAAAACACTGAAGATATCTATGCTGGTATCGAATACGCTAACGGTTCAGATGAAGTGAAAAAATTGATTTCATTCCTACAGGATGAAATGGGCGTTAAAAACATCCGTTTCCCTGAGTCTTCAGGTATCGGCATCAAACCGATTTCAGAAGATGGAACAAAACGTTTAGTGCGCGCTGCAATCAACTATGCAATTTCTGAAGGCCGCGAATCATTGACACTAGTTCACAAAGGTAACATCATGAAGTTCACTGAAGGAGCTTTCAAAAACTGGGGCTATGAAGTGGCTGAACAAGAATTCGGCGATAAAGTATTTACATGGAACGAATATGATGCAATTAAAGATGAAAAAGGTACAGACGCTGCGAACAAAGCACAGGAAGAAGCACTTGCTTCAGGTAAAATCCTTGTTAAAGATTCAATCGCTGATATCTTCCTTCAACAAATCCTTACACGCCCAAGCGAGTTCGATGTTGTTGCAACAATGAACTTGAACGGAGATTACATCTCTGATGCTTTGGCTGCTCAAGTAGGCGGAATTGGTATTGCTCCTGGAGCGAACATCAACTATGATACTGGACATGCGATTTTCGAAGCAACTCACGGAACAGCTCCTAAATATGCTGGCCTTGATAAAGTAAACCCTTCTTCAGTTATCCTTTCAGGTGTATTGATGCTTGAACACCTAGGATGGGGAGAAGCTGCTAAAATGATCACAAACTCTATGGAGAAAACAATTGCTTCTAAAGTTGTAACTTATGACTTTGCTCGTCTAATGGACGGCGCTACAGAAGTGAAATGCTCTGAGTTTGCTGATGAATTGATCAAAAACCTATAAGAGTAAATGACAAGCAAAAAGGAGGGGGATTTTCCCCTCCTTTTTTTGTCGCAATTATTTCTGATAAATATTCACCAGAACGTTTGTCGGTTTTCACTGCTGGCCATTTGTTAACAGGCTGTCATGCTCCTTTTGGGATGTCCGCTGTTTTGGTCGAATTCCTTTAGGGTAAAGAAAGAAAACATACATCTTTCTTACTAAATTATTATAGCGACGCGCGCTGCTTGCTTAGGAGCAACTGGCTTCGCTGTACCCAAAGCGGCAGCAGCTGCCACGGGAAGAAGATGTTTTATTTCAACTCAACTACTGTTAAAGGAGAGATCGTTCATGACATTCAAGCGTAAAAAGATTTCAGTGATTGGTTCTGGCTTCACCGGGGCGACAACGGCATTCCTATTGGCTCAAAAAGAGCTGGGAGATGTCGTGTTGGTTGATATTCCTCCGATGGAAAATCCGGCAAAAGGAAAGGCTTTGGATATGGCGGAGGCTGGTCCTGTACAAGGATTCGATGCCCGCGTATCAGGCACATCCAATTACGAAGATACCAAGGATTCAGATCTGGTCATCATCACAGCTGGGATTGCCCGTAAACCTGGCATGAGCCGGGATGATTTGGTCCAAACCAACCAGAAAGTCATGAAAGCTGTTACAGCGGATATTGTGAAGTACTCTCCGGAGACGACAATCATCGTTCTGACAAATCCTGTTGATGCCATGACGTACACGGTTTTCCAGGCATCCGGCTTTCCGAAAGAACGTGTTATCGGACAATCGGGCGTCCTGGATTCCGCACGTTTCCGCACGTTCGTAGCTGAAGAATTGAACATTTCAGTCAAAGATGTGACTGGATTCGTGCTAGGAGGACATGGTGATGACATGGTACCGCTTGTGAGGTATTCTTATGCTGGTGGAATCCCACTGGAGTCGATGATTGCAAAAGAGCGCTTAGATGAAATTGTGGAGCGCACGCGCAAAGGCGGAGCTGAAATCGTCAATCTGTTGGGGAATGGTTCAGCTTATTACGCACCTGCCGCATCACTGGTTGAAATGGCAGAGGCCATCATCAAAGACCAGCGCCGCATCCTGCCGTCCATCGCTTATTTGGAAGGCGAGTATGGATTGAATGGCATCTACTTAGGTGTGCCAACCATTTTGGGTGCGGGCGGCATTGAAAAAATAATTGAAATTGATTTGAATGAAGAAGAAAAAACATTGTTGAACCAGTCAGCCAATTCGGTTAAAGCGGTCATGAAAGTATTGGCATAGGCAATGTGCGAAGCGGACAGGGGAACTCCTGTCCGTTTTTCTGTCCTTAAAAATCGGCAGCCCTCTGCATTCAAATGTTCCCGGTACCTTGGGCGCTTGCACTTTCATTGATTAACTTGATACTATAAGAGTATCAAGTTAATTGGAGGGATGTTATTTGTTGCTTGGGAAAAAGCGGAAATTAGGCCGGCGAGTAGAAGACATCAAAATCGGAGAAAAACTGAAACTGACAGAAAAAATTGAAGACAAAGATCTTCTTCTTTATCTGGGTTTGACTAATGACAGCAATCCGCTGTATATTCAACACGATTTTGCGGCGCAAACCGCTTTTGAAAAGCCTGTGGTGCCGAATATTATGTTGACGGGCATTCTTACATCAGCGGTTTCCAAATATATACCGGGCCCCGGTTCGTATATTACCGGACAGGAGCTGAAGTTTTTAAAACCCGTCCACCATTACGCGACGATTGATTTTTTATTGGAAGTCACCGAAGTGGATATCAAGCATAATGAGGTTGTCATCCAAGTTCAAGGAAGCGATGAACACGGGGATGTCGTGGTTCAAGGTCAAATCACAGCTAACCCACCGCAATAGGGGAACAAGTAACAACTTATGCAATAGATAATTTCTGACGCGGTTTGAGATGGGGGTTTCAAACTGAGTGTGGAGGATGTAAAATGCTGAAGAAAATATTGATCATTGAAGATGAACATTCAATTGCAACCTTATTATCCTATAACCTTGTCCAAGCGGGTTTTGAAACTATTATCGCCAACGATGGCAAACAGGGCTACGATTTGGCTCTGAGCGAGAATCCATCTTTGATTGTCTTGGATCTCATGCTTCCATCAATGGATGGCGTAGAAGTCTGTAAATCGCTGCGCCAGCAAAAAATCAATACACCGATTATTATGTTGACTGCAAAAGGTGATGAGTTCGATAAAGTCTTGGGTCTGGAATTGGGAGCGGACGATTACATGACCAAACCGTTCAGTCCAAGAGAAGTAGTTGCGCGCATTAAAGCGGTGTTGAGAAGAGCGAACAATGTCCCGACTCCGCAACAGGATTCATCCGCACCGATTTCTCTCGGAAAATTGGATGTTTATCCTGATCGATTCGAAGTATTTCTCAATAAGGAGCAGTTGGAATTTACGCCTAAAGAATTTGAGCTTCTGGTCTATTTGATGGAAAATAAAAATCGTGTGTTAACACGGGATCAGTTGCTGAGTGCTGTTTGGAAATATGATTTTGCAGGAGATACTCGCATTGTTGACGTCCATATCAGCCATTTGCGCGATAAGATAGAAGAAAACAGCCGGAAACCGACCTTCATCAAAACGATCAGGGGATTAGGCTATAAGTTTGAGGAGCCGAAAAGCTCATGAAATCTTTTCGGCATCGGCTGTTGCTCACCTTGCTGGTGTGGATTGGAACGATGCTTACGGGTCTGTTCATGATCGTGCTTCAGATACTGCAATTCTACGAAGGTACTGAGGATAATTCGAATATCTGGCTTGTTTTATTTTTGGCATTTGCGGCAGCTTTGGTGTTTTCAGGCATCGTGGGCAGCAGAATCATCGATGTCCATATCAAACCGATTGAAAATGCCACAGAGACGGCTATGGAATTGGTAAAAGGAAATTACCGGGCACGTGCATCTGAATCAAATGCACAAAGCAGTGTTGGATTAAGCCGGACCATCAATGTACTAGCGCGAAATTTGCAGGAAATTACAGCAGTCCGTATCATGGAACAGGAACGGTTGAAAACACTGATTGAAAATATGGGCAGCGCGTTGATCATGATTGATCGGCAAGGAGGCATTTCACTTGTCAATAAACCATTTCTGGAAGAATTCGATTTGGCTCCTGATCATGTCATGGGCAAGTTCTACAAAGAGCTTCGAATCCCAATAGAATTAGAAAGCTTTATTGAAGATGTGTTCATGACGGAAACCCATTCCCGTGCCCAAATTGAATTTATGTCGGGGTTAACCTTGAAAAATTTAAACGTATACGGGGCGCCGGTAATCGGAGAACATCAGCGCTGGCTTGGCATTGTAATTGTCTTCCATGATATTACGGAACTGAAGCGGTTGGAACAGATCCGCAAAGATTTTGTCGCAAACGTTTCCCATGAACTTCGGACGCCGGTCACTTCCATTAAAGGATTTTCAGAAACGCTGCTTGATGGTGCCTATAAAGATACAGAAACGTTATTGTCGTTTCTGGAAATTGTCCATACCGAAAGCAACCGGCTGGAGATGCTCATTAATGACTTGTTGGACTTATCAAGAGTTGAACAAAGTGGATTTGACGTCAAAGCCCAGCCGACGGATATGAAAGCGGTCATTAAACGGGCAGTCGAAATGATTCAACCGAAACTTGATGAAAAATCGATCCGCTTAAAGCTGGATGTAAGGCCGGCCACTGTATTCGGTGACGCTAACCGGTTAATTCAAGTGATCATGAATCTATTGATCAATGCTGTTACATATTCTAGTGCCAATACAGAAATCAATATCCGGCTTTTCGTTAAAGGCGAGCAAGCCGTCATTCAAGTGGCAGACCAAGGAATCGGTATTGAAAGCTCAGAAATCGGCCGTTTATTTGAGCGTTTTTACCGTGTTGACCGTGCACGCAGCCGCAATTCAGGCGGCACCGGTCTGGGTCTCTCCATTGTCAAACATTTAATCGAGGCGCATCATGGAAAAGTGGAAGTCGACAGTGAAGTTGGCGTCGGCACGACATTCACCATTTATTTGCCATTGGCTAGTTAATTTAGGAGGAAAGTATGGAAACCAAACACCCATTTTTGCCAATCATCATCGGCACAGACATGAATGCCTATAATATGGCCATTTCTTTTCACGAAGCATATGGCATCAAGCCGATTTTAGTCGGTAAAGAACCGTTATCATTTACTTCATTGAGCACAATTACCGAAACGATCGAATTGCGTTCTGGATTGGCGGAAGATTCCCAGTTTGCCGATATCTTAATTGATATTGCCGAAAAGTACCGAGCACCTGGAAAAACGCTTTTGCTGATCGGAACCAATGACCTGTATGTTCGGTTGATTATCGAAAACGCAAGAATTTTGCGCGAGCACTATGTCTTCAATTATATTACGGAAGATTTGATGAACCAGCTGCAGGTCAAAGCGAATTTCTATGAATTGTGTAAAGTGCATGGCATCGAAACGCCAACGACATTTTTCTATGACTGCAAATCAGCTGAACCGTTCGAGGAAGAAATGATGTACCCAATCATCATCAAGCCGAGCAACGGGATCGAATACAGCCGAAACAAGTTTGAAGGGCAGCAGAAAGTCTATAAAGTCGATAGCCCGAAAGAGATGCACAACGTCATCCAGCAAATCAAAGCAAGCGGTTATAGCGACGAATTGATCATCCAGGATTATATCCCGGGAGACGACACTTTCATGTGGGATTCGGTTATTTATGCGAATTCAAAAGGTAAGACGCAGTTGGTGACATTTGCTCAAGTAGTTTTGCAGGAGCATACTGTTACGGCCATCGGGAATTATACCGCATTGATTACACGTTTCGATAAAGAAATGATGGTCAAGCTGCAGAATTTCCTGGAAGCTGTCGGTTATACCGGTTTTGCGAATTTCGATTTGAAATACGATGCACGTGACAAAAAATTCAAAGTGTTCGAAGTAAACATTCGACAGGGCCGTTCAAGCTATTATGTGACCGCTCTTGGCCATAATATGGCTGAGTATTTTGTCGATGACCTGATTTATCGGGCGGACAAGCCGGTGACATATCTGAACGAGGATTTCCTGTTTACGGTTGTGCCGAAAGCTGTCCTGCGCAATTTCGTAGATAACAAAGCAGTTCTCAAAGACATCAAGCGCCTGATTAAGAAAGGCCAGTACGGCAATCCTTTGTTCTACAAAAAAGACAAGCATTTAAAGCGCAAGCTCTATTTGCTGGCACGGCAAGTGAATTACTATAAAAAGTACAAAAACAATCAATGGTAATTTTACAGTAACTTAACACCAGCTTCACAGTCGGATGGTAAGGTTTAATAGAACCCCCTTCAACCGCATAATTGGAAAAAGAGTCCTTCCCCGGGCTCTTTTTCTATTTTTATGAAACTATTTTACAATTATTCCGTATTACAGATAACAAGAAAAAGGGGGACTTATCATGTCGACGAAAAAGTTGTTGTCGGTGATCGGTTTGTCTATTGTGGGAATACTTCTGCTTATTGCAGTCTTTACTTCCTGGTATACAGTAGATGAATCCGAACAGGCAGTCATTGTTACATTTGGTGTAGCAAATGAAACCAATACAGAGGCCGGACTGCATTTCAAATTGCCTTGGCCAATTCAAAAAGCGGAAATCCTCTCCAAAGAAACGTATAGCCTGCAATTCGGCTATAACCAGAACGCTGAAGGGGAGATTGTGGCTTTCGATAAGGAAACCAAGATGATTACAGGAGACGAAAACATCGTCTTAACTGACTTGGTAGTCCAGTGGAAAATCACGGACCCTAAAAAATACTTGTTTAATGCGGAAGCGCCACAGGACATTTTGCACGATGCAACCTCTGCTTCCATCCGCTCCATCATCGGCAGTTCATTGATCGATGATGCCCTGACATCCGGAAAGGCCGAAATTGAAGCCGAAACCCGCGATTTGCTCGCCTCATTGATTGAGAAATACGATATCGGCATCACGGTTCTGGCAGTCAAACTGCAGGACGTTGAGCTGCCGAACGAAGAAGTGCGCGCGGCATTTACAAATGTAACGGATGCCCGAGAAACGATGAATACGAAAATCAATGAAGCGAAGAAGTATGAAAACCAAAAACGCAACGAAGCGTTGGGTGAAAAAGCCGCCATCAATTCACGTGCAGAAGGTGAAAAAGTTGCTCGTGTCCAACAGGCAACAGGGGATGTGGCTTTATTCGATAAGCTGTATCTGGAATATGACAACAATCCCGAAGTGACGAAACAGCGGATTGTCATGGAAACGCTGGAATCCGTTCTGCCAAATGCGAAACTGTACATTATGAACGACGATGGCGGGACCATGAAGTACTTGCCGCTGGATGGGCTGCAGACAGCAGTTCCGCCCGTGGCTGAAACGGAAGAAGAAGGGGGCGGCAATTAATGGAACCGAATAAACCCTTAGATGAAGTGAAAAAATACAACCCTTATGCAAAACCGAAAAAGAAAAAAGAACCGAAAGATCCCATTGATTTCAAAAAATACTGGAAGTTGATAGCCGGTCTGACAATCGCTTTCGCTGTGCTGCTTATCGTTTTGACGAACGTTTATGTGGTGAAGGAAAGTGAATACCGGGTTGTCCGCCAGTTTGGGGAAGTTGTAAAAATCCAGGAAGAGCCTGGCATCAAAATGAAAATCCCTTTTATCCAAAGTGTTACGACTTTGCCGAACTACCAAATGACTTATGACGTGTCCGAAGCGGAAATCAACACCAAAGACAAAAAACGCATCATTATTGATAATTATGCAGTTTGGCACGTAGTGAATCCGCTTGATCTTATTTCAAATGCCGGGACGATCGTCAATGCAGAAAGCCGGATGGAAGAATTCATTTATTCAGTGGTACGGACAGAACTTGGGCAATTGAATTACGATGAAATCATCAATGATGAAAATTCGTCCCGAGGTAGCCTGAACGATAATGTCACTGCTAAAGTCAATGAGCTGCTGGAAAAAGATCAATACGGCATCCGAGTGATGGATGTCCGCATCAAGCGTACGGATCTGCCTGAAGAAAATGAGCAGTCCGTGTACACGCGGATGATTTCAGAACGTGATTCCACCGCTCAGGACTATTTGTCACAAGGCGATGCGAAAAAACGTGAAATCGAAGCACAAGCTGATCGGGAAGCGCAGGAAGTAATTGCGACGGCACGTAAGGAAGCGGCATTGATCCAGGCTGAAGGTGAGTCGGAAGCTGCGAAAATCTATAACCAATCATTCTCAAAAGATCCCGAATTCTATGAACTGTACCGTTCATTGGAATCCTATAAGAAAACAATTGGTGATGACACAGTGATTATTCTGCCGTCGGATTCTCCATATGCGGATATTCTATCCGGTAATTTCGAATAAGGCCAAGGCCGTCATTTCTCTTCTATTTGCCCGCGTGGTAAAATAAAGGGAATGACGGCTTTTTTTATGGAAAGGGGTAATTTTGTGGCAAAGAAAATACTTTTATTAGATGGGAACAGCTTGGCGTATCGTGCGTTTTTCGCCTTGCCGCTGTTGACCAATGAAAATGGCATCCATACGAATGCAGTATACGGATTTACCATGATGCTTCAACGAGTATTGGAGGAAGAAAAGCCGACACATATGATCGTAGCTTTTGACGCGGGGAAAACGACTTTCCGGCATAAGACGTTCAGCGAATACAAAGGCGGACGGCAAAAGACGCCGCCTGAGTTATCGGAACAATTTCCTTATTTAAAAAAATTGATCGATGCGTACCGGATCAAACGCTATGAATTGGAGAATTACGAAGCGGATGATATTATCGGTACCTTGAGCTTGGAAGCGGAGCGGGAAGGCGACGAAGTAGTGGTCATTTCAGGAGATAAAGATTTGACGCAATTGGCTTCGCCGTCGACAACCGTTTACATCACCCGAAAAGGCATCACCGATATTGAGAAATATACAGTAGAACATATTAAAGAAAAGTATGGACTGACACCTCTTCAAATCATCGACATGAAAGGGCTGATGGGCGACTCTTCAGATAATATTCCGGGTGTGCCGGGTGTCGGTGAAAAAACGGCGTTGAAATTGTTGGCAGCCCATGGATCGGTTGAAGGCGTCTATGAAGCCATTGAACAGCAAAAAGGAAAAATGAAGGAAAAGTTGGTTGCCAATGAAGATCTTGCCTATATCAGCAAACAACTGGCTACCATCGAACGCAATGCACCGATTGACATCAGCATCGAGGAATTAAGCTATGCAGGACCGGACCAGGATGAATTGGTGAAAGTTTGGAATGAACTGGCGTTTAAATCCTTATTGGAGAAAATGGATTATACAGCTGAAGAAACCGTCAAAGAAGAATTGACATTCGAAGTGCTGTCGACTGTGGATCCGGCTATTCTGAAGGATGAAATGGCGGTTCACCTGGAATTGTATGATGAGCATTACCATAGCTGTGATTTGCTTGGGGTCTCTCTGGCGACTGACACGGAAACGTATGTGATTCCCATGGAGGTTGTGGAGCAGTCGAAGGAATTCCGTGATTGGTTCAAAGATCCATCGAAGAAAAAATTCATGGCGGATTCGAAAGCCGCAACCGCAGCATTTTTGCGCTGTGGCATTGAGCTGAAAGGCGTCGATTTCGATTTGATGCTGGGCGCTTACATCGTCAATCCTTCGCTCACTTACACGGATATGGCGAGCATTGTGCAAGAGTATGGCTATACAGATGTTTCCACCAATGAGCAGATTTACGGAAAAGGCGCTAAGAAGAAAGTGCCGGAAGATTCAATTCTACACGAGCATATCGCCAGAAAAGCACGGACCATTTGGAAAGTGCGTCCGTTGGTCGTAGACAAGCTGGAAGAAAACGAGCAATTTGATTTGTATGACAAACTGGAATTGCCGCTAGCGACTGTTCTTGGCCAAATGGAATCATTGGGCGTCATGGTCGACCGCAACCAATTATCCGAAATGGGCAAGGAATTGTCCCATAAACTGGAGAAAATCGAGTCGGACATTTACAGTCTGGCTGGACAGGAATTCAATATCAATTCACCGAAGCAACTGGGTGTAGTCCTGTTTGAGCATTTGGGATTGCCGGCGTTGAAGAAAACGAAGACAGGCTATTCAACAGCAGCGGACGTCCTGGAGAAACTGGAAGGCCAGCATGAAATTATTTCCCATATCTTGTTGTACCGCCAATTAGGCAAGTTGTTGTCTACTTATATAGAAGGTTTATTGAAAGAAATCCATAAAGACGGCAAAGTCCATACACGCTTCCAGCAAGCACTGACGACAACGGGACGCCTCAGTTCCACCAATCCGAATCTGCAGAACATTCCTGTGCGCCTGGAAGAAGGACGCAAGATCCGCAAAGCCTTTGTTCCATCCGAACCGGGCTGGGTGATGGTGGCCGCCGATTATTCGCAGATTGAATTACGAGTATTGGCGGATATGTCGGAAGATGAGCGATTGGTTCAGGCATTTAAAGACGATCGCGATATCCATACGACGACAGCAAGCGATGTTTTCCACGTGCCTGAAGAACAAGTTACCGGCGATATGCGAAGAGCGGCAAAAGCCGTCAACTTCGGAATTGTCTACGGCATCAGCGATTATGGCCTGTCACAGAACCTGAACATCACCCGGAAAGAAGCGGCAGCATTTATCGAGCGTTATTTCGAAAGCTTCCCTGGCGTTAAGACGTATATGACTACTATTGTTGCAGATGCCAAGCGGGATGGGTTTGTGACGACTTTGATGAACCGCCGGCGTTACTTGCCGGACATTACCAGCTCGAATTTCAATTTGCGCAGTTTTGCTGAGCGGACGGCAATGAATACACCGATTCAAGGCAGTGCAGCAGACATCATCAAAAAAGCTATGATCGATATGGATGCCGCATTAGAGCGTGAAGATATGCAAACGCGCATGTTGCTGCAAGTGCATGATGAATTGATTTTTGAAGCACCGCCGGAAGAAGTGGACAAACTCATGAAATTGGTGCCTGAAATAATGGAAAATGCAGTGAAGCTGAGCGTTCCATTAAAAGTCGACATTGCACAAGGCGACACTTGGTACGACACTAAATGACAGGAGGGCAACGATATGCCTGAACTTCCGGAAGTGGAAGGTGTCGTTCGGCAGATCCGCCCCGTCTCTATTGGAAAAAAGATTGAAGCAGTAGAAGTTTCAGACACCATCCGTGTGTCGAAAACGAACGGCAAAGAAGCGATCATTAAACGGATGGAAGCTGACCGGTTTATCGATAGCCTGGTCGGTGCACAAATCATCCGTGTCGAACGGCGCAGCAAATACATTTATTTTACATTGCGAAATGAAAACGAATTTTTATTGGTCAATCATTTGGGGATGTCGGGAGCCTGGTTTTATGTCGACCAGCTGCAGTCCATTCCTGAAGACAAATTCCGGCGGCATGTCCATGTGGTCCTAACATTAAGCGATGGCAATTTACTGGCGTTTTCTGATATCCGCCGCTTCGGGGAAATGAGGGTATTGCAGGAAGAGGCGGATTTTCCGCCCTTGCTGCTGATGGCACCAGAGCCTTTTGAAGCAGTCGCCCTCGATCATTTCCTTTTGATGGCGGAAAGCCCAAAATACCGGAACAAGGCCATCAAAGAAGTGATCATGGATGGCCAGGTCATTTCTGGCTGCGGCAACATTTATGCTACTGAAGCGCTTTTTAAAATGAAAATTCACCCGAAACGGGCTGCCAGCCGGATCAGCAAAAAACGCAAAGTGGAACTATTCGAAGCCATTGTGGCCGTTTTACTGGAAAGCATTGAAGCAGGAGGCAGTACCATTTCGGATTACCGCAACATCAACGGCGTATCGGGCAGCATGCAAAACCGTTTTGGCATGTATGGAAAAAAACAATGCATGGTATGTGGAACGATGACAAAAACCTTGAAAATAGGCGGGCGGGCATCGGTTTACTGTCCCGCTTGCCAGAAATGAGGATGGATGATGATCATTGGATTGACAGGCAGTATTGCCAGTGGAAAAAGCACGGTATCGGAAATGCTGAAAAACTCTGGATATCCGATTATTGATGCGGACCTTGTTGCGCGTCAGGTTGTAGAACCAGGTTCCGATACACTCGAACAAATTGAACAGGCATTCGGTCCGGAGGTAATTCGGGAAGATGGAACGATGGACCGGCCAAAAGTGGGGGAAATCATTTTCAACGATCCCGCCAAGAGGAAAATCCTGAATGACATAATCCACCCGGCCATCCGCCAGGAAATGCTTCAGCAGCGCCATGATTACATGACAGAAGGATATAAGACCATCGTTATGGACATTCCCTTGTTGTTTGAAAGCCGCCTTCAGCATCTGGTGGATAAAATTCTGGTCGTCAGCGTAACAGAAGAAAATCAATTCAACCGGTTGGTGGAGCGAAACGGCTTTACGGAAAAAGAGGCACGGGCTCGCATCAGTTCACAATTGCCGATGTCGGTGAAAGAAGATGGTGCGGATGCGGTTATATACAATAATGGAACATTGGATGAAACAAAATGGCAATTGAACAGAATTTTGGATAACTGGAAAGCGAGTCCAGAAAAAGAATAGAGATATGTGGTTTTTAAGGTTCTCTAAATGGTTAATTGTGTTATACTATATAAGAAATTAAAAACATCAGTATAACTTAATTATAAACGGAGGACTCCCACATGACAGTTTCTATTGCAATTAACGGATTTGGCCGTATTGGCCGTATGGTTTTCAGACAGGCGATAATGATGGACGATGTCACAATTACGGCAGTCAACGCCACTCATCCAGCTGAAACCCTGGCGCATTTGATTAAGTATGACACAAATCACGGCACCTTCGCAGGTGACGTATCTTCAGAAGAGGATGCATTAATTGTTAACGGGAAACGTGTTCAATTGGTAAGCGAACGCAATCCTTTGAATCTGCCATGGAAAGAAATGGGCATTGATATTGTCATTGAAGCGACAGGCAAATTCAATTCACGCGAGAAAGCGGCTCAGCATTTAGAAGCAGGAGCTAAGAAAGTCATTTTGACGGCACCTGGCAAAAAAGAGGATATCACGATCGTTATGGGCGTCAACGATGAAAAGTTGGATATCGACCAACATGACATCATCTCCAATGCAAGCTGCACAACAAACTGTCTTGCACCTGTTGTCAAAGTGCTCCATGACAAATTTGGCATCGAAAACGGTTTGATGACGACAATCCACTCTTACACAAATGACCAGCAGAACTTAGATAACCCGCATAAAGATCTTCGCCGGGCACGGGCATGTGCACAATCCATCATTCCAACTTCTACAGGTGCTGCGAAAGCGTTATCATTAGTATTGCCTGAATTACAGGGCAAACTTCATGGTATGGCATTGCGTGTACCGACACCGAATGTATCTCTTGTGGATTTGGTAGTTGACCTGGAGACAGGAGTGACCATCGAAGAAGTCAATCAGGCTTTTGTCGAAGCATCTGAAAATGGTTTAGCTGGAATTTTAAGCTTAACGATGGAGCCGTTGGTTTCTGTCGACTTCAACAGCAATCCTAGTTCAGCGATTATAGACGGTTTGTCGACAATGGTCATTGGTGACCGGAAAGTGAAAGTTCTGGCATGGTATGATAACGAATGGGGCTATTCAGCACGTGTCATCGATTTGACCAAAAAAGTTGCTCAGGCTATGGTACTGGTATCTAAATAAGGTCTTACATCCCGTTTCTTCCAGAACGTCTGGAGAAACGGGGTTTTTTTATGGAAAATTTAATGAAAGTTTTTCAATATCCAAAAGATATTATTATTGCAATTGCGATAAATCCGTTTTATACTATGAATCGTAGTTGAAAAACGACTACCACTTCTGAATTTCCATCATGTACCTCGGAATTAGGAGCGTAAGATTTTTATTCACATGACTGCTTAAAGGGTTAGGACCTCTTTGGACTAACTTTCCCCCGTGGTAGTCAACTTTGAATATTTTGCGCAAAAAACAAAATGATATCAAAGGGGGAAAACGAACCATGGAAACAATGGGACGTCACGTAATTGCAGAACTTTGGCAGTGTGATTTTGACAAATTAAACGATATGGATTTTATCGAACAAACTTTTGTTGATGCTGCACTCAAATCTGGAGCTGAAGTAAGAGAGGTAGCTTTTCATAAATTCGCGCCACAAGGTGTCAGCGGAGTTGTGATCATCTCTGAATCTCACTTAACCATCCACAGCTTCCCGGAACACGGCTATGCAAGTGTAGATGTTTATACTTGCGGCGATTTAGATCCAACTATTGCAGCGAAATATATCGCAGAAGCGCTAGGGTCAACCTCAAGTGAGCTTGTCGAAATTCCGCGCGGTATGGGTCCGGTCAGTGTTGAGAAATCCAAAGTTTCAGTAACTGTATAATCCATTAAACAAAAAACACTAAGCAGGGGACAAAATCCTCTGCTTTTTCTATTTTCCCAATGAATTTTTGTTATACTAGATACACTAGATAGAGAAGTTAGGGAGATGTCGAAATGAAATGTCCAGCTTGCCAACATAACGGCACACGTGTTGTCGATTCACGGCCAATCGATGAAATGAAGTCAATCAGAAGGCGCAGAGAATGTGAGTCATGCGGTTACCGCTTTACCACTTTCGAAAAAGTCGAAGAAATGCCGCTGATTGTCGTCAAAAAAGATGGGTCACGTGAAGAGTTCAGCCGTGAAAAAGTATTGCGGGGCTTAATTCGTGCTTGCGAAAAACGGCCGGTATCTTTGGAAGTATTGGAAGAAGTCGTCTTTACGATCGAGAAAGACCTGCGCCGAGCAGGCAACCCGGAAGTGAAATCCGAAGAAGTCGGTGAATTGGTCATGAACCGGCTGGCAACAATCGATGAAGTGGCATATGTGCGCTTCGCCTCTGTTTACCGCCAATTCAAAGACATTACAGTCTTTATCGACGAACTGAAGGATTTGCTCAATAAAAGTCCGGAAGATAAGAAAAGCGAATAAGGCGGTGACTTATGACTGCGTATTATAAAGAATTACAAGCTGCTGATCCGTATCGGATCCGCTTGCCGTACCCGTTCTCAAATTATGACCGGCAATTGTTGACGATGCTGTATCAGCCGATGATTGGAGCGGAAGCCATCGCGTTGTATTTGACGCTGTGGGCGGAAGCAGAAGGCGCTAAGGAAGAGGCAACGCATTACACGCTGATGAATACATTGGGAAACCCCATCGCGAAAATTTTTGAAGCAAGAATTCAATTGGAAGCGATCGGTTTGCTGAAGACTTATCGGAAAAACACGGATGACCGCTGCTTTATCTATGAGTTATGTCCGCCGTTAGACCCGAAAACCTTTTTTATGGATCCTTTGTTGTCGATGTTCCTATTCAGCAAAATCGGTGAAACGTCTTATCGCCGTGTACGCGATCGTTTTCTTGTGCACAATGAAATCCCTTCGGATTTTGACGAAGTGTCGCGGACGTTCACGGATATTTTCCAGCCTGTCCATGCGAAAGCAGGATATCCTCCGGCACAGCAGGATTTGCAGGAACGGAAAAAAGGTGGATACGAATCTGATTTCGAGTTTGATTTTACTTTGCTTCGCCAAGGACTGTCAGAACAGCTGGTGCCTCGGCGAGTTTTGACCGCTGTCATCAGAGAGTTCATTTCCAAACTGGCTTATCTGTATGGATGGGGGCCATTGGAAATGCAAAAAGTGGTTTTGCTGGCGATTGAAGACGATTACCGTTTGACGGTGGAGGGGCTGAAACGAGCAGCATCCGAGTACTATAAATTGACAGTTTCCACTACTGCTCCTCAGCTCGTCCAAATGCAGAAGGAAACTCCGAAACTGCCGGAAACAGAAGGAGAGGAAGTTCCGAAAACCAAACAGGACGAATTGCTGGCCTATTTGGAAACGGCGCCACCGATTCAAGTGCTCCGCGACATCGCTGATGGCAACGAACCGCTGCCGGCAGATGTCCAGCTGGCCAATCAGTTGGTGGTAACCCATGGCATGAAGCCGGCTGTCGTCAATGTGCTGCTCCAGTATGTACTCTTGCGTACTGATATGAAACTGACAAAGGCGTACGTGGAAAAAATCGCTTCGCATTGGCTGCGCAAAAATGTTACTACGGCAAAAGAAGCGATGGAACTGGCTCGCGTCGAGCATATGCAGTATATGAAGTGGAAATCAGAAGGCTCGCCTACGACAGTTGCCAAGCCGTTTACAGGCAACGGAAACCGAAAACCGCTGCGTGAAGAAAAGCTGCCGGAATGGTTCCATAATAAGGATCAGGCACGTGTCGTCAAGACCGGACCGAAAAACGATAGCCTGGAAGTGGAAAAACAAAAACTTCTTGCGAAACTTGCGCTGAAGAAAGGAAAAGGTGGTTAAATGGAACCGATTCGTGAAACATTGAAACGTGTAGTCAATGCGCCTGCTTTCTCTGAGCGATACAACGACATGCGCAAAGAAGTGCTGGCCCATCCCGGGGTCCAAAAATTCCGGGAAGACCATGCAGACGAAATAGATGATTCCACCATTGATAGAGGGCTTGGGAAGTTATATGAATATATTGATCAGTCCCATGACTGCAATAAATGCCCAAGTGTAGATGCATGCATCAACCATTTGAAAGGTTTCGAACCGAATCTGGTATTGGAGCGCGGCACCATCGGCATCTCTTACACCAAATGCCGTTTGAAAGAAGCCGCAGACAACAAACGCCATGCCTCTTCACTGATTCACAGCATGTACATGCCGAAAGAAGTCATGCAGGCGACATTGGATAAATTTGATGCAGACGAAAGCCGGATGGAAGCGTTGATGGCTGTCGGGGAATTTCTGGATCAGGTGACTGGGCCTGGCAGCCTGCCTGAAAAAGGCTTGTATTTGTACGGTCAATTCGGCATCGGCAAATCGTATTTATTGAGCGCAGCCGCCAACGAACTGGCCGAACTGAATGTCAAAACGGTATTGGTGTTCGTCCCTGAATTCATGCGGGAAATGAAACAAGCAATCGGTGACCAGACCTTGCAGGAGAAAGTCGACTACGTCAAAAAGGCCGATGTCCTGATGCTCGATGATATCGGAGCAGAAGCGATGTCGAGCTGGACGCGCGATGAAGTGCTCGGAACGATTCTCCATTACCGGATGGCTGAAAAACTCCCGACTTTCATGTCATCGAACTTTAGTTATTCGGAGTTGGAACATCATCTGACTTACTCACAGCGCGGAGAAAAAGAAGATTTGAAAGCTGCACGCGTCATGGAGCGGATTCGTGCCTTGACCAAGCCAGTGAAGCTGGAAGGTCTTAATCGCCGGAATTAACCGCTGGAAGTATTGCGTTTTAGCCCATTTCGGTTTATAGTAAAGACAATCAAGCAAAGATTTTACATGCGCAGACAAGGACAATAGTGGAATTGTACTACTTTCAGAGAGAGAAGCCCAGGCTGTAAGCTTCTTAAGTACCGGCAATCCCATTTACCACCTTCGAGCAGCAGCTGTGAACGTTTTTATCAGTAGCAGCTGACGGTACCGGCCCGTTAGCCGATGCAGAGCTTCATTCGAACGGATCTGTCCGTATCGAATAGAAGAAGGGTGGAACCACGAACTAAAGCTTCGTCCCTTTTGGGATGGAGCTTTTTTGCGTGGAAAAAAAGAAAGGCGGAAGCGGCTGTGTAGAGCCATAAGGCTTAAGGTGAGCTGCCGAAGCGGCTTTAGCCGCTGAAGCTGGACAAAGAAAAGCGGGAATACCAAGCCAGACCCTGTGGCAAGGCATTTCCGGCAGAACATATAAAAGGAGAGATTGGCATGGCAGACATGATTCAACTGAAATTCCCTGATGGAGCAGTAAAAGAGTTTGAACAGGGCACAACTACTGAGGAAATTGCACAATCAATCAGTCCGGGATTACGCAAAAAAGCGTTGGCCGGCAAAGTAGGCGACAAACTAGTCGATTTGCGTGCACCGTTGAAGGAAGATGGAGACATCGCCATCATCACACCAGAATCGGATGAGGCATTGGAAATTTTGCGTCACAGTACTGCTCACTTATTGGCACAAGCAATCAAACGGATGTATCCGGATGCAAAACTCGGTGTAGGTCCGGTCATCGAAAACGGTTTTTATTACGATATCGATACAGAGACAGCCATCACTTCAGAAGACTTGCCATTGATTGAAAAAGAAATGAAGCAACTGATCAACGAGAACTTCGAAATCATCCGCCAGGACGTAACTCGTGCAGAAGCTCAAGAACGTTTTGCGGCAATTGAAGATCCTTACAAATTGGAGCTGCTTGAAGCAATTCCAGAAGGCGATCAAGTATCCATCTACGAACAAGGCGACTTTTTTGACTTGTGCCGAGGCATTCACGTGCCTTCGACAGGAAAACTGAAAGAGTTCAAATTATTGAGTGTTGCCGGAGCTTATTGGAGAGGGAACAGCGACAACAAAATGCTTCAGCGCATCTACGGAACTGCATTCTTCAAGAAAGAAGACCTGAAAGCGCATTTGGCTATGCTGGAGGAAGCGAAAGAACGTGACCATCGCAAAATAGGGAAAGAACTGGATTTGTTCATGAATTCCCAGAAAGTTGGGCAAGGCTTGCCGATGTGGCTTCCTAAAGGGGCGACAATCCGCCGCATCATCGAACGATATATTGTCGACAAAGAAGAACGTCTGGGCTATGACCACGTTTATACTCCGGTAATGGGAAGCGTGGAGCTGTATAAAACGAGCGGCCACTGGGATCATTACCAGGATGATATGTTCCCGGTCATGAAAATGGATAACGAGGAATTGGTGCTGCGTCCAATGAACTGCCCGCATCATATGATGATTTTCAAACAAGGCATTCATTCATACCGCCAAATGCCGGTCCGTATTGCGGAACTTGGCTTGATGCACCGCTACGAAATGTCAGGTGCTTTGTCTGGATTGCAGCGTGTCCGCGGCATGACATTGAACGATGCCCACATCTTCGTCCGTCCAGACCAGATCAAAGAAGAATTCAAGCGTGTTGTTAATTTGGTGGTGGAAGTCTATAAAGATTTCGACATCAAGGATTATTCATTCCGTTTGTCCTACCGCGATCCGGCTGACAAAGAAAAATACTTTGACGATGATGCTATGTGGAACCGCGCACAAGCCATGCTGAAAGAAGCAATGGACGAACTGGAAATCGATTATATCGAAGTAGAAGGCGAAGCGGCATTCTACGGACCGAAAGTGGATGTTCAAGTGAAAACGGCGCTTGGCAAAGAAGAAACATTGTCGACTGTCCAGCTTGATTTCCTTCTGCCGGAACGCTTTGACTTGTCGTATATCGGCGAAGATGGCAAACAGCACCGTCCGGTCGTAATCCACCGTGGAGTCGTTTCGACTATGGAGCGTTTTGTGGCATTCCTGATTGAAGAATACAAAGGGGCATTCCCGACTTGGCTAGCACCAGTCCAGGTGGAATTGATTCCAGTATCGCTTGATGCACACAGTGCTTATACAAAAGAACTGCAAGAAAAACTGCAGAATCACAAGATCCGTGTGGACATTGATGAGCGCGATGAAAAGCTGGGCTATAAGATCCGCGAAGCGCAAATGCAGAAAGTTCCTTATATGCTGGTCATCGGAGACAAGGAATTGGAAGCCGGTTCTGTCAACGTCCGCAAATACGGGGAGCAGAAATCTGAAAGCATGCCATTTGAAGACTTCGTGAAACTGGTTCAAAGCGAACTTCGCTAGAAGGGTTGACAGGTCCAAAGGCACGTGATATTATAGTTAAGGTTATAGAATACTTATATGTGCAAGCAGGAGCACCCGCTTCTCACCTGATCGACCGATTGTTGGCAGGTATACACGATTGACTTTTACACGCAGAAAGAAGCGTGTTGTCATATTTGCGGGTGGACCTCTGTGGTTCACCCGCTTTTGTTTTGATCGGAACCCTGTAAACCGGTTCGGCCGGTTCACACATTTAAGCTATTCGCGACACTATCCGGAGGTGGATTACTATTAGCAAAGACATTAATGTAAATGACGGTATTCGTGCACGTGAGTTGCGAGTTATTGATCAAAACGGTGAACAACTTGGCATCAAAACACGTAACGAAGCACTTGAAATTGCAGCTCGTGTCAACTTGGATCTTGTTCTTGTGGCTCCTCAAGCTAAGCCGCCGGTTGCTCGTATCATGGACCATGGTAAATTCAAGTTCGAGCAGCAAAAGAAAGATCGTGAAATCCGTAAAAATCAGAAAGTGATAGTCGTCAAAGAAGTTCGCTTAAGCCCTTCAATTGACGATCACGATTTCAACACGAAACTTCGCAACGCGATCAAGTTCCTTGAAAAAGGCGACAAAGTGAAAGCTTCTATTCGTTTTAAAGGCCGTGCAATTACGCACAAAGAAATCGGACAACGTGTTCTTGAACGTTTCGCAGAAGCGTGCAAAGAAGTTGCAACGGTTGAACAGCGCCCTAAAATGGATGGTCGCAGCATGTTCTTGATGCTTGCACCAGTCAACGAAAAAGAATAAGAGATCATTGTTTAGGAGGAATTCGAAATGCCGAAAATGAAAAGCCATAGAGGTGCGTCTAAACGTTTCAAAAAAACGGGTACTGGTAAAGTAAGACGCAACAGCTCACACACTAGCCACTTATTTGCAAACAAATCAACTAAGCAAAAGCGTAAACTTCGCAAAGGGAAATTAGTTTCTTCAGGCGACTTGAAACGCATCAAATCATTAATCTATAACATGAAATAAGAAAAGCGTAAGCGCCCGTATAGATTCGATGGGCATAAGACGAAGAGGCGAAGCGGTGCTTATTGCCGCACAGCTGCTTTAGCTTATGATTCCGAGAACTGGGTGCTGAAGTCTAGACAAGCAACAAAAAATCGAATTTTATATATTCAGCAGGAGGTAATGTGATATGCCACGCGTAAAAGGTGGAACAGTGACGCGCCAGCGTCGTAAAAAGGTCATTAAATTAGCAAAAGGTTATTATGGTGCAAAGCACATCCTTTTCAAAGTAGCAAACCAACAGGTAATGAAGTCAGGTAACTATGCTTACCGTGACCGTCGCAACAAAAAACGTGATTTCCGTAAACTATGGATTACACGTATCAACGCAGCAGCTCGCATGAACGACATTTCATACAGCCGTCTTATGCACGGATTGAAAGTTGCAGGCATCGACATCAACCGCAAAATGCTAGCTGAAATCGCTGTATCTGATGCAGCTGCATTCACAGCATTGGTTGATCAAGCGAAGCAAGCAGTAGCTAAGTAATAAAAGCGTAAGCGCCTGTTTAGGCCCGACAGGCTTAAGGCGGACCATCGAAGCGGCGTTCTTTGCCGCATAGATGGGCTGACTTAAGACCCCGAGGGACTAGGCGCTGAAGCTGGATAGTAATAAATGCTGAAATGACCGTTATGCTCCGACAGGCATAAGATGAACTTCCGAAGCGGCGCTTTTTGCCGCACAGGAAGGGCAGCTTATGACCCGAGGAGCAGGTCATTGAAGCTGGATAGTATAAAAGCGTAAGCGCCTGTCCAGGCCCGACAGGCTTAAGGCGGACCATCGAAGCGGCGTACTTTGCCGCATAGATGGGCTGACTTAAGACCCCGAGGGGCTAGGCGCTGAAGCTGGATAGTAATAAATGCTGAAATGACCGTTATGCTCCGACAGGCATAAGTTGAACTTCCAAAGCGGCGCTTTTTGCCGCACAGGAAGGGCGGCTTATGTCCCGAGGAGCAGGTCATTGAAGCTAGAGTAATAAAAGCGTAAGCGCCTGACCAAGCGGTCCATAGACATCACACAACTAGAAAGCTGCAATGCTCAGGCGTTTAGCGAACAATAAAAAAGACTGACGAATTTTCGTCAGTCTTTTCTTATGGAGGAAAACCTTATGTTCTTGATTATTGCTGCGTATTTCGCGATTTTGACCATCATGGCTTTCATTATGATGAAGGTCGACAAACACCAGGCTCAACGGCGCGGACAACGGATTCCTGAAAAGAACCTGTGGACTGTTGCCATTTTTGGCGGAGGCATCGGCGCTTATCTTGGCATGATGGCATTTCGCCACAAAACCAAACACACCAATTTCCGTGTCGGTTTTTTGATGCTTGCCATGCTGGATGCTGCCATTTTAATCTGGTGCTACCTGAAATTTTTTAATGGCTGGGCATAATGCTCATTGGTTTTGCTTCATTAACTGTTCAATCGGATTTTTCCAATTGATGCGGGCTTCGGGATAATTCATTAAGATCTCTTTTTCGAGGAAATGAAAATCTTCTTTCGTGAAGCCCTGCAATTTGTCGGGATTTTCTACCCACACAAATATGGAAACCACTTCGAATGCATTTTCAGTAGTACCAAGATATTTTTCGCCTTCGAACAACACACCACGAAAAGCGATGAAAAAGTTCTTTTGTACATTTTTTACATCATCAAGGAAATAATACGTACCTGATTCAAGGGCAGAGTCTAATTTTCTTTTCGGATCTACAATAAAACGGATCAATCGATAGAATAAGTAGATAATCAATGCCAGTACAATGAGGCGTATGAGAAAAGCCATCTGAATTACCTCCTAAGTTACATAGTCCTATCTGTCTTATATACGAATCAAAAGTAGTTTGGTTTCAAGATTTATTCTATTAAAAGGGGAGATTTTTATGAATTTGCATGAACTATTCAAAATGCAGGAAGAATTGGACCGATTTATCCAATCGAATCAGGAAATCAACGAAGACGTTTTCAGAAAGAAAGGTTTGGCTTTATTAGTGGAGTTAGCTGAACTGGCGAATGAAACGCGCTGCTTCAAATTTTGGAGTACCAAAGGACCTTCTGAGCGGTCGGTCATTTTAGAGGAATACGTTGACTCGATTCATTTCTTGCTATCACTCGGTATTGAGAAGGATTTGAATACCTTAAAGAAGTGGCCCGAGCCCGTAGCGGAAACGGATTTGACGGAGCTGTTTTTGCTGACTCAAAAAGCCATTCAAGAGTTTCTGGAGAATTATTCAATGTCCAATTTCATGGAGATTTGGAGCTGCTATGGCGGATTGGCGCTAGCGTTGGAATTTAGCTATGAGGAAGTGCTCGAAGCCTATATCCAAAAGAATAAAACCAATTACGACCGCCAGCATAACGGCTATTGAAAGAATGAATGTTTTGATAATTGAACAGGATTGCATTATAATGGAAAAGCAACGGATTATTTAGGAGGTCGAAATAATGTCTACTCTAGATGAAACACAATTGATGTTAAAAGAATTGACGGATGCGAACGGCATTCCTGGAAATGAGCGCCAATCGCGTGAAGTCATGAAAAAATACATAGCACCATTTGCCGATTCCATAGAAACAGATGGCTTGGGAAGTTTGATTGCACGAAAAGAAGGACTGGCTGACGGACCTAAGATCATGGTAGCTGGCCATTTGGACGAGGTCGGATTTATGGTTACGCAAATCGACGAAAAAGGCTTCTTGAAGTTCCAACCGGTAGGCGGCTGGTGGTCACAAGTGATGCTGGCTCAGCGTGTGACAATTACCACGCGCAGCGACAAGGAAATTACAGGGGTGATCGGTTCCAAACCACCGCATATCCTGTCTCCGGAAGCGCGCAAAAAACCTGTCGAAATCAAAGACATGTTCATCGATATCGGAGCGTCTTCGCGTGAAGAAGTGAAAAAGTGGGGCGTGACTCCCGGCGACATGATCACTCCATATTTCGAGTTCACGGTAATGAACAATGAAAAATTGCTGATGGCAAAAGCTTGGGACAACCGCATTGGTTGTGCAATCGCTATTGATGTTCTAAAAGGACTGAAAGGCGTCGACCACCCGAACGTCGTTTACGGAGTGGGCACGGTGCAGGAAGAAATCGGCTTGCGCGGCGCTAAAACAGCGACTGCCCAAATACAGCCGGATATCGGATTTGCTGTGGACGTCGGTATTGCCGGCGATACGCCGGGTATTACCAGCAAAGAATCCAACAGCAAGATGGGCGATGGCCCGCAATTGTTGCTGTTCGATGCTTCGATGGTTTCCCATCGCGGCTTGCGTGAACTGGTCGTAGACACGGCTGAAGAAGCAGGCATTCCGTATCAGTTCGAAACGATTGCCGGCGGCGGAACAGATGCCGGATCTATCCATTTGACGGCAAACGGAGTTCCTGCCTTGGCGATCGGCGTAGCGACACGCTATATCCACTCGCACGCAGGCATCCTGCATCGCGACGATTACGAAAATGCCGTGAAACTGATTATTGAAGTGATCAAAAAGCTCGATAAAGACACAGTGGCGCGCATTACATTTGAATAAACTAGGTGACCTCTTCGCTTTGACGAAGGGGTTTTTTAATTTTTGTTGATTCTGCAAACAAGCTGCCGAATTCCGCAAACAACGTTGGGTATTCTGCAAATAAAATGGTTATTCCGCAAACAATCGTTTGATCTTTCGCTTTTCGCCTGCGAAAAGCATTCATTACAAGTGTTTTTTCATTTGGAAATGCGGAATCTTGATAAGTTCAACAAAAACCTACGAAAGAAAGAAACGTCGCTTAATGCTATACTTCAACTATTCTATGGGGAGGTGCTTAATGAGCAAAAAAGAAATGGGTTTACTGTCGGAAACAGAGTCGCTGGAAAGGCTGTTATATCGTTTGCCGGAAAATCATCCGAAACGCCAATTTTTGCAAGTCGAATTGTTTAGAACAGCTGCAGGAAAAAGAGGAGAAAAACGGCTGGAACAAAAATTGAAAGAATTTAGACTTGCAGAAAATCATCATTTTCTGCGGAATGTTTGCTTATCAAAAGGCGAGTGGAGAATTCAGATGGATGGATTATTGCTGACCGAACGGGGGGCCATCATCATTGAGTCCAAAAACATCAGCGGCCAATTGTTTTTCGATGATAAGACAGGCGAATTTTCACGAATCGACTTGGAAGGCATCCGAACTGTTATGGAAGATCCGACAGTCCAATTAAATAAGCATATCCGTTTTCTTTCACTATTCTTCAAACAGCACAAAATCAATTTGCCAATCGACGGCATAGTGGTTTTCACTTCAAAGTATTGTGAGTTCATGACAAAGCCGAAAATGCGCTATGTCTGCAAAAATTATCAACTCATTGATTATTTGTTCACCATACTCGATACATTCCCTCAACAAGCCACACCTCAAAATCTACAGAAGATTGATAAACCCCTTCAAAAATTTCAAACTCCTTACAATCGGTATCCATTGTGCCAGCAATACTTTATCGATCCCAATGAATTGCAAACAGGCATTCTCTGTGCAGCTTGTAAAAAACATAGTATGGTACGCAAACACAAATCAGGGTGGGTATGTGAGAGATGTCAGCTGGTGGATCCGCTTGCGTTGGAATGTGCTGTGCAAGAATATTTCTCGTTGGTCCATCCGCAGCTGAGCAACCGGCAGCTTCGGCAATTCTGCAATATTGACTCGCCTTATCTGGCTTCACGTTTGCTGGCAGCATTCGATCTTGAACCCATTGGCGCTTTGCGGAACCGCAGTTATCAAATTAAAGAAGAAACAGTAGCTTTTCGCCCTTGGTGAAGAGCTTTTTTTGCGTTCTGCAAACAAGCTGCCGAATTCCGCAAACAACGTTGGGTATTCTGCAAACAAAATGGTTATTCCGCAAATAAACATACGTATTCTGCAAACAACTATCGCGTTTCCGCAAACAACCCTTTAAATAGAAATGAAGCATAAACGGATACTGGAAATATGTTATGTTTAGTTTACATTGTGTTATAAAAACCGAAGATATCTCCAGGAAGGTGAAACCAATGCTTAAGAATTGCGTAAAAGAGTTGAGAGTTCGCTCTGGTTCCACGCAAAGCAAGTGGATGCCGCCCGCCAGACGATTGCCTTTATTGAAAAGGAGAGTTTTCGCTCTGTATTTTTTGAACTTCCGCAAACATTACAAGGAGGAACTTGAATGATTTATGAATACTTTTTGGTCTTTCTGGGAGCTGCGATTCCTTGGTTTGAAATCGCGTTGGTCATTCCGCTCGGCATCATCTGGGGCTTGTCGCCGTTTTGGGTGATGGTGCTGGCTTTTGTCGGCAATATGGTGACTGTGCTGGCGTTGATTATCGGCTTTGACCGGTTTCAGATCTGGTACAACAAGCGCCAGGAAGCGAAAGGCAAAGCTGTTTCGAAAAAGAACGAACGCGCCAAACGAATTTGGAATAAATACGGCTTGCCCGGTCTCGCCATGCTTGGACCTATTTTGATTGGGACGCATATCGCAGCTTTCATCGGTATGACACTCGGTGCTACGAAAAAGAATACGACGTTGTGGCTGACTATCAGCATCGCCGTCTGGACATTGGCTTTCGGCATTTTAACAGCTCTTGGCTTTGATTTCTTCACGAGGGAAATCTAAGCTGTGTCCAGACTCCAGCGCCCAGCCCCTCGAGTCGCTTCAGCCTTTCCAGCAATGGCAAAGGACGCCATTACCGTAAAGGCTTCCAGCGCTTGTCGGGGCTAGATGGGCGCTTCCGCTTTTCTGTATGCTATACTGAAGCTATTCTGAAATAAAGGCGTGATCCTGTAATGAAAAGAATTGAATCGAACCAAAACTCACTCGTCAAGCATTGGAAAAAGCTTGGAACGACCCGGAAAGAACGCGATAAATTCGCGGAATTCCTGGTCGAAGGCTTTCATTTGACGGAAGAGGCTTTAAAGAAAAAAGAGCTGATCAAGTCATTGATCGTCCGTGAAGGTGTGGACATTCCAGCAGACTGGGATGTTGAAGGAGTTCCTCAATATTCCGTAACAGCGGGTGTAGCAAAAGAAATATCGGAAACCGAACATACGCAGGGAATTTTTGCACATTGTGCGCAGCCTGAGTTTGCGGAAGACGAACAGAAGACATGGACGAAGCTTCTGATGATCGATGCTGTCCAGGATCCGGGCAATATCGGCACAATGATCCGTACGGCATCGGCGAGCGGCATCGACGCCGTGATTCTGGGCAAAGGATGCGCAGATCCGTATAATCCGAAAACCGTGCGTTCGGCGCAAGGATCGCATTTCCAAATCCCTGTCGTTAAAGGGGAATTGGTTGAATGGATTGAACAGTCCAAAGCGAGCGGCATCCAAATTTTCGGAACGGCATTGCAAAACTCGGTGCCGGTCCATGAAGCGGAGACGCATGAGAAATTTGCTTTGATCGTTGGAAATGAAGGCAGCGGTGTTGACCAAGTGCTGCTTCAGCAGACAGACCAAAACCTGATGGTGCCGCTTTATGGCAGTGCAGAGTCATTGAATGTCGCAGTAGCAACCGGCATTCTTTTGTATAGTCTCGTCCCGAAAAACTAAGTTTGATAAAAGCCGTGAACTTTCGTATAATGAAAGAGTAAATATAAGTAAAAGCGAAGAACGGGAAAAGTACGTTGCGCCCTTACATCACAGAGATTCCGCACCTTGACTGGAAGTGTGGATATGTAAACGCCTCAGAAGTTCACCCCGCGAGCTGCCCGACGGGACCAGTAGAAATACTGTAAAGATGGGCCGGTGAAGAGCCGTTATGTAAATGAGTGATTGCTGTATGGCGATAACTAGGGTGGTACCGCGAATAATGCCTCGTCCCTTTTCTGGGACGGGGCTTTTTACTGTCTAAGGAGGAGAAAAGAATGGAAGCACAATTGCAGGAATTGAAAACACAGGCACTCGATCAGATTGCCGCAGCTTCAACGGTCAAAGAACTGAACGACGTCCGCGTGGCGTATTTAGGGAAAAAAGGGCCGATTACGGATTTATTGAAAGGCATGGGGAAACTCCCGGCTGAAGAACGTCCGAAAATGGGTGCTTTGGTCAATGTTGTACGTGAAGAAGTGACAACTCAATTGGAAGGCCGTATGGCTATCCTGGAAGAAGAAGCGATCAACATGAAGCTGCAAAGTGAAACGATCGACATCACCTTGCCAGGACGCCCTGTGAAAACAGGCAATTCGCATCCGTTGACGCGCGTTGTGGAAGAAATCGAAGACTTGTTTATTTCCATGGGCTACGAAGTGGCAGAAGGGCCGGAAGTGGAAAAGGATTATTACAACTTTGAAGCGCTGAATTTGCCGAAAGGTCATCCGGCTCGCGATATGCAGGATTCCTTCTATATAACAGAAGATATTCTATTGCGTACACATACATCACCGGTACAGGCGCGTACGATGGAAGCCAAAGGCGGAGAACCGATTAAAATCATCTGCCCGGGCAAAGTGTATCGCCGCGACAGCGATGACGCAACGCATTCGCACCAGTTCACGCAAATAGAAGGATTGGTCATCGGAGAAGATATCCGCATGAGCGACTTGAAAGGGACACTTTCCGTCTTCGCCAAGAAAATGTTCGGCGACGACCGCGAAATCCGTCTTCGCCCAAGCTTCTTCCCATTCACGGAGCCATCTGTGGAAATGGATATTTCCTGCTTCAAATGCGGCGGCAGTGGCTGCAACGTCTGTAAAAAAACAGGCTGGATTGAAATTCTGGGCGCTGGAATGGTGCATCCGAATGTTCTTGAAATGGCCGGCTATGATTCAAAACGCCTGACTGGCTTCGCTTTCGGCATGGGGCCTGAGCGCATTGCCATGTTGAAATATGGCGTTGAAGATATCCGTCATTTCTATACGAACGATGTCCGCTTTTTATCCCAATTCCAACGTACAGAACTTTAAGGAGGAAATAAAACATGCTCGTATCCATTAATTGGTTGAAAGACTATGTAAATACACAACAATTGCCGCCCGCTGAACTGGGTGAAAAAATAACGCGTTCCGGTATCGAAGTGGACGCAGTCATTGACCGTTCGCACGGTATGACAAATATCGTCGTCGGCTATGTCGAGTCTTGCGTAAAGCATCCGGAAGCCGATAAACTATCCATTTGCCAAGTCAATGTTGGCGAAGAAACCACTCAAATCATCTGCGGTGCACCGAATATCGCAGCCGGTCAAAAAGTCATCGTTGCTCGTCCTGGCGCAAAACTTCCTGGCGATATCAAAATCAAGAAAGCGAAGCTTCGTGGAGAAGAATCCCATGGCATGATCTGCTCGCTGCAGGAACTGGGCATTGAAGGCAAGTTGGTTCCCAAAGCTTACGCTGAAGGCATCTATGTATTGCCGGAAGATGCGGAAACAGGATCTGACGTCATCACCAATTTTGATTTGGATGACACAGTGTTGGAACTGGGCTTGACGCCAAACCGTGCAGACGCGATGAGCATGCTTGGAGTCGCTTATGAAGTGGGTGCGATTCTTTCCGAAGAAGTGCAGCTTCCTGAAATCAGCTACAACGAAGCATCCGATACTGCGGCGTCAATGCTGACGTTGAATGTGGATGCACCTGAAGCCAATCCATTATATGTCGCAAAAGTGGTCCGCAACATCAAAGTACAGGAATCGCCAATGTGGCTTCAACAGCGTTTGATGGCAGCCGGCGTCCGCCCGCATAATAATGTGGTCGATGTCACCAACTACATTTTGATGGAATACGGCCAGCCGCTTCATGCGTTTGATTACGATGCACTGGGAACCGGCAACATTACAGTTCGCCACGCCAAAGAAGGCGAAATGATCACTACGCTTGACGACGCAGAACGAAAATTATCCGGCCATCACTTAGTCATCACCAATGGTGAAAAACCAGTGGCGATTGCAGGTGTAATGGGTGGAGCCAACTCAGAAGTAAGTGATTCGACAACGACGGTTGTCATTGAATCGGCTTATTTTGCGTCAGGATCTGTACGCCAAACATCGAAAGACCACGGACTTCGCAGCGATGCAAGTTCACGCTACGAAAAAGGCGTTGATCCAAATCGTGTCATCCCAGCTGCAGAACGTGCAGCGCAATTGCTGTCTGAACTCGCCGGCGGGGAAGTATTGGCGGGATCAGTGGTATTTGATGAATTAAATAAAGAAGAGAAAATTGTTAAAGTTTCTCCGGATTTCATTAACAGCCGTCTCGGCATGAAAATTCCTTTCGAAGACATGCTGGATATTCTGAAGCGCCTGAAATTCGATACACAAGCAGTAAATGGCCAATTAGTGATTTCCGTACCAACACGCCGCCAGGATATTCAAATTCCTGAAGACGTGGTGGAAGAAATCGCACGCCTTTATGGCTATGACGAAATTCCAGCAACTTTGCCGGAAGCGGAAACTACGCCAGGCGGCTTGACGCCTTACCAGGCAAAACGCCGCATTGTCCGCAACCTGATGGAAGGCGCTGGTTTGCTTCAGGCGACGACGTATTCACTGACTTCCGAGAAATCGGCGAAGCAATTTGCTTTGGAAGAAACGGATACGACGCGTCTGTTGATGCCGATGAGCGAAGAACGCAGCATCCTTCGCCAAAGCTTGCTTCCGCATCTTTTGGAATCTGTTACGTATAACACAGCGAGAAGAATGGATTCAGTGGCATTGTATGAAACCGGTTCAGTCTTCCTAAAAGGCAATGATGAGCTTTTGAACGAGCAGGAGCATTTGGCAGTCGCAATGACCGGTCTTTGGCTTGATAACAGCTGGCAGGGCGAGAAAAAGCCAGTCGACTTTTTCGTTCTGAAAGGCATTGTGGAAAGCCTTGCCGATAAACTGGGTATCCAGTTGACGTTTGAACGCGGCCAAATGGATGATTTGCATCCAGGCAGAACGGCATTCATCATGCACGACGGCCAACGCATTGGTGTTATGGGCCAATTGCATCCGTCCGAGCAAAAAGCACGCGACTTAAAAACAACGATTGTCATGGAATTAAACCTGGCAGCGCTGTTGAATCTGGAAACAGAAGCTTTGGTCTACACGCCAGTGCCGCGCTACCCATCCATGTCACGCGATGTAGCATTGGTCCTTTCGAAAATTGTCGAAGCGGCAACGATTGAAACAGTTATCCGCAACGCAGGCGGCAAGCTTTTGAAAGACGTTCGCGTATTCGATCTGTACGAAGGCGATAAAATGGAAGAAGGCAAAAAATCAGTGGCCTTCTCGTTAACTTACTTCGATCCTGAGAAGACGTTGACGGACGAAGAAGTCATCAACGCACACGATAAAGTATTAGCAGCATTGACGGAAGTCGGCGCTGAGTTGAGAAGTTAATTTATTTTTGACTAAAATAACCCCTCGAGAAATTTTCTCGAGGGGTTATTCATCTATCCACGTCGCTTCCCAGCCAAAACCTTCGCCTTCCCGGTATTCGCAAAATGCACCTTCGTCAAACTCTTCAAATATTCCTCACCATGCTTCAGCAAAATCTTCGCCGCAGCTTCATCAACAATCTTTCCAGCACCTTTTGGCAATGTCACTCCTGCTTCTGCGCTCATGCGATCCATTTCTTCCAAAAAAGCAACGCGTGCAATGATGGAAGCGCAGGCCACAGATACATGGAGCCCTTCCGCTTTAGTGGAGAACAGAACGTTCTCACGGACAATTTCAGGTTCTTCTTTGATGTGTTTGTAGTAGATGCCGCGCTCGGCGAATTGGTCGATCAGAATAGCGTCCGGTTTTTCCGGCGCGATTTTGCTCAATACATGTTTAAGTACCTGGTTATGCAGCAGTGCTTTTATTTTTCCTTGCGACCAGCCTTTGCCTTGCACTTTGTTGTATTTATCATTTTTCAAAGTCAGCACTTTATGGGCAAATGCTTCCCTTAAGTCGGGTGCCACTTGGCGCATCCATGCATCGGTAAGCTGCTTGGAATCTTTGACGCCGAGTTCATGGGCGAGTTCGACTTTGTCTGCAGGTACATAACAGGCAGCTACCGTAATCGGGCCGAAGAAGTCGCCGGTGCCGGTTTCATCAGACCCAAGGACGGATAGCTTGGCGAATCCGTCAGGCAGTTTGTCGCCTTTCGTCGAAACGGTCTTTTCGACTGCTGATTCTGCAGCTCCCCATTTGGCGGCTTCACGAGCGGCGCCGTTTCCTTGGAACATGACTTTTCCGGAAGTGTAGACAGTGACCACAGTATCCGGCAATTTGGCGCTAAAGCGGGCATATGGATTTTTGGTCTGGATTTTGTTTTTCTGGTAATGCGAAATCACTTGGAGCAGACTTTCCTCCGGGAGTTTCAGAACTGTATTTGACATGGACACGTCACCTTTCTTTGATTCACAATCGGCTTGTTTTCATGGTATGATGGTCTATAGAATTCCAAAGGGGGATATTGCATTGTCAGAGCAACATAAAATTCACACGGTCGTTGACATCTATGGCAACACCTATAAAATGGTCGGTACCGAGACTTCCGGCCACATGCGTCTGGTCGCATCGATCGTCGACAGCAAAATGCGCGAGATCAATGCCTTGAATCCATCGCTGGACCAAGCGAAGCTTGCGGTCTTGACGGCTTCAAATGCGGTACATGACTATCTTAAACTGAAAGAGCAAGTTGAACAATTAGAAAATGAATTGAAAAAACTGAAGGGTTGACGCTAATGCTTGATATACTTTTACTCATCATACTGCTTGGCGGCATCATCGTGGGCGCCAAACGAGGCTTTATTGTCCAGTTAATCCACATGGTCGGCTTTGTTGTCGCTTTGATTGTGGCTTATAAGTATTATAAACCCTTATCCGAATACTTCACGTTATGGATTCCGTACCCGGCAGTAAATGAAAACTCGCAGTTCACAATCGTCGTAGACCAATTGGATCTGGATCAGACCTTCTATCAATTATTGGCGTTTGCGCTTATTTTCTTTGTGGTGAAGTTCGGTTTGCAGCTGATTGCTTCTATGTTTGATTTCTTGAAGTTTTTGCCGGTGCTCGGATTTTTCAGCAAGATTCTTGGAGCAGTATTAGGCTTAATTGAAGTTTACATCCTGTTGTTTATCTTCATCTATGTACTGGCGCTGCTGCCGGTTGATGCAGTGCAGAACCAATTGGAGAATTCAGGAATTGCCCAGTCTATGCTTGAACATACACCTTATTTCTCTGAGAAAGTGAAAGAATGGTGGTATATTTATATGTAGTAGGAACTTCTCTCTTACGAGGGAAGTTTTTTTAATCGAAATGGGGAGGGCTCTCGTTGAATAAAAAAATCATCATCCGTACGCTTGAAAAGATAGCATTATATATGGAGCTTAAAGGGGAAAACCCGTTTAAAGTATCAGCTTTCCGAAAAGCCGCGCAGGCGCTTGAACTGGACCAGCGCAGCCTGGACGAAATTGAAGATGTTACGAAGCTGAAAGGCATCGGCAAAGGCACGGGAGACGTCATCCTCGAATTGATCAACGACGGCAAATCGACCGTTCTTGAAGAGCTTCAGGAAGAGGTGCCGAAAGGCCTCATCCCAATGATGAAGCTGCAGGGAATGGGCGGCAAAAAGATCGCCAAGCTGTACAAGGAACTTGGCATCGACTCGATGGAAGCCTTGAAGGCAGCCTGCTTGAATCAGGAAATTCAAAAACTTCCTGGGTTCGGTCCGAAATCGGAAGAAAAAATCTTGAAAGAACTGAATGATTTCGAAACCAAACCTGATCGCCAGCCGATCTGGAAAACGGAAGAAACCGTGGCATTCATTGAAGACGTCCTGATTACAATTGCGGAAGTCACTGAGTTTTCAGTGGCCGGCAGTTTCCGTCGAACCAAAGAAACCAGCAAAGATTTGGACTTTATCATTGCAACGGCTGAACCGGCGCTTGTGAAGGAACAATTGCTGGCAGCGTTGCCCGTGCAGGAAACGATTGCATCAGGAGAAACGAAAGTATCTGTTACTGTCGATGTATTGGAGCCGATTGATGTCGATTTCCGCCTGGTGGCACCTGAAGAGTTCGTCACCGCTTTGCATCACTTCACCGGATCTAAAGACCATAATGTCAAAATGCGCCAATTGGCGAAATCCCAGAACAAGAAAATCAGTGAATACGGAGTAGAGCAAGAAGACGGGGCAGTTGTGACTTTTGCATCCGAGAAAGAATTTTTCGCGCATTTCGGACTGCCTTTCATTCCGCCATCCGTTCGTGAAGATGGGCGTGAGCTTGACCGCCTGGAAGAATTGCCTGAGCTGGTGGCGATTGAAGACATCAAAGGCGATCTGCATATGCATACCACCTGGTCTGACGGAGCCAATTCTTTGAAGGAAATGGTCGACGCCTGTGTGGCGAAATCCTATGAATTTATGGTCATCACCGACCATTCCCAATACTTGAAAGTCGCCAATGGCTTGACGCCGGAGCGTTTGACAGAGCAGAATGGATTAATCCGCGAAATCAATGAGCAGTACCCGGCGATTGAAGTGTTGTCCGGAACGGAAATGGACATTTTGCCGGACGCCACATTGGATTTTGACGATGATATGCTGAAGCAATTGGATTTTGTCATTGCCAGTATCCATTCTAGCTTCCAACAGCCACAGGAACAGATCATGGCACGCATTTTGACTGCGATGAAGAATCCGCATGTCCACATGATCGCACATCCAACTGGCCGAATCGTAGGCCAACGCGAAGGGTACGATCCGGATGTTGAACAGATTCTGGATTGGGCCAAGGAATACGGCAAAATTGTCGAGTTGAACGCCAGCCCGTACCGTTTGGATCTTGCTGTCCCGTATTTGGTGATGGCGCAGGAAAAAGGTGTGCCTGTCGCAATCAATACGGATGCCCATGCCATTGAAGGCCTGGAAGTCATGGAAACCGGCGTCAAGCATGCCCAAAAGGCATGGCTGAAAAAAGACAATGTAGTAAACACATGGTCGCTGGAAAAATTGAAAGCCTATTTGAATAAATCGAAGTAAATTTGTTTTTAAAATCATATGAAGTTGTTTTTCGGAATATCTTTATTAATTTATCTGAAACGTTAGGAGGTTCTTAAATGATCGCAGAACGCGCGTTAAGAACACTTGAATTTTATAAAATCCGGGATGAAGTGGCACGGTATTGCACATCGTCACTAGGAAAAGCCCATGTGGATAACTTGCTGCCATCTACAGATATCAACGAAGTTAATCGTTTGCTCGAAGAAATGGATGAAGGCGCACAAGTATTGCGTGTCAAAAATAATGTGCCGATGGGCGGTATTTTTGATATCCGTCTGCATGCACGGAGAGCGCAAATTGGCGGCAGCCTGAGCCCGATGGAGTTGATGGAAGTTTCATCGACCATCCGTGCCAGCCGCATCCTGCGCCAGTTTTTCGAAATGATCCAGGAAGAAGCAGTGATTCAAATTCCACATTTCCTGGAGAAAAAAGAATCGATGCCGATTCTGACAGCTCTCGAACATGCCATCAACATCTGTATTGACGATAACGGCGGCGTTTTGGACAGTGCGAGTTCTGAATTGCGCTCAATTCGCCAGCAACTGCGGACGCAGGAAAGCCGCGTCCGTGAACGGCTGGAAAGTCTGGTGCGCGGTAAAAATGCATCGAAAATGCTGTCGGATTCCATCGTCACCATCCGCAATGACCGTTTTGTTATTCCCGTTAAACAGGAATACCGCAGCCATTATGGCGGCATTGTGCACGATCAATCATCATCCGGGCAAACATTGTTCATTGAACCGGATGCCGTGGTACAGGCCAATAATGAAGTGCGCCGCCTGAAAATGAAAGAAAAAGAGGAAATCGACCGCATTCTGCAAATGCTGTCAGCACAAGTGCAGGAAGTGGCTCATGAACTATTTGATTTAGTGGAAGTGCTTGGGGAAATCGATTTGATTTTGGCAAAAGCGAAATACGGAGCTGCCCATAGAGGGACCAAGCCGACTATGAACACAGAAGGCTACATCAATTTGAAGAAAGCCCGCCATCCACTGATTCCAAAAGATGAAGTGGTGCCGAATGATATCGAATTTGGTGGGGAAATCACCGCCATCGTTATTACCGGCCCGAATACAGGCGGTAAAACGGTGACCTTGAAAACAGTTGGCCTCTCAACTTTGATGGCTCAATCCGGTTTGCCGGTTCCCGCGCTCGATGGCTCGGAACTGGCGGTATTTGATCAGATTTTTGCGGATATCGGCGATGAACAATCCATCGAACAAAGCCTCAGTACCTTTTCATCCCATATGGTCAATATCGTTGATATCCTGACCAAGTTCGATGAGAATTCATTGGTGATTTTTGATGAGTTGGGTGCAGGTACAGATCCGCAGGAGGGAGCTGCGCTTGCCATTTCACTGCTGGATGAAGTGCATGGCAGAGGAGCACGTGTCATTGCAACGACGCATTATCCGGAATTGAAAGCATATGGCTTTAACCGTCCGGGTGTAGCTAATGCCAGCGTTGAATTTGACGTGGAAACATTAAGCCCGACTTATCGCCTGTTAATTGGCGTACCGGGCCGAAGCAATGCTTTTGAAATTTCCAAACGCCTCGGCTTGCCGGAACATATCATCAGCCATGCCAAGAGCTTTACGGGAACTGACAGCAAAGCAGTCGATTCGATGATTGCCTCTCTTGAAAAGAGCCGCCGTGAAGCGGAGCAGGACGCCGAAGAAAGCAAACGGGTCCTGGCTGAATCCGAACGGCTGAAAAATGAGCTGGCGAAGCAGCTGGAAGAGTACGAACAGCAAAAAGAACAGCAAAAAGAACGGCTGGAAGAAAAAGCGAAAGAAAAAGCGCGGAAAATCGTCGACCAGGCACGGGCAGAAGCTGAAGCTGTCATCTCGGATCTTCGCAAGATGCAACTGAACCAAAGTTCGTCTGTAAAAGAGCATGAACTGATTGACGCGAAAAAACGTCTGGAAGACGCGATGCCCCAAAACCGTATCCTGAAAAAAGCAGCAAAAGATAACGCAGCCAAACCGCTGAAAGCCAATGACGAAGTCAAAGTAATTTCCTTTGGCCAAAAAGGGACATTGGTCGAGAAAGTGTCGAAAAATGAATGGATTGTTCAAATCGGCATTTTGAAAATGAAGTTGCCGGAGTCTGATTTATCCTATACCAAACCCGAAAAACAGAAAGAGACCCGGACCATGGCAACCTTGAAAGACCGGGACAGCCATGTGAAGATGGAACTCGATTTGCGCGGGGAACGCTATGAAGATGCCCTGGCGCGTGTTGAAAAATACCTAGACGATGCGTTATTATCAAATTACCATCAAGTATCGATCATTCATGGAAAAGGGACCGGTGCATTGCGCCAAGGTGTCCAGCAATATTTGAAAAAGCATCCACGGGTGAAAAGCTATCGTTTTGGTGAAGCAGGGGAAGGCGGCTCGGGCGTTACCGTCGCCGAGTTAAAGTGAGTTTCCGCAGAGGAGTATAGGACATGACAGAGAATGGATTTTGGACGCACCCAGTAGTCGAATCAGCTGGCTACTTCAGTGTGGTGGTATTGTGCCTGATCGTTGCCATGGTAATTTTTGAAATGGTGACAAAATATAATAACTGGGAACAAATCAAAAAAGGGAATTTGGCGGTAGCAATGGCTACAGGCGGAAAGATTTTTGGCGTCACTAATATTTTCCGCTTTTCCATCGAGCAGCATAATTCCTTGTTCGAAATGATCGGCTGGGGATTGTTCGGTTTCACCTTGCTGATTTTTGCTTATATCCTGTTTGAGTTTCTGACCCCTAAGTTCAAAGTGGATGATGAAATTGAGCAGGACAACCGGTCTGTCGGATTGATTTCAATGGTCATTTCTGTCGGTTTGTCTTTTGTGATCGGAGCCAGTATTCAATAGGAGTTGGATGTCGTGGAAAACTTAATCAAGATATTATTTGTCTTTTGTGCAATCTTTCTGATTGTGGGAGTCATTTTTCTGTTTCTTTTCTAAAGAGCAGCGCCAGCCTTGGAGCTGGCTTTTTTCTTGCCTTAATCTAAGAATAGACAGATTTAAGCAAGATAGTACAATATATAAAAAATATAGTTTGTAAGCGGTATCATTTTTCTTTATAATTAAATATAGGAATATTCGCACGATTCTAAAAAAATAGGGGGTCAAAAGAATGACTGAAAAGCCGTGGTTAGCCCATTACCCACCGGAAGTTCCGCACACGTTAACGTATCCCAGCATGCCGGTACAGGATTATTTAACAAAGGCATACAGAAAGTTCCCGAAAAAAATAGCCATCCATTTCATGGGGAGAGAACTTTCTTATGAAGAACTTTATCAATCCTCTATGAAGTTTGCCAACTACCTGCAGAAACTGGGCATCCAGAAAGGCGATCGGGTTTCAATCATGTTGCCGAACTGTCCGCAGGCGGTCATCAGTTTTTATGGGATCCTCTATGCCGGCGGTGTTGTCGTTATGACCAATCCGCTGTACACAGAACGGGAAATCGCTTACCAAATGAAAGATTCAGGAGCCCGTGCCATTATTGGGTTGGATATCCTGTTCCCGAGGATTTCGAAAGTATTGAAGGAAACGGATCTGGAAAATGTCATCGTCACAGGCATCAAGGATTACCTGGCATTCCCGAAAAATTTGGTTTATCCGTTTATCCAGAAAAAACAATATGGCATGAATGTGAAAGTGGAACATCGGGGCGTTAATCACTTGTTTACAGAAATCATGAAAACGGCGCAGCCGACTGTAGCAGAAACGCCATTTGATTTCGATGAAGATTTGGCATTGCTGCAGTACACAGGAGGAACAACTGGTTCTCCAAAAGGTGTTATGTTGACGCATAAGAACATCATCTCCAATGCTACAATGTGCGACAGCTGGCTGTATAAAACAACAGATGGTGAAGAGACAATCATCGGAATCATCCCGTTATTCCATGTCTACGGATTAACGACCGTCTTAATTTTATCGGTTATGCAAGGAAATAAAATGGTATTGCTGCCGAAATTCGATCCGGAAACGGCATTGAAGACGATCAACAAGCAAAAACCGACGCTTTTCCCTGGAGCACCAACTTTGTATATCGGTTTAATGAACCACCCCGATATTGCCAAATACGATTTGTCTTCCATCGAAGCCTGCTTGAGCGGTTCAGCACCACTGCCGGCTGAAGTGCAGGAGAAATTTGAAGCATTGACCGGCGGGAAATTGGTGGAAGGCTATGGTTTGACGGAAACGTCACCGGTCACCCACTCGAATCTGGTTTGGGGCGAACGGACAAAAGGGTCAATCGGTCTTCCATATCCGGATACGGATTGCAAGATTTTCCAGACAGGCACAACCAGTCCGGTTCCAAATGGGGAAATCGGTGAAATCGCCATCAAAGGGCCTCAGGTAATGAAAGGCTATTGGAACAAACCTCAAGAAACAGCTGCTACAATCGTCGATGGCTGGTTATTGACAGGAGACCTTGGCTATATGGACGATGAAGGTCATTTCTTTATCGTCGATCGCAAAAAAGACATGATCATTGCTGGTGGTTTCAATATTTATCCGCGTGAAATCGAGGAAGTGCTATATGAACATGAAGCTGTTCAGGAATGTGTAGTAGCGGGTATACCGGATCCATATCGCGGGGAAACAGTAAAAGCATACATCGTGCTAAAAGAAGGCTATAATGTAACTGAGGAAGAATTCAATGTTTACTGCCGTGAGCATCTTGCTTCATTTAAAGTGCCGCGCATTTACGAATTCCGTAAAGAACTGCCAAAAACAGCAGTTGGGAAAATTCTGCGCCGTTCACTAGTGGACGAAGAAATTGCCAAGCAGAACGAAGCAGTGCCATCTTAATCGAATATAGCTTGACACATTATTGAATAAACTATAATATGAAAATATGAATGAATCGCCATTCATATTTTCATATTTTTTTGGGTGGTGACAACATGGTAAAAAAGGATAAGCCGAAATATAAACAAATCATTGATGCGGCCGTTATTGTCATCGCTGAAAATGGCTATCATCAAGCACAAGTCTCGAAAATAGCTAAACAGGCCGGGGTAGCCGACGGAACGATTTACCTGTATTTCAAAAACAAAGAAGACATTTTGATTTCTGTATTCCAGGAAAAGATGGGCGTGTTCGTCAGTAAGCTGGAGCAGATTATCTCACGTGACTTGGATGCTGCATCCAAATTGGGATTAATGATCGAAAGCCATTTTGAACTTTTGGCTGGTGACATCCATTTAGCGATTGTCACACAGCTTGAACTGCGCCAATCCAATTACGAAATCCGCATGAAAATCAATAATGTGCTGAGGGAGTATTTGAAGCTGATGGACCAGATTCTGGTTAAAGGCATGGAAGATGGAGAATTTGATCAATCTATGGATATTCGTTTAGCAAGGCAAATGGTTTTTGGTACAATGGATGAGACCATCACCACTTGGGTGATGAATGATCATAAATATGATTTAGTCGAACTCGCACCACAAGTTCAGCGTTTGCTGCTGAAAGGTATGCGGGCTTAAAGGAAGGGGCTCATTGGATGGAATTTATCAGTTGGAAAAAAGAAGACGGAGTAGCTGTCGCGACGATTAATCGTCCACCGGCAAATGCACTGTCGCGTTCGCTCATTTTGGAAGTTGATGAATTGTTGAACCAAGTTCAGAATGATGAAGAGGTTCGAGTCATTGTCTTGCATGGGGAAGGAAGATTCTTTTCTGCAGGGGCTGACATCAAGGAGTTTACGCAAGTATCTTCAGGAGAAGAATTTTCGAAATTATCAGCGAGCGGCCAGGAAGTTTTTGAACGGGTTGAAACCTTCCATAAGCCTGTGATTGCGGCGATCCACGGAGCGGCATTAGGAGGCGGATTGGAATTGGCGATGAGTTGCCATATGCGATTTGTCACTGAAAATGCTAAACTGGGATTACCGGAGCTTCAACTGGGCTTAATACCCGGGTTTGCTGGGACGCAGCGCCTGCCAAGATATGTAGGCTCGGCGAAAGCAGCTGAAATGCTGTTGACGAGCGATCCGATCTCCGGTACCGAAGCTGCACAATATGGTTTGGCTAACCGGGCTTATGCTGAAGAAGAACTGTTAACGGAAACGCTTTCAATCGCCCGTAAAATTGCGAAGAAAAGCCCGGTTTCCGTTAAAGCGGCGATTGGGATGCTGCAGTACACAAAGCCTGCGTCTTATCATGAAGGCGTAAATGCAGAAGCACAATCTTTTGGAACTGTTTTTGTTTCAGAAGATGCAAAAGAAGGAATCCAGGCATTTCTGGAGAAACGTGAAGCACATTTTAAAGGGAAATAATACTTGGGAGGTTTACGTTCATGAACATTTATGTATTGGTAAAACGTACGTTTGACACAGAAGAGAAAATCGTCGTTTCAGGTGGACAAATCCAGGAAGACGGAGCGGAATTCATCATCAATCCATACGATGAGTACGCAATTGAAGAAGCCATCACTGTGCGTGACGCACACGGCGGCGAAGTGACAGTTGTCACAATCGGCAATGAAGAAGCAGAGAAGCAGCTGCGTACCGCACTTGCGATGGGCGCTGACAAAGCTGTCTTGATTAATACAGAAGACGATGTTGAAGAAATGGACCAGTTTACTTCTGCGTACATACTGGCTGAATACTTGAAAGATAAAGAAGCTGATTTGATTCTAGCAGGGAATGTAGCAATCGACGGCGGATCTGGACAAGTCGGACCACGTGTGGCTGATTTGCTTGGCATCAACTACGTAACGACAATCACCAGCTTGAGCATCGAAGGCGAAACAGTTACCATCGTCCGCGACATTGAAGGGGATGCGGAAGAATTGGAAACATCTTTACCGCTTCTAGTTACTGCTCAGCAAGGGCTGAACGAGCCTCGCTATCCATCACTTCCGGGTATCATGAAAGCGAAGAAAAAGCCGCTTGAAGAATTGGAATTGGATGATTTGGATATCGAAGAAGACGATGTAGAAGCTAAAACTGAAACGATTGAAATCTACTTGCCGCCGAAAAAAGCGGCTGGCCGTATTCTGGAAGGCGACATTTCCAACCAAGTGACAGAATTGGTCGGACTATTGCGCAACGAAGCAAAAGTTATTTAATCAAAGAAAAGCGAAGGTGCCCGTTCAGCTCTGACGGGCATAAGACAGACCAGCGAAGTGGCGCTCTTTGCCGCACAGCTGGGCTGGCTTATGACCCAAAGAGTTGGGTGCCGGGGTCTGGACAAAGAAAAGCGAAGGTGCCCGTTCAGCTCTGACGGGCATAAGACAAACCAGCGAAGTGGCGCTCTTTGCCGCACAGTTGGGTTGGCTTATGACCCAAAAAGTTGGGTACCGGAGTCTGGACAAAGAAAGCGAAGGTGCCCATTCAGCTCTGACAGGGGTAAGACGATCTGGCGAAGCGGCATGTTTTCAGCCGCACAGCCAGAGTGGATTGCATCCCGAAGAATAGGCTACTTCCCATTCGACTGACAGCAAGTAATGGTTCCATATAATTTTCACATCTACTTAGGGGGTAAACGGACTATGGCGAAAAAAGTATTAGTTTTGGGCGAAACGCGTGAAGGCGCTTTGCGTAATGTCTCATTTGAAGCAATTGCGGCTGCCAAGAAAATTTCTGGCGGCGGAGAAGTAGTAGGCGTTCTGATTGGGGATTCGGTTGCTGATTTTGGTGCTGAATTGATTGCATACGGAGCAGACCGTGTCGTAACGGTAGAACACCCGCACTTGAAGTCATACACATCTGACGGCTATGGCCAAGCATTTATGGCAGTCGTTGAGCAGGAAAATCCGGAAGGCCTTGTCTTTGGCCACACAGCAGTCGGAAAAGACCTGGCACCGAAAATCGCTTCCAAGTTGCAGGCTGGATTGATTTCGGACGTAACGGATATTGAAGGCGAAGGCGATGAAGCTGTCTTTATCCGCCCGATCTTCTCTGGTAAAGCATTTGAAAAAGTGAAGCTGAAAGAAGGCATCGACTTTATCACAGTGCGTTCGAACAACATTGCACCACTTGAACGCCAGGAGCGTACAGGCGAAGTTAGTTCATTGTCTGTAGATATCACGAACCTTCGCACCATCATTAAAAACGTTGTCCGCAAATCTTCTGAAGGTGTCGATCTTTCGGAAGCGAAAGTCATCATCGCCGGTGGCCGTGGCGTGAAGAGTGCTGAAGGATTTGAGCCATTGCAGGAATTGGCGAATCTTCTAGGCGGCGCTGTTGGCGCGTCCCGTGGCGCATGTGACGCAGATTATTGCGATTACTCGCTTCAAATCGGACAGACAGGGAAAGTGGTTACACCGGACCTGTATATTGCAGCCGGCATTTCCGGAGCGATTCAGCACATGGCGGGTATGTCCAACTCGAAAGTGATCGTGGCGATCAACAAAGATCCAGAAGCGAATATTTTCAAAGTAGCAGATTACGGCATTGTCGGAGACTTGTTTGAAGTCATCCCGATGCTGACAGAAGAATTCAAGAAAGTAATGTAATTTTGGATGGCGGCGGGTCTACAAGACTCGCCGCCATTTTCTGTTTAACGCACCCAATTGACGGGTAATGGAAGAGTAGGCAAATAAATAGCTGTTGTTTTTAACGCATGCTATACTCTGTATATAGTTTGGTTTTAATCATAAGGAGGAATTATTCATGGCAATCGTACACGGTACAGATCAGAACTTTTCACAAGAAGTATCAGAAGGACTCGTTTTAGTAGATTTTTGGGCAACTTGGTGCGGACCATGTAAAATGATTGCTCCAGTGCTGGAAGAGTTAGACGCTGAAATGAGCGATAAAGTTAAAATCGTAAAAGTTGATGTGGATCAAAACCAGGAAACAGCTGGAAACTACGGCATCATGTCAATTCCGACTTTGCTATTGATGAAAGACGGAGAGACAGTAGATAAAGTAGTTGGTTTCAGACCAAAAGAAGCATTGGCTGAATTGGTTGAAAAACACGCATAATTCTTAACCGGGTCCAGTGATGGTGCCCGGTTTTTTAATAGGGTGAGATAAAAGATGGCTAACGAATTGATTCAGCATAAATTAGCAATATTGCCTGATCAACCAGGCTGTTATTTGATGAAGGACCGCCAGAATACCGTCATTTATGTCGGCAAGGCGAAAGTTCTTAAAAATCGCGTGCGCTCCTACTTTACGGGAAGCCACGATGCAAAAACCCAGCGTTTGGTCAATGAAATCGAGGATTTCGAATACATCGTGACATCTTCCGATAAGGAAGCGCTGATTCTTGAATTGAATTTGATCAAGAAATACGATCCGAAATACAACATCATGCTGAAAGATGACAAAAGCTATCCGTATTTAAAGATTACCGGTGAGCGCCATCCGAAGCTGATCACGACCAGACATGTCAAAAAAGACAAAGGCAAGTATTTCGGTCCGTATCCGAATGCTTATGCCGCGGCAGAGACGAAAAAGTTGCTGGACCGCCTGTACCCATTGCGGAAATGCCATACCATGCCGGACCGGGTTTGTTTGTATTATCATTTGGGGCAATGTCTTGCGCCATGCGTCAAGCCAGTAGAAAAAGAAACCTATCAGGAAATGATCGACGGCATCAGCAAATTTCTAAATGGCGGTTTTCGTGAAGTCAAACAGGAATTGGTCGAGAAAATGTCTGAAGCGGCAGAAAATCTGGAATTTGAGCGGGCCAAGGAATACCGTGACCAAATTTCGATGATTGAAACCGTTATGGAAAAACAGAAAATGGCGATGAATGATTTCACCAATCGCGATGTATTTGCTTATGCGGTCGATAAAGGCTGGATGTGTGTGCAGGTCTTTTTTGTGCGCCAAGGCAAATTGATTGAACGGGATGTTTCGCTTTTCCCGCTTTACCGGGACCCGGAAGAAGAATTTTTGACTTATCTTGGCCAGTTTTACGAAAAACCGAACCATGTTAAGCCCAATGAAATTCTGCTTCCGGAAGCGGACGATCCGGATATGCTGAAAGAATGGCTCGGAGTCCGGGTGCTCGTTCCGCAGCGCGGCAAGAAAAAAGATTTGGTGGCGTTGGCGAAGAAAAATGCCGAGATTGCCATTAAAGAGAAATTTCAGCTATTGGAGCGCCAGGAAGAACGGACAGTCGGTGCATGCGTAGATTTAGGTGAAGCAATGAACATTGAAACGCCTTTGCGCATCGAAGCGTTCGACAACTCGCATATTCAAGGTGCCGATGCGGTGTCTGCAATGATTACGTTCATTGACGGCAAGCCTTCTAAAAAAGATTACCGGAAATACAAAACGCGAAACGCTTCCAAGCCCGATGATTATGCAGCGATGCGTGAAGTGATCCGCCGGCGCTATTCACGGGTCTTGAAAGATGGATTGCCTTTGCCGGATTTGATTGTCATTGATGGCGGCAAGGGACAAATGGAATCAGCCCGTGAAATTCTGGAAGATGAACTCGGCTTGTCGATTCCGATTGCCGGTTTGGCAAAAGACGCCAAGCACCAAACGTCCCAATTGCTCTATGGTTCACCTCCTGAAGTGGTTCCGTTGAAACGGACCAGCGAAGCATTTTACTTGATGCAGCGCATTCAAGATGAAGTCCACCGTTTCGTTATCACGTTCCACCGGCAGCTGCGCGGCAAGAATTCGATCCAGTCCGCTTTGGATGGCCTTGAAGGAGTTGGCCCGAAACGCAAACAGCAATTGCTGAAGCATTTCGGTTCCGTCAAAAAAATAAAAGAAGCTTCTATAGAAGATATTCAACAAGCGGGAATCCCGTTAGCTTTGGCGACATCCATCAATCAGCATTTTGCTGAGGAGACATTGCCAAGCGATTCATAACATGTTATCGTAAGACCATAATTGAATCACTTGGAAAAGTGATGATAGAGGCGCGAACGTCAATAGTAAGCATTTGGAGATTTGCAGAATCCGTGAAGAATGTTGAAAGGGGCGGTCGCCGAAGTGTGCGTATTTACTGCTGTTTCGCATGCTGGTTCTGCATTTAAGAAGTGCAGAGCTGTCAGAGTCAATCTCTGGAGGGCTATCTCACATGGACGTTTTTCGTACATGATAAAAGAGGTAGTTTGCCGCGGTTGCGGTGAGCTGCCTCTTTTTGTGTCTTTGCCCGGGAGTTATGCTGTTTCCTGGCTAGGCATGTTGAGGGCCACATACTAAATGTGGGAGTGGATGGAATGGAAACGATCGTCATGAAATTTGGAGGCACGTCTGTTGCTACACCTGAGAAAATCATTGGAGTGGCAGAAAGAGCCATTCGAGAAAAAGAAAAAGGAAAACGCGTAGTCATTGTGGTTTCGGCAATGGGCAAGACAACAGATACGCTGCTTGGGTTAGCAGGGGAAATCTCAGCTGAGCCGCCGAAACGGGAAATGGATATGCTATTGGCTACAGGCGAGCAGATTACCATCTCGTTACTGGCTATGGCCTTTAAGAAGCTTGGCCATGAAGCGCTATCGTTTACGGGGTGGCAAGCCGGAATTGAAACAGAGTCTGTTCCGCGAAATGCCCGGATTGAACAAATTCACACGGAACGGCTTGAACGCGTGCTTGACAATGGTTATTTATGTGTAGTGGCTGGATTCCAAGGGGTAGATAAAATCGGTAACATCACCACCCTTGGCCGGGGAGGTTCCGATACGACCGCAGTCGCACTTGCGGCAGCGCTCGGAGCTGAAAAATGCGAAATCTATACCGATGTCGACGGTGTCTACACTTCCGATCCACGTTTTGTAACAGGTGCACGGAAGCTGGAACAGATTTCATATGACGAAATGCTCGAACTCGCTAATCTGGGAGCAGGTGTGCTACACCCGCGTGCAGTTGAATTCGCAAAAAACAATCGCGTACCATTATCGGTCAGAGCAAGTTATTCAGACGAGCCTGGCACAATCATACAAGAGGTGATCACTGTGGAAAAAAACTTAATCGTCAGAGGTGTAGCGTTCGAACCTGGGGTAGCGCGTGTAACTGTCATTTACAAAAAACCGTTTAACGGATCGCTGGCAAATATTTTTACCAAGTTGGCAGAAAATCAGATCGACGTTGATATTATTGTTCAAAGCATCAGTGATGAATTTCCTCCTTCGGTATCGTTTTCCATCAGCCAGGAAAGCTTGGAAGAAACACGCCGCGTGTTGACTGAAGCTCAAAGTGAAATTGGCTTTCTTTCCATGAATGTGGAAATCGGCCTATCGAAAGTCTCCATTGTCGGGTCAGGCATGGTATCAAATCCAGGGGTGGCTGCACGGATGTTTGATATTTTGAGAAGTCAAGACATCCCAGTGAAGATGGTCAGCACATCTGAGATCAAAATTTCAGTGGTAGTGCCGGAAACGGATATGAAGAAATCGGCAAATGCTTTGCACGAGGCCTATGGACTTTCAGAACTTCAGGTGCATCAAGACATATCTTGAATTAAAAACGGTGTACGTGAAAATATTCACAAAATGTTCAAATTCTCAATAGCAATGCTGCGATAATCCCGACAACAGTGGAATACAGCAGAAACAGCTGAAAAAGCGATTCTCAATTAGAGAATCGCTTTTTCGCATAAATCTAATAAAACGGTTACATTCACATAGGTTTTCCCCCTTATGCGGCGTGAAGTCCCCCTTTTTAATGTAATAACTATCTGTTTAAAAGGGATTCGTTGCCTTGACGCTCTCAGAGGGGGGGAGTACAATAAATATGTCATATTCTTGTATCATGATGGTGTTGCGGCTTCAGGTGCTTTCGTCAATTTTTCGTTTGCTCTGGACGCTGCCAATCAATGTTTTGAGGGGGGTAAAATTTTGGATAACAATCGTGAATTTTTAATGCGCAGGCTGCACTCATTGTTGGGGATCATTCCTATCGGTTTATTCTTAACGCAGCACTTAATCGTCAACCATTTTGCAACTCAGGGTGTGGAGTCATTCAATAAAGCATCCGAATTTATGGCTAATCTTCCATTCGTCATTTTCCTGGAGATTTTTGTCATCTATTTACCAATCTTGTATCATGCGTTTTATGGCCTATACATAGCGTTTACTTCGAAGAACAATCCTGGCCATTATAGCTATTTGCGCAACATTCTGTTCGTTGCACAGCGCTATACAGGTGTCTTCCTTGTAGTCTTCATCGCTTGGCACGTATTTGAAACAAGATTCCAAGTTGCAATCGGAGCAGCTGCTGCAGCTGATTTCAACATGATGGAAAACATTTTAAGCAACCCGTTCATGCTGGCATTCTACATCGTCGGTGTCTTGGCTGCAGTCTTCCATTTATCAAACGGACTTTGGTCTTTCCTTGTTACATGGGGAATCACACAATCCGAAGCATCTCAACGAAATGCAACATATTTCACACTTCTAGTATTTATTGTATTATCGATCATTGGTATCAGAGCATTGTTTGCATTCGTTTAAGAATGTTTCAATCATTGGTGAACTAAAAGAGGAGTGAATACTAACATGGCGAAGGGCAAAATTACGATCGTCGGTGGCGGCCTAGCTGGCCTAATGGCAGCAATTAAAGTTGCAGAAGCAGGTTCTTCCGTCGATTTATTTTCAATCGTTCCCGTTAAACGGTCCCACTCAGTATGTGCGCAAGGCGGGATCAACGGAGCGGTTAATACAAAAGGTGAAGGGGATTCCCCGGATATTCACTTTGATGATACTGTATACGGAGGCGACTTCCTTGCGAATCAGCGTCCCGTAAAAGCAATGGCGGATGCAGCACCTGGAATTATCCGGATGTTTGACCGCATGGGCGTTATGTTCAACCGTACGCCGGAAGGCCTTTTGGACTTCCGCCGCTTTGGTGGAACGATGTACCACAGAACAGCATTTGCCGGTGCAACAACTGGCCAGCAATTGCTATACGCATTGGACGAGCAAGTTCGCCGCTACGAAGTGAGCGGACTGATCACGAAATACGAAGGCTGGGAATTCCTGGGTCTTGTTCTTGACGAGCAAGGCGTCGGCAAAGGGATCACAGCTCAAAATATGACGACTATGGAAATCAAATCGTTCCGTGCAGATGCTATCATCATGGCAACTGGCGGACCGGGGATCATTTTCGGGAAATCGACGAACTCTGTCATCAATACAGGTTCAGCGGCTTCTATCGTCTATCAGCAAGGTGCATACTACGCAAACGGCGAATTTATCCAAATTCACCCGACAGCGATTCCAGGAGACGATAAACTGCGCTTAATGTCAGAATCAGCTCGTGGGGAAGGCGGACGTATTTGGACATACAAGGACGGCAAGCCTTGGTATTTCCTTGAAGAAAAATATCCAGCTTACGGAAACCTGGTTCCACGTGATATTGCAACACGTGAAATCTTCGATGTCTGCGTCAACCAAAAACTCGGCATTAATGGCGAGAACATGGTCTACCTGGATCTTTCACACAAAGATCCTAAAGAGCTTGATATCAAACTAGGCGGCATCATTGAGATCTACGAGAAATTCACTGGTGATGACCCTCGCAAAGTACCAATGAAAATCTTCCCGGCTGTCCATTATTCAATGGGTGGATTATGGGTCGATGACCACCAAATGACAAGCATCCCTGGCGTTTTGGCAGCGGGTGAATGTGATTATTCTCAACACGGCGGTAACCGTCTAGGTGCGAACTCATTGCTTTCAGCGATTTACGGCGGTATGGTCGCAGGACCAAACGCTATTGAATATGTAAATGGCCTTGATGTGTTGGCAGAAGATCTTCCTTCGGCTATTTATGAAAAATACGAAGCAGAAGAGCAGCGCAAATGGGAAGAAATCCTTGCATTGAACGGCACAGAAAACGCTTATGTCCTCCACAAAGAGCTTGGCGAATGGATGACGGACAATGTAACAGTAGTACGCTACAATGATCGTTTGCAGAAGACGGATGAAAAACTCCAGGAACTGCTTGAACGTTTCAACCATATCAATATTACTGATACACAGCTTTGGAGCAACCAAGGCGCAATGTTTACACGCCAGTTGCGAAATATGCTACATTTAGCACGAGTGATCACAATCGGAGCGCTTAACCGTAACGAAAGCCGCGGAGCTCACTACAAACCGGAATTCCCGGATCGTAATGACGAAGAATTCCTTAAAACGACTATGGCTAAATTTAATGGCAATGATGCACCTATCTTCCACTATGAAGAAGTCGATACATCGTTGATTCCACCGCGCAAACGTGATTACTCAGCAAAAGCATAATCTAGAAGGGAGCTAATTTACCATGGGTGAAGCAGCAAAGACGGTTATATTTGAAATCGAACGCCGAAACTCTACGGATGAGAATTCGTATTGGGAAAAGTTCGAATTGCCATATAAAGCGAATATGAATGTCATCTCGGCATTGATGGAAATTCGCCGTAACCCTGTCAACATGGAAGGGAAGAAAACCACTCCTGTAAACTGGGACATGAACTGTCTGGAAGAGGTTTGTGGAGCATGTTCGATGGTCATCAATGGCAAAGCGCGTCAATCGTGTACTGCTTTAGTTGACCAATTGGAACAGCCAATCCGCCTTCAGCCGATGAAGACATTCCCTGTTGTCCGTGACCTTGTCATTGACCGCAGCCGGATGTTCGATTCGTTGAAGAAAGTTAAAGCATGGGTGCCGATTGATGGTACGCATGACCTTGGAGACGGACCACGTATGCCTGAGCGCAAGCGCCAATGGGCTTACGAATTGTCTAAATGTATGACTTGCGGCGTATGTCTTGAAGCATGCCCGAACGTCAACGATAAATCTGATTTCATCGGAGCTGCCCCACTTTCACAAGTTCGCTTGATGAACGCGCATCCAACTGGTTCTATGAACCGCGATGCACGTTTGAATGCGATTATGGGTGAAGGCGGACTTGCAAGCTGCGGTAACTCTCAAAACTGTGTGGAGTCTTGTCCAAAAGGAATTCCTTTGACAACTTCAATCGCAGCGTTGAACCGCGACACGACTGTTCAAATGTTCCGGAACTTCTTCGGAAGCGACAGAATGGTTGACTAGTATCCACTAAAACCCCGCTGCGGCGGGGTTTTTATTTTGTCCTGTTTAGAAAATGCCTGCTCTTTTCTCAAGTTTTTGATATACTAGGAAAATGAAGAAGTTGAGCCAGTGGAGGTTTTTTCGATGAAAGCAAATTATATTGAGAATTTCAATGAGTGGAGCCGGGAATTTTCCTTTTCCGCTCCGGTGCAAGTGCGGTTTTCTGAAACCGATATGTTCGGTCATGTGAACAATACGGTACCGATCGCTTATTTTGAATTTGCACGGATTGAATTCATGAAAGAGATGGGTTTGATGCAGCGCTGGTTGGAAGCTGGCAATGAATTATTTCCTGTCGTCGCGGATATGCAAGTGGATTTTGTGCAGCAAGTCTTTTTTGATGAAAAATTGAGTGTCTACGTCAAAATCGCGCGTGTCGGAACTTCTTCGGCAGATGTCCATTATTGGACGGTCAACGAAAAAGAGGAAACATGTTTCACTGGGAGAGGGACGATCGTCCAGATTTCGAAAAAGACTGGAAAAGGCCATCCTTGGTCCGAGCAAGACATCGAATTGCTGCGTGCCGAACAGTTGGCGACCGTTAAAAAATAAGTGAGTTCTTGCTATATCAATAAAAAACCTTCACTATAAGAAGAAGATGGTTTTTCAAGGAGTGGTAATTATTAATGAATGATGACAAGCAAGGCATCAGCCATGATTCAGAACGTATCGCATTCATGGAAAAGGAACTGCGTTACATTTCAGGGATCATTAAGCAAAAAGGCCGGGAGATTCTGAATTCCTATACGATTACACCACCTCAATTCGTTGCATTGCAATGGCTGTTTGAACATGGCGACATGACCATCGGCGATTTGTCGAACAAGATGTATTTAGCGTTCAGCACAACGACGGATCTGGTCGATCGCATGGAAAAGAACGAACTCGTTGTCCGTATCCGTGAAGAACAGGATCGCCGTGTCGTGCGGATCAAATTATTAAAAGAAGGCGAGCGGGTCATTGAAGAAGTGATTCAAAAGCGCCAGGAATATTTGAAAACGGTATTAGCGGATTTCACAGTAGACGAAGCGGAACAATTTGCAGCTTTGCTTGAGAAACTGCATACAAACATGAAATAGGATAGAGGCGATGACGTTGAATGCGCCAATCGGAGTAATTGATTCAGGAGTCGGTGGACTTACCGTCGCAAAGGAAATAATGAAACTATTGCCGAATGAGCAAATTTACTATATCGGTGATAATGCCAGGTGCCCTTATGGCCCGCGTCCGCTTTCGGAAGTACGGACCTATACGTGGCAAATGGCTAATGCATTGATGAAAAAGAATATAAAAATGCTGGTCATCGCTTGCAATACCGCAACAGCAGCAGCGCTGTATTCTCTTCAGAAACACTTGCCGATCCCTGTAATCGGTGTAATCTTTCCTGGAGCCAGAGCTGCAATCAAATCATCAACAACAAAAAACATTGCCGTTTTGGGCACTTTAGGGACAGTGCAAAGCGGAGCCTACGAGAAAGCAATCTTGTCTCTCGTTTCTGCTTCCCACGTCGTGCAGCTGGCATGCCCGCGTTTCGTTCCTTTGGTTGAAAGTGATGAATACGAAGGTGAATTCGCTCACCGCATTGTCCAGGATACGTTAGCGACAATTGCCCATGAAGAATTCGATACCGCCATTTTAGGCTGTACCCATTATCCGTTGCTGCAGGGCTTTATTGAAGAAGTTCTTGGTGATACGGTCCATGTGTTGTCTTCAGCAGAAGAGACAGCAAAGGATGTAGAACGTTACTTGAGCTATAAAGATCAATTCGCAGAATGGAAGCAGCCGCCGGTGCATCGTTTTTATACATCAGGCTCTACACAGATTTTCGGTTCCATCATCCAGAAATGGCTGGGGATTGAGGAACCGCTGATCCATTCGATTCGCTTTCCCAAAACCTGATGGCTTCCGGCTGTCAGGTTTTTGTTGTTGTCAGGGAAATATGGTAAGCTATTTGAGCATATATGAGGAGGATTTTTATGACACGCATAGATAATAGACAAACAAACGAACTGCGTCCCGTATCAGTGGACGTCGACTACTTGATTCATCCGGAAGGTTCGGTTCTGATTACTGTTGGACAGACAAAAGTCATTTGTACAGCGACGATTGAAGATAAAGTACCCGGTTTTTTACGCGGGCAAGGCAAAGGCTGGATTACTGCTGAGTACTCCATGTTGCCGCGCGCTACCAACAGCCGGAACCGCCGCGAAGCTTCAGCCGGCAAAATTGGCGGACGCACAATGGAGATCCAACGCCTAATTGGCCGTGCATTGCGTGCTGTAGTCGACCTGGAGAAGCTGGGTGAGCGTACTTTATGGATTGACTGCGACGTGATCCAGGCAGACGGTGGAACGCGCACAGCATCCATTACAGGCGCTTTTATCGCGATGACAATGGCCATCAGCAAATTAGAATTGCCGGCATTCCCGGTAACGGATTTTCTTGCAGCGACAAGTGTTGGCGTTTCTGCTGAAAATGGGCCGATCCTTGACTTGAATTACGTTGAAGATTCAAGTGCGGAAGTTGATATGAACTTGGTGATGACCGGTGCAGGCCATTTTGTGGAATTGCAGGGAACAGGCGAAGAATCCACTTTCACACGTGCCCAATTGAATGAGTTATTGGATCTTGGAGAAGTGGGAATCAGCCAATTGATTGCCATGCAGCGTGAGGCACTGGGTGAAATCGCTTTGCGTGTTGGTGAAAAGGTGCCGGCAGAACTATGAAAAAAATTGTAATCGCAACTCAAAACAAAGGCAAAGCCAAAGATTTCGAAACCATGCTGTCTCCACTCGGCTATGAAGTGCTGACTTTGCGGGACGTGGCAGAGGATATGGACGTGGAAGAAACAGGCGTGACATTTGAAGAAAATGCTATTTTGAAAGCTGAAGCTGTAGCGGATGCGCTTGGCATCCCGGTTATATCAGATGACAGTGGATTGGAAATTGACGCGTTGAACGGGGAACCGGGGGTCTACTCAGCGCGCTATGCAGGCCTCGCTAAGAGCGATGACGCAAATATCGACAAAGTGCTCGAGAAATTGAGTGGCGTGCCGGACAGCGAGCGTACAGCGCGTTTTCGGTGTGTGTTGGCTGTCGCAGCTCCTGGTCAGAAGACCGAAACCTTTTCGGGGTCATGCGAAGGAATGATCCTTCATGAGCGCCGAGGCAATCATGGTTTTGGCTACGATCCGATTTTCTTCGTGCCTGAACAGGATAAAGCAATGGCTGAACTTGAGCCTCATGAAAAAGCAGCGATCTCTCACAGAGGAAATGCTTTGCGCAAGTTGCAGGAAAGCCTGCCGACATGGATGAATAAACAAGAATAAATGCCTGTAAATTAATTTTAATGTTTTTTTAAAATAGCATTGACTTTTATTCAAATCATTTCTATAATTAAAATTGTCTTTCGTTAGAAAAGCGAAGCCGCCCGCATCAGCAGGCGCCACAGTCTGGACTCTAAGAAAGCTTTGGTCTCAGTAGCTCAGCTGGATAGAGCAACGCCCTTCTAAGGCGTCGGTCGGGGGTTCGAATCCCTCCTGGGACATTATAGGAATGTACATAGTACAACAAAGAAACCTCCTCATCGTTCATGGAACGGCGGGGAGGTTTCTTTGTGCATGCAACAGGTGATTTTTCATCTCTGAACTACCGGCTTCTATATGGCTTTTTATATTCGCTTTTGGCGTGAATTTTAAGGAGAGTGAAACTAAATCCTGCTTAAGACGTAATACTTATAAGGAGGTTTTTTTATGCCAGTATGTGAAAGATGCGGAACTCAATGGACTTGGAAGCAGTCGATCATGGCCTCATGGAAAATCCATGGCCCCATGCGCTGTCCGAATTGCAAGGACAGTCAATATGCAACACCAAAATCTCGGCAACGAATGACGCTGATCAATTGGATGATTCTTTTGCCTTTGCCATTTGCAATAATTTTGGATTTACCATTGATTTATACAGTCGGCATGATGATTGTACTGTTTGCGATTGGCCTGTCCCTGATTCCAAAATTTCTGGAACTGACCAGCGAACAGAAAGCTTTGTGGTGATGGGCAATCATTATTCCAACAATAAGGTTTTTATTTTCGCTCTAACGGGAATATGATATGATTATGAGATACAAAAGAGGTGGTAGGATGCGGAAGAAATATCGCGATTTAAAGCGCAAGGGGAATGTCATTGTTTTTCCGACGACCGTAACACGTTTGTTGTCTGAAGGAATGACCTATTTAAAAGAAGAAAAGTACGAAGATGCCCGTGACAGTCTATATCAAGTTTTGTCATATGAACCTGAACACGCAGCAGCCCTCGGCGGTTATGCCTATTGCCTCTATGAGCTTGGGGAATTCCAGGAAGCGCTAGAAGTGTGCCGTGAATTATTGAAGATCGGACCGATTCATTACCTGGAAACGATGGAATTATACATAAGTATTTTGATGCAAGTTCGCGAATTTGAAGAAGCGGAAAAAATGATTGAAGCTCTAATAGAAGAAAAAGTGTTGCCGGAAGAACGGCTGGAACAATTCCAGCAATTGCGTGACTTGAACGAACGCATTGCATCAAATGCGGCATCTGAAAAAGTGGATGCTTCGAAGTACGCCATCGATACATTTTTGGCGCTTCACCCTGCGGAACAAGAGCAATTGATTCTGGATTTGCCGACGACTTCCTATCAGGCTTTGAAGAAGAAGCTGATTGCGATCATCGAACATCCGGAAGCCGATCTCTTGACGAAGACATACATATTATTCATGCTGTTCCAGGAAAAGATCGATGCGGAAGTTTCCGTCCGAAAATTTCATTACCAAGGCACATTCAGCATCAATGAATTGCCGGATCCGGTGAACAACAGCCGAATCCGGAAAATCACCGCTATCATCGACAACGAGCTGGCGAAGGATCCGACTCGTCTAGAGATGGTCAAAGAACTGTTTGAACGGCATATTTATCTATTGTATCCGTTCATCTGGGATGACTATAATGAAGAAGACGTGGCGCAGGGGTATATGGATTACACAGAAGGGCTGTTCAGCGGAATGACTTCATTCAGTGAAGACGAAAAGCTGCTCGAGCTGATTCAGCAGGCCGAACTTTGGTTCGAAATGCGCAATGGGTAGAAATAGTTGAACCTGTCGGCATGTGTGCTATAATATTGAAGTTGTCAAAATTCGTATAAAACGTAAAATGACTTTGTAGAAAATGTTTGGAGGGCTTATAATATGTCAGCAAAATGGGAAAAACAAGAAGGTAACACAGGGGTTCTTACAGTTGAAGTTCCTGCAGAAGAAGTAAACGCCGGTCTTGATAAAGCGTTTAAGAAAGTTGTTAAAGAAATTAACGTACCAGGTTTCCGTAAAGGAAAAATGCCTCGTCAAATGTTCGAAAAACGTTTTGGCGTAGAATCACTTTACCAGGACGCTTTGGATTTCATCTTGCCTGACGCTTACGCGAATGCAGTTGAAGAAGCAGGAATCAACCCGGTTGACCGTCCTGAAATCGACATTGAAACAATCGAAAAAGGCCAGCCTCTTGTATTTACAGCGAAAGTGATTGTAAAACCAGAAGTTGAGCTTGGCGAATACAAAGGTCTTGAAGCATCGAAACCTGATACTGAAGTGACTGACGAAGACATCGAAAACCAGTTGAAAGAAAACCAGGAGCGTATGGCTGAGTTGACTGTTAAAGAAGACGAAGCAATCGTTGAAGGCGATACAGCTGTTATCGATTTCGAAGGATTTGTTGATGGAGAAGCTTTTGAAGGCGGCCAAGGAAATGATTATTCCCTTGAAATCGGATCAAACTCTTTCATCCCTGGATTTGAAGAGCAATTGGTAGGCGTTAAAGCTGGAGAAGAAAAAGACGTTGAAGTCACTTTCCCAGAAGAATACCACGCTGCTGAACTTGCAGGCAAAGCTGCAACATTCAAAGTGAAAGTAAACGAAGTTAAAGGCAAGGAACTTCCAGAGTTGAACGACGAGTTCGCTAAAGAAATCGACCCTGAAGTGGAAAGCCTTGAAGCGCTTCGCACGAAAATGAAAGAAAGCCTGATTGCTGAGAAGAAATCTGCTGCTGATGCAACGCTTCGCGACGAATTGGTTCAAAAAGCTGCTGAAAACGCAACAATCGATATTCCTCATGCAATGATCCACACAGAAATGGACCGTATGATGAGTGATTTCGAACAACGTTTGACTCAACAAGGCATGAACCTTGAATTATACTTCCAGTTCTCTGGGCAAGACGAAGCTGCACTTCGTGAGCAAATGCACGGTGATGCTGAAACACGCGTACGCGTTTCATTGACACTTGAAGCTATTGCTGAAGCTGAAAACATGCAAGTTACTTCAGAAGACATCGACAAAGAGCTTGAAAAAATGGCTGGTCAATTCAACATGGACATTGAACAGATCAAAACAGCTCTAGGTGGAACTGAAATGCTTGAGAACGATATCCGCATGCAGAACACAGTTGAGTTCCTAGTGGACAACGCTAAAATCGCTGAATAACACATAAGCAACATATAAAGAATTAGGAAACAAGGTGCGGAGACGCACCTTGTTTTCCACTACATAGAACACTGGAATTATACTTAGGATGCCAAGAAATTGACTGTGAATCTAATTAGTTGCTACAATTACGATAATCTTGTAAGATAATGGCTTGAATAGGGGTGAATACATTGTTCAAATTCAATGACGAGAAAGAGCATTTAAAATGTTCATTTTGTGGTAAACCACAGGAGCAAGTTCGTAAACTGGTCGCAGGACCAGGTGTTTATATTTGTGACGAATGTATTGAGCTTTGTACGGAAATCGTAGAAGAAGAGCTTGGTACAGACGAAGAAGTAGAATTCAAAGAAGTGCCTAAGCCAAAAGAAATTCTGGATATTTTAAATGGCTATGTCATCGGCCAGGAAAAAGCGAAGAAATCGTTGGCTGTAGCAGTTTATAACCACTACAAACGCGTCAACTCAAACAGCAAAATCGATGATGTCGAGTTGTCGAAATCTAATATTGTCTTGATCGGACCAACAGGAAGCGGGAAAACCTTGCTTGCACAAACTTTGGCCCGCATTCTGAATGTGCCGTTTGCGATTGCAGACGCAACTTCATTGACTGAAGCTGGTTATGTCGGAGAAGACGTAGAAAACATTCTACTAAAGCTGATCCAAGCTGCAGACTATGATGTGGAGCGCGCAGAAAAAGGAATCATCTATATTGATGAGATCGACAAAGTGGCACGCAAATCCGAAAACCCATCGATTACACGCGATGTTTCCGGTGAAGGCGTACAGCAGGCCCTTCTGAAGATTTTGGAAGGAACCACTGCAAGTGTTCCACCTCAGGGCGGACGCAAGCATCCACATCAGGAATTCATCCAAATCGATACGACGAACGTTCTGTTCATCGTAGGCGGTGCTTTCGATGGAGTAGACCAAATCATCAAACGCCGTCTCGGCAATAAAATCATCGGTTTCGGTGCAGATCCGAACAAGGAAGAATTGGATGAGAAATCATTGCTTAGCCAATTGATTCCGGAAGATCTGTTGAAATTTGGTTTGATTCCAGAGTTCATCGGCCGTTTGCCTGTATTGGCAAGCCTTGAGCAATTGGATGAAAAAGCTTTGGTTGAAATCTTGACTGAACCGAAGAATGCATTGATCAAGCAATATCAGAAGATGATGGAACTTGATGGCGTTAAATTGACTTTCGAGCCTGGTGCACTTGTTGAAATTGCGAAATTGGCAATTGAACGCAAAACCGGTGCCCGTGGACTTCGTTCAATTATCGAGAATATCATGCTTGAAGTGATGTTTGACCTGCCTTCACGTGAAGACATCGTTGAATGTGTCATCACAAAAGAAACTGTTGCGGATAGCGTACAGCCTAAACTGATTTTGGAAGATGGCTCCGTATTCGTCAACGACAATAATGAGAAAACATCCGCGTAAAATGAGTGGAACTTCACGCAGTGGAAAAGTCTCACTGAGTGGCAGTTGAACCAATCAAAAGGATGATACGGGCTGACTCTGATCGTGCGCATCCGCGCATTTCGGAGTTGGCCCGTTTTTATTAGAAAAGCGGAAGCACCTGTCAAGGCTGCGATATGTCTTATAACCTTAAAAACTTACTTACGATTGTTTCTTGTTGAAAATATTCCCGGAGGTGACTTCCCAGATGGCGAAGAAAAAAGTGACGAAAAGTGTGCCATTACTGCCATTGCGCGGACTTCTTGTATTCCCGACGATGGTATTGCATATAGATGTAGGCCGTGAGCGTTCGGTGGCTGCATTGGAACAGGCATTGCTGGATGACAACATCATCTTTTTGGCAACTCAAAAAGACATGAGTACAGAGCAGCCGGAGAAAGACGATCTCCACAAAATCGGTACGCTGGCATATGTCAAGCAGATGCTGAAATTGCCGAATGGCACAATCCGTGTACTGGTTGAAGGTTTGGAACGCGGACAAATGAAGAACTACGAGGAAGGGGAGGACTTCACGATTGTTGAAGTGACTTCTTTCCCGGACGAAACAGAAAGAGATGCAGAACAAGACGCCCTAATGCGTTTGTTGATTGAGCATTTTGAGAACTACGCGAAGAGCTCGAAAAAAGTCAGCACAGAAACGTATAATACCGTTGCTGATATTGAAGAGCCTGGCCGCTTGGCGGATATGGTCGCTTCCCATCTTTCGATGAAAGTGGCTGCCAAGCAGGAAGTTTTGGAAACATTCGATATCAGCAAACGCTTAGAGCTTTTGATTACCCGTCTCCATAGTGAACAGGAAGTCGTAGATCTGGAAAAACGGATCAACCTTCGTGTGAAAAAAGCGATGGAGCAGACGCAAAAAGAATTTTATTTGCGCGAGCAGATGAAAGCGATCCAAACGGAACTTGGCGACAAAGACGGCAAATCAGCTGAAGTGGTCGATCTGAAAAAACGGATCGAAGAAGCGAAAATGCCGGAATCTACTCAAAAAGTGGCTTTCAAAGAACTGGACCGTTACGAGAAACTTCCTTCTGCAGCTGCAGAAAGCGGCATTATCCGCAATTATATCGAGTGGTTGGTAACGATTCCGTGGTCGGAAGCGACAGATGATCGTCTGGATATCAAATACGCAGAAGAAGTGTTGGACCGTGACCATGATGGACTGGAAAGCGTCAAAGAACGCGTACTGGAATACTTGGCTGTCCAGCAGATGACCAATTCATTGCGTGGCCCAATTCTTTGTCTGGTCGGACCTCCAGGTGTCGGGAAAACGTCCTTGGCGAAATCGATCGCCGAATCCTTGGACCGCAAATTTGTCCGCGTTTCACTTGGCGGCGTCCGCGATGAATCGGAAATCCGAGGCCATCGCCGGACGTATGTCGGTGCGATGCCAGGCCGTATCATACAAGGAATGAAAAAAGCGGGAACCGTTAACCCGGTCTTCCTGTTGGATGAAATCGATAAGATGTCGAATGATTTCCGCGGCGATCCATCTTCGGCGATGCTGGAAGTATTGGATCCAGAACAGAATAATTCGTTCAGTGACCATTACATTGAAGAAACGTATGATCTTTCCAATGTGCTTTTCATCGCGACAGCCAATGATTTAGGATCAATTCCTGGACCGCTGCGTGACCGGATGGAAGTCATTTCAATTGCGGGCTACACAGAAGTCGAAAAACAAATGATCGCTAAAAACCATTTGGCACCGAAGCAATTGAAAGAACATGGTTTGACGGAAGAACAGTTGCAGTTTGATGACGAAGCCTTGCTTAATATCGTCCGCTACTATACGCGCGAAGCGGGTGTCCGTGGACTGGAACGCCAAATCGCTTCAATCTGCCGCAAAGTAACCAAGCAAATTGTCTCAAAAGAGAAAGACCAAGTGAAAGTCGGCGCAGAAGAAGTGGAATCGTACCTTGGAAAACGCAAATTCCGTTACGGAATGGCTGAAACAGAAAACCAAATCGGCGTGGCTACTGGCCTTGCCTATACAACAGTCGGCGGGGACACGCTTCAAATCGAAGTTTCGCTGTCAGCCGGCAAAGGCAAATTGCAGTTGACTGGTAAGTTGGGGGACGTTATGAAAGAATCTGCACAAACGGCATTGTCGTTTGTCCGTGCCCGTGCTGAATCTCTTGGGATCGATCCGAATTTCCATGAATCGCACGATATCCACATCCACGTTCCGGAAGGCGCTGTTCCAAAAGACGGCCCTTCAGCGGGGATTACCATCGCGACTGCTTTGGTATCTGCTTTAACGAAACGTCCGATCCGCCGTGAAGTCGGCATGACGGGTGAAATCACCTTGCGCGGACGCGTTCTGCCAATCGGTGGAGTCAAAGAGAAAACCCTGAGTGCGCACCGTGCTGGCCTGAAAACGATCATCCTGCCGCTTGATAACGAGCGCGACCTGGAAGATATACCAGAAACAATCCGTGAAGAGTTGACCTTTAAACTGGTTTCTCAAGCGGATGAGGCATTGGAAATTGCCTTAGAAGGAGAAAATGAATGAAAGTTAATAATGTAGAACTAGTCATCAGTGCCGTCCGTCCGGATCAATATCCGGAAGACGGTTTACCGGAATTCGCTTTAGCCGGACGTTCAAACGTCGGGAAATCGTCTTTCATCAACAAAATGATCGGGCGCAAAAGCATGGCACGAATCTCATCTAAACCCGGCAAGACACAGACCTTGAACTTCTATAAAATTGAAGAAAAGCTGTTCTATGTCGATGTTCCCGGATACGGCTATGCCAAAGTATCAAAAAGCGAACGGGAAGCATGGGGCAAGATGATTGAAAGGTACATCACAGACCGCGAACCATTGCGTGCTGTGATCCAAATCGTCGACTTGCGCCATCCGCCAAGCAGAGATGATATTGCAATGTACGATTTCATGAAGCATTATGACATTCCATGCATCATTATCGCAACCAAAGCGGATAAAATTCCTAAAGGAAAATGGGACAAGCACAAGAAAATTGTGCGCACCACGTTGGATATGGATAAAACCGATCCATTGATCATTTTTTCGTCTGAAACCGGTCTCGGCAAAGACGAAGCTTGGAAAGAAATCGAAAGCAGAATGCAATAAATTCAAGCGCAGCCTCCGGGCTGTGCTTTTTTTATTGGAAATAGCTCCTTCTTCCATAGATTTCCCTCTGCCTAACTGCTCTTCAATCGCCCGCCTAAAGCGAATTTATCTCTCGCGATAGTTTGAGTTGACAGGTAATTCCGACTAAGAGCGTTATACTTGTAGACGTCAGACACCTTTGCTACTATTAATTTATAATAATTATAAATAAGGACTATATTCATGCCTTGTTCACAAATTCAAAGGCATTTTAAAGATGATAAGTGGTATACTAAATCTAGAGGAAATATGAACGTGAAAGGTGTTTTGTACCCATGCATACATTAGTAGTCGGGGTGAATTATCGCTCTGCACCCGTGGAGATTCGCGAAAAGCTTTCATTTATTGAAAATGAGCTGCCACAGGCGATGCAGGCGTTAAAAGAACAAAAAAGCATATTGGAGAACGTGATCGTGTCCACTTGTAACCGGACGGAAATCTATGCGGTCGTGGATCAGCTTCACACTGGGAAGTATTATGTGAAGCAATTTCTTGCTGACTATTTTGGCTTGCCGCAAGAAGCCATTTCCCAGTATTTATTTGTCCATGAGCAAGATCAGGCAATTGAACACTTATTCCGTGTAACAGCCGGCATCGACTCAATGGTATTGGGTGAAACGCAGATTCTTGGGCAAGTAAAAAACAGTTTCCTTGCAGGCCAAGAGCACGGCACTACAGGTACGGTGTTTAATCAATTGTTCAAGCAAGCTGTTACATTGGCGAAAAGAGCGCATTCTGAAACGGCCATCGGCGAAAATGCCGTGTCGGTATCGTATGCAGCTGTTGAACTCGGCAAGAAGATTTTTGGTACGCTTAAAAACAAACATGTTGTTATTTTAGGTGCCGGAAAAATGGGTGAATTGGCCATCAAGAACTTGCAGGGGAGCGGAGCTGACCGTATCACTGTCATTAACCGTACATTCGAGAAAGCGGAACTGTTGGCAGACAAATTCGGCGGCAATGCAAAACCGTTGAACCAATTGCAATGCGCTTTGCTGGAAGCGGACATTCTGATTTCATCAACCGGCTCGACTGACTTTGTCATCGATCTTGAATTGATGCAGTTTGTGGAAAAACTACGCAAAGGCAAACCGTTATTCATGGTGGATATCGCAGTTCCACGTGATATGGATCCACGCATCGGCGACTTGCCGAATGTCTTCTTGTACGACATTGATGACATGCAAGGCATCGTAGAAGCGAATTTGGCAGAACGTGAACGCGCGGCTGGCCAAATCATGACCATGATCGATCAGGAAGCACTTCAGTTCAACGACTGGCTGACAACGCTTGGCGTTGTCCCGGTAATTTCCGCGCTGCGCCAAAAAGCGCTTGGCATACAGGCTGAGACCATGGCAAGCATTGAAAACAAAATGCCGGATCTGACTGACCGCGAAAAGAAAATTCTCAACAAACACACCAAATCGATTATCAATCAATTGTTGAAAGATCCGATTCTGCAAGCGAAAGAAATGGGCGGAGCGCCTAAGTCACGTGAGCAATTGGAATTATTCATGCAAATTTTCGGAATCGAAGAAGACGTTGAAAAAGAAATTGAAAAGCAGTCGCAAGCTGCACAAAAGAAAACGGAAAAAGCCGTTCTCGAAACCCAACAAGCAACTGAAACTCCCAAATATTCATTTTAAGCTTTCTTAAAGAGGCGTTTTCGGATCTATATGTTAAAATGTAGAGACGGAACGCCTTTAACTATGGAAACGAAGGGGAATGGGATGGCTGATATAACAATGGCAAGGCTGCACGAAGCTATGGTTATACTATATGCTGTCAGCCTTGTTTTTTATTTTATAGATTACTTATATAAAGAGAAAAGGGCCAGCCGGATAGCCATGACGCTGCTCGGCATTGTATGGGTGCTGCAGACGGTCTTCCTGGTGCTGTATATCGTTGAGACTCAGCGATTTCCGATACTGACTTTATTCGAAGGCATTTATTTTTATGCCTGGTTGCTGGTGACGTTGTCGCTCGTATTGAGGATTTTCTACCGTTTTGATTTTGCTGTATTCTTCATCAACATCATTGGATTCATCTTCATGACGATCCACACCTTCGCGCCGGTCCAGATCGAGCGTTCGCCTGTCGGGGAATCGCTGGTCTCGGAATTATTGTTCATCCATATCAGTTTCGCGATTTTATCCTATGTGGCATTTTCCTTGTCATTCGTTTTTTCGGCGCTTCACATGATCCTTTACCGATTATTGAAGCAGAAAAAATGGACAAAGCAATGGAGCAGCTTGCCGTCACTCAGCCAAACACAGCAATTTATGACGATTTCGATTCTCGTCGGGATTTCGCTGCTGTTCGTGTCATTGGTGCTCGGGCTGCAATGGGCATTTATTTCACTTGCTGCATTTTCTATCTTCGACATGAAGATTGTCGGATCGTTCATCTTGCTGGTGGTCTACAGCTTTGTGCTGTGGTGGCACCGCAAAGGCTCGTTGAATGGGATGAATTACGCGCTGGCACATACGTATGCATTTTTATTGCTGCTGATCAATTTCTTTTTAGGCAGCCGATTATCTGAATTTCATTTTTGGTATTAAAGAAGGGTAGGATTCATTTGAGAAAAATTATTGTAGGTTCTAGAAGAAGCAAGCTGGCATTGACACAAACCAACCAGTTCATCGAAAAAATGAAAGCGGCGGGATCGCCTTTTGAATTTGAAATCAAGGAAATCGTTACGAAAGGCGATCGCATTGTCGACGTCATGCTATCAAAAGTCGGCGGCAAAGGTCTTTTCGTCAAAGAAATCGAACAGGCGCTGTTCAATAAAGAAATCGATTTTGCTGTCCACAGCATGAAGGATATGCCTTCTGTCTTGCCGGAAAGCCTGACTATCGGCTGTATTCCAGAACGTGAAGATCCGCGCGACGCTTATATCGCCAACGGCCATGTGAAATTATTGGAACTTCCGGTTGGAGCAGTTGTTGGAACAAGCAGCTTGCGCCGCAGTTCACAGCTTTTGCTGTTGCGTCCAGACCTTGATATCCAATGGATCCGCGGCAACATCGATACACGTCTTGCGAAATTGCAGGCAGGTGATTTTGATGCCATTATTTTGGCTGCAGCCGGCTTGAAACGCATGGGCTGGAAAGATGACTTGGTTACCGAATTCCTGGAAGTCGACGAATGCCTTCCAGCTATCGGACAAGGCGCGTTAGGAATTGAATGCCGCGAAGACGACAAAGAACTTTTGGCGGAACTGGCTAAACTGAATCATGAAGAAACAGCTTTGGCTGTTAATGCGGAGCGTAAATTCCTGCGTGACATGGATGGCAGCTGCCAAGTGCCGATTGCGGGATATGGAACAGTGAAAGATGGAAAAATTACATTTACAGGATTGATTTCTTCACCGGAAGCGGATCAGGTATTCAAGGAAACATCAATCAGCCGTGACCCAATTCAAGCAGGCCGTGAAGTGGCTGAGAAAATCAGTGCACAAGGCGGATACGATTTAATTCAACGCGTTAAAGCTGAGAGCAATGTTTGATAAAGATCTTTTGCTTCAAGGCGAAACCATCGTTTTCACTGGTTCGAGAAATCCGGTGGAAGCGGTTCGCCGTGCACAATCACTGGGAGCGGAAACGCTTTATGTGCCGCTCGTCACCACTTCGATCCGCCAATTGGACAAGCCGGACCTCGGTGGCTACGACTGGCTGATTTTCACGAGCCGCACCAGTGCACAGGCATTTTGCCAGCTCGATGAAAACGTGACCGCGAAAATTGCAGCTGTCGGCGACCAGACGGCTGCTGTGCTGCAGCAGCATGGCTACACCGTTGATTTCATCCCGCGGGTTTTTAGTGCCGACCATTTCATCCAGGAGTTTCCGGTGGTTTCCGGCAAAGTCAAATGCCTGTTCATCAAAGGCAATTTAGCGAAAAACACGATTGCTTCGATGCATATGCAAGTGGACGAGTGGACGGTTTATGATACCGTGCTGGACTTGAAGAATGCGGAAAAGCTAGTGCAACTGAAAGATGTCATCATTCTATTCGCCAGTCCTTCTGCTGTGTTGGCTTACCGGCAGGCAGGAGGAGACTGGTCGAATATCCGCACCGCTGCCATTGGCCATGTTACACAAGGGGCCATTGAGGCAAACGGCGGAAAAGTCGATTTTACTCCGAAGAAATACACTTATATGGAAGTCATCAATGAAATAGCGAAAGGAAGTTTTTCAAAATGAAAGAATTGAATTTTAACCGCCATCGCCGTTTGCGTGGATCTGCCAATATCCGTTCAATGGTCCGCGAAACGAGCTTACATAAAGAGGATTTCATTTATCCGATTTTTGTCGTTGAAGGCGAGAACATTAAAGAGGAAATTTCTTCAATGCCGGGTGTTTTCCATTACTCATTGGATAAATTAGGCGAAGAGCTGGACGAAGTTGTAGATCTTGGAATTCCTTCTGTTATTTTGTTCGGTGTGCCAAATGAAAAAGATGCGGTCGGTTCGCAAGCTTATCACGACCATGGCATTACACAGGAAGCGATCCGCTTTGCGAAAGAACGCCATCCGGAATTGGTGGTTATCGCTGATACTTGCCTTTGCCAATATACCGATCATGGCCATTGCGGCGTAATCGAAAATGGCGTCATCTTGAACGATGAATCACTTGACTTGTTGGCGCGCACTGCCGTGTCTCAAGCAAAAGCAGGAGCTGACATCATTGCGCCGTCGAATATGATGGACGGCTTTGTTGCAGCCATCCGTTATGGACTGGACCAAGCCGGTTTTGAAAACACACCGATCATGTCTTACGGCGTCAAGTATTCATCTGCTTATTATGGACCTTTCCGTGAAGCAGCACACAGTACTCCTCAATTCGGAGACCGCAAAACATACCAAATGGATCCCGCAAACCGTATGGAAGCATTGCGTGAAGCTACTTCCGACATTCAGGAAGGCGCAGATTTCATGATCGTTAAACCGGCATTGTCTTATTTGGACATCATCCGTGAAGTACGCGATAATTTTGATATCCCGATTGTTGCTTACAATGTTTCAGGCGAATACGCCATGGTCAAAGCAGCAGCGGCAAACGGTTGGATCGATGAAGAAAAAATCGTTTTGGAAACACTGCTCAGCATGAAACGCGCAGGAGCGGATATCGTGATGACGTATCATGCAAAAGATGCGGCACGCTGGTTGGAGGGAACTAAATGACATACGAAAAATCATTAGCAGCATTCACTGAAGCAAAAAAACTAATGCCGGGTGGCGTCAACAGCCCGGTCCGTGCGTTTAAATCGGTCAACATGGACCCGATATTCATGCAATCCGGCAGCGGAGCAACCATCACAGATATTGATGGCAATACGTATATTGACTATGTCCTGTCTTGGGGACCGCTGATTTTGGGCCATGCCCATCCGGAAGTGGTCAAGGCGATTCAGGAAACGGCAGCGCTTGGGACTTCATTCGGTGCACCGACTGAACTTGAAAATACCATGGCGAAGTTGGTTATGGAACGTGTTCCTTCCATCGAAATGGTCCGCATGGTTTCATCCGGAACAGAAGCGACGATGAGCGCATTGCGTGTGGCACGTGGCTACACGGGCCGTGACAAGATCCTGAAATTTGAAGGCTGCTACCACGGCCATGGCGATAGCCTGCTGATCAAAGCCGGGTCAGGCGTTGCGACTTTAGGATTGCCTGATTCTCCAGGAGTTCCAGAATCGATCGCTAAAAACACCATTACAGTTCCATATAACGATCTGGAAAGCGTGCGTTTGGCGTTCCAGGAATTCGGCGACGATTTGGCTGCAGTCATTGTCGAGCCGGTTGCCGGCAATATGGGCGTTGTGCCGCCAAATGAAGGCTTTTTGACAGAGCTTCGCAATTTGACTCATGAAAATGGCACGATTTTGATTTTTGATGAAGTCATGACCGGTTTCCGTGTCGGCTTTAATTGTGCACAAGGCTATTTCGGCGTTACACCGGACATGACGTGCCTCGGCAAAGTCATCGGCGGCGGGTTGCCTGTTGGGGCATTCGGCGGCAAGCGTGAAATCATGCAACAAGTGGCACCGAGCGGTTCAATCTACCAGGCAGGTACGTTGTCGGGCAATCCGCTTGCAATGCGCGCAGGATACGAAACGCTGTCCCGTTTGACGGAAGAAAGCTATGACGTCTTTATCGAACGCGGCGACCAGCTTGAAAAAGGATTCCGTGAAGCAGCGACGAAATACAACATCCCGCATACCGTGAACCGTGCAGGATCAATGATTGGTTTCTTCTTCACAAATGAAGACGTAGTCGATTTTGAATCAGCAAAAACTTCGGACACCGAGTTGTTTGCAGATTACTACCGTTTGATGGCGGAAGAAGGCATCTTCCTGCCGCCGTCCCAGTTTGAAGGCATGTTCCTATCGACTGCCCACACGGAAGAGCACATTGCAAAAACCGTTGAAGCATTCCATACCGTATTTGCTAAACTGGCACGTTAATAAAAGAAAAACAGGCCGAGGCTTCTGGAATTTTCAGAGGCCCCGGTTTTTTTATTGGAAAGAACACCGAACGACAGCCTGCATACTCCACAGATGCCCTTGTTTCCTGTACCATAGAAAACAACTAAGGCACTTGGGAAAGGAGGGATGGCTGTGAAGCCATTTTTAGTAACGGCAGTTATTGCGATTGCTGCAGGGGCGGTATTCGAGGCGGTCGGCATGTTTCTGCCTTGGTTGCTGGGACCGATGTTCGCACTTTTGCTCGTCAATCAATTCACCCAAATCCCTCTCTACTGGCCTCGATTCTTGCGGACAGCGGGTCTGGTGATGCTCGGTGTGCAGATCGGTTCGTCGTTTACACGCGATGCGGTGTTATTGATGGTGATGGACTTGCCTTATATGGCGTTCATGACGGTTTCGGTCGTGGCCTTGTCGGTTGCTCTCGGTCTGCTGTTCAAGCGGATGGTCCATGAAAGCCTGGGAACGAGCCTGCTTGGTTCCATACCGGGTGGATTGGCGCAGATGGTGGTTTTAGCTGAAGAAATCCCTTCGGCGAATATTACCGTAGTGACGATGATGCAGACCATTCGCATTTTCATGGTGGTGACGATTGTCCCCTTCCTGACGATTTTCTTACATGGCAGAGGGGCAGGGGAAATGGAAGAGCAGCTGTTCACTTTCTCGCCAGGCTTATTCCTGTTGGCACTTGCTGTCAGTTTATTATTGTATGCGGGTATGAAGAAGATTAAATTTCCTGCCGCTGAACTGTTGGCACCCATCCTGGCCATGGCGATTGTCCAGGCCGTGTCGGGGGATGTCCTGATTGATATGCCGTATTGGCTCATTGCCATTGCACAGGTCTGCATCGGTGCGAATCTCGGCCTGCAGATGGAAGGCATCGGCGATAAGCTGACGTTCCGGTTGGGTGCTGCGATTGTGTTGAATAATGTGCTGCTCATCAGTTTTACTGTATTGATTGCTTACATCCTTGCAAACTGGCTGCCTGAATACATATTCCTCGACTTCTTTCTAAGTGCAGCACCCGGTGGCATAGCGGAAATGGCCATCACCGCGCTCGCTGTTGGAGGGGACGTGGCACTCATCACCGGATTCCAGCTGTTCCGGCTGTTCTTTATTCTATTGGTGGCCGCGCCGCTTGTGGCATTCATTGTAAAAAAACTTGACGCTAAAACCGGATATTGAGTACAATAAGAGTAATTAGATATTCATGCGTTGATGAGGATAGTAGAATGTGTGTGCATTTCAGAGAGAAGGCCGATTGGTGAGAGGCTTTCATGGACCCATATTTGAATGTCACCTCGGAGCAGTTGCCGTGAAATGAGTAGCGGGAACCGGACTTAACATCCGTTATGAAACTTGAGAGCCAGGTGTGCAAGTGGACCTGTGTATAAAGGTGGTACCGCGAAAAACTCCTTCGTCCTTTACAGACGACAGGAGTTTTTTGCGTTCTATCAGAAATAAGAGGAGGAATTCCAATGACTGAACAAATGTCTACTAAGTACGATCCACAATCGATTGAGAAAGGCCGTTACGATTGGTGGGTCGACAAAAAATTCTTCGAAGCGAAACCGGAAAGCGGCAAAACGCCGTATACCATTGTGATTCCCCCGCCGAACGTTACCGGCAAGCTGCATTTAGGGCATGCCTGGGACACGACATTGCAGGACATCATGACACGCATGAAACGTATGCAGGGCTTTGACGCATTATGGCTGCCTGGAATGGACCACGCAGGCATTGCGACACAAGCGAAAGTGGAAGGCAAATTGAAAGAAGAAGGGCGTTCACGCTATGATTTGGGCCGTGAAGCATTTCTTGAAGAGTCGTGGAAATGGAAAGACCAATACGCGGGACATATCCGTGAGCAATGGGCAAAACTAGGCCTTGGCCTTGACTATTCCCGTGAGCGGTTTACATTGGATGCCGGTTTATCAGATGCGGTGCGCGAAGTTTTCGTGAAACTCTATGAGAAAAAATTGATCTACCGTGGGAAATACATTATCAACTGGGATCCGGCGACGAAAACTGCTATTTCGGATATTGAAGTTATCTACAAAGACGTACAAGGTGCGTTTTACCATATGCGCTATCCGCTGGCAGATGGCAGCGGCCATATCGAAATCGCGACGACGCGTCCGGAAACGATGCTGGGCGATACAGCGGTTGCGGTTCACCCGAAAGATGAGCGCTACCAGCACTTGATCGGCAAAAAAGTGATCCTGCCAATTATCGGCCGTGAAATGGAAATCGTTGCGGACGATTACGTGGACATGGAATTCGGAAGCGGCGCTGTAAAAATTACGCCAGCGCATGACCCGAATGACTTTGAAATCGGCAATCGCCACAACCTGGAACGTGTGCTGATCATGCACGAAGACGGTACGATGAATGAAAACGCCGGCAAATACGAAGGGCTCGACCGCTTCGAATGCCGCAAGCAAATCGTCAAGGACCTGCAGGATTTGGATGTGTTGTTCAAAATCGAAGAACATATGCATTCTGTAGGACACTCAGAGCGCAGTGGAGCAGTTGTTGAGCCTTATCTGTCTACACAATGGTTTGTTGACATGAAGCCTTTGGCTGCCGCTTCAGTGGAAGCGCAGAAAAACGAGACGGGCGTTAATTTTGTACCGGACCGTTTCGAGAAAACCTACCTGCACTGGATGGAGAACATCCGCGACTGGTGTATTTCACGCCAGCTTTGGTGGGGACATCAAATTCCAGCCTGGTACCATAACGAAACAGGTGAAATTTATGTAGGGCACGAAGCGCCGGCGGATGCTGAAAACTGGACACAGGACGAAGACGTTTTGGATACTTGGTTCTCATCTGCATTATGGCCGTTCTCAACGCTCGGCTGGCCGAAAGAAAACGATGACCTTAGCCGCTATTACCCGACCGACGCGTTGGTTACAGGCTACGACATCATCAATTTCTGGGTATCCCGGATGATTTTCCAGGCACTTGAATTCACAGGTGAAAAACCGTTTAAAGACGTGTTGATCCACGGCCTTGTACGCGATGCGGAAGGACGTAAAATGTCCAAATCACTGGGCAACGGCGTTGATCCGATGGATGTCATTTCTCAATACGGTGCGGATTCCCTGCGTTACTTCCTGGCTACTGCTTCATCTCCAGGACAGGATCTCCGCTACTCGAACGACAAAGTAGAGTCGGTTTGGAACTTTGCCAATAAAATCTGGAACGCTTCCCGTTTTGCATTGATGAACATGGAAGGCATGACGTACGATCAAATCGATTTGTCCGGCAAGAAATCCGTAGCCGATTCATGGATCCTGACTCGTTTGAATGAAACCATCGAACAAGTGACGGACCTTGCAGAACGCTATGAATTCGGCGAAGTAGGCCGTTCGCTTTATAACTTCATCTGGGACGATTTCTGTGATTGGTACATCGAGATGTCGAAATTGCCATTATACGGTGAAGACGAAGAAGCGAAGAAAATGACGCGTTCAGTCCTCGCTTATGTATTGGATAACACGATGCGCCTATTGCATCCGTTCATGCCGTTCATTACAGAAGAAATCTGGCAGAACCTGCCGCATGAAGGCGAATCGATCACCGTTGCTGCATGGCCGACAGTGGACGATTCCTTGACCGACCAAAGCCAGTCTTCTAGCATGAAGCTGTTGATGGATGTGATCCGTTCGGTACGGACTATCCGCGCAGAAGTTCAGTCGCCGATGAGCAAGAAAGTGCCGTTGACGATTTCAGCGAAAGACGCCGACACGCATGCAGTGCTTGAAGCGAACGCTGCCTACATCGAACGTTTCTGCAACCCGGAAACATTGACGATCGGCCAAAACATCGAAGCTCCAGACAAATCGATGTCAGCGGTTGTATCCGGTGCTGAATTGTTCATGCCGCTTGAAGGCCTGATCGATATTGATGCCGAACTTGCACGCTTGCAAAAAGAATTGGAAAAATGGGCGAAAGAAGTGAAGCTCGTCAGCGGCAAATTGTCGAACGAACGCTTTGTTTCGAAAGCTCCTGAAGCCGTTGTTGCAGAAGAACGTGCGAAGCAAGCCGATTACGTTGAAAAACACGCAACGGTTGAAAAACGCATTGAAGAGTTGCAGAACTTGTAAGAACTACAAAAACCGCTTTCCCAAATGGGAGAGCGGTTTTTTCGATTTTATAAGGATATTCCGTAAACTAACTCCGCTAAAGAATTCTCAGAAGAAAGAACATAAGGAATAAAAAAGTTAGTCTTCAGTTTAGCTTGCATAGCTCTAAACTGGTTATTTAAACATGGAAACTAAATACTCACTTCGAATTTCCTGAATCTCTTAGCGCCGGCGCGTCCCCGGGCTAGACGGAGCCATGAAACAGGTGCTTTTCCTGGTTCAGCGTGTGAGTCATGCCCAAAGCGACCGAAGCGATTTAAAATAGCTCACTAACTACTTCGGCCGATCTTCCTGCCGAAACGGTGCATGCTTTTCCAATTTCCGCAGATGCTCCACTAATAGTTCTGCGATATTTTCGTCGTGCGTTTCGTAGAACGAGCGGGCGCCGACGGGATCTTCAATTTCATTGAACAGATGACGGCCGTCATCCAACAAAAGAAAGTCGATACCGATATAGTCGCTGTTCAAGGCACGGGCAATTCGCAAGACGTCTTTTTCTTGGGCAGCACTCAAGACGTATTTCTCAGCATGGCCGCCAAGTGAATAATTGGCTTTAAAATCATCAGTGGAACTACGTTTAACCGCACCGACGACTTCTGTTCCAACGACATAGGCGCGAACGTCTGCCACATGTTCAACAACCGGCTGGAAAATCAGCGGGGAAGAGGCAGGTGGAATTTCCTCAGCCGATTGAACGAGCCAGACCTCCGAGCCGCCGTGGCCATCCGCAGTTTTGGCGACGCACGGAAACTCCATGGCTTCGCGGAAAGTCGGTACCGCCGGAACACCGAGCAATAAAAGCAGTTGATAGCTTTGCCATTTATCGTTGGCGATACGGTTGACTTCGGCGCGGTTCGCTAAATGGATGCCTTGATCTTCAAGAAAACGGGCCGCTTCCGGACGCCGTGCGCGGAAAAGAGTGATGCCGCTGCGCAACTTATCCACAAGCATAGCCAAGCCTTCTTCGCTCCAGTCATCCCATTGAATCAGCTCAAAATCACCAAAACGCTGCAACTCTTCAATAAACCCGTGATTACGTTTGGCCTCTTTAGTTTCATAAAGAAGTTTCATGCTAAGTCCTCCAGTATATAAGCGATCATGGCGTCTGCAACATTAACTCCTGTGACATTAAGGATATTGCGGATATGGGCAGCGGCATTCACTTCACAAACCAAGGGCTGGTCGTTTTCACCGAACAACAGATCGACACCCGCAAATGTTGCACCAACTGCTTCAGCCGCTGACAGGGCCAGCTCTTGTTGTGCCTCAGTTAATTCTACGGGTGAAGCGACACCGCCATTGGTGATGTTGGCGCGGAAATCGGTTTCGGAATGGCGGTACATGGCAGCCAAAATCCGTCCGCCGACGATATTGACACGGATATCGCGCCCCCGGCTGGAGGCGATAAACTCCTGGAACACAAAATCGATGCCCCGCAGGCTATCGACTTTTTCGTAGAATTGTTCCTCGGTTTCAATCAGGTAGACCTTCATGCCAAAAGAGCCATGCCCTTCCTTGATGACCATCGGCAACCCGAGACGATCAATGACTCTTTCGAAATAGCCCGAATCCAGTATGGAGAAATTCGGATAGACTTTCGGCGCCACGATGGTCCGTGGCATCGGCAAACCTTTTGCAGCCAATTGGACGTATTGTGTAGCTTTATTATCACATAAATCGATGACAGCCGGATCGTTATAAACGGGGACCCCGCGACTCTTCAAAAAATATCCAAGCAATATATCTTTATCCAATAAAATTGCAAAATCAGGTATACTTAAAGTAACAGATAAATCCATAATAGTTTCGTAGTTTTTCATAATCTTGACAGTGATGCCAGCACGTTCTGCTGCTTCAGCAACAAGTCTGGCCTGATCTGCAAACTTATCGGAAACTAAGCTTCCGTTGTAAATAACCCAACAACTCGTCATATCCATTCCACCTTCGTGCTATAATCATACTCAAAAAGTGTATCATGTTTACCGCAGAAAAGAGGCTTCAAAATGATAATTGGACTCGAACAATACAAAGACAAATGGAATATTCATACAGATGCTTCGATTCAACCCGGTCTGGAAGCTATTACAGGGGCATTGGACGAATTGGGGAACCCGCATAAAAACGGCAGATTCATTCATCTGGCAGGCACCAACGGCAAAGGGTCGACAGCTACATTCCTGTCGGCAATCCTTCAGGCGCATGGCCACAGTGTCGGGAATTTCTTTTCTCCTTGCCTTGAAGATCTCCATGACCAGATCCAAATGAATGGAGAGCCGATCAACCCAGTGGAACTTGAGCAAGTGATGGAGCGGTTAAGCAAAATAAAGACGCCGTTAACGGATTTTGAACTCTTGACGGCGGCCGCCTTTATCGCTTTCCAGCAGCAGGCACCTGATTTTGCCATCATTGAAGCAGGCATGGGAGGAGCGCTTGACAGCACGAACGTCATCAATCCCGAACTTTCCATCATTCCTTCCATTTCCATTGAACACACGAATTTTCTGGGAGAAACTATAGAAGAAATTACACGCCATAAAGCAGGAATCATCAAGAAATGGAAGCCGGTGGTCATAGGGGAACTGCCGCTTAAGTCTCTGGAAATCATCCAGGAGACAGCTGACCGTTTACATGCAGAAGTCATCCGACCGGCTGGACAAATTGATGTACCGCTGAAACTGAAAGGGCCGCATCAACAAAAAAATGCCCAACTGGCGTTGGAAGCCGCTAAGGAACTGCTGGGCTTGGAATTTAGCGAGGAAAAAGCGGGGCTTGGGCTTTCTTCAGCTACTTTGCCGTACCGTTTTGAAGAAGTATTTCCTGATGTTATTTTTGACGGTGCCCATAATCAGGCGAGTGCCGAAGCCTTGGTTGCTACCATAAGAGACACATTTCCGGATGACCCTATCCATATCGTCATGGGAATCTTCAAAGATAAAGATTATCGAAGCGTACTCCGCCATTTGGAGACAATCAGTAATCATTTCACCTTTGTGGACTTTGACAATGAACGGGCATTGCCAGCTGCAGAACTATTTAAGGAAAGTTCCAGTAAAAGAAAGACAATTACAAATATGTGTGATATATTACCTGTATCGCACAACAAAGAAAAGACTATAGTCACAGGTTCGTTACATCTTCTTACACTTCTTCGAAACTCAGCGAACGTCTTTTTCAAGAATTATCAATAAATCATACCCTGATCTATACCTCACTAATTCGTTTCAGAAAGGAAAGATGTCATGGGGGAGAAATTTAACCGGAAAATCGTTTTATGGTGCCTATGGGCATTGATAGTTCCGGCAGGCTTAGTGATTGTTTACCGTTTCTTCCCGCCATCTGTAGCAGATCCGTGGAACTTAATGGCGTACATTCTGTTTTTTATTTTGATGAGTTTGATGCCGATGAACATCAATGGAGCCTCGACATTTTTGGTGCAATGGGTAACAGTGGCGCTGTTTCTGAAATATGGACTTTTTATCGAAATGCTGGTATCCCAATTGAGCATGTTGATTGTGCTGTACCGTATTCGAACCAATGAAGAACAATCGGTGCGGATTCCTTTCAACTCGCTGATGTTTTTCTTTGTCTCATTAATAGCAGGATTGGCTTTCATAGGGGCAGGCGGCCAAATCGGAACATTGGAAATGTCGCATGTCATTTTGTATGGCTTGATATTCCAGGTGCTTTCCGTATTGATTAATCAAATCATTTATCACTTATATGACTACACGACAGGTGGTCGGAGCAAATTCTTTTCGGTCGACGCCATTTGGGATTTTGCCTTGATGTTTGTGATTTTCCCTTTTGCGGTCGCTTTGTATTTGTTTGAGTCGCATATCGGAATTCCGGCGCTTGTATTGCTGGGTGTGCCGTTTTTCATTATGGCAGCGGTCATGAAAAAGTTCACCAGCTCAGAACAAGTCAATATTGACTTGAAACGGGCTGGAGATATTGGCCATCAGCTTGCAGATCGTCTGGAAGCGAATGAAGTGCTTGATCAATTTGTTGTAGAGGTTGCCAAGATGTTCAAAGTTGAATATGCCTATATCGTCGATTACCGTGATGGCCAACAGCAAATGTTGCGGCTTTATGAAAATAATCAATTGCAGCCCCGTGAAATTGAGTCACTTCCTTATAATCGGGGAGTTGCTGGACATGTCATCGTCACCAACGACTCGTTCATCTTTGATGAAAAAAGCCAATGGGCGGATTATGTCACCGGCAACCTGCCAGAAGATACACAGAGTTTGATGGCCACGCCGATTGCCCGAAACAATAAAACCGAGGGTGTACTGATTTTAGCTTCTAAAAAGAAATACGCTTTTGCCAAGCACCAGCTTCAAATTTTGGAAATCCTCAGTACTTATTTCGCCGTATCGGTGGAAAAAGCAGGGTATATGCAAAAAGTCATTGCCAAAAGTGAACGCTGCGGATTGACCAAGTTATATAATTATCGCTATCTGGACGAAAGTCTGGAAAGTTGCATTAAGGAAATGAATGAAGGCCGTCTCGAGCAATTGTCTTTGGTCATGATGGACATCGATCATTTCAAGAGCATCAATGACCGCTACGGACACCAGAGCGGAAACGATATTCTTGTGCAATTGGCTGATATTTTGCGGGAAGAGTTTGGCGATGAAGGAACCATCGCCCGCTACGGCGGCGAAGAATTCGTCATCCTGTTGCCGAATTACAGTAAGGACGTAGCCGTGCTGCTGGCAGAAAATCTGCGCAAACGCATCGAGAAGCACGACTTCGTAATTGAAAACGACTTGGGGGAAGACCGTAGCCAACAAATCGTCCACATCACTTTAAGCATCGGCGTATCCACTGCACCGGACGACAGCGATGAAGGCATGTCGCTGATCCGGAATGCCGATAGGGCGTTGTATATTGGAGCGAAACAGGCGGGACGGAATAAGGTTGCGGCGTATGTGAAATAGAGCACAGAAAAAAGACGGGATAAACTTCCGTCTTTTTTCTGTAATAATAAAGAATTTAATGTTAATCCGGACCAAGACTTCGACCTTTTTTTATTGGATCGATTATATTTTGCGGCATGATGACACTGCTTGTGTAATCAATTGTGTTTCTATAGGTATCCAATAACTCATGATCGTAAATTATTTGAAGACGCGAAGCGGCATTTTCTTGGTTTTCTCTTGTTTCATAATAATGATTATTTATTTTTTGATATGGTTTTACAATTGTTGTTATATCGGGAACATCTCTGCACCAGTATAAGAAGCTTTCATAACGCCACTCATTTCCGGGCGATCTAAAACCAAAACGACATTCTTCTTTGGTGCCCGTTTGAGCTGTTTTTTCCCACTCAGAAAGGTTGGCTTTTGATTTTCCACGCATTGCATTCAAAACGATATTATTTGCAGCTACTCCTCCGATAATTTTCGTATTGGAGCCAAAACCATACATTTCCATAGTACCGGTAGAATAAAAGAACCCGTTAACAGTGCTTGGAGTATCTTGAAATTCAGATAAGTTGGATAAAATAAAGTTTCCATCTGCAAATACTATTAAGGAACCTCGAGGATTGGTACTGGTATTTTCTTTTATGCCAGACACTGTTACATATTGAATAGATACTTTTCCTTTTACAAACATAGTGAAATTTGCTTGAAGATTCACTTTGTTAATATTTACGTCGCCATTTACATAAATTCTTTTTCCATCAATTGAAACATTTTCAAAGGTAGTATTAGAAGAATTTCCAATCGTAAAATTTTTATTCACATAAATATTCTTATCAAATTTTATATCAGTGTTGTTTCCTCTAATGGTTAAATTTTCATTATAACTGGTCGAACTTTTAATATTCTGATCTGAAGTATAGGCTATGCTTGCGGATATTCTGGAATAGGAGCTTCTATCAATATTAAATTCTTCGGTAAAGTTTACAGGTTTTATTTTTTCGGATTCATATTGGATGGAAGGGGCATAGTTAGTAGCAAATATATTTTTAGTATTCTCTCTACTCAATTCATCATAGTTTCTGTTAGAAAAATCTCCAGTAATATGCTGTGCATAGGTTCTGTCGAAATAGTCTTTAAAATTATAAGCTTTTCCACCCAAATTAAGCTTGCTGTTCACTAAATTATTTTCACTGTCCATAGTTTTAAGTGAGCGTGGCAAAACACTTTGAAGCCATCCTCCATCCCCATGTCCATTGTTAGTGGAGAAAATATTCCCTGCAATATTCATATCACCTGTAATTTCAGAGCCACCATTAAGTAAAAGGTTTCCTCCATCTTCACCGCGTTTCAATGTAGATACAGTATAATTAAGCACTTTTTGTATATCATCAGCACCCATTTCTAGTGTTTCATATACAGTGGATTCTTGTTTGCCCTTATAGCCGGTGCTTTTAAAAACTAACTCTTTCCTAGTCTTACTACCGCTTCCATCTGATATTTCTTTTACTTGATCAATACAAGTTCTGAATTTGCCATCACCTGTTTCATCAGCCAACGTTATTTCTTTGCCGGTAGAGCATCTGAAGCCGAGTATTACATTATTGAAGTGGCTTTCAAATTGAGAGTTTGTCATTCCGTTTGTATAGCTAGCTGGAAATATTTTTAATTTGGCTGAGACTTCTTTTTCGATTCTTTCTATTCCCTTAGTAGCCAAATCTTCAGACTGAACTATATGCTCTCTTGTTACATTTTTTTGAGCACCATTAAAGGTCATTGCCATTAAACTGGCTCCGAGAATGCTAAACAATAGAACTAACATTAATGTAAGCAGCAGGGAATATCCTTTTTCATTAACAATTAGTTTATTCATCTCGAACCTCCCTGGAATCATCAATTATAGTTATCGTATTTTCAAATTTCATTGAATGCATCGTTTTGTCTTTCATTGTCTCAAGCGTAAAAATGATAGTATAGGCATTTGTATCCTCTTTCTTCTTAATTACTGTTGGAGAGAGGGCAGTACAATCATTTTTTAGAAGTTTAATATTATTATAAAAACTGACTTCCTTATCCTTTACTATGACTTTGCCGTTTTCAAATCCAGTTTTGTATATTTCTGTAGTTCCTGCCACAGCTCCTGGTTTTTTTACTTCAATAAAAGAATTGTTAACTCCGGAAGTACATTGGTTTTTTAAGCTTATTTGAGATTTTTTTAACACAAAGAGATCTTTTACCATACTTGCCATGATTAAATCCGCTTCATCTCTAAGTTCTGATTCGACTTTTATTCTTTGATAATTTGAATAGCCTTGAAAAAGAACGGAGAACGCGAGGGCTCCAACAATACCTACGATGATTATGGTAGCAAGCAATTCTACCAAGGTAACTCCTTTGTGATCTTTAATAATTTTTAAGCCCTTATTCATATGGAATGTATCCTTCCACAGAACTTTTATGTTTTGAACTTTCGGAGTTTACTGTGACCACGATGTTTAAGAGTGTAAACTTATTATATTCATCCGCTGTTTGAGTTACTTTAATAGTTACTTTGTATTTCTTATTATTCATTTCAAATGAATTTAATGCTTTTCCTTTGCTTTCATTTACTTTGGTAGGGGGAAAAGGGGAAATAAATTCAGAAGGGTTGGCCTTAACCCTTTCTAGATAAGCATCTGCTAAATTAATGACAACCAACTTTTCACTATTGCTTACCGCTAAACGATTTGTATTCGCAAATACCGCCATAAAACTCATTAATACAATCGAAAGTATGACCAGTGAAGCCAACACCTCTACCAATGTGAAACCTCTTTCGTTCTTCGTCAAATACCACATAAAAAAATCACCCGCTTATGTCTAAAGTCATGGATACATTTAATAAAAATTAACCGTACTGTTATATATACCATTTTCTTTTTGAACTGACTAGATTATTAATGGAAATTTTTATATCTAAAATAGTATATTAGTAATGAAATTTATTTTTGTTATTCGCTATTATTTATACCATTTATCTTGTATTATAGCTATATCAGATGGGATACTTTAACTGTTTCTATTACTTAAATTTACAATTTCGAGGGAATAGCAAATAAAATATTCTTATCAGCGCATAATTTCACAGGAGGAGTTTAAATGGTCCGTATACTTATCTTCATTATGGTAGCTGCTATTGCTATGGCGCTTGTTTACTTCATAGGAAAGAGCAGTAGCAAAAAGAAGTTCATGATTCTTCTTGGAAGCGGCATCTTGGCTGCGGCAGTTGGAGTATTCATGCAGACGGCATTTCCGTTATACCAGTCCTTATTAGGAATGCTGGCGGTAGCCTTGATTGCAGCAATGATCTATATGAAAGTTCTCGAAAAAGAACAAATGAAAAATGAGCAATTGCTTGAAGAGCGGAGAAACAATAAAACTCGAGTGCAGCCGAGTTCAACCGTAATAACAAATAAACGGTTTGAAGAACCTGCAGCCGATAAAACGTATGGAATGAAGTCGATACCAGTCGTTAGGGAGGAACAGAAAGTTGAATAATAAAGTTTTTGGAATGACCTTTGCAGCAATTATGGGATCTGCACTACTGTTTTTTGGAGTCGCCAATGCAGGAGCGGCCGTTGTGGATAAATGGATATTCCCGACTGAAAAATTTGGTGATCATACGTATATTGGCACGACAAATGTTTCGAATATGGATGTTGCCAGTGCCATGGCTCAATTTTCCGGTACAGCTGAGTCATTTCGCGCCTCTTCTGAACTATTGGTGACTTACCAGGATGCAACAGCGAAGTATCCACTCAATAATGCCAATATTCTATTAGAAGAAACAGCTGCCCGCGCTCAAACGGGTGTTCAAAATACTTTTGTGTTTGATCTTCAAGAACAAACGACAAAAAAGTTTTTAGTTGCCAACTTCCAAGCGGCTGAATTTTCCAATATAGAAGCGGAGCGCATCACCATGAAGCTGGAGCAGGCACTTGAATCAGGGCTTGCACAAACGCATGTGACAATCAGTGACGATTCACTGGCTGTAGATCGTGAAACGGTCTCTGAAGTTGTGTTTCCACAAGGTTCGACTGGCGAAGGGGCAGCGGCTGTAATTTCAGCGATTGATGAAATTCAAATTGCGCCTGGTGCGAAATTTTCCTTCTTGGAGTTCTTAAGTCAGCTTCCGCCGACCGGAGCTACTGATAAAGAGCTGACAAAGATCGCTTCAGCCATCTATGCAGCTGTGCTTGAAACAAACTTTACGGTTGATGAACGCAGCATTGGAACTTCAATTCCAAAAAATATTCCGGCTGGACAAGAAGCTGCCATTAACCGTTCTCTTGGAGTGGATTTGGTCTTCACCAATCCCAACGCCAGTTCATTTACGTTAAACACAGAGCTTACAGGAGATTCGTTGATTGCTTCGTTGAGTGGGTTTCCATTCATCTATGACTATGCGCTTCAGACCAGCGGCAAAGAAACAGTCGAACCCCGTTTGATTAAGCAATACAGTGCTTTTGTGACTGCAGGGAAAGCGGTAGACGAAGAAGGCAGTGAAGGGATCCGGATTCACGTCAATCGTTCCGTAATTTCGGACGGAAATGAATTGGAACTCGAGTCGATTTCAACAGACTTTTATCCTCCGGTTAACCGTGTGGAAATTTATCCGTTGGAAACCGAACCAGTTTCAGTAGAAAGTGTGCCAGGAACGAATGGAAGTGAAACTCCAGACGGTGAAACGGAAGAAGGGCTTACTGAAGGCGGGCAAGTGCCGGCAGATTCATCCGGGGAAGGCGCTGGTGATCAACCAGCTGGAGATGGCAGCTCAACTGGCAATTCCGAAAACAAACAGAATCCTAAAGGCAACGAAAAAAATATCGAGAACCCTGGAACAGATGGGGATGCCAAGTCGAGTGAACCTGTATACGACAAGGGCGGGAATTTGGTTAACCCTTAATCGGTTTTAAGGAGGAAAAAGAGTGGCGAAAATACGCAAGCGGCTGGGGGATATCCTGGTCGAACATGGGTTACTAACGCAAGATGATTTAAATGAAGCTTTACAGACGAAAACAGCGGAACAGCGAATTGGGGATGCTCTCTTGCAGCGCGGCTTGATCACGGAACAACAATTGATCGAGACGCTTGAAGTGCAGCTGGGCATTCCGCACGTTTCCTTATTCCGCTATCCTTTCGATAAAAACTTATTCAATATGGTGCCGAAAGAAATGGCGAAACGGAATCAGCTGGTTCCGTTGAAAATTGAAGGGGATAAATTATTTCTGGCGATGACTAATCCGATGGATTACATCGTCATCGATGATCTCCGTTTGATGACGGGATTTCAGATCCAGCCAGCAATCGCTTCAAAAGAAGATGTCTTAAAAACTATATCCAAATATTACGATGAAGAATCGTTCGATGATCTGATCGGCGAATTGCCTGAGACCAAACAGGACCAACAGGAAGATATGAGCGATTTGGATGCGCCCATCGTCCGCCTGGTGAGCCAAATCCTGTCGAATGCTGTTTCACTGAAAGCCAGTGATGTTCACATGGATCCTCAGGAAAACCGCGTCTTGATTCGGTATCGGATTGACGGCTCGCTCCGGACCGAACGCATTTTGCCGAAAGCCATGCAAGGAATGATCACGGCGCGAATCAAGATTTTGGCGAACCTCGATATCACCGAAAGCCGGATTCCGCAGGATGGACGGATCAAGACCAATGTCGATATGCGCCCCATCGATTTGCGTGTTTCGTCGTTGCCGACCGTCTACGGCGAAAAAATCGTTATGCGTATTTTGGATTTGAGTGCCAACTTGACCGATATTTCGAAGCTTGGCTTTAATGACTTGAACATGGAACGTTTTATGCGTGAAATCGATAAACCGAATGGCATCATTTTAATATCAGGTCCGACGGGATCAGGGAAATCTTCGACGCTGTATGCAGCCTTGAACAAATTAAATAACGAAGAAGTCAACATCATTACTGTTGAAGATCCGGTAGAGTACCAGCTTGAAGGCATCAACCAGATTCAAGTGAATACAAATGTCGGCTTGACGTTCGCAGCAGGGCTTCGCTCAATTCTCCGTCAGGATCCGGATATTGTCATGGTCGGCGAAATTCGCGACAAAGAAACGGCCGATATTTCCATCCGTGCGTCGCTTACCGGACATTTGGTATTGAGCACCATCCACACCAACGACTCAATCGCTTCGATCACCCGTTTGATGGACATGGGAATCGAGCCCTTTCTCGTCACCGCTTCACTGAATGCAGTGGTCGCTCAGCGCTTGATTCGGAAAGTATGCCGGGATTGTCGGGAAATCCACCAGGCAACCGAACGCGAAAAACACATCTTTGAAAAAAGAGGCTTGTCGATCGAAACAATTGCCCGCGGCAAAGGGTGTTCGCAATGCAATATGACGGGCTACCGGGGACGTATGGCCATCCATGAAGTGCTGGTGGTCAACGAAGAAATCAAAGACATTATCAACCGCAACGGCACAGCGGGCGAAATTCGTGAAGTCGCCATCAGAAACAAGACGATTTTCCTGATTGATGATGGTCTATTAAAAGTGAAGGAGGGCATGACGACAACAGAAGAAGTTCTGCGCGTTGCCATGATGGACTAAGCCTATGCCGACAACTTATATAGATGAAATTTTAACAGCCGCAATCAATTTAGATGCTTCTGATATTCATTTGACCGTTGGAATTCCTCCTGTTTTCCGTTTAAACGGGGAATTGCGCCGTTACGGAAAAGACAACGTCAGCTATGAGCAAACAAGGAAAATCAGCAAACTTCTTATTCCGGAAAGGTCTTTTGATAAATTTCTGGAAAAAGGAGAAATGGACTATTCCTATTCATTGCCGGGAGTAGCCCGTTTCCGTGTCAACACGTTCCATCAGCGTGGATCCGATTCCCATGCTTTTCGGACAATTACGACAGGTGTTCCGACAATCGATCAACTCAAAATGCCGGATATTTTGAAGGTGCTTTCAGAATCTCAACAAGGACTGATATTGGTTACAGGCCCGACCGGATCCGGCAAGTCGACAACACTTGCATCCATGATCCGCCACATCAACGACAACATGTCGAAACACATCATCACCTTGGAGGACCCGATTGAATACCTGCACAGGCACGGAAATTCCATCATCAACCAACGCGAAATCGGATCTGATACCCATTCCTTTGCCAATGGATTGCGCGCAGCATTGCGGCAAGACCCCGATGTTATTTTAGTCGGCGAAATGCGGGATCTGGAAACCATTACAACGGCGATTACTGCAGCGGAGACCGGCCATTTGGTTATGGCGACATTGCATACCTCAAGTGCCGCTTCGACAATCGAGCGCATCATAGATGTGTTTCCGGCCGGCCAGCAATCCCAAATCCGCACCCAATTAGCAGGTGTCTTAAAAGCGGTCGTTTCACAGCGTTTGCTGCCGACAGCTGATGGCAAGGGGCGGGTGTCCGCTACAGAAATCATGATCAACAACACCGCGATCTCGAATTTGATCCGTACGGAAAAAGTGCATCAAATTCCCAACGTCATTTTGACGAATCGCGCAACGGGAATGCATATGATGTCTTCATCGGTCCAAGAGCTTCTGGCGAATGGGAAAATCGCACGTCATGTCGCTCATCCTTATCTGAAAGGAGAAGGATAAGATGGCTCGCTTTAAATACGAAGGACGCGATACAAAACAAATAAGAACCGGCATCGTCACTGCCGGCAACCGCAGGGAAGCTATCATCAAGCTGCGCGATGAGGGCATCAAAGTCATTGATATGCGGGAGATCGAAACTACCACCCTGCAAAAAGACATCACCATCGGAAATCCGGTGAAGCGGGACCAGTTCATCATGTTCCTGCGCCAGTTCTCCACATTGATGCGCGCCGGCGTAACAATCGTCGATACGATCCGCATCCTGTCCCAACAAGTCGAATCAAAAGCATTAGCCAAGACGCTGGCAATGGTCGAGGATGAATTGCGTAAAGGCAATACTTTGTCCGACAGCCTAGCCAAACATCCAAAAATCTTCGAACCGCTGACCATCAACTTAATTAAAGCTGGGGAGATGTCCGGAAATATTGATGAATCATTGGAACGCTTGGCCAATCATTACGATAAAGCTTATCAAACCCGCCAGAAAGTGGTTTCTGCTATGTCTTACCCGGCAATCGTTGGCGTATTGGCAATCGGCGTAGTCATTTTTCTTTTGGCGACCATTGTGCCGATGTTCGTGGATATGTTTGCAGGCTTCGGAGGGGAACTTCCGCTATTGACACAAATCGTCATGCAGTTAAGCGATTTGACCATCAGCTATTGGTACTTGATCGTGCTGGCTGTTCTAGCACTTATCGGTGCATACTGGCTGATGAAGCGTAGCCTGCAGGGACGTCTCGTGCTGGATACCATGCTTTTGCGCATGCCGATATTCGGAAAAATCTTTAAGAAATCAGCGTTGGCACGGTTAACACGGACTTTAAGCTCGTTATTCACCAGTTCTGTGCCTATTCTTCAAGCATTGACCATGGTCGAAAAAGTGGTCGGCAATGAAGTGATGTCTAAAGTGGTGCTGGCTTCTAGGGACTCCTTGGAGCGGGGCGGTTCACTGACCGAACCGATGCGCGATCATTGGGCATTTCCGCCACTGATTCCCCATATGATTTCCATTGGGGAACAGACAGGATCTCTCGATCACATGCTGCTCAAAGTAGCGGAGTTTTATGAAAAAGAAGTGGATGCAGAGACTGACCGGCTAAAAGCATTGGTTGAACCATTGATGATTGTCTTACTTGCAGCTTTAGTCGGGACTATAGTCTTATCTATCATGCTTCCAATGTTTGAAATGTTTAATAACGTAGACACGATGTAGTAGTAACTATACAAATAAATGTTAAAAATTATATATTTCTCTATTGCTTAATTAGAATCACTTGATATAATAAAGCAGTAAGAAGGAAGTACTAAAAATTTAGCAAAAACAGGGGGAATAAGAATGAAAAATTTCATTCAGAAAAAGTTAAAAGATCAAAAAGGAATGACGCTGATTGAGCTATTGGCCGTTATCGTAATCATCGCGATTATCGCAGCTATTGCAATTCCGGCAATCGGGAATATTATTGAGAATAGTCGTGTTGGGGCTGTAAAATCAGATGCAATAAATATCATTAATGCAGCACAGCTATATAAAACGGAATCTAGTGCTGGTACTACAGTAACTTTGGATCAACTTGAAAAAGCTGGTTTAATAGATGACGCTGGATCTTTTGAGTCTGCAGTTAAAACTGGTACTGGGGCTGTTACAGTTAACTTAACAAATAATACTTTAAGTGGTGCAAATTCAGAATTAAGTGGTATTGTTCTAACATTTAAAGATGCTTCAATAGCTTCAATAAATGGCTTGCCAAATGGAGCAGAAAAAGGTGGAACTTCCACTCCTGCTGGTGTAACTGTAACTTCAAGATAATAAATATTTTAGGAGCTGAAAAAATGGCCTTACCGTTTTTATCGAAAAAAGCACGCGTCGTGACAATTACTATAGAAGAAGACGCCATCCGGTATGTGGAATTGAAGTCCATAGACCCGCTTCATATTAGCCTGGCGGAAGAGATGGTTCTTCCTGCCGGCGTTATCAGAGATGGCGAAATTGTCGACGTAAAAGCGCTTGGATCGATACTTGGTGAGGCTGTCAATCAGTGGGGTCTCTCTAAGAAGTCAGTCCGATTCCTCGCCCCTGACGAATTCGTTATCATCCGCAAAGTTGCATTTCCCCAAGGAGTCAAAACCGATGAGCTGCAAGGCCATTTCTTTATTGAAATCGGTTCGACCCTTTATCTTCCTTTTGAAGATCCTGTCTTTGACGTTGTGCCTTACAACGACAATAAAGAAGTGCTCATCATCGCTTCCAAGGAATCCGTCGTCAATTCGTATGAACAAGTATTGGGTCAGGCGAAATTAAAAGCGGCAGTGGCGGACATCACGCCGCTGGCTTTATATCGTCTGGCGTATTTGCAACATGATTTCATTGAAGACGAGCATATCATGATGATTGATTTGCAATCAAAGAAAATGACGGTTTCCATTTTTCACGAGCATTACCCGTTGTTCATGCGCCCGGTCGAATTGAATCTCACGGATGAAGAGTTCATCAATCCAGATATTTTTATAGAAGAGATTGAAACGGAAATTGAAAAACTCGGCAATTTTTACCGCTACAGCATGAACGCCGGCGAAGCTGGTATCACCAAAATAATCTGCAACGGACTCGGCGATTGGCCGGAACTTCAGTCACGGCTTGAAAGCCGTCTCTCTGTTCCAGTTTATCCGATTGTTATGAAACCAATTCCTACCGAATTAAACGACAGCGTTCCTGAACGTTTTAACCGTGCTATCGGTTTAGCCCTGAAAGAGGTGTGAACATGTTAGTTGATATTAATTTATTGCCGCAAAAGGAACGGGAACGCCCTGTTTTTCTTTTTGCGGTGTTTGGAATTTTATTGGTGGCAGTTTTCATCTGGGCGACCTTTTTCTTTTTGGCACAGTCGCAGGCTAATCAACAGGCAGCAATAGATGCAGAATATACACAAGTCGCTGCACAGAGCGAAGCGATTCGCACGCAACTAACTGCTTCAGTCGGACTGAACGAAGAACAGCAATTAAAAGCGACAGTCGATTGGGCAGAAGGCTACCAGTTCGATACTGTGCCTTTACTGAGTGATTTGGTATCCAGATTGCCGGAGCGCGGATTCTTTGATTCCTTTTCCTTTGTCAAACCGAACTTGGCTACGTTGACGATTCAATTTGATACAGCCCGTGAAGCGGCATATTACTTGTCACAATTAAAAGCTTCCGAGTTGCTGGATTCCGCAAAGCTGGATTCGGTGACGAATCAAGAATTGGAATTGGTGGAAACAACAGAAGAAGGCACTGAAGTAGCAGAAGAAAAAATTATTGAAAATCCACGCTATTTGGCAACTTACAGTTTGGTTTATGTAGATGAACGTTTGCCGGCAGTAGAAGAAATTATCAATGCTGATGGAACCGTTACGGAAGTGCCGGCTATTGAAGATGCATCTGCCGAAGAAGTTCCAGCAGAAGAAGCGGAAACCGTTCCTGCCGAAGGGGAGGGTGACGTTCAATGAGCAGTTTATCAAAGCGGCAGAAAGAAATAGCTATGCTGGTCTTGGCGGTACTGTTATTGATAGGGAGTGCAGCTTATTCCTATTTTTCCCTCTACGTTCCAACTAGAGACGCTCGCTTGCAATCTGAACAATTGCTGACCTCGGAAAACGAAGTGCTGATGTCTTTGCAGGCGCAGCAAGAAGCTGCACCACCAGCTGAAAAAATTAGTACACGTGAATTGCAGCATAAAGTCACCATTGAACCTTTGACGGATTTGATTCTCTTGCAGGTTGAACAAGCCGAGCTGCTGTCCGAAACACTTGTCACGTCCGTCAATTTCGCCGAAGCGCCACTGACGCTGTTGCAGCCGGTCGAAGGAATGGAAAATGTCCAGGAAGTCATCACGACAGTGGAATTCAATGCCACAGACTACAAGAGCATCATCGCTTTCATAAAAGAAATTGAAGCGATGGAGCGCATCATGGTCATCGGCGGAATCGATTTCACTTCTACACCGGAAGTGACAAAAGCGGAGCAGGAAGGGGAACCGTTAACCGTTTCCGTTTCATTCTCAGCCTATTACCGTCCGGATCTCGTTGAACTTGCGGAGACGCAATTGAAAGTCGATTCCCCTGCACCTGCGAAAAAAGTAAATCCGCTACCTCAAAATGACGGCACCAGCTTAGTCATACCCGACAAAACAACTGACGAAGAAGTGGAAACGGAAATTTCGTCAGACGGTTCACAAACTGAAGTGAATGTGGAAGTGAATGTAGAGGAACAGGAAAAAGTGTCAGACCGGTAATAGAGGAAAGAGAGAAATCATCGTGATTTCTCTCTTTTTGATAAATTGAGCTTAGAAGCTTTGTTTTGCAGAGGGAATAGGCCGTTCTGCAAACAAAAGGACGGATTCTGCAAACAACCGGTGTTATTCCGCAAACAAACTCAGAATTCCGCAAACAACCGAGCAGATTCCGCAAATAAAACCCGTATTCCGCAAACAAAAGTTCTTTCATTCGCTTTTCGCCCGCGGAAAGCATCCATCAACCGTTTTTTCACCAACAATATAGAATGAAACACCGAAGCCTCCTGCCGAAAAGTGAGGCTGCTTATGAAATATCACCAAAAATAAACTAAAGCAAAGAGGGTTTCTATGGTACTGACTTATTCTGTTTTCATTTCGCTGTTCGGGCTCGTCTTTGGGTCGTTTTTCAATGTGGTGGGCTTGCGTGTGCCGAAAAAGGAATCGATTGCGTATCCGCCTTCGCATTGCACCAATTGCCAGCGCCGTTTGACCGCGCCCGACCTGGTGCCGGTGTTCTCTTATCTTTTTCTGAAAGGCCAATGCCGGACGTGCGGCTCGAAAATCCATTGGGTCTATCCTTTGATGGAGGCGGTCACTGCGGTTTTATTCGTGGCGTCGTACTTGGTATTCGGGTTTACGCCGGAACTGATTGTAGCGCTCCTGTTCGTTTCACTGCTGGTGATCATCACCGTGTCGGACATCGCTTATATGCTTATTCCGGATAAAGTGCTGCTGCCGTTTGCAGTGGTGCTGCTGGGCTTGCGTTTTGTCATTCCGCTCGATCCGTGGTGGGATAGCCTGCTCGGCGCTGCCATTGGATTTTCAGTGCTGTTCCTAATCGCCGTCGTCTCCAAAGGCGGCATGGGGGGCGGAGACATCAAGCTGTTCTTCGTTATCGGATTGGTGCTCGGTACAGCCGGCACCTTGATGACCTTGTTTTTTGCATCGTTCATCGGTGCGATTGTCGGCATCATTCAGCTGCGCGTGACGAATAAAGGGCGCAAGACACCGATTCCGTTCGGCCCTTCGATTGCAGCGGCAGCCGTCATCGTCTATTTCTGGGGCGACGCCATGCTTTCTTGGTACTGGAATTTTTGGCTATAAAAAAAGCTCAAGGGATGTTCCCTTGAGCTTTTTGTTATTTTATTTTGAATAAAGAATCGGTGATGCCGGCCCCAAATCAAGACCAAACAGCATCCAGACGATCAGCATCAATGACCAGAAGATCATGAAGAAGATGGAGTACGGGAACATGACCGAAATCAATGTACCGATGCCCATTTTCTTATCGTATTTCTGGGCAAAAGCGATGATGATGGCGAAATACGTCATCAATGGCGTGATGATGTTCGTCGATGAATCCGCGATGCGGTAAGCCATCTGCGTCAGTTCAGGCGAGTAGCCGAGCTGCATCATGATCGGAACGAAGACCGGCGCCATCATCGCCCACTTCGCAGAAGCTGAACCGATGAACAGGTTAATGATTCCAGTGACCACGATAAACCCAATGATCAACGGGATGCCGGTCAAATTAGCGGCTTCGAGTGCTTCAGCCCCGTAGACGCCAAGCACCATTCCAATATTTGATTCTGTGAAATAGGCGACGAATTGTCCGGCAGTGAAGGCCAGGACGATGAACATGCCCATGGCAGCCATTGTATCCGTCAAATGCGCAGCGACGTCTTTATCGCTGCGGATATTCTTGGTGGCGATACCGTAGAACAATCCAGGGATGAAGAACAGGATCGTAATGATCGGCACCAATGAACTCATAAATGGTGACTGGACGATGCCGCCGTCTTCAGCGCGCAAGACGCCGTTTTCTGGAACGATCAACAAGGCAGTCAGGATAATTCCGACCAATACGGAAATCCCAGCCCATAGCAGACCTTTCTTTTCTTCAGCTGTCAAGCCGTTCAAGTCTTCGCGGTATTGCCCTTTGTATTCACCAAGGCGCGGTTCAACCACTTTTTCCGTAACAATTGCACCGACGATAGTCAACAGGAAGACCGAAGCGATGATGAAGTAATAGTTCATGGCAATGTTCATGCCTTCTGCGTAAGTCGGATCGATGATCGCTGCTGCCGCGATTGTCATTTCACCAAGCATGGCATCAGTGGCAGACAGCAGCAGGTTTGCCGAGAATCCGGCGGATACACCGGCAAATGCTGCGGCAAGTCCGGCCAATGGATGGCGTCCGAGCGCCGCGAAAATGACAGCACCAAGTGGGGGGAGGACCACATATCCTGCGTCAGAAGCGACACTGGACATGATTCCGGCGAATACCAGTCCTCCTGTGATCAAGAACTTCGGAACGGATAGGACGAAAGCCCGCAGTACAGCACTGATGAGTCCTGTGCGTTCCGCAATTCCGATACCTAACATGGTGACCAGGACAACGCCAAGCGGAGCGAATCCGATGAAATTATCGACCATGCTGGCAAATATGTATTGAATGCCTTCTGCATTCAGCAGGTTCTTGACTTCAATGATTTCGCCTTCCTGGCCCGGATGTTCGACGGTAATGCCGATTGCCGAGATGATAGAGGAAATCACAAGGACGGCAAGTGCCAACAGGGCGAACAATGTCACCGGATGAGGCAGCTTGTTGCCGATCAGCTCGATGCGGTCCAGCGATTTCTGAAATAAACCTTTGCGTTTTGTCTTCAAAAAAGACAGCTCCTTTACTGATAGAATTGGTGAAAATTATTTCATAATAATAATTTTCAGAAATTAAAAGCCAAATTTCATTATAATAGCTCTTTTTAATGAAGTGAATCGCTATACAAAAGTGCCAATAATGCTAATTTTGAATAATGTTAGAAGACTTTTGTGCTTGACATAAAAACCTTGTTGCGACAGCTTTTGTCGGATGTTCGTGAACAAAGCAAATGTGAATTTTAGATGGCAGCATACAGCGCTTTCAAGAAAAAACTAACTGAAAAATGATTTTTGAACGCCTGCTGAAGGGCAAAAATCATTTTTGATGGTTTGTTGAGTGCTGTCAGGGATGGTATGATTCTTGAAAAAAGGAGAGATTTCCCTATGAAATTCACATCAGAGTTCCCCGTCATACTCGCTTCACAATCACCGCGCCGCCAGGAACTGCTTAGTCTGCTTGGCGTTCATTTTCAAGTTATCCCGAGTCTCCAGGACGAACCCGATCCACAGGACTTCCAAACGCCGCTTGGTTATGTATTGGCATGTGCCGCTCAAAAAGCGCAGGAAGTGTCAGCAGCCCATCAAGAAGCCGTAGTTATTGGATCTGATACCATTGTCGTTTTAGATGGTGAAATTTTGTTGAAGCCGAATAGCAAAGAACAGGCGAAAAGCTACCTGCAGAAATTGTCTGGCCGCACACATGAAGTCATTACAGCGGTGACGGTTATGCAGGGAAACAGCGAGCTGTCATTCCATGAAGCGGTCAATGTAACATTCTACGAATTGCCTGAATCCTGGATCAACGCCTATACCGAAACCGAAGATCCTTATGACAAAGCAGGGGCTTATGGCATCCAAACGGTATCCGGCTTGTTCGTCAAAAACATTCAAGGGGATTACAACGCTGTCGTTGGCTTGCCGGTTGCGGAACTGACGCAGAAACTGGCAGCTGCTGGGTTTATTTCGCTAGAAGGGAGCGGTGTCCGATGCTGAACGACGCGCCGTTGATGATCCGTGACGTCCACATTGCCGACCGTCCCCGTGAACGGCTGGTCAACCAAGGGGCAGCGGCATTGTCCAATCAAGAGCTGATTGCCATCCTGCTGCGCACCGGAAGCAAGCAGGAGTCGGTGCTGCATTTGGCCAATCGGGTGCTGACCCATTTCGAACAGATCCAGGAAATGAAAAACGCCACCATCGAAGAGATGGTGGCGATCCATGGCATTGGCCGGGCAAAAGCTGTCCAGCTGCTTGCGGCTGTAGAACTTGGCCGGCGGCTGTCATCCAAGCAGACCGATACGAAATTCACCATCCGTTCCCCGAAAGATGCGGCTTCCTATTTAATGGCCGATATGACTTCGTTGAAACAGGAGCATTTTGTTGTCTTGTTCCTCAACATCAAAAATCAGGTCATGCACCGCCAAACCATTTTTGTCGGCAGCCTGAACGCCTCCATTGTCCATCCCCGTGAAATTTTCCGTGAAGCGGTCCGCCGTTCTTCAGCTTCGATCGTCTGTGCCCATAACCATCCTTCCGGCAATCCTGCGCCATCACCTGAAGACATCGATGTCACGAAGCGCCTCGTCGAAGCCGGCAGCATCATCGGCATCGAACTGCTGGACCATGTCATCATCGGTGATCATCAATTCATTTCCCTGAAAGAAAAGGGGTTCATGTAGCACTGTTTATTTTTTTTCTTTTCGTCTATAATGAGTGGTATTGTGTCAACGCAATTGCCGAAATACCGGCTTGTAACAGAAAGGAAGAAAACCTGTGCTTGGATTTGGTTCAAAAGATGTTGGAATTGACTTAGGTACTGCAAATACATTGGTGTACATTAAAGGCAAAGGAATTGTTCTGCGTGAACCTTCCGTTGTCGTTAAAAATAAAAATACGGGAGAAATCGTCGCTGTCGGCACCCAGGCGAAAAACATGATGGGCCGTACAGCAGAGTCGATCGTCGCTATCCGTCCGATGCGTGATGGCGTCATTGCGGATTACGATATGACCTTGGCGATGATCAAGCATAATCTGGTCGAAGCGGCGAAAGCGGCAGGCGGCAAATGGAAAAGCGGAAACGTTATGATCTGTGTTCCCTATGGGATTACCTCCGTTGAACGGCGGGCGGTTTTGAACGCAGCCCGTTCAGCCGGCGCGCGTGAAGCCTATACCATTGAAGAGCCTTTCGCAGCGGCGATTGGAGCGGATTTGCCAGTTTGGGAACCTATGGGCAGTATGGTCGTCGATATTGGAGGCGGAACGACTGAAGTAGCGGTCATTTCACTTGGCGGCGTCGTTTCAAGCGACTCGATTCGTGTAGCCGGAGATGCACTGGACACTGAAATCATCCAGTATATCCGCAAGACGTATAACGTCCTGATCGGTGAACGGACAGCTGAAGCACTGAAAATGGGTATCGGATCCGCCCGTATTATGGAAGAGGCTGAAAAAGACCTTTCCATGGAAATCCGCGGGCGCGATTTGTTGAGCGGTTTCCCGAAAACGCTGCAGATCACGTCGGGTGAAATTGTGGAAGCCCTCAGTGAATCGATTGCTGCGATTGTCTCAGGCATCAAATCGACGCTTGAAAAGACGCCGCCTGAATTAAGTGCGGACGTCATGGAAAACGGCATCGTCTTGACAGGTGGAGGGGCATTGCTTAAGAACCTCGACCGCGTCATTTCAGATGAAACGTCTATGCCGGTCTTTATTGCCGAAAATCCATTGGACTGCGTCGCACTGGGCACTGGCAAAGCGTTGGAGAACATGGACCAATTCCGCCGCCAATTATCAATCAAATAAGGAGGATGGCAATATGCCACAGCTTTTAACAAACAAGCGGCTGATTTTGCTGCTGTTGGGTGTCATCCTGCTCGTTGCACTGATTTCTTTTTCGCTCCGTGACCGCGGCAATGTGTCGCTGCCGGAACAAATCATAAAAGATGCTGTTGGAGCCGGGCAGTCGGTATTTTCACGCCCTGCTCATTTTGTCACTGGAATTTTTGACAATGTCGATTCACTATTGAATACATTTGAGGAAAACCAGCATCTGAAAACGCGCTTAGAAGAATTTGCGGGCGTGCAGGCTGAAGTCAAAGACTTGCGTTCTGAAAACGCAGAATTGAAACAACTCGTAGGGAAAGAAGAAGACCTGCGCGATTACAACCCGATCCAGGCCACCGTTATTGCACGGAATCCGGATCAATGGGAAGAGAAAATCATCCTCAACCGCGGCTCCAACCAAGGAGTGGCAGAGAATATGGCGGTCATGACTGCGTCAGGCCTGATCGGCAAAGTGACATTGACGACTCCGACAACTTCAACGGTCGAATTGATTTCCACACTCAATCCGAACTACCGCGTATCAGCGATGGTCGTTGGCGGGAAGAAAGATGTTTTCGGTTTGATCGAAGGCTATGACGCGGAGCGCCGCGAATTGCTGCTCAAGCGGATTGATGCCAATGTCGAATTGAAGGAAGGCGACCAGGTCATATCCAGCGGACTCGGCGGCATTTTTCCGAAAGGCATTCTGGTCGGCACCATCACCGAAATCACCATCGATGAATTCGGATTGACTAAACTGGCTTATGTGAAACCGGCAGCCGACTTTTCGTTATTGGACCACGTCGTCATCGCTGACCGCATCATGCCGGAAGTGGACGGTGAAGACAACGGCGTGACTGGAGACGATGAATCATGATCCGTTTCCTTATCCCGTTGATCTGCCTCGTCCTGTTTTTCATGGAACCGGTTTTCGGCCTTTTTTCACCGCTTAATATTGGCGGCGAATTAAATTATATTGTGCCGCGCTTCCTGATAATGTTCCTGATTTTCCTGACTTTGTACTATGATTTAAAGCATGCGATGTTCTATGGATTATTTTTCGGGCTCTTGTATGATGTCTTTTACATTGATATTATTGGATTATATTCTTTTTTGTATCCAGCCACTTGTTTGGCAGCTGCATTTGCTTTCAAGCGAATTCCGCAGAACTTGGTGACGGCGACACTTCTGACGCTCGTTTTGCTGGGCGTATTCGAATTTTTGCTTTACCAGTTCTTCCTGCTGATTTCATTGACAGGAATGCCGCTCGGTACATTTTTGGCGACTCGGCTCTGGCCGACAATGGTCGCTAATTCAATCTTCCTGGTGATGCTCGGCTGGGTGTTCAAATCAGTAATGGTCACGCAGCTGTCGGAGCGTGACACTAAAATAGGGTTATATTAAAGAAAGCGCAGGTGACACATTTTTTGAAAAATCTCGTTAACATTAAAGGGAAAAATAAAGGCCTCGTGCTGTATCTCGATGACCAATGTGCCTACACGGATCTATTGGCCGAGTTGAAGGCGAAGGTGTCGGATCCTGCGCTTGACAGTGATACTGAAGTGACGGTTCATCTGAATAAACGCTATTGCACCGACAGCCAGATCAAAGAAATCAGCGACATTGTTTCGACCAATCCTCATCTGAAGGTAGTTGCGACAACGAGCGATATCCTGACGGTCGAAGAAAGCGATCAGATGATCCTTGAACGCCAGTCGGAAACATATGTCGGCATTGTGCGTTCAGGACAAGTTGTCAAAGCGAACGGCGATCTGGTCGTCATTGGCGACGTCAACCCGAACGGCCGCGTCGAAGCGGGCGGCAGTGTTTACGTGCTGGGCCGGCTGAAAGGTGCGGCGCATGCCGGAACCAAAGGCAACCGCGACGCAGTCATTGCAGCCTCATGGCTGGAAGCGACGCAACTGAAAATCGCTGATGAATTGGAAACCATGACAGACGAATTGTCCAGCTTATCGGAACAACCGGAAATGGAATGTGCTTATTTACATACAAACGGCACCATCATCATTGACCGTTTGCAGGAATTGCGGTTTATTCGTCCGCAAATTTCAACGTTTAAAGGAGGAAGCTAGTGTGGGAGAAGCTATCGTAATTACATCAGGCAAGGGAGGCGTCGGTAAAACGACGACAACCGCCAACCTCGGCACTGCATTGGCTCTTCAAGGGAAAAAAGTATGCCTGATCGACACTGACATCGGATTGCGCAACCTCGACGTCATCCTCGGTTTGGAAAACCGCATCATCTATGATTTGATCGACGTTCTGGAAGGCCGCTGCAAAGTGCATCAGGCACTTGTCAAAGACAAACGCTTTGATGACATGCTGTATCTTTTGCCTGCTGCTCAAACCGCAGACAAAAATGACGTCAATCCGGAACAGATGAAGGAATTGGTGACGGAATTGAAGAAAGACTATGATTTCGTCATCATTGACTGCCCAGCCGGTATCGAGCAAGGCTACAAGAACGCTGTTGTTGGAGCAGATCATGCAATCGTCGTAACGACCCCTGAGATTTCAGCTGTCCGTGACGCTGACCGCATCATCGGATTGCTTGAGCTGGAAGAGAATATCGACGCTCCGCGTTTGATCATCAACCGCATCCGTCCCCATTTGATGAAAGCGGGAGAAGCGCTGGATGTCAATGAAATCACGACTCACTTGTCGATCGATCTTCTGGGCATCATCGCAGATGACGAGCGTGTCATCTCAAGTTCGAACAAAGGCGAGCCGATCGTCATGGACCCATCGAATACTGCAGCACTTGGCTACCGCAACATTGCGCGCCGTTTGCTAGGAGAATCGGTCCCATTGATGAGTATGGAAAAAGCACCGCCAAGCCTGTTCACCAAAATCAAAGCTGTTTTCACTAAATAAGATTGTCAGAGCCCTCGCTGTCCAAGCGGGGGCTTTTTTAAAACTTCCGGGAGGTGTGGCATGAACGATTTTTTACTGGCACAGATGGTTGCAGCTGAACGTTTGCCGAATGCACATGAATCCAAGGCAGCGGTTTTACTCGAATTAAAAAGTTCATTGGCAGGTGCCAGTGGTGAGCAGCGGACGGCTACTTTGTTGAAAAGGGAATTGGATCTGCCAGGCGAAACGATTTTTTTGAATGATGTGCACATACCTTATAAAGATGGGACGGCGCAAATCGATTTGCTGTTGATTCATGAACAAATGGTCTGCGTGCTGGAAGTGAAGAACATGGTGGGTGAGTTTTATTTTGATTCCGTCAATTTTCAGTTTCACCGGATCATCGATGGGCGCAGGGAAGGGATGCGCAATCCGGAAGCGCAGCTCCACCGGGCGGTCCGTGCAGTCAGCAACTTTCTCGGCGTCCCCGTACATGGCGTAATCGTACTTGCGAGCCGGTCCGGCAAAGTGGTGGAGGCACCCAAGCAGTATCCCATCGTGTCGCTCGACTATCTTCCTTTTCATTTGGAACGGCTTGCGCTGGGTTCAAAGATTTTTGACGTGACCGCACTGGCTTCTAAAGTGGAGCAATTGCCGCAGCAGAATTTGAGCCGCCATTGGTTTGCGCGCCATCGCATCGACTTTAACGCTTTGCGCCCCGGTGTGACCTGCCCGGATTGCCGCATCCTTGCACTTGATTGGCAAGAACGCAAATGGCTTTGCCGCATCTGCGGGTTTCATTCACGGGATGCACATAAAGTGACCCTCCAGGAATATGCCGTGCTGTTTGGTGAAAGTCTAGACACGCAATTGGCGTATCGGTTGCTGGGAGTAGAAAATAAATATACGTTGTACCGATTGTTGAAAACGGCTGCACCGCAAAGCAACGTTCGCGGAAAGAGGCGCATTGTGGAAGACCGGGATTTACTGCGCGGCTATTTTGGTAAGATTTATCGGTAAGCGCACCTCAAATGGGTAAAAGCGCACCTCATCCGCGGACAAGCGCACCTCATCCGTCCAAGAGCGCACCCCGCAAGCGGACAAGCGCACCTCACGCACCAAAGAGCGCACCTCGCATCGACAAAATCACTCCTCACAACCATTTGCCTAACCACTCATCACCAATTTCTCAAAACCTCACATTATCTATTGACGCGACACGCAACGGCGTGGTATTATTCTAATGTTATGTTTGTAGCGTACCATGCTGCAACCGCTCGAATCAGGTTACCTTAAGCATTCGCTCCGGCGAGTCACCTGAATAGGCGAGTCTTATTTTAAGAGGAGGTGCAAGGATATGTACGCGATTATTGAAACTGGTGGAAAACAAATCAAAGTTGAAGCAGGCCAAGAGATCTACGTTGAGAAATTGAACGGAGAAGCTGGGGATGTTATCACATTTGACAAAGTTCTATTTGTAGGTGGAGACGATACTAAAGTGGGTGTTCCTTTTGTTGAAGGAGCTACTGTTACAGCCAAAGTTGTTAAAAACGGCAAACAGAAAAAAATCACAGTCTTCAAATATAAAGCTAAAAAGAACTACCATAAAAAACAAGGTCACCGTCAGCCATACACGAAATTGACTGTCGATGCGATCAACCTGTAAGAATGATACAAGTTACTGTAAAAGAAACCTCAAAACGCATTTCGTCTTTTGAAATGTCAGGCCATGCGGATTATGCTGAACACGGGCAAGACCTCGTATGTGCTGGAGCGTCTGCTGTCTCTTTCGGAGCGGTGAACGCCATCATGGAGCTGACGGGAATCGAACCGGACATTCAGCAGGCAAACAGTGGCTTTTTAAAAGTCGGTTTTCCGGAGAACCTGGATGACAAGACGGACGAGCAGGTTCAACTGCTTGTACGCGCAATGATTGTTTCATTGAAAACGATTGAACAAGACTATGAAGAATATATTAAAATAACCTTCACAGCTTAGGAGGTGGGACAGAATGTTAAGATTAGATCTTCAGTTTTTTGCATCCAAAAAAGGTGTAGGTTCAACGAGAAACGGACGTGACTCTGAATCTAAACGCCTTGGCGCAAAACGTGCAGACGGCCAAGAAGTTACTGGTGGTTCAATTTTATACCGTCAACGCGGGACTAAAATTTATCCAGGTGAGAACGTTGGACGCGGCGGAGACGATACACTTTTTGCTAAAATCGACGGAGTCGTACGTTTTGAACGTTACGGACGCGATAAGAAAAAAGTTAGCGTATATCCAGTTGCACAAGAAGCTTAATACAAAACGAAAAGGGCTGCTTTCGCAGTCCTTTTTCTTTTGAAATTTATAAGCGCGGGTCCTGTCGGCTGAACGCATTATTTTAGGAAATTCCTGCGAACTCTTGGTATACTGGAATAAGAAGCTGAATCGGGACGTGACTTATGGAAAAGACAATCACAGTGGCACAATCGCTTCGGCATGCGCGCCATGATTTTTTAAATGAATTGCAATTGATCAAAATGAATTTGGATTTGGGCCGTCTGCAAGAGGCGCAAGAAATAATTCGTTCGCATGCCGAAGCGGCTATGCATGCCAGCCGGCTGTCTGATATCGGGCTTCCGCTGACAGAGGAATGGCTGTTGACTGCAAATTGGCGTTTCCCGGGATTTAATTTTCATGTCGAATGTTCGGCTGCTAAAGCACCGACTCATTTGGACGCAGCATTTCGGTTTTTTCTGGAGAGTTTTGTGGAAGCGGCCAAAGGGCGCCTGGAACCTTATCAGGCGTTTTATGGCACAGTTTCATTGGCTTCCAGTTCCACGCTGTTTGAAATGAAAATTACTTGTCCGGGGAATTGGCTGGATTTGGACGTTTTAGAAGTACAGGGATTCACGGCACGAAAAGAGTGCAGCGAAAACAACACATTGATTGTTGTGCGCGCACAGATGGAGGGATAATATGTTTGTCGATCACGTAAAAGTTTATGTTAAAGGTGGCGACGGCGGGGATGGCATGGTTGCATTCCGCCGCGAAAAATATGTACCGAACGGCGGCCCTGCCGGCGGAGATGGCGGTAAAGGCGGAAATATCGTCTTTATCGTTGAAGAAGGATTGCGCACGCTGATGGATTTCCGCTACAAACGGATCTTTAAAGCCGAACGCGGAACACACGGCATGAGCAAGAACCAGCACGGTGCCAAAGCTGAAGATACATTGATCAAAGTTCCGCCGGGCACAGTCGTTAAAGACGTGGATACCGGTGAAACCATTGCTGATTTGGTGGAACATGGGCAGACAGCAGTCATCGCAAAAGGCGGCCGCGGCGGCCGTGGAAACTCTCGTTTCGCAACGCCTGCAAATCCGGCGCCAGAGCTTTCTGAAAAAGGCGAACCGGGCTTTGAACGCAATGTCATCTTGGAGCTGAAAGTGTTGGCGGATGCCGGGCTTGTCGGATTCCCAAGTGTCGGAAAATCGACGTTGTTGTCGGTTGTTTCTGCTGCAAAACCAAAAATCGCTGAATATCATTTCACGACCATCGTCCCGAATCTGGGCATGGTCGAAACAGAAGACCAGCGCAGCTTTGTAATGGCCGATCTTCCAGGATTGATCGAAGGCGCTCACCAAGGCGTTGGCCTAGGCCATCAATTCCTTCGCCATATTGAACGGACGCGTGTCATCATCCACGTCATCGATATGTCAGGTCTTGAAGGACGCGACCCTTATGAGGATTACGTAACAATCAATGAAGAACTGAAACAATACAATATGCGTTTGACCGAACGTCCGCAATTGATCGTTGCGAACAAAATGGATATGCCGGAGTCGGAAGAGAACTTAGCGAAATTCCGTGAAAAATTGCCGGAAGATGCCCGTATTTTCCCAATTTCTGCTTTATCCCGCAAAGGATTGAACAATCTCTTGTTCGCCATTGCTGACGTTATTGAAGTGACACCTGAATTCCCATTGATCGACGAGGAAGAAGCTGAGTCAGAAAGCACGGTCTTGTACAAACACGAAACCGATGCAGATGGATTCAGCATCACGCGTGAGTCTGATGGCGCATTCGTGTTGTCCGGTTATGCCATTGAACGCATGTTCAAGATGACCGACTTTTCACGTGAAGATTCGATTCGCCGATTTGCCCGCCAAATGCGCGGTATGGGAATTGACGATGCACTTCGTGAGCGCGGTGCAGAAAACGGCGATACGGTTCGCCTGCTTGAATTCGAATTCGAATTTATGGATTGATGCGGAGGTAGCTTGAATGAAGGATATTTCGGAACAACGGTATTATTTAGTGCGTGAAGACGTTTTGACGGAAGCGATGCAAAAAACGCTTGAAGTGAAAAAAATGCTGCAGAACGACCGCATTTCCATTATGGACGCGGTCAACAAGACAGGTCTTTCACGCTCTGCGTTTTATAAATATCGGGACGCTGTATTTCCGTTCCATTCGATCGTCAAAGAACGGATCCTGACGGTTTTCCTGCAACTGGAAGACCGCTCGGGAACGCTCGCGACGCTTCTGCAGTCAGTCGCTGAAAACGGCTGCAATATTTTAACCATCCACCAGACCATTCCGATCCAAGGGCGTGCGAATGTCACGCTGTCTTTGGACGTAACGGCGATGGACGGGGATTTGGACGTGTTTTTGCAACAGCTGAAAAAGCTCGATTTCGTCGAGTCGGCTGATGTGGTATCAAGTGGATCATCTTAATGGAGGAATGTTTAAATGACTGGACAAGCTGTTGATACACGAATTTCATATTTAGGGCCGGAAGCGTCATTTACACACCTTGCGGCAACAAAAGTTTTCCCTGAAGGTACCCTGGTGCCATTTACGACCATCCCTGAATGCATAGAAGCAGTGGCAGAAGGCAGCGTGGATTACGCTGTCGTGCCACTGGAAAATGCGTTGGAAGGATCAGTTCCATTGACAGTGGATTATCTATTCCACGAAGCGCAATTGTATGTGACGGCGGAAGTATTGTCGTCGATTCAACAACATTTGCTGGTACATCCGGATAACCGCAATGCGGAATCGTTTGAAGCGATTTATTCACATCCGCATGCATTGGCGCAATGCCATAAATTCCTGTTTTATACATACAAGAATACGCCTTTGGAGCAGTATAGTTCGACAGCGGCTGCAGCGAAGATGGTTGCCGAATTGCCGGAGCGTAACATTGCGGCTATCGCCAACGAATTTTCCGCCCATAAATACGGGTTGGACATTCTGCAGCGTGACATCCACGATTTCCATTTTAACCACACACGCTTTTTCGTGTTGTCGAAGTCTGATCACAAATTGACAGACCCGACGCATGACGATCAAATCAAAACAACGTTGATGATCACACCGCCTGACGATGACCGTTCAGGTGTCCTGCACCAGATCTTGTCCGTTTTCGCATGGCGCCGATTGAACTTGAGCAAAATCGAATCGCGCCCATTGAAAACCGGCCTCGGCGATTATTTCTTCATCGCTGATGTACTGGCGGACGAAAAAGACGCCATGATGCGCGGTGCGTTCGAAGAGCTTGCGGCACTTGGCTGTACAGTAAAAACCTTAGGATCGTATTATACGTATAAATGAAAAAGAGAAGTCCCGCAGCGTTTTTCGCTGCGGGACTTCTAGCTTTTAGGCAATAAATGATTAATTAGAAGAATAAGTAGCCGGTTTATTAGCTTCATAGCCAATCCTGCACCCCAGGCGGATGCTTTCCATGGACTTGCGGAGCGATACAGGAGCCTATCTTTTCCTTTCGCCGTCTTGCGCTCTGGATTCTTGCGTAAGCTATGCCCTAAGCGGCCGAAGCGTTGTGTAAGGGCTATCCTTTTTTAAAATTGCCATAGCTATACCTAAGCATTCAAAACAAAAAGCCCATAATTCCGCAAATTGCGGATCACGGGCTCATCATAAAACTATTCAATTTCCTCCAACAAAAATCCGTTTTCCCGCATCGCCTGGACAGCTTTTTCAAGCGTCGCATTATCAGGTGCAGTGATGGTATGGAGATGCGTGCCGTCTGTCAGTTCCAGCAAGTAGCTGGCGCCGGTTTCGCGGACGCGCTTCATGAAAGCTTCAACTTCCTGGACGTTTGATACGTGGATGCCGGCTGTCAGTTCGCCATATACCGGATGCTCGATCGACACATCTTTCACTGTGACGCCCGACTCAACCAGCAGTTTCAGTTCGCGTTCGGTGTCTTCAGCCTGGTGGTGGCAGGCTATGCGCCGGCTTGCTTCTTCTGTCGCCCGGTCAGCCAGGTACAGATAACCCTGGCTGGTCGCGATGATGGGCTCGCCTTTTGCCTTCAATAATGTCATGTCGCCGACGATGACCTGGCGGGACACGCTGGTTAAAGCGGCCAGCTCACCGCCAGTCAGTGGTTGTGTTGACGTTTTTATTTTTTCCAGCAGGAATTGGCGCCGCTGTTCGCCGAATAATTTTTTCATTAGATTCCCTCGCTTATTGACTCGTTCTCTTTATCTTATCATGTGCCACTCAACAACGGGTTTATTTCGTCTAAAGCAGCTGAATATGCTATAATTATAAAGTTGAATTGAAGGAGAGACTGTCCATGTACGATTACATAAAAGGCAAGGTTACACGCGTAACGCCTGAATATTTAGTGATAGAACAACAAGGGATCGGCTGGCAGATTTTCGCGCCGAATCCGTATTCTTTCGGCAGTGATGAATTGCAGGTCTTTCTGCATCATCATGTCCGTGAAGACGCGCAATTGCTGTTCGGTTTTCCGACACTGGAACAACGCGAATTGTTCCGCAAGCTGATTTCGGTATCGGGCATCGGCCCCAAAGGCGCATTGGCGATTTTGGCCAGCGGACAGCCGCAGCATGTCATCGAAGCGATCGAACGGGAAGATGAATCCTATTTGGTGAAGTTCCCGGGTGTCGGCAAGAAGACGGCACGCCAGATGATATTGGATTTGAAAGGCAAGCTGACCGAGTTTTTCGGCGATCCTTTCGATCCGGAAGAGACAACTACATTGCTGTCGAACGACCAGGCAGAACTGGAAGAAGCGATGCTGGCACTGGGTGCTCTTGGCTATTCAGAACGGGAAATCACCAAAGTCAAACCACAGCTGCGGGATTTGGACCTGGATACAGAAGGCTTCATGAAAAAAGCATTGCAATTGCTGCTTAAACAAAACTGATGAAAGGAGGCGAACGGCATGGAAGACCGCATTATCGACAGCGAGATCTCGGAATTTGATGAACGTTTTGAACAATCCTTGCGTCCGCAATTGCTGGGCCAGTATATCGGGCAGCAGAAAGTAAAACACAATCTGCAAATTTTCATCGAGGCAGCGAAAATGCGCCAGGAAAGCTTGGACCATGTGCTGTTGTACGGGCCTCCTGGACTCGGGAAAACGACACTCGCTGCTGTCATCGCCAATGAAATGGAAGTCAACATCAAGATGACCAGCGGACCGGCAATCGAGCGTCCGGGTGACTTGGCGGCAATCGTGTCGTCATTGGAGCCTGGAGATGTGCTGTTCATTGATGAGATCCATCGCTTGAACCGTTCGATTGAAGAAGTGCTGTATCCGGCAATGGAGGATTTCTGTTTGGATATCGTCGTCGGCAAAGGTCCGACGGCGCGTTCTGTCCGGCTGGATCTGCCGCCGTTCACTTTGATTGGGGCGACGACGCGCGCAGGCGCTTTGTCTGCACCGCTGCGCGACCGTTTCGGCGTCTTGTCGCGCCTGGAATACTACGATACAGAAGCACTGACGGATATCGTCATCCGCAGCTCGAAATTGTTCGAAGCGGATATCGATCCGAACGCAGCTGTCGAAATTGCCCGCCGTTCCCGTGGAACTCCGCGCATCGCCAACCGGTTGCTGAAGCGCGTGCGTGATTATGCGCAAGTGCGCGGCACCGGGTCCATCACGATGGACATGGCGGAACAGGCTTTGGAAATGCTGCAGGTCGATCCGCTTGGATTGGACCATATAGACCATAAATTATTGACGGGCATGATTGAACGTTTCCGCGGCGGCCCGGTTGGACTGGATACCATCGCAGCCAGCATCGGGGAAGAGTCGACGACGATTGAAGACGTCTATGAACCGTATTTGCTGCAGATCGGATTTATCCAGCGTACGCCGAGAGGCCGCACTGTAACGCCGCTTGCCTATGAACACTTTAAAATGGAGATGCCTGAATGACTAAATTAAATACACCACCCACAACATTGAATGTACAAGATTTTGATTTTGAACTTCCGGATGAGTTGATCGCCCAAACACCGCTGCTGGACCGTACGTCGAGCCGGCTATTGGTCATGAATAAAACCAACGGCAACACGGAGCACCGCCATTTCCGCGACATCACCGAGTATCTGCATAAAGGCGATACGCTGATCCTCAACGATACGCGTGTTTTGCCTGCACGCCTGATGGGTGTGAAGGAAGATACAGGAGCCAACATCGAATTGCTGCTGTTGAAGCAGATAGAAGACGATGTATGGGAGACGTTGGTCAAACCAGCGAAAAAAGTGAAAGTCGGCACCGTTGTTTCATTTGGAGAAGGTTTGCTGCGTGCTGAATGCACCGGCATCCTGGACCATGGCGGACGCCATTTCAAGATGATCTACGATGGCATTTTCTACGAAATTCTGGACGAATTGGGCGAAATGCCATTGCCGCCATATATCCGTGAAAAACTGGAAGACCAGGATCGCTACCAGACTGTTTTCGCGAAAGAGCGGGGAAGTGCGGCGGCACCGACAGCAGGGCTTCATTTCACCGATGAGCTATTGGAAGAAATCCGGGCAAAAGGAGTCAATATCGCCTTTATCACACTTCACGTGGGACTTGGAACATTCCGGCCGGTATCGGTAGATTCGATTGAAGACCATGAAATGCATTCGGAATTTTATCGCATTACACAGGAAACGGCTGATTTGATCAATCAAACAAAAGCACAAGGGGGACGCATCATTTCGGTCGGTACGACTTCGACGCGCACCTTGGAATCCGTTGCCCAGAAATTCGGAGGCGAGCTGCAGGAAGATAGTGGCTGGACCGATATCTTCATTTTCCCGGGCTATGAATTCAAAGCGATCGATGGGTTGATCACCAATTTCCATTTGCCGAAATCGACGCTCGTTATGCTCGTCAGCGCATTGTCGAACCGTGACTATATTTTGAACGCTTATCAACAAGCTGTAAATGAACGCTACCGTTTCTTCAGTTTCGGAGACGCCATGTTCATTGAGCCACAGAAAAAGGAGACTCACCAATGACAGCAGCAGTAACCTATGAACATATCAAAACCTGCAAACAGACCGGCGCACGCCTGGGCATCGTCCACACACCGCACGGTTCGTTTGAAACCCCGGCATTCATGCCCGTCGGCACGCAAGCGACGGTCAAGACCATGTCACCTGAAGAGTTGAAAGCCATGAACGCCGGCATTATCCTCAGCAATACGTACCACTTGTGGCTGCGTCCCGGCAATGATGTCATCAAAGAAGCGGGCGGCCTGCATAAATTCATGAACTGGGACCGTCCGATTCTGACGGATTCCGGCGGGTTTCAAGTGTTTTCGCTAAGCGAATTCCGCAACATCAAAGAAGAAGGCGTCCATTTCCGCAATCACATGAACGGCGACAAGCTGTTCCTGAGTCCGGAAAAAGCGATGCAGATCCAAAATGACCTGGGTTCTGACATCATGATGGCTTTTGACGAATGCCCGCCGTTCCCGGCGACGCATGAATACATGAAAGCCAGTGTCGAACGCACGTCCCGCTGGGCAGAACGCTGCCTGGAAGCGCATGCCCGCAAAGCGGACCAGGGCTTGTTCGGCATCATCCAGGGCGGCGAGTACGAAGATCTTCGCAAACAAAGCGCTCAGGATCTGGTGTCACTTGATTTTCCTGGCTATGCCATCGGCGGATTGTCTGTCGGCGAGCCGAAAGATGTCATGAACCGTGCGCTTGAGTTCACAACGCCGTTGATGCCTGCCAACAAACCGCGTTACCTGATGGGCGTCGGATCTCCTGATTCGTTGATCGACGGCGCTATCCGCGGCATCGATATGTTCGATTGTGTCTTGCCGACGCGCATCGCCCGTAATGGGACATTGATGACCAGCACAGGCCGATTGAACATCAAAAACGCGGCATTTAAACGTGATTTCGGACCGATTGATGAGAAATGCGATTGCTATACATGCAAAAACTATTCGCGCGCCTATGTCCATCACTTGATCCGAGCAGATGAAACATTCGGAATTAGGCTTACTAGTTATCATAACCTGCAATTTCTGTTAAACTTAATGGAACAGGTGCGTCAAGCGATTCGCGAAGACCGTCTGGGAGATTTCCGCGAAGAATTTTTTGAAGCATACGGTTTCAATAAACCCAACGCTAAAAATTTCTGAGTTTGTATGAGAATAGAGAAAGTGAAAGGGGGAAAATGAATAATGGAAACTTTAATTGCGTTATCACCTTTACTATTAATGTTCTTGCTAATGTGGTTTTTCATCATCCGTCCTGCCCAAAAACGTCAGAAGGCAACGGCAAACATGCAGTCAGAATTGAGACGCGGCGACCGCATCGTTACAATCGGCGGATTGCACGGACTTGTGGATGCAGTTGACGATGCAACTGTCTACATCACAGTAGCGGATGGCACGCGCATGCAGTTCGAGCGCCAAGCAATCGCGAAAGTAGTGGAATCAGCAAAATCGACAATCTAAACAAGTAAAGGAACGCCTTCGACTGTGAAGGCGTTTTTTTCATGATTAAATAATATTTTATTCTAAATTTTCCAGTTGCGAGGTACAATGGATACAGTACATCGGAAAGGAGTATACGCATGACGAGTCACCCTGAGCAATTCGAATTCGTTCTGCCGGCCCTTCAGAGCAAACGCAGTGAATTTCATCATTTTGAATACGACACGTTTACAGAACAAGACTTATGGGAATTTTGTGTGAAGAAAAAATGGCGAAAAAAAGATATAGAAACCATGCATCTCTATGAAATGATCAACGACATCATGGACATGACCGCTTCCGACTTTTTGGCTTACCACCAAGTGGAGGGTTTAAAAAAAGCGCGCTGGAACGATGACAGCACACTGGAGAACATCGAACATCTTTTGAGGCCGTCCCCGAAAAAAACGAAGTAAAATAACCGATGAACATTTCATCGTTCAACCAGATTGCTTTTGTTGATTCGATCTTTTATTCAACTCATGTCCAGTTGCATTTGACAGCAATCAGCGGCTGTTTCATAATGATAGTGCTGTGTTTTACACACCCGAGGAGGAAGTTTACATATGAAAGCAAGAGGTCGCATTATCGCCTTTTTCTTACTGGTTATTGTACTGATAGGAATCATTGGCACCACAAGTTTACCCATCGCTAAAGACATTCGGCTAGGCCTGGACCTGCAGGGCGGCTTTGAAGTGCTCTACGAGGTGGAAACCTTAGATGGCAAGGAAGTTACGGAAAAAGTACTGACGGATACAACAGATGCGTTGATGAACCGGATCAATGTATTGGGTGTCAGTGAACCGGTCATCCAGATTGAAGGGGATAACCGGATCCGTGTCCAATTGGCGGGAGTAGAGGATCAGTCTTCAGCACGTGAGTTACTGTCGACTGAAGCAAACCTGACTTTCCGTGATGCTCAAGATAATTTGCTGCTTTCCGGAAATGACCTGAAACAAGGTGGAGCCACCGGAACGTTCGATCAGAACGGCAATCCGATTGTCACACTGGAATTGAACGATCCCGGCAAGTTTGCGGAAGTGACGGAAGAAGTTTCCCAGATGCCCGCCCCTGACAACGTGTTGGTCATCTGGCTTGATTTTGAAGAAGGCGTGGATTCCTTTGCGGAAGAACGCATGAAGGCAGACCCGAAATTCGTCTCGGCACCAAGTGTGCAGCAACGGATTTCATCACCATCCGTTGAAATTTCGGGATCGTTCACTGTGGAAGAAACACAGAACCTGGCAGGAATCTTGAATGCCGGTGCGTTGCCGGTAAGCTTGACGGAAATCTATTCGACTTCTGTCGGAGCCCAGTTCGGTGAACAGGCACTCGACCAGACCATAGTCGCTGCAGCAGTCGGTATTTCACTGGTTCTGCTGTTTATGCTGGTTTATTACCGCTTGCCCGGAATGGTGGCAGTCGTCACCTTATCGACCTATGTGTACCTGATCTTGCTGGTGTTCGAATGGATCGGCGGCGTTCTGACTTTGCCGGGAATCGCGGCAATCATGCTTGGTGTCGGGATGGCAGTTGATGCCAACATCATCACCTACGAGCGGATACGCGAAGAAATGCGTGTCGGCAAATCGGTTCAAGAAGCGTTTAAAGTAGGAGCCCGCTCTTCTTTCTCCGCGATTATCGATGCCAATATCACGACGCTGCTGGCAGCTATTGTATTGTTCTATTTCGGAACGAGTTCCGTGAAAGGATTTGCAACGCTGTTGATCATTTCCATTCTGGTCAGCTTCCTGACAGCTGTATGGGGCTCTCGCCTGTTGCTTGGGCTATGGGTCCACAGTGGTGTGCTTGACAATAAATTCGGTTTGTTCGGTTTGAAGAAATCGACTATCCATGCAAGAGAAGAAGGGTTGGAAATCACAGACCTTTCAACACGCTTTGACCGTTTTGATTTTGCGGGCCACCGCAATAAATTCTTCTTGGCTTCGATTGTCCTGATCATTGCAGGAATGGCCGTAATCGGTGTGTTCCGTTTGAACTTGGGCATCGACTTCTCCAGCGGTACACGTGTGGAAATCGCATCAGAAGCGGCGTTGTCGAAAGAGGAAGTGCAGACTTTCCTGGACGGCGCAGGCTATGAAACGGAAGATATCGTCATTTCGGGTGATGCATCCAATATCGGCGTAGCCCGGTTTAACGAGGAATTCAGTCAGGAAGAAATCAATAGCCTGAAAGCGGTCGCTGCAGAAGAATTCGGTGCAGAACCGAATATTTCGACCGTGTCGCCTACAGTAGGCCAGGAACTGGCTAAAAATGCATTGTATGCGCTGGCGATTGCCGCTCTCGGCATCATCATCTATGTAGCCTTCCGTTTTGAATGGCGCATGGGTGTAGCCTCGGTAGTGGCATTGATTCACGATGCATTCTTCATCGTTGCCGTCTTTAGCCTATTGCGGCTCGAGGTGGATATCACCTTTATCGCGGCAGTTCTGACAATTGTCGGGTATTCCATCAATGACACGATTGTGACATTTGACCGAATCCGGGAAAATATGAAACGTATGAAGAAAATCGATTCTTTCGAGCAGTTGGAAAAGGTGGTCAACGTATCGCTTCGCCAAACGCTTGGCCGTTCAGTCAATACGGTATTGACCGTGGTACTGGTGGTTATTGCGCTATTGATCTTTGGCGCGCCATCGATCACCAACTTCTCCATCGCCTTATTGATCGGTTTGATCGCGGGAACTTACTCTTCAATCTTTATCGCTGCCCAGCTATGGCTGGTACTGAAAAAAGGCGAGTTGAAGAAAAAAGGCCCGATCGACATCGAGAAGAAAGAGCAGGAAAGCAAATGGGGTTCTGACGAGCCTGTTGTATAAGTTTAGAGTTGAAATGGAACAGGGTATAGTTACTATGACCTTGTTCCATTTTTTTATTTTGAGAGGAGAATCCACAATGAAGTTACAATGGCTTATTTTAATTGGACTTGTATTTGCAGTAATTATTGCGGTGTTCGCCGTTGTCAACGTTGACGAAGTGCCTGTCAATTACGTATTTGGTGAAGCTGAATGGCCATTGATCCTGGTTATCCTGGCATCTGCATTGCTTGGATTTTTGCTCAGCGGTGTGTTGGCGATCATCCGCAACTACCAGATGCAACGTAAAGTAAAGGCGCTGCAAAAAGAAATGGCGGTCAAAGAAAATCTGATTGCCACACAGCAAAATGAAATTGGGGAGTATCAGAAAGCCGGTGTAGTGCCGGAAGCCCAGGTCGTCACCAACGAAGAACAGACTAAAGAGCAATTCTGAAAAAATGAACCTTTCGGTGTAGTTGCCGAAAGGTTTTTGTCTGTGAATTTTTGCTGTATAATGAATCGGTGAGGAAGTGATACAGATGATTGAATCCAAAAAAAGATGGCGTTTGACGACGCCCGATGAACAGACAGTTGAGGAAATCCGGAAAGAATTGAATATATCGTCCGTATTGGCAAAAATTTTAGTGACGCGCGGACTGGATACTGCAGAAGCAGCCCGTACGTTTATGGAAATGGACGTCAGCGGCATACATAATCCATATTTGATGAAAGATATGGATGTGGCAGTCGAACGGATCCGCGCAGCCATCGATAAACAGGAAAAAATTGTTGTCTATGGCGACTATGATGCGGATGGCGTCACCAGCACGACTGTTATGATGACCGTGTTGCAGGACCTGGGGGCAGATGTATCTTTTATGATCCCCAATCGCTTTAAGCACGGGTATGGGCCGAATACGGAATTATTCCAGCAGGCGTATGACAATGGCACAAAACTGATTGTGACTGTCGATAACGGCATCTCGGGCATCGAACAAGTCGATTTCGCCAATGGATTGGGAATGGACGTCATCATCAGCGACCACCACGATATCGGGGAGGCTTTGCCAAACGCGCTTGCGGTAGTCCATCCGCGCCATCCGGAAGGCAATTATCCGTTCGGAGAGTTGGCTGGTGTCGGCGTGGCATTTAAAATGGCACATGCCTTATATGAAGAAGTTCCTGATCATTTGATTGAACTGACAGCGATCGGTACGGTGGCCGACCTGGTTCCGCTTCACGGTGAAAACCGGTTGTTCGTCAAAGAAGGCTTGGCCGCGTTGATTGATTCGCCGAGTCCGGCGATTGCCGCATTATGTGAAGTGGCGGGCATCAAGCAGCAGGACATTACGGAAGAAACGATCGGTTTCATGTTCGGCCCGCGCATCAATGCCATCGGCCGTCTGCAGGATGCAGATCCGGCTGTGCAGATGTTCCTGACTGATGATGCAGCGGAAGCGCGTTCACTGGCTTCCGGACTGGACGTATTGAACAAAGAGCGTCAGGCCATCGTCAAGCAGATATCAGAGGAAGCGATGCAGCAAGTGGAGCAGCGCTATCCGAATGGTTCACCACGTGTCATCGTGGTGGCTCAGGAAGGCTGGAATCCAGGAGTTGTCGGCATCGTGGCTTCGAAACTGACAGAGAAATTCTACCGCCCGTCGATTGTCTTGTCGCTGAATCCGGAAACCGGCAAAGCGAAAGGATCTGCCCGCAGCATCGAAGGGTTTCATTTGTATAACGAGCTCGCCAAGAACCGGGACATCCTGCCTCATTTCGGAGGGCACCCGATGGCAGCCGGTATGACCCTGGAAGCGAAAGATGTCGACGAATTGCGCGAACGGCTCAACAAACAGGCCGAGACCAGCCTGACGGAAGAGGATTTGTTGCCGGTCGTGGAAATTGATATTCCGCTCCGTTTGGATGAAATCGATATTACAGCCATCGAATCGATGCGTCTTCTGGCGCCATACGGCATGGGCTTTGCCAAACCGAAATTTTACCTGGAAGGCGTCAAAGTGGCATCTATCCGCAAAATCGGAGCTGCGCAAAATCACTTGAAGATGGAATTGACGCAGCATGCCGCTTCACTGGACGCCGTCGGTTTCGGTATCGGACCGGTCGGTGACGAGTTGACCCCTGATGTCAAAATCGACGTGATCGGTGATTTGCAGATCAATGAGTGGAACGGCCGCAAAAAGCCGCAGCTGATGGTGGAGGATGTCCGAACGGATCAATGGCAATTGTTTGATATCCGCGGCATCCGCCAAGTGTCGCGCTGGTCGAAGCTGATTCCTCAGGAAAATCAGGTTTACTTGGCTTTCAAAGAAGAAACGCCGGCTCTTTTCCAGTCATTCCTGTCGCAGCCGATCTGCATGGCTTCTCAATTGGACGAACTTCCCGGCAACCAACATCACATGGTGCTGTTGGACTTGCCGGAATCGGAAGAACAATTGGCTGAAGTGCTGGCAAAATTGAAGCCGAAGCGCATCTATGCACATTTCCATGCCAAGGACTCTCAGTATTTTGAGCAGATTCCGACCCGTGAACAATTCAAATGGTTGTTCGCTTTCATCAAGAAACGCGGCACATTCGATTTCAATAAACATTGTGACGAACTGGCAAAACACAAAGGTTGGACACGGGATGCATTATTTTTCATGCTGCAGGTGTTTTTTGAACTCGGTTTTGTTACACTTAACAATGGCGTTACCGAGATTGCACAATCGCCGAGCAAAAAGGATTTGTCGGAAGCGCCGATCTACAAAAAGCGCGAACAGCAGATTGCCCTGGAGCAGAAGCTTTTGTATGCGTCTTATAAAGATTTAAAAGAGTGGTTCGATGCGAAAGTGTCTGCCAAGGAGGAAGAAATATGGATTTGAAGAAGTACATCACTATTGTTGAAGATTGGCCGAAACCAGGAATCCAGTTTAAGGACATCACTTCGTTGATGGACAATGGAACTGCCTATAAGTATGCAACAGACCAGATCGTTGAATACGCAAAAAAAGTAAATGCTGAAATTATTGTAGGACCGGAAGCACGCGGATTCATCATTGGATGTCCAGTTGCTTATGCACTTGAGCTTGGCTTTGCCCCTGTCCGCAAAGAAGGAAAATTGCCGCGCGAAGTTATTCGTGCACAATATGGCCTTGAATACGGATCTGATGTGTTGACTATGCACAAAGACGCCATCAAACCGGGACAGCGCGTCCTGATCACGGATGACTTGCTTGCTACAGGCGGAACAATCGGCGCGACAATCAATCTGGTTGAAAAACTGGGCGGAATCGTCGTCGGCTGCGCATTTTTGATCGAACTGACTTATTTGGATGGCCGCAAGAACTTGAACGGCTATGACGTAACGACTTTAATGCAATATTAATAACGAATCTCTTCGCCTTTTGGGGCGGGGGGATTTTTTTCTAGCATCAAGGGTATGGATACATAATAACTGGATTGTGGAGGTGACTGGAAAATGAAACTGGAAAAAGATCACGACCCCCGATTAAATGCTGCATGGATCAGCCAATACTTGGATGATCGCACACCTCTTGAAAAAATTACCCGCGAAACTGAACAATTCTTTACAGCCATCAAAAAAGATTTTGCCCTCAGCGAACACGCACAGCGAAAAATGACGTTCACCGAAAGATTGTGGTCTTTGTTTGCTGAACCGTTCTCGATTGAAGATGAGCACAATTTTGGAACAAGAGTTGAAGGAAACCAGGCAGTACCTGAATGGAAAGATCGGTTGGATGCCGAATACCGCAAACTTGATGCGACGATTCAGCGCCGTGTCAATGTCCGGGATTACGGAGCTGTAGGAGACGGGGAAACGGATTGTACAGAAGCATTCAAAAAAGCTTTCGGCGCCGGGGCCGTGGAAGTGAAAGTCCCTGCAGGCGTTTTTGTAGTGGAGGGGTTGCGTTTGCCATCATGGACCCGTTTGGTCGGAGCAGGAAAAGGGCGTACCGTTTTAAAACTGCATCCGAAAGCTTCCCGAAAAACCCGGTTGCTGACAAACCGTAATTATGTATCCGGCAACCGCAATATTGCCGTGGAAAAACTGACTTTGGACTGGAATGTCGAGCGTCTCGGTGACATTGAAATGACCAGTGCTGGGGGGAACTATTCCAGTTGCCTGACCTATGCCCATGTCACATACGGTTGGGTCATAGACGTCGATGCGCTAAACCCAGGGCTTCATTGCTTCGATATTACGGCTTCATTATATAATTATGCAGGAGACGGATTGCGCGGGAAACGCGGCAGCCGCTTTGTCTGGCTGGACGGGGTAACGGGATCAGGATTCGGCGATGATGGGCTGACGACGCACCACAGCGACTATATTTTCGTTTCCAACTCTCATTTCTGCGATCCGAGCGGACGGGCACATAAGCGTGGATTCTCCAACTCCAATGGTTTTGAAGTGGATGATGGCTCAAGACATGTCTGGCTTTCCGATAATTCCAGCACGCGTTGCTTTGGCGGAATTGAAATTAAAGCCCATGCCAATTCTTCTGCTGCTTCTGGTGTCCATATTTCAGGGCATCTGTCGGTCCATGACAACCGTTCATTCAATTTCCGTCATATCGGCCACCACAAAAAAGAAGATCCCGAATCGCGTTCGGCTTTCAATATCCGCGCTCAGCGGCTGGTGTCGATCGAACCGATCGAAACTGCCCTTTATGAAGGGTCTGCGCCCCGCTCGCTGGTTGTTTCAGGCTACCGCAATGTTGCCATCAACCGTTTTCTGTTTGTCGGAAACCCGGATTACGATTATAAACGGCAGCCGGCAGCCGCTATTCAATACCGGGCTGCCTGTGTTTTGCTGGCCAATGGCGTCGTGAGGGACTTCACGACCGCTGGAGCAGACCTATCGATTGCAGGAGGCGAACAAAGCGCGCGAAATGTCAGGGTTCAGAATCTTGTCAGCCTGGCTTCGGCGGAACAGGCTGTAACTGTTGGCAGAGGCAGTGAACTGGTGCAACTCGAGGGCATCAGAAAGCGCAGTTCTCATTTATTGTGAATCGATGCTAAAAGGAGGAAATACCATGAGATTAGCTGGAAAGAAAGTGCTTAGTTTTGTTCATCATGAATTTGAAGATTTGGAACTTTGGTATCCGATTTTAAGGCTCCGCGAAGAAGGTGCCCATGTCGACATTGCCGGGGAAGAAGCGGGCGTCAATTATATCGGCAAATATGGCGTTCCCGCAAAATCCGACATGACATACGGGGAAGCTCTTGCCAATCAATACGACGCGATTTTAGTTCCCGGCGGTTGGGCACCTGATAAAATCAGGCGTTTTCCTGAGGTTTTGGAAATGGTTTGCCATATGGACGACCGGCAAAAGCCAATCGGCCAAATTTGCCATGCTGGTTGGGTGCTTATTTCCGCCAATATTTTAAACGGCCGAAAAGTCACCAGTACACCAGGCATAAAAGACGATATGGTCAACGCCGGCGCGGAGTGGCTGGATGAACCGGTTGTGGTCGACGGACATTTGGTGTCAAGCCGCCGGCCGCCGGATCTGCCGGATTATCTCCGTGAATTCATTAAAGTGATTGAGAACAGCTAACAAAGCTTTACATTTAGCCACTTTGTTTTTTATAATAGAAAGATATACTTTTGGAAAAATTTAAAGCAAGGTGGGCAATTATGGCGAAAGATCTAGTGAGAACAGCTGAAGATGTATTCGAGATGGTTGCGTCTTATATGAATGCCGAACACGTGAAAACGATTAAGAAGGCGTACCAAGTTGCGTACGATGCCCACATGGGACAGTTCCGGAAATCGGGAGAACCTTATATTGTGCATCCGGTGCAGGTGGCTGGAATCCTGGCAGAGTTGCAAATGGATCCAGCTACCGTAGCAGCGGGCTTTTTGCATGATGTGGTTGAAGACACGGAAGTCAGCCGTGAAGACATCGTCCGTGATTTTGATGAAGAAGTGGCAATGCTGGTCGACGGCGTGACCAAGCTGAGCAAAATCAAGTATTTATCAAAAGAAGAACAGCAAGCGGAAAACCACCGCAAAATGTTTGTGGCAATGGCACAGGACATCCGTGTCATTTTGATCAAATTGGCTGACCGCCTGCACAATCTTCGGACATTGAAATACCAGTCTGTCGAAAAGCAGCGCATCAAAGCAAACGAGACACTGGAAATCTTTGCCCCGATTGCGCACCGCCTTGGAATCAACACCATCAAATGGGAATTGGAAGATACCGCGCTGCGTTACTTGAATCCGCAGCAGTATTACCGGATCGTCAATTTGATGAAAAAGAAACGGACCGAACGGGAAGAATATTTGAATAACGTCATGGGGGAGATCCGCACGCAGCTCGACGAAGTCGACATCAAAGCGGATCTTTTCGGGCGGCCGAAACACATTTACAGCATTTACCGGAAAATGGCGATGCAAAACAAGCAATTTAATGAAATCTATGATTTATTGGCTGTCCGCATTACGGTCGAAAGCATTAAGGACTGCTATGCGGTACTTGGGATCATCCATTCCACGTGGAAGCCGATGCCGGGCCGCTTCAAGGACTACATCGCCATGCCGAAACAAAACTTGTACCAGTCGCTTCATACCACGGTCATCGGGCCTCAAGGGGATCCATTGGAAGTGCAGATCCGTACAGAAGAAATGCACCGGATTGCCGAATACGGGGTGGCGGCGCATTGGGCTTACAAAGAAGGCAAAACCATCGACAAGCCGAAAAGCTCCGTCGATTCGCGCTTGTCATGGTTCCGGGAAATTTTGGATTTCCAAAATGAATCCGATAACGCCGAAGAATTCATGGAGTCGTTGAAATACGACTTGTTTTCCGATATGGTCTATGTCTTTTCGCCAAAAGGCGACGTCATCGAAATGCCGGCTGGATCTTGTCCAATCGATTTTGCTTACCGTGTCCATTCGGAAATCGGCAATAAAACCATCGGCGCCAAAATAAACGGCAAGATGGCACCGCTCGATACCGAATTGCATACAGGGGACATCGTTGAAATTTTGACGTCCAAGCAATCTTTCGGACCTAGCCGCGATTGGCTGAAAATCGCTAAATCGACACAGACCAAAAATAAGATCAAGCAATTCTTCAAAAAGCAATTGCGAGAAGACAATGTCCAAAAAGGCCGCGATTTGATCGAGAAAGAAATAAAGTCGCAGGAGTTCCCGGTGAAAGAAGTGCTGACCAACGAAAACATCAAGCGCGTCTGCGAGAAGTTCAATTTTGCGGGCGAAGACGATATGTATGCGGCGGTCGGCTTTAACGGCATCACGGCACAGCAAGTCGTCAACCGATTGGCTGAAAAAATGCGCAAAAAGCGTGAGCAAGAAGAAGCCATCGAGAAAATCACCGTTGAAATGAAATCCAACACACCGAAAAAACAAACGGAATCAGGTGTCATCGTCAGAGGCATCGACAATATGATGATCCGCTTGTCCAAATGCTGCAACCCGGTGCCAGGAGACGATATCATCGGGTTCATCACCAAAGGCCGCGGGGTATCGGTACACCGCACCGATTGCCCGAATATCCATGCCGATGAAAACGATCGGCTGATTCCGGTTGAATGGGAAATCGACGGCGCAGGGGATAACAAATCCTATCAAATCGATATTGAAGTCCAGGCATACGACCGTACCGGTTTGATCAATGAAGTCATGCACATGGTCAGTGAAACGAAAACGACCATCACCGCAGTGAGCGGCCGTGCGGACAAAGACAAGATCGCAACGATCAACCTTTCCATTATGATTCCGCATATCACACACTTAAACCGTGTCGTTGAACGGATCAAATCGATCCCGGATGTGTATTCGGTCGAGCGTGTGACGAATTAAGGAGGCACTATGAGAGTAGTTCTGCAACGTTCCAAAAAAGCATCAGTGACAGTCGATGGCGATATAACCGGAGCCATCAGTTCCGGATATGTGCTGCTCGTCGGCATCACTCATGAAGATACAGAAAAAGACGCTGATTATCTGGCCGGCAAAATTGCCCAGCTTCGCCTGTTTGAAGACGAAGAAGGCAAAATGAATCGTTCGATCCTCGACAACGGAGGCGAGATCCTGTCGATTTCCCAGTTCACGCTCTACGGCGACGTCAAAAAAGGGCGTCGGCCAAGTTTCACGTCGGCTGCGCGACCGGAAACGGCTGAACCGCTTTGGCAGGCCTTTAACGACGCTTTGCGCCATCAAGGTCTCGTAGTCGAAACGGGCGTCTTCGGCGCTATGATGGACGTCCAATTGGTCAATGATGGCCCGGTGACGATTTTAGTGGAGTCTAAATAGAAAAATGTTGAGAAGTACGGGTGAAATGGCCTGTGCTTCTTTTTTTCGCTTGGATATAGGCGAATCCTGGGGTATACGCACGGATTGTGGCCGGATACGCTCGCTTTTTAAGAAATACGCACGTTCATAGGAAAATGCGCACGTTCAACAGATTTTGCGCACGTTCAACAAGAAATACGCACGCAACGCAAAATGCGCACAAAAAAAGCGCGGAGAAAAATTCTCCGCGCTTTTTTATCCCGCTTTTCTTCAGTGGAGAATGAAGAATCCCACTAATTAAAGTGTCTCTTTATTCGCCTAATTGGGCATCGAAATAATTGATGACGCCGGTGTAGAGGCCTAGCGCCGCTTGTTCTCTGAATTGATCGGTAGTCAGGACGCGTTCTTCGTTGAAGTTGCTCAGGAAGCCAAGTTCGACAAGAACGGCGGGCTGCCGGTTTTCACGGAGCACCAGGTAGTTGCCGCGTTGGACGCCCCGGTCATGCAAAGTCAATTTACCGCCAAGACCGGCATTCAGGTATTCGGCCAATTCTTTTTGGTAATCCTGCTGGTAATATGAGGTGAATCCAGAAATACTGCTGTCTTCAGTGGCATCGTAATGGATGCTGATAAAAGCATCTGCTCCAGCTTGGTGGCTTCCAGCTACACGTTTGCGGAGATCCACGTAAGTATCGGATTGCCGCGTCATGACGACTTCAGCACCTGCCGCGTTCAAATGGTGGGACAGGATTTCAGCTGTTTTCAGCGTCAATTCTTTTTCTTCTGTTTTGCGGACGCCGACTGTGCCGCCGTCATTTCCGCCATGCCCCGGATCAAGCACGATGGTGACGCCGTTCAACGTGCCTTTTTTGCGGTCAGGCACGTCTTTTTGTTCTTTTTCAACAATTGCTTCTTCTGCTGATACAACCCATTCAGCCACAAAGGCTTTTTGGCCATCCGGCAATGAAACGTGGTACCATTCGCCTTGTTTATCGATCACCACTAATTCGTCACCGGCATTCGCGCGGCTGGCAACTTCGGATGCAGTCGTTGCCTCAGTCCGCAGATTCGTGCCGTCGGTTAGGATTGTGACAGACTCATTGGTGTCATTCGTTACCGTTTCTGCGGTCTGATCGGACAATTGGCCATGAAATGCATAGACCCAGCCGTTTTTGTCTTTGGCCAATTGGATTTCAACCCAATTGCCTGCCATGGAAACGACAGGGAAAACTTCACCTTTATTGACCGTCTGTTGAATCTTCGAGCTGAGGTCGGGTTTCGAGCGGACATTTAATGCACTGACAGCAATTTCAAAAGAAGAGACTTTGGAAAGCGCATCTTTTTTCTCTTCCGGCTTTTCTTCGTCAGCCGGCTGCTCTTTTTTCGCTGCTTCGTCGGTTACATTCAAATACTGTTTGGACACGAACCCTCGTGTGTTGCGGAAATCGATTTCAACCCAGTCACCGGCTGTGCTGATCACCTGGGCTTCGTCGCCGGCATTCATTTTCGTCAATACGGCTGCCGAGAGATCAGCCTGCGCACGGACATTCAAGCCATTGACGGATGAAACGGCTGTCTGGCCGGCGGCTGTCTGTTCCTCGCCTTCGCCGGTCGTTAGCCAAGAAGCGATCCAGCCTTCTTTGCCATCAACCTGAACTTCCAGCCAGTCACCTTCTTTTGAAAGGACAGAAGCGGTCTGCCCCTGCTCCAAATCACCGGTTACGCTGTAAGACAGGCCGGGGCCTGAGCGGATATTGACAGTTGTTCCGGTAATTTCGACAGAGCCATTGTCAGCTGATACATGGTCTTGGTCCAACAGCGGAAAGCTGCTGGCTATGAATAAAAAGAATAATATAAGTACGATTAACCATTTGTGTTTCATTCAATACCTCCTAAAACAAAGTTCTCTACAATAGTATCAAAAAACTGACGCCTTGTGTCAAAAAGGTTGACAAGCTTCCGGTGAGTTATTAAGATTGATTTATCCCGCTTTAACGGGCAGTAAGACTCCTACTTAAAAAAGATGGAGATCCACTGCCCGTAACAGTCCGATTGAGGCCGACAGGATGTCGGTTACATAGGCGTTGCCGCAGGATGCGGCGTTCTTAGCCTATGTTCCGCTTTTCTTCAGTGCGGGATAAAGAATCCTCACTGAGTGAAGTTTCTCTTTATTATACTTATATATTTGCTGACGACGAAGAAAGTAATTGCATGATTTGGCTGAAAAGAGAAGGAAAGTCTTAGGCTGTAAACTTTCCTGCAGACAACTGTGATGAAAAACACTTTCGAGGCTTTTTTCTGAAAAGCGTATGCCGCCTAGTAGGAAAAAACGGAACCGGCCGTTACCCGGAATGAGAGGATGCATCATTTTGCATCAACTAGGGTGGAACCGCGGAAGCTAATACAGGCTCTCGTCCCTTGCGTAAAGCAAGGGACGGGAGCTTTTTTGTATGGAAAAACAGAGGAGTGAAAACATGGCTAACATTCAAGCACCACGGGGCACTTACGACGTGCTGCCCGACCAATCCGCCAAATGGCAGGAAGTGGAACAAAAGATCAATGATTTATGCAGGCTTTATCAATACAAGGAAATCCGCACACCGATTTTTGAGCATACGGAATTATTCCAGCGCGGTGTCGGCGACACGACGGATATTGTCCAAAAGGAAATGTATACATTCCAGGACCGTGGCGACCGTTCGCTGACATTGCGTCCGGAAGGCACAGCTTCAGTTGTCCGGTCGTATGTAGAAAATAAATTATTCGGCATGCCGGACCAGCCGGTGAAATTATTCTATACCGGCCCGATGTTCCGCTATGAACGCCCGCAGGCTGGCCGCATGCGCCAATTTGTGCAATTTGGCGTTGAAGCGATCGGTTCGAAGGATCCTGCAATCGATGCAGAAGTAATTTCACTTGCAATGGACCTTTACCGTTCTGTCGGTCTGAAACAATTGCGTCTGGTCATCAATTCGCTTGGTGACACGGAAAGCCGTGTGGCGCACAAAGAGGCGTTGATCCAACATTTTGAACCGAGCATCAATGAATTCTGCGGCGACTGCCAAACACGCCTTGAGAAAAACCCTTTGCGCATCCTTGATTGCAAAGTGGACCGCAACCACCCATTGATGGCTACTGCGCCGTCACTGGCTGATTATTTAAATGAAGAATCGCAGGCTTATTTCGATGAAGTGCAATCGTATCTGTCGAGCATGGACATCGACTTCGTAGTCGATCCCAACTTGGTGCGCGGCCTTGATTACTATAACCACACCGCCTTTGAAATCATGAGCGATGCAGAAGGTTTTGGCGCCATTACGACTTTGGCGGGCGGGGGACGCTATAACGGCCTTGTCGAAGATCTTGGCGGACCGGAATCTCCGGGAATCGGTTTTGCGATGAGCATCGAGCGCTTATTATTGGCGCTTGAAATGGAAAAAGTGGAAATCGGCCAATCCAATAACTTGGAAGTCTACGTCGTGGCGATGGACGAGTCGACGAAGAAAAAAGCTTTTTCAGTCGTTCGCGATCTGCGGATGAACGGCATTTCAGCGGATATGGATTTCACAGGCCGCAAAGTGAAAGCGCAGATGAAATCTGCAGACCGCAAAGGCGCCGGATTTGTCATTGTCATTGGCGAAACGGAGCTGGAAAGCGGAAAAGTGGCATTGAAAGAAATGGCGACGGGTGAACAACAGGAAATGGCATTCGAAGAAATCGCTGGAACCATATTGAAAAAGAAATCACTGGAGGAATAGACATGTCAAGAACGCATTATTGTGGGGAAGTCAACGAAACTGTTATTGGACAACGTGTTACATTAAAAGGATGGGTACAAAAACGCCGGGACCTTGGCGGTTTGATCTTTGTCGACGTCCGTGACCGTTCAGGAATTGTCCAAGTGGTCTTCAATCCGGAAATTTCAACAGAAGCTGCTGCAATCGGTGAATCCCTGCGGAACGAATTCGTAGTCCACATCGACGGCTTAGTCGTGGCACGGTCAGAAGGCCAGATCAACGCAGCGATGAAGACCGGGAAAATTGAAGTGCAGGTGGATCACGCAGCCATCATCAATGCAGCGAAAAACCCGCCTTTCGCCATCGACGACAATAACGATGTCAATGAAGATCTGCGCTTGAAATACCGTTATTTGGACTTGCGCCGTCCGGCGATGTACGAAACGTTCAAAATGCGTTCAGACGTCACCAAATCGATCCGCCGCTTCTTGGATGAAGAAGGTTTCATTGAAGTCGAAACACCAATTTTGACGAAATCGACTCCTGAAGGCGCACGTGATTACCTGGTGCCGAGCCGTGTCCATGACGGGGAATTCTACGCCTTGCCGCAATCGCCGCAGCTTTTCAAGCAAATGCTGATGGTTTCCGGATTCGATAAATATTACCAGATTGCCCGTTGTTTCCGTGATGAAGATCTTCGTGCTGACCGCCAGCCGGAATTCACCCAAATCGATATGGAAATGAGTTTCCAGACGATGGAAGACATTATCGGGATGAATGAACGCCTAATGGTGCAAATGATGAAGGATGTCAAAAATATCGATATCGAACCGACTTTTCAGCGCATGAGCTACACAGAAGCAATGGACCGCTTTGGATCAGATAAACCGGATGTCCGTTTCGGCCTGGAATTGGTCGATGTATCGGATTTGGTAAAAGATTCAGCATTCAAAGTTTTCACTGGTGCAATTGAAAATGGCGGCCAAGTGAAGCTGATCAACGTTAAAGGGCAAGCTGCCAATTATTCACGAAAAGACATCGATGCACTGGGTGCATTCGCTGCAGTTTACGGAGCAAAAGGATTAGCTTGGCTGAAAGTTGAAGAAGAAGGCGTCAAAGGACCGATCGCGAAATTCTTCGAAGGCGAAGCAGCAACTGCTTTGACCGAACGTGCAGAAGCGGAAGCAGGGGATTTATTGCTGTTTGTAGCTGATAAGAAAACGATTGTCGCAGATGCGCTTGGCGCTCTTCGATTGAAGTTCGGCAAAGAACTTGGCCTGATCGACAACTCGATCTACAAATTCCTTTGGATTACGGACTGGCCGCTATTGGAATACGATGACAAAGACGGCCGCTATTATGCAGCCCATCATCCTTTCACAATGCCATTCGAAGAAGACTTGGAAAAATTGGCGACAGAACCGCAAAATGTCCGTGCACAAGCCTACGATCTTGTGTTGAACGGCTATGAATTGGGTGGGGGATCTTCGCGTATTTACCGCCGCGAAATTCAGGAGCAGATGTTTGAAGTACTGGGCTTCAGCAAAGAAGAAGCCAATGCGCAATTCGGTTTCCTTATGGAAGCTTTCGAATACGGAACGCCTCCGCATGGCGGGATTGCATTCGGCCTCGACCGTCTTGTTATGCTTCTTGCAGGGCGTACAAACTTGCGCGACACCATTGCTTTCCCGAAAACAGCTAGCGCCAGCGATTTGCTGACGGATGCGCCGAGCCCGGTTTCAGGTGCACAGCTTGATGAATTGAGCCTATCGCTGAACATTCAGAATAATAAAAAAGTATCAGAGTAAAAAGCTTGTCTAAATAAAAAAGGTGTGCTAACATACGTTTATAGAGAATCCTGATGTGTTCGTTTTAAGCAATTCGATTTTGACCCAACATTATGTCGTCGGGAGATTGGATTTCACCATGGCTAACATGCCTTAACGGGAAGTTATAAGTGGTGAAGAGGTCACCCACCTGCTTTCAGCGGGTTCAAACGATGCGCACCAACAAAGACGGCACGATTGGGATTCCTAATTAAAAAATCATTTTTATCCCTCCGGCAATTAATTGTCGGAGGGATTTTTATTGTGTATAATTCCTATTATGCGTATCAACTTTGAAAGGCAGTGGCTTAATGTTACACCAATTCTCCAGAAATGAATTAGCAGTAGGAAAAGAAGGAATCGATTTATTGAAAAACGCGACAGTCGCCATTCTTGGCATCGGAGGCGTAGGCTCATTTGCAGCAGAAGCATGCGCACGCAGCGGCGTCGGCACCATCATCCTGGTGGATAAAGACAATGTTGACATCACCAACATCAACCGCCAGTTGGTCGCCAATCTGTCCACTATTGGGCAGTCAAAAGCAGGTGTCATGAAAGACCGCATTGCGGACATCAACACGGAATGCAAAGTGATTTCCTTGCATATGTTCTATACCGAAGAGACATATGAGGAATTCTTCAGCTATAATCCGGACTATGTAATTGATGCCTCCGATACAATGATCTACAAAGTCCACTTGATGGAAGAATGCTACAAACGCGGCATCAAAATCATCGCAAGCATGGGAGCGGCCAATAAAACCGACCCAACACGCTTCAAGATTGCGGATATTTCCAAGACACATACCGACCCACTTGCGAAAATCATCCGCAAGAAGCTACGCCAAGCTGGAATTTACAAAGGCATTCCGGTTATCTTTTCGGATGAAAGCCCGATCATCGTCCGCGAAGATGTCGTAGAAAATGTCGGCAAGCCCGATGCAGCCATCCGCAAAGCGCAGATGCCGCCGTCCTCAAATGCCTTCACGCCATCGACAGTCGGCTTGATTGCAGCGAGCTGGGTAGTCAACGACATCACAAAGTCCATTCCCATCACGCGTGTCCGCATGAACTGACCAGCCGCCGGCTCTTAAACTTGAGCCGGCTTTTCTGTGCCGTTTTAAAGATTCCAGACAGAGAAAAAGCCATTTCCAACGAAGGAAATGGCTTTGCTAAGAGACCATCATTTTTTATTTTTCCGGAAACTCTTCAGTTTTTCATAGATCCCGGCAAATTTCTTTTCTTCACCGGCGACGACCGGTTTGTAGAACTCTGCCGATTTTACTTCTTTCGGTAGATAGTCCTGATCGACCCAGCCCCCAAACGAACCGATCGGAGAGTCATGCGGATAGCGGTAGCCGCCGTGCCCAAGCTCCGCGCTGCCTGCGTAATGGGTATCGCGCAGATGCAGCGGGATGTCGCCAACTTGGCCTTTGTTGATGGCTGCAGTGGCAGCATCGATTGCTTTGTAAGCTGAATTGGATTTTTCGGACAAACACATTTCTGCTACAGCTTGGGCGAGCGGGATGCGCGCTTCAGGAAGGCCGAGCCGGTCTGCAGCCTGGCAAGCTGCCAGCACGTGTCCACCGACTGCCGGGTTGGCTAGCCCGATATCTTCGTAGGCCATGACCAATAAGCGGCGTGTGACTGCCGTCAAATCCCCGTTTTCCAGCAGATGCGCCAAATAATACATAGCGGCATTGACATCGCTGCCGCGAACGGATTTTTGGAGGGCAGACAGCAGGTTGAAGAAATGAGATCCTTTTTTGTCGCCGAATACGCCGACGCGCTTGATCATCTGTTCGACCATCTGATCTTCCACGATGTATTTGCCATCGCGTTCATCAGAAGCGATGACGATTGACTCAAGCATCGTCAATGCTTTGCGTGCATCTCCGTTGGTGCCTTCCGCGATGCGTTCGACTTGTTTCGCGGAAATGTCAATTTCTTCACTGCCAAGGCCGCGCTTGGTGTCGGTCAAAGCCGCATTCAAGAGCTGAACGATATCTTCCTGCGTTAATCGCTTCAGCTGTTTGATTTCACCGCAGCGAGAACGGATTGCGGGGTTGACATCATGGAATGGGTTTTCCGTCGTCGCACCGATGAGGACGATCGATCCACTTTCGACATGCGGAAGCAAAGCATCTTGCTGGAGTTTGTTGAAACGATGGATTTCATCCAAAAACAGCAAGACTTTCCCAGTCATCCGTGACTCGGTCACCACCTCTTCAACATCTTTCTTGCCGGAAGTGGTGGCGTTCAAGGCGATGAACGGCAAATTGGATGTGCCTGCGATCGCGTGGGCGATGGAGGTCTTGCCGATTCCGGGCTCACCGTATAGCAGCATAGACGGCACATGGCCGTTGCTGATCATTTTATAAAGAGCCGTATGCGGCCCGATAACATCTTTTTGTCCGACGACTTCGTCGATGGTGCGGGGGCGCATACGGAAAGCTAAAGGTTCGTTGTGCATAAGAAAACTCCTTCCGTACATTCGTTCTATCAGTATAGCGTTTGAAGTTTCAAAAGTCATTGCAAGTCCATTCGGCCCAATTTATGCTATACTGTTTTGAAGAATATCGGTGTTTGTTTAGCGTGGATCAGTTATTTATTATTAGCATTATTCTGCTAATTTCATCCTTTAAATCGGCTGTGCTTTTTGCAGAATTACTGGTGGCACAACTGATTTGCTTCATTTCTTGACCGGCTAATTATAAATTCAATTTATTAAACTCAGAGGTGCAATGATGAAAATATCAACCAAAGGCCGTTACGGTCTGACCATAATGATCGAATTAGGAAAACAATACGGGGAAGGCCCGCTTCCGCTGCGCAAGATTGCTGCAGAAAATGATTTATCGGAAGCTTACCTGGAACAGCTCGTCGGACCACTCCGCAACTCGGGACTTGTAAAAAGTGTCCGCGGAGCATATGGCGGTTATATGTTGACTCGCCATCCACGGGAGATTTCTGCAGGAGATGTCATTCGCGTGCTGGAAGGGCCGATACAGCCGGTCGAAGGCATTGAAGACGAGAAACAGCCCCAGCGCGAGCTATGGGTGCGCATCCGTGATGCAGTGAAAAATGTACTCGATACAACGACTATTGAAGATTTGGCCAAAGCCAATAACGGTGAAACTGAAAGTTATATGTATTATATATAAAGGAGTTAGCAAATCATGAATCGAATTTATTTAGACCATGCAGCGACTTCTCCGATGCATCCTGAAGTGGTGTCCACTTTTTCAGAAGCACTTGGAACGGTCTATGGCAATCCGTCGAGCATACACGGGACCGGAAGAGCCGCCCGCAAGGCATTGGACGACGCCCGCAAATTACTGGCTGACAGCATCCACGCTGATGACACGGAGATCATTTTCACCAGCGGCGGAACCGAAGCGGACAATTTGGCGGTTTTCGGCACTGCTGCCAAAAAAAGCGGCAAACACATCATCACGACAGTGATCGAACATCATGCAGTTCTGCATGCTTGTGAGAAATTGGAACGGGAAGGCTACGACATTACTTATCTGGCGGTTGATGAAAATGGCCAGGTCCAAGCAGAAGACGTGAAAAATGCGTTGCGTGACGATACAATTCTAGTGTCGGTGATGCTGGGCAACAATGAAGTCGGCACCATTCAGCCGGTCGCTGAAATCGGTGAACTGCTGAAAGGGACAGGCATTACGTTCCACACGGATGCTGTCCAGGCATATGGTGTGCTGCCGATTGATGTTGAGAAATTGAACGTCGATTTATTGTCTGTATCCGCACACAAGCTGAATGGACCGAAAGGCGTCGGTTTTCTATACCAGCGTAAAGGAATAGCGGTAAGTCCATTGTTGTACGGCGGAGAACAGGAACGCAAACGCCGTGCAGGAACAGAAAACGTACCGGCAATTTCCGCATTTGCCAAAGCTGCAGAAATTTCATTGTCGACGATGGAAGAGAAAACTGCGGCATATGAGCACTACAAAACCATCTTCAAATCCGCATTGAATCAGCAAGGCATTGATTACAAGGAAAACGGCAGCAATCAACTGCCGCATATATTAAATCTCAGCATTCCGGGCATCGAGATCGAATCGTTTCTGGTCAATCTGGATTTAGCGGGAATTTCAGCTTCAAGCGGGTCCGCCTGCACAGCCGGGTCAATTGATCCTTCCCATGTGCTCGTGGCCATGTACGGTGAACAAGCTGCTGAAATCCGCAATTCCATCCGATTCAGTTTCGGATTCGGATTGGCGCCTGAGGATATTGAACAAGCTGCTGCAAAGACAGCTCAAATCAGCCAGCGTTTGGCGTTAAAATGAAAAGGTGAGAGATAATGACTGCAAAAGCACCACAAGATACACGTGTTGTCGTCGGCATGTCCGGAGGGGTCGACTCTTCGGTTGCCGCTTATTTATTGAAAGAACAGGGTTATGATGTCATCGGCATCTTCATGAAGAACTGGGATGACACCGATGAAAACGGCGTCTGTACAGCGACGGAAGATTACGAAGATGTTATCCGAGTCTGCAACCAGATTGGCATTCCGTATTATGCCGTCAATTTTGAAAAGCAGTACTGGGATAAGGTTTTCACATATTTCCTGGAAGAGTACAAAGCAGGGCGTACACCGAATCCTGATGTCATGTGCAACAAGGAAATCAAATTTAAAGCATTCCTTGAACATGCTTTGAGCCTGGGTGCAGATTATTTGGCGACCGGCCATTACGCACAGGTAGAACACTCGGCAAACGGGGAAACAAAAATGCTGCGCGGCAAAGACAACAACAAAGACCAGACGTATTTCCTGAACCAATTGGATCAAAGCCAATTGTCTAAAGTGATGTTCCCGATCGGCCATATGGAAAAGAAAAAGGTCCGTGAAATCGCATTGGAAGCTGAACTTGCAACAGCAACGAAAAAAGATTCCACAGGCATCTGTTTCATTGGCGAACGCAATTTCAAGGAATTCCTTGGGCAATACCTGCCGGCTCAACCCGGCCAGATGGAGACGTTGGAAGGCGTCAAAATGGGCACGCATGACGGTTTGATGTATTACACAATCGGCCAACGGCAAGGGCTTGGCATCGGCGGCGCCGGCGACCCTTGGTTTGTCATCGGCAAAGATTTGAAAAAGAATGTTTTATACGTTGGGCAAAATATCCATCACGATGCTCTATTCTCGGATAGCCTGACTGCGGTAAACTTAAGCTTCACGTCAAATACAGCACCGACCGGCATTTTGGAGTGCACAGCGAAATTCCGCTACCGCCAACAGGATGTCGGCGTTACAGTGGAATTTAAAGGCGAGGAAGCCATCGTGACATTTGCAGAACCGGTCCGTGCCATTACACCAGGACAAGCCGTTGTTTTTTATGACGGCGAAGAATGTCTGGGCGGCGGAACCATCGACCGTGTCTTTAAAAATGGCGCGCGTTTGGAATATGTAGGGTAATGGGAGAGACAGCGATGAATTACAACGAAATCGGCATACAGGCTTTACAAGAAGGCAACACGGAAGAAGCGATCAAAGCTTTTACACAAGCGATTGAAGAGCAGCCGGATAATCCGCTTGGCTACATCAACTTTGGCCATGTGCTGACTTCCATGGACGAAATCGACCGTGCAGAACGTTTTTTCCAAAAAGCAATCACGCTTGATGAAACCTCGGCGACGGCTTATTACGGCCTCGCCAATCTTTATTTCAATTCAGGGCGTTACGAAGAAGCATTAAAGTTATACGAAAAAGCTCTGCAGTACGAATTGGAAGGCGCAGATGCGCATTTCATGATCGGCAAATGCTTCGAAAAGCTGGAGCAGCCTAAATTGGCGCTGCCTTATCTGCAGCGTGCAGTAGAGCTGGATGAAGGCGATGTCCAGGCTCGCTTGAGCTATGGCATCACTCTGGCATCAATGGAATTGTTCGAGCTGGCAGAACCGCAATTTCTGCAGGTGCTTGAACAGGATCCGAACCACTCGGACGCCCATTACAACCTGGGTGTTCTTTATGCGGTTTCCACCAATCGCACGGAAGATGCCATGCATCACCTGAAACAAGCATATACACTTGATGACCGCAATGAAATGGCGCGCTACGCGTACGATATGATCGCAACAACACTGGAATAGCCACGTGAAAAGGAGACGACAGAAATGACCGGACAAATCGATTTATTTCAAGAAGAAAAACAGTTTGTATTAGGGCGTCCTGTCGTCTCGATTTTTCACAATCCCCAAAATTTATTCTCCATCGCGAAAGTGAAAATCCAGGAAACCAACACCCCTTATACCGAAAAAGAAATCATCGTGTCGGGCTATTTCCCGATGCTGACCATGGAAGAGCAATACCGGTTTACCGGCGTGGTGAAAAACCACCCCCGATACGGCGTCCAGTTCCAGGTGGAAACCTTCACCAAGGAAGTGCCCGAAACTGAACAAGGCATTATCCATTATCTGTCGAGTGATATGTTCAATGGAATCGGCCGCAAGACGGCTGAAACCATCGTCAAAAAGCTTGGCAAAGACGCCATTAAAAAGATTTTGGAAGATCCGGATGCATTGGACAAAGTGCCGCGTCTGTCAGACGATAAAAAAGACACGATCCGTGCGACGCTGCAGATGAATCTCGGACTTGAGCGCGTCATGATCCAGCTCAACGACTGGGGATTTGGCCCGCAAATCGGGATGCGGATCTACCAGGCTTACCGTGAAGAAACCATCGATATTTTGACGAAAAATCCTTTCCAGCTGATCGAAGAAATCGAAGGCATCGGTTTCCAGCGTGCCGATGAACTGGGAATGAAACTCGGCATCACCGGCGCCCACCCCGACCGCATCAAAGCATCTATCCTGCATATCCTTAACCAGGCATCCTTGTCGGATGGGCATGTTTATGTCGATGCTAAAACCTTGATCCCAATGGTTAAAGAAATGCTTGAATCGCGCCAGCAGGCAGAAATTCCGATTGATGCGATCTCCAAAGCAGCCATCGAATTGAACGAAGAAGGCAAAGTCGCAGGGGAAGAAACGCGGCTTTATTTGCCATCGCTTTATTATTCGGAAGTAGGCATTGCGACCAAACTGGAAACCTTGCTGGCAGAGCAGGAAACCCGCACGAAATTCCCGAGTTCAGAAGTCCGCAAAGCACTCGGAGAAGCGGAAGAGCGGCTTGGCGTCAATTACGCTGAAACGCAGGTGGATGCCATTGAAAACAGCATCAACTCATCGGTCATGATTCTGACGGGCGGCCCGGGTACCGGCAAGACGACCGTAGTCCGCGGATTGGTTGAAATCTACGCAGAGCTGCATGGTTTATCTCTGGATCCAAAAGAGTACGCCAAGAAAAAAGAACCATTTCCAATCATCCTGGCAGCACCGACAGGACGGGCGGCCAAACGCTTGAGCGAATCGACCGATTTGCCGGCGATGACCATCCACCGCTTGTTGGGTTTTAACGGACAGGAAAAAGACGAAGAAACCGAAAAGGAAATCGAAGGCAAATTGATCATCATCGACGAAATGTCCATGGTCGACACTTGGCTTGCGCACCAGCTCCTGAAAGCCGTTCCGGAAGATGCCCAATTGATTTTTGTCGGGGACCAAGACCAATTGCCGCCGGTAGGACCGGGGCAAGTGCTGCGGGACCTGCTTGAATCAAAACGGATTCCTACGGTGGAATTGACCGAGATTTACCGCCAGTCTTCAGGATCTTCCATCATCGAGCTGGCGCACCAAATGAAAAAAGGCAAATTGCCGGAAGACATTACCGCGAAAACAGCAGACCGCTCATTCATTAAAGCGGGAGCGGATCAAATTCCATCAGTGGTTGAAAAAGTCGTGAAAAGTGCCTTGTCGAAAGGCCATTCAATCAAGGATATCCAAGTGCTGGCGCCGATGTATAAAGGACCGGCAGGAATTGATGCCTTGAACCGGCTGATCCAGGAAATGGTCAACCCGAATGCCGACGGCAAACGCAAAGAACTGGTATTCGGCGACATCACCTACCGCATCGGCGACAAAATCCTGCAGCTGGTCAACCAGCCGGAAAGCAACGTCTTCAATGGCGACATGGGCGAAGTCGTAGCCATTCTCAAAGCGAAAGAAACAGTCGAAAAGCAGGACATGCTGGTGGCGTCTTTCGACGGCATCGAAGTGACCTACGAACGCAGCGACCTGAACCAGCTGACGTTGGCCTATTGCTGCTCGATCCATAAATCGCAAGGGTCGGAGTTCCCGACCGTCATCATGCCGGTTGTCCGCGGCTATATGAAAATGCTGCGTCGCAACCTACTTTACACCGGCATCACCCGCAGCAGGGATTTTCTCATCCTGTGCGGAGACCCGAGCGTTTTCCGATATGGTGTTGAACGGACGGATGATATGCAGCGGATGACTACCTTGAAAAACCGTTTGGCGGTCGCAGCGGAGGAACCGAAAACCGAACAGCAAACCATGGAAAAAGCCGAAGCCGTCCAAAGCGGACCGGTCAGCCTGACCACGGAAAACGTCCACGCTATCCACCCGATGATTGGCATGGAGGGCATCACACCGCAGAAATTCATGGAAGCTTAATTGATCAAAACACACTAAAGAATATAGTTTCAGGATTAAAAAATCGCTTCAGGCGTACGCTTGCCGTGGGCATGCCTTCTGCCGTTTTGTTCCTTCACTTCCTGCGGACCTGGCAGCGAAGTTGTTTTGCGGAACAACTAGGCGACATTTAAGCTGCACATAGAAGCAATAAAAAGTCCCACTATTGACATCGACCAAAGCTTTTTCTATAATTCAAATTAGACTGATAGACAAACACAATGATGGAGACAGTATAAAATCGCATCCGGACAGAAACAGGGCCCCAGGCTGAAAGGCCCCGACGAGATCTGATTTTAGAAAGCTACTCCGGAGTGCAGCTAATCCCTGCCGTTGAACCGCGTTAAGGTGTTCGAGAGACATGAAGCTTTTGGCTTTGTGTAACTAGGGTGGTACCGCGAAATAAAGCCTTCGTCCCTTTTTTGGGATGAGGGCTTTTTATATTGTTGAGGAGGAAAAAAAGATGAAAAACTTGAAAGCTGAAGACATCAGACAAATGTATATCGATTTCTTTAAAGAAAAAGGCCATGACCAGGAACCGAGCGCACCGCTTGTGCCATTTGAAGATCCGTCCCTATTATGGATCAACAGCGGCGTGGCGACATTGAAGAAATATTTCGATGGTCGCGTCATTCCTGAGAATCCACGGATCGTCAACGCACAAAAATCAATCCGGACGAACGATATCGAAAACGTCGGCAAAACAGCACGCCACCATACATTCTTTGAGATGCTCGGCAACTTCTCCATCGGTGAATACTTTAAAACCGAAGCGATCCACTGGGCGTGGGAATTCCTGACTGATGACAAATGGATTGGTTTTGATCCGGAGAAATTATCCGTAACGATCCATCCGGAAGATGAAGAAGCATATGGCATTTGGTTGAATGAGGTCGGCGTTCCTGCTGAACGCATCATCCGCCTGGAAGGAAACTTCTGGGACATCGGCGAAGGCCCGAGTGGCCCGAACTCGGAAATTTTCTACGACCGCGGCGAAAGCTACGGCAATGATTTGAACGACCCTGAATTGTATCCGGGTGGCGAAAACGACCGTTATTTAGAAATCTGGAATTTGGTTTTCTCTCAGTTCAACCACAATCCCGACCATACGTATACACCGCTTCCGAAACAGAACATCGATACAGGAATGGGCTTGGAACGCATCACTTCCGTTGTCCAAGACGTACCGACAAACTATGACACGGATCTGTTCATTCCGATTATCCAGAAAACCGAAGAAATTTCAGGTAAGAAATATGGCCAAGATGCCGATATGGATATGGCTTTCAAAGTAATCGCTGACCACATCCGCACCGTGGCATTTGCAATCGGGGACGGAGCGCTTCCGTCGAATGAAGGCCGTGGCTATGTATTGCGCCGCTTGCTGCGCCGTGCTGTACGCTATGCGAAAAAGCTGGGCGTCGAGAAACCGTTCTTGTTTGAACTGGTTCCAGTGGTCGGGGACATCATGAAAAACTTCTACCCGGAAGTCAGCGACAAACAGGACTTTATTATCCGCGTCATGAAGCTTGAAGAAGAACGTTTCCACGAAACGCTGCATGATGGCCTGGCTATATTATCGTCCGTTGTAGAAAAACAAAAAGCGGCTGGCCAGACGGAAATTCCAGGCGAAGACGCATTCCGATTGTATGACACGTACGGCTTCCCAGTAGAGCTGACGGAAGAATATGCGGAAGAAGAAGGCATGGCGATTGACCATAAAGGATTTGAAGCAGCGATGCAGGCACAGCGTGACCGTGCAAGAAATGCGCGTCAAAATGTCAATTCAATGCAGACGCAATCGGAAGTATTGGGCAATATTAAAGACAACAGTGAATTTATCGGCTATAGCCAAACGGTATCCGATGCCCAAGTGCTGTTCATCATTAAAGATGGCGAATTGGCAGAAAGTGCCCACGAAGGGGAAGAAGTTCAAGTTATCCTGGACCAGACACCATTCTATGCGGAAAGCGGCGGGCAGATTGCAGACCGCGGGACATTGAGCAACGATTTGGTTCAAGCAGCTGTACTGGATGTCAAAAAAGCGCCGAATGGCCAGAATCTTCATTCTGTACGAGTTGAAACCGGTGAATTGACGAAATCCGCTGTCCATGCACAAGTCGATGCTTCAGAGCGCCGCCACACAGTCAAGAACCATACAGCGACGCACCTTCTGCATCAAGCACTAAAAGATGTTCTAGGCACGCACGTTAACCAGGCAGGATCATACGTAGGGCCAGACCGTCTGCGTTTCGATTTCTCGCATTTCGGCCAGGTGACGACAGAAGAATTGGAGACGATCGAAAAAATCGTCAATGAAAAAGTCTGGGAAGGCATTGCCGTCCAGACCGGCTACCATAATTTGCAGGAAGCAAAAGAAATGGGTGCGATGGCTTTATTCGGCGAGAAATACGGAGATGTTGTCCGTGTCGTTGAAATTGGCGGCTACTCACTTGAACTATGCGGCGGTGTCCATGTAACGAATACATCGGAAATCGGTTTGTTCAAAATTGTTTCAGAAGGCGGCATCGGCGCCGGCATCCGCAGAATTGAAGCTGTTACAGGAAAAGGCGCTTACGAAAGTTTGAAAGACAGTGAACATATCTTGGAACAGGCATCCGGCCTCCTGAAATCATCTCCAAAAGACATGGTCCAAAAAGTCCAGTCTGTCCAAGCGGAAATGAAATCGCTGCAGCGTGAAAACGAATCGCTGCTTGCAAAAATTTCCAATGCCCAATCTGCTGGCATTCTAGACAGCGCGCAAAAAGTAGGCGATATTACTGTCCTGTCCGTTAAAGTTGAAGCGAAGGATAATAACCAGCTGCGCCAGATGATGGATGACCTGAAAACGAAAATCGATAAAGCGGTGATCGTTCTTGGGGCAACAGATGGAGAAAAAGTCATGCTGGCGGCGGGTGTTACGAAAGATTTAGCCAGTGGGGAATATCACGCTGGCCAAATCGTCAAACATGTGGCAGAACTGTGCGGCGGCAAAGGCGGCGGACGTCCGGATATGGCAATGGCAGGCGCCAAAGATCCTGGAAAATTGGACGCGGCGCTCGAATCAGTCTATAGCTTAGTGAAATAGGTTTAATAAATCGACGCTATCGGTTATAATGGAAATCAGACAGCAGGAGTAAGTATTCCTATTCAAAATCCGAAAGCGAGGTGCTTGTCGTGAGTTCATTTGATCGAACTATGAAATTCGATTCTTCTGATGAGTCGATGGAGCAAGATGTGAAGCAAGTGATGCTTCAAGTCCATGCTGCACTTGAAGAAAAAGGCTATAACCCGATCAATCAGATTGTCGGATATTTATTATCAGGTGATCCGGCTTATATTCCTCGCCATCAGGATGCGCGAAATATGATTCGCAAACTGGAACGGGATGAAATTCTGGAAGAGCTTGTAAAGTTCTATATTAAAAAGAATAACGGGGAATAATCATGCGTATAATGGGACTTGATGTCGGATCGAAGACAGTCGGCGTCGCAATCAGCGACCCGATGGGCTGGACAGCTCAAGGAATCGAAACCGTCAAAATAAATGAAGCGATCGAAGAATTCGGAATGGCCCGCCTTGGCGAGCTGATCAAGCAATATGAAGTGACCGAAGCGGTCGTCGGCTACCCGAAAAACATGAATAACTCTATCGGGCCGCGCGCTGAAGCTTCCGAAAGATTTGCAGCTTTGCTGAAAGAAGCGTATAGTATACCGGTGGTCCTATGGGATGAACGGCTTACGACGTCGGCAGCAGAAAAGATGTTGATCTCCGCGGACGTCAGCCGCAAAAATCGCAAAAAAGTGATCGACAAGATGGCGGCAGTCATGATTTTGCAAGGCTATCTTGATTTTAAAAAATGATGAGGTGACACAAATGGAACACGGACAAGAGCACATTACAGTCGTGGACGAAAACGGCAACGAACAATTATTTGAAGTATTGTTCACATTTGAATCAGAAGACTTCGGAAAATCATATGTTTTGTATTTCCCGGTAGGCGCTGAAGAAGATGAAGAAGGCGAAATTGAAATTCATGCATCTTCCTTCACGGAAAACCCTGAATCAGACGAAACTGTTGGCGGCGGAGAACTTCGCCCGGTTGAAACTGATGAAGAGTGGGACATGATCGAAGAGATGTTGAATACGTTCCTTGACGAAGAAGAAGAAAACGAAGAACTATAAAAATGGAAGGGACGGAATTGTTTGCTGATTCCGTCTTTTTCTTTTGTGCACTTTTCTTGTATACTGATAGAAGTTGAGACAATTAAATCAACTTTTGCAGAAGAGAAAAGCTGGGGGGGGAACCCGTGGAGAAACCGTCAAAAAAAGAGATCATGTTTGAACGCATGAAAGAAAAAAAGAAGGAAGTGAGAGTCGTCCGACGCATCGTCTTAATAGTCGCGCTGATCCTATTGGTCATCATCGGAATCGCAGGCTTTCAAACCTACAATTACATCACGAACGGCCTGGAACCGGTTGATCCGGATTCTGAAGAAGTGGTTACTGTCGAAGTTCCAATCGGTTCGAGTCTGGACAGTATTGCAGCATTGCTTGAAGAAAACGGCATTATTGAAGATGCCCGCATCTACAAATATTACGTTAAATTCAACAATGAATCCGAATTCCAGGCAGGGACATACGACTTGTTGCCATCCATGACATTGGATGAAATTACGGAAAGCCTGAAAAGCGGAAAAGTCTACCGCGAGCCATTATTCACCATCAATGTTCCGGAAGGTTTGACGGTAGAAGAAATCGCTGAAAATGTCATCGCGAAGAAAACGTCGTTTACGGCAGAAGAGTTCTTGGAGAAAATTCAGGATCCTGCTTACATCGAAGAACTGATGGTCAAATACCCTGATCTGCTGACAGATGAGATTTTGAATGAAGACATCCGCTACGCGTTGGAAGGTTATTTGTTCCCAGCAACTTATCCGATCTACGATGAAGACCCATCGCTGACGTTGATTATTGAGCAAATGCTCGATACGACACAAGCAAATGTCATGCAATACCAGAGCGTGTTGGAAGAACAAGGCGAGACCCCACATTGGCTTCTGACATTCGCTTCCCTACTGGAAGAAGAGGCAACGGCTCAATCAGACCGCCAGACCATCGCCAGCGTATTCTATAACCGACTGAACGATGACATGCCATTGCAGACGGATCCAACGGTCATTTATGCGATGGGCGAACATAAGGATCGTCTCTTCAATACAGATTATGAGTTTGAACATCCATTCAGTACTTACAAGAATAAAGGGCTGCCGCCTGGACCGATTGCAAATGCTGGAGGTTCTTCGATTGAAGCGGTGTTGGATCCCGCTGAAACCGAATATTTCTATTTCTTGGCTGATTCTACAGGTACGAATCATTTTGCCAAGACCTATGAAGAACATTTGGCCAACCGGGATGAACATATCGGTAAGTAAAGCCATCGAGAAGGAAGCGTCCTCGCTTTCCTTCTCTTTTTATGGTAAGATTTGAAGTAATTTTTGCGTAGCCGAAAAGGAGCTTTCCAGTATGGTGAACAATCAATTATCAACGACGCTTAAAGCGGTTCAAGCTTATGCAGCGGCACATCATGTGCCGATTATGGAAGATCAGGGAATCCGGGAACTGGTGGGTTTACTGAAAGCACAACAACCCGAACGGATTTTGGAAATCGGTTCAGCCATTGGATTTTCAGCAATTAAAATGGCTGAGGCACTGCCGGAATGTACAGTGGATACGGTTGAACGGGATGCTTCCCGCTATGAAAAAGCAGTTGAATTTATTGCGCAATCAGGTTTCGGGGGACAGATCCGCATTTATCATGCAGATGCATTGGAACTTGCCTTATCGGAACTGAAACCACAGTATGACGCTATTTTCATCGATGCCGCCAAAGGCCAGTATGAACGCTTTTTCGACAAGTACGAAAGCTTATTGGCAACAGGCGGAATCATATATTGCGATAACATGGCGATGCATGGACTCTCTGACATTCCACTGTCCGAAGTTCCCAGAAGAAAACGTACAATGATCCGTAATCTTGCAGCATTTAAAGAACATATGCTTCATCACCCCGCTTATGACACGCAATTATTGTCAGTGGGCGATGGCATCATGATTTGCAAAAAGAAATGAACACACTAAAAACGAGGTTTGCAAGGAGCTAAACAACATGTCTAAGAATCGGCCGGTCGTTATTGGGATCGCAGGGGGTTCGGGCTCGGGGAAAACGAGTGTCACGAACTCCATTTATGAAGTATTTAAAGAAAACTCAGTGGTGGTAATCGAACAGGACTATTATTACAAAGACCAAAGCCATTTGGCCTTCGAAGAACGCCTGGAAACAAACTATGATCATCCATTGGCATTTGATACAGATCTGCTGATTGAACACATCAATGATTTGCTTGAACGCAGACCAATCGAAAAGCCGGTCTATAATTACGCTTTGCACACCCGTGCAGAAGAAACGGTGCTAATTGACCCAAAAGATGTTATCATACTGGAAGGCATTTTAGTGCTTGAAGATTCACGCCTGCGCGATTTGATGGACATCAAGCTGTTTGTCGACACGGATGGCGATTTGCGGATCATTCGCCGTTTGTTGCGCGATATCAATGAACGCGGCCGTACCATCGATTCCGTCATCGAGCAATATTTGACGGTTGTCCGCCCAATGCACAACCAATTTATCGAGCCGACAAAACGTTATGCAGATGTAATTATTCCAGAAGGCGGGCAAAACGAAGTGGCGATTGATTTAATGGTCACAAAAATCAAAACTATTCTTGAATAGATTGTTAAACTATAATATGATGAGACCAGACTGACGGTTGCACCTATGCATCCAGGTCAGCAGTTGAAGGAGTGGAAAGAATGGCTAACGAAAAACAATTTCCAATGACAGCTGCAGGAAAGCAGAAGTTGGAAGACGAACTGGATTTCTTAAAAACGGTAAAAAGAAAAGAAGTAGTGGAACGGATTAAAGTAGCCCGCAGTTTCGGAGATTTGTCCGAGAACTCAGAGTATGATTCTGCGAAAGAAGATCAGGCTTTTGTAGAAGGCCGTATTTCGACGCTTGAATCGATGGTCCGTAACGCCGTTATCATAAATGAAAACGAATCAAATAAGGATATCGTTCGTTTGGGGACGACTGTGACATTTATAGAAGTTCCAGATGGCGATAAAGAATCTTATACAATCGTCGGATCAGCAGAAGCGGATCCTTTAGAAGGCCGCATTTCTAATGATTCTCCTATTGCGAAAAGCATGATCGGCCGCACAATTGGTGAAAATGTGAAAGTATTGACGCCTGGCGGAGAAATGGAAATCAAAATTCTTTCTATCACGTGATGGAAGCGGCCATTCTGCATGCAGGATGGCCGTTTTTCATTAACTTTACTCGATATGAAACGAAATTATCGTTGAAACGTCAAATTTGTCATGAAGATTATATGTTAAACTTACAAGAAAGGGGGACATCCAATGACGAACGAAGAAAAACCGTATCCCTCTCGTTTGAAGAAAAAGAAAGAAAAAAATCGGTCAAATTCCATTTTGAACATCATGATCGGTCTGGTATTTGCATTGATTCTCATTATTGGAGTTTCTATGCTATTTAGCGGAGGGGACGATCAGGCCAACGAGTCTGAAGAAGTGGCAATCTCAACTGGTACCGAAGAACAAACGAGTGGCTCTGATGACGGTGAAAGCGCAAGTGCCGGTGACGAGGATGAAGACGCTGAAGCAAAAGCTGAAGAAGAAGCAGCCAAGAAAGCTAAAGAAGAAAAAGAAAAAGAAGAAGAAGGATCTGTCACAAAAGGCGGAACCATCACACGTGAAGATTCGAGTGATCCAATTGTAGACGAAACAGTGATCAATACAAGCTGGGAGCCGGTTGGCACCAAGCAAAAAGGAGACCATGTTTCCGTTTACCAGAAGGATTCTGTTGACTGGAATGAAAAAGTCAAAGCTGTTTCCTATGCAACTGGCCTTGACTCAAACAATATGTACGTCATGATGATCAAAAATGGCGGAGGCCCTCAGAAATCGATTGCGACTGTACAGTCTAAAGACGAATCTGAGAAATACCGTGTTCATTTGGAATGGGTGGACGGCGAAGGCTGGAAACCGGTGAAGATGGATGTATTGAAAACGCTGCAAGGCGCCTATTGATAAAGGCGTCTTTTTCTTTGCTAGTATGAGTAATTGGAATGAGTAAGATAAATCGAAGCCGGAATGAGGAATGCAAAATGAAAATCGGTGTAATTGGTGCGATGGAAGAAGAAGTTCAATTATTGAGAAGCAGGCTGGAAAGTCCGCAGACTGAAGAAATCGCTAAATGTGAATTTACTTTAGGTACATACGCAGGCCAGGAAATCGTGTTGTTGAAAAGCGGCATCGGCAAGGTGAATGCTGCAATGTCCACAACTATTCTCCTTCAGCAATACCAGCCGGATATCGTCATCAATATCGGCTCTGCAGGAGGTTTTGACGAAGAACTCGAAGTTGGGGCAGTCGTCATATCGGATGAAGTTCGCCATCACGACGTGGATGTTACAGTCTTCGGCTATGAAATGGGACAAGTCCCTCAATTGCCGGCTGCATTCACTTCGAACGAAGAATTGATTGAACTGGCAATTAAAGCAGTCAAGGAAATGGGACAGCATGATTATGCAGTCGGATTGATCGCAACTGGCGATTCGTTCATGAACGATCCTGAACGTGTTGCTACAGTGCGTGAATATTTCCCAACGATGAAAGCAGCTGAAATGGAAGCGGCCGCGGTTGCACAGGTTTGCTATCAATTCGATGTTGCCTTTGTGGTAATCCGTGCTTTATCAGACATTGCCGGAAAGGAATCATCGGTATCTTTCGATGAGTTCCTGCCAGTGGCAGCTAAACATTCAACGGAAATCGTCTTTAATGTCATCAGCCAATTGGCAGCACGCATTTAAGCTTCCCGAAAGACAACAAAAAAGCTGAGGACGTTTTCTCAACGTCGCTCAGCTTTTTTAAACTTTTCTCAAAGTGAATGTGCTGACCATCAGCAATGAACAAAGGATGAACAGGAACATAAAGACGACCGGTGAAAAAGCTGGCACCCCAAAGTATGAAAGGGTGATGACTGTACCTGCTGCAGTAATCGGCAAACCGGTAAAATAACCTGTCGCATCTGAAATGTTGAAGCGTGCCAGACGGAAAGCGCCGCACGAAATGTAGATAACAGTAAAAACCATTCCGACAAAACCGAAATCTGATAAAACGAGCTGGTACATTAAAATTGCGGGTGCAACACCAAAGGATAATATGTCACTCATTGAATCGAGCTGTTTGCCTAAATCGGATTCCTGATTGAACTTTCTTGCCACCATACCGTCAAAGCGGTCCAAAAAAGCCGCGATAAATATAAATAGCACACTATAGCTATATGATCCATTTAAAGTGGCCATAAGAGAGGCACCACCAAACAGCATATTACCGATTGTAATAATGTTCGCTGTCTGTGACCTCAACTTTTTTATGGTGTGATCCATTCTTTCTGTAATTAACAATGGAAAACACTCCTTCTTTTTTGTAAACTTGTTCACTCTATTATACTGTGAAAGGTAAAAAAATGGTAGACTATTTTAGCAACGGAGGCATCTCTATGAAAAAATATTTGTACCAGCGCTCCATCGAATTGACCAATGGAGCTTATACTTCAAATTTAATCCGCAAATTTGCCCAATCTAAAAACAGCCGCAGATTTATTCCAGGGTATATTAAAGCCTATCAGATTTTAACGGATGATGTTGAAAAACCGTTAGACTCTTTTTCGACTCTCCATGATTTCTTCGTGCGGAAATTGTCGCCGGGGAGCCGCCCAGTCGCTCCGGCACCAGTAGTTTCTCCTGTCGATGGAAAAATTGAAATTGCCGGTGACCTGCATGAAAATGTCCATTTTCTTGTAAAAGGACAGCATTACTCGTTAGCTGACCTTTTAGGGGATAAGGCTTTAGCCGATCGCTATCAGGATGGAAAATACGCAGTGCTTTATTTGTCTCCGGCCGATTACCACCGGATCCACAGCCCTGCTGACGGCAAGGTCAACAGACAGTATGTACTTGGAAAAAAATCCTACCCGGTTAATGCTGCCGGATTACAATATGGCAAAGCGCCGATCAGTGGCAATTACCGAATGGTCACTGAACTCGATACCGCTTTCGGCAATATGCTGGTAGTCAAAGTCGGCGCCATGTTCGTCAATTCCATCAAATTGACCGAGACTGGCGGCGAATGGCAAAAAGGAAACGAAGTGGGGTATTTCAGTTTTGGTTCCACAGTTGTTTTGTTTTTTGAGGCGAACTCCATTGAATTTGTTGAAGATATGTCGAATGGCAATCGGATCAAGGTGGGAGAACCGTTAGGAATTATGGTATAATCAGTAGAATTAAGTTAGGAAAACAGGAGTGGGTTGCCGTGTATCAGAATTTTGTACCAAGCCAATATGTAAAAGACGTTTTTGACATTAAGCCGGAAACATTAATTGAAAAGAATATTAAAGGAATCATTACGGATTTGGATAATACGCTGGTGGAATGGGACCGTCCGGATGCGACGCCAAAATTGATTGAATGGTTGAAATCAATGAAGGAAGCTGGTATTCAAGTCGTCATCGTTTCCAACAACAAGGAATTGCGCGTTAAATCTTTTGCGGATCCTTTAGGTATTCCGTTTATTCACCAGGCACGCAAACCGATGGGCCGCGCTTTCCGCAAGGCGCTTCGGATTATGGAAGCAAAACGCGATCAGGTAGTGGTGATCGGGGATCAGATGCTGACGGATATTTTCGGAGGCAACTTAAATAAGATGCATACGATCCTGGTGTTGCCGGTGGCGCAATCAGATGGGTTTTTCACCCGTTTTAACCGGAGAGTCGAGCGCAGAATCATGAAGAGATTGAAAGAAAAAGGACAATTGATGTGGGAGGAAGAAAATTGAGTGAAATGCCAACATGCATCGGATGCGGTGTACAGATTCAAACTGAAAACAAAGAAGAGGTAGGATATGCTCCGCCGTCTTCATTGGAAAAAGAAGAAATTATTTGCCAACGCTGTTTCCGTTTAAAGAATTACAATGAACTTCAGCCGGTATCGTTGACGGACGATGATTTCCTGCGTATTTTAAATGGATTGGGCGAACGTGATGGACTGATCGTGAAAATCGTCGATATTTTCGACTTCAACGGCAGCTGGCTTCCAGGCCTTCACCGTTTTGTGGGGAATAATGATATTTTGTTAGTTGCCAACAAAGCGGATCTTCTGCCGAAGTCGGTCAAACAACAGAAACTCGTCAATTGGATGAAGCAGGAAGCCAAAAAATTGGGCTTGCACCCAATCGATGTCTTGACGGTCAGTGCCCATAAAGGGACAGGAGTTCCGGAAGCGATGGAAGCCATTGAAAAGTACCGCAAAGGCAAAGACGTTTACGTGGTCGGCTGTACAAACGTTGGGAAATCGACGTTCATCAACCGTGTCATCAAACAGGCGACTGGCCAATCGGATGTCATCACAACGTCACATTTCCCTGGAACGACATTGGATATGATTGAAATTCCTTTGGATGACAAACGTTCATTATTTGATACTCCGGGAATCATCAACCATCACCAATTGGCTCATCATTTAAAGACAGCAGATCTAAAGCAGATCATGCCGAAAAAAGAAATCAAGCCGCGTGTGTTCCAGCTGAATGCCGAGCAGACCTTGTTTGTGGGAGGGTTGGCGCGCTTTGACTTTATTCAAGGGGAGCGTTCATCGTTTACGGTCCATGTTGCCAATGACCTGCCGATACACCGTACGAAATTGGAAAATGCAGATGCCCTCTATGAGCAGCATCTGGGAGATATGCTGGCGCCGCCTTCAGCTGAGTATAAAGACGAATTCCCTGAATTGGTGCGCCATGAATTCCGTGTTAAAGATGCCAAAACAGATATCGTATTTTCCGGGCTTGGCTGGATCACGATTCAGCACGGCAACGCAGTCATTGCTGCCCATGCCCCTAAAGGTGTAGAAGTCATGTTGCGCCCATCGCTGATCTAGGAGGTTTTTGGATGAAGAAATGGTACGCGGTAATCGGTGATCCGATTGCCCACTCCCTATCCCCGTTTATGCATGAAACATGGTTTGACGAGCATGGCATCGATGCGGCCTATATTCCGATCCATGTGGAACCGGAACATTTGGAAAAATCTTTTGAAGCCATGAAAACCTTGGGTATCAGCGGTTTCAATATCACCTTGCCGCATAAGCAGTCCATTGTGCCGTTTCTCGGCAGCCTGGACGAAAGCGCCATGCAGATGAATACGGTCAATACCGTGCATTTTGATGGCAAAGAATTTGTGGGTTCAAATACCGATGGCGATGGTTTTGTCCGGTCATTGCTCGTGCATCCGGTCGATAAGACAGCGAAAGTGTTGCTGATTGGTGCCGGTGGCGCTGCAAGAGGCATCGCTTTTGCATTAAAACGTGCAGGTTTTGCCGATATTACCATCACCAACCGGACATTCCGGAGAGCCGAGGAATTGGCTGCTGAAATCGGTGCCAGCGCTGTGACTCTTTTGGAATCTGAAGAGCGGCTGGCAGAATTCTCTGTTGTCATCCAAACCACTTCAGTCGGTTTGTCGACAGGGGAAGCGTTGCCGATTTCCTTGGAACGGATCAAGGCTGGGACAGTAGCGGCGGATATCATCTACACACCTTTGGTTACCCCTTTTTTAGAAAAAGCAAAAGAAAAAAACTGCGTGACAGTAAACGGAGTCGGCATGTTCGTCTATCAAGGTGCAATTGCATTTGAGAAATGGACGGGCGTTCAGCCGAACACCGAGAAAATGATTCAATTGATCACAGAAAAACTAGGAGGCACTTATGTTAACAACTAAACAAAAAAGCTTTTTGAGAAGCGAAGCACATCATCTTGATCCGATTTTCCAGGTAGGAAAAGGCGGCGTCAATGAAGCGATGCTTGTACAAATCAAAGAAGCATTAGAAAAACGCGAATTGGTAAAAATCAGCATTCTGCAAAACAATGAAGACGGCAAAGATGAAGTGGCGAAAGCTCTTGCAAAAGGCACCAAATCGGAATTGGTCCAATTGATTGGTCATACGGTGGTCCTTTACAAGCAATCGGTCAACAACAAACGAATCGAGCTGCCGGTCAAACGATGAAAAAAGTCGGGATATTGGGCGGAACATTCAATCCACCTCATCTCGGCCATCTGATTATGGCCAGCGAAGCATACCATTCAGCGAAACTGGATGAAGTGCGCTTCATGCCGAATTTTATTGCACCTCATAAAGATGTAGCGGGAGCCAGTGCTGAGCAGCGGCTGGAAATGACACGGCTGGCGATATCCGGCCATCCGCAATTCCGGGTGGAGGAATTCGAAATCAACAGCGGCGGCGTTTCCTATTCGTTTGATACATTGACAAAGCTGACAGAAAAAGAACCGGATGCGGAATTTTACTTCATCATCGGCGGAGATATGGTGGAAGGTTTGCCTTCCTGGTATCGCATCGATGATTTGGTGAAGTTGGTTCGCTTTATTGGAGTCAAGCGCCCGGGGTATAATACAGAAACACCTTATCCGGTCATGATGATCGATTCACCTGAATTGCTGCTGTCATCGACCATGTTGAGAGAACGTGCTGCTGTTGGGCGGCCGCTGGCATTTTTGGTGCCTGACAAAGTGGAAGCATTTATTCGAGAGGAGGGGTTGTATGGAGCCAAGCCAAATGTTGGAGAAAGTTAAAGAACGGCTGCCTGACAATCGTTTTACGCATGTGCTTGGGGTAGTGGATACGGCGATTGAACTGGCAAAGGAATTTAATGTTTCTGAATCCAAAGCTGAAATTGCTGCCATTCTTCACGACGTTGCGAAGTTTTCGGATCGTGACTGGATGAAATCCATCATTGTCTCTGAAGAGATGGACCCGCTCTTGCTTGAATACCATGCGGAACTTTGGCATGCACCGGTTGGCGCTTATTTGGCAACTACCGAATTCGGAGTGGAGGATGAAGATGTCCTGAATGCCATCCGTTACCATACGACGGGGCGCGAAGCGATGTCTGACTTGGAAAAAGTCGTCTATATTGCCGATTTGATCGAGCCCAACCGAAAGTTTTCCGGTGTTGAAGAATTGCGACAATTAAAAGATCGGGGATTGGATGTTATGATGGAAGCCTCGGTTAAACATTCCATCGAATTTTTAGTATCAAAAAATCAACCGGTATTTCCGGATTCACTGAAGTGCTACAACTACTTCGTGCAACAGAAAGGGAAAGTGAAAGAATGACTAAAGAAACTTTACTGCAAGTAGCTTATAATGCTGCGGAAGACAAAAAAGCGGAAGACATCGTTGTCTTGAATATGGAGGGGATTTCGCTTTTGGCTGATTTCTTCGTTATTTGTACAGGGAACTCCGATCGCCAAGTCCAATCGATTGCAAAAGAAATCATGGACAAAGCACACGAAGAAGGCCACGAAGTGAAAAGTGTTGAAGGATTCGATTCAGCACGCTGGATCCTTGTTGACCTTGGAGATGTGGTAGCCCACGTTTTCCATAAAGACGAACGCTCGTACTATAACCTTGAACGCCTGTGGAGAGAAGCTCCGCAAATGGAAATATGAAATACGGAAAATTTGCCGCAGTCTATGATGGACTGATGGAAGATATTCCTTATGAAAAGTATGTGGAGTGGGTCGCTTCCCACGTCCCGTCCGGCAAATTGCTGGACGTGGCGTGCGGAACCGGCACATTGTCACAGCTTTTTGCTGAAATGGGCTATGAAGTGACCGCAAGCGATTTGTCTGAAGACATGCTGACGGTCGCCAATCAACGGTTTCAAGAAGCAAACCAGTCTATTCCGGTGCTTCAATTGTCCATGGACAACTTGGAAGGGCTTGCCGGTTTCGATATCGTCACGATTGCAATCGATTCCTTAAATTATCTGCAGAGCGGCGAACAGGTCCGGCAGACGTTCAGGGAAGCTTATGAAGCCTTGAACTCAGGAGGCCATTTTTTCTTTGATGTGCATTCCGTTTTCAAAGTGGATAAAGTTTATATGGACAGTCCGTTTGTTTATGATGCAGAGGAAATCGCTTATATTTGGCATACCGAGCCTGGAGAGGCAGAACATAGTGTGATTCATGACATGACTTTTTTTGTCCGCCAGAATGGCTTGTTTGAGCGCTTCGAAGAAACGCATGAACAGATGACTTTCCCGGTGGATGTTTACATCAAGTGGCTGGAAGAAGCCGGATTTTCCATAGAATCGATTACAGCCGATTTTTCGGATCAGGCTCCAGATGAAGAAAGTGAACGCATTTTCTTTTATGCTAAAAAATAAACAAGAATTCTACTCAGCCTCCTGCACAATGCAGGGGGCTTTTTTCTATTTCGAAAAGGATGGACAAGTGAAATGGAATTAATATATAATTCAAACAGCTTCTATTTAATTGCCTTCTGAAGAAACGAGGAATGCCAGCTGAAACTTTCCCAGCTTCAGAATAAAACCGCATGGCTGTTGATCCCCGCTGCCGTCATTGCGCTGCTGTTGATTTATTTTTTATTTCCTCAAGGAAACCCTGAAAAAACTCCTGTTCCTTCTCTAGAACTGATCAACGCTGAATCCCCTCAGCAGACAGAAACTCCTGAAAACGAAGACCCTGTAATCGAATCTACTGTAATGATTGATATGAAAGGCCAAGTGGCCAATCCCGGCGTTTATGAGCTCGCGCCAGGCTCTCGTATGCAGGATGCTATAGACGCAGCTGGTGGATTTACGTCTGAAGCCGACAGCCGCGCCATCAATTTGGCATTGATTGTTGCTGATGAAACCAGTTTATACGTACCGGCGGCCGGTGAAGAAATCGTCCTGCCCGCATTGGAACAGACAGCTTCAGCGGGCAGCAGCAGCTTGATCAACATCAATCAGGCAACTGAAACCGAGTTGATGGAGTTGCCGGGCATCGGCCCTTCCAAAGCCGCTGCGATCCTTGCTTACCGGGAAGAAGCCGGCAGCTTCAAAACACCGGAGGAATTGACCGAAGTCTCAGGCATCGGCGATAAAACCTTCGAACAATTAAAAGAGTTGATCACCACTAAATAACGGAACCGGCTTGAAAAGACGGTTGACGAAACGACTGCCTCTGCTACACTTATTTTAACTACACTTGCAGGAGGCAATTAGATGAAGCGAATAACTTGGGATCAATTCTTCATGGCGCAAAGCCATTTACTGGCACTTAGAAGTACTTGTACACGTCTGTCGGTCGGAGCGACCATTGTGCGCGACCGCAGAATCATGGCCGGCGGTTATAACGGATCGATTTCAGGCGGCGACCATTGCATCGATAAAGGCTGTTATGTCGTCGATGGGCATTGTGTCCGTACCATCCATGCAGAAATGAATGCACTGTTGCAATGCGCCAAATACGGCGTCAGCGTAAATGGCGCCGACATGTATGTCAGTCATTTCCCGTGTCTGCAATGTACCAAGTCGATCATTCAGTCAGGCATTTCCCGTCTGTATTACGCAACTGACTACAAAAATCACGAATACGCCATTGAATTACTGGAACAGGCTGGTGTGGAAGTGGTGCAAGTGGTATTCGATGAGCGTAAAATCGACTTTTTAAGTGTCGAAAAGTCAGCTCTATACATGGAGCTGCTGGAAAAATTACGTGAAAAAGGCGGAAGCGAGGAAGAATTGGCCCATTATAATGAACGGGTGAACCAATTATTCGGAGAAGTCGAAGTGTAACAGCCAATCTATTTTTGTACCTGGCAACTGCTACAGCTCTTGCCACATATGCAGCGCATGAAACACCGGTTCAACTCGTGTTCATGGCGCTGCTTTTTGGTTGGATGTGCTGTAAAAGAGAAAGCCTAATGCTTATTCTCAGTATCTTTTTAGTTGCTGGCGCGATTTACCTTTTGCAGGATTTCCGGAGCCAGGACCATTTTGATTACTCGCTTCCCTATTCGGGTGAACTGACATTCCGTGCAGGATCAGCTGTCGATGGTGACAGCCTAAGAGGCTTTGCGGTAATCGCGGATGGGACGGTCGTCTATGCCCGTTATCGAATAGCTTCGGAAGAGCGAAAAAATCAGCTGGAAGGCCTGGTGGACCGGTCGGACTTTCTGGTAAAGGGGGTATTTGAGGTTCCGTCACCGCCTTCCCATCGTTATTCGTTCAATATGGAAGAATATCTGATCCACAATGGAGCTTCCCAGTTACTGGTTGTTCAGTCGATTGAAGGCATCAGCGAAAACGATTCGTGGTTTACAGGGCTGTTGGGGAGGCGTGATGCACTCAAGCGCCATATCCGTGAACATTTTCCCGAAAGCTTGTCAGTGGAAGCGGAAGCGCTGCTGATCGGGGAGCGGGAAAACATGGACCCGGAAGATCAACGCATTTATCAAACGCTTGGAATTTCTCATCTGTTTGCCATTTCGGGATTGCATGTGGGAATCGCATCAGGGATGCTGTATTTCATCCTTACCCGCCTGCATGTCCGAAAAGAGTCGGCTACAGTCATTCTGCTCATCATTCTGCCGCTTTACGCAGTCATGGCTGGTGGTGCCCCTTCAGTTTGGCGGGCTGTCAGCATGGTAACTCTTGTATTGGCAGGAAAGTTGCTTGGATTCCGGTTGCCTATTGCAAATGTTATGTTAACTAGTATGATTCTTTTGCTGTTATGGGATCCGTATGTCCTCTTCAAAATTGGGTTCCAACTGTCCTATGGCGCGACATTCGGTATTATATACTCGCTAAAATTGTTGAGGGGAATCCAGTCTGCTTTGAAAACGGGATTTGTCATCACCTTCATATCTCAAGTGACCTTGTATCCGTTGCTGCTGTTTCATTTTTATGAATTGTCTCTGTCTGCATTCCTGGTGAATAGCCTGTTTGTCCCGCTGTTCACCTTGCTGATTCTGCCGATGAATTTTTTGCTGTTGTTTCTGACTCTGCTGTGCCGACCGGCGGCAGATTTCATGTTTTATTTTTACGAACCTTTGCGTGGGCTGGTTGGGCAATTAATGCTGTGGCTGGCGGATTTGCCTTATCAATTATGGAATCCTGGAAAGCCGGGAGTTCTGGCCGTCTGTTTGCTCATTGCCAGTGTTTATGTATTTTATTGTGTTGCAGAGTTAGGGTTCCATTGGCGCCAATTGTTGATTTTGATCGTTCCGGCCCTGCTTTTCACAGCGTTGCCTTATTTGGATCCGCGTTTGAAAGTGACATTTTTGGACGTTGGCCAAGGGGACAGTGCAGTAATTGAATTGCCTTACCGGGAAGCGGTCTATTTGATCGACAGCGGGGGCTTGCTGCGATTCGATACTGAAGCTTTTAAGGAGAAGAAGCGACCTTACGAAATTGGCAGGCAGGTTGTAGCACCTTATTTAAAGGGGAGTGGAATCTCTTCACTGGATCTGTTCATCATTTCGCATCCGGATGCCGATCACGCAGAAGGAGCAGAGGAGATTTTCAAGCTGTTTCCTATTGATCAGTTGCATTTGACGCCAGGGTCAGCGGCGAACGCGTTGATGGTCGAACTGGCTCCTGATGCGGCGCAGACGGAAGTGGCATTTCCAGCTAAGGGATCAAACTGGACCGTAGGACAAACGCACTTTGCGTATCTGTCGCCGGATGATGAGGAGTACGAAGGCAATAATGATTCCTTGGTATTGCTGATGAAAACGGGCGATTACCGAATTTTGTTTACGGGAGACCTGGAAGCGGAAGGCGAAGCGCGTCTGCTGGAGTCTTACGAACCTGATCTTGCCGGGCTGACAGTATTGAAAGTCGGTCATCATGGCAGCAAAACATCCAGCAGCGAAGGCTTCCTGGCTGCCCTCAAGCCTGCACTGTCGATATTTTCGACGGGTGCTGATAACCGTTACGGACATCCGAGCCTGGAAGTGGTCGAGCGCTTTAGTGAATTGGAACTCCGTACATTGAACACTGCTGAAAACGGCACCATCCGGCTGTTATATAATGATGGACAGGTGGAGTTGGAGACTATGCGTTGACTGATGTATTGAGCAACAAAAAAAGGTTCCGGATATGAAACTCCGGAACCTTTTTTGATTTAATTACCGTGCAGCGAACTGTACAAGTCCAGCGATGATAAAGATAAGGGCGAAAAATCCAAAGGATACGACAAAGCCCATTCCCGCGTCGATTGCATCGTTACGTTTGGACTGTACATTCTGTTCAAATTCATTCATTGAAATCCCTCCTAATTCCTTCTAATTATAAGCGAAGTCTGAATAAAAATCTAGATTGAAGTGGACTTTAACAAACGAATTTCTGCGCTGACACATAACTGTCAAATACCCAAATGGGCAAAAATCCGATATAGTAGAGAGAGGGAGGCTGATACGATGATTACATCCGTGTGGAAATCCATACGCAGCGGGCAAATAGACCCTGTTTATCTCATAGTGGGAACAGAAAGCTATTTCATTGAAAAAACATTGGACTTATTAAAAGATAAATTAACGGACGGCGGGGAATTGGAACTGACATTTTTTGATTTGGATGAAGTTCCTGTTGACCACGTCATCGATGAAGCGGATACCATTCCTTTCTTCAGCGACCGAAAGCTCATAATCGCTCGCAATGCTTCGTTCCTGAAGGCGGCGGAACGCGGCAAGGAAAAGATCAATCATGACTTGAAGGCTTTGGAAGCGTGGCTTGAAAATCCACCGGGCAGTTCTGTGACGATTTTTGTTGCACCTTATGAAAAGCTGGATGAGCGGAAAAAAGTCACCAAGCTGATGAAACAGCATACCGTTCTGGTGGAAGCGAAATCTTTGCAGACAAATGATCTGGAAAGCTGGCTGATGCATGAAGCGAAAAGTTTTGGAAAAGGCATCGATTTGAAAGCGGCGCAGCGGCTGATGGAAATGGCAGGCACCAATCTGACCCTGCTGTCTTCGGAAATTGAGAAGATGTCGTTGTACCTTGGTGCAGCGGAAGGCGATATCACGGTAGACCTTGTAGAAAGAATGACTGCGCGGACGCTCGAACAGGATGCCTTCAAAATGCTGCAATCTTATTTGGACGGCGATGTCAGCGGCGCACTCAGTGTCTATTATGATTTGTTGAGGCAAAAAGAAGAACCTGTGGCGCTGACGGCTTTGCTGGCTTCGCAGATTCGCTTCATGATCCAAGTCTATTACTTGCAGAAAAAAGGCTATCATGCGCAGCAGATCTCCAAACAATTGAAAGCCCATCCGTACCGCGTCAAGCTGCTGGTGGAAAAGCGCCAACAGATTTCCGAGAAGCGGCTGCTTCAAGTATTGGGGGATTTGGCGGCGATCGATCTGCAGCTGAAGACAGTCAGCGGCAACCGTGAGCGCATCCTGGAATTTTTCCTGATGAAGCGCGCGTCTCAAATGAAACGTTAACATGCATAGAAAAAAAGCCGGTTCCTCTGGAGGAACCGGCTTTTTAAAAGGTTTTACGCTTTTTTCATCAAGCTCGATTTTTTACGAGCTGCAGTGTTTTTATGGATCAAGCCTTTAGAAGCCGCTTTTTCCACCTGTTTAATCGCAGCTTTTACAGAATCGCTAGCGTTATCGTCTTTGTTAGTCAAAGCTGTTTCAGCTTTCTTAATAGAAGAACGCATTGCTGATTTCACATGTGAGTTTTGAGCGTTTTTTATTTCGTTCGTGCGCACACGTTTGATTGCAGATTTAATGTTTGGCATATCTTTCACCTCCTAGACAATATGTAAGAGGGGAAATCATCCCAACTCTTTAATGTCTCTATACAACAAGAGTTATTTTATCAAATCAACGACAGGAATGCAATAGTTACGTGCAAAGAAGTTTCACTTGACACTGAAATGATTTCTTGGGCTTTCATTGCTCAATCCGTGCTGTACTGCTATAATTCATAGTAGTTTATTTAGGAGTGAAGAGAATGAATAATGAGGAAAGATTATCCCGTCAAAGCAAAATCCGCAACTTCTCAATTATTGCGCATATTGACCACGGCAAGTCTACGCTTGCTGACCGAATTTTAGAAAAGACGGAAGCGCTGACTTCCCGTGAAATGAAAGCACAGTCACTGGATTCCATGGATCTTGAACGGGAACGCGGCATTACCATCAAATTAAATGCTGTCCAGCTGAATTATAAAGCCAAAGACGGAGAAATCTATATTATGCATTTGATCGACACACCGGGCCATGTCGACTTCACTTACGAAGTATCGCGCAGCCTGGCCGCCTGTGAAGGCGCTGTACTGGTTGTCGATGCGGCTCAAGGCATAGAAGCCCAGACTTTAGCGAACGTTTACTTGGCATTGGACAATGACTTGGAAATCCTGCCAGTTATCAATAAAATCGATTTGCCTGCTGCCGATCCGGAGCGTGTTCGCCAGGAAATCGAAGATGTTATCGGATTGGATGCTTCTGAAGCTGTATTGGCTTCAGCAAAAGCGGGAATCGGCATCGAGGATATTCTTGAACAGATTGTCGAAAAAGTTCCTGCACCAACAGGCGACCCGAATGCGCCGTTAAAAGCATTGATCTTTGACTCCCTTTACGATCCATACCGTGGCGTCGTCGCTTATATCCGGATTGTGGAAGGAACTGTGAAGCCTGGAGACCGCATCCAGATGATGGCTTCCGGAAAAGAATTTGAAGTGATTGAAGCAGGGGTTTTCACTCCTCATGCAACGCTTCGTAATGAATTGACAGTTGGCGATGTCGGATTTTTGACCGCTGCCATCAAAAATGTCGGCGATTCCACCGTCGGAGATACCATTACATTGGCCAATAACCCGGCAAAAGAAGCATTGCCAGGTTATCGCCGTTTGAATCCGATGGTTTATTGCGGATTGTATCCGATCGATACATCCAAATACAACGACTTGCGTGATGCGCTGGAGAAATTGGAGTTGAACGATGCCGCTCTGCAGTTTGAACCGGAATCTTCCCAGGCGCTTGGCTTTGGTTACCGTTGTGGTTTCCTCGGCTTGTTGCATATGGAAATCATTCAGGAACGCATCGAGCGTGAATTCAACATTGATTTGATCACAACAGCACCAAGTGTAATCTACGACGTACACATGACGGACGGGGAAATCCTGAAAATCGATAACCCTGCCATGATGCCGGACGCGCAGAAAATCCAAATGGTTGAAGAACCTTATGTGAAAGCGACTGTCATGGTCCCGAATGATTATGTCGGCGCAGTTATGGAAATCTGCCAGCGCAAGCGAGGCAATTTCATGACAATGGATTATGTCGACGACACACGTGTCAGCATCATCTATGAGCTGCCGCTTGCTGAAATCGTCTATGATTTCTTTGATCAGCTCAAATCGGGAACAAAAGGCTACGCTTCATTTGATTATGAATTGATCGGCTACAAAGAGTCGAAACTTGTGAAGATGGATATTCTACTGAATTCCGAACAAGTCGACGCCTTAAGCTTTATCGTCCATCGTGATTTTGCCTATGAACGCGGCAAAGTGATCGTTGATAAGTTGAGAAGCCTGATCCCGCGCCAGCAGTTCGAAGTGCCGATCCAAGCCGCCATCGGCCAGAAGATTGTTGCACGCCAGACCATCAGTGCCATGCGCAAAAACGTTCTTGCCAAGTGTTACGGCGGGGATATCTCCCGAAAACGCAAACTTTTGGACAAGCAAAAAGAAGGTAAAAAACGCATGAAGCAAGTTGGATCTGTTGAAGTTCCACAAGAAGCATTCATGGCGATCCTGAAAATGGATGACCAATCAAAATAAACGGAAAAAAGGGGGCGGGAATTTCAGCCTCCTTTTCTTATTAGAAAAGAGGAAATAAAATGGTTAAAGGATTGTATATCCATATTCCATTCTGCCACCAGATCTGCTTTTACTGTGATTTCAATAAAGTCTTTTTCAAAGACCAGCCCGTAGATGCCTATATCGATTCTGTCGGGAAGGAGCTGGCTTTATGGAAAGAACAAGGAGCACTTGACCAGCCGCTTGAAACGATTTTTCTGGGAGGCGGCACGCCAACTTCGCTGACACCTGTTCAGCTGGAGAAGCTGTTGTCCTATATCCACCGCTATGTGCCGATGGCAGACGACTTGGAATGGACTTCAGAAGCCAATCCGGATGAACTGACACGCGACAAAATGCAGGTATTGTTTGACGGAGGCGTCAACCGTTTGAGCATGGGCGTCCAGTCATTTGATGAAGACCTGCTGAAACGGCTTGGCCGGACACACAGCAATACCGATGTTGGGCGGGCGGTCGAATCGGCGCGCCAAGTCGGCTTCAAAAACTTGAGTTTTGATTTGATGTACGGGCTGCCGGGCCAGAGCATGCAGCAATGGGAAGATACGCTCGCACAGGCATTCGCTTTCGACTTGCCGCATTTCTCCGCATACTCGCTGATCATTGAACCGAAGACTGTCTTCTACAACTTGATGACAAAAGGCAAGTTGAATACTGTCACAGAAGATTTGGAAGCGGATATGTACGAACGGTTGATGAATGAAATGGACGGCCGGGGACTGAAACAGTATGAAATCTCCAACTTCGCGCGCCCAGGCCATGAGTCCCGGCATAACCTCCTGTATTGGGACAATGTTGAATACATTGGTGTTGGAGCAGGCGCGCATGGTTATGTAGACGGCGTCCGTTATTCGAATGCCGGACCGTTGAAAAAATACATGGAACCGCTGGATTCAGGCCAACGCCCGATCCTCAATACACACGAAGTGCCGGTCCACGAAAAAATGGAAGAGGAAATGTTTTTAGGGTTGCGGAAGACAAATGGTGTATCACTGCTGCATTTCCAGGATAAGTTCCAAAAACCGATACAGGATGTATATGGCAGCATATTGGAAAAGGAAATCGAAAAGGAAAATTTGGAGATCGCCGGAGACTTTGTCCGGTTGACCAGAAAAGGCCGATTTGTCGGCAACGAAGTATTTGAACAATTTTTATTGGCATAGGGGTCTTGCGTTGACAAGGGTCGTTATATTTGTTAATTTTAATGTAGTATTAGCACTCGGGTACTTAGAGTGCTAACAGAGGTGATGATCATGTTAACAGAACGGCAACTGCTCATCTTAAAGGTGACAGTGGATGATTATATTCAATCAGCTCAGCCGGTAGGATCGAACCAACTCTCCAAGAAGCCTGGGATTTCCTATAGTTCGGCAACCATCCGCAACGAGATGGCCGAGCTTGAAAGAATGGGCTTCCTGGAAAAAACCCATACGTCTTCCGGACGCATTCCTTCCGAAAAGGGGTACCGCTATTATGTCGATCACCTGCTGACGCCAAGGCCATTGCCGCAACAGGATATCGTGCAATTGCGTTCCATCTTTGAAGAAAAATTGACAGAGACTGAAGAAATCATTAAGCGCTCGGCGATGATTCTTTCGGAGTTGACCAATTACACATCCATTCTTTTGGGGCCTGATGTGCGCATGCATATCGTTAAGAAATTGTCGATCGTGCCGTTGACGGAAAATGCTGCGGTTGCGATTATCGTAACCGATTCGGGGCATGTGGAGAATCGCGTGTTTTCCATTCCGCCTGGTCTTAACCCATCAGATATTGAGAAGATGGCCAATATCCTCAATGAACGGCTGGTTGGCGTCTCACTGAACAACCTGCATCTGCGGTTGGAACAGGAAACGCTGATGATCTTAAAACAGCATGTTGAACACTATGGCGAATTATTCCATACGTTCAGAAAAGCGGTTTTATTGCCGCATGAAGATGAAAACGTCTTTTACGGTGGGAAATTGAACATCCTCAAGCAACCTGATTTTCACGATCTCCAGAAAATCAGAAATTTGATGGATGTTATGGAAGAAGCCAAGCATATTCCGATGATCTTGCCAGTGGGAAGCCAAGGCCTCCACATCCGCATCGGCTCGGAAAATACGCTGTCGGCAATGGAAGATTGCAGTGTCATTACGGTGTCGTACGATATCGGTGAAGAACAAACAGGGTCAATTGCCATAATCGGGCCAAAACGAATGGATTACAAACGTATTGTTTCCATATTGGACCTATTAAGCGGTGATTTATCGAAAGAGTTGACCCGCATGTTTAAAGGAACGTGAACAAAGGAGGAATAGACTTGTCAAAAAAAAATGAACCATTAAAAACTGAAGAACAAGATATGGCTGAAGAAGTGGAAGAAAAAGCGAAAGCGCCTGTTGCTGAAGAGGAAACAGAATTCGCGGATACAGAAACTCCGGAAGTCGACCTTTCCGCTGAGCAAGAGGAAGAAACGGTTGACGAAGCTGAAGAGCTGCGCAAACAGTTGGAAGCAGAACAGAACAAATATTTGCGCCTGCTTGCCGATTATGATAATTTCAAACGGCGTACGCAAATAGACAAAGATTTAGCCAATAAATTCCGCTCTCAATCCCTGCTGTCAGATATCCTGCCAGTTTTGGATAATTTCGAGCGTGCATTATCGCTTCAAACCACCAGCGAAGAATCGGCTTCTGTAATGAAGGGTGTCGAAATGGTCCAAAAATCCTTGATTGAAGCTGTCAGCCGCGAAGGCTTGGAAGAAATCAAGGCGGTTGGCGAACCTTTCGACCCGAATTTCCATCAGGCAGTCATGCAGGAAAAAGATGATTCCGCTGAACCGGGAACTGTCCTGCAGGAATTGCAAAAAGGCTATATCCTAAAAGGACGCGTTCTCCGTCCGGCAATGGTAAAAGTAAACGAATAAAAAATTATTGGAGGAATTCATAATGAGCAAAATTATCGGTATTGACTTAGGTACAACAAACTCAGCAGTCGCAGTATTAGAAGGCGGCGAGCCAAAAATCATTCCAAACCCAGAAGGCAACCGTACAACACCTTCTGTTGTCGCTTTCAAAAATGGTGAACGCCAAGTCGGTGAAGTGGCAAAACGCCAATCGATCACAAACCCGAACACCATCCAATCTGTAAAACGCTTGATGGGTACTCAGCAAAAAGTAACAGCTGAAGGCAAAGAATATACGCCACAAGAAGTTTCTGCAATGATTCTTCAATATCTTAAAGGCTATGCTGAAGAATACTTAGGCGAAAAAGTAACAAAAGCGGTTATCACAGTTCCAGCTTATTTCAACGATGCAGAACGCCAGGCAACAAAAGATGCTGGGCGTATCGCAGGCTTAGAAGTGGAACGCATCATCAATGAGCCTACTGCTGCAGCACTTGCATACGGTTTGGACAAAACAGATACAGATGAAACAATCCTTGTTTATGACCTTGGCGGCGGTACGTTCGACGTATCGATCCTTGAACTGGGCGACGGCGTTTTTGAAGTAAAATCAACTGCCGGCGACAACCGTCTGGGTGGCGATGACTTCGATAAATTGGTCATCGATTATTTGGTGCAGGAATTCAAAAAAGAAAATGGCGTTGACTTGTCGAAAGACAAGATGGCGACACAGCGTTTGAAAGATGCGGCTGAAAAAGCGAAAAAAGATTTGTCTGGCGTATCCTCAACTCAAATTTCACTGCCGTTCATCACAGCAGGAGAAGCTGGACCTCTTCACTTGGAAGTTACATTGAGCCGTGCGAAGTTTGATGAATTGACTTCTTCATTAGTTGAACGCACAATGGGGCCGACTCGCCAGGCGTTGAAAGATGCTGGCATTTCTGCTTCTGAAATTGACCGTGTTATCCTTGTCGGTGGATCTACTCGTATTCCAGCCGTACAGGAAGCTGTTAAGAAAGAAACAGGCAAAGACCCGCATAAAGGCGTTAACCCGGATGAAGTTGTAGCTATGGGTGCAGCAGTCCAAGGCGGCGTATTGACTGGTGACGTTAAAGACGTTGTCCTATTGGACGTAACGCCATTATCTCTTGGTATTGAAACAATGGGCGGCGTATTCACTAAATTGATCGAACGCAACACAACAATCCCGACTTCTAAATCGCAAACATTCTCAACTGCTGCTGACAACCAGCCGGCTGTAGATATTCATGTATTGCAAGGGGAGCGTCCGATGGCAGCAGCCAACAAAACGCTTGGCCGTTTCCAATTGGCAGATATTCCGCCAGCTCCACGCGGCGTGCCGCAAATCGAAGTAAGCTTCGATATCGATAAAAACGGTATCGTCAGCGTTAAAGCGAAAGATCTTGGGACACAAAAAGAGCAGACAATTACAATTCAATCCAACACTTCTTTGACGGACGATGAAATCGAACGCATGATCAAAGAAGCAGAAGAAAACGCTGAAGCGGATGCTAAAGTAAAAGAAGAAGTTGAACTTCGCAACGAAGCTGACCAAGCTGTCTTCACAACTGACAAAACAATCACTGACCTTGGTGAAGTTGTCTCTGAAGAAGAGAAAAAACAAGCGGAAGATGCGCGCGACGAATTAAAAACGGCATTGGAGTCTGACAACATCGAAGACATCCGTGAGAAAAAAGATAAATTGCAGGAGATTCTTCAAGGCCTTTCCATGAAAGCGTACGAGCAGGCAGCAGCAGCTCAACAAGCTGCTCAAGAAGAAGGCGCAGCTCCAGGCAACGACGATGTAGTCGATGCTGAATTTGAAGAAGTTAACGACGATAAAAAATAAGCAAGAACTTGAAAAGTCAAAGCAAAGCAACATGCTTTGGCTTTTTCAATGTCTTTGCATCAGTGATTTAAACCGTGTACAATTACAGTTGATTGCTAGAGGGAGAGTGACTTATGAATAAGCGAGATTATTATGAAGTATTGGGCGTATCCAAGTCCGCTTCTAAAGAAGAAATTAAAAAAGCATACCGGACCTTATCCAAAAAGTTTCATCCGGACATCAATAAAGATAAAGATGCTTCTGCTAAGTTCCAGGAAGTTAAAGAGGCATATGAAGTATTAAGCGATGAGCAAAAACGTGCACAATACGATCAGTTTGGCCATCAGGATCCGAACCAAGGCTTTGGCGGCGGCGGATTCGGCGGAGCTGAGGGATTCGGTTTCGATGATATTTTCAGCACTTTCTTCGGTGGAGGTTCAAGACGCCGCGATCCGAATGCACCACGTAAAGGCGATGATCTTCAGTACTCCATGACCATCGATTTCATGGATGCCGTATTCGGCAAGGAATCGGAAGTTGAATTGCCGAAAGACGAAACATGTGGAACATGTGACGGTTCTGGCGCTAAGCCAGGTACGAAGAAGAAGACATGTCCATATTGTGAAGGCTCCGGCCAGCTGAATGTGACGCAGGATACGCCATTTGGCCGTATGGTCAACCGCCGTGCCTGCCATCATTGTGAAGGCTCTGGCCAAATCATCGAAGAAAAATGCCAGACATGCCACGGCGAAGGAAAAGTGCGCAAAGTCAAGAAAATCAAAGTCACGATTCCAGCCGGTGTAGACGATGGCCAGCAATTGCGCGTTACTGGACAAGGTGGACCGGGAATCAACGGAGGACCAGCAGGGGATCTCTATGTTGTATTCCGCGTCAGACCGCATAAACAGTTCCAGCGTGAAGGGGACGATATCTATCTGGATATTTCCATCACCTATCCACAGGCCGCATTGGGGGATGAAATCGAAGTTCCGACAATTTCAGGTAAAGTGAAGTTGAAGATTCCAGCTGGTACACAAAGTGGAGCCCGTTTCCGACTGAAAGGCAAAGGCGTCAAAAACGTTCATGGCTATGGAACCGGAGATCAACATGTCATTGTCCGCGTCAAAACACAAACAAAACTCAGCGAGAAGCAAAAACAGCTGCTGCGTGAGTTTGCGGAAATCAGCGGGGATATTCCAGAAGAACACAGCAGCTCGCTGTTTGATAAAATCAAACGGACCATTAAAGGCGAATAAGTGAGAACCTGGACTGATGGGGAAGTTGCTGTCAGTAATTAATCCAGTTTCTGCAACCAGTAGACTCTTGCGTAATGCGGGAGTCTTGCTGATTGTGGAAGCGAAAAAGGAGCTGGACGGAATTGAAATGGTCAGAATTAGCAATCCATACCACGAATGAAGCGATTGAAGCAGTTTCCAATATCATGCACGAAGCAGGTGCCAGCGGAGTAGTCATCGAGGATTCGGAAGATTTGACGAAAGAACGGGAAGATCGTTTTGGTGAAATCTATTCGTTGGATCCGGAAGATTTTCCGGTGGACGGCGTAATCTTGAAAGCTTATTTGCCGGTCAATAGTTTTTTAGGCGAAACGGTTGAGGCCATTAAGTTGGCTATCAATAACCTGGTGGCCTTTGATATTAATTTGGGCAAAAACGAAGTGACCATCAGCGAAGTGAACGAAGAGGAATGGGCGACTTCATGGAAAAAATATTATCATCCCGTCAAAATCTCCAAACGTTTCACAATTGTGCCGACATGGGAAACTTATAATCCGGTATCAAGCGATGAATTGATCATTGAATTGGATCCTGGAATGGCTTTTGGTACAGGCACGCATCCAACTACTGTTATGAGCCTACAGGCACTTGAAAAGACAGTTAAGCCGGGAGACCGAGTCATTGATATAGGTACGGGATCAGGAGTGCTGGCGATTGGAGCGGCTTTGCTTTCTGCCAAAGAAGTCTATGCGCTGGATTTGGATGACATTGCTGTAAAATCAGCAACAATCAACGTCAAGCTGAATAAAGTTCAAAACACTGTGACCGTAGAAGAAGGCAACCTGGTCGATAAAATCAAGGAACCGGGTGACGTGGTCGTCGCCAATATTCTGGCGGAAGTCATCATGTCCTTTACAGATGATGCGTTCAAGGTCGTGAAACCAGGTGGCCAGTACATCACATCCGGCATCATTGCAGCGAAAAAGAACAATGTCAAAGAAGCGCTCGAAGCATCTGGCTTTGTCATTGAAGACGTCATGATGATGGAAGATTGGGTCACCATCATTTCCAAAAAACCTGAATAACGGGGTGCCACGATGCAACGATATTTTATAGAAGGCAAAATTCCTGAAAATCGAATAGTGGTAATAACCGGCGATGATGCTAAGCACATCGCCAAAGTTATGCGCCAAACTGCAGGAGATTATTTGATCGCAGTAATGGAAGGCGAAGCGCACCTTTCAAAAATCGTCACGGCGGATTTCGATGTGGAAGTGGAGCTTGGCGAGAAATTGGAAACGCAAGTTGAATTGCCTAAAAAAGTGACCATTGCTTGTGGGTTGCCGAAAGGCGATAAGCTTGATTTGATTACACAAAAAGCAACAGAGCTGGGAATGTACGCGCTGCTGCCATTTGCAGCAGAGCGTTCGATTGTCAAATGGGACAGTTCCAAAAGCGGGAAAAAAATCGGCAGGCTCCAAAAAATCGCTAAGGAGGCAGCTGAACAATCTCACAGAACCCACATCCCTGAAATCCATCCCGTCCACAGTTTCAAGCAATTGATGGTCCAAGCTGAAACCTATGACACCGTTATCGTCGCTTATGAAGAAGAGGCGCGGGACGGGAACCGGACGCGGTTTGCTGAAATTTTAAAAGCGTTGTATGATAAAGATTCAGTCCTGATTGTCTTTGGCCCGGAAGGCGGGATTTCAGAGTCTGAAGTGGCTGCTTTGAAAAACTTCGGGGCGGTTTTCACTTCGCTTGGCCCGCGGATTCTGCGGACAGAAACTGCGCCTTTGTACGCACTGGCCGCTATTTCCTGTGAGTTTGAATAGGAATGGGGCTATGCCTGTACAAGGCATCCAAAACGCTCAGAACAGTGATCGGCGGCATTTCCCGGTTGGGGGAACTGGCCTGATGAGTAACTGACTTTAAACAAGAATGGAGATTTTCTATTATGACGAACATTGCATCATATATCGACCACACATTACTAAAACCGGAATCGACCGAAAGCCAAGTTATCCAGCTTTGCAAAGAAGCAGCTGAATTCAAGTTCGCTTCTGTATGTGTCAATCCGACTTGGGTTGAAACTGCTGCAGCTGAATTGGCAGGCACTGAAGTCAAAGTATGTACAGTTATCGGCTTTCCGCTTGGTGCATCGACTCCGGAAACAAAAGCTTTCGAAACAACTGACGCTATTTCAAAAGGTGCAGGCGAAATTGACATGGTGTTGAATGTAGGCGCCCTTAAAAGCGGCAACACGGACCATGTGAAAAAAGATATCGAAGCGGTTGTCAATGCGGCAAAAGGAAAAGCAATCGTGAAAGTGATCCTTGAAACATGCCTGCTGACCGACGAAGAAAAAGCGGCGGCTTCCCGACTGTCTAAAGAAGCAGGAGCTGACTTTGTTAAAACTTCAACTGGTTTCTCAACTGGTGGAGCGACTGTCGAGGACGTAAAATTGATGCGCGAGACAGTAGGTTCTGATCTGGGTGTTAAAGCTTCAGGCGGCGTTCGCAGTCTGGAAGATGTTCAAGCGATGATCGAAGCAGGAGCAACGCGCATCGGTGCAAGCTCAGGCGTAAAAATTATGCAGGGCTTAACTTCAGATTCCGATTATTAACTATTGACCTTTCTTTGAGAATACGATATAATTTTTGAGTATATAACACTTGTTGTTCTTCGCTTCAACGTGTGTTCGGAGGGAGGGAAAAAGAGATGACAAAAACTACAGTTCGTAAAAACGAATCGATTGAAGATGCTCTTCGCCGCTTCAAACGCACTGTTTCTAAATCTGGAACAATGCAAGAGGTAAGAAAGCGCGAGTACTATGATAAGCCGAGCGTGAAACGTAAATTAAAATCAGAAGCTGCGCGTAAACGTAAATTTTAATTGACATTAAGAAGTATAATCGACTTTTAAAAAATATGAACGACCAGCCTAAGCCGCCAACACAGTAAATGTGTTGGCGGCTTTTCTAATTGTCATATTTGTAAGCGCATTCTTTCGTTATTGGGCAGCCAATCATTTATAATGGAAATAGCTCAAAAAAATGAAACCGAATCCAGTTTCATCCGTATATATACAAACAGTAAATTTAACTTGCGAAAGGAGAGATCCCATTGAGCAGAGTCAAAGTCTATACAGGATTTGGACTTTTACTGTTATCTTTTCTGCTCATGCTCCCGGCGATCCAGGCGGACACTTCGACAGTGTATGTAATTCCGATCGAAGATGAAGTTGAACGAGGACTGCAAGCTTTTATCGAACGGGGCATTGAAGAAGCTGAAGATGCTGGAGCAGAGGCCATCATCTTTGAAATCGATACGCCAGGCGGTTTTGTGGATGCGGCAGATGGCATTGCTCGGCTACTCAATAAAACACAGCTGGAAACAATGGCATTCGTCAACCAAGATGCTTTATCGGCTGGTGCTTTCCTGGCCTTGCATAACGATGAAATCTATATGCATCCAAACGGCCGCATGGGCGCTGCTCAGGTGATCGACCAGGCGGGGAATGCGGCTGCGGATAAGGCGAACAGCGCATGGCTCGCTTCCATGAAGAATGCAGCTCAGACAGCCGGGCGGGATCCTGAGTATGCATTGGCAATGGCTGATGCTTCAATGGCTCTCCCGGAGCTGGGAGTTGCAGAAGGTGAGCTGCTGACGTTGGGAGCGCAGGAAGCTGAACAGGTTGGCTATTCGCAAGGGACTGTATCTTCTCTTGGCGAGTTGCTGGCGCTAAAAGGCTATGAAAATGCTTCGGTTGTTACAGTCGATGAAACATTTTCAGAAAGTCTAGCTCGTTTCCTGACCAATCCGATCGTTGTACCGATCCTTTTGTCAATTGCAGGCTTGGGTTTGCTGCTTGAACTGTTTACACCAGGAGTCGGGATTCCTGGGATTATTGGGCTGTCTTCCTTGTTGTTGTTTTTTTACGGTCACTTGGTGGCAGGCTTGGCAGGATACGAGTCCATCATTTTATTGGTCATCGGCTTCGGGCTTTTGGTGGCCGAGTTCATTATTCCGGGCGGTGTTGCCGGATTCCTCGGGATCGCCGCTATTCTTGGCAGCATTTTATTGGCTGGAGGCGATTTAAAGTCCACCGCCATAGCAGTACTTATTGCAATGATAGTAGCAACAGTAGGGATGGTGATTGTAGTGAAATTCTTTGGTAAGCGGCTGGATTTGTTCAAACGGATTATCTTGACGGATGCCACCGATACAGAAAGTGGATACGTATCGACTACAAATCGCCCGGAACTTGTCGGCAAAATTGCCCGGACTGTAACGGCGCTTCGCCCTTCAGGCACAATCAAGCTGGATGACGAGCGCATTGACGCCGTTTCGGAGGGCAGGTTTATCGACAATGGGAAAGATGTTAAGATAATCAAGGTAGAGGGTTCGCGCATAGTTGTTCGCGAACTTGAAAAACAAGAGGAGGAATAAGAGAATGGGAATTGAAGCAATTGGTTTAGGCGCAGCGATAATAGGTATCATCATTGTTTTGGCAATTTTCTTCACATTTGTGCCAATTACATTATGGATTTCAGCATTGGCAGCAGGCGTTAAAATCAGTATCTTTACACTGATCGGGATGAGATTGCGCCGTGTTATTCCATCACGGATTGTAAATCCGTTGATCAAAGCGTCAAAAGCAGGTTTGACAGTCAGCATCAACCAACTGGAAAGCCATTACTTGGCAGGCGGTAACGTTGACCGCGTAGTCAACGCATTGATTGCTGCGCATCGCGCAAACATTGAATTGCCATTTGAACGTGCAGCTGCAATTGACTTGGCAGGGCGTGACGTGTTGGAAGCAGTTCAAATGTCGGTTAACCCGAAAGTGATTGAAACACCATTTATCGCCGGTGTTGCGATGGATGGAATCGAAGTGAAAGCGAAGGCGCGTATCACGGTTCGTGCGAACATCGACCGTCTAGTCGGTGGTGCGGGTGAAGAAACGATCGTTGCCCGTGTTGGTGAAGGTATCGTATCAACACTCGGTTCAAGCACAAGCCACAAAAAAGTTCTTGAAAACCCGGACTTGATTTCTCAAACTGTTCTTTCGAAAGGCTTGGACTCAGGTACGGCCTTTGAAATCCTATCGATTGATATTGCTGACGTTGATATCGGCAAAAACATCGGTGCGGAACTGCAGACTGAACAAGCTGAAGCAGATAAGAAAATTGCCCAGGCTAAAGCTGAAGAACGCAGAGCAATGGCTGTTGCAAGTGAACAGGAAATGAAAGCGAAAGTTGTGGAAATGAGATCGAAAGTTGTCGAAGCGGAAGCGGAAGTGCCGCTTGCGATGTCCGAAGCGCTTCGTTCAGGAAATATCGGTGTTATGGATTATATCAACTATAAAAATGTTCAAGCAGATACAGGTATGCGAGAGTCCATTTCGAAAACCGGTATGGACAAATCCGACGATAAATAATCGGCGATAACCATAAGGGAGGTTTTTCGTATGGAAGCTCTCATATTTGGGCTTGTAATCATGGCGATTAGTGCTTTTTTCAATAAGAACAAAAAAGACTCGGCTGACGATGTTCCGAAACGCCCCGTCCCGACAAGATCATCCACTGTTGACGACAGGCGTTCTGGTCAAAAAACGTTTAAGCGAGTAGAAGATTATGCCAAAGAGATTTACGGGGAACTGCAGAAACAGCAAACCCAGCGACCTGAACGAACACAGCAAGTGAAAAAACAAGTGGAAGAAGTGGTAAATCGAACGCCTCTCCGGGAAGCGCGCCAGGAAGTCCAACGCCGAGTGTCGTCCCGTGAAGTGCAAGATGAAATAGAAGACCGCATCACTACCGGCGGTTTACGGTCAGTGAGAAATCAGCCATCCGTTGCACAGAAAGAAAAAGACGCAGATGACTTCCTGCCGTTGACTAATGAGGATGTCAGAAGAGGGATCATCATGGCAGAGATTTTGATGCCGCCCAAATCCAAAAGATAAAAGGTCGGCCAGTTTTTACTGGCCGACCTTTTATGTTTCTGATAACTTTATTATGTAAACAAAAAGAGCTGGAATAAAACTTTGGTTTACACAGAAAATCGATTCAAAATCCAGCGAAATTTACACATTCCGAGAAAACAAAATCTTATAGTTCGAATTATCTAATACAAATATTTTACAAAGGATTATCTTTAATGATAGAGTAAAAATAGCAGTAAATACTCGATTCCAAGGAGCGTCCACATGACAGAAAACAACCTACTAGAATTACATGTGAAAGACCCAAATGAAGCGGTTCAGCTGCTCGGGATATCAGATAACCACTTAACTTTAATCGAAGAAGCGTTCGACATCCATATTATTACCCGTGGTGACGTTATTAAATTATCAGGTTCCGAAGAGGGCAAGCAGACTGGAAAATTATTGATTGAACAATTATTGCGGGTGATTCGCAAAAATATCAATATCGATCAACGCGATATCGTCTCTGCCATCGAGATGGCCAAAAACGGAACGATTGAATACTTCGCGGAGTTATACGACGAAGAAGTGGCCCGCAATGCGAACGGCAAATCGATACGGGCGAAGACCATCGGCCAGCGGCATTACATCCATGCTGTACGCAGCAAGGACCTGGTATTTGGAATCGGACCAGCTGGGACAGGCAAGACCTATTTAGCTGTAGTGATGGCTGTCCAGGCACTGAAAAACGGCCATGTGAAAAAGATCATTTTGACACGGCCTGCTGTAGAAGCGGGAGAAAGCCTTGGTTTTCTGCCCGGCGACTTGAAAGAGAAAGTGGATCCATATCTGCGTCCGCTCTATGATTCCCTGCATGATGTACTCGGCCTTGAGCAAACCAATCGCTTTATCGAACGCGGCACCATTGAAATCGCTCCTCTGGCGTATATGAGAGGGCGGACACTGGACGAAGCTTTTGTTATTCTCGACGAAGCGCAAAATACCACTAAAGCACAAATGAAAATGTTTTTGACGCGTCTTGGTTTCGGATCGAAAATGATCATTACCGGAGACAAAACTCAAATCGATTTGCCGCGTGGAGCGGAATCCGGATTGATTGCGGCAGAAACAATTTTGAAAGGGGTTCGCAACATCCATTTCCAATACCTCGAAAGCGGGGATGTTGTCCGCCACCCACTGGTGGCCAAAATAATTGAAGCTTATGAAAATCAGCCAAGCTGACGGATGTGGAATAAAGGCGCGCGGGATGAAAATCCTGTGTGCTTTTTTATGTGATAGCCGCAGACTCGAATAGCTCTGTTCAATCTGTTGTCATAAGGATAGAGATAATTTCAAATTTTTAGAAATACACGGTGAAATCTATTTCTTAAGTTGTTATGATGGAAGTAGAAAAGCGGGGTGGGGGCATGCGTCAAAGGGCACAGAAAATCTTTGATAAATTAGGCTACCGAAAAATAATGTTGGTGGCCATTTTATTGACCGGGCTAATCCTATATGCCGCTTTAGTGGAATCGGTTCAGGGCAATACATACGACATCAACCTTTTTCAATTGTCATCGGAAACGATTCGCTCAGAAAAAACAGTGGAAGATCCGATTAAAACAGAATTGGAAAAACAGCGTTTGGCAGAAGAAGTTGCGCCAAGCTATCAGTTTATAGATGAAATTGCCGCCAATCAGGTGGCGTTGATCGAATCGCTGTTCGGCTATATCCTGGACGCAAAAGCTGCGCCTGAAAATGATAAAGAGCAACGTTCTCCGGATGCCATGATCTCGCACTTGAGAGAAGACCTTCGGCTGATGGAGACCAGCGAAAATGGCTTGCGTTTGACGGATGATATGCTCCGGTCTTTATTGGCGTTGCCGGATGATAGCTTGTTGACCGTGCAACAGCAATTGGAAGCATTAATGGAAACCTATTTGAGTGAACCTGTTCGGACAGAAGAAGTGGCAAGGATTCGCACGGAAATCGAGCAGGACATCCGGCGCAATGAGCAATTTCCGGATAACGTTGTCCAAGCAGCAGTTACCATCGGCCGTTTCGGAATAATACCGAACGAACTGGTCAATGAAGAGTTGACGGCCAGCCAAGTGGAACAGGTCCGCAATAGTGTCGAGCCCACTCGTATTCTGCAGGGGCAGGTGTTGGTCCAGGAAGGCCAGGTTGTCGACCGGGAAGTGTACCGGCAGCTGGAGCTTGCTGGAATGACGGAGGAGCAATTGGATTATAAGCCGCTTTTGGGGCTGTTTATTTTCGTGCTGGTCGCCATGGGCCTTCTATTAGCCGTCATGTCCCGTTCAAAAACCGAAAGTGAACGGAAGAAAACCACTGAATTGCTGGTGGTTGCTGCAGTCATCGGCATCTCTTTAGCACTTATGAAACTATTGTATGCGGTCGGCGGCAATTTTGATTTTGTCATCGCATTTATCTTCCCTACCGCGCTGGCAGGAATGATTGTCCGTCTGCTGGCCGGCGAACGGGCTGCTGTTTATGTCACCATTTTAATCAGTGCAGCAGCAGGCATCATGCTCCAGAGCAGCTATTCGGCTTCCCTGCAAATTGATGTCGCGCTTTATATCCTGTTTGGTGGATTGGCTGCCATTTATTTGATTGAACAAGATGGAGGGCGTGGGCGTCTGCTGCAGATCAGCTTGGCAGTCGCATTGGTCAATATGCTGTTTGTCGCCATTTATTTGTTGATCGGCCAAACGCAGTATAGTTGGTCGGAAATCGGCTTTTATTTTACAGCAGCCCTTGTCTCGGGGTTGCTTTCCGGTGCTTTGGCGATTGGTTTGCTGCCGTTCTTCGAGTCAGCCTTCGGCCTATTGTCGACGATGCGCCTGATTGAGCTGTCCAATCCGAATCATCCCTTATTGAAAAAAATCCTGATGGAAACCCCTGGTACATACCATCACAGTTTGATGGTCGCCAATCTGGCGGATGCTTCCTGTGAAGCGATCGGAGCGAACGGCCTGCTTGCCAGAGTCGGCTGTTATTACCACGATATCGGCAAAACCAAACAGCCTCAATTCTTCATTGAAAACCAAGTGAACATTGGAAATCCGCATGACCGCCTGCCGCCAGAGAAAAGCCGTGATATCATTCTCGCACATGGCTTTCAAGGGGCGCAGATGCTTAAGAAACATAAAATGCCTCAGGAAATCGTGGATGTGGCAGCACAGCACCATGGCACAAGTTTGTTGAAGTTTTTCTATTATAAAGCGAAGGAAAACAATCCGGATCTTGAAGAAGCGTCTTTCCGCTACCGGGGGCCGAAGCCGCAAACCAAGGAAATTGCCATCATTTGCATTGCAGACAGCCTGGAAGCTGCTGTCCGGTCGATGAAGGAACCAACATCAGAAAAGATAAAAAAATTGGTGGATGCGATAGTTGAGGATAAACTGAAAGATGGGCAATTCGAGGAATGTGATATATCCTTGAAAGAGCTGAAGACAGTAAAAGCGGTGATGTGTGAAACCCTGAACGGCATTTTCCACTCACGCATCGAATATCCGAAAGAAACCAATTGACAGGAGGAACTGCTATGATTGCAATCGATTTTATGGACGAGACGGAAAGCCTGAACCAGCAGGAACTGGATTTTGTGCAAAAAATACTGGAGCACGCAGCGAAAGAAGAAGGCTTGGGAGAAAGCGAAGTGTCGGTGACGTTCGTCACCAATGAAATGATCCGCGACATCAACCGTGAATACCGCGGAAAAGACCAGCCGACAGACGTCATTTCATTTGCTATGGAGGAGTTGGGCGAAGGGGAAACAGCCATCATCGGTTCACCTGAGCCCCGCATGCTGGGCGATATCATTATTTCGCTGGACCGTACAAAAGAGCAGGCGGCAGATTACGGCCATTCCTTTGAACGGGAGCTGGGCTTTCTGGCCATCCATGGTTTTCTGCATCTGCTGGGATACGACCATATGACAGAGGAAGATGAAAAGAAAATGTTTTCCCGCCAAGAGGAAATCCTGGTATCACTCGGCATAACACGTGATTAAGATGAAGGCACGCAGATTTTTCCGCTCTTTCCTGTTTGCGGCTGAAGGCATTCGGACGGCCTTAAAGCATGAACAAAACATTCGCTTTCATATTCTGGCGGCTGTTGTTGTGGTGGCGGCAGGGTTATTGACGGGTTTGTCTCTTTTAGAATGGCTGGTGGTCATCGGGCTGATCGGGGGCATGATGGCTTTGGAGATGGTCAATTCAGCCATTGAACGGGTGGTGGACCTTGCGACATCTGAGCTTCATCCGCTTGCCAAGCAGGCCAAGGACATGGCTGCAGGTGCCGTTTTGGTATTTGCGGTGGCAAGTGCTATAATTGGATTACTAATATTTCTACCCAAATGGTTTTAAATTCGCAGAGGTGATAAACATGGAAAAAGAACAATTGATGAAGCAAGCGATAGAAGCACGTGGAACGGCGTATGTGCCTTATTCGAAATTTCCTGTCGGGGCCGCTTTGCTGGCAGCTGACGGAACAGTATACACCGGCTGCAATATCGAAAATGCCGGCTACTCTTTAACAAACTGCGCAGAGCGCACAGCCGTGTTTAAAGCGGTGTCTGAAGGCAACAAAACATTTACGGCACTTGCGGTGTCCGCTGACACTCCGGGCCCTGTATCACCTTGTGGAGCGTGCAGACAGGTGTTAGCTGAGTTCTGCCCACCGGATATGCCGGTATACTTAACAAATTTAAAAGGTGACGTCCAGGAAACGACAATCAGTGAATTGCTTCCCGGCGCATTCTCAACGGAGGATTTAAAATATGCAGCAAGAGAATAACGGTTTCAAATCAGGGTTCATTTCAATCATCGGTCGCCCGAATGTGGGCAAATCGACATTCCTTAACCGTGTAGTGGGCCAGAAAATTGCCATTATGAGTGACAAGCCCCAGACAACACGCAATAAAGTGCAGGGAGTCGTAACCACCAATGAAAGCCAAATGATTTTCATTGATACGCCCGGAATCAACGAACCACGCCATAAATTGGGTGATTTTATGCTGAAAGTGGCTAAAAACACGTTCCGTGAAGTGGATGTGCTGTTATTTGTAGCAAGCGCTGTCGACCGTGTCGGAAAAGAAGATCGCTACGTGCTTGATATGCTGAAAGGCATCGACGTGCCTGTATTTTTGGTCATCAATAAAATCGACCAGGTACACCCGGACAATTTGCCGAAGATCATCGAATCTTACCGCAATGAATTTGATTTTGCAGAAGCGATTCCAATTTCAGCGCTGGAAGGCAATAACGTGGAGAACTTATTGGCTAAAATCAGCGAGCGGCTTCCGGAAGGCCCGCAATATTACCCGGCAGACCAAATCACGGACCATCCTGAACGCTTTATCATTTCTGAATTGATCCGTGAAAAAGCCCTGCATTTGACGCGCGAAGAAATTCCGCATTCCATTGCTGTGGTGATCGAGAAGATTGCACCGGATTCTGAGAATAAAGACATGATCCGAGTTCAGGCGACGATTATGGTTGAGCGCGATTCCCAAAAAGGGATTGTCATCGGCAAAAAAGGTGCGCTTCTGAAACAGATCGGAACACGCGCCCGCCAGGATATCGAAAACCTGCTGGGATCGAAAGTGTATTTGGAACTATGGGTCAAAGTGCAAAAGGATTGGCGCAATAAAGCGATGCATTTACGCGATTTCGGCTTTAGAGAAGACGAATACTAAGGAGTCGTTCCCATGCAAAGTCAAGTAGAGGGAATTGTCATTCGTACGATGCCTTACGGCGAAACGAATAAAATCGTCACTTTGTTTACTAAAGAAGCGGGGAAAATCACCTGCATGGCGAGAGGTGCGAAAAAACCGGCGAGCCGGTTGGCTGCAATTACCCAGGTTTTTACTCATGGCACATTTTCCATCTACAAAGGAAGAGGCATGGGTACGCTGCAGGCGGGAGATCCGTTGGAATCGCTGCGGCATATACGGGAAGACATCATGTCGACGGCATATGCCAGCTATGTGACTGAACTGATTGACCGGCTGACGGAACAGGACGAGCCGCAACCTGTCATTTTTGACATGCTTTATCAGGCGCTTCACGCCATCGATGAAGGCTATGATCCAGAAGCCATCACATTGTTTGTGGAATGGAAGATGCTGCAGCAGGCCGGCTTAACGCCGACGCTGCATCAATGTGCAAACTGCGGGGCAACCGAAGGGGAATTCGCATTTTCATTTCAGGAATTGGGCTTTCTCTGCCATCGCTGCTTCCACATCGACCGCTACATCATCCGTTTGAGCCCGGCTTTGGTGAAATTGATCCGTACCTTCTATTTTGTGCCGATTGAACGGGTAGGCTCCTTGACCTTAAAAAAAGAATCCAAGAGCCTGCTCAAACAAATCGTTCGCACCATTTACGAAGAAAAGGCGGGAATCCGCTTAAAGTCCAGGAAGTTTCTCGAGCAGTTGGAGCGGACGCCTGAATTTTTACCGAAAAAAGAAGAGTTGCCAAAAGACGAATAGTCTTTCGGCAACTCTTTTTGTTTTGCTTTTAGTTGAAAAGAAATAGAAAAATTTTTCCAGGTGAACGAAACAGCATATTTTGCCCTTCATTACCTATCGCTCTTTCTATTCAAAGTCATGAAGGTTATCAGATTAAATTTTTTTCCGATAGCTAATGATTTAATGGATAATCCAATTTTTTTAATGATATGGAGCAAAACAACGGAGACTCCCGCGGGATAGCGGAGTTGTTTTGCGGAATATCATGTTGAAAGATTAGAACTGAATATGCTTCTCGACATAAGCCTGTACTTCAGCGATCGGCATGCGTGTTTGTTCCATGGAATCGCGGTGGCGCACTGTTACTTGGCCGTCTTCGACAGAGTCAAAATCGTAAGTGATGCAGAACGGCGTACCGATTTCATCCTGGCGGCGGTAGCGTTTGCCGATGGATTGCGATTCGTCGTAATCGACCATAAAGTGCTTAGCCAAATCAGCGAATACGCCAGTTGCGCCTTCTGCCAATTTTTTCGATAACGGCAGGACAGCAGCTTTATAAGGAGCCAATGCCGGGTGGAAGCGCAATACAGTGCGTTTGTCGTCATTTTCAAGCTCTTCTTCAGTGAAAGCGTCCACCAGGAATGCTAGTGTAACACGGTCTGCACCAAGAGAAGGCTCGATGCAATAAGGCACGAAGCGCTCATTTGTTGCGGCATCGATGTAATTGAAATCTTCACCTGAATGTTCCATATGGCGCTTCAAGTCAAAGTCCGTACGGTCTGCGATGCCCCAAAGCTCGCCCCAGCCGAATGGGAATTTGTATTCGATATCCACAGTGGCATTCGAGTAATGGGAAAGCTCGTCCTGGTCATGCTCGCGCAGACGCATATTTTCTTCGGTCAAGTTCAAATCCAAAAGCCATTTTTTGCAGAAATCGCGCCAGTAAGCGTACCATTCCAAATCTTCGCCAGGCTTGCAGAAGAATTCAAGTTCCATCTGTTCAAACTCGCGTGTACGGAACGTAAAGTTGCCGGGTGTGATTTCGTTGCGGAAACTCTTGCCGATCTGCGCAATTCCGAAAGGCATTTTTTTGCGCATCGAGCGCTGGACGTTCTTGTAGTTGACGAAAATCCCTTGTGCGGTTTCCGGGCGCAGGAAGATTTCGTTTGTTGAAGCTTCAGTAACACCTTGGAACGTTTTGAACATCAAGTTGAACTGGCGGATTTCCGTGAAATCTTGTTTGCCGCATGTCGGGCATTTCACTTCGTGTTCCTGGATCAGTTCGGCCATGCGGTCAAAAGACAAACCGTCGACGATCAATTCGATGCCTTTGGCGTCCAATGCGTCTTCGATCAATTTATCTGCGCGGTGGCGGGTTTTACAGCTTTTGCAATCGATCATCGGGTCGTTGAAGTTGCCGACGTGCCCTGAAGCTACCCAAGTTTTCGGGTTCATCAGGATGGCTGCGTCCAATCCTACGTTATACGGGGATTCCTGGACGAACTTTTTCCACCAAGCTTTTTTGATGTTGTTTTTCAATTCAACACCAAGTGGGCCGTAATCCCATGTGTTCGCCAAGCCTCCATAAATTTCAGAGCCCGGGAATACAAATCCTCTGTGTTTCGCTAATGCTACTACTTCTTCCATTGACATAAAATAACCTCCATAAAATAAAAAATCGCACCCATCCTCGGACATCTTCATGTCCGAGGACGAGTACGTTAAGACCCGCGGTTCCACCTCGATTGACTGCAAAATGCAGTCCGCTTAAAATAAAAAGTAGCTCTGGATCGCCTTTTCCTGTAGTTGCAGGCTTTCACTTTCCCTGCTCGCTTTTTGTTACAGTACTTATTTATCCGTCATTGCCTGTGTTCAATTCTTTCATATTGTACCATGGCGAAGTTTTCTTCGCAATATCACGTTAATTAGTATATAATAATTGATATTGAGTATAACATATATATATTTTGAGGCGGTGAGTCCAATCGAACTCAATAAACGGCAAGAGGAAATATTGCAAATCGTAAAAGGCAATGGTCCGATTACTGGCGAACAGATAGCGGATCGCTTAAACTTAACAAGATCAACGCTACGACCTGATTTAGCCATCCTGACAATGGCAGGCTTTCTAGATGCCCGTCCGCGTGTTGGCTATTTTTATTCGGGCAAAAAACCGGGCCAGGATGTCACGGATACGATGAACAACATGAAGGTCAAGGATTTTCAATCGATTCCGGTTGTCGTCCGTGAAGACGTCAGTGTTTACGACGCCATCAGCCAGATGTTTCTTGATGACGTGGGTACGCTTTTTGTCGTGGACAAACAATCCTACCTGACGGGCGTATTGTCGAGAAAAGATTTGCTGCGCGCAAGCCTCGGCAGCCAGAACCTGACAAGCATTCCTGTACATATCATCATGACGCGCATGCCGAACATTACGTATTGCGCGAAAAACGAATCTTTGATCCAGGCAGCACATCGACTAATCAATCAGCAAATTGATGCCTTGCCTGTGGTTGAAGAACAGCCGGATGGCTTTAAAGTCGTCGGCAGATTGACAAAAACGAATATTACTCGTGCGTTTTTATCGTTATCGGAAAACCACGATCTGTGAGGTGCCAACTATGAATTCACTCCGCATGTTCATCGTCTCCGATTCGGTCGGAGAGACAGGGGAGCTGGTCGCAAAAGCTGCTATAAGCCAATACCTTAATAGTGATCAAAATGCCGTACTGAAACGTTTTCCTTATATTGATTCCATCGAACATCTTCAGGAAATCATCAAACTAGCCGTCGCCCAAAAGGCTTTTATCGTCTATACATTGGTTTCTCAGGAACTGCGCAACTACATGGAAACTGAAACAGCTAAATTTTCGGTGACAGCTGTCGATCTGATGGGGCCTTTATTGGATGCATTGGAAAAAGAGCTGGATGCACCGCCACTGCAGGAAGCAGGGCTCGTCCGAAAATTGGACGATGATTATTTCAAAAAAGTCGAAGCAATTGAATTTGCGGTCAAGTATGACGATGGACGGGATCCTCGCGGTATTTTAATGGCCGATATCGTCCTTGTCGGAATTTCAAGAACGTCCAAGACGCCATTATCACAATACCTGGCACATAAACGCTTGAAAGTCGCGAACGTGCCGTTGGTTCCGGAAGTCGATCCGCCTGAAGAGTTGTATCATGTAGATCCTAAAAAATGCTTCGGATTGGTCATCTCGCCGGACAAACTCAATAGCATCCGCAAAGAGCGGTTGATTGCACTGGGTTTGAATGATGACGCCAATTACGCGAAACTGGACCGGATCCATGAAGAAATCGGCCATTTCCACAATGTGGTGGATCGCATCGGCTGTGAAATTCTTGATGTTACCAATCGGGCGGTTGAAGAAACGGCTAACCTGATTTTAAGTAAACTTCAAAAATGATTTCAGGAAAACCACCTGCACAGGCGGTTTTTCTTTCTTTTGTGTGGATTTTTTAATAAAAACGTTTTATAATGAAGAATTGTGGCTAAAGCTTACTAATGGATAGTATAGTCAGCTTTATCTTTTTGTCGAAAAATGAAGGATTTTGTCTTTGCATCACGAATTAAATAAGTTAAGCAAACAAAGATGGTGAAAATAATGTCCAGTCGAGTTCCTGAAGAAGTGATTGAAAAAATCCGTTCCAGCACAGATATTGTGGATATCGTCGGTGAGTACGTACAACTAACCAAAAGAGGCCGCAATTGGTTCGGCCTTTGTCCTTTCCATGGAGAAAGCACACCATCTTTTTCTGTCACCGCCGATAAACAGATCTTTCATTGTTTTGGTTGTGGAGCCGGTGGTAACGTCATCACGTTTCTCATGGATATTGAAAATCTAACGTTTCAGGATGCCTTGTCAAGACTTGGAAGCAGGGCAGGCATCGAGGTCGATATACAGGCTCCAGCCGATTCCGGTCCGGTGCAGTCAAAAAGCGATCACCAATTGATTTTGATGCACGAGTTTGCTGCGGACATGTACCACCATATCCTTCTCAATACAGAAGAAGGCCAAGCGGCATTGGATTATTTGGAAGACAGGGGCTTTACGCGGGAAATCATCGAGAAGAACAGAATCGGCTGGTCGCTTCCTGAATGGAATTACATGGCATCTGCACTCAAGCGGAAGGGTTTCAGCGAAGAAGAATTGGAAGCGAGCGGTTTAGCGATCGCCCGCGAGCAGTCCAGTGGCTATTTCGATCGTTTTCGCGGCCGGATCATGTTTCCAATCATGAATGAAAGCGGCAAAGTCATCGCCTTTTCAGGCAGGGTTCTTGAGCATACGAAGCAGGATGCCAAATACATGAACAGCCCGGAATCTCCGATATTCCAAAAAAGCCAAGTACTGTATAACGTCCATCATGCAAGAGGCGCGATACGCAAAAACCGAAAAATCATTTTGTTTGAAGGGTTTATGGATGTCATTGCAGCGGGTAAAGCAGGGGTTGATAATGCTTTAGCGACCATGGGTACATCGCTCACTTCCCAGCACATCCGGCAGATGAAACGTTTTGCCCAGGAAGTCGTCATTTGCTTTGACGGCGATGATGCGGGTTGGGAAGCTGCTAAGCGAGCTGCCATCGCACTCAACGAAGATAATTTCAAAGTGGAAGTGGCAGTCCTGCCAGGCAAGATGGACCCCGATGATTTTGTTCGTGAAAACGGTGCAGAAGCCTTTAAGGAACAGATCATCGGAAAGCCGCATGCATTTATTGCCTTTGCCATGATGCACGCCCGCAGGCATAAGAATTTTCAATACGAAAATGACCTGTTGCAATATATACAAGAAGTGCTGCAATTATTAGCCGGTAGATCCTCGCCTTTAGAGCGGGATTTATATATAAAGCAATTATCAGAGGAAACCGGATTATCACAAGAAGCGATCCTACAGCATTACCGCAAATTGGAGAACAAGACCATCGAACGGAACCGCCCCGAAACACCGGCAGTGAAGACGGTCAAAAAAGAACCGAAACGTGTCACTTCATTGCACCGGGCGGAACGGATGCTCTTATCACATGCCTTGGCAGATCCGGCAGTCATGGATAAATTGGCGCTCGAAGACAACGGCATACCATTTGTCAGTGAAGAATTCCAGGCGCTGTACGTTCAATTGCTCGGTTTCTACGAGGAATGGGATAAAGCGGATTTCCATAAATTCCTGGAGACGCTGCAAGATGCAGAGCTCCGCAAACTGGTTATGGAAACGGCATTATCCGAACGCGATCCGGAACACGCGGATGAAGAAATTTCCGATTGTTTAAAGCATCTGCAAAAACATCGGGTCGAGCAGCAAATCAATCTAAAAATCCAGCAATCAAAAGAAGCGGAAAAACAGCATGACATAAAGCGCGCTTTGCTTCTTGCACAAGAAGTGATTGCTTTACGGAAATCATTGTAAGTTAATTCCGGTTTTTTTAAAGGAGGAAGTCACATGGCTGAGAAATCTGAACGCCAAACTGAAGTTGAAGCAAGCAATGTACCATTGACTACTGAAGGTCCGGAAGCAACTGTTGAAGAAGCGAAAAAACAGCTGATTGAAACAGGTAAAAAAACCGGAGAACTCAATTACGAGCAAATTGCCGACAAATTAGCGGTTTTCGAAATGGAATCCGATGCAGTAGAAGAGTTTATCGACCAATTGGAAGGGCACGGCATCGAATTGGAACGCAAATCAGATGACGAAGAGCATTTGGACCGTCTCATGAAGCCGACCGAAGATAAATTCGACTTGAATGATTTGAGTGTTCCGCCTGGCGTTAAAATCAATGACCCGGTCCGCATGTACTTGAAAGAAATCGGGCGTGTGGATTTGCTGAAAGCAGAAGAAGAAGTCCGTCTGGCGAAATTGATTGAGCAAGGCGACGAAGAAGCGAAAAAGCGTCTGGCTGAAGCCAACCTGCGTTTAGTTGTCAGTATTGCGAAACGTTATGTCGGCCGCGGTATGCTGTTCCTGGATCTGATTCAGGAAGGGAATATGGGGTTGATCAAAGCTGTTGAAAAGTTCGATTACTCGAAAGGGTTTAAATTCAGTACGTATGCCACTTGGTGGATTCGCCAGGCCATCACGCGCGCCATTGCCGACCAGGCACGGACAATCCGTATCCCGGTTCACATGGTTGAAACCATCAATAAACTGATCCGCGTGCAACGCCAATTGCTTCAGGATCTTGGCCGCGAGCCTTCACCGGAAGAAATCGGTGAGGAAATGGATTTGCTGCCTGAAAAAGTGCGTGAAATCCTTAAAATTGCACAAGAACCGGTTTCACTGGAAACACCGATCGGTGAAGAAGATGATTCGCATTTGGGGGACTTCATCGAGGATTCAGATGCACAATCGCCATCTGACCATGCTGCTTATGAATTGTTGAAAGAGCAGTTGGAAGATGTTTTGGATACGTTGACAGACCGTGAAGAAAATGTCTTGCGTCTTCGCTTCGGCTTAGACGATGGCCGTACACGGACACTCGAAGAAGTGGGCAAGGTATTTGGAGTGACGCGTGAGCGGATTCGCCAAATCGAAGCAAAAGCTCTTCGCAAATTACGCCATCCTTCCCGCAGCAAACGACTGAAAGATTTTCTTGAATAGGAATAATAGCTCGAGCCGCTTCCGTTTTTCCCGGAAAGCGGCTTTTTTATGATGAAGTCTGGTTAATTTCCTGTTAAAGCTTGAGTTTGCCTTAATTTTCCCTATATAATGAAAGTTGTAAGCGTATTCATGACAAAGGGGATGTACACAAATGGATTTCGATTTGACACAAGAACAACAGATGATCAAAAAGACCATCAAGGAATTTGCCGATAAGGTGGTAGCACCAGGGGCTATCGACCGTGATCGTTCCAAGGCGTTTCCGACCGAAATCTTCAAACAGCTGTCCGACATGGGGATGATGGGCTTGCCGTTTGACGAAAAATACAGTGGAGCTGGAGCGGATACCACCAGTTTTGCAATTGTAACAGAAGAATTGAGCCGTGCCTGTGCTTCTACTGGGATCACGTATTCTGCCCATATTTCACTTGGCGGTGCACCTTTAAATTTGTTCGGAACGGAAGAACAGAAAGAAAAATACCTGACACCCATCTGCACCGGTGAATCGTTCGGAGCTTTTGGATTGACGGAACCGAATGCCGGTTCGGATGCAGGAGGCACCGAAACCCGTGCTGTTGAAGATGGCGATGACTGGGTCATCAACGGATCAAAAGTCTATATTACGAATGCCAGCCATGCCAAGCATTTGGCGATTACAGCCATCACCGGCATGAACGACGGCAAGAAAGAAATCAGTGCGATCATCGTACCGACAGACGCTGAAGGCTTTACGATCATCGATAATTACGAGAAGATGGGTCTCCATTCCTCCAACACAACAGAATTGGTACTCGACAATGTCCGTGTACCTAAAGAAAACCTGTTAGGCAAGCGTGGAGATGGCTTTAAACAATTCCTGGTGACACTCGACGGCGGACGTATCGGCATTGCGGCAATGGCTGTAGGGATCGCTCAGGCGGCATTTAACAAAGCCCTAGCCTATTCCAAAGAACGCAAGCAATTCGGAAAGCCTTTATCCGAGTTTCAGGTGACGCAGTTCAAGTTGGCGGACATGGCGATGAAGATCGAACTGGCACGCAATATGGTCTATAAAGCAGCCTGGTTGAAAGATCAAGGCCGCCCGTTCACTAAAGAGGCATCGATGGCGAAACTTTATGCTTCTGAAATTTCCATGGAAGTGGCCGATGAAGCGATTCAGATCCACGGCGGCTACGGCTACATGAAAGAGTACGAAGTGGAGCGCTATATGCGTGACGCTAAATTATTGGAAATCGGCGAGGGAACTTCTGAAATTCAGCGCATGGTTATTGCACGCCAGATCGGCTGCTGAATAGTTTTTAAAAGTCCCGCTTCCCGCGGGGCTTTTATTGTTCGCGATGCGTTAGTAATGAGAAGCCAGCGAAATATGTTTTATCAGGAAAGTATCTGGGTAAACTTCACTGTCTGCACGTGAAATAAAAATTAAATTACCGTTTTTGTCACAAAGAAGGAAAAGTTATCTGATAAGACTTTTCGTTTGGCGGATAATACAGTACAATAATGAATGATACGAATAATATCATAAAGCAGAACTAGTAGAGGGAGGGGTAACGGATGCAAAAAAATGCAATTGTACCTTATATCTTAATCATGGCGTTCGGTATTGGTTTGATTTTCTTCATGTCCATTCAAGGAGTTAACAACGAAGCCGAAATCGCAGAAGAACATGCAGCAGAAGAAGAAGGCGGCGGTGAAGAAGCAGCTGAAGGCGGCGAAGAAGCAGCAGCTGGAGATTTCGATCCTGAAGCACACGCACAAGCAAACTGTATTTCTTGTCACGGTTCAAGCTATGAAGGCGGAGTAGGTCCATCATTAGTTGGTACAGAACTTGCTCAAGAAGACATCGAAGATATCTTGATCAACGGTAAAGGCACTATGCCAGGCGGGCTTGTTCCAGAAGCGAACGTAGCAGCAATGGCTGAGTGGGTATTATCACTCGAATAGCATCTAAAAAACCCTTAGTTCTTCTGGAGCTAAGGGTTTTTCTGTCAAATTAGGAGGATCTGAATGAATGCACAACAATTATCACATCGTCTGACCCGTGTTGCCCACCATGTGCCAAAAGGCGCTGTAGTGGCTGACATCGGCAGTGACCACGCTTACCTGCCCTGCTACTTGGTCTTGAATGGCATTGCCGGGAAAGCTGTGGCGGGAGAAGTGGTCAGAGGCCCTTTTGAATCGGCCAAAAGACAAGTCCAGCAGGAGGGGTTGAACAGCCAGATTGAAGTCCGGCTGGCCAGTGGACTTGATGCCGTCCATCCTGAAGATGGCATAACCGCTGTCACGATAGCAGGCATGGGCGGTCCGTTGATCTGTTCGATCCTGGAACAGGGCAAAGACCGGCTGCCTGGAGTGGAGCGGTTGATTCTGCAGCCGAACGTCCATGCCAAGTCCATCCGCGACTGGGCTGTCGCCAATAATTGGTCTATTGTCGAAGAAGAAATATTAAAAGAAAATGAAAAGATCTATGAAATTTTGGTTCTTGAAAAAGAGCAGACGCCTATTTCATTAACGCAACAGCAATTGTTGATGGGACCAAAATTGCTGGAGGAAAAAACAGCGATTTTCCATGAAAAATGGACACGTGAAAGCGATCAATGGAAAAAAATTGTCGCTTCCATGGAATCAACAGCCCAAACTATGGAAATCATAGAGAAAAAACAGGAATTGGTTGAAAAAATACAATTGGTGGAAGAGGTGCTGCAGCGTGAAAATTCCTAATGGCCAGCAGATCATCGAAGAATTCGAAAAGTGGTCGCCCAAGTATTTAGCGATGGAAGGCGACCCGATCGGTTTGCATGTAGGAACTTTAAACAAAAAAATCGAAAAGGTTCTGGTAACTTTGGACGTCAATGAAGACGTTGTAGACGAAGCGGTTGCTAAAGGTGCCGGGTTGATCATTGCCCATCATCCGCCGATTTTCCGTCCTTTGAAAAACCTGCAGACGGATTTTCCGCAGGGGCGCCTAATGGAAAAACTCATCAAATCCGATATTGCCGTCTACGCGGCACACACCAACCTGGACGTTGCACAAGGAGGCGTCAATGATTTATTAGCGGATGCCCTTGGATTAAAAAATACGAGCGTGCTGGTGCCCACTTTTGAAGCGGAATTGGTGAAGATTGCAGTCTTCGTGCCGGAAAGCCATGAAGAGGCTGTACGGGAAGCGTTCGGCAAAGCGGGAGCCGGCGCTATTGGCGATTATGAATACTGCAGCTACACCTTGTCCGGAACAGGACGTTTCCGCCCAACAGCAGAAGCGGATCCGTATATCGGAGAAGCGGGGAAAATGGAAGTGACCGCAGAATCAAAAGTGGAAGTGGTTGTCCGCAAACAAGAAAAAGACCGTGTCATTAAAGCGATGATTGCGGCACATCCATACGAAGAAGTCGCATACGATGTCTTTACGTTGGAGAACAAAGAGATTGCTATGGGATTGGGGCGCGTCGGATTATTGGAAACGCCAATGACATTAAAGGAATTTGCCGATCGGACCAAGCAACAATTGGATGTTCCGTCTCTGCGCATGGTCGGGGATCCGAATGCCACAATCAAAAAAGTGGCCGTGCTCGGAGGCGATGGCAATAAATACATTCAACAGGCCAAGCGCGCTGGAGCGGATGTCTATGTCACAGGGGATATGTATTTCCATGTAGCACAGGATGCACAGGCAATGGGGCTGAACATCATCGATCCGGGCCATCATGTGGAAAAAGTGATGATTCAAGGCGTGGTGGAGCATATGGCAAAGCAGCAGCCGATGTGGCAATGTGAATTCCTGCCATCACAAACGAATACAGAACCTTTCCGGTTTATTTAAAAAGAAGAAGCCCCGGCTTCTTCTTTTTGCTTTAGCCATCAAAGTTGATCTGCCTGAAAGAAAAAGCGGGATGTCCAGCATATTCCAACTTTCTCTAGTAAACTACCGGGACTTTCTTGATCGTAAGCAAGTGGCCTTCCGGCAATAATAATTCTTCTGCAGACTTTATCTTATGCAAGAATAATTGTTTTTTCTCTAAAACTTTGAACGGCACTCTATTCGAATTAATCAGCTTGGCAATTTGAATCGTACACCTTTTCTGGTTTTCTGCCTTTTTATAAATATACTCCAACAGAATCGCTGCTTCTTCTTTTGTATGGATGCCATTATCAATTTCAATTTGAACAGGAAAATCGAAGCCTTTTATTCGTTCATTGGATTGTTCAAAGTATAGTTCGTATTCTTTATAAGCTTCTCCAGTCAACTCGATATCAGAAGCAATAAAATAAAAATAGGTCATACTAGACTTCCTTTCAATGATTAGAAGTGGTTGTGGCGATGGTCGGCTATGAAGTTTCTTCTCTTTTTTAATGAAAAGGAAAAAATTGTTTGATAAAACCGAGCTTAATATTACTAATTAGAAAAAACGCGCAAAATCATGCATCATCTATAAACGAGGTCTTTAGTTTTCTTATTTGCCAATTAGATGAAAGAACCTATGATATAATAGCGCAAATTATTAAAGTATACTAGCCGTGAGCTATGTGGGAGGAAATTTGATATCATGAATAACCTAGAAAGGTTTTAGTATATACTGAAGACAAAATTTTTATTTCCATGGAGTTGGAGAATAATCGGCGGTTTCTTATATCAATTGCTGGACAAGGATGCAAGCCAAGACAATTTAGAAGCTATAGTAAAAGAGCATTATAAAGAAATCCTTGCTTTTGCAAAAGCGAGCGGAGCCCTCGCTACTACCGGAAAAGGGGCTATTTCTGCTTTACCATCTAAAGAACAAGTAGTACAACTTATTAGATAGAAGAGCTTCTGTATAAATTTAAGATTTCGCCAATCAAAAGTAAACCTATGTTTAAGCACTGCGAAAAAAACGCAAGAGCTACAGGAATTTATAAAGTGGAGAATTTATGAATATAAAATATAAAGAAAAAGCTGCCCCAAAAGTCGGGAAACGACTTTTGGGGCAGCCCTGTTTTATTCGCCTACTGGATACGGCTCAATGCGATCCGAAGGTTTTGGGTGCTTGATTTTAGGGAGAATCTTATTAAGCGGTACAGAGCGTGTCAGTGCATGTGTGCTCGGGTCTGCCGGGTCATAAAGATCCAAGAACTTCATGACTTCTTTGACGATCGGTGTCGGTGTAGAAGCTCCAGCTGTAATGCCGACAGTTTCCACACCTTCAAGCCATTCCAATTTCAGTTCAGACAGGTCAGAGATGCGGTAGGCTGGAGTGCCTGCGATGTCCTGTGATACCTGCGCCAAACGGTTTGAGTTATTGCTCATCGGGTCGCCGATGACGATCAATAGATCCGCTTCGCCTGCTTGCTGAGCAACAGCTTCCTGCCGAACCTGAGTAGCCAGACAGATTTCTTTATGGACTTCTGAATGCGGGAATTTTTCTTTAAGGCGTTCCATCATATCGACAACGTCCCATTGGCTCATCGTCGTCTGGTTGGTGACGATGATTTTCTCTGAGTCGATCTCCAGGCGGTTGACGTCTTCGACGGTTTCAACCAGGTGAACCATATCCGGAGCGACGCCGATTGCGCCTTCCGGTTCCGGGTGTCCGCTCTTGCCGATATAGACGATCTGGTAACCATCAGCTGTCTTCTCACGAATCAAATCGTGCGTCACGGTGACGTCAGGGCACGTAGCATCTATCGACACCAAACCTTTCCGTCTGGCTAACTCACGGACTTGTGGAGAAACACCGTGCGCAGTGAAAATGACGGTGCCGGTTTCAACTTTCTCCAGAATTTCAAGCCGGTTGCTGCCGTCCAATGTAATGATGCCGTCTTCTTCGAACGCATCCGTTACGTGTTTGTTGTGGACAATCATTCCTAGTATATAAATGGGGCGTGGCAAACTTTCATCCATCGCAGCGTTCTTAGCGATAACCATGGCATCCACCACTCCGTAGCAATATCCTCTTGGCGATATTTTCATAACCTTCATCAAGTACCGCGCTCCTTTCAAAATCATACATTCATTATAACGGAGACGGCGCAGCTTTACAAAAGTTGCATCGCGTAAAGACACCATTTTATGCTATAATGGCTAGAGCGTAAGGAGGGAATTTAATCCCATGACAAAATTCAACGAATATCCATTCAAACCCTTCCTATTGGAAGCGGTAGAAAAACTCGGTTTTACAGAACCGACACCGATCCAAAAGGAAATGATGCCCCATATACTGAAAGGCTCAAGTGCAATTGGACAATCCCATACAGGGACTGGCAAAACGCATAGTTTCATTATCCCGATCGTAGAACGTATCGACGTCAGCAAACAGGAAGTGCAGGCGGTAATTGCAGCACCGACGCGTGAACTTGGAACGCAGATCTACAATGAATTGCAGAAATTGGTTGTCGGATCAGGCATTGAAGTGAAATCGTTTATCGGTGGAACAGACAAGCAACGTTCAATCAACAAATTAAAGACTCAGCCGCATATCGTCATCGGAACACCGGGCCGTTTGAAAGACCTGGTTAAAGAAAACGCCTTGTTGGTTCACACGGGCAAAATCCTGGTTGTGGATGAAGCCGATTTGGCTTTTGATATGGGCTTTATTGAAGAAATCGATCAAGTAGCCGGCAAAATGCAGGAAGACTTGGAGATGTATGTCTTTTCGGCGACGATTCCTGAAAAGTTAAAACCGTTCCTGAAAAAATACATGGAATCACCGGTACACGTGAAAATCGGCGACAAACTGCCGACCGCTGATGGCTTGGACTTCTACTTGGTGCCAGTCCGCAGCAAAAAGAAAATGGATCGCCTGCAGGATGTCATGAAAGTGATCAATCCGTATTTGGCAATCATTTTCGTCAATACCCGTACGAATGCTGATTACGTAGCTGATCAGCTGGCAAGAGAAGGCATCCGTGTCGGCCGTGTCCACGGTGATTTGGCTCCACGTGAACGCGTCAAAATGATGCGCCAGATCCGCGATCTTGAATACCAATACATCGTAGCGACAGATCTAGCAGCGCGCGGAATCGACATCCAAGGCGTCAGCCATGTCATCAACTACGAACTGCCGGAAGACTTGGAATTCTTCATCCACCGTGTCGGACGTACGGCTCGTGCAGGAATGAAAGGCGTAGCCATCACGTTGTTCAAGCCGGAAGACGACGACGCAATCGTGCGCATTGAAAAAATGGGCATTCCATTCCAGCAAAAAGACATCGTCAAAGGCGAATTCGTCGATTTGAAAGAGCGCCACAGCCGGACGACCCGTACCAGAACGGCGAACGAAGCAGACGCAAAAGCGAAAACGATGGTCCACAAACCCAAAGCGGTAAAACCGATGTACAAGAAGAAAATGAAGTGGAAAATGGACGAAATCAAAAAAATGGAACGACGCAAAAATCGCAAAAAGTAAGGAGATAGTTTCATGCTATTAGGATCTCACGTATCGATGAGCGGCAAAAAGATGCTGCTTGCAGCAAGCGAAGAAGCCGCTTCCTACGGAGCGACAACATTCATGATCTATACGGGTGCGCCGCAAAATACACGCCGCAAACCGATTGAAGAGCTGAATATCGATGCAGGGCTTGCCCATATGGCTGCCCATAATTTAACGAACATTGTGGTCCATGCACCGTACATCATCAATTTAGGCAATACCCAAAAACCTGATACATTCGCACACGGTGTTGAATTCCTTCAAAAGGAAATTGAACGGACAGCGGCTCTTGGCGCAAAACAAATCGTTTTGCATCCAGGTGCCCATGTCGGAGCCGGGGCGGATGCGGGGATCGCTAAAATCATTGAAGGTTTAAATGAAGTCTTGACGCAGGATTACCCGGTCAATATCGCATTGGAAACCATGGCTGGAAAAGGCACGGAATGCGGCCGCAGTTTTGAAGAAATCGCTGCGATCATCAATGGCGTTACACATAATGACCGCCTGTCCGTGTGCTTCGATACCTGCCATACACATGATGCGGGGTATAACATCAAAGAAGATTTCAATGGAGTCCTTGAAGAATTCGACCGCATTGTCGGAATCGACCGCCTTCAAGTGCTGCACATCAACGACAGCAAAAACGTTCGCGGAGCGGGCAAAGACCGCCACGAGAACATCGGCTTTGGAGAAATCGGCTTTGATGCTCTAAACGGCATTGTCCATCATCCTGACCTTATGCACGTGCCGAAAATCTTGGAGACGCCGTATGTCGGACTGGATGCCAAAAACAAAAAGCCGCCTTATGCCTTTGAAATTGAAATGTTCAAAGCAGGCATCTTTTCTCCAGGCTCCATCGAAGATTTGAAATCTCCTCTATAAGCAGGAAGGCAAAAGGCGGAAGCTGAAGATGACCCCGATTTTAGGGTTTGTCTTCAGCTTCTTATTTTTCATTAATGCCAGCAAGGAAAGACATTTGGCAAGAAGCGGAAGCAACCCCTGTAGAAAATGGCACAATAAAGTTAATTAAGCTTAATCTATTTACATTAGCCATAAACTCTACTATACTTTCTTAAGGTAAATCGTAATCATTATTAATTAGAAAAGAGGCGACACAATGGTCGCGCCATTAATTGACATTAAAGACATCAGTTTTGAATATGAACAAACAAAAGCGCTCGATAATATTTCCATGAAAGTGGAAGAAGGCGACTTTCTGGCCATCCTGGGCCCAAACGGTTCCGGAAAATCGACGTTATTAAAAATCATGCTGGGGTTGATCAAACCGAGCAAAGGAAAGATTGAATTGTTCGGTGTGGATGCGAAAAATTTCAAGAACCGTGAATGGATCGGCTATGTTTCGCAGAAATCGAATTCCTTCAATTCCGGATTTCCGGCGACTGTAGAAGAAGTGGTTGCAGGGGGATTGGCCAAAAAGACCGGATTGTTCCATCGATTGCCGAAATCGTCTCATCAGCAAGTGGCTGAAGCGTTGAAGGCGGTCGGAATGGAGGACTTTATGGGCAGAAGCGTCAGCGAACTGTCAGGCGGCCAGCAACAGCGGGTCTTCATTGCCCGTGCGCTTGTTGCCAAGCCGAAAGTACTGATCCTGGATGAGCCGACTGTCGGTGTGGACCATCAGAATGTCCAGGCTTTCTATGATATGCTGGCTTCTCTTAACCGGGACCAGAACATCACTTTAGTGCTGGTGACACATGACGTCGATACGGTGACAGACCGCATCACCCATGTAGCCTGCTTGAACCAGACCATCCATTTCCACGGATTCAAAGAACAGCTTCACACGATGAGCGATGAACAGCGCGAAGCGTGGTACGGCCATTCTGTCCGGAAAATTCATCATATCGGAGGAAGCCACGCATGATCGATGCTATATTGTCTTACGAATTTTTACAGAACGCTTTTGCAGCGGGGCTCATCATCGGCGTTATTGCACCGCTTCTGGGCGTCTTTATCGTGGTCCGCAGGCTTTCGCTGATTGCGGATGCGTTAAGCCATGTGACACTTGCGGGAATTGCAGGCAGCTTGTATTTAAGCCAAAGTGTCGCTTCACTGGCGATGTTGAATCCGTTGTTTCTCGGAATTGCGGCATCTGTCGGCGGTTCGGTGCTGATTGAGCGTTTGAGAAGCTTGTATAAACATTACGAAGAACTGGCCATTCCGATTATTTTGTCTGCGGGCATCGGCTTTGGTGCCATCTTTATTTCTCTGGCACAGGGCTTCTCAAACGACTTGTTCGGTTACCTCTTCGGATCGGTATCAGCTGTCAGCAGGGAAGACCTGTTGATTGTGGCAGGGATTGCCGTCGTTGTTCTGGCATTCATCTATTTCTTTTTCAAGGAATTGTTTGTTTTGTCTTTTGATGACGAATACGCACGGGCTTCAGGACTGCCCGCGAAATGGGTTCATTTTATGTTCATGATCGTCACGGCTTTGGTCATTGCGGGTTCGATGCGCATCGTCGGCATCCTCCTGGTTTCGTCATTGATGACGATTCCAGTCGCAACAGCCATGCGCGTCACCAAAAGCTTTAAACAGACCATCATCATGTCCATCGTTTTTGGCGAAATTTCCGTCATCACGGGATTGGTTACCGCTTTTTATTTCGACTTGGCGCCGGGAGGCACGATTGTTGTTACATCCATTTTTCTGTTGCTATTAGTCATCGGCTATAAGAAAATCACGGTTTCACTTAATAAAGGAGCGATCGCATGAATTTATCCAATGCATGGACGATCTTGAAAGAGAACGGATTTAAGGAAACGTCCAAACGCAATCAGATTCTGGAACTGTTCGCCAATGACGAACGGTATTTGACGGCACGGGACTTGCTGGATGTTATGCAGAAGGATTATCCGAGCATGAGTTATGATACGGTTTACCGGAACTTGGCGACGTTTGTGTCACTCGGCATTTTGGAAGAAACGGAATTGTCAGGTGAACGGCATTTCCGTATGCAATGTGAGAGCGACCATCATCACCATCATTTTATTTGTATGGACTGCGGAAAAATAAAAGAAATACCGGTTTGTCCGATGGATATGCTGGGCGCGGCATTGCCTGCCTATGAAATTGCCAATCACAAGTTTGAAATTTACGGGAAATGCCCGGAATGCAAATAAAAAAGCGAGAGTGGGGAAAACCCACTCTCGCTTTAATTTTATATATTAGTTGCCGCTCAATGTTTTCTGGACGCTGAATTCATTCTTTACCCATTCATTGGCTTCGACCCAATCATAAACGCGAATGACCTTATCAGGAATTGGTTGGCGGTTATAAGGTGTATCGAATAACAAAACGGGAATGTCCAGTTCTTCAGCAATTTCGACAGCATTGTCATGCTTGTCCTCAAAGAACAGATGGACATTATGGCGTCGGGCTGTTTCGATTTTCTTATGGGAACCAATCAATTCGATATGGTCATAGGCAATGGCATGCTCGGCAAACCATTCAAACGTAACGTCCCGGACATTGTCGCCGCGGGCAGAAATGTAATACAGCTCGTATTGGTCTTTCCAGTCGTTCAGGATATTCTTGGCGTTTTCGGAAACGGGGGAAGCCGCGTAAATCCGCGGCTCGGAATCCCGGAACCAAGAATAGAATTCACCTTGCGACAAATGGGGAAGAGCTGCCGTCAAATCGTATTCCTTGATATCATCCAAAGTCAATTTGCTTTTGAACTTTTCATTTATGTGAGGGATCAGCGACGTTGGAGAAGTCACTGTCCCATCTATATCAATTCCAAAACGGTATCTCAATCTGCTCACAACCTTATGCTTGTTGTTGTTCCATTTCTTTTTCTTTCTTTTCTGCAGCTTGCTTCGCGAAATATTCTTCCGCCAATTTGTCGATTTCGATCTTCAATTCATCAACCATTGTTTCTTCAGGCACTTTTCGGACGGTTTTGCCGTGCATGAACAGCAAGCCTTCTCCACGAGCACCAGCGATGCCGATATCCGCTTCACGTGCTTCACCCGGTCCGTTTACTGCACAGCCGAGAACAGCCACTTTCAATGGCGCTTTGATGTGGGAGATGTATTCTTCCACTTCGTTGGCGATGGCGATCAAGTCGATTTCGATGCGTCCGCAGGTCGGGCATGAAATCAGTGTCGCTGCGTTTGAAGAAAGACCGAAAATCTTCAGCATTTCACGTGCTACTTTAACTTCCTCGACCGGATCTGCACTCAAGGATACGCGCAGCGTGTTGCCGATGCCTTTTGCGAATAGGGCACCGAGGCCGGCAGCGCTTTTTACTGTGCCGGAAAACAGCGTTCCCGACTCGGTGATGCCTAGGTGCAATGGGTAATCGAAAGCTTTTGAAGCTAATTCATAGGCTTCGACAGCTAAGCTGACATCCGAAGCTTTCAATGAAACGATGATGTCATGGAAATCCAGGTCTTCCAGGATCTTAATGTGGTGAAGGGCACTTTCAACCATGCCTTCAGCTGTTGGATAGCCATATTTCTCAAGGATTTTACGTTCCAATGAACCGGCGTTGACACCGATGCGGATTGGGATGCCTTTTGCTTTTGCCGCGTTGACGACAGCTTCCACTTTTTCGCGTCGCCCAATGTTGCCCGGGTTGATGCGGATTTTGTCTGCGCCTTGTTCAATGGCGATCAATGCCAATTTATAATCAAAATGAATATCTACTACTAAAGGAATATTAATCCGTTCTTTAATGGCGCCGATTGAATAGGCAGCACGTTCATCCGGGCAGGCGACGCGGACAATCTGGCATCCCGCTTCTTCCAAACGCAGGATTTCAGCTACAGTGGCTTCCACATCGTGTGTTTTCGTTGTAGCCATACTCTGTATAAATAATTCATTACTGCCGCCGATCGTCAAATCTCCGACTTTTACGGGGCGTGTCTTTGAACGGTGTGTCATTTCGCTCATGAAAAAATCTCTCCTTTTTGATGATGGCCTGTTCTATCGGCTCATATATCTTCGTCCGGCATACTAGTGAATACTCCAGAAAGTGCCGGCTCTTTTCCTGTACCTATAGCCATTTTAGCAGTGTCGCTTGCCAAAAGACAAGAAAGACGGCTGTTTCCTGCATTTCTTTACATAAAATTAACGTGGTTGGCGTTTCTGTTGCATAGGGGGCTTTTTCGGGTAATACCCGATCGCCAAATACAAATAGAGGATAGTCAGCAGGCTGGTAATCAGCGAGACGGCAAAACCGAGATCCCAAAAGCTGAGAATGAATGCCAATAATGTCGGAATTGTGACGCTGAGAGCGGTGGTTCTCCACAAGTGCCTGTATTCACCGCGGCGCTTTCTAAGGTTGAGGATTGCCACTGCCACCAATGCGAACAAACTGATTTTTATAAAATGGTAAAGTGTAGTGGAGACAAACAGAAAAACCAAAGCGAACGGATACAGGAGCCATTCAATTTCTTCCACGAACTCAACCAACCCATCGATATTGCCTGTGGCATCGCCCAAACCGAAGACCCATTCGGCAAATGAGACAATAGTTAAGATCGCGATAAAGACGAAAATAAACTGCATGATTTTGCCGATGGTCATAATACGGACGGCTGCCTGCTTTTTAGGTTCCATCAGGCTTGCCTTAAATAATTGATAAAGATTCACGTACATCTTCCTTTCATCTATAGAACAATCGTAACACGATAGAAGAAGAAAAAAACGGCGCTTTGTTACGGGAATGTAAATTTTCAATAAAGGTGTTTACAATTCCTTAGTGGACTATTCATAATAGGTTAGGTGTTCAAGTTAAATTTAGGAGTTGATCGGAAATCGTGGAGACGAACTGGCAAGAAATGCTCTTTACATTTTTTGGAGGACTTGGATTATTTCTATTCTCCATTAAATTTATGGGTGACGCCCTGCAAAAAGCGGCAGGAGATAGATTACGGGGAATATTGGATCGCTTTACCACTAACCCGTTCATGGGTGTTCTGGTAGGGATTGCGGTTACGATATTGATCCAATCTAGTTCTGGTACCACCGTAATCGTTGTAGGATTGGTCAGTGCCGGATTTATGACTTTGAAACAGGCGATTGGCGTAATTATGGGAGCCAATATCGGGACAACCGTCACCGCCTTCATTATCGGTCTGGATGTAGGCGCTTATTCATTGCCAATTTTGGCATTAGGCGCAGTTTTGATTTTCTTCTTTAAAAAGAATAAAATTCAAAATATAGGTGAAGTTGTATTCGGTTTTGGCGGTCTCTTCTATGGTCTTGAATTGATGAGCGATGGCATGAAACCTTTGCGTGAATCGCAAGCTTTCATCGATATGACCATCAGTCTAAGCGAAATGCCGATTCTTGGCGTAGTGGTCGGGACAGTCTTCACTTTAATTGTCCAAAGCTCGAGTGCTACGGTTGCTATATTGCAGGGTCTTTATTCCGAAGACGTGCTGAGTCTTGCAGCTTCATTGCCAGTGTTGTTCGGTGACAACATCGGAACAACCATAACCGCAGTCCTTGCAGCACTAGGTGCTTCTATTGCAGCCCGCCGTGCAGCAGCTGTCCATGTCTTGTTCAACGTGCTGGGAAGTGTTATCTTCTTGATTCTGCTGATGCCGTTTACCGCATATGTTGAATGGATCTCTGGAATCTTGAATTTAGAACCGAAAATGCAAATTGCTTTTGCCCACGGAACGTTCAACGTTGCCAATACGATCATCCAATTCCCGTTAATCGGAGCATGGGCTTATCTGGTAACTAGAGCAATCCCAGGTGAAGATGTAACAATTGAGTTTAAACCGAAACATTTGGATATCCACTTTATTGAACAATCTCCATCGATCGCGCTTGGACAGGCGAAAGAAGAAGTGCTTCGAATGGGTGAATTCTCCGTTCAAGGGCTTCAGGAAACGTATCAATACTTAAAAACGCAAAGCAAGAAACACGCTGAAACCGGTTATCAATTGGAAGATGCCATCAATAACCTGGATTCGAAAATCACCGATTACTTGGTCATGATTTCAGCGGAATCTCTTTCTGCGGCTGATTCCACGCGCCACACAATGTTGATGGAGACAGTACGCGACATCGAACGTATCGGTGATCATTTTGAAAACATTATCGAATTGGTCGACTACCAAATCAATAACCGTGTCAACATCACAGCGGATGCGGTAGAAGATCTGGATGAAATGTTCACTTTGACGATCGCAACGGTTCAAAAAGCACTTTCTGCTTTAAACACAACAAGCCATGAATTGGCTCGTGAAGTAGCAGAACAGGAAGACCTGATTGATAAAATGGAACGCAAATTCCGTAAAAAACATATTTTGCGTCTGAATGAAGGAAAATGTACAGCGCAAGCTGGAATCGTGTTTGTCGATATCGTCAGCAACCTGGAACGTATCGGTGACCACGCTGTAAACCTTGCAGAAGCGATTTTAGGCAACCGTGCATAAAGAAAAGCGGAAGCGCCTGACTAAAGGAACGCAAGCTAAAAACGCGCCTTCCTGTCGCAACGCTTGCATGATCCGCATCCTGCGGACCTCCGACAGGCTTAAGGCAGTTTGCCGAAGCGGCGTTTTGTGCCGCACAGGCAAGCGGACTTAAGACCCCGAGGTTCTAGGCGCTGTTGCTGGACAAAAGAAATGCGGAAGCGCCCGTACTAAGTTTTGAACAGAATAACTGGTTTTAACCACGGAAAAGCTCTTTTTCATCCTGCTTTACATTTTAAAAAATGTAGGGCACGATGGAAGAGAGCTTTTTATATAGGGAGGAATACAGATGGAAATCATCGGCTGGATTGTCATTCTGCTTTGTTTCGTGATTGGTTTCATCGGTCTGGTTTATCCGATTATACCGGCGGTTCTGTTTATTTTTGGAGGTTTTGTCATGTACGGGCTGTTTTTCAGCTTTGGTGATTTGCCATGGTGGTTCTGGGCGATTCAAAGCCTGTTCGTCATTCTGCTGTTCGGAGCGGATGCCATCGCCAATGCGTTCGGTGTCAAAAAGTTCGGCGGCTCGAGAGCCGGTTTGTGGGGAAGTACAATCGGCTTGATCATCGGTCCTTTTATCATTCCGATTATTGGTATTTTGATTGGCCCATTCGTTGGTGCCATTATCGCCGAGCTTTTGTTCAATAAATCTTCGTTGAAGAAGTCCTTCTATTCCGGAATCGGTTCGGTTGTCGGATTTATCACGTCGGTTTTCACAAAAGGAATCATTCAGATTGTCATGGTCGCTATCTTCCTTTTCACTATTTGAGACGGACTGGTTCCACAGCCTGCTAAATCAGGTGAATTCAGTCAAAGGTCTGAATAAAAGGATTTGGCGTGCATTATGTTTGTATAGGCCAGATAATTTTGATAGGCTAAGAGAGTAGACCAATAGACTCAAGGAGGAATTTTATCATGGCATATGAATTACCGGAATTACCTTACGCGTACGACGCACTTGAACCGCACATCGACAAAGAAACAATGAACATTCACCACACAAAACACCACAACACATACGTAACTAACGTAAATGCGGCTTTAGAAGGCCACGAAGATCTTGCTTCAAAATCTGTGGAAGAATTGATTTCTGATTTGAACGCAGTACCTGAAGAAATCCGCACTGCAGTCCGCAACAACGGCGGAGGGCATGCCAACCACTCATTATTCTGGAAACTATTGTCTCCAAATGGCGGCGGCAACCCAACAGGCGCTCTTGGAGAAGCAATCAACAGCAAGTTCGGAAGCTTTGACGAATTCAAAGAAAAATTCGCTGCAGCCGGTAAAACCCGTTTTGGTTCTGGATGGGCTTGGCTAGTTCTTTCTAACGGCGAATTAGAAATCACTTCAACTCCTAACCAAGATTCACCATTGATGGAAGGCAAAACTCCATTACTTGGCCTTGATGTTTGGGAGCACGCTTACTACTTGAAATACCAAAACAAACGTCCGGATTACATCAACGCTTTCTGGAACGTTGTAAACTGGGAAGAAGTTTCAAACCGTTACGAAACTTCGAAATAATTGTCACGAATTGAAACTTTGCACACACTTTTTCGTCTGAAAAAGTGTGTGCTTTTTTTTATGTGGTGCTATACTGATAAGTGGATATTTTTGCGAAAGGAGAAACCGCCTCATGAAACCGCCTCAAAAAAGACGCATTTCGCTTGCAAGAGTGAAATTGCAGTCCAATACCGTCTTTCGGATGAATATCCTCTTTTTCACTATCTTCCTCTTGTTTTCCGTATTGATCCTTCGCTTGGGTTTTCTCCAGATCGTTAAAGGAGAAGACTACGCGCGCGCCATCGCCAGGACTGAAGAAGTTCCTGTCAATACCAGCGTGCCGAGAGGGCGCATCTTTGATAGCGAAGGCCGGATCCAAGTCAACAATACACCGGTCAATGCCATTACCTATACAGCGATGCAAACGACCAAAAGAGAAGAAATGCTGACAGTGGCTAAAGAATTGGCTAAATTGATCGAAAAAGACGATGACAAAGTGACACTCCGTGATAAACAGGATTTTTATATACAAATGAACACAGAAAGTGCCAACAAAAAAGTCACGGATGAAGAAAAAGCGGCCATCGCCGCTGAAGACATTCCGGAAAAGGAAAAGCAACGCAAGCTTGATGCATTAGTCAGAGAAAAGATCACGGACGAAGAATTGGCTACTCTAAGCGCTGAAGACTTGGAAGTTCTCGCCATATACCGGGAGATGACTTCAGGCTACGCACTGGCCCCGCAGATGATCAAAAATGAAGACGTCTCGGATGAAGAGTTCGCCCGAGTTTCTGAACGGTTGACGGATCCGAAACTCAAAGGCGTCAACACGGTAACCGATTGGAAACGTGTCAAATCGAGTGATTTAACCATACTTGGCAGCACGACCACTCCTGAAACTGGAATCCCCGCCAATAAACTTGAATATTACCTGGCACGCGATTATTCACGCAATGACCGCGTCGGGACCAGTTTTCTGGAGCAGCAGTATGAAGACGTGCTGCAAGGCCAAAAGTCGGTTGTCAAAAATGTTACGGATGGCAGAGGCAGCGTCATCGAAACCATACCTGTAGATGAAGGCAAAGCAGGGAAAGACCTGGTTCTGTCCATTGACAGCGAATTGCAAAGTGAACTGGAAAAAATTGTGGAGGACAAGTTGTTGCAGTTGAAGGCCGGCCCAAGTTCTAAACTGGTCAAAGACGCATACCTCGTCATGATGAATCCACAGACGGGTGAAGTGCTTTCCATGGTAGGCAAACGCCTGGGCAAAGATGAAAATGGCAAACAAATCATCAATGATTATGCGTTCGGCAGTTTTACAGCTTCCCATGAAATGGGCTCGACTGTTAAAGGAGCTACGCTGTTGACCGGGTATTCGCAGGATGCTGTCGAATTGAATGAAGTTCAAATTGATGAGCCATTGAAATTCGCCGGTACAGCTCAAAAGAATTCCGTTTTCAATACACGATTATTCAACCGTATTCCAATGACGGATTTGATGGCCATCGAACGTTCTTCCAACGTTTACATGTTTAAAATTGCCATGAAGATTGCAGGAGCGGAATACCAGTATAACCGTGGCCTTTACGTGCCGCCAGAGAGTTTTGCGACCATGCGGAATTCATTCGCGCAATTTGGTCTGGGCGTCAAAACCGGCATCGACTTGCCGAACGAAGCCACCGGTTATATGGGAGGAACCTCTCCAGGCGCCAAACTGCTCGATTTGGCAATCGGGCAGTTTGATACCTACACCCCTCTTCAATTGGCTCAATACATTTCGACAATTGCCAATGATGGATACCGCATGGAGCCTCATGTCGTCAAGGAAATTCGTGAAGCAACCCGGGACGGAGAATCACTCGGCCCGATCGAAACCATTATTGAACCTAAAATCCTTAACCGCATCAACAATTCGCAGGAAGAAATTGAACAGGTGCAAAAAGGGATGCGCAATGTGTACGTTGGCAGCTCAGGATCAGCGCGTGCGCAATTCAGTGATGCACCTTATACTGCCGCCGGGAAAACCGGAACCGCAGAAGTTTATTTCTACGAAAAAGACCACGAAATGAACGGCCAATATGCAATCAATATTGCACATGTCGGTTACGCTCCTTTCGACAATCCGGAAATCGCTTATGCCGTCGTGATTCCATATGTGACAACCGATCCGAAAAACGTCCCGAAGGCGAATAATGAAATTGCCCGGGCTGCAGCGGATAAGTACTTTAAATTGAAAAATAAAGAAGCGCAGGCAGCATCCAATTCAATAAAACCGCCGTACAGCGCTTCAGTTGAAGTGGAAGGCGAATAACCGCAAGCCCCCAGGAACGTCTCAGTATGAGAACTTTCCTGGGGGCTTTATTAATTTGGCGGAATTTCAATTTACAATTTCTTAACACAGCCTTTATATGTTCTCAACAATCAGTCTTTATAGTAGAGAATGTAAACAAACACTAACCTGTAGGGGGAAACAGAAAAATGAGAAACTGGAAATTCGCTATGGCATCAACTATTCTTGGTTCGGCTTTAATTCTTGGTGCGTGCGGCAGTACGGAAGAAAATACCGGTTCTGGCACAGAAACAGAGCAAACGACATCGGATACAGCTGGAGAAGAAGCAGTAGTTGAAGGAACTGTGTCAGGTGACGGCTCTTCTACCGTGGCACCGATCATGGAAGGTATTGTGGAAGAATACGCTGGAGCACAGCCGGATGTTCAAGTGACAGTCGGTACATCAGGGACTGGCGGCGGATTTGAGAAGTTCATCCAAGGCGAAACAGATTTCTCCAACGCTTCGCGTCCAATTAAAGAAGAAGAGGCTGCCAGCCTTGAAGAAGCTGGCGTTGAATACACAGAATTCCAATTGGCATTCGACGGATTATCAGTGGTGGTCAGCCAGGAAAATGACTGGGTGGAAGATCTGACCGTGGAAGATTTGAAAAAACTATGGATAGAAGACGGCACTTCAAAAAAATGGTCGGACATCAATCCGGAATGGCCGGATGAAGAAGTGGTCTTTTATGCACCGGGAACAGACTCTGGAACATTTGATTACTTCAACGAAGTGATTCTTGAAGATGAAGACCTTGTCAGCTCAGCTACACTTTCTGAAGACGACAACACATTAGTGCAAGGGATTCAGGCAGATCCAAACGCTATCGGATTCTTCGGCTATGCCTATTACGTAGCGAATCAGGATACACTGAAAGTTGTTTCGATTGATGGAGTGGAGCCGAACAATGACACCATTGAATCAGGCGAATATTCCCCATTATCACGTCCATTGTTCACCTATGCGAACAATGCAGCATTGACCGAAAACGAAGCAGCCTATGATTTCATGAAATACACACTTGAAAATGCAGGAGCTATGGCAGAAGCAGTCGGTTATGTAGCTTTGCCGCAGGAAGATTACGACAAAGGCTTAGCAGATTTAGAAGCATTGAAATAAGAACAAGATCCAGTGTAGTTTAGTCTGAGGGTGAGCAGCCACTGCTCGCCTTTTGGGGTTGAAAGGGGATTCTATATGCGACCATCTGTGCAGGAAATGATCGCGCAGTCGAACGGCAAGAAAAACAAGAAAGTGATCGAAAAAATCATTCCAATTATTTTATTTCTCATCGCTTCAGTCTCGGTTTTGACATCCATCGGCATTGTTTTGACATTGATTGTGGAGACCGTTACATTTTTCACCCGTGTTCCATTTTTTGATTTTATCTTTGGCACCACTTGGCTGCCATTTTCCAATAAAGAAGCCCAATTCGGCATTTTGCCATTAATCGTCGGTACCTTGAAAGTAACGTTGATTGCTGTCATCGTCGCAGTGCCGATCGGCATTTCAGCTGCCATCTATTTGAGTGAATACGCCAGTGAAAATGTCCGGCGTATCCTGAAACCGGTTCTTGAAGTATTGGCTGGCGTTCCGACGATTGTCTATGGATTCTTTGCATTGACATTCGTGACGCCGGTGCTGCAGGCAGTATTCCCGGAAATCAAAATTTTCAACGCCATTTCACCGGGGATCGTTGTCGGCATCATGATCATCCCAATGATTGCGTCCTTGTCGGAAGACGCCATGTCTTCTGTACCGAAAAGCATCCGTGAAGGGGCATTGGCGATGGGCTCGACTAAATTTGAAGTAGCCTGGAAAATCACAGTGCCAGCTGCGCTTTCAGGAATTATTGCATCGGTGGTTCTTGCGGTATCCCGGGCAATCGGTGAGACCATGATCGTTTCACTTGCGGCAGGTTCCACCCCAAGGCTTGATGGGGATTTTACCGGGTCGATCCAAACGATGACCGCCTATATCGTTCAGGTTTCCAAAGGAGACGCTGGATACGGAACGACCATTTACTATTCCATTTACGCTGTAGGATTCACGCTGTTTGTCTTTACGATGGTGATGAACATCCTTGCCGGCTACGTCTCGAAACGTTTCAGGGAGGAATACTGATATGAGATACATTGAACAACAGACCGTCGTCAAACGGATGAATGGCCGATTGATTGCCAACAGCATCTTCAAATACATCTTTCTGGCAGCGACGCTGATCGCCTTATTGGCATTGGTGATTCTGCTTTACCGGATTGTGACGCAAGGGGCGGGGCACTTATCGATCGAATTTTTGACCAACTTCGCTTCCCGCTTCCCCGAAAAAGCCGGCATTAAAGCGGCTCTCGTCGGATCCTTGTGGCTGATGTTGGTGGTGGCGCCGACTTCCATCATTCTTGGTGTCGGTTCAGCCATCTATTTGGAGGAATACGCAAAACAAAACCGCATCACTACGTTTATCCGCATGAACATCTCCAATCTGGCGGGAGTTCCGTCCGTGGTTTTCGGTTTGCTGGGACTGACCATTTTCGTCCGTGCACTGGCACTCGGAAACAGTGTATTAGCTGCCGGTTTTACCATGAGCCTATTGATCTTGCCGGTGATCGTCGTGGCGTCGCAGGAAGCAATCCGTTCTGTGCCGGGTGAATTGCGTGATGCCTCTTACGGCATGGGTGCAACAAAATGGCAGACCATCGTCAAAATCATCTTGCCCGCCGCAATCCCGGGCATTTTGACTGGCAGCATTTTGGCGCTGTCGCGGGCAATCGGTGAGACAGCTCCTTTGATTGTCATCGGCATTCCAGTCATCATTCAGTTTTTGCCAGCAGGTGTCATGGATACATTTACCGCGCTGCCAATGCAGATTTATGATTGGTCCAGCCGTCCGCAGCAGGAATTCCAGACAGTGGCAGCAGCGGGGATCATCGTATTGATGGCCGTCTTGCTGTTCATGAATTCCATTGCTGTCATCATCCGCAACAAATTCGATAAACGCTATTAAGGCAAATTATGTGGAAGGGGTTCTGCAAATGACCACCATCGTTACAAAGAAACCACCAATGGAGAACACAATGACCCAGCCTTCGAAAAAGGCTGTCTATGAAACGAAACAACTCAATCTTTGGTATGGCAACAACCATGCCCTTAAAAATATTGATCTGGAAATTATGGAAAATGAAGTGACAGCCATCATCGGACCCTCCGGTTGCGGCAAGTCAACCTATATCAAAACCTTGAACCGCATGGTGGAGTTGGTGCCTTCAGTGAAGACATCCGGTGAAATTCTCTACCGCGGACGAAATATCTTCAATCACGACTATGGGGTGGAAGAACTTCGTACGCGGGTGGGGATGGTTTTCCAAAAGCCGAACCCATTCCCGAAATCAATCTATGACAATATCGCTTATGGACCGCGCATCCATGGCATCAAGAATAAGAAGATTCTTGATGAAATCATCGAAAAAAGCTTGCGCGGCGCTGCCATATGGGATGAAGTGAAAGATCGGCTGAATGAAAATGCTTATAGCATCTCCGGTGGGCAGCAACAGCGGATTTGCATCGCGCGCGCCTTGGCAATCGAACCTGACGTTATCTTGATGGACGAACCAACCTCTGCGCTCGACCCAATTTCAACCTTGAAAGTGGAGGAATTGGTCCAGGAGCTGAAAAAAGACTATAGCATCATTATTGTGACGCATAATATGCAGCAGGCCGCGCGGATTTCAGACAAAACCGCATTTTTCCTCAATGGGGAAGTGGTCGAGTATGACCATACAGACACGATCTTTTCGAATCCTTCGGACAAACGGACGGAAGATTACATTTCAGGAAGATTCGGTTAATGACAGGAGGCGGAAATTTTGTCGGTACGTGAAAAATTCGATGTTGAATTAAAGACTGCGCAGGAAGAATTGATTGTTTTGAGTACGATGGCGGTCAATGCCTTGAGCAAATCCATGGACGCATTGGTGACGCAAGACGTCGATGCAGCGCTTGAAGTGATCGAAGACGATAAAGACATCAATCAGATGGAAGAGTTCATCAACGACCGGGTTATTTTATTGATTGCCAAGCAATCTCCAGTTGCCACCGATTTAAGGCGCTTGATTGTGACGATTAAAGTGGCTTCGGATATGGAGCGTGTTGGGGATTATGCAGTCAATATTGCGAAAGAGACCATCCGCATCGGCAAGCAGGAGTTGCTGCCTCAAATCGGGCATATCCAGCAGATGCAGAAGTTGGCTGTGGCCATGCTGCGCCAGGTCATTGATGCATTTGTCGAAGAAGACATCGTCAAAGCAAAAGAAATTGCCGAACTCGACGATCAAGTAGATGAATTGTATGGTGATGTGATTCGCAGGCTGATGCGTGAAGGCGGAGAAAAACCCGAGAAGCTCAGCCAAATCACCCAATTGGCGTTTATCAGCCGCTATATGGAACGGTCGGCTGACCATGCCACCAATATTGCGGAACAACTGTTTTACCTGGTCCGCGGACAGCATTACGATTTGAATAAATAAGAGAAAGCATTATCTGCAGGCTTAGCGTTCTTTTAAATGGCCTCTGCAGTAAGAACAGTTGCCGGGAGTAAAAAGCTCCTGGCAGTTTTTTTATTTAAAAGCTTCAATTTAGTGGGATTTTACAGTAGACTTTGCTTTGAAATATGCTATAATAATTAAGTCGTATAGATCACGCTTATTTATAAATGATCTTTGAAAGAATTAGGAGGGATACCGATGCGTGTTAACATCACTTTAGCTTGTACAGAATGTAGCGAACGTAACTACAGCACTGTTAAAAATAAGCGCAACAACCCTGAGCGTCTTGAAATGAAAAAATATTGCTCACGTGAAAAGAAAATGACAGTACACCGTGAAACAAAGTAATAACATTGATTGCCAAAACCTGCAGAGGTTTTGGCTTTTTTCTTTGTAGAGGAGATGGTGCTGATATGGAAAAAATTTCACAGCGAAAAAAAGTACTCGCTTTGCTCAATCAAATGACAGAAAAAGAATATAGAAGAAAGTCTGAGGCGATAATCAGCCGGTTATTGGAGGATCCTGCATTTTTAGCAGCGGAAACCATCGGCATGACCATTTCTGCATATCCAGAAGTGGACACACTCGATTTAATGGAAAAATGCTGGGCAGCAGGCAAAAAAGTGGCGGCCCCGAAATGCCATCCGGCTACGAGGGAAATGGATTTCCGGATCATCGACAGTTTGGATCAGCTCGAAGTTGTTTACATGAAGCTGCAGGAGCCGATTGTTTCAGCAACTGTGTACATAAAACCGGAAGAAATTGATCTGTTAATCGTACCGGGTGTCGTCTTTTCGAAGGAAGGTTATCGAATTGGCTTTGGGGGAGGCTATTATGACCGTTTTTTGGCCTTTTACAAAGGGGCGACTCGCTCTTTAGCCTTCGACTGCCAGATAGCGGATGCGATACCAGTGGAAGTTCACGATATGCCTGTACAGGGAATATACACCGAAAGCGGTTTGATTGATACGGGGGCGGTGGACAAATGAAAAACTTATATGATGTTATGCAGTTACTGAAGCGCTACGGCACGATCATCTATACAGCTGACTATAAAGCGGATCTTGAACTAATGGAAGATGAAGTCAAGGAACTGTATCGCATGCAGTTTATTTCGGCTAAAGAATTCGCATCGGCCATGCTTATTCTTCGCCAGAAGAGATCGGAATATGACAAGAAATAAATTCGTTTAACGAAACTTATTCGTAGTTCATTCGTCTAGAATAAGGGTGATTACTTCATATGCTATTAAAAATCTCTTATACTGTATTATTATGATGTAATCTCAACTACTTTTAGTCAACCGAATAAGGAGGCTGTGCGGGAATGTTGAAAAAAGAATGGCCTAAGCATTCAATACTGGCAATAGCCATTGTCGCAACATGGCTAAAAACATATATTGTTTATAAGACCAGTTTTTCGATCACCATTGACAATGTTTTACAGGAATTCATCTTATTTATCAATCCTTTGAGCATGCTGTTGTTTATCTATGGGATATCACTGTTCTTTAAAAGTGAAAAAGCCAAAAATCGTTATTTGATTGCTGTAGCAGCTATTACATCGATCGTCCTTTATGGAAATGTCGCCTTTTACCGGTTTTTCAATGATTTCATCACCTTGCCGGTATTGTTTCAGACTGAAAACTTCGGCGATTTGGGATCAAGTGCGGCTGCCAGTATTTTTTGGACGGACCTCTTGTATTTTGCAGACTTGGCCATCATTTTGCTGGCGATCAAATTCATTTCAACTAAAACGGGTATAGCTGCTTCTACATCGGTCCAGCGCAAAGCCTATTATGTCTTGGCGCTAGCGGTCCTGTTCTTTAACTTGGGGCTGGCTGAAGCTGAACGTCCTCAATTGCTGACGCGCAGCTTCGACCGGGAGATGCTGGTGAAAAACCTGGGGATGTACAATTATCATCTATACGATATTTACATCCAATCCAAATCTCAGGCCCAACGTGCTTTAGCGGACGGCTCTGAATTGGTGGAAGCCAATAACTATGTTCGTGCCAACCAAATCGATCCTTCAGAAGATATGAAAGGCATTGCCGAAGGGCGCAACTTGATTGTTGTGACATTGGAATCACTGCAGAGCTTCACCATCAACAGTGAAATGAATGGACAGACCATCACGCCATTTTTGAATTCGCTGACAGAAGATGAAGATACGATTTATTTCGAGAATTTCTACCACCAGACGGGATTGGGGAAAACTTCGGATTCGGAGTTCTTGCTTGAAAACTCCCTTTATCCATTGAGTGGCGGTGCGGTTTTCTTTACGCACAGCGGGAATACCTTCAATTCCATGGCTGAAAGCCTCGGTGAAAATGGTTATTCAACAAATGTACAGCATGCCAATACGAAGAGCTTCTGGAATCGTGATATTATGTACGAATCGATGAATATCGATAAATTTTATGATATCGAAAGCTTTGAAATTGGCGAAGGTGAAGCGGTCAACTGGGGAATGAAAGATATTCCGTTCCATGAACAATCGGTCGAACACATGACTGAAATGCAACAGCCTTTCTACAGCCGTTTGCTGACATTGACGAACCACCATCCGTTTACATTGGATGAAGAAGATAAATTGATCGATGAATACGATTCCAATTCAGGAACCTTGAACCGTTATTTCCAAACATCGCGTTATTTGGATGAGTCAATCAAAGTCCTGTTTGAAGAGTTGAAGGAAAAAGGCCTATACGAAAATTCGATTATCGTCATGTATGGGGATCATTACGGAATTTCCGAGAACCATAACGAAGCCATGACCCAATACTTGGGAGAAGAAGTGACGGATTTCACATCTGCTGAATTGCAGAAAGTACCTTTCTTTGTCCACATTCCCGGATATGGGGAAGGCTATGTTGACGATGAAGTCGGCGGCCAGATCGACATGCGGCCGACAATCATGAATTTGATGGGCATGGACACGTCGAAAGATATTCAGTTTGGCGGCGACTTGTTCTCTGAGGAGCATGAAGAATTTGTCATCTTCCGCGATGGACGCTTTGTGACAGATGAAGTCGTTTACGCAGGAAATGTCTGCTATGACAAAGAAACCGGTGAACCGGCTGAACAGGAACTGTGTGCACCGTATATTGAGCGGGCGTTTACCGAAATCGAGTATTCCGAGTCGATCATCAATGGCGACTTGCTGCGTTTCTACGATGAAGAAGACGGGCAGTTGACCACGATTCCAGACGTCGAACTGGAACAATAAAAAGAGAGAGCGCTTTGCGCCCTCTTTTTTTTTGAATGAAAAAAGCCGAGCGTTTGACGGCATCGGCTTTTTCTTGATTAATGAAGTGCTGGTGGATAACCTTGCGTGATAAGTGTTGCAATAGTGAAGCCGCCAAAAATTACTAACGTCCCAAAGTTAAAAAGAAAACCGAGGATTTCTTTGTTTTTAAGCGTTTGTAATGTGCCGACAGCTGCAAGAATTGCAATAAGGCCAAAAATAACTAGTAACATCCAACTCATCGATGACACTCCCTTCAACTTAAACAGCCAGTGCCGCTTTGTTCTCTTTATATTGTAAAGATATTCCGCTGTTTTGTCGAGGACAAAAAGTGTCAGTATGTTGACAGTCCTTCCGGTGCATCATGGTATAATCGGGCAGAGGTGAAGAAAATGCTGAAAATCGACCAAATGGAGCTGGGACCTGTCCAGACCAACTGTTACATCATCTCGGATGATCAGAAAGAATGCCTGATTTTCGATCCGGGAGAAGAAAGCGCAAAGATTCAGGCGCTGGTTAAAAAGAAAAACTTAAAACCGATCGCCATTTTGCTTACGCATGCCCATTTTGACCATATCGGGGCAGTGGATGATATACGGGAACATTATTCGATTCCGGTCTACCTCCACCATCTGGAAAAGGAATGGCTAAGCCGGCCGAATTTGAACGGATCTGGAAAATACGGAGCGTTGCCGGATTACCGTATCAAAGACGCGGATGTATTATTGACTGATGAAAAACACCTGCAAATCGGCTCATTCCAGATGGACATCTTCCATACGCCTGGACATTCCCCGGGAAGCGTCAGTTTCTCTTTTGGAAAAGAAGGCTTTGCCATAGTTGGAGATACACTTTTCCGCGGAAGCATCGGACGGACAGATCTTATCGACGGCTCTGAGAAAAAACTGCTGCAGTCCATCCAGGACTCGTTGCTGACACTTCCCGAGCATATGATTCTATATCCAGGTCACGGCCCGGAAACGACGCCCGAACAGGAAATGAAGAGCAATCCGTTTCTTCGTGGATTGTAAGGCATGTAATTAAAAAATAAAAGGTGCATCGGATTTCTCCGATGCACCTTTTATCATTGAATTCGTATTGATTAGTGCCCAGCACCAGGAACGTGGATGAACGTAGAGTAATAAGTGAAGCCTACGAAAAATACTGTCAAATAGGCGCCAAAAATATACAAATACATGCGTTCAGAAATATTTAAGAATCCAAGAAGAACAAAAAATCCGGTGTTAGCGACCATTAATAAAGATACTTCAACCATATCGCCTACATAAAAGAGAACTGCAAATATACCAGTCCACCATCCCATTAACTTGAACATATTATTCATGGGTAATCCCTCCTTTGCCACAACACAATAATCTCTCATTCATTATATAGGATAGGCAGTGAATGTGTAAACAGCGAGTTGGTCTTTCTTTGTGACAAACACGTGTACGGCTGTTTTCATCATTGTCAGGATTCTCACAAAAATTTGTGGATCCGATTTCAGAAGCCGTGGCTGACTGCTTCAAATCTCGGATTTGGCGTGAATCCCGGGGTCAAAATTTTATTTTGGCCAAAACTATTCCTTTCTGAAAACCAGCTGGTTATACTATGTGGGAACAGAGAGGCAGCCTTTGTTTAAACCGAAACAGGAGGTGGATATGCAATCGATTATTGAACGCCGCTGCGTTGATCTTCTGCAAGATGCGGCAAAAAACAAGACCACGGACATCCACATCAAACCCGAACCAACCTGCTATTCCGTCACTTACCGTTCGTTCCAAAGCCTGCGGCAAGTGACACAACTCCCCTTTGATCTGGGTGATCGCATGATCGCTTATTTCAAATACCTATCCCTTTTAGATATGAGTGAAAGAAGAAAACCCCAAACCGGTTCATTCCAGCTTCCCATCGACGAACTTTCCTATTACTTTCGCATTTCAACTTTGCCTTCCGTTTTGACGAAAGAGAGCATTGTCATTCGGATCATGCCGGACGATGCTGCTCAATCCCTCGAACAATTGGCGGCTTTCCGTGACTCTGCCCGCATACTCGAAAAATTGTCCGAAGCTTCACAAGGACTTATTTTACTGACCGGGCCAACGGGCTGCGGCAAATCGACCACACTTTATTCGTTGCTGAAACATTGCGCCGATAAATTGAACCGAAACATCATCACGCTGGAAGATCCCGTTGAACGGAAAAACCAGGCAATTCTGCAGATCCAAGTCAATGAAAAAGCCGGCCTAAGCTACGCTGCAGGGCTGAAGGCCATTTTGCGGCACGATCCTGACATCATCATGATCGGAGAGATACGTGATGCAGAGACAGCGCAGATAGCCGTGCGCGCTGCTTTGACGGGCCATCTGGTCTTTTCGACCATTCACGCCAGGCATTCGGTCGGCTGCCTGCACCGTTTGCATGATTTAGGGGTGTCATTTGAAGACATGTCACAAACTCTGATCGCCGTTTCGGCACAAAAAATCATTCCGGTGTATTCGGATACCGGCCAATCGGAATCGTGCCATCGTGCTCTCTATGAGATTTTAGAAGGCGCCAGGCTGGAAGAGGCATTAGCATCAGCCCGCCAGAAAAAACACTACACATTGCCAGACTCACTGACATTTGACGGCCAGATCAGGGAAGGGGTGAAAATCGGTGCAATTCAAGCTTCCTTTGCGCTCAGATAAAATCCGCCTACGTGATCGGGAACAGTTTTTGACGCGTCTGGCTGTTCTCATGAAAGAAGGGTACCTGCTGCCGACAGCTTTGAGCTTATTGCTGCCGATGCATACGCCGAAGCTGGAGGAAACACTGGCAGGCATAACCGGCATTTTAAAAGGAGGCGGAAATGCCGCTGAAATCCTAAAATTTCTAGGCTTTAAAGACCATGTGCTGTTTCCGATTGAAATCGCGGAATACCACGGCCGCTTGGCTGAGTCGATCGACAGCATCGCCAAAAGTTTTGCAAGGACGGAACAAGTGCAGAAAAAGCTGAAGAATATTTTGATTTACCCGGTATCCCTGTTGATTTTCACTTCAGTATTGTTTTTGTTTTTCCGCACCAGTTATGTGCCGAATCTGACAGAAATGATGGATTCGCTTCAATCAGGAGAAGAAGGATCCGGAGTACCGGCCTATTTGCTTAGCCTCCCAGATTTTTTTATTACCATCTTTGCGCTGGCGGCTCTGTCGGTTTATGTTTTCAGGCAATTGCTGAAAAGACAGCCCATTGAGCGGCAAATCGAATGGTTGCTGGCGGTGCCCGTGATCGGCAGCTTCATGAAACTGTATTGGTCGCATCTTTTGGCTCGTGAACTTGGAACATTGTTGCATAGCGGAATTTCCATGCAGGAATCACTCGAACTTCTGCAACGCCAGAATTACCATAAAATCATCCAGTTCATGACACGGCTGTCCCATGAAGAGCTGATGCTGGGGCAGACGTTTTCAACATCTCTGGAACATTTTCCATTTGTTTCCAAAGACATGCCGGCATTTGTGCAGCATGGTGAATTGACCGGCTATCTGGGGAAAGAATTGCTTCTCTATAGCGAAGTGCTGATGGAACAGATCGAACAGCAGACGCAGCGAATATTGCGCATTATCCAACCGAGTTTTTTTATCATGATCGCCATCTGCATTGTGGGTGCTTACTTGGCCATCCTAATGCCGATGTATAACCTGGTCCATACCATTTAAGGAGGAAAAATATGCGCTTATTGAAAAATCAAAGAGGGTTTACGTTAATTGAAATGCTCATTGTTATGCTAATTATTACAGTCTTGATTGCTATAGCCATTCCAAATGTCACAAAACAATCTTCTGCTGTAGATGAAAAAGGCTGTAAAGCTTATGTCCAGATGGTCCAAGGGCAAGTGGAATCCTATCGTATGGACATGAAGGCGGTTCCGACACTGGCGAATCTTGTAACGGAAGGTTATCTGAAAACTGGGGAGACGGAGTGTCCGAATGGCGATGCCGTGAATATTTCGGTTGACGGAGTGGTGACCTCTACTAAATCGTCATAAAGGAGAAGGGCTTTACCTTGTTGGAAATGTTGCTTGTCTTGATGGTGTTGATGGCGATCATTGCCATAACGATTCCTGGCTATCAGGCGATGTCGGTCAAGAAAGAAGAACAGCGTTTTTTTGAAATCCTGCAGCAGGATGTTTATTATGCGCAAAGCCAGAGTTTGGACTTGAAGCAGGTGGTGAAAATCGCGTTCCGGGAAACCAAAAGATCTTATGACATCTATATGGACACCCACATACCCGGCCAGACCAGGAAAATTCCGGATTCCGTCACTTTGAAAAAGACCAGCAATCTCACGGAAATCAAATTCAATGCCAGTGGGTCAGTGGTCCAGTCGGGAACGTTCCGTTTTGGCACAAGCAGCGGAGAAAAGACAATGGTTGTCCATCTTGGAGGAGGGAGAGTGGTGTTTTCTGAATGAACGAGGAATGTCCTGGGCTGAAACCATGGTAAGCCTGTTCATGGTGTTTATCATTTTTGGCAGCCTGCTGCCGGCCATGCTCAGTGTCCAACAAAGCCTGCAGGTGAAAAAAGAACGCGTCAGTGCTTTTGAAACCCTCCATGAAGCAGCGAGGGAAATACATTCGACTGGGGCATTGCGTGGCCGCCGCAGCGTAAACGGCATCGTCTACAGCTGGGAGATGGCAGACAGCCTGTGTGTCGATTACGCGGATTTTAGAGGTCAGCAGGAGCGGCTATGCAGCGAGTAAAGCGGCTGGATGAAAGAGGGTTTTCATTTCTGACATCACTTTTCGACTTATTAGTGTTGATGACGATGCTGCCGCTGATTGTCCTGTTTTATGGATTTGCTGTCAGTTTTACAGGAGATTTGGATCCGCACCGGCTCGAATGGCAATTGTTCACAAGCGATTTGCAGGGTTATTTGAACAGCAGCGACTCGCTTGAAATCATCAACGAAGGAAACGGGGTCCGTATCATCCAGATGGGAGAGGAGTATGATATTGAAATGTACACGGACATGATCCGTAAACAGAAAGACAGAAAAGGCCATGAAGTTATGTTGACGCGCATCCGCCATTGCAGCTTTTCTTTAAATGGTGACAAGTTGAAGGTCAAAGCAGAGTTTTCCACCGGCACCTTGGAAGAGGCAGAGTATGTTTTTACGCGTCCTTAAGGATGAAAAAGGTGCTATCTATCCGATTGCCATCGTCTTTTTCATGTCCGCTCTGGTTCTGTTATCCCACACGCTCGTCCTTTATTCCGTCCAATATAAAACATACGATGGTTTGGAAAATATGCATAGACATGCTACGATACAACTACTAATAGAAATAGAGCAAAATAAAATACCTGAGTAGAGGTAAGTATCGGGTGGGTAGGATGAACAGAATTTATTTGATTGGATTCATGGGCTGCGGGAAAAGCGCAGTCGGCAGAAGGCTAAGCTTTTTGCTGAAACTGCCCTTCTACGACATGGACAAAGAGATTGTCCGGCAGGTAGGGAAAACGATTCCGGAGATTTTCGAGCAGCATGGCGAAGAATATTTCCGGCAATTGGAAACGCAGTTTTTGCGAAATTTTAAACAGGATCATTGCATCATCTCCACCGGCGGCGGCGTGACCATGCGAAAAGAAAACCAGAAAATCATGAGAAATACCGGGCTCGTGCTGTTTTTGGATGCGCCGTTCCGGGAAATCTGGCGGCGGATCCATAGAGATCCAAACAGGCCGATTGTCCGCCAGTCGACGCGAGAGGAAATTGAAGCGTTGCATAAATCTCGCTACAAAGCGTATAAACAAACTGCGCATATCACTATCCGGACCGAATTCCGGACGTTGCGGCAAATTACACAATACGCTGCATTTCAAGTAAATCGACTAAAAGGCGAATGATTTGATTTTAATTAATCAAATCATTCGCCTTTAGTCCTTTTAAGGAAAAAAGATTGCGCTTTCCTTGGATCAATGTTAGGATTGACTCAAAGTTATACTATTCTGTATAACGGATTGGACCAATCAATATTGATTTGGGCGGATGAATGTATGGGGAGAGAACGCCAAGGCGTCGCCGAAGGAGCAAATAACAGAAGTTATGAATCTCTCAGGCAAAAAGACTCATACAGGACGCATCTCTGGAGAATGCTGCATGTCAGCTACCAACGAGGAAAGCCATTACGGTAAACTTTCAGGTTCCAGGACAGAGATTTCCCTTTAAAGGGAAATCTCTGTCCTTTTTTCGTGTCTGCAGTCAGGTTTGGCCGGCCGAAGGAAGTTGAAGAATGAGGAGGAAAATCATTGGCACAGTTAAAACGTACACCCTTATTTGAAACGTATTCGGAATATGGTGGAAAAACGATTGATTTTGGCGGTTGGGAACTGCCTGTGCAATTTTCAAGCATCAAGGAAGAACATGAAGCTGTCAGAACCAAAGCAGGACTTTTTGATGTATCCCATATGGGGGAAATCTTCGTTACCGGGCCTGATAGCTTAACGTACCTCCAGCATCTGGTTACCAATGATGTGTCCAAAATCCAGGATGGCCAGGCACAATATACAGCGATGTGCTATGAAGATGGCGGTACAGTAGACGATCTATTGGTTTATAAATTGGCGGATCAACAATATCTTTTGGTCGTCAACGCATCTAATATCGAAAAAGATTTCGAATGGATGGAACAGGCGAAAAAAGGCGACGTTACATTAGACAACGCATCTGATCGGTACGGTCTTTTGGCATTGCAGGGGCCTCTTGCAGAAGTGGTGCTTCAGCGGCTGACAGATGAAGACCTGTCATCGATCAAGCCCTTCCGTTTCAAACAGGATGTCGATGTTGCTGGTCAGACGGTGATTTTATCGCGTACTGGTTATACCGGTGAAAATGGTTTTGAGATTTATGCTGCTCCTGAAGCGTTGACTGTTCTATGGGACAAGATCCTTTCAGAAGGAAAATCGGATGGCGTTGTGCCAGTAGGTCTTGGTGCGCGTGATACATTGCGCTTTGAGGCTGGTCTTGCTTTATATGGCCAGGAATTGTCGAAAGACATAACGCCACTTGAAGCTGGCATCAATTTTGTCGTGAAATTGAAAAAAGAGCAGGACTTTATCGGCAAACAGGCATTAGCCGCACAGAAAGAAGCAGGTGTTCCACGCAAATCAGTCGGCATTGAAATGATCGATAAAGGCATTCCGCGTCATGGCTATGCGGTATATGCAGAAGACCGTAAAATCGGAGAAGTGACGACCGGCACACAATCGCCGACTTTGAAAAAAAATATCGGCCTTGCCTTGGTTTCAAGTGAGTTTGCTGAACTCGGAATTGAATTGGAAGTTGAAATTCGCAACAAACGGTTAAAAGCGAAAACAGTAGAAACGCCATTTTATAAACGATCCAACTAATCTAACTTGAAAAGGGGACAGCACCTTATGAAACATCGTTATTTACCAATGACATCTCAAGACGAAAAAGAAATGCTGGAAACAATCGGCATCGGATCAATCGATGAATTGTTTTCCGATATCCCGGAAAAAGTTCGTTTCAAAGGCGAATACAACATTAAGCCTGCTAAATCCGAGTCTTCATTGACAAAGGAATTGGCACAGCTTGCTGCTCAAAATGCCGACACCAACCGCTATGCATCGTTTTTAGGAGCTGGTGTATACGACCATTACAAACCGATTATTGTGGATCATGTAATTTCCCGTTCTGAATTTTATACGGCTTATACTCCTTATCAGCCTGAAATTTCTCAAGGCGAATTGCAGGCGATTTTTGAATTCCAGACCATGATCAGTGAATTGACAGGTATGGACATTGCCAACTCATCCATGTATGACGGCGGAACTGCGCTTGCTGAAGCTGGAATGCTTGCTGCTGGACACACGAGACGCAAAAAAATCCTGGTTTCGCGTGCAGTCCACCCGGAATCACGTGCTGTTGTCCGAAGCTACGCACTTGGCCAGTCGATCGAGGTTGTTGAAATTCCATTGAAAGACGGACACACGGATATGGACGCTTTGACGGAAATGATCGATGAAAACGTAGCAACGGTGATGATTCAGTACCCGAACTTCTTTGGACAAGTTGAAAACCTTAAAGCGATCGAACCGATTGTCCACGGGGCCGGTGCATTGCTATCGGTTTCTTCCAACCCATTGGCACTCGGTGCTTTGACTTCTCCAGGACAGCTTGGCGCTGATATTACAGTGGGCGATGCACAGCCTTTCGGCATTCCGGAAGCTTTCGGTGGACCTCATTGCGGTTATTTCGCTGTGACGAAGAAATTGATGCGTAAAGTACCTGGCCGTTTAGTCGGTGAAACGACGGATGAAGAAGGCCGTCGTGGATTCGTTTTGACGTTGCAGGCACGCGAACAGCATATCCGCCGCGACAAAGCGACATCGAATATCTGTTCCAACCAAGCATTGAACGCATTGGCTGCATCTGTAGCGATGACAGCACTCGGCAAAGTCGGTACACAAGAAATTGCCAAGCAAAATATCGTGAAGACCCATTATATGAAACAGCAATTGAAAAAAGCAGGCCTTGAAATTGCATTTGAAGGCGCTCATTTTAATGAAATCGTTGTGAAAACGAAAGAATCCGTTAAACAGTTGAACGATCGTCTGTTTGAAAACGGCATGATCGGCGGTTATGACCTTGGATTGAGCTATAACGAATTGAGTGGCCATATGCTGGTTGCTGTTACTGAACAACGGACAAAGGAAGAAATCGATGCATTCGTGCAGGAAATCGCTGCCAAAGTGCAGGAAGTGGGGGCTACTCATGCATAAGGACAACCAAGCGCTAATTTTTGAATTGACCAAAGAAGGCCGCGTCGGCTATAGCCTTCCGACACTTGATGTACCAGAAGTGGATTTGAGCGAACTATTGCCGGCTGACTTGATCCGTACAGAAGCGGCAGAACTGCCGGAAGTTTCCGAACTGGATATCATGCGCCATTACACGGCGCTGTCTAACCGGAACCACGGTGTGGATTCAGGCTTCTATCCGCTCGGCTCGTGCACAATGAAATACAATCCGAAAATCAACGAAACAGTAGCACGTTTCCCAGGGTTCGCGAACATCCATCCGCTGCAGGATGAAAAAACGGTTCAAGGGGCTCTTGCTTTGATGTTTGACTTGCAGGAGCATTTGAAAGAAATTACCGGTATGGATGAAGTGACGTTGCAGCCAGCTGCAGGTGCACATGGTGAATGGACCGGATTGATGATGATCCGTGCCTACCACGAAGCGCGCGGTGACTTTAAACGGACGAAAGTCATTGTTCCCGATTCAGCGCACGGCACAAACCCGGCTTCAGCAACCGTTGCCGGTTTTGAGACCGTGACCGTCAAATCAAGTGACCAAGGACTAGTAGACCTGGAAGATTTGAAACGCGTGGTTGGAGAAGACACAGCAGCATTAATGCTGACAAACCCGAATACGCTCGGCTTGTTTGAAGAGCAGATTCTGGAAATGGCTGCGATCATTCATGAAGTCGGCGGCAAGCTGTATTACGATGGCGCCAACTTGAACGCAGTTATGTCTAAAGCACGCCCGGGAGATATGGGCTTTGATGTGGTTCACCTGAACTTGCACAAGACCTTCACCGGACCTCATGGCGGTGGTGGACCTGGTTCAGGCCCTGTCGGCGTTAAAAATGATCTGTTGCCGTACTTGCCGAAACCGGTACTGGTGAAAAAAGATGATGCTTATACGTTCGATTACGACCGCCCGGATTCCATTGGCCGAGTCAAACCGTTCTATGGCAACTTCGGCATCAACGTACGTGCCTACACGTATATCCGCTCTATGGGACCAGATGGCCTAAAGGCAGTTACCGAATATGCTGTACTAAATGCCAATTACATGATGCGCAGGCTGCAGCCTCATTTCGATTTGCCGTATGACCGTCACTGCAAGCATGAATTCGTCTTAAGCGGCCGCCGCCAGAAGAAACTGGGTGTCCGTACATTGGATATGGCGAAACGCCTGCTTGATTTTGGCTACCATCCACCGACAATCTACTTCCCGTTGAATGTGGAAGAAGGCATGATGATCGAGCCTACTGAAACAGAATCCAAAGAAACTTTGGATGCATTTGTCGATGCGATGATCCAGATTGCGAAAGAAGTAGAAGAAAATCCTGAAATCGTCCAAAATGCACCGCATACCACTGTCATCAACCGTTTGGATGAAACAAAAGCGGCGCGCCAGCCTGTGCTCCGTTATTATAAAGCTGAATAAAGTACGATAATTCCCAGTTGTATCGTTCGGTTGCTGCAGGGAAATGAATAAAAAGCGTGGAAGCCACTTGGCTTCCACGCTTTTCTAATGGAACTGTCTCAACATCGTCGCTTTATTGGGGAAGTTATGTTTGTCGACGAGATACTACCGGGAAGCCTGTAAATCGTTTTGTGTGCGCTTCAAGAAGCCGCTATCCGCATTATTTCAGTGAGGGGTAAGATGGAGAGCGTCTTGTCTACTTTTTTATTAGCCTAGCAAATAGAGAAAACCCTTCCGGTTAAGAAAGGGTTTTTGAAGCCTAGGATTTGGATTTGATTTTTCCGGTCCATTGCTTGAAACCGCCTTGAAGCTGGAACAATTGATTGTAGCCTTTTTTCTTAAGGAAAATAGCTACCCGTCCACTGCGTGCTCCGTTTTGGTCATACAGGTAAACCGGCTTGTCTGAACGGATTTCCTTATAGCGTTGGCGCAATTGCGTTTGCGGAATATTGCGCGCTCCCAGAATATGGCCAGCAGCAAAATCTTTCGGTTCGCGCACATCAATCAATTGTGCTCTGCGGTAGCCTTCGATAAATTGCTCCTGTGTCAGGTTAGTGACAGCTTTTTTGATGCGGAAATAAGAAATGACCGCGTAAATGATGATTGCCAATACGATGGCGATCGTGATGTACAGAAATTCCAATGTTCTTGCCCCTTTCTCATCTTCCTTTATTATAAGAGAAGAGATGACGGATATTCAATGCCAATGTTACACTAATTATCGGAAATAGGAGGCGATCTTGTGAAATATCCAAAATGGATTTTTATAAATTCCGGTGCCGGCAGTCCAGCGTTCAACATGGCGCTTGATGAAGCCTTGCTGGCATGGCATAGTGAAGGGCTTATTCCGCCCGTCATCCGTTTTTACAGCTGGCAGCCTGCTGCCTTATCGATCGGTTATTTTCAGAACGTAGAAAAAGAAATTGATATGGAAGCCGTCGACCGGCTTGGCCTTGGATTTGTCCGTCGGCCTACAGGAGGCAGAGGTGTTCTCCATGAGCATGAACTTACATATAGCATCATCGTCAGTGAAGATTACCCGGAGATGCCCGAAACCGTAACAGAAGCTTATCGCGTATTGAGCGAAGGGTTGTTGGAAGGGTTTAAAAATTTGGGGTTGGACGCCTATTTCTCGGTGCCGGATACAGAAGAAAAACGGGCCGATTTGAAAAAACCGAAATCAGCGGTTTGTTTCGATGCACCGAGCTGGTATGAAATGGTCGTAGAAGGAAAGAAAGTAGCGGGCAGTGCCCAAACGCGCCAAAAAGGCGTCATCCTGCAACATGGTGCTATACTGATAGATCTGGATGCCGAGAAGCTATTGTCGGTTTTCAAGTTTTCCAGTGAAGCTGCCAAAGAGCGCATGCGCAGCAAAATTCCGGAAAAAGCAGTATCGATCAATTCGCTCCGTGAAAAACCCGTGACGCCGGATGAGTGTATCCGTGCGTTTAAAGCCGGTTTCGAACAGGCCTTGTCGATCAGTCTGGAATCCTATAATTTGACCGTACAACAATTGGCGGATGTCAAGGCTTTGGAAAAAATAAAATATGGAAATTCGGAATGGAATTTTCGCGCGTGAGAGTCTTTAGGCTCATTTTGTAGATTTCCAAAGCTGGAAACGTTGGTAAATAAAGCTTTTCATTGCTTCAATCATTTCCATCATAAAATTGTTATTGAAAAGAAGTTTCAACATATAGTATGATGGGAATTGAATTAATACTATATATAGTATCTAACTCCATATAACACAAAGGAGGAATTGTCAAATGGTTTCCGCCACACAATCCCAATATTCGTTGAATGCAAGAGCTTTAAACAAAGATATCGAATCGTTTCCCCAGGTACATGCAATTACTCCTGACATGAAACTGACGCATAAAGGTGTATCGCGCCTCGTGATGATCGACCGTTATTCCTTTAAGGACACGGAGAAGAAAACACTCAAGGCAGGCGATTTTGTTGTATTGACTGTCAAAGAAGATCCGAAATTCCCGGCGCGCGGCCTTGGCTACATCGTTTCCATCGATCACCAGGCCAATAAAGCACAGGTTTGGATCGAAGAAGATTACAGAAGTGCAATCGACAAACCGGAAGAGCAGCAGGTAGGCATCGTCAATCGCCCGATCGACGTGATTGAAAAACCGCTTGAAGTGTTTTACGAGCAGATCGCCAAACGCAATGCAACGGGGCTTGCCTCTGTAGAAGAAACAGCTGAAAAGCGCCAGGAATGGTTTGAAAAATTCTATCAGCAATTGGTTGGATTGAAATTCATTCCGGCTGGACGTGTCCTATACGGAGCGGGTGCTGATACGGACGTAACGTACTTCAACTGTTACGTAATGCCATTCGTGGCAGATTCACGTGAAGGCATTTCCGATCACCGCAAACAAGTGATGGAAATCATGAGCCGCGGCGGCGGTGTCGGAACAAATGGTTCGACACTTCGCCCGCGCAACACCTTGGCACGCGGTGTCAACGGCAAATCATCAGGTTCTGTTTCGTGGCTGGATGATATCGCTAAATTGACGCATCTTGTTGAGCAGGGCGGTTCACGCCGAGGCGCACAGATGATCATGCTGGCTGACTGGCATCCGGATATTGCGGAATTCATCATTTCGAAAATGCAGAACCCGCGCATCCTTCGTTATTTGATTGAGAACACAGAAGATGAGACCATCAAAAAATTGGCTCACGACAAATTGAAATTCAAACCTTTGACAGAGCAGGAAGATGCAATGTACCAAGGGATCCTGAATTACCGTGCGATTCCTGGAATGGGCGGATTCAATGAGAAAATCATGCGCGATGCTGAAACCAAGCTGCGTGATGGCGGAACTTATTCAGTCCACAACGAAGAATTCCTGACAGGCGCCAATATTTCCGTCACATTGACCAGCGATTTCATGACAGCAGTGGAAAATGATGCAGACTTCGATCTGCGCTTCCCTGCAGTAGAGTCGTATTCAAAAGAAGAGATGGCTGTCTACAATGAAAAATGGCAGGAAGTCGGCGATGTCCGTGAATGGGAACGCATGGGCCATGGCGTCCGTGTTTACCGCACGATGAAAGCACGCGAACTGTGGAACCTGATTAATATTTGTGCTACCTATTCAGCAGAACCGGGTATTTTCTTCATTGACAATGCCAATGAAAAAACCAATGCAGCAGCTTACGGGCAAAAAGTCGTAGCGACCAACCCTTGCGGCGAGCAGCCATTGGCGCCTTATTCTGTTTGTAACCTGGCTGCCGTCAACTTGGCGCAGTTTGCAGATCCGAAAACGAAGACGGTCGATTTCGAAGCGTTGAAAGAAACGGTTCGTGTCGGTGTCCGCATGCAGGACAACGTCATCGATGCAACTCCTTACTTCCTGGAAGAAAACCAGGTTCAGGCACTTGGTGAACGCCGTGTTGGCTTGGGAGTCATGGGGCTTGCAGATTTATTGATCTATTGCGATAAAGAATACGGTTCTCCGGAAGGCAACGAGCTTGTAGATGAAATCTTCAAGACGATTGCTACGGCTGCTTATGAAATTTCGACAGACTTAGCAGCAGAACGCGGCAGCTTCCCGTTCCTCATCGGCAAAACTGATGAAGAGACGGCAGCACTCCGCAAAGCTTTCACAGAAACAGGATTTATGCAGGGAATGCCGGAACATGTTCGCGAAGCAGTACTTGAAAAAGGTATCCGCAACTCGCATCTGTTGACGGTAGCTCCAACAGGATCCACTGGGACGATGGTTGGCGTATCAACCGGACTTGAACCTTATTATTCATTCACATACTACCGCAGTGGACGCCTTGGCAAATTTATCGAGGTGAAAGCAGACATCGTCAGTGAATACCTGAAAAACAACCCTGAGGCTGATGAAGAAAACCTGCCGAAGGCCTTTGTGACATCGATGGACTTGGCGCCTGAAGCACATGCGGATGTTCAGTGCATCATCCAGCGCTGGATCGACTCATCCATTTCGAAAACTGTCAACGCTCCAAAAGGTTATACAGTCAAACAGGTGGAAGGCGTCTATGAGCGTCTCTACAAAGGTGGCGCTAAAGGCGGAACGGTTTATGTCGATGGCAGCCGTGATTCACAAGTCTTGACGCTGAAGGCCGAAGAAAACACATTTGAAGAAGAGCAACAGCCGGAAGAGACTGGCAAACGTCCGATCGTCTTGATCGACACAATTCAGGATCTCCGTTCAACCAATGTCACCATCGGTTCAGAAGTAGGCGATACATGCCCGGTTTGCCGAAAAGGGACAGTCGAAGAAATGGGCGGCTGCAACACATGCACCAACTGCAACGCTCAGCTGAAATGCGGATTGTAAAATGACCAGCGCGATGGCCGAATAGCCATCGCGCTTTTTTATGGTTTGTTTCTGGATGGTGCTTGAATTTTTGACTGCTTCCGCTTTTCTATTGTCCAGCTGCAGCGCCCAGATTCTAGGGTCATAAGCCATTCCGGCTGTGCGGCAAAGAGCGCCGCTTCGCCGATCTGTCTTATGCCCGTCGAATCTACACGGTCGCTTCCGCTTTTCTGTTAAAAAGTTGCTCGATTGTTCCGATATGTTAAAATAATGAAGAATGTGTCAGGGGAAGGGGAAAGCTGAATGCGTGTGCTGATCTTGAACGGCCCTAATTTAAATCGCTTGGGCAAGCGGGAGAAAGAAGCGTATGGAACGTTTACGCTGGAGGAATTGGAACAGGAACTGGTGGAGTTTTCTTATCACCATCATATTGAATTGATTTGCCGCCAGTCGAATCATGAAGGGGAATTGATCGACTGGATTCACGGAGCGGGCGATGATGGCCTATCCGGCATTGTCTTGAATGCTGGAGCATATACCCATACAAGCATCGCTATTCGTGACGCCATTGCTGCGATTCAAGTGCCAGTAATCGAAGTACATATATCGAATGTCCACAAACGCGAGGAATTTCGCCATCATTCCTACATTGCGCCGGTCACGATCGGGCAAATTGTGGGATTCGGCCAAGATGTCTACAAATTAGCATTGCATGCATTGATCTTAAAACAGGAGAGAGGATGAACACATTGAAACTTCAAAAATTACGTGCTGAAATGAAACAACGGGATGTGGAGGCGCTGCTCGTCACCAGTCCTTTCAACTTGCGTTACATCACCGAATTTACGGGTACTGCAGGGCTGGCGATTGTAACTGCGGAACAAGCGGTTTTCATCACGGATTTCCGTTATACAGAACAAGCCGGAGAACAAGTCAAAGAATTTGATGTAATCCAGGCTGAAAAAAACCTGATGGATGAAACGGTCAAGTCCGTGAAATCTCTGGGCATCCGTACGCTTGCTTTTGAACAGGACTATATGACTTATTCGACAGTTGTGCAATACAAGTCAAAAATCGACGCCGACCTGGAACCTGTCAGCAACTTGATTGAAAAGATCCGAATGATCAAGACACCGGATGAAGTAGCTATTCTGAAAGCAGCGGCCAAAATTGCAGATGATGCATTCGAACACATTTGTGGATTTATCCGTCCGGGATTGACGGAACTTGAAGTATCCAATGAGCTGGAATTCTTCATGCGCAAACAGGGTGCGACTTCGTCGAGCTTTGACACCATTGTGGCTTCAGGGCTGCGCTCAGCGCTTCCGCACGGTGTGGCAACGGATAAAGTCATTGAAAAAGGAGACATGATCACGCTTGATTATGGTGCACTCTACAACGGCTATATCTCAGATATTACCCGTACGGTCGCAGTCGGAGAACCTTCTGCACAGATGAAGGAAATTTATGATATTGTATTGAAGGCGCAGGAACTGGGCGTAGAGAAAATTGGACCAGGCATGAGCGGCATCGAAGCGGATGCCATTGCACGCGATTACATCAAGTCCAAAGGCTACGGTGAAGCATTCGGCCATTCTACTGGCCATGGCATCGGTTTGGAAGTCCATGAAGGCCCAGGGTTGTCATTCAGATCGGAAACGGTGCTCGAACCGGGCATGGCTGTGACGGTGGAACCGGGGATTTATCTGCCAGGAGTTGGCGGAGTTCGCATTGAAGATGATATACTGGTAACCGAGTCAGGAAATGAACGATTGACTAACTCCACAAAAGAGCTTCGCATTTTATAACAAACGGAGGAACTATTATGATTTCAGTAAACGATTTTAAAACAGGTGTCACAATTGAAGTGGATGGCGGAATTTGGCGCGTTATGGAATTCCAACACGTAAAACCAGGCAAAGGCGCTGCATTCGTGCGGTCGAAACTTCGCAACTTGCGTACAGGAAGTGTCACTGAAAAAACTTTCCGTGCCGGTGAAAAAGTCGCAAAAGCACAGATTGACAACAACAAAATGCAGTATTTGTATGCCAATGGCGATATGCATGCCTTTATGGATACAGAAACCTACGAACAGATTGAGTTGCCTGAAAAGAACATTGAATACGAATTGAAGTTTCTTCAAGAGAACATGGAAGTCCAAGTGATCCAATTCCAAGGAGAAGTGCTTGGCGTTGAGTTGCCGAACACGGTAGTTCTGGAAGTGGCTGAAACTGATCCGGGCATCAAAGGCGACACAGCCAGCGGCGGATCAAAACCAGCAAAACTTACAACGGGATTGACTGTTCAAGTGCCATTCTTCATTAATGAAGGCGACCATTTGATCATCAATACAACAGATTCTTCATACGTTTCAAGAGCTCAATAATGATGAAAAGACCTCTAACAAAGAGGTCTTTTTTTAAAAAGTCAGATTAAGTGTTTCAAAATAGACTGAAAAAGTCTAAAATAGAAGAGTAGTTGAATAAATACATAATTAGGGGAGTCGGACGAATATGAAAATTCAAGAAATTCGCGAAATTATCAAATTGGTTGATGGATCATCTATTGAAGAGTTCTCTTATGAATTTGAGGGCGTTAAAGTTAAGATGAAAAAGAGCGGTTCAGGCAAAGTTCAGCCAAGCGCCAGCTCATCCATCCAAACATCCCCAGCACCAAAAGCAGTAGAAGCACCAAGTGCTCCAGCACCGGCAAAAGAGCCGAAAGCTGAAGAGCTGGTATCAGAAGAAGCACCGGAAATTCCAGCGGACAACGAGTCGGAGTACCACAAAATCCTTTCTCCAATGGTCGGTACGTTCTACGAATCTCCATCACCGGACGAAGATGCTTATGTCCAAGTGGGAACTAAAGTGACAGCAGACCAAGTAGTCTGCATCGTCGAAGCAATGAAATTATTCAATGAAATCGAAGCTGAAGTAGATGGGGAAATTGCTGAAATTCTTGTAAAAGACGGCCAGCTTGTAGAATACGGCCAGCCTTTATTCCTCGTGAAAGCAAACTGAGGAAAGGGGAGATGGCGATGAAGACGATGAAAAAAGTATTGATTGCAAACCGTGGAGAAATCGCGGTACGGATCATCCGTGCCTGCAAGGAAATGGATATCAAAACGGTTGCTGTATATTCTGAAGCCGATAAAGAGGCGCTTCATGTTGAACTGGCAGACGAAGCGTATTGCATCGGTCCAAAATTATCGAAAGATAGCTATCTGGACTTTTCCAATATCATGTCGGTTGCGAAACTGACTAATTGCGACGGGATTCACCCGGGTTATGGCTTTTTAGCAGAGAATGCGAGCTTTGCAGAACTTTGTGAAGCTTGTGACATCATGTTCATCGGCCCGACAGCGGATGCAATTTCCCGTATGGGTACTAAAGACGTGGCACGTGAAACGATGCGCAAAGCGGGAGTTCCAGTTGTTCCAGGTTCGACTGGCATCGTAGCCAGCGAAGAAGACGGATTGCGCATCGCTGATGAAATCGGTTTTCCGGTCATCATCAAAGCGACAGCAGGCGGCGGCGGTAAAGGAATCCGTGTGGCACGCACACGCGAGGATTTCATCACCGGCTTGAATATGACGCAGAAAGAAGCGGCAGCGGCTTTCGGCAATCCGGGAGTTTACATCGAGAAATTCATCGAAGATTTCCGCCATATTGAAATTCAAGTGCTTGCTGATTCCCATGGCAATGCGATTCATTTAGGCGAGCGCGATTGTTCAATCCAGCGCCGCATGCAAAAATTGGTCGAAGAAGCGCCATCACCGGCTTTGTCTCCTGAATTGCGTGAAGAGATGGGCGATGCAGCTGTAAAAGCGGCTTTGGCTGTCAATTACCGCGGAGCGGGCACAGTGGAGTTCATTTTTGATGCGGTTAACCAGAAGTTCTATTTCATGGAAATGAACACGCGCATTCAAGTAGAGCATCCGGTAACGGAAATGATTACTGGAATCGACTTGATCCAGCAGCAATTGCGTGTGGCATCAGGCGAAACACTCGCTTATAAACAAGAGGATGTTAGGTTTAAAGGCTGGTCGATCGAATGCCGCATCAATGCGGAAAATCCAGCTAAAAACTTTATGCCTTCAGCGGGCAAAATCGATATGTACTTGCCTCCGGGCGGTTTAGGTGTCAGAATTGATTCAGCCATGTATTCAGGCTATACGATTCCGCCTTATTATGATTCGATGGTTGCCAAGCTGATTACTTTCGCTGATACACGTGAAGAAGCGGTAGCGAAGATGAAGCGCGCATTGGACGAATTTGTAATTGAAGGCGTGTTTACGACGATTCCATTCCATTTGAAATTAATGGATCACGAAGTATTCAAATCAGGAGATTTCAATACGAAATTCCTGGAGAAATATGACGTGCTGGGATCTTAAGGAGGAAGTTTTCAAATGGCTGAAAAAACAGCACCTTATGTACGAATGAAATCGCACGGAGCACAAGACCTCGGCAACATCGAAGTGGCTCCGGAAGTTTTGGAAATCATCGCCAGCATTGCAGCAACGGATATTGAAGGGGTCGCCAGTATGCGCGGCAACTTCGCTTCCGGGGTTGTTGAACGCTTGGGGAAAAAAGTGCATGGCAAAGGCATCAAGACAGACCTATCAGAGGAAGGTCTTGCCATTGATGTTTATTGTGTCATCAACTATGGTGTTTCCATACCGAAAACCGCTCTAAAAATTCAGGAGCAGGTTCGGCAGACGCTTGAAAATATGACGTCTCTTCAAACACAAGAAGTGAATGTCCATATTACCGGCGTCAATTTCGAAGCACAAGCAGCGGAATGATCAGCAAGGCTGTCCTGGAGTCCTGTTATGGCTTCAAGGACAGCCTTCTCTTTGTTTTAGCTGGCCGCTCCAGACTGAATCCGGCAGCGCAATACCCCTCCAGTAGTCGGTGCTGGGCTATTGACCGAACATTTCAAACATGGAAGTTCAGCCCGAATACCTGTATAATGGGGGATAATTAGCTGTGAAAAGGAGATCGGATATATTATGAAACGACACGAAGCACGCGAAAAAGCGCTTCAGACCTTATTTCAATTAGAAGGTACTGAACTGACGATTGATGAGGCCATGGATCATGTAATGGCTGGAGAAAATGATAATTTCTATAGCTTGTTGGTACAGGGCACCCACGCCAATATGGCGGAAATCGATGAAAAATTGGTTGGCCATCTTGAAAATTGGTCACTCGAACGTTTGCCGAAAATTGAACGGACCATTCTGCGTATGGCTATTTTTGAGTTGGGCTATATGGAAGATGCCCCATCACGTGTGGTCATGAACGAAGCGATTGAACTATGCAAAACATTTGGAGACGATAAATCCAGCCGGTTTGTCAATGGTGTCCTTTCTAAATTCACAGACGAAACAGCAAATTAATTGGAGGAATTTACGTGGCTGCAAAATTGATTGATGGAAAAGCGGTAAGCCAGAAAATTAAAATGCAAGTGAAAACACGCGTAGAAAAATTAGCGCAACAGGGAATTGTCCCAGGGCTGGCCGTAGTGCTGGTCGGGGAAGATTCTGCGTCCCTTACATATGTGAAAAACAAGAAAAAAACGTGTGAAGCACTGGGAATGCGATCGGACCTTCATCAATTTCCGGATACATTAACTGAACAAGAGCTTTTAGCGAAAATCGATGAATTGAACAGCGATCCGGGAATTCACGGCATTCTGGTCCAATTACCGTTGCCGCAGCAAATTGATGAATTCAAAGTCATCACGGCCATCAGCCCAGAGAAAGATGTGGATGGGTTCCATCCGATTTCTGTCGGCAATATGATGATCGGCAAGGATGCCTTCCTTCCTTGTACACCGCACGGCATCATGGAGTTATTGGCCCATTACGGCATCGATCCCGCCGGCAAGCATGCGGTGGTCATCGGCCGCAGCAATATCGTCGGCAAGCCGATTGGACAGTTATTGCTTCAAAAAGATGCAACCGTGACGTATTGCCATTCGAAAACGAAAGATTTGGCGAATTTCACAGCGCAGGCGGATATCCTAATTGCCGCGATCGGCAGAGCTAAATTCATTGACCGAACGTTCATCAAACCGGGTGCAGTCATCATCGATGTCGGCATGAACCGCGATGAAAACGGCAAGTTGTGCGGTGACGTCGACTTTGAGGATGTTCAGGAAACGGCTTCTTTTGTAACACCGGTACCAGGCGGAGTTGGGCCGATGACGATTGCCATGCTGATGGAAAATACGCTTGAATCAGCTGAAAAAGGGTTAGCAAAGACAAAACAGGCATAAGCATGTAAAATAAATAGCAATAGGGCTGTTTTTCGAAAGAAAGACAGCTTTTTAAATTCACAGACAGGGGTTGAAAGTGTGTCAACCGACCCGTATTTAAGTGTCAAAGCGTTAACCAAATACATAAAAAAGAAATTTGATGCCGATCCTCACCTGCGTGATGTTTACGTTAAGGGTGAGCTTTCGAACGTCAAAATCCATACCAGCGGGCATATTTATTTTACGCTGAAGGATAATGCGGCCCGTTTGCCAGGCGTCATGTTTTCGGCAAATGCCAAATCGGTCAAGTTTAAACCTGAAAGCGGCATGACTGTGCTGATCCGCGGAGATGTCACGGTTTACGAAGCATCCGGCCAATACCAATTGTATGCGCAGTCGATGCAAGCGGACGGCATTGGCGATTATTACTTGGCTTTTGAACAGTTAAAAGAAAAACTTGCCAAAGAAGGCTTGTTTAATGCCTCCTATAAAAAGCCGCTGCCGCGTTTCCCTAAACGGATTGCAGTAGTGACGGCCCAGACCGGCGCTGCCGTTCGAGACATCATCATCACGCTTCACCGTCGCTACCCATTGGCAGATGTCATGCTGTATCCGACACTGGTACAGGGAAGTGGTGCGACGCAATCCATTGTCCAATCGATACAGGCGGCCAACAAAGGTGATTTCGATGTCATGATTGTCGGACGGGGCGGCGGGTCGATTGAAGATTTATGGGCATTCAATGAAGAAGCGGTCGCACGGGTGATTTTTGATTCCCGAATTCCGGTCATTTCTGCCATTGGCCATGAAACCGACACGACCATTGCAGACTTTGTCTCGGACCTACGGGCACCAACGCCGACGGCCGCTGCGGAACTGGCTGTGCCAAGCCAGGCGGAACTGCTGGAACGCATAGCGAGTTACCGCAGCCGCATGTACCGGATGGTTTCAGGAAGCGTCAATCAGCAAAAAATAGCCTTGAACCGGTTAGCGACATCATTCCCGTTGGCTTATCCTGAGCGCCTGTACCGGCCGTTCATCGAACGTGTCGAACGCGCTGCAGAATCCTTGCAAAGGGAATCCCTGCAGCATTTGAAGCGTTCTCAGGAACGCCATAAAACACTTGACCAGCAATTGAAATCGCGTATGCCGCTGCAGCGGATCCGCCAATCCGAAACGGAAGTGGCGGAACTGGCGAGACGGCTTGATTACCAAATGAACCAATTGCTGAAAAACCGATCGCAGCAGCTGTCTTCAGCAATCCGGACGCTTGATGCACTGAGTCCATTGAAGATTATGGACCGTGGCTATTCGATTCCTTATATAGAAGGAAATGTCGTCAAAAGTGTAACGCAGGTGAAAACAGGCGATCGTCTGACCATTACCATGCAGGATGGAACTGTCCAGGCGACTGTCAATGAAATAAATCCAGCAAATGAAGGAGACTAAAACGATGGCTGAAAAGAAAATCATGTTCAATGATGCAATGGAGCAACTTGAAGAAATCGTCCGCCAGCTCGAACAAGGAGATGTGCCACTGGAACAGGCACTGACTCTCTATCAAAAAGGCATGGAGCTTTCGAAAGTCTGCCACGATAAACTTCAGAATGCAGAAAGCCAATTGGTGACCATGATGAAGGACGGCAAAGAAGTGCCGGCTGACATAGAAATGGATGGGAATGCGAAATGAATCTGACTGAATTCCGAGCTCATTATGAACCGCTTATCCAACAGGAAATGGCACATTTAATTTTGTCTTTGTCAATTCCGGATTCCTTAAAGGATTCCATGCATTATTCATTGCAAGCGGGCGGAAAACGCATCCGCCCGATTCTGCTGTTGGCTGTACTTCACGAACTGAGTGGTGAAGAACATCCCGATGCATTAAAAGTGGCAGCTGCCATTGAAATGATCCATACATATTCGCTCATCCACGATGATTTGCCAAGCATGGATGACGACGATTTGCGCCGCGGCATGCCGACCAACCACAAAGTATTTGGGGAAGCTGTAGCGATTTTGGCAGGAGACGCGTTGTTGACTTACAGTTTTGGCATTGTCGCACGCCTTCAACACGTTTCCAGTGACGATAAAATACGTTTGATTGACTTGATGAGTGTTTCTTCTGGAGCTGAAGGAATGGTCGGCGGCCAGATATTGGATATTGAAGGCGAAGAAAAGAAATTGACGCTGGAAGAACTGGAACAAGTCCATCGATTGAAAACCGGGGCTTTGCTGACCTACAGCATTTTGGCTGGCGGCATTTTAGCGCAGGCATCCAACGAAGAAATTATGGCACTCAGCCGATTTGGCGAACACCTTGGCCTTGCGTTCCAGATTCAAGACGACATACTGGATGTTACCGGTACCTCCCAGGAACTGGGTAAAACTGCCGGAAAAGATGAAACGAGTGAAAAAAGTACGTATCCAAGTCTGCTGACATTGCCGAAAGCAAAAGAAAAACTCGATTTTCACGCATCAGAAGCCATTAAGGCACTTGAATCGCTGGAAGGCGAAAAATCATTGCTTCTGCAATTGACCCAATTGATTGTCCAAAGAAAAAGCTGAATTGTGAGGCTCTGATTTGTACATTCGCTGTAGACTGATATAATATGAACAGACAGTCAGAAGGAAAAATTTCAATATAAAGGTGCGTGATGGCAATGGATCTTCATTCGATTACTGGTCCATCTTTCTTAAAAGAGCTGACAACTAAGCAGCTTGAAGTATTAAGTGAAGATATTCGACGGTTTCTAATAGAGAACTTATCAAGAACAGGCGGACATATCGGTCCGAATCTTGGCGTGGTGGAACTGACAGTTGCGCTGCATAAAGTATTCGACAGCCCGTCTGACAAATTTATATGGGATGTGGGACATCAATCGTATGTCCATAAAATCCTGACAGGAAGAGCTGGCCAATTTGATACTTTGCGCCAATTTAAAGGCCTTTGCGGCTTCCCGAAACGCAATGAAAGCGACCATGATGTGTGGGAGACCGGACACAGTTCAACTTCATTGTCGGCAGCTATGGGAATGGCAGCAGCCCGTGACATCAAAAAAGACAGCAATCATGTCATTCCGATCATCGGTGACGGAGCGCTTACGGGCGGTATGGCTTTTGAAGCATTAAATCATATCGGCCATACGAAAACGGACATGATCGTTATCTTAAATGACAACGAAATGTCCATCGCTCCGAATGTTGGAGCGATGCATAGCATGCTTGGCCGTATGCGGACAGCAGGCAAATACAACAAAGTCAAAGACGATCTTGAATACCTGTTGAAGAAAGTCCCGGCAGTCGGCGGGCGATTGGCGTCAACGGCTGAACGTGTAAAAGACTCGTTGAAATATTTAGTGGTTTCTGGTATGTTTTTCGAGGAAATGGGCTTTACATATCTGGGGCCGATTGATGGACATGACTTGGAAGAATTGGAAGACAACCTGCGTTATGCCAAGAAGACGAAAGGCCCTGTCCTGCTTCATGTCGTTACGAAGAAAGGCAAAGGTTTCTTGCCGGCTGAACAGGATACAATCGGCACTTGGCATGGAACAGGCCCTTACAAGATGGAGACTGGCGATTTGGTGAAATCATCTTCAAAAGCTCCTTCATGGAGCGGCTTGGTGGCAGAAACTGTCCGCAAATTGGCACGCACTGATGAACGGATTGTGGCTATTACACCGGCAATGCCGGTCGGTTCGAAATTGGAAGGGTTTGCTTCCGAATTCCCGGACCGCATGTTTGATGTCGGCATCGCGGAGCAACATGCGACAACGATGGCTGCAGGACTTGCAACACAGGACATGAAACCATTTTTAGCGATTTACTCGACATTCCTTCAACGTGCCTACGATCAGGTGGTCCATGATATCTGCCGCCAGAATTTGAACGTCTTTATTGGAATTGACCGTTCGGGGTTGGTCGGAGCTGATGGGGAAACACACCAAGGTGTATTCGACATCGCCTTCCTGCGCCATTTGCCGAATATGGTCATTATGATGCCGAAAGATGAGAACGAAGGCCAACATATGGTCAAAACTGCCATCGATTACAATGGCGGTCCTATTGCCCTCCGCTATCCAAGAGGCAACGGTTTAGGTGTGCCAATGGACGAAGAGCTGAAAGCATTGCCGATCGGCTCATGGGAAGTCCTGCAAGAAGGAACCGATGCCGTAATCCTGACATTCGGTACCACCATTCCGATGGCCTTGCATGCGGCCGAACAATTGCTTGAACAAGGCATTTCGGCACAAGTGGTCAATGCTCGGTTCATCAAACCGATGGATGAAGCGATGCTGCATTCTATTTTCGAACGGAATATTCCGGTTGTTACGATTGAAGAAGCAGTTCTTCAAGGTGGATTCGGCAGTGCCGTTCTGGAATTTGCGCAAGAAAATGGCTACCGCGAGACTGTCATCGATCGTTTGGGAATACCGGACCACTTTATCGAACATGGCGACGTCTCTGAATTGATGGACGAAATCCATCTGAACAGTGATGAAGTTGTACGTGTCGTGAAAAAATGGACACAATCCAAAAAGCAGGCAGGTTCAACTATTCTATGAACAAACCAAAAAAAGAGCGAGTAGATATCCTGTTGGTTGAGCGGGGTATTTGTGAAACACGCGAAAAAGCAAAACGTGCCATTATGGCGGGAATCATCTATTCAGGATCTGAGCGGATGAACAAACCGGGAGAAAAAATTCCGGAGGACGCACCGCTTCAGATGAAAGGCAATGATTTGAAATACGTCAGCCGAGGCGGCTTGAAGCTTGAGAAAGCATTGCAGCAGTTTGATTTGTCGGTTGACGGCAAATTGATGCTGGATATCGGCTCATCGACAGGCGGCTTTACGGATTGTGCCCTTCAAAATGGCGCCAAGCATTGCTACGCGCTGGATGTTGGCTATAATCAATTAGCGTGGAAAATTCGGCAGGATGAGCGGGTCACGGTAATGGAACGGGTTAATTTCCGCCATTCCAAACCTGAAGATTTCGTTCAGGGCCTGCCGGAATTCGCCACGATTGATGTCTCCTTTATTTCTTTGCGCATCATTTTTCCAGTCTTGAAACAAGTTTTGGTGCCAGGCGGAGACGTAATTGCGCTTGTGAAGCCCCAGTTTGAAGCCGGCAGGGAGAATGTTGGGAAAAAAGGCATTATTCGCGACCCGAAAATCCATCAGGATGTATTGGTCAAAGTGGGCAAGTTTGCAGTCGAATCAGGATTCCATGTGAAAAACATGTCGTTTTCACCGATTACCGGAGGAGAAGGCAATATCGAATTTTTATTCCATCTTCAATCCAGTGCTGAAGGACAGGAAATAGCCGAAGTTTCCGAAACATTGATTGATGAAACAGTCAAAGCAGCACATGAATTGTTGTAAACACATTCCAAAAGGAATGTGTTTTCTTGTCTAATGTATGTTATAACTGTAGAATATTAAGTATATGGAATAATTATTCATTCAAGGGGGAACACCATGAATAAAGGACAGCGCCACATAAAAATACGTGATCTTATTTCGAATCGTGAAATTGAAACACAGGACGAGCTGGTGGATTTATTGAAGTCAGCGGGTTATGAAGTAACGCAAGCGACCGTATCACGTGATATCAAAGAATTGCATCTGGTGAAAGTCCCATTGCAGGATGGACGCTACAAATACAGCCTGCCAGCAGACCAGCGCTTTAATCCTATGCAGAAACTGCACCGTGCTTTGACGGACGCTTTTGTCAGCATCGATGGAGCCAGCCATTTCCTGGTCATGAAAACATTGCCTGGAAACGCTCATGCAATCGGTTCGCTGATCGACCATTTGGACTGGGAAGAGATTCTTGGGACCATTTGCGGCGACGATACCTGCCTGATTATCTGCAGAGACACTGAACATCGTGAAATTCTAAAACAGCGTTTAATCGAAATGCTTTAAGAAGAGGTGAACGGATATGCTTCGGGAATTAGATATACGCAATTTTGCCATTATCGATGCCCTGACCGTCAGTTTTTCTGAAGGGCTGACTGTTTTGACAGGGGAAACCGGTGCCGGTAAATCCATTATCATTGATGCGGTGCATCTTTTGGCCGGTGGACGGGGAAGCCAGGAATTTATTCGCCATGGTGCCAAAAAAGCAGAAATAGAAGGCTTATTTTCTTTGGACGACGATCAGCATCCGGTCTTCCGCAGATTAGAGGAATTCGGAATCATGTGGAGTGATGGCGACATTTTGCTGCGCCGGGAATTGAACGATAAAGGAAAGAATGTTTGCCGCATCAACGGCAAGCTGGTGACAATTTCCATTTTGCGCGAAGTCGGAGCTGCGCTCATCGATATCCACGGACAGCACGAAACCCAGGAATTGATGGATGAAAAACAGCATTTGTACCTGCTGGACCAATTTGCCGGCAAAATCCTGGCTAAGTCCAAGGAAAGCTATCACCATACTTTTGATAAATACACCAAATTGAAGCGCGAGTTTTCTTCATATACGGAGAATGAACAGCAGATTGCCCAACGCATCGACTTGCTGACGTTTCAGCTGCAGGAAATCGAAGCAGCGGAGTTGGTCATCGGTGAAGAAGAGGAATTGGTGGCAGAACGCAAAAAACTGCAGAATTTCAATAAAATCTACGAGTCGATCTCAGCTGCCCATGAAGCGATCCAAGGTGAGAGCAAAGGGCTGGACTGGATAGGTTCTGCCATGTCAGAACTGGAGCATGCTGCATCGGTGGATGAAACGTTTACCGGATCTTCCGAGACTCTCTCTGGAGCATTTTATCTGATTCAGGACACAGGAACGGAAATCAAGCGCATTTTGGATGATATGGAATTCGATCCTGCCCGTTTAAATGACATTGAACAGCGTCTAGCTGTCATTCAATCGTTAAAAAGAAAATACGGTGCATCCGTAGAAGACATTTTGCTGTATCATGAAAAGCAGACAGATGAATTGGATAAATTGGTCAATCGAGATCAGCGCTATCAATTGGATCAGGAAAAGCTGAAGGAATTGACCGATGATTTGCGAGTCGAAGCCGAAGAGCTGACGATTCTGCGCAAAAAAGCTGCGAAAAGCCTCGGCAAAGCCATCATGGAACAATTGAAGGAATTGCATATGGCAAAAGCCTCGTTCGAAGTGAATTTCGGGAATTTACCGAATGGCCGATTCGACCGGAATGGCCATGACTCAATTTCCTTCTATATTTCCACCAATTTGGGTGAACCGCTCAAGCCGTTGACGAAAGTAGCTTCAGGCGGCGAATTGTCCCGTATGATGCTGGCTTTGAAAACTATTTTCTCCAAGCACCAAGGAATTACATCCATTATCTTTGATGAAGTGGATACAGGCGTCAGTGGCCGGGTCGCCCAGGCGATTGCTGAGAAGATTGCAGCGATCTCTGTGCATTCCCAGGTCTTGTGCATTTCCCATTTGCCGCAAGTTGCTGCAATGGCAGACCAGCATTTGTTTATCGAAAAGAAAGTCGACAAACAGCGGACGACCACCGCGGTCACCGAGTTGGATGGACGCGAACGAACAGAAGAGATGAGCCGGATGCTGTCAGGCGCTGAGATAACGGACCTGACACTGCAGCATGCAGAGGAATTGCTGTCGCTTGCAGCCGATCGTAAGCTCATGATGAAATAGCCGGTCCGGCAGCCGGGTAGTAGGGCCCGCTGTTGGATTGTAAATGTGAAATCAGAAGAGTCAGTCACCAAGGAGAGAGCCAAATGGATAAAATTAAAATCGCAATTGCAGATGATAATCGCGAATTGGTCGGACTGATGGAAGATTATTTAAATGCACAACCCAACATGGAAGTGGTGGATGTTGCCTATAACGGCAAGACCTGCATCGAGATGCTGCAAAAGCAAACGGTCGATATCTTATTGCTGGACATCATCATGCCCTATCTGGACGGTATCGCTGTTTTGGATGCACTCAAGGAAAATGGGGATTTGAAAGAGATTGACGTTATTATGCTGTCTGCTTTCGGACAGGAATCCATCATGAGCCAGGCAGCCGATTACGGGGCTTCCTATTTCATTATGAAGCCTTTTGAAGCCAACCGCCTGGCTGTACAAATCAACCATATCATGAATGCGCGGAGCAACGCGGGAGGACCGCCTGAAGGCCGTTTGACGCAAGAAGACCGAATTACCAATATGGTCAAAGAAATTGGCATCCCTCCTCATTTAAAAGGATATAATTATTTGAAGGAAGCCATCACTTTAGTATTAGAGCAGCCAGAGGTACTCAATAAAGTCACGAAAGTACTGTATCCTGGAATCGCCTCTAAATTCGATACAACATCAGCGCGGGTCGAAAGATCAATTCGCCATGCCATCGAACAAGTGTGGAATCGCCACGAAACCATTGACCACATCGCCAAAATTTTCGGATACAGTGTAGCGCATTTAGAATCGAAGCCGACTAATTCTGAATTTATCGCAATGGTCGTAGATAGTTTGCGGCTTGAAATGCGAAATGAATCAGACCAATAGAATTTTTTAACTTTCTTATCGCTTAAACAGCGGCAAGAAAGTTTTTTATTTATCTGGAGGATAACGCCGAAGGTCCCTTGCTGCACTTGAATTCGATGGAAATACGCTTACTTTTAGACAGGAAATCCAGGTTTAGCTTCTGTGGATTAGAGGAAAAGGTTAAGACGCTGCTTTATTGCAAGCAGTAGAAGACTTCAATGAAACGATTTCAGCAAAATGGAAAGAGGCGAATGCACGTGCAAATGATCAGGCAAATTGATGACTACTTTTTGGGCAATGGAGAAGGGACAGTTGTCGACCGGCTGTATTTTTACGGGGTATATTGTGCAACTTTAGGCATCGCATTTTTTACCATGCTGTCGTTAGTATAGATGTCCAGGCAGGATCCATAGGAAAAGCAAGCCAGTGAGAATATGCTCATTGGTTATTTTTTATGGGAAAAAGCAGAACAACGTGTTATATACATAAAGGAAAAAAATTGCCAAATACATGGAAAATCGATGAGCTATTTGGTATAGTGGTACTTATTGCGCTGAATAAAAAAATGAAATTTGCTGAAGGAGTTTTTGCATGATTAAACGGAGTGTCTATTTGGTTTCCGCTATTATTTTAATGGCTGTTATCGCATTTGGAGCATTGAAGTTTTGGGATAAGGACAAACTGTCCGGCAGTTCGATATCTGCTGAAACTTCTTCGGAAGAGGCGCTTGAGACAAGCGTCAAAAAGATGGAAGGGCTGGAATTTGCCCAATCTGTTCCAGAAGATGCTTCAGAAGCCACGGTGATGGCCATGATGCACAAGATGACCCATCAAAAAGTTATCGCTTCTGAAAAATGGGGAATCATCCAAATGGACCAAGAATCCATTTCCAAAGCAAAACAGCTTTTGCAGGCATCTGATTTCAATTTCAAAGAAGAGTTGCTGGAAATCATCAACCGGTGGGAAAAAGGCAAATTCGATCAAGTGGATGATGACCATAACTTCATTTGGGAACTCCAAGGCGGCAGCATTGGCCGAGCGACAGGCATTTTGACAGAACAACAAGAACAGCAATTCATTGAAAATAATTTCAGCAATTAAAATTTCGGAATCCGGCCTGAAGCCGGATTCTTCTTGTTCCCAGCTTAAAATGTAATATCTTACATAAGGTTAAATGAACAAAATCCAAACCCGTAACAAGAAAACAACAACCGGCAAGGCTTTTAGTCTGTTGCAATAAATGTTAAAATGGTTGGGAAACTATTTAGAAGTCAGCTGGATTGGCAGAATATGATCTTGTTGAGTTAAGCGGATTTCAAAAATGGAAGAGGATGATTTAATGTCTGAAGTCAAAGTGTATGCACACCGAGGCGCTTCAGGATATGCACTGGAAAATACATGGTCAGCTTTTTACAAAGCCTGTGAATTTGGTGTTGGCATCGAATTGGATGTCCAGATCACCAAAGACGGCGTTGTTGTCGTTTACCATGACGATAATCTGCGGCGCTTGACTGGCGTCGATGCTGGAATTGAAACGCTCGATTACGAAGAAATAAAGGATCTGCCTGTCGGCCGGAGGTGGCTGCGCAAATTTCAGCACCATCAGATGCCGCTGGCTTATGAGGTTTTTCAATGGGCAAAGAAAAAGAACATACCGTTGAATATTGAACTGAAAAGCTCGTTTGCGAAAAATGCCAAGGGGCCACAGATACTCGCTGCTATGCTGGAAGGGATGAAAGAGATCCATCTGTCCTCCTTTAATGCAGAGTTATTGAAGGAAATGAAAAAGTTGATGCCTTCCACGGAAATGGCGTGGATCATCAAGAAAAATGTCCAGTTGTCCCGAATTAAAGAAATGGAATGGGTGGATAGCATTCATCTTCATAAACGGCTTCTTGCAAAATCCGTTAAAGCAGATGTGTTTAAACTTGATAAGAATGTCCGTTTATATGGAGTTCTGGGGTCAGAACCCCTTATGAAACGATTGGATCCGCAATTGGTAGGAATCATCACCAATTATCCGGATCGCGTTAAACGAAAAATTGCGTCTCCCCTTATCGGGTAGACGCAATTTTTTTATTTCTGGAATCTTTTCGACACGGTTCCTTTTTTTCGATCACGGTTCAGCAGGAAACCAGCAAAAAAGCCGATTCCGAGAACCACAAAAATAGTTCCTAAAGTAAATTGAATCCAAAGAGCCGGATAAGGCTCGAGCAATTTATTGAACAAGGTATCGCGCATCAATTTGATGCCGTATGCCGCCATGATTCCAGGGATCAGCAAAATAATAAATGCTACTAAACGTCCCATAATTCCACATCCTTCTTCATCTATTGTTTCCAATTCGGTTAAAGTTGTCAAGAAATCCTTCCTGCGTTACCCTTAAATTATATTGCAATTACTTGCAAAACATCGGAAATGAGGTTGAACTATCTTGCAAAACGTATTGATCATTGGAGGAGGCGTTGGAGGATCAGCTATCCTCAATGCGCTAATGGAAACGGATTACCTGCATGTCTATGGAGTTGTGGATTTAAATCCGAATGCTTCAGCCATTAAAACAGCAGCATCCCGCGGCATTCCAACCGCTGAAGACTACGCGAAATTCGACAAGCAACAGGTGGATATTGTTTTTAATGTAACGGGAAGTGATCAGCTTTATCAGGAATTGAAGGACTATTATTTGGAGAAAACGGTTGTCATTCCGGGGAGCTTGGCAAATGTCTTTGTCCGGCTGCTGGAAGAGAAAGAGCATTTCATCACGCAACTCAGCAAAGATAGCCACAGGGAAAAAATCATTTTCAATTCCATAGAAGAAGGCATGATCGGCATCGATAAAACAAGCCGCATCACTTTTATCAACAAAAGCGCAGCAAGAATGCTGGGGGTGCAGGTGGAAGAAACTATCGGACGGCACATTCATGAATTCATTTCACTCAGCGAATTGCCAAGAATCTACGAAACCGGCCGGATTGAACTGAATAAAGAGCTGGAACTGATGAATGGAGCAACGATTGTCACCTCACGCTTTCCGATGATCGATGAAAATGGAGAGACAATCGGTGCATTTGCAGTATTCAAAGACATTACGGAAGTGGTGTCGCTGGCAGAGGAAATTACAGATTTGAAGGAAATACAGACCATGCTGGAAGCCATCATCCAATCGAGTGACGATGCCATTTCAGTCGTTGATGAGAAAGGCAATGGCTTGCTGGTCAACCCTGCCTATACGCGAATTACCGGATTGCAGATGGAAGACGTCATCGGCCAACCGGCCTCGGCGGATATTTCGGAAGGGGAAAGTATGCACTTGAAAGCGCTGCAGACCCGTAAACCGGTTCGGGGCGTCAATTTGAAGGTGGGCCCATCAAACCGGGAAGTCATCGTCAATGTCGCTCCAATAATCGTCGACAATAAATTAAAGGGCAGCGTCGGGGTCATTCATGATACCACCGAGATCCGCTCATTGATGAAAGAGTTGGACCGCGCCCGCAGCATCATCCGGACATTGGAATCGAAATATACCTTCGATGACATCATCGGCTTGTCTTCGGAAATGCAATTGTCTCTTCAGCAGGCGAAACTGGCGGCACAGACTTTGGTGACGGTTTTGCTGCGCGGGGAATCCGGTACAGGCAAAGAGCTTTTTGCGCATGCCATCCATAGCGCGAGTGAACGGAAATTCAACAAATTCGTGCGTGTCAATTGTGCAGCGCTTTCTGAAGAATTGCTAGAAAGTGAACTGTTCGGTTATGAAGAAGGGGCGATTCCCGGCATCAAGACTGGAGAAAAGCGCGGGTTGTTCGAAGAAGCGAATAACGGCAGTATTTTCCTCGATGAGATCGGTGAATTGTCTTCTTCGCTGCAAAGCAAGCTGTTGCGCGTGCTGCAAGAACATGAAACGTTGAGGATTGGCGGCGGCAAACCGATTCCTGTCAATGTCCGTGTTATCGCTTCGACAAATGCCAATATGGAAAAAGCATTGCTGGACGGCAAGTTTCGTGAAGATCTTTACTATCGCCTTAACCGGATGCCGATCCTCATCCCGCCTCTGCGAAACCGCAAGCAGGACATTCCGAGAATCGTTGAACGGCTATTGCTGAAGCTGAACCAGGAATATGGCCGAAGTGTTGAGTCTGTGTCAGACAAAGCTCTGCAGTATTTGCGCGTCTACGATTGGCCGGGGAATGTCAGAGAACTAGAGAACGTCCTCAGCCGCGCCATGATTTTTATGCAGATGAACGATAAAGTGTTGACCGAAGAACATATCCCTTTGAATATGCTAAAAGTTGCGGAAGCCAAAAATGAAGTCGTTATCCAGTCTTCGGCCCCACTTCAGGAACAGTTGGATACAGTTGAACGAGGAATTCTTCACCGTGCATTGCAGCAATACAACGGCAATAAATCGAAGACAGCCAAGCAATTGGAAATCTCTTTGCGGACCTTGTATTACAAATTAGAAAAATACGGTTTAATGTAACGACTTTGCAATTTATTGCAGGGTTTTGCAAGAATTTGCAATAAAATATGGTTAAAACTGCAAATAAAACGCTTTCATCTCTTATATATCCTCATTTGTTCTGTTTTAATTAAGAAGAATGAGGTGAGCATCAATGGCCACATTAACACAATTGATCGAAAATGTTCCAACAGATTCAAATCTCACTGTCGCTGTTGCTGCAGCTGCTGATTCGGCTGTCCTGGAAGCGGTGAGTATGGCCGTTGCCCGAAACATGGTGCGTTTTCGCTTATACGATGATGAATCGGCAACAACAGCAATGATGCGGGAGCATTTCCCTCAATTGCTGGATCATCCGGATGTTCAGCTTCATCATGTCAGCAGCCTGGAAATGGCTGCTGAAGAAGCCGTGAAATCGGTGTACAGAAATGACTCCGATATCTTGATGAAAGGCCAGATTGCAACCGCCATACTGCTGAAAGCAGTGTTGCATCCGGATTACGGCTTAAGAACCGGAAGAGTCATGTCCCAAATTGCCGCTTTTGAAGTAGCTGGATTCGACCGGCTGATTTTCGTCACGGATGCGGGCATGAACATCAATCCGGACTTACCTCAAAAAGTACAAATTATCCAAAATGCTGTCCAGATTGCACGTTCAGTCGGAGTAGTTATGCCGATTGTCGCGCCATTAGCAGGAGTGGAAGTCATCAATCCGAATATGCAGGCCACGCTGGATGCAGCCGCATTGACCGCAATGAACCGCCGCGGCCAAATAAAGAATTGTATCGTGGACGGCCCTTTCGCCCTCGACAATGCAATTTCCATTGATGCAGCCAAACATAAACGGATTGCCGGCGACAACGCCGGCAAAGCCGACATTCTACTGGTTCCTACTATTGAATCGGGCAATATCCTGTATAAGTCGCTGGTATTCTTTTCAAATGCAAAAGTCGGCAGTATTGTTGCGGGTGCGAAAGCGCCAATTGTTCTGACGTCCCGTGCCGACAGTGCCGAAAGCAAATTATATTCATTGGCTTTGGCAATTTGTTCATCATTAACATAAGGAACAACTACTAGGAGGAATTGAAATGGAAATTTTCAGCAGAATGGAACAACATGATTACGAACAATTAATTTTTTGCCAAGATAAAAACTCAGGGCTTAAAGCCATTATTTGTATCCACGATACGACGCTTGGACCGGCACTTGGCGGCACGCGCATGTGGAATTATGCAACTGAAGAAGAAGCAATTGAAGACGCAATCCGCCTAGGGCGCGGAATGACCTATAAAAATGCTGCAGCTGGCCTAAACTTGGGCGGCGGAAAAACAGTTATCATCGGTGACCCGTTAAAAGACAAGAATGAAGAAATGTTCCGCGCTTTCGGACGCTTTATCCAAGGGTTGAATGGCCGTTACATAACTGCTGAAGATGTTGGAACTACAGTTGCGGATATGGATTTGATCCATGAAGAAACAGATTACGTTACTGGGATTTCGCCAGCTTTCGGTTCTTCAGGCAATCCATCTCCTGTTACTGCATACGGGGCCTACATCGGCATGAAAGCTGCTGCACTTGAAGCTTTCGGCGATGATTCTCTTGAAGGCAAAACAGTTGCAGTACAGGGAGTAGGGAATGTTGCTTACCCGCTTTGCGAATACCTTCATAAAGAAGGCGCGAAATTGATCGTTACGGACATCAACGAAGAAGCAGTGCAACGTGCAGTCACTGCATTTGGCGCAACAGCAGTTGCACCAAATGACATCTATTCACAGGAAGCGGATATTTTTGCACCATGTGCAATGGGCGCTATCATCAATGATGACACGATTCCCCAATTGAAAGTGAAAGTGGTTGCCGGTTCTGCCAACAACCAATTGAAAGAAGAACGCCATGGCGATGAACTTGAAGCACGCGGCATCGTTTATGCTCCTGACTTTGTTATCAACTCTGGCGGCGTCATCAACGTTGCGGATGAATTGTATGGCTACAATAACGAACGTGCAATGAAACGTGTAGAAACAATTTATGACAGCATCACAAAAATCTTTGAAATTTCTAAACGCGACAACGTACCAAGTTACATTGCGGCAGATCGCATGGCTGAAGAACGCATTGAGCGCGTCCGCAAATCACGTTCGCAATTCTTGAGAAACGAACACAATATTTTAAGCAGAAGATAAACTTCAATCAGCAGGAGGTTTCTTTTACGACCACTGTAAAAGAGCAGCTTTCCTCTGAGAAGTTTCCCATAAACACCGCTTCGGCTGCTTTGGGCACCGCTCCCGTGAGAAGCCAGGCATCTGATGCCTGGCTTCTTGCTTGGCTTAAACAGCAAACTGCCGGAAGCATTGCTCGAAAAGAAAGAACAGTTTATAAAAAGGAAAACCAATAAACGTTATTTTAGAAAGAAATGGAGGGGTGGATGTGCAAAAACAGCAAAATCGTATCCTGATCATCAACCCTAAAACCACTTCGACTAAAATAGGTGTTTTTGACAACGATATCTTAATTATGGAGAAAACCATTCTCCATACGGCAGAAGATTTAGGGAAGTCCGCTGATATTTTCAGTCAATATCCCTTCAGGAAACAAACCATTCTGGAGGCGTTGGACGAAGAAGGCATGAATGTTTCCAAGTTGTCCGCGGTCTGTGGAAGAGGCGGCTTGCTGCGCCCCATCGAAGGTGGAACCTACACGGTGAACGAACAGATGCTTGAGGATTTGCGGCAAGGCTATGCAGGTCAGCATGCATCCAACCTGGGAGGAATTTTGGCTTCGGAAATTGCAGATGGGTTAAACATTCCCGCATATATCGTCGACCCGGTAGTGGTTGATGAAATGGAGCCGATTGCCCGGATATCCGGTTTTGCGTCCATTGAACGCAAGTCCATTTTCCATGCACTCAACCAAAAGGCCGTTGCCCGGCGATACGCCAGCAAAGTTGGACGCTCTTATGAAGAGGTCAACCTGATTGTCGCTCATATGGGTGTCGGCATCACGGTAGGTGTACATCAAGGAGGCCGCGTTATTGATGTCAACAACGGTCTGCATGGCGATGGTCCATTCAGTCCTGAACGGGCAGGGGCCGTACCGGCAGGCGATTTAGTGGAATTGTGCTTTTCCGGACAGTTTAACCGGCAGGAAATGATGATGAAGTTGGTCAGACAAGGTGGATTGACGGCCTATCTGGATACCAATGATGTCGTGAAAGTTGAACAACGCATAAAAAAAGGTGATTCTCAAGCGGATTTGGTTTATCAGGCAATGGCCTATCAGATCGCCCGCGAAATCGGCGCTGCCAGCGCGGTGTTGAAGGGGCAAATAGATGCGATCATTTTGACTGGGGAACTTGCGCATGGTGAAAGCTTTGTTAAAGCAATCACGGAACGGGTCAACTGGATTGCCGATGTGGACATCCAACCGGGTGAAAATGAGCTTCAGGCTTTGGCTGAAGGAGCGGTCCGCATATTGAATGGGGAAGAACGGGTCAAGCATTATTCATTTTAACCAGAGTAAAGACTTCAATCAGCAGGAATTGATTTTCCGTGGATCGAAGTGGGATAAAGGAGGAAGAAATCATGGCTCAAAATTATGATGTCGTCATTCTAGGCGGCGGGACCGGCGGTTATGTAGCGGCCATTCGGTCGGCACAACTCGGTTTAAAAACAGCGATTGTTGAAAAAGGCGAACTGGGCGGCACATGCTTACATAAAGGCTGCATTCCAAGTAAAGCATTGCTCCGCAGTGCGGAAGTCTATTCAACAACAAAACATCATGCGGCTGACTTTGGTGTTGAAACCGGCGAAGTTTCACTGGATTTCGCACGTGTCCAACAGCGCAAGCAGGGAATTGTCGATCAATTGCATGCAGGCGTACAGGGATTGATGAAAAAAGGGAAAATCGATGTCTATGAAGGCATCGGCAGAATTCTTGGACCATCCATTTTTTCTCCAAACGCGGGTACCATTTCCGTTGAAATGAAAAATGGAGAAGAAAATGAAATGCTGATTCCAAGCAATGTCATCATTGCAACCGGATCACGCCCCCGTACATTGCCTGGGCTGACAATTGATGGCGAATTCGTCATGAGTTCCGACGAAGCTTTGAAAATGGAAAGTCTGCCAAAATCAATCCTGATTGTCGGCGGTGGTGTCATCGGCATCGAATGGGCGTCCATGCTCAATGATTTCGGCGTTGATGTAACTGTTATCGAATATGCAGAACGGATCATCCCGACGGAAGATAAAGATATCTCCAAAGAAATGTTGAAGCTATTGAAGAAAAAAGGCATTAAGTTTGCGACAAGTGCAAAAGTGATGGCGGATACATTGGAAACAGGCGAGAATGGTGTAACGATCCAGGCAGAAATCAATGGCAAGAACGAAAGTTTTTCCGCTGAAAAAATGCTGGTTTCTGTCGGCCGTCAGGCGAATGTCGAAAATATCGGCATCGAAAACACGGATATCATCATTGAAAACGGCTTTATCCAAGTGAAAAAATCTTTCCAAACAAAAGAATCCCATATCTATGCAATCGGTGACGTGATCGGTGGGCTGCAATTGGCGCATGTTGCTTCGCATGAAGGGATCACAGCGATTGAACACATCAAAGGCAACAACCCGCACGCCATCAATTACGATTTGGTTTCACGCTGCATTTATTCCAATCCGGAAGCAGCAAGCGTCGGAATTACGGAAGATCAGGCAAAAGAAAAAGGGCATGACGTCAAAGTCGGCAAGTTTTCTTTCAAAGCGATCGGTAAAGCATTGGTCTACGGCGAATCTGATGGATTTGTCAAAATCATTGCCGACAAAGAAACGAACGATATCCTGGGAGTCCATATGATTGGCCCGCATGTCACAGACATGATTTCTGAAGCAGGGCTGGCCATGGTTCTGGACGCGACCCCGTGGGAAATTGCGGATACGATCCACCCGCACCCGACTCTTTCAGAGGTCATGGGAGAAGCGGCGTTGGCCGTTGACGGAAAAGCAATCCATAGTTGAAGGAGGAAAAAACAATGGCTTCAAAACACGAAGAAATCGGTTTAACAAATGATGATTTATTGAAAATGTACGAAACGATGTTAATGGCACGCCGTGTAGATGAACGCATGTGGCTCTTGAACCGTGCCGGGAAAATTCCTTTTGTGATTTCATGCCAGGGGCAGGAAGCGGCTCAAGTGGGTGCTGCCTTCGCTCTTGACAACTCAAAAGACTATATCGCTCCTTATTACCGTGATATCGGTGTGGTCCTGCATTTTGGCATGACGCCAAAAGATTTGATGCTGTCGGCTTTTGCCAAAGCGGAGGATCCGAATTCAGGTGGACGGCAAATGCCTGGCCATTTTGGGCAGAAGAGCAACCGCATCATTACCGGTTCTTCGCCTGTAACGACTCAATTGCCTCACGCAGTAGGCGTAGCTTTAGCTGGAAAAATGAAGAAAAAAGACTTTATTACGTTCACGACGCTCGGTGAAGGCTCTTCCAACCAAGGTGATTTCCACGAAGGGATGAACTTTGCCGGTGTCCATAAATTGCCGGTCGTCATCATGGTCGAAAACAATAAATATGCGATTTCGGTGCCGGTTGAACGCCAATTGGCGAGCAAGAATGTTTCGGACCGTGCAATCGGTTATGGCATGCCAGGTGTGACGATTGACGGCAATGACCCGATTGAAGTATACAAACATGTCAAAGAGGCTGCCGACCGTGCGCGCCGCGGCGAAGGCCCGAGTTTGGTCGAAACCGTTTCCGAGCGGATGACCGCCCACTCATCAGATGATGACCATCGCCAATACCGCTCAGCAGACGAATTGGCTGCGCAAAAATCGACGGATCCAATCCTGACATTTGGAGCGTACTTGAAAGAGCATGGCATCATGGACGACGAGCTTGAAAAAGACATCAACGACCGAATCATGGTAACAGTCAATGAAGCGACTGATTACGCTGAAAATGCACCTTATGCAGAACCTGAACATGCAATGAAATATGTCTATGCCGAAGAAGGAGGAGACGAATAATGGCTATTATGTCTTATATTGATGCCATCACGCTTGCCATGAAAGAAGAAATGGAACGTGACGAAAACGTCTTTGTTCTTGGAGAAGATGTCGGTAAAAAAGGCGGCGTCTTTAAAGCGACGCAAGGCCTCTACGACCAATTCGGTGAAGACCGCGTCTTGGATACACCGCTTGCGGAATCGGCGATTGCCGGTGTTGGAATTGGCGCAGCAATGTATGGCTTACGGCCGATTGCAGAAATGCAATTTGCGGATTTCATTATGCCGGCTGTCAACCAAATCATTTCTGAAGCATCCCGCATCCGTTACCGTTCGAACAACGACTGGTCATGTCCAATCGTCTTCCGTGCACCTTTTGGCGGAGGGGTACACGGAGCTCTTTACCACTCCCAGTCAGTGGAAGCGATTTTCGCCAACCAGCCTGGATTGAAAATTGTCATTCCTTCCACTCCATATGATGCAAAAGGCCTTTTGAAAGCAGCGATCCGCGACGAAGATCCGGTTATGTTCTTCGAACACAAACGGGCATACCGCTTGATCAAAGGCGAAGTGCCGGAAGAAGACTACACCATTGAAATCGGCAAAGCGGACGTTAAACACGAAGGCGAAGACATCACCGTCATTACTTACGGCTTAGCAGTTCACTTTGCGCTGCAGGCTGCCGAACGTTTGGCAGAAGACGGCATCTCTGCACATATCCTCGATTTGCGTACGATTTATCCGTTGGACAAAGAAGGCATCATCGAAGCCGCTAAGAAAACCGGCAAAGTGCTATTGGTTACAGAAGACAATAAAGAAGGAAGCATCATCGGAGAAGTAGCGGCAATCATTGCTGAAAACTGCCTATTCGACTTAGACGCTCCAATCAAACGTCTTGCTGGGCCGGATATCCCGGCAATGGCTTATGCGCCAACCATGGAGAAATTCTTCATGATCAATCCGGACAAAGTAGAAAAAGCAATGAGAGAATTAGCTGAGTTTTAAAACGAAAAGCGTAAGTGCCCGCCAACAGAAGCCAACCTAAAAGCGCGACATCGTGTCGCAACGGTTAGCTGACCCGCATCCTGCGGTCCCTCGGCGGGCACTGAAGCTCCAATAGAACAATCAAACACCATCAAGTAAAGGAGGAACTCCCTTGGCTATTGAAAACATTAAAATGCCTCAGCTGGGTGAAAGTGTTACAGAAGGCACTATAGAAAAATGGCTCGTCCAGCCAGGCGACCATGTGAATAAATACGATCCGCTTGCTGAAGTCAATACAGACAAAGTGACTGCGGAGGTTCCATCTTCGTTTACCGGCACAATCAAGGAATTGATTGCTTCAGAAGGCGAAACTTTAGCGGTAGGCGAAATCGTCTGCACGATTGAAACCGAAGGCGGCGACGCGGCTCCTGTAGAAGAAGCAAAACCTGCCAGCAGCGAGAAAGCGACCGAAATGCCGGCAGCCGGCGCAAAACCGACGGAAAAACTGGAAGGGACGAAAGGATCTTCGCAACCGGTTAAAACTTCAGGGGCGAAAGGGCGCTACTCACCAGCTGTTTTGCGTCTTGCTCAAGACAATGACATCGATTTGTCACAAGTTGAAGGCTCTGGCAACGAAGGGCGCATTACACGCAAAGATTTGATGGCATTGATCGACAGCGGCAATATTCCAAAAGCGGGAGAAGCTCCGGCGGCACAACCTCAGGCTCAGCAGCAGGAACAGCCACCAGCGCCTAAGGAAACGCCTGTCCAGGAAGCTCCGAAAGCAGCAGCTGCACCGATTGAAAGTGCTCCGGGAGATATCGAAATCCCAGTAACCGGCGTCCGCCGGGCGATAGCTGCGAATATGCTGAAGAGCAAACACGAAGCACCGCATGCATGGATGATGGTCGAAGTGGATGTCACCAACCTTGTCCAGTACCGCGACTCAATCAAAGGCGAATTCAAGAAAAAAGAAGGCTTTAACATCACGTATTTTGCTTTCTTCGTCAAAGCTGTGTCACAGGCATTGAAAGAATTCCCGATGATGAACTCGATGTGGGCTGGAGACAAAATCATCCAGAAGAAAGACATCAATATTTCCATCGCTGTCGCTTCGGATAGTGCTTTATTCGTACCGGTCATCAAGAATTCTGATGAAAAATCAGTGAAAGGCATCGGCAAAGAAGTCAATGAATTGGCACTTAAAGCACGCTCTGGAAAATTAAAATCTGCAGATATGCAGGGCGGCACTTTCACCGTCAACAACACCGGATCGTTCGGTTCTGTTCAGTCTATGGGAATCATTAACCACCCACAGGCAGCTATCATGCAAGTGGAATCGATCGTCAAACGCCCAGTCATTATGGACAACGGCATGATTGCTGCACGCGACATGGTCAATCTTTGTTTGTCACTGGATCATCGTGTACTTGATGGTTTGGTATGCGGCCAATTCCTTGCGCGCGTCAAAGAAATATTGGAGAATATGTCCAAAGAAAATACGTCTGTATATTAAGAAAAGCTGGAGTCTTCGGACTTCCAGCTTTTTTTCCTCTTTAATGTCTGTCGTGAGTCGGGTAAAATGAAACTAGAAAGCCTTTAAGGAGGGAACAGTTTGACAATCGAATCGATGAAAAAGACGAAATTTCCAATCCGTACATATACTGAATGGCAAGAAGCGGCAGTAAAAGCGATTAAAGGCAAGCCGTTTGAAGAAACATTAAAGACCCCCACAATTGAAGATGTAACACTGGAACCTCTTTATACCAAAGACATGCTTGAACAATTAGGCAGCTATATCACAGCTCAAACAGCAGCTGTCCAACAAGGAAAACATCAGCCAAATTGGCTCGTGTCCCAGGAAGTGATGGCGGATTCGGCGGAAGAATATTTGGCCTTGATGAAAGATGATATCCTTCGCGGCAATGAAACTATTGTCTATAAAGGATTCCGTAAGTTTGACTGGACAGATGCCCAATTGGCTGAATTGGCAGAAATGATTGTCCAATATCCTTTGTACTTTAAACTGACAGGGGACGATAAAGACATTCTGCGTGTTTTCGATTTTGTAACTCCAGAACAATTGCCGAAACTCAAAGGGGTTATTTTCTCTGAAGAACCTGTTGAGGCACCGGCAAGTATTCGTACACAGGTTGTAGACACGATTCCAATCCACCATGCTGGCGGAACCGTGATCCATGAACTTGGAGTCGCACTCAGCATCTTGTCTGAGCGTATGTCAGAAGACAATTTCAAAGAAAGTGCTGAAAATAGCTGGATCCGCTTTGCGGTGGATACACAATTTTTCCAGGAAATCGCTAAATTGCGTGCCTTCCGCGTATTATGGCAAGCCTTCAGTTCTGCATATGGCGAAGAAGCTCCGACAATTCCATTGTTTACGGAAACGTCTGTCCGTTCCTACTCTAAACTGGATCCTTATGTGAACTTGCTGCGTGCAGGAAATTCTACATTTGCATCAGTATTGGGAGGAACCGATGCCCACAGCGTACATCCACATGACTTTTTGACAGAACCGGATCCTTCAAGCCGGCGCATCGCCCGCAATGTCCAATTAGTCATAAAAGAAGAAGCCCATGTGTCGCATGTGATCGACCCAGCAGCAGGCTCTTACTTTATCGAAACGCTGACAAAAGAATACGTTGAGGCAGCATGGAGCTATTTCCTTGAAATTGAAGAAGCTGGCGGCTATTCAGAAGTCATCAAATCAGGCTGGCTGACAGATGACATCCAGGCGAAATGGGTGGAGCGCGAAAAAAATGTGGCTACCCGCAAACAATCGCTGATTGGAACCAATGTCTATGCCAATCCTCAAGAGCCGGTAAAAGATGCGAAAATCGATGATGGCCACCTTGAATACATGACAGCGAAACGTCTGGCGACGCCATTTGAAAATCTACGTGCCCAGAGCAAAGTAACAAGTCTTAAGTCAGCAATCATCCTTATCGAACCATTGAAGAAAATCAAGCCTCAAGTAGATTTCGTTTCCGGCTTTTTAGCAGTTGGCGGAATCGAAGCATTAGTCAGCCCGCATTTGGCTACGGCTGAAGAAGTTAATCAATTTCTAGCTGACGAGAAAATGGACTATGCCATCTTGTGCGGATCAAAAGAAGCTGTATCAGCACTTGTGCCAGGATTGGACAGTCAAGCCAGCATCGATCTTGCAGGCAAATATCCGAAAGAGCAATTAGCAGAATGGGCAACCTATGGCATTAAAGATACCGTGTATTCCGGCAAGCAGATGACCGCGAAACTGGAGAAAATTCTCGCTCTAGGAAAGGAGGCGCTATAAGATGGCTAAACCCGATTTTTCAAAAGTCACACTCGACCAATTAGCTATTGCTTCACAGACAGTTCAGCAGCAAAGCGCCTTTACCACCAATGAAGGCATTGACATCAAACCGACATATACAAAAAAGGACATAGATTTCCTTGAAGAAAGCCTGCCTGGATTTGCACCGAATGTCCGCGGACCTTATCCGACCATGTATGTGTCGCGTCCTTGGACTGTACGCCAATATGCCGGTTTTTCAACAGCGGAAGAAAGTAATGCGTTTTACCGACGCAATTTAGCGATGGGGCAAAAAGGCTTGTCTGTTGCTTTTGACCTTGCGACTCACCGCGGCTATGATTCCGATCACAAACGAGTTGTTGGAGATGTCGGCAAGGCCGGCGTTGCAATAGACAGTGTTGAAGACATGAAAATCCTATTCGATGGCATCCCATTGGATCAAATGTCCGTATCGATGACAATGAACGGCGCCGTAGTGCCGATCATGGCATTCTTTATTGTGGCAGCAGAAGAGCAGGGTGTGTCTCCGGAACAATTGGCCGGAACCATCCAAAATGACATTCTTAAAGAATACATGGTCCGCAATACGTATATTTATCCGCCGGCCATGTCGATGCAGATCATTGCAGATATTTTCAAATATACATCCGACCATATGCCGAAGTTCAACTCCATTTCGATTTCGGGCTATCACATCCAGGAAGCTGGAGCAACCGCCGATCTTGAATTGGCCTATACACTAGCGGACGGGCTTGAATATGTCCGTACCGGGCTTGCAGCAGGCATCGACATCGATCATTTCGCGCCGCGCCTATCCTTCTTCTGGGGCATTGGCATGAACTATTTCATGGAAGTTGCGAAAATGCGTGCCGGCCGTGAGATCTGGGCGAAAATGATGAAAACCTTCGATCCGAAAAACAGCAAAGCTTTGGCATTGCGTACGCACTCCCAAACATCCGGCTGGAGTTTGACGGAACAGGATCCATTTAATAATGTCACCCGTACCTTGATTGAAGCGAATGCAGCAGCTATGGGGCATACACAATCACTGCATACCAATGCGCTCGACGAAGCGATTGCCTTGCCGACTGATTTCTCGGCACGCATCGCCCGCAATACACAATTGTTCCTTCAGGAAGAAACCATGATGACGAATGTCATCGATCCATGGGGCGGCTCTTATTATGTCGAATCGCTGACCAAGGAATTGACGGAAAAAGCTTGGGCATTGATTGAAGAAGTTGAAGAATTGGGCGGTATGGCAAAAGCCATCGAAACCGGCTTGCCGAAAATGCGCATTGAAGAAGCAGCGGCGAAAAAACAGGCACAAATCGATTCCAATGAAGAAGTGATCATCGGGGTTAACCGTTATCGCCTGGACCAGGAAGATCCGATTGATATTTTGAACATCGACAACACGATGGTCCGCAAAACACAGATTGAACGCTTGGAACGCATGAAAGCAGAGCGTGACAGCGATAAAGTGGCAGACGCGCTGGAAGCATTGACAAAAGCGGCACAAAGCGGAGAAGACAATATTTTGGCTTGCGCCGTTGAGGCAGCACGTCACCGTGCCTCATTAGGTGAAATCTCCGATGCCATCGAGAAAGCATCCGGAAGACATAAGGCGGTGATTCGTTCAGTGAGCGGAGTTTACAGTTCGAATTTCTCTAACCAGAAGGAAATGGAAATCGTCAAAGAAATGACGGAAGACTTTATTGAAAACGAAGGACGCCGCCCGCGTATCCTGATTGCCAAAATGGGGCAAGACGGACATGACCGCGGAGCGAAAGTCATAGCAACAGCGTTTGCTGATTTAGGCTTTGATGTGGATATCGGGCCATTGTTCCAAACGCCGGCTGAAACTGCACAACAGGCAGCAGAAAATGACGTCCACGTTATCGGCGTAAGTTCGCTGGCAGCTGGGCATATGACATTGGTTCCGGATCTGAAAGCGGAACTGGCGAAAATTGGCCGCGAAGACATTCTGATTGTGGTTGGTGGAGTTATACCGGCACAGGATTATGAATTCCTTCGCAATAATGGGGCCAGCGCAATTTTCGGTCCGGGGACAGTGATTCCGGTAGCGGCACAGAAAGTCATCGAAGAGATTTACGTGCGACTTGGTTACGAGGAAGTGGCAGACTGATGAGCCGCAAGAAAAATTCCAGGCATGTGATGGAGGGTGTTCAAGCTGCACATGACGGCATGAAAGCCTTGCCTCGGAAAAAGTTCAAGAAACCGGCTGATGCAACCATGGATATCCAGGCTATTGCGGATGGAGTCCGGAGTGGTTCGCGTCTGTACTTGGGCAAAGCGATCACTTTGCTGGAAAGTTCGAGTGCCGAACATAAGAAAAATGGCCAGGAACTGCTCAACCAATTGCTGCCATTCACCGGCAATAGTATCCGCATCGGCATCACCGGTGTTCCCGGTGCCGGGAAAAGCACCTTCATAGAAACGTTTGGTGAAATGCTGACTGGGCTTGGGCATCGGGTCGCCGTTTTGGCGATCGATCCGAGTTCGTCGCTTACCGGCGGCAGCATTCTTGGAGACAAGACGCGGATGGAACAATTGGCTCGAAATCCCAAAGCATTCATCCGCCCTTCCCCTACAGCAGGAACACTTGGCGGTGTCCATAAAAAGACCCGCGAAACGATGTTGTTATGCGAGGCTGCAGGATACGATGTCATCTTGGTGGAGACGGTTGGGGTTGGACAAAGCGAAACACTGGTCCGTGGAATGGTCGACATGTTCCTGTTGTTGGTGTTGACGGGTGCCGGAGACGAATTGCAGGGCATGAAAAAAGGCATCCTGGAGTTGGCGGATGCCATCATTGTCCACAAAGCGGATGGGGAAAACGCCCAGTTGGCGAAAAAGACCGTTTCAGAATACAAACAGATGATGCATTTCCTGCAACCGGCCACGGACAGTTGGAAAACGCGTTCGCTTGCGGCGTCCTCTGTGGAAGAAACGGGAATTCCCGAAGTCTGGAAAATGGTCAAGGAGTTCGAAGATACGGTGAAAGTCAGCGGCTACTGGAAAAAACGCCGTCAGGAACAGACCAAGGACTGGTTCCGCTCGATGATCACGGATGAACTGCATAGCCGTTTTTTCGATCACGCAGAACGACGCCAATTGGTCAAAACATTGGAAACGCAGGTGTTGAACGACGAATTGACCGTGGCACAGGCAATTATGCAACTGTTTGAGTAAGCTTTTTTGCAAGTGGGATAAACACCTGCTATGATAAAAGAAGCGACAATAAGGAGTGATATTTGATGAGCATGGATTTTAATTTTCTGATGAACGATATAGCTACACAAGCCCGCCAGGAATTGATTGATGGTGGATACACACAGCTTGAAACACCTGAAGCGGTGAATGAAGCATTTTCTCAAAAAGGCACAAGCCTTGTCATGGTCAACTCTGTATGTGGATGTGCAGGCGGCATCGCCCGTCCAGCAGCCTTGCATTCGATCCATTATGACAAACGCCCGGATAACCTGTATACGGTTTTCGCTGGTCAAGACAAAGAAGCGACAGCTCAGGCACGTGCGATTTTCGGGGACGATCACTTGCCATCATCTCCCTCTTTCGTGTTCATGAAAGATGGAAAAATGGTTGATGAAATTGGCCGCCATGAAATTGAAGGCCATGACCCAATGTCTGTCATTACGCATATCCAAGCCATTTTCGAACAGCATTGCGATGAAGTTTAAGAAGGAATGCCTCTTTTAGGGGCATTTTTTTCATGCCGAAATTTGGAGGGGGAAGATGAAGCTGAATTTGAGGTCTTATTCAATTGGCTACCGCACGATGAAGACTGCTTTAGGTGTGGCAATCGCTATAACCATGGCACAATGGCTGCAGTTGGATTATTATGTATCTGCCGGCATCCTGACCATCCTCTGCATACAACCGACCAAAAAGAAATCGATACGGGCCGCTTTTTCCCGATTTATTGCGAGCATTATCGGGATTGCCTACGCTTTCATCTTTTTTGAAGGCATCGCCTATCATCCGGTCATGCTCGGCATTCTGATTGTGCTCTTTATTCCTTTATTGGTGACATTGCGGTTTCAGGACGGCTTTGTCTCGAGTTCAGTCATTTTGCTGCATTTATATGATGCAAAAAATTTGAATTTTGATTTGCTGACCAATGAGTTGATTTTGATGCTGGTTGGTTTCGGTACAGCATTGGTGGTCAATATGTACATGCCGAGCATTGAGAAGAAACTGGATAATTACCGGCACGAAATTGAAAATTTATACGCTTCCATTTTCCGTGAAATCGTCATTTATTTGCGGGAAGGTGAATCTGGTTGGAGCGGCAAAGAATTGATGGATGCCAGGAAATTGCTGGAGAAGGCGAAAGCGCTGGCTTACCAGGATGTCGAGAATCACATCACCCGACATGAAAATAAATACTATCATTATTTTGAAATGCGGGAGCAGCAGTTGGAAATCATCGAGCGTATCTTGCCGAAAATCACCGCACTGCCTGTGATTGTAGACCAAACAGACCTGGTCGCGGATTTCCTGGAAGATTTGGCGGAACACGTCCACTCCGGCAATACAGCATACCGCTATATTTCGAAGCTGGACATCGTGAAAGAAAATTTTGCCAAGCTGCCATTGCCGGACAGCCATAAGAAATTTTTGGCCATGGCCGAACTATATCAAGTCATTCAGGAAATGGAAAAGTATTTGGAAATCAAGCAGTCATATAAAGGCTTTCATACAAGAAAAGCGGAAGCAGCCGTCAGTAGAAGCTAACCTAAGAACGCGACTTCCTGTCGCAACGGTTAGCTGACCCGCATCCTGCGGGCCTCCGACAAGCGCTGGAAGCCTTACCGGTAATGGCGTTCTTTGCCATTGCTGGTAAGGCTGAAGCGACTCGAGTGGCTGGCTGCTGGAGCTGGACAATATGAAAAGCGGAAGCAGCCGTTTAGATCTGTTTGCTGGAGCAGGATTGATACATTTTCAACCATAAAAGACAGCTGGAGCAAAAAGCTCCAGCTGTCTTTTATCACTCTATTAAATTACAAAGCTCAATCCCATCAATAAACTGGATAACAGCATGATGGCAATCATCGCGTAGACGATAAACTTACGGAAAGCTGCGTTTCTCATTAATAATAAACTCCTTTATCAATCAAATCTTTGAATGAATCATACCATATTTTCCAACATATTTGAAGAGAGGCAGATATAGAATTCACAATATTCGCTAAGAGCCTAGAGTTTTTGGCTCTGTATCTGTACAATAAGAGAGAAGCTAAAAAAGGAAGTGAAAAAAGGATGAAGAAAGTAGACCATATTGGAATCGCTGTACGGGATCTGAATGCTGTCCTTCCCTATTACACGGACACGCTTGGGCTTCCGCTTATGAAGATCGAAGAAGTTGAGTCGCAGAAAGTGCGGGTCGCATTCATCGATGCCGGCAATGTCAAATTGGAATTGTTGGAAGCGATGGATGATCAGAGCGCCATTTACAAATTTTTAGAAAAAAAAGGTGAAGGCATTCATCATATCGCTTTTGGTGTCGAAAACATCGAACAGCGTATGGAAGAATTGCGCGACAAGGGCATCCGCCTTTTGAGCGACAAGCCGAACCCTGGAGCTGGCGGAGCCATGGTGGCATTTTTGCATCCGAAATCATCGAATGGAGTATTATACGAACTTTGTGAAAAAGAGTGATTGGGAGTGATTGGCGAAATGGACATTTACGAAAGAATCAATGAATTGTATGACCGCAAGCGTGAAATTGAGCTTGGCGGAGGCGAAGAACGTATAGACAAACAGCATCAAAAAGGCAAATTGACAGCACGTGAACGTATTGATTTATTGCTTGATGAAGGCACATTCGTTGAATTGAGTCCTTTTGTGGAGCACCGCACAACAGATTTCGGCATGGCTAAAGGGCCTGGCGAAGGGGTTGTCACTGGTTACGGTAAAGTAAACGGCCGGCCAATCTATTTATTCTCACAGGACTTCACGGTTTTTGGTGGAGCACTTGGAGAAATGCATGCAAAGAAAATCGCCAATGTAATGGATTTGGCAGCACGCAATGGCGCACCGTTTATCGGATTGAATGATTCAGGCGGAGCACGGATTCAAGAAGGCGTCTTGTCACTTGATGGCTATGGCCAAATTTTCTACCGCAACTCGATTTATTCTGGCGTCATTCCTCAAATTTCTGTCATTATGGGACCATCTGCCGGCGGTGCAGTATATTCGCCTGCAATCACTGATTTTGTTTTCATGGTTGATAAAACCAGCCAAATGTTCATCACAGGACCGAAAGTCATTGAAACGGTTACGGGTGAAAAAATCTCCTCTGAGGATCTTGGAGGATCGAGAGTACATACTGCAATTAGCGGAAACGCTCATTTCCGTGGCGATTCAGAACAGAAAGTACTGGAAATGGTACGCCAACTGATCAGCTATCTGCCACAGAACAATACGGAAATGCCGCCTCGCCTGGAAGGCGGAGAAGAAGATGATTACCGTCCGGACTTGGCTGACGTCGTTCCTTATGAAGCGATCCGTCCTTACGATGTACGGAAAGTGGTTGAGCAGGTGGTCGACAAGGACAGCTTTATGGAAGTGCAGCCTGAATTTGCCCGCAACATCGTGATTGGCTTAGCACGCATTAAAGGCGAAACGGTCGGCTTGATCTGTAACCAGCCGAAAGTGATGGCTGGCGGACTTGATATCGACTCATCTGATAAAGCAGCACGCTTTATCCGTTTCTGTGACTCGTTCAATATTCCATTGATCACTTTTGAAGATGTTACTGGATTCTTCCCAGGCATCAAACAGGAACACGGCGGCATCATTCGCCACGGAGCGAAAATTCTTTATGCTTACTCGGAAGCGACTGTGCCTAAAATGACGGTGATTTTGAGAAAAGCTTATGGAGGCGCTTATGTGGCGTTGAACTCCAAATCGATCGGTGCCGACTTGGTTTACTCATGGCCGAATGCTGAAATCGCGGTTATGGGGCCGAATGGCGCTGCGAATATCATTTTTGCACGTGAAATCGCTGCAAGCGATAACCCGGAAGAAACACGCGCAGCAAAAATTGAGGAATACCGCGTGAAATTCGCCAATCCTTATGTTGCTGCAGCACGTGGAATGGTCGATGATGTCATTGATCCACGCGAAACACGCATCAAACTGATCCAGGCATTGGAAATGATGCGCAATAAAAAAGATACACGTCCAGCTAAAAAACACGGCAATATGCCGCTTTAAGAGAAATAGAAGAGGTGCTAGAAATGAACAATGAAAGACTGATGAACGAGTTTCTGGAATTGCTGCAAATCGATTCAGAAACCAAACACGAAGGCGAAATCGCTGCCATTTTGCAGACCAAACTTGAAGCGATGGGTTTCCATGTAGCAGTAGATGAATCAGCGGCAGTGACGGGGCATGGCGCAGGCAATATCATTGCAACTTTGCGCGGCACGTTAAGCCAGGTTCCTGCTATCTACTTTACGGTCCATATGGACACGGTGACTCCTGGAGTCGGCGTCAAACCTGAAATCCGTGATGGCTATGTCTATTCCGATGGAACGACCATTCTGGGGGCTGACGACAAAGCCGGAATTGCCGCTTTGTTTGAAATGATCCGCACTCTACAAGAACAGCAAATCGACCATGGGGATATTCAATTGGTGATTACAGCTGGAGAAGAAAGCGGATTGGTCGGCGCCAAGGAATTGGATTCATCTCTATTGATCGCCAAATACGGTTATGCCGTGGACAGCGATGGCAAAGTGGGCGGCATTGTGACAGCTGCTCCGAACCAGGCAAAATTATGGACGACCATCCATGGCAAAACGGCCCATGCCGGCGTTGCACCTGAAAAAGGCATTTCTGCCATTACAATTGCAGCCAAAGCCATTGCTAAAATGACGCTCGGGCGCATCGACGAAGAAACAACGGCCAATATCGGGCGATTCGAAGGCGGACAAGCCACCAATATTGTTTGCGATGAAGTGAATATTTTATCGGAGGCACGTTCGATCAGCGAAGATAAATTGGCGGCACAGACCATCCATATGGAATCCGTTTTTGAACAGACGGCTGAACTATTGGGTGGACGTGCTGAAACGGAAGTCAAGCTGATGTATCCGGGCTTCCATTTTGATGACATGGACCCGGTCGTAGAGATTGCCCAGAAAGCAGCCGCGAAAATCGGTCGTCCTTCCCCGATTCTCACAAGCGGAGGCGGAAGTGATGCCAATATCTTCAATGGTTTTGGCATCCCGACCGTCAACCTATGTGTCGGATATGAAGAAATCCATACGAAAAACGAACGCATGCCGATTGAAGAGCTTGAGAAATTGGCTGAACTGTTGGTTGAAATTGTCAAAGAATCAACATCAATCGAATAAAGAGCGCCTTCAAAAAAGAGAGAACAGGATGTATGTTCTCTCTTTTTTTGATACACTGAAAGAAAACGGAAAGAAGAGCGATTTTCATGGCCAGCCGAGTTATTTTTCATATCGATATGAATAGTTTTTATGCCTCTGTCGAACAATCGCATAATCCTGAACTGAAGGGAAAAGCGATTGCCATTGCCGGGAATCCGAAAGAACGGAGAGGCATTATCGTCACCTGTTCTTATGAAGCGCGCGCGCATGGGATCTACACGACCATGCAGGTACATGAAGCCAAGCGGAAATATCCGGAACTTTTGCTGCTGCCGCCGAATTTCGAGCGTTACCGGGCAGCATCCAAAGCGATGTTTGAAATTTTGCGTTCCTATACCGATTTGGTGGAACCGGTTTCGATAGATGAAGGGTATGTGGATGTGACGGAATTGACAGAGCAGCGCCATGCATTGGAAATTGCGGATGAAATCCAACGGCGTCTGCTAAGTGAATTGGATCTGCCATGTTCAATCGGCATTGCGCCCAACAAATTCCTGGCCAAAACCGCATCCGATATGAAAAAGCCCATGGGCATAACTGTTTTGAGGAAACGGGATATTCAGGCAATGTTGTGGCCTAAACCAGTAATTGATATGCATGGCATCGGCGATAGTACGGCAGCCAGATTAAAGGGCTTGAAAATTGAGACCATTGGAGATCTGGCAACAGCAAATGAAGGCCTGGTCAAGGAAAAAATGGGCAAAAACGGCATCCGGCTGCAAGCTCGTGCGAACGGTTTGGACGATCGGCTGGTAGATCCGGATTCCATTTACGATACCAAAAGTGTCGGAACATCCACAACCTTGCCGATTGATGAAACGGATGAACAGAATCTAAAGGCATTGTTCCGCCAGCTCAGTGAAAAGGTGGCCAATCGTTTGGAAGCGAAAGAACTGGCGGGCCCAACTGTCAGTATTCAGACCCGCAGCTCCGATTGGAAAAACCGAACACGCAGCGTCACGCTGAACAATACCGTTTGGAAAGCAGAAGACATCCACCGGAATGCCTGGCAATTGTTCACACGGCATTGGAACGGAGAACCCCTGCGGCTAATCGGAGTTACAGTATCGAACGTTGCGGACAAAGGCGATATGACCGAACAATTATCAATCTTTAATTTTCAGGAACATGCCAAGGAAGAGCCGATTCTCGACTTGATGGCACAACTCGAAAGCCGTTTCGGCAAAAGTGTCCTCACGCGGGGGACAAAAATCAAAAAAACGAATTACGACTCCAAAACAAGCTTCAGCAAGGATTTTTTGGATGATCACGACCACGAGAGAAAGTAGGGGAAGCATGCAATTATTATTTCTGGGCACAGGTGCCGGAATGCCTTCTAAACAGCGCAATACATCTGCACTGGTTTTGAAATTACTCGAAGAGCGGGGAACTGTGTGGTTATTTGACTGCGGAGAAGCGACACAGCACCAGATTCTACATACGACGGTGAAACCGCGGAAAATTGAAAAGATTTTCATTACACATATGCATGGCGACCATATTTTCGGTCTGCCTGGCCTTCTGGGATCCCGTTCTTTCCAAGGGGGCGATGAGACACTGGATATATACGGACCTGCTGGAATCCGGGAGTTTGTTGAAATGGCTTTGGCGCTCAGCCGAACCCACTTGGCATACCCGATTGTTTATCATGAACTGGCAGACGGTTTACTGTTTGAAGATGAGTTGATGGTGGTGGAAACGCGCTTGTTGGACCATGTGATTCCGTCCTATGGTTTTCGGATCACGCAAAAGCCGTTGCCGCCTAAATTATTGATTGCAAAAGCTTTGGCGCTGGGCGTTCCAAAAGGTCCGCTGCTGGCAAAGCTGAAAAATGGGGAAGACGTTGAAACAGCTGAGGGGCATTGGGTCAGAAGTGCGGATGTAACAGAACCGGAAGAACCCGGTTTTGTTGTCACGATTCTCGGGGATACCCGTTTTTGCGAAGCAGCAATAGAATTGGGGCGCGGTGCAGATGTACTGGTGCACGAAGCGACCTTTGACGGAACCGCTAAGAAAATGGCTGCTGAATACGGCCATTCAACGGTCTACGAAGCGGCGGAAACGGCTCGTGCAGCAGGAGTGGAAACGTTAATCATGACGCATATCAGCGCACGCTTCCTTCCGGAAGACGAGCGGATGCTGTTGAAGCAGATGAAGGAAATTCATCCGCTTGGATTTATTGCACATGATTTTTCGGAATTCGAGTGGCTGCAGCAAGCTAAAAAAATAAGGAAAAAACAAGAAAGCCGTATCTAAAAGATGGCATTTTTTGGTTGCATTAAAATATTTAATGGAAATAATAGAACAAATGTTCCCTTTGTGCTAAAATAAAGGTACAGCTGTATGAGGGCGGTTTGGCCATTCCCCAGGAAAGGGGGTGGTAACATGACCATAGCAGAATCATTCGGTCTCGTGTTTACGAGTATCGGGATAACGATCAGCGCTCTGACACTTGTCGTTTCCATGATTTTGGTCATCAACAAAAAAAAATAACCGTCCCATGTGGCGTGGAATGACGGTTATCTTTTAAGCCTATATTCCAGCCAACCGCTCTCGTGGCGGCATACAGCTGGCCGAATGCTCACGCATTCGGTTTTTTTACGTTACCCTTAGTATACTAAATCTCAAACATTTTGCAACCGCCTTATACCCAACCGCGTTTATAAGGCACTGGAGCCTCTAAATCGGCGTCAAGTTCCTGCGCAGCTGTGTATGCCCAATAAGGATTACGAAGCAATTCACGGGCTAGGAAGACCAGATCCGCGCGTCCGTTCTGAAGGATTTCTTCTGCCTGCAGTGCACTGGTGATCAAGCCGACCGCTCCAGTAGCTATTGGAGTCTGCTTTTTGATGGTCTCTGCAAACGGCACTTGGTACCCGGGATGGACGGAAATTTGTGCGGGTACGACCGCGCCTGAACTGACATCGATCAAATCAACGCCTTGTTGTTTCATCCATTGGCACATTTCCACGTATTGTTCCGGTGTCATGCCACCATTGCTGTAGTCATGGGCGGAAATTCGGACGAATAACGGACCGTTCCATACTTCATTGACAGCATCGATAATTTGACGCAGAAAGCGATAGCGATTTTCTGCATTGCCGCCGTATGCGTCGGTGCGCTTGTTTGTTAATGGGGATAGGAACTGGTTGATCAAGTAGCCATGTGCGGCGTGGACTTCGATGACATCGAAGCCTGCGGTTTTGGCGCGGATTGCTCCTTTTTTAAACGCTTCAATGGTTTCTTCAATATCTGCTGGAGCCATTTCTGCCGGTTTTTTATAATTCTCGTCGAATGCCAATGCACTCGCTGAGTGGATGGCGCCTTCAACTCTTGCTTTTCTTCCGGCATGTGCCAATTGGATGCCGGTTTTTGCCCCGTGCTGTTTCATCAGGCGGACAATTTCTGCTTGCCCTTCTATATGGCGGTCATCCCAAATGCCGAGGTCTTGTGCTGAAATGCGTCCTTGTGGCTGGACAGCCGTCGCTTCGGTGATAATGAGTCCGACGCCGCCGACTGCTCGGGTTGGATAATGGATGCGATGCCAGTCCGTCACCATTCCATCTTCCTTATCACTTTGGTACATGCACATCGGCGCCATTACAATGCGGTTTTTAAAAACGACATCTTTAATTTCAAACGGTTCAAATAACTTAGCCATCAGACAACCTCCTCTATAGATACAACTGTAAATTATACAGAAGAGTTTACTTAAATTCTTTTCCGAGCTCTTGGGAACGCTGGGAAGCTGCTGTCACACAAGCTCCAATCGTTTCCTTGAAATGATTTTCCTCGAGTGTCTTGAGGCCGGCTGCTGTTGTACCATTCGGGCTCGTCACTTTTATCCGCAGTTCCGCGAAATCTTCCTGTTGGAGCATTTCGGCTGCACCGGAAAAAGTTTGGCGCACCAATTTTTTTGCATCGGCATGGGATAATCCATTGGCGACTGCCGCTTCTGTCATCGCTTCTGCGAAATAATAGATATAAGCAGGGCCGCTTCCGGCAACGCCTGTCACTGCATGCAATTGTTCTTCTGCTACAACGGTCACGCTGCCGATGGAAGACAGGAGCTTGCGCAATTCATGCTGTTGTTCAAGCGACACGTGTTTGCTCCAGGCAACTCCAGTAGCCGACTTGCCGATTTTAGCAGATGTATTCGGCATAGCGCGGGCAACCGGGAAATTCCCGACATGCCGTTGGATGGTGTCGATGGATACACCGGCTGCGACTGACAAGATGACGGTATTGCCAACCAGTTTATCTTTAATTCCGCTTAGCGCTGCTTCCACATCTTTCGGTTTCATCGCCAAGAGGATAAAGTGGGCATCTTTCAGTTCCGTTTTCTCTGGACAGACGATATTGACGCCGTATTCATCACTCAAAAATTCCAAACGGTCCTGATCGGATCGGTTCATAACGGAAATTTCTTCCGGTTTCATGATTCGTTTATTGATCCAGCCATGGATCATCGATTCGGCCATAGAGCCGGCTCCTACACATACGATTTTCATTCGACTCACCAACTTTCTTCATAATAAAAAGCGCAATCATCCCTGTTGTTACAAGGACGAAAACGCTTTGTTTCCGCGGTACCACCTAAGTTTGCCATAAAGACACCACTCGATGTCCATAACGCGGACAAACGGCCGTGTTTTCACGGCAGCTCAAAAGCAGGTTCCACAAAGGAGAGGGGGTGCGCATTTCAGCAAAAGCTGCACTCTCTTTACTCCATCACTCCGTGTACTGATCTTTATCTTCGCTCACATATGATAGTGAATTATAGAGGATAAATCGGCTTCTTGTCAAATGCCTGAAAGAAGTGACGGCATTCCGTTTTCCATGTATGATGGATGAATAGCGATTCATTTAAAGGAGATGGCCATATTGACTTTACATAAGATTATTATTCCGACACCCTTTGCGGTAGGAGACGTCAATTCCTATCTATTAAAAGGGGATATGCTGACGTTGATTGATGCTGGTCCGAAAACACCGGAAGCCTGGATGGCCATTAAAGCAGGATTAAAAGAATTTGGTGCAGAACCAGGTGACGTAGAACAAGTTGTGTTGACGCATCACCATCCTGATCATGCCGGGTGGGTGGACGGCTTCGAAAATGCAAAATTATATGGGCATCCTTACAACGATCCTTGGTTGCGCCGTGACCAAAATTTCTTTGATTATCATGATGCCTTCTATTTGGAGCGGTTAAAAGAAGAAGGGGTTCCAGGCGATCTGGAATTTTGGGTCAAGAAGATGAAGCGCCCCTTAAATCTGATGGGGAGCCGTCCGCTTGATATGTCCATTAATGAAGGCGATACGCTGCCAGGCCACCCTGAATGGCAAGTCCTTGAAACATTGGGCCATGCACAGAGCCATTTGTCTTTTTGGAATAAAGAAACGCATGAAATGATCGGTGGTGACCACGTTATAGCCAAAGTTTCCTCAAATCCTTTGATTGAACCGCCGTTGGATCCGACACAAGGGCGGCCGAAATCGCTGCTGCAATACAATGCATCTCTCAGCCGCTTGCTGAAAATGCCGGTGGATGTAATCTACAGCGGGCACGGTGAAGAAATCCGAAATGTTGATGAATTGATTACAGCCCGCCTCACCAAACAGCATCAGCGGGCCATGAAAGCGTTGGGGATGATCGGTGACGAAGAGCGTACTGTCTATGGGCTGACAAAAGAGTTGTTTGCCCATGCCTACGAAAAAGAACTTGGCCTGACGCTATCGGAAACCATCGGGCAAATCGATTACCTGCTGGAAGACGGTCTGATTACAGAGCGTTTGGGTGAGGATGGAATTTTCTATTATAATAAGGTATGAATTGAAAATTCGCGCGTAGCGATATGTTGGTTTTCAGGCGTAAGAAAAACGCCAATCGGCTCATTGCTGACAATTGCAACTATTCCGTACAACAGGTAAAATTAGCTGGTCGATAGGTTTTGGCATCACGAAATTACAGGAAAAGGATTGGGTCGTTTTGAAAAAATGGAGTTTATTTTTAGCAAGTGTCCTGTTATTGGCAGCATGTTCAAATGAAGAAGCTGAGCCGGCTGAAAAAGAACAAGCCGATCAAGCCGAGATGGCTGTCGAACAGAAAAGCATGACAGAAGAAGGTTTTATTACACAGATCAATGAAACCGATATTTTAATCAACAGTATTTATTTCAGCATTCCCGAAGATGTGAAAGTTCAATTTAGTGATGGCGCCGAAGCGACGGAAGCTGAAGTGCGGGATATACGAACTGGAATGAAAGTGAGCCTGGATTACCAGGGGCCTCTTGAAGAGTCCTTTCCAATGCAGGGAGAGGCGGAAACGGTGACGATTCTGACCGATGAGGATTCAGCCAAACAATCGGAAGCACTTGAAGCATTCATTACCAAGGAACAATTGCCGCGCCTGATCATGATGGGCCAGCCCATTGTCCGTGATAATGAAATCGGCTTCCTTTTCAACAATATGGAATCAGGGGAAATTTCCGAAGTGCGGATCGATCTCGAGACATATGACTATACAATTGACGGAGAATAAAGTAAATTAAGAAAAAGAAAGCAGCTGCGGCTGCTTTTTTTCATGAAAAATTATAGTTGTATCTCTTGCGCTGGGCAAAAATCCATGATATAGTTTGTATATTCATTTCAAACATTGCATAAAAATACATTGGAGGTTTTCATATTGAATAAAAAGATTGTACTCGCATACTCAGGTGGATTAGATACATCAGTGGCCATTCCGTGGCTGAAGGGACAAGGCTACGACGTCGTCGCTGTTTGCCTGGATATCGGGGAAGGAAAAGATTTGGACTTCATTAAACAAAAAGCGCTTCAAGTCGGAGCGGTTGAAAGCTATATGATCGATGCAAGAGACGAATTTGCAGAAGAATATGCATTAATATCATTGCAGGCGCATACGCTATACGAAGGTAAGTACCCGTTAGTATCTGCGTTATCGCGTCCATTGATTTCGAAAAAATTGGTAGAAATCGCTGAAGCGACAAACTCTACTGCTGTAGCACACGGCTGCACTGGAAAAGGGAATGACCAGGTACGTTTCGAAGTATCCATCAAGTCATTGAATCCGAACCTTGAAGTGGTAGCGCCTGTGCGTGCATGGGCTTGGTCACGTGATGAAGAAATCGCTTATGCAAAAGAGCATAACATTCCGATTCCGGTTAATTTGGACAGCCCGTTTTCTATCGACCAAAACTTATGGGGCCGCGCAAATGAATGTGGCGTATTGGAAGATCCATGGGCTACACCGCCGGAAGAAGCTTATGACATTACTTCTTCACTTGAAAACACCCCAGACACAGCAGACATCGTCGAAATTGAATTCGTCAATGGCGTACCGACTCAATTGAATGGCGTTTCGTACTCATTCTCTAACTTGATCCTTGAACTAAATGAAATTGCCGGCAAGCATGGAGTGGGAAGAATTGACCATATCGAAAACAGATTGGTCGGCATCAAATCGCGTGAGGTCTATGAAGCTCCTGCTGCCATGACATTGATTGCTGCGCATAAAGAGTTGGAAGACATCACATTGGTAAAAGAAATGGCTCATTTCAAGCCGGTTATTGAGAAGAAACTGACAGAATTGATCTATGAAGGACTATGGTTCTCTCCATTGCGTGTTGCGCTCGAAGCATTCTTGAAAGAAACACAGGCTTATGTCAACGGAACTGTACGTGTGAAATTGTTTAAAGGACATGCAATCATTGAAGGCCGTAAATCACCTAATTCTCTATACAGTGAGCAATTGGCGACTTATTCTACGGATGATACATTCAACCATGAATCTGCAGTCGGCTTTATCGAATTATGGGGCCTTCCAACAGTTGTCAACTCGATGGTCAATAAAAAAGAAGTTACAGTACCTGAAGATTTGAAAGAGAAGGTGAAAGCATGACCAAACTGTGGGGCGGCCGTTTTCAAAAATCGGCCGAACAGTGGGTCGATGAGTTCGGCGCTTCAATTTCCTACGATCAAAAATTGGTGATGGAGGATCTGGAAGGCAGTACGGCGCATGTAAAAATGCTGTCTGCCTGTGGCATCCTTCCGGAAGAAGATGCAAATCTGATCTTATCGGGTCTTAAAACGCTGAAACAAAAAGCGCAGGACGGCGATTTAGAATTCAGTGTATCGAATGAAGACATCCACTTAAACTTGGAAAAGCATTTAATAGATGAAATCGGACCTGTCGGCGGCAAGCTGCACACTGCAAGAAGCCGAAACGACCAGGTAGCGACTGATATGCATCTGTATTTAAAAAACCGCGTCCAGGAAATCATCGAAGCCATCACGGCGTTCCAGGATGCTATTGTGGCACAAGCGGAAACGCATGTAGAAACGGTTGTTCCGGGCTATACCCATCTTCAGCGTGCCCAGCCGATTTCCTTCGGCCATCACTTGTTGACGTATTTCTGGATGCTGCAGCGCGACAAACAGCGGTTAACGGAATCGTTGAAGCGTATTGACATTTCTCCGCTTGGAGCGGGAGCGATGTCGGGCACGACTTTCCCGATTGACCGTGAATTGTCAGCCGAGCTATTGGGCTTTTCAAACGTTTACCAGAACAGCTTGGATGCTGTCAGCGACCGTGATTTTATTTTGGAGTTCCTCAGCAATGCGTCCATGCTGATGATGCACATGTCCCGTTTTGCGGAAGAAATCATTCTGTGGTCAAGCGAAGAATTCCGCTTTATCGAGCTGGATGATACCTTCTCAACGGGATCGAGCATCATGCCCCAAAAGAAAAACCCGGATATGGCGGAGTTGATCCGCGGTAAGACAGGCCGTGTCTACGGCAATCTGTTTGGCTTGCTGACTACCTTGAAAGGCCTTCCGCTTGCTTACAATAAAGACATGCAGGAAGACAAAGAAGGGATGTTCGATACGGTCCATACGCTGATGGGATCGCTGCCGATTTTCGAAGGCATGATCCGCACCATGACCGTCCGTACCGATTCCATGGAAAAAGCCGTTCATTCGGATTTCTCCAATGCGACGGAATTGGCGGATTACCTCGCTGCCAAAGGCATGCCGTTCCGCGAAGCGCACGATGTAACCGGAAAACTGGTTTTCACATGCATCCAGCGCGGTTATTTCTTAAAAGACCTGCCTCTTGCAGATTTGCAGGAAGCAAGTCCATTGATCGATGAAGACATATACAATACGTTGATGCCGAGAACTGCAGTAGAGCGAAGAAACTCACTGGGCGGCACTGGTTTTGAACAAGTACATCATCAATTGGGACTTGCCAAGCAGCTCATCGGGTAAAAAGTCCATCTCTATAAAGCCGTTGGCGGTTGGTACCCGCTGCCGGTCCATAAAAGCCGATTTTCCTCTTCCCCTATGGAAAATCGGCTTTTATTTTTTTTGCCTTTTTTTCTGAAGAATGATTGAGGTATACAGAGAAAAAGAAGTTCAGCCGCAAGACTGATTTATTTTGCAAATCGAAATATTCTCTTTCCAATAGTTAACAGGCTTTGGTAAAATATATGAGATAAAAAATATCGGTACCAGCTGAATTTGTCTATGTTTTGCATGAACGGCAGGCAAAAAAAGTCCCATTATTCAAGTAACTAAAAAATGGCTCAGTGGGTTATGAGTAAAACATTAAAAAGCAAGGGGCAAGATGCGATGAAAGTCTTTTGGGAGCTAGGCTGGTTTTTCAAAGAACGAAAAAAGCAATACACATTGGGGATCCTGCTGTTGCTGATGGTGGCATTTCTTGGTGTATTGCCTCCGCGCATTATCGGATTTGTAGTGGACCGCATCAGTGAAGGCAGCTTGACGCCGGAATACCTTGCGACATGGTTGGCCATTCTGGCTGGCGCCGCTTTAGTGATGTACGTGCTGCGCTACATTTGGCGTCTGTTGATATTCGGTTCCTCCATCATTTTGGCACGTAATCTGCGGGCACAGCTGTTTCAGCATTTTACACAGATGTCTCCGGCTTTCTATCAAAAACGTCGTGTCGGTGATTTGATGGCACATGCCACCAATGATCTGCAGGCGGTGCAACAGACAGCGGGTGCGGGTGTACTGACGCTGGTCGACTCCATCGCGACCGGCGGCTTCGTCATCGCGGCCATGGCACTCACCATTGATTGGAAATTGACTTTGATTGTGTTGTTGCCGATGCCGTTGATGGCTTATATGACCAATTATTACGGAAAAATGATGCACCAGCGGTTTCACGGGGCGCAGCAGGCTTTTTCAGGGCTTAATGACAAAACCCAGGAAAGCATTTCCGGAATGAAGGTCATCAAAACCTTCGGCCAGGAACAGCAAGACATCGATGATTTTAAAAGTTTATCGGAACGTGTGGTGGAAGAGAATATCCGGGTGGCGCGTGTCGACTCTTTATTCGATCCGACAATTTCTGCAATTATCGGCATCTGTTATTTTCTGGCCATCGGTTTCGGTTCTTATTTCGTCGTGAATGGGGAGATGACCATCGGAGATTTGGTCGCTTTTACTGCCTATCTCGGGCTTTTGGTATGGCCGATGTTGGCGTTCGGCTGGCTGTTCAATATTGTGGAACGCGGGCGCGCCTCTTATGACCGCATTCGGGTATTGCTGGCAGAACCGGTTGATATCGATGACCGCGAAGATGCCGTCGATGAAGAACCTTCGGGAGGCTTGTCCTTTTCAATTGACCAATTCAAATTCACCGGAGACGAGCGGGCGGCGCTTAAAGATGTCCACTTTACTGTCAAACAAGGTGAAACCCTGGGAATTGCAGGGAAGACCGGTTCGGGGAAATCCGCTATTCTGCGTCTGCTGCTAAGGGAATTTGATGATTATGAAGGTTTGATCCTATTTGGCGGAATATCGATCGATTCCTATAAAATGCAGCGTTTGCGTCAGGCGATCGGCTATGTCCCACAGGACCATTTCCTGTTTTCGACAAGCATTGCCGGTAACATTGCATTCGCGCAGCCAAATGCCGGTCTCCAGGAAATTCAGGAAGCTGCATCATTGGCCCATATTCATGAAGACATCGAGAACTTTACGGAAGGCTATGAAACAATGGTGGGAGAGCGCGGCGTGTCGTTGTCTGGTGGGCAGAAACAGCGGATTTCGATTGCACGGGCATTGCTGAAAGAGCCGGAGCTGCTGATCTTGGATGATTCGCTGTCTGCCGTGGATGCCAAGACAGAAGAAGCGATTTTGCAGTCACTGAAGACGACACGGAGCGGAAAAACCACCATCATCACTTCACACCGTTTAAGCGCCATCCAACATGCCCATCAGATTTTGGTGATGGACAAAGGCACCATTGCGGAAATCGGTTCGCACGAAGAATTGATGAAGAAAAAAGGGCAATACTATGAAATGTATGAGCTGCAGCGATTGGAAGCGCTCGTCGAACAGGGAGGCGAGTTGTAATGTTGGCTAAAGAAACTCAAAAACAACAGGAACTTACCGGACGGGACCAATTGATTGTGTTCAGACGCTTGCTGAAATACTTGGTGCCGCATAAGAAAATGCTGATTTTGGCGATGGGGCTGTTGATTTTGACGGTGCTTGGAGATGTCCTTGGTCCTTTGCTCATTAAAATATTCATCGATGATTATTTGACGCCCGGAAACTTTCCGACAGGGCCGATTATAGGATTGGCAGGCGCTTATTTGTTTATTCAAACATCCAATGTCATCATCAGTTATTTTCAACTGTTGAAATTTCAGGAAGCGGCATTAAAGATTATCCAGCAGTTGCGGATTGATGCTTTTGCGAAAGTGCATGGGTTGGGGATGCGTTATTTCGACCAGACTCCAGCAGGCGGCATCGTTTCTCGCGTCACCAATGACACCGAAGCTATCAAGGAAATGTTCGTCACTGTCCTTATCGGCTTTATCCAAAGCGCCTTTTTGATTGTCGGCGTCTACATCGCCATGTTTTTCCTGAATTTCCGATTGGCCCTTATTACCCTTCTGCTGTTGCCGATTCTTGGGTGGATCATTTACCTGTACCGAAAATACAGCTCGGTATTTTACCAGGATCTAAGGGAACGCCTCGGGCAATTGAATGCCAAATTATCCGAATCAATTCAGGGGATGGGGATGATCCAGGCTTTTGGCCAGGAGACAAGGCTGAAAGATGAGTTTAATGAGATCAACGACAAACATTGGCAGGCCGGAAAACGCAATATCAAAATTGATGGTCTGCTGCTGCGTCCAGCGATTGACCTCGTCTACGCATTGGCGCTCATCATGCTGCTCAGTTATTTCGGCATCACCTCATTTTCAAACACGGTGGAAGTCGGCGTCATCTATGCATTCGTGACATACATCGATCGCTTTTTTGAACCGATCAATCAAGTGATGCAGCGGCTGTCGATTTTTCAGCAAGCGATCGTGGCTGCTTCCCGCGTCTTTTTGCTGCTGGATGAACAGGAGAAAGCACCCCGGCAGTTTGGCACTGCTGGTGAAATCACAAATGGCGAAATCGAATTTCGCAATGTCAGTTTTTCCTATGATGGCAATAAGGAAGTGCTGAAGAATATTTCCTTTAAAGCTAAGCCAGGGCAAACGATCGCTTTAGTCGGCCACACCGGCAGCGGAAAAAGTTCCATCATTAATTTATTGCTGCGTTTTTATGAATTCGAAAAAGGGGAAATCCTGATTGACGGCAACTCAGTAAAAGAATATGAAACAGATGAACTGCGCAGGAAAATGGGGTTGGTGCTGCAAGATCCTTTCTTGTTTTACGGAACGATCGCCAGCAACATCCGGTTGTATGATCAAACACTGACGGACGATGAGGTCCGAAAAGCTTCAGTATTTGTACAGGCCAACCCGTTTATTGAAACTTTGCCGCAAGGCTATAACCAGCAAGTTACAGAACGGGGCTCGACATTTTCGAGCGGGCAGCGTCAATTGGTGGCATTTGCGCGGACGATGGCAACCGATCCCAAGATTCTGGTGCTCGATGAAGCCACCGCGAACATTGACACGGAAACTGAAGTGGCTATTCAAGCCAGTTTGGAGCGCATGCGGCGTGGACGAACGACGATTGCGATTGCGCATAGGCTCAGCACCATCCAGGATGCGGATTTGATTTTGGTGCTGCATAACGGCGAAATCGTCGAGCAAGGAACACATCAGCAGCTGCTTTATCAACGCGGACTGTACCACAAAATGTATTTGCTTCAGAATGGTATTGTTGAGTGAAAATGAACGGCTCAGGCCGTTCTTTTTTATTTCATAAATTTTATCCGATTTTAAGTAATGCTCTTTTTTACTTACTATGTAGTAAACTACAAAAGGTTTTAGGCTAAAACCTAAACACGTCAACAAGAAAAAAACAGTGGCAAAACAGAAAAAGAGACATTCAGCAGGGGTTTAAGCTACCAAAGAGAACAATTAGGCATTTGTCCACAAAGATTTCACAGGCGCAAGGGCGGTGTTTCGCATAAATATTTGGTAAGATGGGAGAAGTATAGGAAGGAGAATTACCAGTGGCATCTGATATCAATTTATTTTTGGCTTTTGGAGCCGGCTTTTTAAGTTTTGTTTCACCTTGTACTTTGCCTTTGTATCCTGCATTTTTATCCTATATAACAGGTATGACCATGGATGAAATCAAAAACGATAAAAAAGTCATGCAACGCCGGGGCATGTTCCACACCTTGTTTTTCCTTTTAGGGTTTTCAACAATTTTTATAGCCCTCGGATTCAGTACTTCATTTTTCTATGAATGGTTTATCCGATATGATGAATTGATTCGACAGGTAGGCGCAATCTTCATCGTCTTATTCGGATTGATGATTGTTGGTGTCTTCTCACCGAAATTCCTTATGCAGGACCGCAAGTTCTCATTTAAAAACCGGCCTTCCGGATTTTTTGGGACATTTGTTATCGGATTGGCATTTGCAGCTGGATGGACACCTTGCACAGGACCGATTACAGCAGCTATTTACGCTCTTGCTGCCACCAATCCGGGATCAGGTGTCTGGTACATGCTGGCTTATGTTTTAGGGTTTGCGATTCCATTCTTCGTCCTATCGTTCTTCGTGACGCGTATGGGTTGGCTGCGCAAGCATAACAAGAAAATCATGAATATTGGCGGTTACATTATGATTGCAGTCGGAATTCTGCTGTTCTTCGACGGTTTGACGTATTTAATCCGGATCATGAGCCCAGTCTTTGGTGATTTCCAAGGATTTTAAAACAACAACTAAGTAGGTGAGCAAGATGGAAATCATTTCTGCGATAGAAGAATATCAATCAAAAATTGCACAAGAGCAATCATTTCTGTTATTTGTAAAAACGGAAAATTGCTCGGTTTGTGAAGGGTTGCGCCCGCAGGTCGAAGCGTTCGAATCCGATTACGGGCTGCCTTTCTATTTGGTTAATGCGGCAAAAGTGCCGGAATTGGCAGGACAGTTGATGCTTTTTACTGCACCGGTTATCCTGTTGTTCCGTCAAGGGAAAGAAATTCAACGATGGGCGCGGTTCGTGCCTATCGATGAATTGCGCCACCGGTTGGATGAACTGGAGGAGAGTTTGAATGTTTGATCAGATTCCTTCAGAAGTCTATTTGATTATCACTACCGCCGGGGCATTCGCTATGGGGTTATTAGCCATGTTTGTCCGTTCGAAATCGGCAAAAAAACCGGCATCGGTCAAAAAAATCATTCTGCCGCCTTTCTTCATGTCGACTGGTGCGTTGATGTTCATTTTTCCAATCTTTCGTGTAGCACCTATACAGATTCTCGAAGCATTAGGTGTCGGTATTCTTTTCTCGACTGTCTTGATTTGGACTTCGAAATTCGAAGTCCGTGATGGTGAGATTTATTTGAAACAATCGAAAGCCTTTGTTTTCATCCTGTTTGGGCTATTGCTTCTGCGCGTAGTTGGAAAAGTGGTATTAAGCTCTAGCATTGATGTCGGCGAATTAGGAGGCATGTTCTGGATTCTGGCATTCGGAATGCTTTGGCCATGGCGTTTGAGCATGCTTTGGCAATATAAAAAAATCGCAGCAAAAGGTAAAAGCGCTGTTCCCATCTAAGGGAGCAGCGCTTTTTATTGTTCAAAATATTGCTCGTAAGGGCTTACGTCAATCTTGAGTTCAGCTAACTTTTTCCGCAAAAACTTATGGTCACGCTTTGGTGTTGCCAGGATGTATCCACGGATAATATGTTCCAGTTTCATCTTTTTAACTTTTTCTTCAAGCAGAACCTGTCCGATCCTGCCCGCGATTTTCTGTTTTGCAACCGGACGGAATAAATCAGGAACAGGTTGCACCAGCTCATTCAACATCGCTTTTTCTTCATCCCCCCATAAATGGATGGTTTTATCGACATAATATTCTTCCCAGTTCAAATCTGAAAGGCCATCTTCCTTTGGCATGGACTTGAGGAACTTTCTGAACATGAAATATCCGCCAATCGCGAATAACCCAACCAGCACCACAACCCAAAATAGGATAAACCATAAAAACCAGCCACTCAGTTCCATATTGTTTCACCTCGTTTTTCCCATTACTTCTATTATAGAAGGGTTTGAAAAGAAATTCATTAAAAATGTATCTCTTTTTTTCATCTGTGTCTATATAGCGAATGAAAGGAGGTGGTAAACATGGCCTTTAGTGATTTTAAAAACGCCAGCATCCGTTGCACTTACGAAAACGGCTTGGATGCCAACGGCAAAGTAAAGAAAAAGATTAAAGCGTACCACAATGTGAAAGAAACAGCAGCCACAGACAACATTTTCGGAGCAACAGCTGTACTGGCAAATTTCGGAACAAGAACGTTGATGGATGTCGAGAAACAATCGACCATCACGATCTACCAATAATCGGCATAGGGGGAATGGAAAATGGCTAAAACATTGGAATTGATTTTTACAACCACTGCTGGGAAAGACGTCACTTTGACTGTAGAAGAGCCACGGGAAAATATCAACGATGCAGAATTGCTGGCAGGAATGCAGGCAATCATCGCTCAGGATATTTTTGAAGTGGAAGGTTCTTCATTCGCATCGGTAAAAGGTGCGCGTGTGGTTGAACGGAATATTGTAGAGTACGCAGTATAAGCAAGAAGCTCTCCTGATTTGGGAGAGCTTCTTTTTCAGTAGAAAGGAGTGAAACTATGGCTGAGTGGATGCAATGGATCCAAGAACTCGGATTCCCCATTTTTGTGTCATTTTATTTGATGCATCGTGTGGAAACGAAACTGGTCGCGATTCATGACGCATTGATTACATTAAAGCTGTCCTGACTTCACAAATTCGTGACAATGGCAGCGCGATATGTATTGTGCGGATTCTGCGCTTTCGCTATGATAAGGATGACGGAAGAGTGGAGGGCATTTTATGCGATATACTTACTTTTTGGCTTTGCTCAGCCTGGTTCTGCTGTTAACAGCATGCGGCAGTTCAACAATTGAGGATTTCTCCTATACAGACCATCGGGGAGAACCGGTGTCTCTTGAAGATTTAAAAGGAACGCCATGGCTGGCGACTTTTATGTTCACGAATTGTGAAACTGTCTGTCCGCCAATGACTTTCAATTTAAGCGGGATTCAGGAAGAGTTGGAAGCTGAGGGAATTGAAGATTATAAAATAGTAGCGTTCAGTGTCGATCCGACTGTGGATACGCCTGAGACGATGCAAGATTATTTAGCGAAGTATTCGGTTCCTGATGAATCAAAATGGCACCTGTTGACGGGGTATACACAACCCGAAATAGCTGAATTTGCGAAAGATAATTTCAGTTCTTTTGTCAAAAATGATCCTGAAAGTGATCAGGTCATTCATGGTACCGCTTTTTATTTAGTGGATCAAGAAGGAACCGTTGCCCATAATTACGACGGTTTTGAAGATGTGCCGGTAGAAGAGATCAAGGAAGACTTGCGCGGATTAATTGAAGGGAAGTAAAAAACCGGTCAAAGACCGGTTTTTTCTTTGCCCAAAAGATCTCTGATTTCGAGAAGGATTTCCTGAGTTTTGTCCAGGACTTCCGGTTCTTCGTCGGCAGGTACATCTTTTTTGCGTTTCAGTTTGGTGAAAACGCGGATCACCATGAAGATGGAGAATGCAATAATAAAAAAATCGATGATAGCTTGGATAAATAGCCCGTAATTCAAGACTACGTCATTGAAGGTATAGCTCCAATTCTCCACGCTGATTCCACCGACCAAAATCCCGACCAGTGGCATAATGATGTCTTCCACCAAAGAAGAAACAACTTTCCCGAAAGCGGCACCGATAACGACTGCTACTGCAAGGTCAAGGACATTTCCTTTTAAGGCGAACTTTTTAAAATCTTCCCACATAGTATTCACCTCCTCTGTTCATTTGTTTAGTCTATCAGAAATATTCTGAAAAATAAAGAAATACAAGAGTGCTTTTGAAAGAGCACCGGTGTATGGAACGATATAGTCTGGAAGCTATGTTACACTAAAAGATATAGATAAAAAGCAACTTAAATCATTAGGGACTCGTCTCTATTGATTGTTAGTATTTAATCAAGCTTTAACAGCTAGCTATTTCCGCTTGGAAAAGTGGAGTTATGTTGTCTGTTGAAACGGGATAATAGGTGTGTGTAAATGAAAAAAAAGAAACTACCCATGAAATGGAAGCGGAAAATCGGTTGCCTGATCCTTTTGGTGCCAGGGGCCATTGTCTTAGCGACACTAGGAATCCTTGTTTTTATGCTGGCCAATTCGGCTTCTGTGTTCACTACGCTCAAAGAAGCACCAAGCCACTTGATAGAGATGGAATTTCCAGAAGAAAATATTCCGCTTTACAAAGATGCAGCTGAAGCATATGGCATTCCATGGACGTTGCTGGCTGCGCATCACCGGATCGAAACAAGATTTTCGACAATGGATCCGTTGCTGTCTCCAGTAGGGGCAGAAGGGCATCTGCAATTTATGCCTTGTACGTTTGTGGGATGGAGACATCCGACTTGTTCTGGGAAAGGCCAAGGGGAGATCAGCGAAGAAGACAAGACCAACCTCGAAGTAATCGCTTATTATGGCGGTTATGGAGTTGACGGCAATGGAGACGGCATAGCAGATCCTTATAATTTAACGGATGCACTGTACAGTGCAGCCAACTATCTGTCCCTAAATGGAGCAGCGGATGGGGATTTGGAAAGAGCGATTTTCCAGTACAACCATAGTGAGGAATACGTAGCAGATGTTCTTCATTATTATCATCTTTACGAAGAAGATTATAATTGACGGCAAAAAAAAGAGTGGACATATGTCCACTCTTTTTTTATTAGGCTCTACGGCCTTTTCTCATAGATCCCATAATCAGGCTAAGAACGAATACGAAGATCAAAGCACCGATTAATGCAGGGATAATAGCTACGCCCCAAATGACAGGACCTAAATCTCCTAGAATCAATCCACCTAACCAGGCACCTATGATACCTGCGATGATGTTACCGATAATGCCGCCTGGAACATCCTTACCTAAAATCATTCCTGCGATCCAACCGATGATACCGCCCATAATAAGGTATAAAATAAAACCCATTTTTTCCAGCTCCTTTTAATGTAATGAATAAGTGCTACACTCTAGGTATAACCGGAATCAGGACGTTTGAAACATAAAAGAGAAAAAAAGTTATAAAACGTGTGCGCCCAAGGTAGTGCTGAAGTGGCGCAGGGCCCAATCATGGCCAGCTTGATCAAAGCTTGCAACAGCATTTTCATGAATGAATATTTTATAGCCTTTGTTATAGGCATCGACCGCAGTATGCAGTACACAGATATCTGTACAAACGCCTACGATATGGATTTCTTCAATTTTTCGTTCCCGCAGCAGCAATTCCAGGTTGGTACCGGCAAATGCACTGTATCTGGTTTTGTCCATCCAAATGATCCGGTCGGCATTGGCTTTATAGACTTCTGCTAGGCGGCCATAAAGTTCTCTTCCGGCAGTTCCTCTTATATTGTGGGGAGGAAAGAGTTCTGCTTCCGGATGAAAGGCGTTGGTTTTTTCATGAAGATCAACCGGCATAACCACCAGCTCTTTTTCAGTCAAAAATTCTTCTGTCAGATTGCAAATCGCTTCTTCAATAGCCTGTCCTGGTTTTCCGCAGGTTAAGGCTCCATCATCTGCTACAAAATCTATTGTATAGTCGACAACCAATAATGCTTTCTTCATAAAATCACTCCAATCCTTTTTCTTGATTATAGCTAAAAGCAGGAGAAAGAAACAATGCTTGCCATCTTCATTCGAATTCAGTATAATCAGACTATTCATAAGGGAGGGGTGGTCTTGATGCAATACGAAAATGTTGAGAAGCTTGACAGACAAGCGTTAATATTTGTGGTCCTTCATACATTGCTTATTTTTAATTTTGCATTGGATTTCGGTTTCTTGACATGAAGCGAAACAAGCAAAAGCCTATCCCGTTTTCAATGGGATAGGCTTTTTTAATGGGTGCCTCTTTTCAGGCGGACCAAAGAATCTTTTAGGATTCGGGATGCGGAGTCGAGTGAAACTCCTAAAATTTCCTGGATTTCTTCCAAATTCTTATGCTCCACAGAGTAAAGGTAATATACATAAGCAAAACGAATATCACCTGACCTCATGGGCATGCCGACAAACGAGGAAAGGGCTTCGGTGTAATCGGACAATGAACCCATCTGGAACATGGTGTATTCATTTTTCACTTTCGAAGATAACAGGTAGGACGTACCGCGAAAGACGGCGCGTTCAATTCCATCCAACATAACAGGGATTTCTTTGTCTGTGAATTCAAGGCGGCATTGATAGCCGTCTTTTTTCTCGACTGCCAACGCCAGCTTGCCATCTCGGTCTTCAAAGTTATCGATATCAATAGCCACCATATCCCGCAGGCGAAGGCCGCGCAGGTAAAGGATATATAAAATCTTAGCATTTAATGAAAGGTGATCGGCTTCGAGCACCGCGTCTTTCTTTTTCAGCAGGTCTTCGTAATCCAAGTGAATATCGGAAGGGGTCAAATCCAGTTTTCTGTTGAATTTGAACTTGGGCATAAAATCGTTGGGAATGCGTCCGATCTGCCACATATAATCGAACCATCTTCTTATATAGATCAGTTTTCGGTTCAGTGTGCTGTCTTTGATGCCGGCAGCGTGCTGGTCCTGCAGAAATTGCTGAATATCGGAAGGACGGATTTCGTGAGGTTCCACCGGTCTTTTGTACGTATGCCTAAGAAAAGCGAAGAGCGAGCGGATCAATTGGACTTCATGGACAACCGTGTTGGGGCTGATGCCGTTGTCCAATCGGAATTTCTCGTAACCATAAGGCATAAAGCGTCACCTCTTCTAAGGGATTTCCTTAAATTATACCATTAATACAGGTAAATAGAACGTATTTTCCCTTTCGTTCCTATTTTGAAGAAACCAATCTCATTTTTATTCTTTCTATAGAAGAGAAAAGAAAATCTATCGCCATAAATGTATATAAACCATTCGATTTAGGGTATGTTAATAAGGATAGGCAATTAGAGGAAACGAAGGTGCATACTGATATGTTCAAAGAAGACAATGCCAAAATCAGGAACCAGATTCTGCAGGCCGTAGAAGGGATGCCTGATGAAAAGCTGAACAGAAAACCGACACCTGAAGAATGGTCACCTATTCAAATCTTGGATCATCTTCAATTAATGGAGACAACTGTTGCCAAAGGCGTATCCCGTGAGCTGAAAAAAGAAACTGGTGAAAAAGCGGTGAAAAAACCGATTGCGTTGACTGTCAGCCGTTCTTTTAAAGTGGATGCTCCGAAACACGTAGTGCCCACCGAAGACTTTGTTACACTCGAAGAAATGAAAGAACGCCTGAATGCTTCCCATAATTTTCTGTACGAAGTGTACAGCCAGGCTACGCCTGAACAGCTGAAACAAAAATCAATGCCGCACCCGGTCTTTGGGAAAGTACCTCTGGTCCAGTGGTTTCCATTTGTGGGCTTACACGAAAAGCGCCATTTCAAGCAACTGCAAGAGACCTTAAGCAAACTCGATTGAGTCGAAAGAAAGTCATTCGAAAAACTTATCACATTGTATAATTTTAATGTAATTTACTTATGCTCAAGCATTAGGTATGATGGAAGAGGAGAAAAGTGCTGTCACGAGCCTTTTCAGAAGATTTAAAGGAGGAACACACAAATGGCAAAGAGCAGTTTGCACAACAGCCGCACTTCTTTTGAGCTAAATGGCAAAACGTTTAACTATTATCGTTTAGCAGCATTAGAAGAAGCAGGGATCGCTAAAGTATCACGCCTTCCTTATTCAATCAAAGTCCTATTGGAATCCGTATTGCGTCAGCACGACGGGTACGTAATCAAAGATGAGCACGTTGAAGAATTAGCAAAATGGGGCAAAGACGCTAACAAAGAAGCTGAAGTTCCATTCAAGCCGTCACGCGTTATCCTTCAGGATTTCACAGGCGTACCAGTAGTCGTTGATTTGGCTGCACTTCGTTCAGCTATGTCTGAAATGGGTGGAGACCCGAACAAAATCAACCCTGAAATTCCAGTGGATCTGGTTATTGACCACTCGGTACAGGTTGACAACTACGGAACACAAGATGCACTACGCATTAACATGGAACTTGAATTCGACCGCAACGCTGAGCGTTACCAATTCCTTAGCTGGGCTCAAAAAGCTTATGACAACTACCGTGCAGTTCCACCCGCAACTGGTATTGTTCACCAAGTAAACCTTGAGTATCTTGCAAACGTTGTCCATGCTGTTGAAAATGCGGATGGTACTTTCGAAACATTCCCTGATACATTAGTCGGTACAGATTCACATACGACAATGATCAACGGAATCGGTGTTCTTGGATGGGGCGTAGGCGGTATCGAAGCAGAAGCCGGTATGCTTGGGCAGCCTTCATATTTCCCGATTCCTGAAGTTATCGGAGTTAAAATGACTGGCGAACTTCCAAACGGTGCTACTGCAACCGATTTGGCGTTGAAAGTTACACAAACTTTGCGTAAAAAAGGTGTTGTAGGTAAATTTGTTGAGTTCTTCGGCCCTGGTGTTACAACATTGCCACTTGCTGACCGTGCAACGATTGCCAACATGGCTCCAGAATACGGCGCAACTTGCGGATTCTTCCCAGTTGACGAAGAAGCGCTTGACTATATGCGTTTGACTGCACGTGATGCAGACCAAATCGCTGTCACTAAAAAATATTTGCAGGAGAACGGCATGTTCTTCACAGTTGACAACGAAGATCCGATCTACACAGACCTTGTGGAAATCGATCTTTCTGAAATCGAACCTAACCTTGCTGGACCAAAACGTCCACAGGATTTGATTCCTTTGTCTCAAATGAAACCTGAGTTCAACAAAGCTGTAACAGGCGAAGAAGGACCACACGGTTTTGCACTTGATGCAGCTGAAATCGCGAAAACAGCAACAGTTAACTTCAAAGACGGCAAAACTGCCGAAATGAAGACTGGTGCATTGGCGATTGCGGCAATCACGTCTTGTACAAACACTTCTAACCCGTACGTAATGCTTGGTGCTGGATTAGTAGCGAAAAAAGCAGTAGAAAAAGGATTGACTCCACCTGCTTACGTGAAAACTTCATTGGCGCCGGGATCTAAAGTCGTTACAGGTTACTTGAACGATTCTGGTTTGTTGGACTACATGAACCAAATCGGCTTTAACCTTGTTGGCTACGGCTGTACAACATGTATCGGTAACTCGGGTCCATTGCTTCCTGAAATTGAAGAAGCGATCTTGGACAACGATCTATTGGTATCATCTGTATTGTCAGGTAACCGTAACTTCGAAGGACGTATCCACCCACTTGTTAAAGCTAACTACTTGGCATCTCCAATGCTTGTTGTTGCTTATGCACTTGCTGGAACTGTGGATATCGACTTTGAATCTGAGCCGATCGGCAAAGACAAAGAAGGAAAAGATGTCTTCTTCAAAGATATCTGGCCTACAACTGAAGAAATCAAACAAGTCGTTAAAGACACAGTTACTCCAGAATTGTTCCGCAAAGAATACGAGCACGTATTCAACGAGAACGAAGCATGGAATGCGATTGAAACTAACGACGATTCATTGTATGAGTTCGATGCAACATCAACTTATATCCAAAACCCGCCATTCTTTGAAGGTCTTTCTAAAGAACCGGCACCGATCCAAGCACTATCCGGCCTTCGTGTAGTTGCGAAATTTGCAGACTCTATCACGACTGACCACATTTCACCAGCTGGTGCCATCGGCAAAGATACGCCAGCAGGCCTATACCTTCGTGAAAACGGCGTAGAGCCACGTAATTTCAACTCTTACGGATCTCGCCGCGGTAACCACGAAGTTATGATGCGCGGAACTTTCGCTAACATCCGTATCCGTAACCAAGTAGCTCCAGGCACAACTGGCGGTTACACAACTTACTGGCCAACGGGCGAAACAATGGCGATCTACGATGCTGCTATGAAGTACCAGGAGCAAGGCACAGGACTTGTTGTCTTGACTGGTAAAGATTACGGCATGGGCTCTTCACGTGACTGGGCTGCTAAAGGTACATTCCTTCTAGGCATCAAAACAGTCATCGCTGAAAGCTACGAGCGTATTCACCGTTCAAACCTTGTGATGATGGGTGTTCTTCCATTGCAATTCGTCAATGGCGAAAGCGCGGATTCTCTTGGTTTGACTGGCCGCGAAACAATCAGCGTCAACTTGACTGATGACGTGAAACCTCGCGACGTCCTTACTGTTACAGCTACTGCTGAAGACGGTAAAGTGACTGAGTTCAAAGTATTGGCACGTTTCGATTCTGAAGTCGAAGTGGATTACTTCCGCCACGGCGGCATCCTGCAAATGGTGCTGCGCAACAAATTGCTAGAAGTATAAGATTTATTCATGTGAAGGCTGCCGGGGAATTCCCCGGCAGCCTTTTCTGTTACATAAAGAATGAGATTTCTTGTATACTAATGTAGAGGTGAAATGGACATGTACATAAGTGAAAAAGAAATAGAAATCCGTTACGCAGAAACCGATCAAATGGGTGTGGTCTATCATGCCAACTACATCATTTGGCTGGAAATTGGCCGTACAAAGCTCATTGAAGACCTGGGATTCACCTATGCAGGTATGGAAAAGGACGGGTATTTATCCCCCGTAACAGACATCTCCATCCAGTATAAGGCGGCACTCCGCTATGGACAGAAAGCTGTTGTCCGGACGTGGGTCGAGGAGCATGGCCGGTTGCGGACCAAATATGGCTATGAAATTCTCCATGAAGATGGAACGATCGCCGCTACCGCAATCTCTGAACATGTCGTGGTCAAAAAAGACAACTTCCGACCAGTGTCCATCAAAAAGATTTATCCCGAATGGCACGCCAAATACGAAGAAATCAAAAAGCAGGTGGCCGATGGCGTTCGGAATTAAAAGGGACGAATTGAATCGCTGGAAACAGGATGTCACGGACGGCCGAATTGCTTTCTTGACGCATTACTGGGTGGATGAGCGTTTTCCCGGCTGCAGCACCGTGACGAAAGTGGGTTGCTGCGACATGGACAAATTGGAGGAATGGGGCAAAAAATACGGATTGAAACGGGAGTGGATGGATTTGCGGGGAGATTACCCGCATTTCGATCTTTTCGGCGATCGGCAACGGGAAATCTTGGAGACTGAAGGTTATCTGGAGCAATTAAACAGATTTCATCGGTAAAAAAACTCTTTATTCTACTCGAATTGCCGAAAGATGTGCGGACGAAAAGACTCGTGATTTTCGGGGGAATACGTGTAGCAATATTATTCAACTGATAAATTTTGTTGCAATTCCCAGGTTTTGAACATCTAAACCAGTCTGGAATTTGTCCGGAATACATCGAAAAAGCTGCCGTCAACTGTCAAAATCAAGACAGTTAACGGCAGCTTTTATGCTTATATGCATGAGAATGTATAAAACAACCAACTATTCATTCATTTAAGCGTTCTGTTTAGAGTATGAATAATCAAGTTCGTGCAGGTCATCATTAACCGTGACCTGAAGATCGTGTCCATCAAAATACCAGACATCGCTTTGTTCAATAAAGTAGGTGACTTGGTCTTCCTCCACCTGAACATCCATTTCATGGGGCTGATCTTTAGTGACGCCCAATGAAAATCCGGGCTGAAGCTTGCTTGCACCTCCGTAGCGGACAAAAAACCTTACCGACTCACCGGGAGACACTTCCATTTCTTCCTTAAACCAATTGAATGCGTCGTCACTGATTTTGATTTGCATATGGCACGTCCTTTCGCAGATGTTACCAGTTGATTTTTGGTTCTGTACCCGCACGGATTCTGGAAATATTAGCCCGGTGGCGGAAAATGATGAAAATCGCTAAAATGTAGATGACGACCATAAACAAGTAATCACCGGTGATCACTCCATAGATGGTGGTGTAGATGATGAACACCACGGCCAAGATGATTGAAGACAAAGACACCATTTTAGTGATTTTCAATGCAATCAATAGCACTGCAACTGCCATGATGAATAGTGGCCATTGGTAGCCCAACAGAATGCCGCCTGAAGTTGCAACTGCTTTTCCGCCTTTAAATTTGGCGAATACAGGATAGATATGGCCAATGACTGCAACGACCCCGAATATCAATGGATGGATATCAGTAGCAATGTACAGGGGAATCAATGTAGCAGCGGTCCCTTTCAGGATATCCAGCAGCGTAACGACAATGCCTGCTTTTTTGCCGAGAGTCCGGAATGTGTTGGTGGCGCCCAGGTTGCCGCTTCCTTTTGTGCGAATATCGGTATTGTAGAATAACTTTCCGATCCACAGAGCAGATGGAATTGAGCCGAGCAGGTAAGCTAATAGAATAGGAAGCAATGTACTCATGATAAACTCCTTTAAAACAACCTTATTTTGTAGTATCAGTTTACCATGACTGAAGATCTTTGAACAATAGATGGCAGATTATTCAACAGGCAAGACGAAATCGTGTATGATAGAATAAAAAGGACAGGTGATCATCTTGAACAATCCTAGCCGTGAAGAAATCAAAAACGTACTCGACAATGCGAAAACCATCGCTGTAATCGGGCTCAGCCCTAATCCGAGCCGAACATCCTATATGGTTTCGGAAGCTATGCAACGGGCCGGTTATCGCATTATCCCAGTTAATCCGCAGACAGATTCCGTACTGGGCGAAAAAAGTTACGCTTCTTTGAGTGATATTCCAGAAAAAGTGGATATCGTCAACGTTTTCCGGCGCAGTGAGTTTTTGGTAGATATCGCTGATGAATTTGTGAAAATCGATTGTCCAGTTTTTTGGACACAATTGAATGTAGTGGATGAAAATGTATTTAATCGATTGGCTGATGCAGGCTATACGGTCATCATGGACCGCTGCATCAAAGTGGAACACGCCATTTTGAAATAAGGCATTACCGCTAAGAGCGCCCAGCGCTCTTTTTCTATGAAGTTTGACAGATGGCCATAGAATAGAATACGATTAAGAGAGAGAATTATACGAACAGATGTTTGTTGGAGGGAATTAGATGGCTAAAATTCAAAGCACGGCATACAACGAAGAAGCGATCCAAGTACTCGAGGGCTTAGATGCCGTCAGAAAACGGCCGGGAATGTATATCGGTTCGACGGACACACGCGGACTTCATCATTTAGTCTATGAAATTGTTGATAACTCAGTTGATGAAGCGCTTGCAGGCTACGGAGACAGAATCACCGTTACGATCCACGAAGACAATAGCATCAGTGTCCGGGATTATGGACGCGGCATGCCTACAGGAATGCACCGCAGCGGCAAACCCACACCAGAAGTGATTTTGACGGTTTTGCATGCTGGAGGGAAATTCGGGCAAGGCGGCTATAAAACAAGCGGAGGCCTGCACGGAGTTGGTGCGTCAGTGGTCAATGCACTGTCCAAGTTTTTGGAAGTCACTATTTACCGCGACGGCAAAAAATACCGCCAACGTTTTGAAAATGGCGGCAAGCCGGTCACCACATTGGAAGAAATCGGTTCAACGAAAGAAACCGGTACAGTCATTCACTTTTTGCCGGATGACGCCATTTTTTCTGTAAGCAAATACAATTATGAAACATTGTCAGAACGTCTTCGCGAATCGGCTTTCTTGCTGAAAGGACTGAAGATCGAGCTGTTCGATCAACGGACAGAAGCCAAGGATGTTTTCCATTACGAAACCGGTATTGAGGCATTTGTCTCTTATTTGAACGAAGAAAAAGATGTGCTGCATCCAGTGGCTTATATCGAGGGGCAGCAGGATGAGATGGAAATCGAGTTTTCTTTCCAATTCAACGATGGCTATTCCGAGACGATTTTGTCATTCGTCAATAACGTCCGCACTCGTGACGGCGGTACACATGAAACCGGCGCAAAAGCAGCGATGACCCGAGTCTTCAATGATTACGCAAGAAAAATAAATCTCTTGAAAGATAAAGATAAGAACCTGGAAGGCTCGGATATCCGCGAAGGATTGGCAGCTATCGTTTCTGTCCGTATTCCCGAAGGGATGCTGCAATTTGAAGGACAGACGAAAAGCAAGCTGGGTACGAGCGAAGCACGGAGCATCGTCGATTCGGTCGTGTCCCAAAAGTTAATGTATTTCCTGGAAGAAAACGCCGATCTCAGCGCATCTCTGGTACGCAAAGCGATTCGGGCATCACAGGCTCGCCTGGCCGCCAGAAAAGCACGGGAAGACGCACGAAACGGCAAGAAACGAAAAAAATCGGATGCTTTGTTATCCGGTAAATTGACGCCTGCCCAATCCCGAAATGCTGCAAAAAATGAATTGTACCTGGTGGAGGGAGATTCGGCCGGCGGCTCTGCAAAACAGGGGCGCGACCGGACATTCCAAGCGATTTTGCCGCTGCGCGGGAAAGTCGTCAACACTGAAAAAGCAAAACTTGAGGAAATCATGAAGAACGAAGAAATCTCGACCATTATCCATGCCATCGGCGGTGGGGTATCTTCGGATTTTTCAATCGACGACATCGCTTATAACAAAGTCATTATCATGACGGATGCCGATACAGATGGTGCGCACATCCAAGTGCTGCTGCTGACGTTCTTCTTCCGCTACATGAAGCCTTTGATTGAAGCAGGCAAAGTCTTCATCGCCTTGCCCCCACTGTACAAAGTCTCCAAAGGCATCGGCAAAAAAGAAGTGATCGACTATGCATGGACAGAAGCCGATCTTGATGAATCCATCAAAAAAGTCGGAAAAGGCTATATGCTGCAGCGTTATAAAGGTCTGGGTGAGATGAACGCAGACCAATTGTGGGAAACCACCATGAACCCGGAAACACGGACGCTGATCCGCGTAACCATTGAAGACAGTGCCCGTGCAGAACGCGGCATCACGACGCTAATGGGTGACAAAGTGGAGCCAAGACGCCGCTGGATTGAAAACAATGTCGACTTCGGACTGGAAGAAGACAGCAATATTCTTGAAAATGATTTGATTCACGCTGAGGAGGAACTTGTATGACACAAACCGAACGATTTCAAGATTTGCCACTGGAAGAAGTAATCGGTGATCGGTTTGGCCGTTACAGCAAATACATCATCCAGGACCGTGCACTGCCGGATGCCCGTGACGGCTTAAAACCCGTTCAGCGCCGGATTTTATATGCTATGTACCACGAAGGCAATACCAATGATAAAGCGTTCCGGAAATCAGCAAAAACTGTCGGTAACGTTATCGGTAACTACCATCCACATGGTGACAGTTCGGTTTATGAAGCGATGGTTCGCTTAAGCCAGGACTGGAAGATCCGCCACATGCTCGTTGAAATGCACGGCAACAACGGATCGATGGACGGCGATTCGCCGGCTGCAATGCGTTATACAGAAGCACGCCTGTCAGCGATTTCATCTGAATTGCTGCGGGACATCGACAAACGCACCGTTGACTTCATTCCGAACTTTGATGATTCGGATATGGAGCCGACCGTTCTGCCAGCACGTTTTCCGAACCTTTTAGTCAATGGATCAACTGGTATTTCTGCCGGCTATGCGACTGATATCCCACCTCACGCCCTTCACGAAGTGCTGGATGCGGTACTGATGCGCATGGACAATCCACAGGCAACCGTTGCTGAATTGATGACCGTCATCAAAGGACCAGATTTCCCGACAGGGGGCATCATCCAAGGGGTGGACGGCATCCGTAAAGCTTACGAAACCGGTAAAGGCAAGATCATTGTCCGCTCAAAAGCGGAAATTGAACCATTAAAAGGCGGAAAAGAACAAATCGTCATTACGGAAATTCCGTTTGAAGTCAATAAAGCCAGTATGATCAAGAAAATCGATGATCACCGCTTTGACCGCAAACTCGAAGGGATTTCTGAAGTACGCGATGAATCCGACAGAACTGGCCTGCGTATTGTCATTGAACTGAAAAAAGATGTTCAGGCTATTGGCATCCTTAATTATTTATACAAAAATACCGATTTGCAGGTCAGCTACAATTTCAACATGGTGGCGATCCATAATCGCCGGCCAACGATGATGACCCTGCAAACGATGCTTGACGCCTATATTGAACACCAAAAAGAAGTCATCACCAAGCGCTCGGAATTTGATCTGCAAAAAGCAAGCGACCGCATGCATATTGTGGAAGGCTTGATGAAAGCTTTGTCGATTCTGGATAAAGTGATCAAAACCATTCGTTCTTCAAAAGATAAACGGGATGCTAAAAACAACTTGATTACATCGTATGATTTCTCTGAAGCTCAATCAGAAGCGATTGTGTCGCTGCAATTATACCGTCTCACCAATACGGACATCACCGATCTTCAAAAAGAAGAGCAGGATCTGAAAAAACTCATCGCTGAGTTGACCGGCATCCTGACCAGTGCAACCAAGTTGAAAAACGTCATCAAAAAAGAATTGGCAACGATCCGCAAGAAGTTCGCCGAACCGCGCCGTTCAGTCATTGAAGACAAAATTGAAGAAATCACCATTACACGCGAAATCATGATTCCGAGTGAAGAAGTGGTCGTGACGGTTACGAAGGAAGGCTATGTCAAGCGGACCAGCACCCGTTCGCATGCGGCTTCCAACGGCAAAGATTTTGCGATGAAGGAATCGGATTATTTGTTGTTCGAAGGCAATTTGAACACTCAGCATACGATTCTGATTTTCACTACAGCCGGGAATTTCGTTTACCAGCCGATCAACGAATTACCGGACATCAAATGGAAAGACCTCGGCCAGCATTTATCAAGCATCGTCCAATTGGATGCGAATGAATCGATCCTTGCCGTCTGCCCATTTGAGAACTTTGATGCGGATGCCAGTATCCTGACCGTATCGAAATTCGGCCAGGTTAAACGTTCAGCTTTAAAAGACTATCATATCCAGCGGTATTCGCGTGCCATTAAAACCATGAACTTGAAATCTGGCGATGCCATGATATTCGCTGGATTGGTGACAAAAGAGACGGAACTGTTCATCGGAACCAACCAAGCATATGGTGTTCGTTTCCCGATGGATGAAGTGCCGCTTACTGGACTTCGCACCGCCGGAGTCAAAGGCGTCAACCTGAAGGACGGCGATGAAGTTGTTTCTGCTGTGATGATTGACCCGGAAGTGAAACAGGAACTTGTGCTGGTGACCCAACGGGGAGCAGCTAAGAAAATGAAGCTTCAGGAATTCGAAAGTGGCAGCCGCGCGAAACGAGGCGTAGTGATGCTGCGCGAATTGAAATCAAATCCTCATCGTGTCGTCGCCGTTATTGGGGCAACCGGAAAAGAAGAGATTCTGCTTGAAACAGCTAAAGGAATACGAATTCCATTGGTTGCCAACTCACTAAAAAATGTGGACCGTTATTCAAACGGATCATTCATTGCTGATGAAGCGACAGACGGCAAAGTAGTTGCAGCTTACCGAATTGAAACAAAAGAATAAACAAATTAACCCACTCCTTTGAATGTAGGAGTGGGTTTTATTCATTCATTCGATAAGGTATAGAAATGGTTAATTATTCATTTGGAATCCATGAAAAAGCAATGGGGAACAAATGGATAGAGAAGTGATTAAAGATGAATATAGGGAACTAGAGGGAGGCCTGAATTTTGTTGAAAGAAGGTGTGGAATTTCATAGCAAGCAGTCATGAAAAAACTTTTCAACAAATTGTCGCAATCTTCTAGACATTATGACGCTGTGATGTGTTAGAGTAGTGAGATAAATAAAAATAAGAAGGTGACATCTATGACTAAGAGCAACATCAAAGAGCTCGACAGAGAACTTACATTAGCCAGAGTATCCGTGGAAGAAATTATGGTAGCCAACCAAGCGCTCAAAGATGTCGTCATCAAGACACCTTTGCAGAAAAACGAACTGTTGTCTGCACGCTATGACTGCAACGTCTATTTAAAGCGTGAGGATCTGCAAGTAGTGCGGTCCTTTAAATTGCGCGGCGCCTATAACTTTATCCGCAGTCTGAGCCCCGCAGACCGTGCCAAAGGAGTGGTCTGTGCCAGTGCGGGCAATCACGCACAAGGCGTTGCATACTCATGCTTTGCGCTTGGAATTGAAGGCAAAATCTTCATGCCCCTGACAACACCGCGCCAAAAAGTGTCGCAAGTGGAACGCTTTGGTGGAGATAAGGTATCGGTTGTTTTGATCGGCGATACTTTTGATGATTCATTCACTGCGGCAATGGATTATTGCACAATGGAAGAAAAAGTCTTTGTTCATCCGTTCAACGACAGCCGCATCATTGCGGGCCAAGGAACGGTCGCGGTCGAGGTGCTGAACGATATGCAAGAACCGGTGGATTATATGTTCTGTGCAATCGGTGGAGGGGGATTGGCGTCCGGAGTGGGTTCTTATTTGAAGGGAATCAGCCCTTCGACGAAATTGGTTGGCGTGGAACCTCAAGGTGCTGCCGGCATGAAAACGTCACTTGCCAATGGACAAGTGACGCGCCTGGACACCATTGATACATTTGTGGACGGTGCTGCGGTTAAACAGGTAGGCGATCTCTCTATGGCGATCTGCACGGATGTTTTAGACGATATCGCTTTGGTTCCCGAAGGCAAGGTCTGTACGACGATTTTGCAGCTGTATAATGAAAATGCCATCGTCGCGGAGCCGGCAGGAGCTTTATCTGTCGCCGCGCTTGATTTTTATAAAGACGACATCAAAGGCAAGAATGTGGTGTGTGTAATCAGCGGAGGCAATAATGACATCGAGCGCATGCAGGAAATCAAAGAGAAATCCTTGATTTATGAAGGCTTGAAGCATTATTTCATCGTCACGTTCCCTCAGCGTGCAGGAGCGCTCCGTAAATTCATGGAACAGGTTCTGGGCGAGACGGATGACATTACGCATTTCGAATACACGAAACGGACAAACCGCGAAGAAGGGCCGGTGCTGGTCGGCATCGAACTGAAATGCCGTGAAGACTACGAGCCGCTTGTTCAACGCATGGCGGAAAACGGCTTCCCTTATAAAGACCTTAACAACGATTCGATGTTGTTCAATTTATTGATTTAACGGTTGCGCCAAGTACCCGCGAATCCGGTAAAAAGGGTGTTCAGCCAATGCTGAACCCCCTTTTATTGTTTCAGGATTAAAATGGTATAGTAGAAAGAACTTAAGAAATGGGGTGGCGCATATGGAAAACCGCTGTTTGTGGGCGCAAAGCAATGCACTTATGCAGGCTTATCATGACGAAGAATGGTGCAGGCCGAGCTTTGATGACCGTTACATTTTCGAAATGCTGACACTTGAAGGGGCACAAGCCGGCTTGTCCTGGAATATTGTGTTGAAAAAGCGGAGCGCTTATCAGGAAGCGTTCCACCATTTTAACCTTTCCTATTGTGCGGAGCTTTCAGATGAGGATTTGGTGTCTATTAAACAGGATTATGCAATCGTCAAACACATCGCCAAAATTCAGTCTGTCCGCAGCAATGCCCGGGCGGTATTGGATCTCCAAAAAGAATGGGGTAGCTTTGCTGATTTTCTATGGAGCTTTACCGATGGCAAGCCGGTCTACAACAATTGGACAAGTGATGCACAGATTCCTGCACAATCGCCTCTGTCCGTTCAACTGAGCAAAGAATTGAAAAAGCGCGGCTTCAAGTTTGTTGGTCCCGTTACAACCTATTCATTTATGCAGGCGATCGGAATGGTTCATGACCATATTGAAAACTGTGCATATCGGCTGGTTGAATAACGGCTGGAAACTTGAATGACGAGGCATGAAGTGAGCAGCGGAAAAAGGAAATCCTTTTCTGCTGCTTTTTTTATTTCTAGAAGGAATTTCCAAAAAAGAGGCGAATAAAGGAAATAGCCATGATGTAACGAATGAGCAGAATAGTTTAACTGCAGTGGACTATATTCGGCCAACGCCCGACTTTTAGGTTGGGCAAGGAAGAGATTTCTTGTTTGCCGTTAAGAAAAGGGTTTTCAGGATCGTATGGGCCGCCAGGGAAACCACGCCAAATTCATCTGCCAGGTTCAACGCGGTTGCTAAAATCTCTTCCCACTGTGGAAACGCCGTGGTATTGACAATTGCTGAGAAATTAATCATTTTACCATTCCTCTTTTCATGTGGTGCATTGTTTTTCAGCACCATTTTCAATTTGTTCTTCTAATCCTACTTTTTTCCACTAGAGCTTATAAGGGTTCTGCGGTAAACTGAATCATAAGGAAGCCTAATTTTTCCTGTTATCTGGTTATTGGAGATCTTATCGAGAAAAGTTCGCTTCCATTCTCATTTATCAGTAAAAAAGCTGGTTAATTTACCTTCTATCCAAATAAGACCATTATTTAAAGCGTGAGTAAACGGTTTTTTCATACGGATAAGACGAGAGTTGGATACCGGTGTTTAAGGCCATAATCTATATGGGTTTAATCGACAGAAAATTACAAGCAAGTTGTGAAGGGAGATGCACCATGTTGAATTTAAAATACTTGGATCTGTTGGCGCAAAAATACGATAGTGAAGAGAAAGTGGCGACTGAAATCATCAACCTGGAGTCCATCCTGGATCTGCCAAAAGGGACGGAGCATTTTGTAAGCGATTTACACGGGGAGTTTCAGGCATTTCAGCACGTGCTGCGAAATGGTTCCGGTAATGTCAAAGTGAAAATCAAGGACTTGTTTAAAGAGGAACTGAGTGAAAAAGAGCTCAATGAATTTGCAACACTGGTCTATTACCCTGAAGAAAAGCTGCAATTGATCAAAAGCAATTTCACCAGCAAAAAGGAATTGCAGGAATGGTACATAGAAGTTATTGAGCGGATGCTGAAACTTGTTTCGTATGCGTCATCCAAATACACGCGCTCAAAGCTTCGCAAAGCCTTGCCGAAGCAATTCGTCTATATCATTGAAGAGCTGTTGTACAAAACCGATGAATTCAAAAACAAAAAAGAGTATTACGCCAAAATGGTTGAGCAGATCATTGCGCTTGGCCAAGCCGATAAGCTGATTATCGGGCTTGCTTATACAACACAGCGATTGGTTGTGGATCATCTGCATGTAGTGGGTGATATTTATGACCGGGGGCCGGATCCGCATAAAATCGTGGACACGCTGATCGACTATCATTCCGTCGATATTCAATGGGGAAATCACGACGTTCTTTGGATCGGGGCTTTTGCAGGATCGAAAGTGTGTCTTGCGAACATCATCCGCATTTGTGCACGTTACAACAATCTGGACATCATTGAAGACGTCTACGGCATCAATCTGCGGCCGTTGCTGAACCTGGCCGAAAAATACTATGAGGACAATCCAGCGTTCCACCCGAAAAGAATTTCAGGGGAAACCATGACGGAACAGGAACAGCTGCAAATCACCAAAATCCACCAGGCCATTTCCATCATCCAGTTCAAGCTGGAAAGCCCGATCATCAAGAGACGTCCATGTTTTGCTATGGAAGATCGCCTCCTGCTTGAAAAAGTGGATTATGATAAAAATGAAGCCACCATCCACGGGAAAACCTATCCACTGGAAAACGGTTGTTTCGCTACTGTCAATCCGGAAAAGCCGGATGAATTGCTGGAAGAAGAAGAGCAGGTCATCGATAAATTGCTGTTCTCACTACAGCATTCTGAAAAACTGGCAAGGCATATGAATTTCCTCATGAAAAAAGGCAGCCTTTATTTGAAGTACAATGGCAATCTGCTGATTCATGGCTGCATTCCGCTGGATGAAGAAGGCAATATGGAGAAAATGGAAATAGATGGGAAAAGTTATGCCGGCCGTGATCTGCTGGATCTGTTTGAAGATTATCTTCGCCATTCCTTTGCCCATCCTGAAGAAACCGACGATTTCGCGACCGATATGGTCTGGTATTTATGGACTGGCGAATATTCCTCGCTTTTCGGCAAAAGGGAAATGACGACGTTCGAGCGTTATTTCATCAAAGACAAAGACACGCATAAGGAACGGAAAAATCCGTATTATTATTTGCGTGAAGATGAGGACATGTGCCGTAAAATGCTGGAGGAGTTTGATTTGAATCCGGATCACGGGCGCATCATCAATGGCCATACGCCAGTCAAGGAACGCGACGGCGAAAATCCAATCAAAGCGAACGGCAAGATGCTGGTCATCGACGGCGGATTTTCTAAAGCCTATCAATCGACCACCGGAATCGCAGGCTATACGCTGTTGTACAATTCATATGGCATGCAGCTGGTCGCGCATCAGCTCTTCAATTCGAAAGAAGAAGTCCTGCAAAAAGGGACCGATGTCTTGTCGGCGAAACGCCTCGTCGATGAAGAGCTGGAACGCAAAAAAGTACGAGAAACGAATATCGGTGAAGGCTTATTGCAGGAAATCTTCAATTTGAACAGCCTGCGCGAATACCGATATATGAAATGATCTATTATTGAATGGCATACAAAAAGGAAGAGCTGCAACAACGGCTCTTCCTTTTTGATGTGGTTTATTAATAAAACGTAGATAATTAGGCATTTCACCCTTTTACAGAACTGTCTGTGCGAACGGATTTTCGTTTCAAGGCATAGCGTTGTTCGAGATTAGGTCCAAGCTGAAACAACAAGACGCCTCCACTAATCAGCAGGACGCCAAGCAAAGACTGCCAGGTGAAAGGCACTTTTTCCAGGCCGAACCAGCCGAGTGTGTCCCACATGAGGCCGAAGAAAATCTGCGACACCATAATCAGGGAAATGGCGCGGCTGGGTCCGAGAAGCTGGACGCCTTGCGTTACACAAGCGACAACGCCGACACCGAGAATGCCACTGAACCAGAACCAGGGCTGTGCCTGGAATTCGAACAGGCTACTGCCTTCAAAAGCGAGGCCGGCGGCGAGTGAAGCCACAAATCCGAGGAGCAGGACAAGGGCTGTAGTAGACCAGACGCTGACCTGTTTTTTGACGTTGGCGTTGAATGTATTTTGAAGGCAGACAAATGCCCCGCCAAGCAATGCCAGTAATATGCCGATAGCCATATACATATCTCCTATTCGTAAATATTTTGACCCGCCTCGGCGAGCAGGGAAGAGCGGTCAAGGACAGTGATTTTCCCGCGCTTCTTCGTGATCCATCCGGCTTTTTCGAATTGCTGCAAGACGCGGTTCAAATGGCGGTAACTGGTACCGATCAAATCGGCTATATCGATAAGCGACGCGGAGTCGAGTTGTGGCTGCTTTGGCGTCATCGACAATAAGTAGCTCGCCAAACGCACGTCTACAGGATAAAACAGATTGAAATTCATTGCCTGCGATTTCATTTTGAACTTCTGTGTGATGGTCCCCAGAAGGAATTGAAGCCAAGGAACATGGTTCTCCATTTCTTTACGTAAAACCTCATAGGGAATCCGGATGACCCGTGAATCCGTGACAACTTCCACTGTATTGATTAACGGGCATTGCTGAATGTATTCAATGTCACCAACCAGATCGAAAGGCGTTTTAAAAGCCAGAATCAGGCGCTTCCCTTCAGGAGACAGCATGGAAATCTTCAGTTTTCCTTCCACCAGCAAATACAGTGACTGTGAAATGTCGCCTTGAGACAATAAGCAATCTCCTAATGCCAAGTTTTCCAGCTGCATTTACCGCTGAACGCGTTCCGGGAACACAGATGCTATTCCATATTGATTGAGGTAATCATGGATGGTTTGTTCTCGATTCTTCACCATTTAAGAACGACAACTCCCACGATCATCAACAGCAGCCCGGCAATCTGCGTTACACCGATCCGTTGTTTGGCCATGTCAAACCAGCCTTTGGCGTCAACCAATACGGCTGCCAGCAATTGGGCAATCAGGAAAATGCCGATGGTCAACGTCACGCCCATTCGGTGGACAGCAGTCATGTTGGTGTAGAGCACGATAGCGGCCAGCAGCCCGCCGGAAGCGTAAAGAAGCGGCACGTTTTTCAAGTTCCAGTAAGATCGGTCACGCAGCACAATGACAATCAATATTGCCAGCACAAAGCCGGTGAACTGCGTCATCGTGGCAGCTTGCCAAGTGCCGATGCTGCCGCTGATTGTGGCGTTGGCGACGCTTTGGAAGGTCAGGAAGAACCCACCCGCTAATGCAAAAAAGATTCCTTTCAAGCGCTTCACACCCTTTCTTTGGCTATAGTTTACGATATCAAAAAAAAGGACATATGTCCTTTTGGGTGCAAGGAAAGATTAACTGTTTTGCAGAAAGTTTGATTGGAACATAATCAGCGAAAAAATATACGATGAATTTTTCAGATGAATCGATTCTTTATGTTTATAATAGAAGAACACAGCCTATTTGAAGGAAAGCAAGTATTCAACTACAAAAAAGTTGCCGAGTAAGAGCGGGTGAAAAAACAATTAAGGTCATCTTTATGAAACAGGCTGCTAAAAAGGAGGAAATGCTTTGTCACTATCTGTCGGAGATATCATTACATTCGAACGGACATTTACGAAAGAAGACATAGAATTATTCACTAAGGTTTCTGGGGACTACGGAAATCATCACCTGACGCCCGACGAAGAAGGCAGGCTGGTTGTGCAAGGTCTATTGACAGCCACGTTGCCGACAAAAGTGGGTGGAGATAACAATGTACTGGCACGCACCATGAACTTTGAATTTCTGCGTCCCGTTTTTTCTACAGATACCATTCGTTGTGACGTGAAAATCGATCGCTACGATCGATTGGAAAACAGGCGGACGGCGATAGAAGCTTCCTTCAGCTGCAAAAACCAATTTTCTAAAGAAGTGTTGATCGGTGGATTTGCAGGCATCATTCTGCCTGTCTAACGGCAGTCAGCTTAACAGAATTGCGACTAACCGCAAGTTCAGCAGAAATTATTTAGCCGCGAGAAATCATTTATGGTAAGCTACTGACATAATGTCTTGACGGAATAGAGGGAGTTGCAGCGGGAAGCTGCAACCCCGTTTCCCGATGATCAAGAGCGGAGCGAATAGCCATGTTAAAAGAACAAACAAGATATTCGAGGCTGGCTGAATTGACGAAAATCATCAATACCAAGCTGGAATTGAACGACATGCTGCAGCATGTCACTACAGCAATATCTGAAGAAATCGTCCAATGCGATTCTGTCGGAATTTATTTGCCGGGTGAAGATGGAGTATACAGAGGGATGGCTGGTAAACCCGACTTCATCAATAACGAGATGATCACTGCACAACTGATCGATTTTGAAGCAGATGCATTTGCTAGACAAGTCATGGAAACTAAACAAACAATTTATATTCCAGATACGTCCATTGATTCGCGTCCGGATCCAAGGTCGGTGGCTGCGTTCAATATCAAATCACTGCTAGGGCTGCCGATCATTTATGAACAGCATTTATACGGGCTGATTTTTTTGTTTGATTGCGGAAAGCGGATGAATTTGACGGAAATTGAGATCCAAAGCATTGAAGCGTACGTCAATATGGCGGCTGTCGCTATTCAGAATGCCAACAACTTGAAACAGAAGGAGTACTTGATTGCGGAGAAGCAGCTGTTGCTTGATGCAAACCGGGAACTATCCATGTGTTCAACCATTCCGGAAACCTTGGATACGTGTTTTCATTATTTGGGCAAGACGGTAGATTGCAATAACGTCGCAGCTTTTCTTCGAGACCCAGAACAAGAAGGAAACCTCAGTTTCAAGAAAATGGGCAAAGATTCCGAGTGGTCTGAAGATGAATGGAAAAGAGCGCTTGAAGATATTCAAACCAACCAACAGACGGACCATGTGATTCATGAAGTCATGGTCAACCGGACAGTCAAATTTATCCCAAGTGAGGAAAGGTGCAGGCTGTTGTTGATTCCGATGATTTCCAAAGGAGAGGTCTTCGGATTTATCGCCATTGCTTGCCTGATGGAGACGCTGCAAGCCGATGAAAAATCACAGGTCCATTTAGCGCATTCCATTGTTGATGCTACAGCGCTGACTTATTCGAATCTAACGTATATGGACCAGCTGGAGCTGCGTGTGGCCAGGCGGACCAATCAGTTGGCAACTGCCAACGACAAAGTAACGAGTCTTATTGGCAGCATCACGGATGGATTTTTTGCACTCAATAAGGAATGGGAGTTCATTTACATCAATGAACATCAATACCTGCCTAAAGGAAAAACTTTTAAAAATGTACTCGGGGAAAGCATTTGGACAGTTTACTCCGATACACTCAATCCGGTTCTGCATGAGGAACTCCATCGGGCAATGGTCGAGAGAGTCCCTGTCCAGTTTGAAGTGTCTTCAGCAAATGGCTGCTGTTTTGAAGTGGTTGCCTATCCCTTTGATGACGGTATTTGCTGCCTGTGCAAAAATACCACCGAGAAGAAATATGAAATGGAATTGCAGCGTTTGTCGAACCTCGAGCTGATCGGCCAGATGGCAGCCGGAATCAGCCACGAAATCCGAAATCCGATGACCACCGTCCGGGGATTCCTGCAATTGCTGACAGGTGAGCAAGGATTAGAGAAATACAATACGTACTTTGATTTGATGATTGATGAACTCGATCGCGCCAACTCGATTATTTCTGAGTTTCTATCCATCGGCAATACACGTTCTTCGGATATGAAAATGCAGAATCTGAATGCCATTATCTATGACATTGCACCTCTTTTGGAAATCGATACTTTCAATCAAAATAAGGCGATTGAATTCTTTACACAGCCGATTCCTGAAATGTTGCTGAACCGGGATGAAATCCGCCAATTGCTCATTAACTTATGCCGCAATGGCTTAGAAGCCATGGAGCCGGGCAAGTTGCTGACAATCCGAACGTATATGGAAAATGAAAATACACCTGTTCTGGAAATCCGTGATCAAGGCGGAGGAATAGACAAGAACGTATTGAAAAAAATCGGCACACCTTTCTATACCACAAAAGACAATGGAACCGGACTGGGCCTTGGGGTAACCTATGCCATCGCCGCACGCCACAACGCGCAAATTGATGTTAACACGAGCGATGAAGGGACCGTGTTCTCCGTCAGATTTCGACAGGATGGCTAGATGAGGAAATTTGTACTTTGATAACAGGAACTGCTGGATGCCAGATTGATGATAAAAGAAACAGCAAAAGAGGAAGAGCCCGTTTGGGTTCTTCCTCTTTTGGATATCGTAAATTAGTGCCTGGATCAAGGCATCAAAAATGGCGGTGAACCCGGACTGTGGCCTGAAGCGAAGTCCAGCAATGGAATCACATAGGCAATGGCGATTGAAAGTGTGGCAAGCACCACCCATATCGACCAGCGGTCCATGAATAAAGGCGAAGCGTCTTTCGGATTGTAATCCTCGCCGATCGGAAAATCAGTATCACCTTTTGGTGCGAAAAATGCCAATTGAATCCAGATATAGACCAACAGCAGAATGCCCACGAACAGGATAACACCACCCATGGCCATGAACATTTCATAAAGCGCCCAGTCAGAAGCGGCACTGTGGCCGTTATACGTCGTATTCGCAGTCCGGCGCGGGCTGCCAAGTAAGCCATTGGCATGCATGGCACCCGACATAAGCAACATGCCGCAAGCCCAAATGATGGTTTGGGCGATGCCCAGTCGGTTAAGGTTCCTCGTCAGTTTTCTTCCGGACAGATATGGAATCAACCAATAGGATATGCCGAAAAAAGTCAGCATGACCGTCGTGCCGACAGTCAAATGCAAGTGGCCGGTAACCCAGATCGAGTTATGGACCACTTGGTTGACCTGGTTGCTGGCATTGATGATGCCACCAAGCCCAGCGGGAATATAAGCAAGCATCGCGACGATCAAAGCGAAAAAGCGTGCATCGGACCAAGGCAAAATTTTCCACCATCCTAATAAACTCGTCACGCCTTTTGCCCTTCCGGAACGCTCCATGGTTGCGAGCATTGCAAAAGCTGTCATAAGGGAAGGGAAGATAATCATAAACGTTTGGATGACATGCAAGAATTTCAATTCAACCGACAGTCCTGGGTCGAGGATCTGGTGGTGGAACCCACCAGGTACATTGGCAACCACAAGAATGACGACTGCGACACGTGCCAGTGAATCACTGAACACTTTTCCGCCAATGATTTTCGGCATAGAGACATACCAGGCAGAAATAGATGTCAGCATCCAAATGTTGACGAGTGTATGGCCGAACGCCCAAAACAAAGTACGCCCCATCATTGGATCGATGGTCGGCACCCATCCGAATGCCCAAGGAATGACCATTCCGACGACGAATACAGCGATAAAGAGAGAAGCGAAAACCCACAGAACAAAAACAGCATTCGAGAAGAAGGCAAATAGTGGAGTCAGCACGCCCGGATTTCGTTTTCTCCAACTCTGGTAGGTGATGAACATCCCGATGCAATTCAACAGGATTCCAACGACCAGAAGAGCCAGTCCGATGTAGAACCATGGATGTGCCTGCATCGGTGTATAGAATGTGTAAAGAACGTTAGCGTCGCCAGCCAAGATGAAGAAGGCGGCGATGATTGTTCCAGCAGCCATTAGCGCAAATCCGGCCCATCCGAAAGCAAGTGTCTTATCGGCGAGACCGCCCAGTACACGCGAAGTTCCTGCGTACAAGTATCCGATACTGAAGAAAGAACTTAATACCAAAACCAATAGGACTCCGTGAGCCGTTAAAAGTGCATAATAGCTGATCCAGGAAGGCAGTTCCAAAAATCCGCTGCGGACAAATCCCTGCAACAAGCCTGCTGCTCCGCCGACCAGCAAAGCGATAAAAGCGATGGACAAATTAGCAATGGACAAATGGAAATCCCGCTTTGAGATGCCGGCTGCGACATCTTCATTTACGGCTGCCCCTTTATGGCGAGTGTGTATATCGGTGATATGCGTCATGGTTTCCCCTTCTTTCTGATAGAATTGATTCGGGTAAATCAGAGCGATCTGCATTTGTTTAGTTGACTGTAATGGTATTGGCCATGTATTCATGCCCTAGGCCACAGTATTCGTTGCATAAGATCAAGTATTCACCAGGCTGATCAAAGGTATGGCTGACTTTCGAGATATGGCCGGGCACCACCATGACGTTCACATTGGTGTCGGTGATCTTAAAGCCATGTGTGACATCCGGAGAGGCCAAGGTAAAATGCACCGTCGCACCAGCGGGTATTTCCAAGTCTCCAGGCTGGAATGAAAACATTTCAGCCACAATGGCGATTTCGTATTCGTTGTCGCCAATCTCCTTCAGTCCGGCATCTGCAAAGATTTCCGATTCTTTGACAGTTTGCGGATCAATCATCTCAGCATGGCTGGGCGGACCCATTTCAAGGTAAAAAGTTTGAATCGCTAAAATGGCCAAGAATACCAATAAGATAAGAGAGCCGATAATTAACCATAGTTTTTCATAACGATGGATATGCATGCGTGACAGTCTCCTTTCTAAATTCGGGAGTAAACCGTTAATTTTAATTGCGCTCCAAGAATAATAAGAATACGCTGAACCAGGAGATAAGCATAAAAACCGCGATAATCAAAACGGATACAAAAGTGCCGCTCAAGGAAGTTTCATCGTATTTCTTGCGTGTGTTGCTCTTTCTGTTTGTAGAAGAAGAATCATTCATTTTAAGTTCCTCCTTTCCTAATATTTACATTAGAGAACCGGATGGCACGTTCTATAAAGGCATAACTAAATGAAAATAATATTATTTGAATTATCTGAATTTTACCAAAAATACACACTCTTTGGAAGAGGAATCTGCTTTCTTTTCGAGTTAGCACGACTAATAAGTAAAAGGAAAAGCTAAAAAAGATTTCATTGATTGTTTATCATACCGAAATCCATCCCACATAACCTTGACCTGCGTCAAGGAAATCCTGTCATTTTTATTTTTTAAAATTACTGGGAAATCGTCTTTTCCGGTCAATTTGGCCATAAAAAATGGTGCAGCTAAAAGTTGATGCAGGTCAACGCTATCGATAAGAAATTTGGGTATACTACAGTAAACAAACAGAAAAAAAAGCTTGGAGGAGATTCCTATGCTGGTAATCATGTCTCTCGTTCTTATTGTTACAGCCATTTTAATGCTCATCATTTCCGTTGAAGTCAGCGGGGCAGATGACAAGTTGTAAAGCAAATTGTTAAGCTTTGGATTATTGCGGGAATGAAAATGAAAACGAAGAGATCTCGCTTATAAAAGCGAATCTCTTTTTTTGTTTTAAAAGTAAACTTTCAACGTGAGCAAAAAAAATTAAGTATTGCAATTTATATTCTTAAAAATGATATGATTATTCCAATTAAGCGCTCGACTGACGTCATTAAAACTGCTGAGAAATTGTCGACAAGAAAGCTCGCCTTGTAATAATACAGAATAGAGAAGCGCTGAAGTGCGAAGGCAAGCTTCAGGTAAAGGGGGTGGCCAGATGAAAGAAAAATTAGTATTCTCGTTTCTGGTCGTCCTGACGACTGGGTTGATGGGGTCTTCGTTTGTGGTAGCCAAAATCGGCTTAACCTACATATCGCCTTTGTTGCTGGCAGGTCTTCGTTTTGTCATTGCTGGCTGCATCATGCTGGTCTTTGTGCGTTTGTTCAAAAGAAAGCAGCCTGCCAACAAAGGCGAATGGGGCAAGCTGATCCTGATCGGCGCCATCCAAACAGCCGGCGTCATGGGATCAATCTTTTTGAGCCTGCGCACTATTACGTCCGGTGAATCCGCGATTTTAACTTTCATGAATCCCTTATTGGTGGTATTGATCGGCACTCTGGCACTGGGCATCCGGTACCGAGTGGTTCAATGGACAGGTGTGCTTTTGGGTTTTGCCGGGGTCTTCATTGCCATGGGAAGCCATTTGACGATTGAAATCGGTACGTTTCTCGGATTTTTGAGCGCTGTTTTTTGGTCGGTTGGGACATTGATTATCAAGAAATGGGGTGGGCTGTTCGATATTTGGGTCATGACTGCCTATCAGATGTTTTTTGGCGGGCTTATTTTGCTGGTCGGGTCGGTTTTCCTGGAAACGTCCCGTCTGGTCATCAATTCAAGCTCCATTTTGATCTTGTTATGGCTGGCCATCCCGGCTTCAATCATCCAGTTCACGGTGTGGTTCTACCTGCTGCAAAAAGGTGATTCCGGAAAAGTGAGCGCGTTTCTGTTTTTAGCTCCTTTATTCGGCATCCTGTTCGGCTGGCTGGTTCTTGGAGAGCAGCTTGGATTGCCTTTACTAATTGGAGGAAGCTTGATTTTTGCAGGGATTTTCCTGGTGAACTGGCCGGAAAAACAGTTGGCGGAAGAAGCTGCTGCATGATAAGGGCTTGAACACAAAAGGCAGGTACATAACGTGATCGATACAAAATAAAAAACAAGCGAGAAAGGATGCAAACGGTGTTGGTAAATATCATTGGCAAAAAAGTGAAACTTGAAAAAGCAACAGCAGCCCAGATGGATCGCATCTATTACTGGCGTTACGAGGAAAAACAGTAGGAAGCGAAGAAGTGGAATGGGCCTTACATTCCGGAACCCTGGCTGAGTAAAGACCAGCACCGAAAACAATGGATGGAAGAAGAGGAAATCACAAATGGCGTTCCCGCTTCGCTCGTCATTACAGCAGATGAGAAAACGATCGGCTACGTCGGAGCTTATTGGATCGACCGCCATACAGATTGGGTGGAGACAGGCATTGTCATATACGACACCCAGTACTGGAACGGTGGGTACGGCTCCGAAGCCTACCGGTTGTGGATCGATTTTTTATTCGACTTCACAACACTTCACCGTCTTGGCATGTCTACCTGGTCCGGCAATGAGCGGATGATGAAAGTGGCGGAGCGGCTGGGCATGAAAGAAGAAGCGCGGATTCGAAAAGCACGCGTCGTGGATAGCAACTACTTCGATGCCATCAAGATGGGGATGTTGCGTGAAGAATGGCCAGCGCAATCATAAATGCAAAAAAGGAAAAGCGATGGCCTTGGAGGCATCTGCTTTTCCTTTTTTTATTAGGTAGAATACAGCCTGAAATTATTCAGACAGCGAAATATGTAAAGACTGCCAGCAATATCGATGTAATGGTCATTGCAGCGAGCGGCAGCATGGCACGTTCACGCAAATCGCGCAAGCTGACCGTCAATCCAAGCCCAACCATCGCAGCCGTCAGGAGCCAGGTAGTCGCTGTCGATACAAACTCCTGCAACTCTTGCGGGAATGGAATCGATTGGCCAAAAACATAGCTGCCTAAAACGCTCAATAAGAGAAAGCCGAGAAGAAACCAGGGGAACTCAATTTTTGCGTTTGTTTCCTGATTTTTGTCTTTTCGTTTCATCAGAAAAATGAAAATCAAGCAAAGAGGAACGAGCAGGAAGACACGCCCCAATTTCCCCAATAACGCAATTGCCAGACCGTCTTCACCAGCGGGCGCTCCGGCTAATGCCACATGGGCAATTTCGTGCAGGCTGATGCCGACCCACATGCCGTATTGGACATCATCAAGCGGCAAAAACGGACGAAGAATGGTGTATGAAATAGCGAAGACCGTGCCGACAAGGGCGATGATGCCGACACTGATTGCCGTGTCTTCGTCTTTAGCTTTGATGATCGGGGCGATTGCGGCAATCGCAGCCGCTCCGCAAACTCCGGTTCCCACACCAAGCAACAGGGAAATGGTCTGATCGGCTTTAAAGCGTTTAGCCAGCCATACCGTCAGCAGGATAGCGAAAGCAATGACAACCATATCCCGCAGCAACAAGCCAAGTCCATCACTGAGGACGATGTCGATGTTCAGTTTCAATCCATAAAGAATGATGGCGACCCGCAATAGGCGTTTTGAGGAAAACACAATGCCGGAACGAATGGCATTCGGATAACCGGAAATCTGCCGGTAAAAAACCGCAATGATGATGGCACAAGCAAGTTGGCCGACTTGGTTGAAGCCAGGGATTTGAGCCAATAAATAGCCGAGAAAAGCCAAAAGAAAAGTAAATAGCACTCCGCTAATCCAGGCAGCAGTTGGTGATAAACCGGTGGAATTGGATTGTGCAGGTTTATTATAATGTGCAGACATGATGAAACCTCCTGCAGTTAGTATAAAAAACTTCTATACATTAGTAAAATAACGATCTAATATGATTATCATAAGCAAAAGCATATAAATGATTGGAGGATAAAGATGGATCAGCGCTTGGAAGTATTTCTCAAGGTAATCGAAAAGAAGAATTTTTCGAAAGCGGCAGAAGAGCTGCACATGACACAACCTGCCGTCAGCCAGTATATCCGTTCATTGGAAGAAACAACAGGCGTCAAATTACTGGAACGGACAAACAAATATGTGCGGCTGAACAAAGCGGGAGAAATCGTCTACCACCATGCAATCGAAATCAAAGAGCTCTACGCGAAAATGAATCATCTTCTTGATGACCTCACCAACAAAGCGAGCGGATCGATTGCCATTGGTGCCAGCTACACATTCGGAGAATACTTGCTGCCGCAAATCATCGCAGAAGCAAAAGAGCAATTTCCGGATATCAAGCCAACTGTCACCATAGGCAACACCACTACCATTGCCGGGCTCGTCCTCAGCCATCAATTGGATGTCGGCATTGTAGAAGGCCATTTCAAAGGAGTCCAGGAGTTGAAGACTGAACCTTTTGCAGAAGACCGGATGTTTGTAGTCGCTGCTGCTGATCACCCTTTGGTGCAGCGCACTAAGCCCATAAAAGTAAAAGAGCTGATTGAAGAAACCTGGATATTGCGGGAACTCGGTTCAGGGACAAGGGAAGCATCAGAAGCTGTCTTTAAGAAATTTTCGATTTTACCTCCGTCCCTCATGCACTTCAGCAGCACACAACCCATTAAAGCCATGGTCGAAGCGGGAATGGGCATCAGCTTGGTTTCCGAGTGGGCGATTCAAAAAGAGCTGCGCTACGGAGACTTAAAGGTTCTGAATGTGGAAGGTCTTCCATACACCAGGGATTTTTCGATCGTGACAAGATCGCCTTTCCAAACAAAAGCCCTTTCTGCCTTTCTGGATTTGCTGAAGAACCATAAAGAACTGACAGACTTCAAAATTTTGTGATCTGCAGGAGTTTTATTTATTCGCAGTGATGTCTGGGAAAGATGAAGAATGAATGCACTGAAAAGTATATAGAATTGCAAAGAAAGAAGATGCTGCCAATACTGCATCTTCTTTTTATTTCCTTTTCAGCCGATTTTCTTGAAATTCGTATCTTGCAATATTGTAAGGTAAACGTCATCTGGAACAAACGATAAAGTGAATAGCCTCTTTTATACTAAAGTTACTAAAGTGCTCCGTGAGCAAGAGCAGCTTTACATAAAATGTTAAAGGCAACTCATGAAAGAACGAAGAGAGGAGAGATTGCATTGAAGAAAACCTTATCAGTATGCGCCGCAGCAATCATGGCAGGGGCATTAATGTCTGGCTGCAGTTTTTTTCAAAAAGCGAATGGAATCATTTTGTACGGGGATGAAGTGAAGGTAGCCGAAGCATTGGAACAGGAGAAGGATGAGTTGATCGACGAGAGCCAATATCCGATAAAAATAGTGGCCGAAGCAGGCGAATGGATGATGGTTTTGAGTGAAGAGACAGCTCAAGCTATTGCGGACAAAGAATTGTTGAGAAAAGTCACCACCGGAGATAAAACAGAAGCCATCTCATCGGTTGCAAAGCTTTCTGAAGGGGAGGCCGTCGTGTATGCAAAAACCGAACAGGAACAATTGAACTTGGATGGCCAAAACCTAAAGGCAAGCTATGGCGGCAACTCGATCATCGGTGATGGCAGAGCATACGTCGAGAAATTTTTGATCGTCGACGATGCTGATTGGCCGAAAATCGAAGGAGAAGAAAAGTTCATGGCAATCATGGAATACAAAAAAGATCCCAGCATCAAACTGATGGACTTTGATGTAGACGACACCCAACTGGTTAGGGTAGTGGAATAAACAAGCATTACACAATGGTTTAGGAATTTATTTTTTATTAAAAGGGAGAATGGAAATGTGCGGGTTTACGGGGTTTATTGGAAAAAAAGCTGACATGAAAACAGATTTGACGAATATGATGGATCGGATTATACACAGAGGTCCTGATTCAGCGGGAGAGTTTATCGAAGGGGATGCAGCTCTCGGCTTCAGGCGCTTGAGTATCATCGATTTGGAGACCGGAGGACAGCCTTTTTATAACGAATCCAATTCGTTGGTTGCGATGGTTAACGGCGAAATTTATAATTTTTTGGAACTCCGTAAAGAGTTGATGGACAAAGGGCATGTTTTTGAAACAGCGTCAGATTGTGAAGTGATTCTTCATGGCTATGAAGAGTATGGAGAAGCCATTCTGTCCAAATTGCGTGGCATGTTCGCTTTTGTCATTTGGGACCGGATAAACAAGAAACTAATTGCAGGGCGGGATATGTTCGGCATCAAACCGCTTTATTATGGGAAAATGAAGGATACGTTCTTTTTTGGATCTGAAATCAAAAGTTTTCTTCCGCATCCAGGTTTCCAGAAAGCGTTCAATCAAGACGCTTTGTTGCCTTATCTTTCATTCCAGTACTCTGTTTTGGATGAAACTTTTTTTAAAGGGATATTTAAATTACCGGCTGCCCATTATTTGGTCTATGAAAAGGGAGAAGTTACGCTCCAGAAATACTGGACACCTGATTTTCAATCAAGCGACCGGAAACTGGAGCAGCTGGTGGATGAAATCGATGAGACCATTCAGGAATCCATCCTCAGCCACCGTGTCAGTGAAGTGAAAGTCGGATCGTTTTTGTCGAGTGGTGTTGACTCCAGTTATGTGGCTTCCGTATTAAAGCCGGACAAAACGTTTACAGTAGGATTCAGCGACCAAAATTTCTCGGAAATCGACAATGCGAAACTATTGTCAGATGAACTGGAGATCCAAAACAACCATGCCGTACTGGATGCGGATGCCTGCTTTGGGCAATTGGAAAATATTCAGTACCAAATGGACGAACCGCATGCAGATCCATCGATCGTGCCGCTGTACTTTCTGGCCGAACTGGCCAAAAAAGACGTCACCGTCATTCTATCGGGGGAAGGGGCAGATGAATTGTTCGGTGGGTATGAAGCCTATGACATGACACCGTTGATGAAAAAGTACGGGAAAATCCCGAGCATCGTCCGTAGACCCGCAGGAAGAGTTGCTTCCAAACTTCCCGAAATGCGCGGCAAACAATTTTTGATGCATGCCGGTCTCCCTGTTGAAGAATGGTTTATCGGACAAGCGAATATATTCAGTGAGACGGATGCGAAAAGGATCGTCAAAGAACCGTTTCAGCACGGTCCGTCCATTAAACAAATCGTTACTCCCTTTTACAATCAAGTAAAAGACAAAGACAATTTGACGAAAAAGCAATTTCTGGATATGAATCTATGGCTGGTGGGCGATATTTTATTGAAAGCCGATAAGATGAGCATGGCCCATTCACTCGAGGTGCGTGTGCCTTTCCTGGATAAAAAAGTGATGGCTATCGCAGAACAAGTTCCTTCCAAATACCGGATCACTAAAATGGAAACAAAACATGCGATGCGCCTTGCAGCGCGAAAAGCCCTTCCTGAATTTTCTGCTGCCCGCAAGAAAATCGGTTTCCCGGTGCCGATCCGCAATTGGATCCGGGAAGAACGATTTTACCGCCAAATTCAAGAGTATTTCTTAAGTGCGGATGCTGCCGACTTTTTCAATACAGATGAAATCATGCTGTTGTTGAACGACCATTACGAAGGGAAATCCAATAACGGCCGTAAAGTATGGACAATTTTCACTTTTCTGATTTGGTACAAGCGCTATTTCCGTCTCGAAGAACAAGTTGTAGCTCATCGTGAACCGATGTTGGTCGGTGCAGCAAACTAAAGATTGCCATACCAGTCATCTTATCTGTTGACTGGTATTGTTGTATGCCGATAAATAAGGAATAATATAGAAGACCGTTTAATAGCGGTAAATAGATAGATGATAGATACCAGCCAAGGGAGCGCTTTAGTTGAACACTCACAACACGGGAGAAAGAATTATTACAGCTTTAAAAAGAAAGATCGTAACGGCACTTGTCAGTAGTTTGTTGTTCGCCTTTATTTTTTCAGTAGCTGGCGGATTTGATTTTTCAGTAAATGGATTCGCAAACATGTATTACTTGAATTTCATGTTTGCTGTTTCCTATGGATTGGCTGCTTCTCTCTTTAGTGACTGGATCAGCAGAAAGATTAGCAAGAAAACGGTGACACGTGAAATTATTTCGCTCGTTTTCCATTGTTTATTTGGATCCATCTTATTGGTGATGAGCCTGGTGTCCGCTATTTCCTTCTTTACAGTGGACCGGTTATTGACGAGGGTGAAAATCGGATGGGCTACGGTTATCATTGCATTAGCTGCCGTAGTGCTGGTTTTCGTCATTTTGCTCAACAAATAGCAGTAAAAAAGCAATAAACGGGAAATTAAAACTCATTGATTGAATAGAGTCCGGCGCAAGCGATTCGTTAATGCTTGTGCCGGGCTTTACGTATAACTAAAAACTTAATGTGCGAAATAACTTTTCGATCTGTTAAAGGGATCGGATTCGGTTTTGCTATTGATTGATTGCTTGAACGGATTTTTAGTAGAATTAGGAGAAAGAAAGGAAGTGCCTAAAAATGGAAATGAAAATCTTCATTGTAGAGGACGATCTGGCCATTTTTCAATCATTAAAAGAAAACTTGGAAAAGTGGGGCATGCACATTTCAGGACCGGAAAACTTTCAAGACGTCATGTCTGATTTTAGGGGAGATGAACCACACTTAGTCATTATGGATATCCAATTGCCGGTTTACGACGGGTTTCATTGGTGCCGTGAGATTCGTTCGATTTCGAAAGTGCCGATTATTTTCCTGTCTTCACGCGATCACCCAATGGACATGGTTATGGCGATGCAGATGGGAGCGGATGACTATGTTCAAAAACCGTTTCACTCGGATGTCCTGCTTGCGAAAATACAAGCCACATTGAGAAGAGTGTATTCTTATGGAGAAGAATCTCCTGACACCATGGAGTGGAACAGGGCATTGATCGATTTGAAACGCGGCATGATTCGTTTGGATGGGCAAGAAGAAGAACTGACCAAAAATGAATTTTTCATCTTGACTGTTTTGGTGAAGGCAAAAGGAGAAATCGTCTCCCGTGATGAGTTGATCCGAGCTTTATGGGATGATGAACGATTCGTAAACGACAATACCTTGACGGTCAATATTACACGGCTTCGCCAAAAACTGGCGAATCTGGGTTTAGGGGAAGCGATACTGACGAAAAAAGGGCTGGGTTATGTAGCCGTTACTTCATGATGGAGGGATTTTATGTTTTTCAGCTATATAAATGATATGAAAAGCTGGATATTCTTTTTTTTCCTGTCTCTCTTGTCAGCTGATTTGTTGCTGTGGTTGGATCCAGGAATTGACGTGGAAATTTCTTCGCTGGTTTACGTAAATGCATTACTGCTGATTGCTTTTATTGCATTTATCAGTTGGCGGTACTACCGGGAGACAGCGTATATTCGGCAGTTGGCATTACTGGAAGAAGAAACGGAGACTGACTGGTACGAAGCTTTGCCTGACCCAATATTCGAGCGCGATGAACAGGTAAACGACATTTTGCAAAGTGCAGGCATTTCGTTCTCTAAACAATTGAGTGAAGTTCGGCAAAATACGATTATCCAAGATGATTATATCGCCGGATGGGTTCACGAAGCGAAAGCCCCGCTTACCGCCATGAAACTCGTTATTGATGCAAACCGCAAAGATCCGCAAATACGCAAAATCGAAGCAGAATGGCTGCGCATCTTTTTATTGGTCGATCAACAATTATACATATCCCGGCTGTCCTCTTTAGAATCGGATTATGTGTTGGAGAGAGTTCCTCTTCAAGAAATCATAGCCGCAGAAGTACGGGAGCTGATGTCTTGGTGCCGGGAAAAGAACTTGGCAATTGAAATCGAAGGCTTGGAAACGAACGTTGTGACAGACAGGAAATGGTGTCGTTTTATAGTACGCCAGATTTTGTCGAATGCTGTGAAATACAGCCCGAGAGACGGTACCATTTTTATTACGACACGCACAGAAGCCGGAGGACATTGCATTTTGTCCATCAAAGATCAAGGAGCGGGCATACCAGATCATGACATGCCGCGTATTTTCGATAAAGGTTTTACAGGGGGCATGGGTCGGCTCCATAATACGGCGACCGGGCTCGGGCTTTACCTGGCCAAAACAGTATCCGAAAAAATCGGCATCCGGCTGTCGGCGATTTCAACAAAAGGCAAAGGGGCGACTTTGGAAATGGGATTCACAATGGAAAACGATTTTGATCAAATTCGCAGGTGACAACATTGTCACTTTGTACACCCTGTTTGTCATGCGAATCAAACGACTGCCGAATTGTTACGCGGTAGTATAAGGATAGAAGAAAACAGGGAGGCAAAAAGCATGGCACTTTTAAAAAGAAAATCAAAAACTACTGACCAAATCTCGAAAAAAACGGTCTTATATGCTCAAAATGTCCGAAAATCATTCGGTTCGAAGGGCAATGTCCAGCAAGTATTGAAAGGAATAGATCTGCGCGTAGAAGAAGGCGAATTTGTTGGAATCATGGGCGCTTCCGGCGCCGGCAAAACAACCTTGCTCAATATTCTTGCGACGATCGACCGGGCCACGGAAGGGACGATCCTCATCAGCGGCTCGGATATTTCGAAGATGAAAGATGCCGCCATGGCCGCATTCCGAAGAAACCAGCTGGGCTTTATTTTTCAGGATTATAACTTGCTGGATACCTTGACCGTTAAGGAAAACATTTTGCTGCCGGTGTCACTCGGCAAAATGAGAAAGAAGTTGGCGGAAGCGGAATTCCGTACGATCGCCGATATATTGGGAATTGCAGATCTTGCCGATAAATACCCGCATGAAATCTCAGGCGGACAAAAGCAACGCACTTCTGCAGCGCGTGCACTGATCAATCAGCCTTCAATGGTCTTTGCGGATGAACCGACTGGAGCGCTCGATTCCAAATCCGCTTCATCGTTGCTTGGCACCATGGCAGATATCAATGAGAAGCGTGGCGTAACGATTATGATGGTTACCCATGATCCACTGGCTTCAAGTTATTGCAGCCGTGTTGTGTTCCTGAAAGACGGCAATATCTACACGGAGCTCTATAAAGGAGATAAAACGAGACAAGCTTTTTTCCAGGAAATTTTAAATATTCAAGCTGTGCTCGGAGGTGAAAGCATTGACGCTCTTTGATCTCGCTTTCCGCAGCATGCGCAAAAACATCAAACATTATTATTTATACTTTTTCGCACTCATTTTCAGTGTGGTGCTGTACTTCGTTTTCGCTACGTTGCAGCACGACCCTGCGGTTCTTGCGCAAAACGAACAGATGAGTACGGCTTTTCTGGCAGCAGGAATCCTGCTGATCTTTATTGCCGGCATCTTTGTGGTCTACGCCAACTCGATTTTCCTGAAAAGAAGAAGCCGGGAAATTGGGCTTTACCAGTTGATTGGATTGAAAAAAAGAGTCGTTGCACGACTTTTGGTTATTGAAAATTTCTTGATGGGCATCGCAGCACTTGTATTAGGGATTATTGTGGGAATGTTGGTATCACGTGTTTTCCTATTGCTGCTCATGAAGCTGATCGGTTATGACCTGATGATCGATGTTTCGTTTTCAATGACTGCTGTCATTCAAACCGTTTTTGTTTTCATTGGAATTTTCATGTTTACGACCATTCAAATGATTTCCACCGTTTACCGCAACACCCTCTTGTCCTTGTTCAACACAGAAAAAACCGGAGAGCACCCGAAAAAACCGAAAACCAGAAATGCAGCTTTTCTGGCGATTCTCGGCATCGCCTTAATCGTTTTAGGTTATCTCATTTCGGACAATATGCTGAATGATTTATTTCTTTTTAATATACTGGCTGTATTAGCATCAATTGGTGTAGGGACCTACCTGATTTTCCGCGTCACCATCGGTTGGGTATTTTACAAAATCCGTGATGGAAAAGCAGGCCATCTAGGCTTATCCAACAGTTTATCTTTGGCTCCATTGATGCACCGGTTAAAAGGGAATGCGAATTCGTTGACCATCATCACGATTCTTTCGGCCATGACATTGACGATGCTTGCTGGCGCTTATTCTTTCTACTATGCCACTGAACATGAAACCCGTTCGCAAATGCCTTTCGACTTCATTTTTGAAAAAAATGAAACAGAGGCTACTGAATTGAGCAAAGAGTTTGATGAAAAAGGAATTTCATATACCCATGGGGCCATTGACTTGCTCGTGTTATTCGGTCGGATGGAAGAAGGGGCGATGCCTGTCCCGAGCAATGAATTGTATATCGCCATTGTCAGCGATAAGCAGTTGCAGCAAGCTGGAAGTGACATAGAAGCTCCTGCGGATGGATCGGCAATTTTCTATAGCACTTCATCGATTTCCATGTTCAGAGATGTGATAGAAATGCCGTTGACACTGCATTTAGCTGATGACGAAAAGACCACAATCGAAATCGCAGAATATGCGGAAGGCAACAGCATCAATGGGACGATGCTTTACTCTCAATTAGTGGTTAATGAAAGCACCTATGAGCAGTTAAAAGATCAGTTTACAGCGACAGGCCAGGCGGAAATGAGCCGGGTAGATGGATTTACCATTACCGATTCAGCGGATCTGGAAGCGGCGTCTGAGATTTATGTGCAACGCTATAATACAAGTGGGCACATTGACTATTATTCAGCTTACCAGAGAGCGATTGAAACGAATGGACTGTTGATTTTCATATCGGGCTTTTTAGGACTCGTATTCTTGATCTCGACAGGCAGTATTTTGTACTTTAAACAAATGACGGAAGCTGAACAGGAAAAGAAAAGCTATGGCACCTTGCGCCAGCTTGGATTTAGTGTGAAAGATATCATGCGCGGCATTATCAAAAAACAGGTTTTTGTTTTTGGCTTACCGCTTGTACTTGGGTTAGTGCATGCCATCTTCGCCATTAAAGTGCTGTCTTCTTTCTTCCAATCAGACATCGCCTTTGCAGCTTTTGTTGCTATGGCCATGTACACATTAATTTATCTGATCTTTGCTTTCTTGACAGTCGGCTATTACCGGAACACCGTAAAAAATGCCTTATAAGCATTAAAAGACGAAAGGAGTCAGCTCCTTTCGTCTTTTTTATTTTGCATCTCTTGTAATTGATTAATTCATGTGAGGGATTCACCGAGCAGTTTCACAAACGGACTTTTCAAATTAAAAATAAAAGGCAACATTTTTTGGCAAATTATGAACGATAATCTTTTCTTTGCGGCTTTATGTGGAGGTATACTGGAAGTAAGTTTGAGCTAGCATCAGTTACTGGCCAATAATGTGAGGCGAGGGATAGAATGTCGAATTTCGAAAGCCATCGAACAATAACGAAACAAAAAGGACAGAATACATTAAGAAGCAAAAAAAGAAAGCTAACGAAAATACTGTTTTATTTAGTGATGCTGATCGTTGGCTTAGGGGTGGGGATTTTAGTGTTTACCAATATCTATGCGACTTTTGGGAGCAATCCAAGCAAGGAACAAAAAGAAGTTTATGAAACCTTTGCGAATTATGAAGACGGCAAATTCATTAATCTGCCATCGGAAATCGTGGCTGCTGGCAGTCCCATCACAAAACAAGAGCCCAACTCAGCCAGTGATGAAAGGAGCCCAACCGGCCAAATTCCTCTATCGGAAATCGATTGGGACCAAATCAATGCTGAAGAAGACAGCCTGACTTGGTTGGGGCATTCTGCTTTTATCCTAAGTCTCGATAATAAGAAAATTTTAATTGATCCCATGCTGGGACCGGTAGCTTCACCGGTTTCCTTTATCGGGCCAAAGCGCTATAGTGACGATCTGTTGGATACGATCGAAGAGATGCCTCCTATCGATGCTGTCTTTATCACGCATGACCATTATGACCATTTAGATTATCAGTCCATCAAACGACTGAAGAGCAAAGTTGCCCATTTCTTTGTCCCTTATGGAGTCGGCAATCATTTGGTGAAATGGGGCGTTGAAGAAGATAAGATTACGGAATTGAATTGGTGGGATGAAACAGAGTTCCAAGGATTGACGATCGCCTTGGCTCCCGCCAAACATTTCTCTGGACGAGGAATCTTGAATCAAAATTCCACACTTTGGGGAGGGTGGGTGATTATCGGAAACCAATCCCGTTTCTATACCAGTGGCGACGGTGGCTATGATGCACATTTTAAAGAAATCGGTAATAAATACGGACCTTTTGATATCGCTTTAATTGAGGGTGGCCAATACGATAGCCGCTGGCCAGATTCACATATGCAGCCGGAAGAATCGGTACAGGCCAGTATCGATTTGAAGTCCGAAAACATGATGTTGATGCACTGGGGAGCATTTACTCTTGCGCGGCACAGTTGGTCGGATCCGATAGAACGGGCAGTAAAAGAAGCGGAAGCCAAAGAGGTAAAGCTCTTGACGCCGAAAATAGGAGATACGCTTCAATTGAATGAAAGCCTGTCGATTCCTGTTAGCGGCTGGTGGGAATAAGGGAGGAACAATATTTTTTATTTCTTAATCAAAGTAAACGCGGGAGAGAGATATCCCGTAAGAACATTGGAGTGAAAAAATGATAGATAAGGAATTACAAAAACAGATCACTGCATTGGTGTCTGACCGGAAGATAGAGACAGCTGAAAAGTTATTAATCAGCTATGTCGAGCAGAATCCCTATGACATTGAGGGATGGAATCGATTGATTATATTGGAAACATTGGTGCCAATTCAAGATTATGAACAGGCATCTGACTTTGCCAGGACTGCTCTGTATTACCACCAAAACAATTTGTTGTACTTCCTCCTGATTCTTTCATTTACTCCGTGGTACAAAGGAGAACTGGATGCCGAATTGGTGGAGCAAGCCGAAGAAATACAGAGAGAAGCCGATCCTGAAATGGCCTCCATTATTTCGCTGCTGCTTGCCGACCACTATCAGAGCAATGACAAGGCTCATTACGAATTCTTATTAAAAAGGTCAATCGAATATTATCCTTATATTGTTAGGAACTATACAGATTTAGGGCAGCATTATATGGGATATGGAAAAAAAGAGCTAGGGAAGAAAATGATCAAAAAAGGCTTATCCAACGTGAAGTTCGTTTACATAGACGGTGAAGAGGACGATTATGATGAGTTGGATATTATCCGGTACATCAATGAAATGATAACGGGCGTGTTTGCTACAGAATATAGCCATCGTGAATTAGAAAAAATGATGGAGGGTTGAGCCAAATAAAATATAAATTAATTCGTCGCTTAATGAAGTATAGGAGGATGATGAATGTTTACTGTTGAAGATTATATTCGTTCAATGAAAGCCAATCTTGAGGAGAAATCTGATTTAGTAGTCGAGAATCTGAAGAAGATTTCTACATACAATTTTTATTCGAAAATAAGTTTATTGGACTTCACTGCATACATTGAACCAACGAGATTTGAAGTATCAATCACCATGTTCTCAATGGACAATGAAGCTAACGAAATCTTTTTTGAAGGAACTGATCCATCGGTTTTTGCAGGAAGTACCACCGTCATCACAGACACAGCGTATTATCAGGTAAACGACGTTCAGTTGGATGATTTTTTTGATTTTTACGAGCAAAATGAAGAAACTCTGGTACCTGAAGAACAACAAATATTTGCTGACTGGTTCCATCAATGCTGGAAAAAAGCAGCTGGGCCTTCGGTAGGTTTGCCATCTTATTTTGTTTTTCACGATGAATATCGATCATACGACTTGAAAAATAGGCAATGGATTGATGACGATGAAAAATGGTCGTAAGCAACATATAAAATCATCGGCAATTTGTAATAAAAGATGATTTTCCAAGTTCCATGGCCAGAATGCTTTAGAGAAACTTTTATATTATGGGTAACAGGCAAAGAGGAAGGCAATGCTAATCAGCACTGCGCTTCCTTTTTCTCTTTACAAATAGACTATCACGAACATTTTTCTTTTATCATTAATCCTAATAAATAAGGGTGAAGTAATTGTTTCATCTGTCCATAGTGAGCACAAACGGACAGGATGGCGCATACGGCATTTGGTATGATCAGGATAAGGGGGGATGGCTATGGGGTGGATCGAATCGTTGCAGCGTGCCATTGATTATATGGAAAAGCATCTCGACGAACCGGTGACGATTGAGCAGATTGCCAAGCAGGCAAATTCTTCTGTGTTTCATTTCCAGCGGACTTTTTCGATTTTGACGGATTGTTCAGTAGCTGAATATTTGCGCAGAAGGCGTCTGACTTTAGCTGCCCAGGAATTATCAGCCACTGACCAGAAGATTATCGATATCGCTTATAAGTATGGCTATGATACCCCTGAAGCTTTTTCAAAGGCGTTTCGGCGGCAGCACGGGGTGTCTCCGAGTGAAGCCAGAAAGCATGTAGGAGAGCTGCAATCATTTAACCGCCTGGTAATCCAGGTAAATTTGAAAGGGGTGGATCCGATGAAATACCGCATTGTGGAAAAGGAAAGCTTCCGGGCAATTGGGGTGAAGCGCGAATTCTCATTACGGGATGGAGAGAACATGACGGGCATATCAAAGATGTGGATGGAGTTAAACGGAGACGGAACGAGTAAAGAGATTGCGGCACTGAAAGACGGAGAGATTGACGGCTTGTTGGGTATCTGTACGGACTACCAGGATGGCAAGGCGATGGACTACTGGATTGCTGCCGAAAGCTCACAGCAAGCACCGAAAGGCTTAATGCAGCTGGAGGTGCCAGCGGCTAAATGGGGCGTTTTCGAAGTGCGGGGAGCTATGCCTGATGCCATTCAAAAAGTATGGAAACAAATTTTTTCAGAGTGGTTCCCATCAAATCAATACGAGAACACAGGTACCGCTGAGATGGAAGTTTATCCTGAAGGAGATCCATACAGTGATGATTATGTATCGGAAATCTGGATCCCATTAACACGAAAGATGTAAGGGGAAGGAATTGCCAGGAGCTATTCAGAAATTTAAAGATGGTTGTACAGTGGATAGATCACTTTACAATCATCTTTATTTATTCCGTTAAGAGAGGTTCAGTACACCCGCGTCTTGATTAATGCGATTTATTTACTAATGATGATGGATAACTTGTAATTTACAAAATCACTCAACCCTACCAAAAATTCATCCAGTCTTTCGTTGGAGGGAAATTTGCATTCCAGGAGGTAACAACTGTCTCCACTGATTTTATAGTTCTGAATGACAAAAGGAGCTTGTGCTTTTATATAGGAAAGATAGGGCTCGTGGTGGTTGCTTTTCATGATTACACTGATCATTGCATGTACAAAGTAGCCCATCTTCAACTGGTTCACTTTAATGGTATATCCTTCAATTATGCCCGCAGTTTCCAATTTTAACACCCTTGCAGAGGTGGCGGGGCTGCTTAAATGAACTTTTTCACTTAACTCTTTCATGGTGATTCGGCTATTCTTAGAAAGTTCATCCAAAATTCGCAAATCCGTCTGATCCAAGATTTTTTCAATTCCTTTCGTTTGTAAAGTCAAAGCGGCAAAAGACTTTATTTAATCTATATAAATTCGAATTGGGTCTAGTATACAATGATTGGACACCATACAAAAGGAGTTGGAATTATGAACATCCATCACATTCGTAACGCGACCTTAGTTGTAGACTATGCAGGGAAAAAGTTTCTAGTTGATCCATTTTTATCAGAGAAAGGAACGCTTCCGCCTTTTCCAAATTCAGCGAGACAAGACCAGAAAAATCCGCTTGAGAGCTTACCCGTATCCATTGATGAAGTAATTGGTGGAGTAGACGCCGTAATTGTTACGCATACCCATTTGGACCATTGGGACGATGCAGCAAAAAATGCGTTGCCGAAAGACACGAAATTGTTCACGCAAAATGAAGAAGACAAAACCGAGATTGAAAGTGCTGGTTTTACTAACATCGAAGTTCTTCAGGAAGATACGGTATTTGAAGGCATCCAACTGATCAAAACAAAAGGGGAACATGGGAGAGGCGAGATCTTGAAGATGGCCGGCCTTGTATGCGGCGTTGTCTTTAAGCATGAAGATGAAAAAACCCTTTATGTAGTTGGAGACACAGTATGGTATGAAGAAGTACAGAAAACCATCGCTGTCCATAATCCGGAAATTATCATAGTAAATGCAGGAGACAACCAATTCCTTCAAGGCGGTTCACTTGTCATGAACAAAGAAGATGTTTACGAAGTGCATAAAGCTGTCCCGAAAGCGAAGATTATTGCTGTTCACATGGAGGCAGTCAACCACTGGACATTATCAAGAAAAGAACTGAAAAAATTTGCTCAAGAAAAAGATATGTCTTCAAATGTATTTGTACCAAATGATGGAGAATCTTTTTCATTTTAAAATAACATTCAATGAAAAAAACAAAAAGCCTATCTAATTTTATAAAAAGAAAGAATAAGCTCAAATAAGAAATTGCCCTTAAAGGTGGAGTTTCAGTTATGAGCTAATTGGCTGGCGTGAGCCCGGAAGTGTACCGGACTCTTGCTGGTCATTTTTTTGCTTATCCACTACTTTAATGTGTCTAAACCAGCTTCAGCAGTTGCTGTTTTCGAAGAACTTTTATTTCTGCATAAAAAAATACACAAACACCTTTACATACTATAGGGGGGTATAGTATATTCATTTTGAGAAGTTGATCGTGCAACTGGATGTCATAGATATAAAAAGGAAAGTGAGGGTCTATAAACTAAGAGTACGGTAACCTGAATGGTTCATATTCTGCCACAATCAACGGCGGTAATACTGACGCCGTATGCGTAGCAGGCGATTAGAATAAAAGTACTTACTTCATTATTCGCAGCATTGAGAAATACTCTTGCATATTTGCCGGCAACAACAGCGTCGGTGTCTGCAGTGGGATCCGAAAAGTCGGGTCTTACCTCAGGTCTGTACAATACGTTTTATCAAATAGGATCTGCAATCGGATTGGCCGTTATGGTAGCGGTTGCCGGAGCGGCTTCAGCTTCAAGTGGTTCCGCTGATCCGATTGCGGCGTAAAATGTAGGATTTCACCAAGCGTTCTTTTGGTCAGCAATAGCAGCATTTGCGGGTGCGGTACTGTCACTCATATTTGTACGTACTCCTGAGTTGGCACAAATTCCGGTAGAGGAATAAACGATAGATGATTTCACTTTCAACATAAAGAGTAGATTTCTAAACGAATCAGTTGCTTTGACATAAAATTGTTATTTTTGTATTATACGGGTACAGGGTATATTGATTCGGGAGGCTCAAATTATGGAAGAGAACATTAAAACTACAGTGCAACCTAATAAGCAGCAATTATTGAACCGGTTGAAACGGGTTGAAGGGCAAGTTCGGGGAGTTCATCAGATGGTGGAAAATGATCGCTACTGTGTGGATATTTTGCATCAAGTCAGCGCCATTCAATCTGCGATGAATAAAGTATCTCTCGCTTTATTGGAAGACCACACACACCATTGTGTAGCCAAAGCCATCAAAGAAAATAAAGGCGAAGAAGCGATCAGTGAACTGATGGATGTTATGAAAGCCATGACCAAGTAAGAGAAGAAGTGAAATAATCTGAAAATCCGAAATAGGCGGATCAACTTCAAGAAAGTCAAATCTTAGGGGGAATAATGATGAACGAAACGTTGAAAGTAAAAGGCATGTCTTGTGGACATTGTGTCAATGCGGTTGAATCGAACGTAAGTAAACTGCAGGGGGTTTCATTGGTAAAGGTGGATCTTAATCAAGGTGAAGTTGCCGTGGAATTTGATGATGGTAAAACATCAATAACTGAAATTCATGAAACCATTAAAGAACAAGGATATGAAGTGGTATAAGAGTGCTGAACAGCACTCTTTCCTTTTAAATTAAATATACCCCTATGGAGTATTTAGAGGAGGGATAGGAAATGGAAAAGAATAAAAAAAATCATTCTAATCACGATTCTCACTATGAAGACACGGATCACTCTGAACATGTTGGGCATAGTTACCATGAAACTCAAGTAAAAGAGGGCATTCATGATCAAAGCAGTTCATCTCAGCAACACAATCATCATGAGCATTCCAATGATAGCGGACATAAGGGTGGACACCATCATCACGGTGATTTTAAAGGGATTTTCTTAAGATCACTGCCGATTGGCATCCTCATTCTGTTATTGTCGCCGATGATGGATGTTCGGCTTCCCTTTCAATTCACTTTTCCGTACTCGGATATTTTGGTCGCTGTATTGGCAACCATCTTATTAATTTTTGGAGGCAAACCCTTCTTTCAAGGTGCAATAGACGAATTCAAACAACAAGCACCGGGCATGATGGCCTTGATTTCGTTAGGGTTGTCGGTTTCATACCTGTACAGTATTTATGCAGTACTTGCCCGCTATGCGACGGACGGCCACATCATGGATTTCTTCTTTGAATTCGCTTCGTTGCTCTTAATTATGCTTCTTGGGCATTGGATTGAAATGAAAGCTGTCGGTGAAGCAGGAGATGCGCAAAAATCACTTGCTGAGCTTGTGCCAAAAGATGCACATGTGGTATTGGAGAACGATTTGATTGAGACGCGTCCGGTCGCCGAGTTGAAAGTTGGAGATCTTGTCCGGGTCCAAGCTGGCGAAAACGTTCCAGCTGATGGCCTCATCAAAAGAGGAGATTCCCGCATCAATGAAGCTTTATTGACGGGAGAATCCAAGCCTGTTGAAAAAGGAATTGGAGACACAGTAATCGGCGGTTCGACGAATGGAGAAGGGGTTTTGTATGTAGAAGTGCGAGAGACGGGCGACCAGTCTTTTATTTCCCAAGTTCAAACCTTGATTGGACAGGCTCAAGATCAGCCTTCAAGAGCTGAAAATTTAGCTCAAAAAGTAGCCGGCTGGCTATTTTATATTGCAATTGCAGCGGCCCTCATCGCTTTTGTCGTCTGGTTGTATATTGCAGACATTCAAACCGCTATTCTCTTTACAGTCACCACGTTGGTTATCGCTTGTCCGCATGCACTCGGCCTGGCGATCCCTTTAGTAATTGCACGGAGCACCAGTTTGGGTGCAAGACGCGGGTTGTTGGTGAAAGACCGTGAAGCATTAGAGCTCGCCAATAAAGCCGATGTGATGATATTGGACAAAACAGGCACATTGACGACTGGGGAATTTAAGGTATTGAACATGGAAACATTGAATGTCCAACATACCGAAGCTGAAATCGCAGCAATCATGGCAGGTATGGAAGGGGGATCGAGTCATCCTATCGCCCAATCAATTGTCCATTACGCTGAGAATCAAGGTATTCAGCCTGTCCGTTTCGATTCGATTGACGTCGTGTCAGGAGCGGGTGTGGAAGGCAGCGCTAATGGCCGCAACTATAGATTAATCAGTCAGAAGACATTTGGAAAAGACGTGGCGATGGATGTTCCGAAAGGGGCTACATTAAGTATATTGGTCGAAGACGGAAAACCAATTGGTACGGTCGCATTAGGTGATGAATTAAAAGAAACGAGTAAAACACTGATACAAGCGTTGAAACATTACCACATACAACCGATTATGGCTACGGGTGACAACGAAACAGCTGCCCAAGGGGTGGCCGAAGAACTGGATATTGAATACAGAGCGAATCAATCCCCACAAGACAAATATGAGTTAGTTGAATCACTAAAGAATAAAGGGCAAACTGTAATCATGGTAGGCGATGGCGTAAACGATGCACCCTCTCTCGCAATTGCAGACGTTGGTGTAGCAATCGGAGCCGGCACTCAAGTCGCTATCGATTCCGCAGATGTAATTTTGACGCAATCGAATCCAGGCGATATCGAATCCTTTATCGAATTGGCCAATAAAACCACCAGTAAAATGAAACAAAACCTTTTGTGGGGCGCCGGTTATAACTTTATTGCAATTCCTGTAGCTGCGGGAATTTTAGCCTCCATCGGGATTACGTTGGCTCCTGCGGCAGGAGCGGTTCTGATGTCAGTGTCAACCGTTATCGTCGCGATCAATGCAATGGCGTTGCAACTAAAGAATTAAATCTGTTTGATCTAGTTTTGATAACTGGAAATGAGAAATGGTGCCTTCCAAAAGTTGAATTGCTTTAACTTTGGAAGGCACCATTTTGCAGTAAACTAAAGTCCAATAGAGGTGTGAAAGCTTTGAATGATTGAATCTTATTTATCGGTATCATGCAAGTAATTATACGCAGTCCATTAAAAATAATGAAGCTGTTAATTAAGTATTATCTCTCTGTTTTTAAGGCTTCAGTTTTTACTAATCCCATATGCCAACCATTTATGAAGAAAGATTGTAATAGCACATTATGGAAAAAGAATGCGGACAACGATAGACACATTCTGCTCATAACGTTGTCAGAATACTAGCTCATATAAGGAAGTGTCATTGATAATAAATCTTTGAAATAATATAATTTAAGTAAGAAAGCGCTCTCAGTCGAGGTTGAATGGAAATTGCTGCATAATTAAAAGGAGTGTTATGACAAAAAATTCTGTACAGGCTGCAAGGCAACATTCAAGTTTTACTAAAAGGAGCATTCATCAGATGGAACTACCACGGGGGAAAAGTTATATTCGAATTGACCAGGTCAGCCAAGAAGATATAGATAAGTTGATTGCCAGGGTTAACAGCTGTTCGTGGCGGCAAACGTTTCATATCCAACCCGTTTCTGGGCTTCTCAATGATCCCAACGGTTTCTGTTTTTATCATGGTGAATATCACTTGTATTATCAATGGCATCCGTTAGGGCCTTTTCATGGCTTGAAATATTGGTATCATACCAAATCAATAGACCTCGTAAACTGGACGAATGTCGGAATTGCGATTAAGCCTGATGAATATTTTGACAGCCATGGCGCATATTCAGGAAGTGCCGTTGAGCATAACGGAAACTTATATTTGTTGTACACAGGCAATACACGAGATGAGAATCTTGAAAGGCATCCTTATCTGTGTATAGCCTTAATGGATGATGACGGGAATATCATTAAATCGAAAAAATCAGTTCTTGATAAAGTCCCAGCGGGGTATACAGAGCATTTCCGTGATCCGAAATTATGGAAAGAAGACGACAAGTTTTATGCGGTAATAGGCGCGCAAAGAACCGATAAAACAGGCTGTGTCTGTTTATTAAGTTCATCTGATTTGCTGGAATGGAATTTTGAAGGAGAGCTGGCCACAAACTTGGACCACTTCGGTTTTATGTGGGAATGCCCGGATTATTTTGAAATGGAAAATAAGGGTATCCTGGTTTTCTCTCCGCAGGGACTTGATTCTATTGGGGATCTGTACCAAAACATATACCAGGCGGGTTATGTGCTGGGTGAAAAGGTTGATCTGAAACGGCGGGTATTGACTCACGGAAGTTTTATTGAACTTGACCGCGGTTTTGATTTTTATGCTCCGCATACAATGAAGGATCCGAGCGGCAGACGTCTTATGGTCGCTTGGATGGGGTTGCCGGAAATCGAATACCCCAGCGATATCAATGGATGGGCCAACTGCTTGACCATCATGAGAGACTTATCGCTTCGCGACGGAAAACTGATACAAAAACCGGTTTCTGAACTTCAGTCACTCCGGAAAAATAAAGTCGAAGCAGAAGATGAAATTACAGATGAAAAGAAAATGTATGAGGGAATCTCAGGGGTCACTTATGAGCTTATTTGTGAGTTTGAACAAAGAGACGCCCTGGAATATGGCATAGAATTCCGTGCTGGTGCTGAAGAAAAAACGGTGATTAAATATGATGCAGCCCAGGGCAAAATTATAATGGACCGTACACTATCGGGCAAAGTGATTGGAAGCAAGTATGGAACAGTAAGGAAGTGCCAAATTGTGGGAGATGTTCGCAGGTTTCATTTGTTTGTTGATTCTTCATCGGTAGAAATTTTCGTGGACGATGGAGAAGAAGCGTTTACCGCCCGGATTTTCCCGGAAATTAGAAGCCAGGATATTCGGTTTTATGCAACTGGCGGTACTGCGGCGTTCAAAGCAGTGAAGTGGGATTATTAATAATTGAGAGTCTTCAGCGGATGATGTACTGAATTTGCATGAAAATGGAGAGCATGGCTTTTCATTTTATAGAATCTTTCCACAGATTTTCTTCTTGGAGCCACAGAAGTATATGCCAACTGGTTCCAAAAAAATTTAAGTGAAGATAGGGGAGCAAAATATGAAGAACCTAAAACCATTTTTAATGTTTCAAGGGGGTATTGCGGAAGAAGCTATGAATTACTACACATCCCTCATAGAGGATTCAGAAATTAAAAACATCACTCGATACGGAGCTGAAGGGCCGGGTGAAGAAGGAACAGTTATACAAGCTGTATTCTCGTTAAAGGGGCAAGAATTCATGTGCATTGACAGTCATGTGGACCACGATTTTACGTTTACCCCGTCTTTTTCCATCTATCTTACGTGTGATACCGAAGAGGAAATTGACAGCTTATACAATAAAATGATAAAGAATGGCAAAGTACTTATGCCTATAAATAACTATGGTTTCAGCAAAAAGTTCGGATGGCTGGTTGATCAGTTCGGCGTATCTTGGCAGTTGAATTTGCCGGAATAATCGGGGTGTAAATGGAGTATGAAACATCTTGCCAGCGAGCGCTAATCTAGCAATAAAGATTAGCGCTCTTTTTCATATAATAAGAAGGTTAATTAAGTAACTTGAGGAAGGTATATTTTTGAGAAACATCATATTTTATTATTGGTTGCTGATCGTTCCGTTTATATTATTTTCAGGTGCTATTTTGGATTCTCTGGTACTGAAAAATAGGCATGTGAAATATGTAAGTATAGCTGTCAGGAAACCCGCGGCAAAGAGAATACTGCCGGAAATTAAAAAGGTATTTGTATAAGTTTCGATAATCATCATGTATTGGCTGGTGTCAGCGATACTATTTTCTTGGTTTATGAGCCAAGATTCCCCTAAAGAAGTTCCAAATGCAACACTAGAAAACATCAATATTAATCCAACAATAATCAACAAAAGGGAAATGGCCCCTAATCTGAAAATATGCTTTTGCAGCATCAAGATTCTCCTAACAACTATAGATTTTTTTACTTAATCAATTTATTCAACTCAACTATACCAAATTTAATTTTCCAGCTATCAAGCTGGTTGGATGTAGGAGTTCAGTTTTTTCTGTATTGATGTATAGTTGGTTGTAAATAAAATATAAGTGTTTTCCTTCGTGATGATAACTAATCTATCGGTTGTGCCATATGGTGTTCCAAGTCTTATTGCCTGTTTTTCTTTTCCGCCATAGGTGTCATCCGTAGTAACTGCTAAAATATCACTTATTGGAATTGTTACCTTTGTTAATAGCCATCTAATCACGACATCAGAATTTACTTTTTTTACAAATATCCCAAACATAATATCGCTCCATTCAGTAATTAACTTATTTTAACATATTATGATAATTTAAACTCTTGATTCATTAATTTATCTGCAAAATGGCTTAAAATAATAGATTAAGAACGGAGAAGTGCTGACCGATTATAAAATTCATGAAAAGGGCCTTCTGTAACTCGAAAGGCCATTAACTTATTGGAAATCCCTGATTATCCAAAAGTATAACCAGCCAAGCGAATCAACTGGAACAGCATTTCAGTGATATGCGCGAATGGAAGGAGTTAAACGCTGTCTAAATAATTTGGATTTCAGATAGGAGAATTGAAAAAGAAAGATCATTATGAAGAAATCAAAACGGAAATTATTAAGTTCATGCAGTAAAAAGGGGGAGCCTTCTGTGAGTAAAAAAGGTGGATAATTATTTTTTGTGTGTTGTTGGGAATATACATGGTCTATTCGGTGTTTATTAGTAATGAGCCCTTGTGGGTTAGAGCTCTTGGGTTAATTATTGTTATGATGTGGGGGATGCTAACGCCAATTATTGGTAAGAAAAAAGAGATATAATCAGACTATAGTTAGGAGGAATTGAATTGAAAAAACATGGCATGATGTTAGGTGTTTCAGCAATCTTTTTACTGTCAGGATGCGGAAGCACAGAAGAACCGGAAACCAAAAGTCCTCAGAGCGAAGTTCAAGAAACACAAACTTCATCAGAAGAAGTTACTGCTGCAGACGATGAGTCAGAGGAGGATGTTATTCTGGAATCTCCTTACAAAGAAATTAAACAACATTTTGATCAATGGGAACTTCCAGAGGGAGGTGAAGAAGGAGAATTTGTTAATAGCGTAACTTATGAAAACGGCTATACATTTGATAAGGATACGAAGGCCATGATCGCTCGCAGCTGGGGAAAAAATGGAGAAGAGCCTCAAGCGACTGAAGCGCAAGAGGTCGGCATTATAATGGGGCGCCTTCTTGACGCTGCCGAAATTCCATCACCTGAGAATCGGACAAAAGGAAATGCTTCAGGCCAAACTGAACCTATCGTGCAAAGACTGGAAGAAGTGAAAGAGTTGAATGATTTTGAACCATTAGAAGAATGGATCCTTGAAACAGAAGAAATCTTTAAAGCCTATGATGATCTTGAAGATGAAGAAAAAGCGGTTGTTTACACGAAAGGCTACGAAGAGCTTCAAAAAATGGCCGATTTAATTAGTAAAGATGGAAAGGAACAGGGCAGTTGAGGAAAATTATTTTTGCAGCACCATTTGTCATTTTTGCTTCTTTGGCAGCTGTAATTGCCTGGGTGAACCTTGCTGCGGTAGAAGGGGGAATCCCAGAAGATTATTCCAAAGAAGATGCAGAGAAGTTTAAAGGGGAAGAGTACATAGAAACGGCGTGGAATCATTGGAACTACGGAGGCGGTTTCGCTGACGAAAATTATGAAAAGAATCTCACCTTTATTGCGCTTAGGGCGATTGACGCTAAGCAAATGGAAGCGTTGGGATTAAGTAGAGAAATATTAGAACTCCAAAAGATATTAGGGCTGATAGGCGGAGAATTAGGAATGTTATCAGATGAAGAAAAAGAAACTTACTTTACTGTGTTTGAAGAGAAACTAGATGCGGTATACGAGTCCATAAATTAACAAAAAGGGAGCCATAATTGGCTCCCTTTTTGTTAGTTTCCACGTCGTTTACTTAGATTTCCGAATCTCGGCTTCATTAGCAGATAAATGGGTGTATCAAAGGTTTCAAAGTTGTTTGATCAAGCTAAAGCTTTAATAATATTATAGCTGTTTTTAGTATAAACATATCCTTCTAGAATCAATCTAGCGGTGCGAACGACTTTTATATTCCCAATGTGGCCAGCAATTAAATCTACTTTCGTTTCAATGATTCCTGAAGGATGGCCTAAGCGCAACACGGTATTTTCGACTTGGATAACATCATTTAAAATGGTATCTGTTAAAAACGCTCCTGCTGTTGTGCAAATAGCGCCAGTGATTGCTAATGCCTGATGAGGTTTTTGCATGGACATCATTCGAATTCGACAATCCATATCATCTGCTTTCCTCTCAACATGGTTAATATCCAGATAATTTTCTGGAGGTGCGATAATGGTGAGTTTAGGCACAGCAGGTGATTTTACAGTAGCTTCTTCTTTGGTTGAAAACAAGCAAATTTCAGCTGCAGCTGAACGGATTTCTTCTAATTCTGCCAGTTTTTCCACAGTAAATTCATGCGGCAGTTCAGATCCCGTCAAGCCGACATCTTGTGCTTTCACAAATACTAATGGGTTGGCGACGTCAATGATGGATACTTCAAGAGGCCCTTTCTTCGTATCCAGCAGATCGATCGGATTTCCACTCGGGAACAGCTTTCCGGTGACAGCGCCTTGTGCATCTGTAAAGGACAAATAGATTGGGGAACCAGTCCCTGGAACACCAGGAATCGAGCATTGTCCGTCTGTTTTCACTCGTCCATTATCCACCTCGACTTCAGCGATGATTACCTTCTGTGTATTCGTATTGAAGATTCTTACCACAGTCACTGGTTCCACTGCCGCAACCAGTCCTTGCTCTATGGCATATGGACCAACCGCGGAAGAGATGTTCCCGCAATTCCCCTTAAAATCGACCAGCTGATTTTCAATACTCACTTGTGCAAAGGTATACTCCACGTCGATTTCTTTCATCCCCGACTTCTTAATGATTGCAGCTTTGCTTGTTAAGGAGTTTCCTCCTCCAAGACCATCAATTTGCCGTTGGTCAGGGCTCCCCATAATATCCAATAAGAAATTGTCCCAGAGCATACGATCCTCCGGCATTTCACTATAATTGATGAATATTCCTTTACTAGTTCCGCCGCGCATGACGGCAATCGGTACTTTCATAGGATGAACCACCTTTCTGAAAATTCTATTGCTTCTAAAAATAGAATATGGTAATTTATATCATAAGTGAAATAGATATTTTAATGGTCATCCTATAAAAATAACTTATAACATAAATGGAGTGATTGAAATGGATGAAAAAGATTGGGAAGCTATGCAAGTTTTATATGAGGAAAAAAATATCAGCCGAGCTTCAGAACGTCTCTATATTTCTCAACCTGCTTTAACGTACCGCTTAAAAAACTTGGAGAAAGAAGTAGGGACAAAACTTTTCTTTAAAACGAAAAAAGGGATCGAACTGACAGCTGAGGGAATCTATTTAGCGCACTATGCTGAAGAAATGACGACAAAACTTCAAAATACGAAAGATTACCTTCAAAACATGCAGCAGGATATCCGGGGAACAATCCGTTTAGGCGTTTCAAGTAATTTCGCTCAATACAAATTGCCTCCATTGTTGAAGGAATTTTTGACTATTTATCCCAATGTCCAGTTTAGTGTTAACACCGGATGGAGTGCAGATGTAATGGGGTTGCTTAATTCTTCGGGCGTCCATCTGGGAATTTTACGTGGTGATTACAATTGGACGGGATCGAAAACATTGTTACAGACAGAGCAATTATTTTTAATCTCCAAAAAAGAAGTGGATATGGAGAAAGTGCCGGAACTGCCTTTCATCAATTACAAAACGGATAGTTCATTAAAAGACATCATCAGCAAGTGGTGGCATAACCGTTATATCGAACCACCGATGGTCACTATGGAAACAGACAGACAAGAAACCTGCAAAGAAATGGTTAAAAATGATTTAGGAATCGCTATTTTGCCGGAAATTTGCCTTCGACCTTCCGATGAACTTTACAAATACCCTCTGTATTACGAGAACGGAGAACCGGTCACGCGGGACACCTGGTTAATGTACAATCAAGAATTCCTAAAACTATCAACTGTTCAAAAATTCACAAACTTTCTTGATACCCACCCCTCCTTTTAAAAAGTTTGTTGATTTTACAATTAGAGATTAGATTATAAGTTTTTTTGTTCATTTCTAATAAGATTTATCTATTTTACTTATTTGATTAGATGAAATATTCTTATAACTAATTCGAAAAGCAAACGGCCAAGGGTATTATGCTTTGGAATAATTGTAAGCGAATACATTAAAAGGGGGAATTACTATTCTTACATTTTTAGGAGTATCGATGGTTGTTATATTTACGTATCTAATTATGGCGAAAAAAATGTCGCCAGTTGCGGCATTAGTAGTGGTTCCGATATTCTTTGCACTGATAGGTGGATTTTGGTCAGGGCTAGGGGATATGATGATGGAAGGATTGAAACAGGTTGCTCCTTCCGCGGCTTTATTGTTATTTGCGATTTTGTTCTTCGGCATTTTAATCGATGCCGGCTTGTTTGATCCACTGATCAACAAGGTCATGAAAATTGTTAAAGGGGATCCAGTAAAGATTGCAGTAGGGACAGCCGTAATTGCGATGATTGCTTCTTTGGACGGCGATGGGACGACTACCCATATGATTACCATCTCAGCGATGTTAGCGCTATATCTGCGCTTAGGCATGAATCCCTTGGTTTTAGCGACAATTTCTATATTATCTGTAAGTATCGTTAGCGGCATGACACCCTGGGGAGGGCCGGCAACACGGGCCATCGCATCGCTTGGTTTGGATGCCAACGAATTCTTCATACCCATACTTCCTACGATGTTAGGAGGGATGCTCAGTATTTTAGGAGTAGCTTATCTCATGGGGAAAAAAGAACGTGCCCGTCTTGGCATCATAAATGTGGAAAAGGTTCCAGTCTCTTCAGAAAGCATGCTTCAGGTAGCTGCTACTCATGCTGTGGAAAACGATTTGAAAAGGCCGAAACTAATCTGGCTCAACTTGATATTGGCCGTTACAATTATGACAATATTGATCATGGGCTTATTGCCAGCGCCAATCAGTTTCCTAATCGGTTTTGTCATAGCAGCAACCATTAATTACCCTAATTTAAGTCTTCAAAAAGAACGAATTCTTGCCCATTCTGGAAATGCCATTACTGTCGTAGTTCTGGTTTTTGCAGCCGGCATATTCTCCGGCATTTTTTCCGGAACCGAGATGGTTGATGCCATTTCAAATTCTTTGATTTCCATCATCCCAGCTTCAGTTGGTTCGTACTATCCGCTGATAGTAGCAATTACCAGTATGCCATTTACATTTGCACTTTCGAATGATGCCTATTATTTCGGCGTATTGCCGATCTTGGCAGAGGCAGGAGCCGCATACGGTGTCAGTCCGCTGGAAATTGCCCGGGCCTCCGTACTCGGTCAGCCAATCCACTTCTTGAGCCCGCTTGTGGCATCCACGCTATTGGTTGCAGGAATGGTTCAAAAAGATATTGGTGAACTTCAAAAATTTGCATTTAAATGGGCTTTTATCTGCTGCATCGCTATCATTGCAGTGGCATTTATCACCGGAGCAATCTAAAAAAAGGATCCAGCCATTCATGGCTGGATCCTTTTTTTACTTTTTACTCTTCTTTGTCGCTGTCTATAATAATTTGGGTAATCAGCTTCGCCAGTTTCATGACTGTGTGGAGTCGCGTATCGTTCAAAAATTGGGAGCTGGGAAATGGGTCGAGGTAGTTGACAATCCCTTGGAAATGATAATCTCCTACTTCCGGAAGCATTTTCTTAAGGGCCTTTCCGGGAACTAGAGGGCCTTCCTTGAACAGGACATCTCCGACTTGTTCTTTCGTTCCAAGACTGGCGTCAATGCTAATCAAGATTGGATTTTCGTTTTTCTTGTGAATGTCTTTTAAAGCAAGTTTTAAATTAAACGCATGAACCGGTTCCTCTAATGTGCCATGCACAGGACGGGAAATCCCGTTTTCCAGCATCATGCTGCCGATTAATGGGCCGAGAGAATCGCCGATATAACGGTCAGAACCGATACACAAAAAAACTACCTCGCGCTGTTGCTGTTTCGCTTTTGAAAAGATTTCCTTCAATTTTGATTTCAACAGAGTCATTTCTTCTCCATGGGTCTGTTCATTAAAGTGTAAAGGTGCATTTATGGGCACTTGTAAATGTGAGTTTTTATATTTCCGAAAAGTATGCATAAACTCATACCACCCTCGATTAGATTTGCCGGACTGACTATGACTTCATTATAGCTTTAGAACTGTTTGGATGTGTAGAAAATTGCTTTGTTTTTCAAAAGAGGTTTTAAAAGATAAGTAAATGCTATTAAAAAAACAAATTAAGATATAATTATTTTATGATTAAACATAGATATTTTCGATTTTATTTTCTGACAACTTGACTCTATTATAAAAGTAGGAAGAATATTAAGGAGGAATAACAATGACAGAGAAAACGAATGGGTATGATGTAGTGGTTGTAGGAGCGGGGAATGCGGCGTTATGTGCGGCAATTTCAGCACACGAATCGGGAGCGAATGTCCTGGTTCTGGAAAAAGGTCCGAAAGAAAAAAGAGGAGGCAATTCCTTTTTCACGGATGGAGCAATCCGATTTGCCTATAATGGGCTGGATTCCATAAAAGAGATAGTTGCAATCACAGAAGAAGAGGCGGAAAAGATTGAAATGCCGAATTACAGCGAAGAAGATTATTACAATGATCTCATGCGGGTGACCGGAAACCGCAGCGAACCAAGTTTGGCAGGCCAACTCGTCTCAAAATCATATGAAACAATTGCATGGATGAAAGACAACGATATAACATTTGAATTGATTTATGATAATCAGTCGTTCGAAAAGGACGGCAAACGCCATTTCTGGGGCGGGTTGCCGGTAAAGACAGCGGACAAAGGGGTTGGCCTGATCAAGCAATTGAACGAGCGTGTCAGCAAACTTGGAATCGACGTCTGGTACGAATCAGCGGCAGTTAGGTTGAAAAAAGAAGCAGGCCAAATTACTGGGATCCTCATCAATCAAAAAGGCGACGAGCTGACAGTCAACACAAACTCTGTGGTGCTGGCTTGTGGCGGATTTGAAGCCAATAAAAAAATGAGAATGGAACATTTAGGGGAAGAATGGGAGGCAGCCATAGTTAGAGGAACGGAATTCAATACTGGTGAAGGACTTTCTATGGCAATTGAAGCTGGTGCAGCCACTTTCGGCCAGTGGTCAGGCTGTCATTCAATCGGTACAGATTACAATGCCCCAAAGGTCGGAGACTTCACTAAACCGGGAGATATCTTCAAAAAACACTCATATCCGCTTGGAATTATGCTGAACAAAGAAGGCAAGCGCTTTGTTGATGAAGGAGCGGATTTAAGAAATTACACCTATGCCAAGTATGGCCGAGAAATCTTGAAACAACCTGGACAGATGGCAATCCAGATATTCGACGCTCAAGTAAAGCCGCTTCTGCGTAAAGAATATGTTCTGGAAGAGGCATCAGAATACAAAGCGGATACGCTTGAAGAATTGATTGCGCAATTGCCGGTTGACCAGAAACAATTTTTAGAAACGATCCAACAATACAACGAAGCGGTTCAAGAAGGTGAATACAGCCCGAATGAAAAAGATGGAAAAGGGACTACCGGCATCACACCGCCAAAATCGAATTGGGCACTGAAAATTGAACAGGGACCGTTCTATGCGTATCCGGTCACTTGCGGCGTAACGTTCTCCTTTGGAGGACTGCATGTGAACCCGAACGGTGAAGTATTGGGTGAAAACGGAGAGATGATTGATGGATTGTTTGCAGCAGGTGAAATGGTTGGTGGTATTTTCTATGACAACTACCCTGGTGGATCCGGGCTGATGTCCGGTGCCGTATTCGGGAAAATTGCGGGAGCCACAGCCGCATCCCGTTCAAAAAAATCAAAGATAACTGTATAGAAAATCGCATCGATAACCCCCTGGCTACTATATAGCTAGGGGGTTATCGTTTTCAGAAGGATTTATCTTATTCAACTGAACGATCTGCTGATTCCGCTTCAGCAGGAGTATAGGTACGTGTCAAAAAGTCGATGAAGTTCTGGACCGCAGGATATAAAACTTCCGTTTCTTTGTAAATCAGCCAAGTTGGCCGGTTAAGTGGCTGTTCGTTTCCATCTTTCAAAACTACCTTGTGGAGGTCCGTCATATCCGTCACAGCCAGCTCGGGTACAATGGCGTATCCCAACCCTCTGGAGACGAGCTTCGTGCACGTTTCGATATTATCAATTTCCATATTAATAGCCGGAGGTTGTGAATAATTGCTGTACCACCAGCTATCCATGATTTGCTGGAGTTTGGGATCGGTCTTGAAAACGATGCGTGGTTCTTGGGGCAGGCCTGTTAAATCAATAGGATCTTTTGAAATGATGCACAAACTTTCCCGATTCAACAAAACTTTATTGTTCTGCCAGTAGATATCGCCTCGCACAATTCCAAGTGCAATATTGTCTTGCTCGATTTCCTTCAGCACTTCATAGCTCCAGCCGGTAAAAACCTTGAACTGGATGTTGCTGTATTTCTCAGAAAACTCCTTTAACACATCAGGCAGGATGAAGCGGGCATAATTACTGGAAACGCCTAAGCGAATCATTCCAGCAGATTCTTCAGTAGTATTCAGCAAATGATCTTTTGTCTGTTGGAGCTTTACAAGCATTTCTTTTGCGTACTTTACAATGTATTCGCCTTGAGGAGTGAACTTGATGCCCTTTTTGTCGCGCCATATGAGTCGAACACCGACTTCTTCTTCCAATTGATTTAATCGATAAGTAATGGCGGGTTGAGAGGTGAACAGTTTATTCGCCGCTTTAGTGATATTTTTCTCTTCATATACCGTTGTAATGATTAGCCAGTCTTTTTCATCCATATTTATCCCCCCTACAGAAAGTATACTCTAATTAAAGAAATCAAATTCTAAAATTGAATCTCTCTGAGAGTTTCGCTTTCAGCCCAGTTGTAACTAAGCATTAAAAAAATTAATTTTTGAATTACCTAAACTGCCGAGAAGGAATTTTTAACATCGTCTTTATGGTAAACCGGCATAATTTTTAACATAAGCAGTAAGCAATGGCGCATAATATATAATAAGAAACAGATGCAATTTCTTCTTAAATTTCTTTTAAAAAGAAAGGAATTTTCCTTGAAGATGATTTCAGAAAGATATCGGTTCTCATAACGAGGATATCTCGTTATTTGAAACATAAAAACCGTAATTAAAAGGAGAAATCGATGTTACTCAATTACTTGAAAGGATCCTCTGCATCCGTGCTTTCTTCTATCGCTGTCATGTTCTTATTTATAATTTTGTTCGGTTCGGACTTCAGCTTAAGCGACGCATTATATGGATTTTATTCATATCTCTATATAGCCACATTTTTTGGCTATATCGGAGGGGTAGTTGCAATCGGCGTCGTTAGCTACTTCTCAGACAAAGGCGTTTTCAACAAGCGCCAGCTCGCTGTTTTTGCCATTGTCGGCCTCTTGATTGGGTTGGGCCTTGAATGGTTAACCGACTTTGGTGCATCGCCGTTCTTCTTGATAGGCGGCGTCGTGGGATCCCTTGCATTTTTAGCAGTACAAAACATACAAAGCAAACTGATCGGGTGGAGCATCGTAATCCTGCATTTCGTGTTTTTCTTTATTTATCCTCTTGTTGACACGCACCTTTGATTATTAAGAATTGGAATAGAAATGTGGCTTTGTCTGGTGTTTGGCTGGTAAATGCCGAATCGGGAATTCTATTGGACTTCAAATTAGACGAAAGAAGATGAGAATCTGTGAAATATTCATTTCAAGTCATGACAAAACAACAGGCACAACAAATTGCCGATCTCTGGTATTCTTAAAAGCAGGTCTATTCGTTCAGGCATCTGCGGTTAAGAAAATACATAAATCTAAAAGCCCGGTTAACTTAAACGATAAGTTAGCCGGGCATAGAAAAGTATTATTGATAAAGAATACAGGCTCATATCATTTCTTCATTTCCGATTTTCTTGTCATTTCCTTCTTTTATTGCCCCGAACCACTAAAACATCACAAGGGCTGCTGCTGACAATATGTTGCGATACGCTTCCCATCAGATAATGTTCAAATGCATTCAAGCCTTGGGCACCGCATACAATTAAGTCTGCATCTAAACGGTTCGCATAATCACGCGAAATGACTTTTTTGGGAGAACCCGGCGTGATATAGACATTCACTTCCGGAATGCCAGCTGCTTCAGCTTCTTTTTTGTATTTACTAAGAAGTTCTTTTCCATCCTCGAAGACTTCATCATCAATATCCGGAACGTGTTTCGTCATCGTAGTGTAGGCCCGGGTATCTACAACATGAAGCAGATGGAGAACGGCATTATGCCGTTTAGCTAACTCAATCGATTTTTTAAATGCCAGTTCAGCTTCATGTGAACCGTCTACAGCTGCCAAAATATTGTTGTATTCCAGTGTCATACTTACGCCTCCTCGTTTTTTCATTCGCTCCTATAGTTAATTCTTCACTTCTTTAATAAAACCTTTTAAAACTGAAAATTCAATTAATTTAAATGGTTAAACAGTTAGAAATATGATTTTTAAATGGTGCTGAAGATTTCAGCTATACACTAAAAAAATCTTACAACCCAAGAAAAACAGGGGCTGTAAGATTTTAGTATTTTTTGAGGGATTAGGCAGTCGGCATGCCCCCCGTGATGCTGTAGATCTGACCCGTTACATAGCTGGATTCGGGAGAAGCCAGGAATACATAAACGGATGATAATTCCACAGGTTGCCCTGCACGTCCAAGAGGAGTTTCAGGTGTACCTTTTCCGAATTCCGGAATGTTTTCCTGCGGCTGGCCGCCGGAAATTTGAAGAGCAGTCCAAATTGGTCCCGGAGCAATGGAATTGACACGAATGCCTTTTTCCGCCAATTGTTTCGATAAGGATTTGGTGAAACCGATAATTGCGAATTTCGTCGCTGCATAATCGACCAGCATCGGGCTCGGATCGAATCCTTCTACTGAGCTGGTTGTGATGATAGAAGCTCCTGCAGGAAGGTGCGGAAGCGCTGCTTTTACAGTCCAGAACATTGAATAGACGTTGATCTGGAATGTTTTCTCAAGTTGTTCAGTAGGCAAATCCAAAATGTCCTCGACCGCTTGCTGCTTTCCGGCAACCAGTGCCAGGATGTCCAATCCGCCAAGTTCGGCGTTTGCCTGCTCGACTAGTTTCTGGCAGAAAGCCTCATTGCTCAGATCTCCTGGAATCAAGACGGCTTTACGACCCTCGGCTTCAATCAGCTTTTTGACTTCTTCTGCATCAGGCTGTTCCACCGGCAAGTAGTTGATCGCAACGTCCGCTCCTTCACGGGCATAAGCGATTGCAGCTGCGCGGCCGATACCAGAATCGCCACCGGTTACAAGCGCTTTCCGCCCAGCTAATTTGCCGGAACCGACATAACTTGTTTCACCGCAATCCGGCAGTGGATCCATTTGATTTTGAAGGCCTGGCGGCTCTTGAAATTGTTTTGGGAAATCATCTGTTGTGTATTGTGTTCTAGGGTTCGGCAAGTTTGTCATCTAACTCTCTCCTTAGTGGTTGATAATGGATAGTTTCTTTCTTTATCTACCACTTAAAAATAAGGCGAAACATAGATCGCTAAATGTAAGCGTTTTTAAATATAAAAAGGCTAAAACCGGCAATGGCGACTGTTCATGATGCTTTCGCATCGGACTTTTCATTGCTTTTTTATATCAGAAGATAAAGGAAGAATGGTGGTTCTACAAAAAAGAAAAAGAAGACCGATGATTGAAAACAGGATAAACGCAAAAGGATAGGAAATGCCTTCGACCAACATGCCTGCAGCTATAGAACCAGCGGACTGGCCAATTCCCAATGAGAAAAATGAAATACTGACGCCCGTCGAAGGCGAATCAGGAAATTGTCGGGTACCCCAGACGATAAAGAGGCCATTCATAAAAATAAACGATACGCCAAAAAGCAGAGCCGATACATGGATAGCTGCAGAATGTGATAGAGTTAAACCGAAAATAGCGGCTGATACCATCAGCACACCTAATTGGTAGGAGCGGTGCAGTCCAATTGAGTGGATGATGGTTCCGGCTATGCCTCCAATAATGCCCGCACCTCCCATAATGGTCCAAAATCCTACACTTTCACTTACTGATAAGTCGTGAATAGCGGTAATATAACTTCTTGAGAAGGTCCAATAAATTGCTGAGCTGAAACCGACCCCGAAGGAAGCCAGTATCAGAAAGCGCGCCTTAACCAATGGCTTAAATTTGAATTTAATTTGCTTGAACATTCGAACTCTCTGATTTTCTTCTTTGATTGAATAACTGTTCCACCAACAAATTATTAAAGCAATGATTGCGAATAAGACATAACTCCATCTCCACTGTTCCCCAAATGCCAAAGCTACAGGACCGGTCAATAAAATACCGAAACTCGTCCCCGTATTAATCCAGGTGTTTCCCTTATCCTGCAAGTCAGAACTCATCGATTGTGCTACCACTTGGCTAAAAGCCGGCGATACCCATCCGCTTCCTAAATCGTTCGGCAATGTCCACTCGTTTTTTATGCAATTAAATGTATCTTTATTTAAATTATAGCATAAAATTCCAAATGATTCAGATTCGTTAGTCCGAGTTAGATATGGCTCTTGCATTTTTTTGAAAAAGGTGTAGAATTCCTAAATAGATATCAGATGTCCATAATGGATATCTGAAGTAGATGAAAAAGAGGTGTTGGATATGCAATTGACAAAAGGGGTAGAGCAAGCATTTTGCATTATTGTTTTGCTGGCCACACAGGAAAGCAGCGCGCCGCTTGCTTCCGATGAAATCAGCAAAAGACTGGGCGTGTCGCCTTCGTATATGAAAAAAATCATCCGAAAATTGGTTGTCCAGGGAATTGCGGTTTCGGTCTCTGGAAATAATGGGGGCGTTTCACTTGCGAAGCCTGCAACTGATATTACCTTGCTGGATGTCATCGAAGCGATGGAAGGGCCGATTCAAATGTATCCGGATACTGGGTTGATCGGCTTGGCATTTCATGACGGAAAATATGCGAAAAAAGGACAGGAACTTCTGCGTAATGTGTTTGCGCAAGGAGATCGTTTGCTCATTGAGTACTTTTCTAATTTGACTGCAGCGGATTTGCTGAAAGAAGGACTTGGAACGGCAAACTTGCCGACTTTAAACTGGAACCGTGAAACTTTAAGTGACGTAATCGGTAAAGAACAGGATGATGACAAGTGAACATGCTTAGATTGGAATGGAAAAAATTGTTTTCCAAACCGCTGTTATTGGGAACAATGATTGTTATGATGTTTATCCCAATTATTTATGGAGGGTTTTTCCTTGGATCGTCCTGGGATCCTTACGGTAAAACTGATCGTTTGCCGGTGGCTGTTGTGAATGAAGACACAGCTGCAGATTACGATGGCACTACTTTCGCTGTCGGGGACGAATTGGTCGGTAACTTAAAAGAAAATGAAACACTGGACTGGCATTTTACAGATGCCAAAGAAGCTGAACGCGGCATGAATGACGGAAAATATTTTATGGTGTTGACCATTCCGAAGGATTTTTCAACAAATGCGGCGTCCATTATGGATGATCAGCCGAAAGCCATGAATTTGCAGTATGAAACCAATCCTGGCCGAGGCTTTTTCATTGAAGCTGTCAGCAAGCAGGCGACCATGGCCATTAAAGAAGAAATCGCAGAAAATGTAACAAAAGAATACGTAAAAGCAGTATTTGCGCAAATTGAAACACTTGGTGAAGGAGTAGGGCAGGCAGCTGAAGGTGCCGAACAGCTCAATGAAGGAACTGTTGAGCTCCAGGATGGCAATAAGGAACTGACTGCAGGGCTAATGGAATTGTCAGAAGGCAGTTTGACGTTCAAGGAAGGGGCCGAGCAGTTGGAAATTGGTGTTGGTCAATTTTCAGCGGGAACAACTGCACTGCGCAAAGGGGCAGACCAGTTGAACAAAGGAATTTTTGAGTACACTGAAGGCGTTGGAAGACTTCAAAGCGGAGTAGCTGGACTGGTTGAAGGCACAGCCGAGTTGAACAGTAATGGTTCTGCATTGGTTCAAGGGTCCGTGAAGTTGGCAGATGGCCTAGGTTCGCTGGTTCCTGGAGCTCAGCAGCTGAATGATGGATTGTCGGAAACTCAGCGCGGTAGTGAAGAGCTGGACAATGGCCTGCACGAATTGCAGTCACAAACCAGTCAACTGGCAGACAGCTCTTCAGGCATGCAGCAATTGGTTTCGGGTCAAGCCGCGCTCAATGATGGACTTGCAGAATTAGCTGCAGGAGGTTCGGCATTGAAGAATGGGTTAAACGAATTGAATGATGAACTGCCAGCGGCTGATCAAATCGCCAGCTTGCAGCAAGGGCTCGCCGGTATTCAAGAAAGCCTTAGCCAATTGAACAGTGCAGTTTCTGCAGGGAACGCTCAAGATGCATCCGGACTGCAAGCAAAATTAGCTGCAGCTCAACAAAGTTTAGAGGAACTGCCGCCAGTTTCTTCCGTCTCAGCTGTGGAGTCGCTGCAGGCGTCTCCCGCTTTTGGCAGCTTAACAGAAGAGCAGCAGGCAGAGCTGAAAGCTGCTGTCAATGACAGTTTGGAAGAACAGTCAGCGGTGCAGCAAGCTACACTTGAAACACTCAAGACTAGCCTTGGCGCGGTGTCATCCGGTTTAAACGATCAATTGATCCCGGCTTTTCAATCACTCGGTTCATTGCCGGGACAAATCGCCGAATTGAACAATGCGGTCGAGCGTGTCAATCCACAAGCGGTGCAGGCACTCGGTGGTTATGCAGCTGTCCAGGATGCGCTGAGCAGCCGATTGATTCCGGGCGCTGCTGCTCTTGCTGCAGGTGCAGATGAAGCCAAGCAAGGTAGTGGGGAATTATTGGCTGGTATAGAGACAACCACACAAAAATTGCCGCAATTGGCAGAGGCAGTTGATCGTTTGGCACAAGGCAGTTCTTCGTTGACTAAAGGCGTATCGTCTCTTGCTGATGGTTCAGCTGGATTGGTCGAAGGGGCAAGTGCCTTACAGCAAGGATCGCAGGAGCTGAAAAGTGGAACTGCTGCTTATGCAGAAGGGGTTGCCGAAGCAGCAGAAGGAGCGGGGCAACTTCAGCAAGGTACCGAGCAGCTAGCTGTAAATTCCGAAAAATTGACTTCCGGTTCCAGCGAATTGGCAGAGGGTGCCAATCGTTTGGATCAAGGGCTTCCGGCGCTTTCCGGAGGAGCGGGTGAACTTGCCGGCGGTGCACTTGAGCTGCGCAATGGGGCAGGACGGTTACAAGATGGTTCAGGTGAGCTGGGAGCAGGCATAGGTAAACTATCAGAGGGATCATCTGAACTCGCTGCAAGCTTGGGCGAGGGAGCAGAAGACATCAATGGCACCCAGTTGAAGGATGCGAACTTTAAACTGCTGGCTGCTCCGGCAATAGCCACTGAGAGCCAGCGCAGTGAAGTGCCAAACTATGGCCATGCGTTAGCCCCGTACATCTTATCGCTTGGCCTCTTCGTAGGTGCTTTATCGTTCAATCTGGTATTTCCGATCAATGCGCCGGCAGGGCGTCCGACTTCCGGAACAGCTTGGTGGCTCAGCAAGTTTTCGATTGGCTTTGTCCAGGCGACTGCTGCTGCATTGATTGTCGATGCCATCATGTTGTTCGGTTTCCACCTTCAAGTGGAACATATCGGAGAGTTCATCGCAGTTTCTGTGATCACCTCACTTACTTATATGTTCCTGATCATGTTCTTGGCAATCACATTCGGTAATCCAGGCCGCTTTATGGCCATGATCTTGCTCGTCGTTCAATTGGGTGCGAGCGGTGGCATGTTCCCGGTAGAACTGACCAATGGATTTTTCCAGAAAGTCCATGACTTTGTTCCAATGAGCTATGCGCTTCTTGGTTTCCGGGAAGCTATGTCTTCCGCATATGGAAATGAAACGTTTATGATGAGCATATGGGTGCTCGGTGGGTTTATTCTGGTCTTCAACGTGCTGCTATGGCTTGTTCTAAGCATCAGAAGCCGCAAAGCATTTAGGTTGGCAGAAGAAAATTAATTGATGAACCTCTTTTGATCGTCCGCAAAAATGGATGTTCGAGAGAGGTTTTTTTGTGCAGACAAAAATCTTGGATAAGAACAAACACCAATCAATTTAAAGGAAAAGAATAGTCAATCACTTTGTTTTTTATTGGTTTTATTTGGTATATTAAGAATAGAATCAACATCTTCCGGGAGCTCCGACGGCAAGGTTATAGAATGGAACCGGGAACATTGCCAACGGTTCTTCCGGAAGTTGTGCGGTTGACCAACAGGGTTAAGTCGTGGAAGTGGGAATCTGACGTATGGAGTCATTTTTAAATGGTAATTACTGTTTAAAATGGGGAGGCAGGGAATATGGAATTGATTTTTATTCGTCATGGCCAAGGAACACATACGAGTAATTTGCCGAACAGTCTTGGAATGAGAAATCCTTCGCTAACCAGCAAAGGCATGGACCAGGCGAAAAAATTAAGGTCTGCACTGCCTTTGACTGCTGAGGATGTTGTGGTTGTCAGCCCTACTCTGAGAACGCTCCAGACTGCTTCTGTGTGGAGCAGAAATGTGGATTGTATTAAAGTTGTCCACCCGTTGGCGGCGCCCCGGATATTTCCTGCCCACGCGGATGCTGTGACATCTCGCTGTGATGAGCTGCTCGATACACAAACGATGCAAGAAGAATTTCCTGCCTTTCATTTTGCTCAAAATCAGGATTCTTCGTTGTGGAAAACAGGTATCAATATACTGCCAGAATATGAATTCAGCTGCTTGGCCGAAGACTTTTTTGGTTTTTGCCGAAGTTTTCAACGAAAGAGAATCTACATTATTACACATGATGGGACCATCACTTCTTACCGGCAACTCATATCAGGGCGATTGCTTACAAGACAAGATTTTCTGAATGAAACGGAATTTTTCAGGTTGGTTATTAACTAATTGGCGATCATATCGAGAAACAAACCTTGTAAGTAAAACCTCTAAATAAGAAGAGGAATGGATAATGTGGCAAGAAGGAATGCTTTAAACGGCAAGGGGAAGTTTTAAAATTTTTGAAAGAGTCCATGTGTGCCACTGGTAGTTACCCATATTCCAACAGCCAAACTGACTGTATTCGAAGAGAGTAATCATAATCCGTTTTCCGAAGAGGAAAATAAATTCAGGGAATTCGTTAAGAATACAATTTAGTTGGAAAACGAAAAGAGAGGAATTAAATTTGATGAATAACAGATGATTTAGGTACCTTATAGAAACGGAAGTGAGCCCATATGAAGCGATTGTTCGGAGTGCTGGTCATTCTCCTGCTGGTGGTATCGGCCTGCGGAAACTATGAGGGGACAGTGACAGAAAAGTAAGAGACTAGTTTCATTATCGAAGTACCTTCAACTGGTGAAGGAAAAACCGCAGCATATGAAATGCATCTGAATGATGGTGCCGTTTTTAAAGGAGCCATAAGTTCCTACAAAGAATTGGAAGTGGGCGATCAAGTCCGCGTCATTCCGTTTGATGTACCGAAAGATTTTTCGGGCATTCTTCCTTCAGATGTCATTGTGGAATGAATTTTTAGGGTGCTGTGAAAAAATGATTTGATCGATGCTGATGAACTCAACAAGATGATGCAAATCATTTATTTCAATTTCTGAAACTATCGGTTCCATTATTTCGTAAAAGAAGTAGGGACGACAGGGAGTTGATAAAATGAACCCATATCCGAAGGCGACGCCTAAACCAGGACCTGAAAATCCAAAGGTATTCTCCGTGCGAAAAGTTCTAAATTGGTACGGTGTGTTTCTTATTTCAGGACTGCTGCTTTCGATCTTTACGCATGAAATTGCAGACACAAACGGATTTCTGCTTTTTATTTTGATCATTGGTGTTCTTTATTTTATGATGCTGAATCTGTATTTTATAAGCGATTTTGGAAGAACTATGGTAGTTGGCATGATGGGAGCTATTGCTTTGTTTAGCCTCTTCATGGTGTTTTATCTTTAGTTTTATCTAACTGTAAATTGAGGAGAACTGACATGAGAGAAAAAAAGTTCGGGGGATTAAACAGAAGACGGAAAACATGGTCAAACGGATTAAAGAAAACACAGCGGTATTTCCAACGGATTTCTATAATGGATACTGGCATATGCATTTGCCGGTTCACCAAGGTTTTATCAACTCCGATCAAACATCTCGGAAAGTTAAACAACTTTGTATGCAAACACTTATAGAACGGGTGGCATACCTTAAAGATCTAAAGCCTTATGACCAAGTGGAATACCGTGTTGTAGCTTCAATTGATTTTCCGAGTTTGTGGAATTCACAAATCATTGTTTTTAAAGGGAACGAACATTTCCAAGATTTCTTTATCCGTGAAGATGAGGACCAGAAATGGATTCCGCTTCCGGAGACTCGAAATGTTCGGGCAGAATGGAATTTGGACGTTCCTGAAGACTTATCCATTTCCGGTTTCAAGGAAATAATCGATGATGAAGAAGGCTATTATGAAAATGAAATTTGGTTTATCGGTGATAGTAAATAAACGAAATTTAAATGAAAGAAGGAGAAAAACGATGCCAACGCATGGTTTTTCTCCTTCTTTCATTCTGCTCTCAGTTAAGCTGCCTGGTTTTTAATTGTAAATCCGATAATGATCGTGGTCTGATGTTTTCGCCTCGTAAAGAGCCATATCTGCGTATTTAACCAATGATTTTTCATTATCAGCGTTGTCGGGGTATAACGAAATGCCGATTTCGGCTCCAATTTTAATTTCACAACCGTTAAAGAGCAGGGGAGATTCGAGTGATTTCAGTATTCGCTTTGCTGTTTGTTCGGCCACTTCGACTGAATCAAGTCCCGGTAAAACAATCCCCATTTCGTCACCGCCCAAACGGGCAACCGTGTCGCTAGATCGGATGCTGGACTCTAGCCGCATCGCCATTTCCCTGATGACTGCATCTCCTGCATCGTGTCCGAACTGGTCATTGATTTGTTTAAACTTGCGGCCATCCAACATAAGTACAGCTACTTTTTTTCCGGTGGCGTCGGCTTGGAAAATAGCTTTCTTTAATTTGTCATCAAAAGTCCGGCGGTTGGGGATACCGGTTAAATGATCATAAAATGCCATCTTCTCTACTTTGTCCTGTAGCTTCTTGCGTTCTGTGATGTCCCTTGCAATCGTGAAGAATTGCTTTAATTCCCCATTCGACAAGACTGGGGTGGGGGATATCTCCATCCAGACATAATGTCCCTTCCGATGCATACACCTCACTTCTACTGTGGTAGATTCTCCTCTATCAATGAGGGATGCGACACTTTCAATTAAATTACAAGTATCCTCCGGATGAACGTTCGTAGTAAAAGGGCTTCCGATAAAGATTTGATCCGAGTATCCCAACACTTTTTCGCTGGCGGGCGATACGTATTCCACTTTTCCGGAAAGGTCGATCAATGTAATGATGTCAAAAGTGCTTTCTGTAATCAGCCGGTATTTTTCCTGGCTTTTCTGTAGTTCCTGTTCTGCTTTTTTTAATTCGGTCACATTTTTATAGACGATTGTCGCGCCAATGACTTTTCTATCCGAATTTCGGACTGGGGAATAGGAAGAAATGATATTCAACGGTTTCCCGGTTTTGTCGATGCGCAGTGTATCATGAAACTTGACCGTTTCTCCGTCCAATATCCGTCCTATAATATGGTCTTGATCAGATCTCATATGAGATGGGATGATTGTTCCTTTTCCAGTTTTCATTTCGTCTTCAGTAAAGCCGAATGTTTCTTCAAAGGCCGGGTTTACTTTTAAGATATCTCCTTTTGTATCAATATAAAAGAGAGGATCGGTTGAGTTTTCCCAGAAAACTTCGAGTTCTTCTTTTGCCTTTGTCAGCGCCTTAGCAGCTAAATTTTTTTCAGTGATATCGGTGATGATGCCGTGGATTCCAAGCATTTGTCCATCTACGATCAGAGGGATATTCAGGACCTGCAAATCAATCAACCCGCCATTTTTCTTATGGAAAGCCATTTCATAACGTTCCGGCTGTTCGCTGTTAATCGCTTTGTAAAAATAGTCGCGTACTTTTTCTATTTCTTCAGGCATGACGATCGATAAAAATGAATTTGCCTTTAATTCCTCAAACGTATAACCGGTGATGTTTTCGGTACCCGCATTGATGCTTTCCAGGTTGCCGGTCCGGTCAAACGTGAAAATTCCATGCGGGTGATTGTCGAATAGCGATTTATACCGCTGTTCATTCTCGCGCAACAATCGCTCTGTTTTTTTCTGATCTGAAATTTCTTTGGCGATGGCATAAATTCCATTCACTTGATTTTCAATGATGATGGGAATGGTATTCACTTGAAAGACAGCCTTCTGCCGTTTTTTTGTATAGATCACCGTTTCAAATTCAACAGAAACTCCGGTCAAGGCTTTTTCAAAATGAGAGAGCGTGTCCTCTAAATAGCGATCGACGACCATTGAAACAACGGACTGGCCAATCAGCTCTTTTTCAGAGAACCCTGTAACTTCTGTGACTGTATGGTTGATGCTGATGAAATTTTTGTCTTGATCAAATTCAAATACCGCATTTCCGTTGTTTTCGACCAGTGAGTTCAATCGTTTTCTCTCGACATCGATTTCCCTTTTAGTCTTCAGCAGAGCTTCCTTTCTCTGTTCTCTTTCGGTGACGTCCCGCACGACAGTCATTATATACTGGCATTGATCAGGTTTGACTAGTACCGGACTCAACATTATTTCACCGATAAAAAACCCATTGTCTGTTTGAATCTTTTCAATAAATTCTCTCGGTTTTTGCGCAGCTGTTACTTCTTGGTGTTGTCGGATTATTGCTTGACTTTGCTCAGGAAGGAAAACTTCTTCAATCAGACAGCCGATAATTTTCTGTGGGGGCATGATAGCCAACGCTGCTGGATTAGCGTAAAGATAACGATAGGAATTTCCGTCTTTCGCCATCAGGAAAATGGGGTCTTGAATCAAATCAAAAAGAGCAGTGGAAGCTAAAATATCCTGTCCCAGCTCTTTTGACAAATATTTCATCATTATTGATCTCCTTCCAATCATAACTTTTCTTCTTTTATGTATGGATAGTTTATGCGCGGGGGTCTATTAGACTAGTTCTCCAAGATTCTTAAAAAGTAATTAATTCCCATGTAATTTAAGTTTACTAGATTAAGCAACAGCAAGATAGGGGTTTCTAAAACTTAATACAATAATTTAGAATATTTAGAAGGAGATTTATGGCAATAAAAAAACAGGTAGATCAGCTGCGATACTGTCTACCTGTTTGGTCACGTAACATTTTTTACTGGATTGTTTGTCAATAAATTCCGGAAAGAATCATCCCGATGGAAGCATAAATAATTACCGTTGAATAAATAACGACCATATGCACCAAGGAGAATAAAAACATTTTATCGGCCCATACTTTAATGCCGTATTTCTGGGATCCGAAAAGGCTTAAGCCCAGCCATAGAAGTCCCATGACTAGAGAAACCAAGGTCAAGCCGAGGCTTAAGGGCAAAAACAGCAGGCTTGAAATCACCAATAAAACTAAATAGATATTAGTTTGTAAATAAGTGCGCTTTGCACCTTTGGCGACGGGAAGCATCGGAATATTTGCTGCTGTATAATCCTCTTGCTTACGAATGGCAATTGCGTAAAAATGGGGCATTTGCCAGATCACCATAATCAGGAATAACGCCCAGCAGGCAGGATGCCAGATATCAGGTGCTACAGCGGCCCAGCCGATCAAAGGAGGCATAGCGCCTGAAATACTTCCCACTTCCGTGTTCCAGATTGTCCGGCGCTTTGTCCACATGGTATAAGGCACCACGTAGAAAAACACGCCGAGAAATCCGAGGAATGCGGTTAGTGGGGAAGCCACATACAATAAAGCCAAGCCGATAACCAATAACAGAATTGCAGCCCATAAGACTTTTTTGATCGCTATAGATCCTGTTACCGTCGGGCGGCTTTTGGTCCGGTTCATGACAGCATCGATGTCACGGTCGTAAAGATTATTGAACGAACCAGCTGCTGCAATAATAGCTGCTGTACCTATTAAGGCTAAAAGGATATTGCCGATATTCTCTGTAAAGCTTTCTTGGTACGTATACAACGCGAGCATCAATCCTGCGAGCATGGGAATCAAATTCGATTTGATAATTCCTGTTTTCACGACTTGTGCCCATAATGTTTTCTGAGATGGTGCAGTTAGTTCTATTTTCATTTTCAAACTCCTCTTATGTCCACGACTATTAATATACCTCAGCTGACAGGCAAATTTCCATTAAACCAGCATTTTTGCCAAATCATTTTTGAACATTTCAAGTCTATTGTGAAACATGTAAAAATATGCCACAGTTTAAACGTAAGATTTGAGTTGAAATTGCAATAAATTCAATCGCAAGGGATGGCTTTGCCTGCGGGACAGGAGAGGACTGGAGAGAAAGCATCGGATGTGCTTCACTTTATCACAAATCAAAAAGCCTCTTCCTTGTTGCAGGAAAGAGGCTTTGAGCCAATGAAAGGTTTGAAAAATGAAACGTCATTGATAGGTGCCTAACAGCAGGAAATGGAATCCTTAATTGACCTCTTCTTCAGGGTCCGGAATACGGACCACCAGTACATCGCAGGGGCTGCTGCGGACAATATGCTGCGAAACACTTCCAAGCATGAAACGTTCCAAGGCATTGATTCCGGATGCACCGCATATGATCAGGTCCGCTTCAACTTGTTTAGCAAAGTCTCGGGCAATAACCCTCTTAGGTGAACCTGAAGTGACGATGTTGTTTACATTTTCCACTCCGGCGTCCACGGCTTCGGCTTTGTATTTCTCCAGAAGTTCTCTGCCGTACTTAAAAGCCTGCTGTTCGGTATCAACGCCGTGGAGTCTGATGGGCGTATAGGTCCGGGGGTCAGCAACGTAAATCAAGTTCAAATTGGCATTGTTTCGTTTGGCGATGCCGATCGACTTTTTGAATGCGAGTCCTGCTTCGTCCGAGCCGTCAACTGCTACGAGAATCTCTTTGTAAGCTAAAGCCATTGTTTACCCTCCTGTCAATTTGTGTAGTATTAAGTACTTCTCCGTTGAACGGGAGAACTCCTGCAGTTAAACGGCATAAACAGATTAGTTAAAGAGACTTGGCAAGGGAGACAGTCAATATGTTTCGAAAGTCAAGAAATGGATGATACAGTTGAAAGAGAATTCCTGTTTATTTTGAAGTTGTTGTTGGAGTTTGGACTGGTACATAAGAAAAAGAGCTTTGGGTGTATCAATAATGACGGGAGGACATCATATGTTTGCGTTTGTGGAAAAATACGGAGCTTTTGCAATTGCGGCCGTGTGTTTGATTTCGGTCATTACGTCTTGGGGAAATAATGGAATATTGACTGGGATTTTGATAGCGGGGACAATTATTTGTCCATTTATTGGACTATCAAACTTAAAAGATGGCAAAGAACGTAATAGGTAATCAGCAAAGTTCGTCATCCGACCGACAATCCAGGAGGTGAGTAGCATGGGTAGAAAATTGAAGTACCTGCTGATTTTTATCGCTGGAATGATCGCTTATTTGGTGATTTCAACTTTATGGATATAGGGGAAAAGAAAAATAGATGAAACTTGCAGTTTACTCATTCGTATATTTAGTATCAACTATAAATTTAGGGAGCGGTTAACATGAGAGTCAAAACATTTGTTGGATGGAGCGAAAATAACTTAGATCAAAAAGTGAATGGATTTCTCGAAGATTCCACGTTGGAGATTGTGGATATAAAATTTGCAATTCATTTCTTTTTCTTCAGCGCAATGGTGCTCTACAAATCCACAGCTTATTCAAAAGACTTGTCTAACTAAAATCATGAACGTTTATTGAAGACAGAAAGTGTTCCATAAACTACAGCTATACAAAGTAAAACAAGTCCGAATGCATTCGTAATCAAATCGAAATCCAGTTCATTGACCGAACTTAAAGTTTCTCCATCATTTCCAATTGAAACCATTGTCCATCCATTATAGCTAAGCAGAAAATAGGATAGCGTCAAACCTAAAACCAAGCCTATAACAATTGAGAGCCAGCCTTTTTTCATCAATAATTCCTCCTGATCGAAAATTCATATTGTAGATTAAAATAATGTAAGGAGGCAGGGGATGCAGCAGTTTACTTATCGAGTCCACAAAACGTTTCAGCGGCCGAAAAAAATGACGCTAAGAGACGAATCGGGACAAGCGTTGTTCTTATTGCACCGAAAGCGCCATCCATTTATAGCAGGGATTTTCAATGCATTGCTGAGTTCCGGTTTGCCTTATACATATTTAATTACACAGTTGGATGGAAAACCCTTTTACAGCATCGAATGTTCGTTTCCAGGTTTCGGTTATCGTATTTTAGGCCATCAAACCCACAAATCTGTCCTGGTTGCAGAACATCGCATTCAATTGATAGAAATAGCTTATTCATTTAAATTGGACAACCGCAGCTATTATTTTGAGAAAGACTTTGCTGGGACGGGCCATTTGAAATGCAATGACACAGAAATTGCGGCTGTATCAATGTCCAACTTAATCGTCAACTCTGAGCTTGATGTGGTCCATGTCGAGGCGGTAAATCAGGATAAGGCGTCATTAGCTGCAGTGCTATTTCACACATTCTTTTATTACAACCCGTAGTGAAATCCAGAGTTGATAACGCAGAAAAAATACACTCTGTATCGGATACCCAACACAGAGTGTATTTTCATTAACAAATTAATATTCTTTTACGTCCGGCATGTTGGTTGGAGAATAAGTAGAGTTGCTTTTATTAGGCAACTTACGGTTTTTGATCATGTCAACTAAACCGATTGCCGTATTGCTGTATTGATTAACTTCTGCGATATTGCGTTTATCCCGATCCACTCGAGTCGTAATATCACCTGTAATCGATCGGACGGTTGCGTTCAAGTCAACAACCGAATTCAGGGTGCCTTTAGCGGCATCAACCAAAGTTCCGACTTTTTCGGATTTTACTTGCACATCTTCTTTTAATTCATTTGCAGTATGCGATAAGGTCGTCACTTCCAAATTAAGCTTGTCGACACGCTCTTTCAAGTTGTTTGCGGAACCTTTCATTTTTTTCACCGGTTCTTTGATTCCCGAAATCAGCATAACAACGCCGACGATTGCGATAATCAGGCCCAGCACGAAGATTCCAAGTGCTATGTACAGCCACATTGTTGAATCCATGGTGTATTCCTCCTCTAAATTTATTGATGTCTTGGATATGCTATACCCGTTATGTCCCATCGCTTAACCCATCAAAGGGTGGTTTTTGCCCGTATAGCAAAGGTTTTGGAAGGATGGGCATTGTCATTATCAAAAAACCCATGATTTTTTTCGAAAAGCTCCTAGTGGCCATTGTCTTTTCGTCATTTAAGCTTTCCCGATCTGCTCTTTTAAATACTTCTTAACAGCGACAATATCTTCTGAAACGGAAGCGGCACGCTCATCATCTTTTTTGAGTTTCTCCAGTGAACCGGCTAAAACATCTTCTGCCTTGGCCTGAGGGATCACAGTGACGCCATCGCAGTCTCCGACAATGATGTCACCGGGCTGAACCGGAACGCCCCCACAGGAAATTGCCGTATTGATCTCTCCTTGTCCGGCCTTGTTGCCGGCTGCAATTGTGGTGCCTTTACAGAAAATCGGGAAATCCAATGCCTTGCATGCCTCCAGATCCCGAACGGCACCATCTACGACAAAGCCGGCGATGCCCAAGGTCTTGGCCATGCCGATGACAAAATCACCTGCGACAGCACGTGACAAATCACCTTTTGCATCAATGACGATAATGTCCCCAGGTTCGGCTGCATCCAACGCTTTCATAACACTGTAATTGTCTCCGATAGGCATTTTGACGGTAAGGGCTCTTCCGCTGATTTTGTAGGTGTCCTTAAGCGGTTTAATGGATGGATCCAGATTGTTCATCCCTTTCATTGCATCAGAAATTGCGGTGGTCGGAATGGATTTGAATTGTTCACTGATCGCTTTATTCGGCATTTTGACAACACTCCTTTTGATTTCAGAAAAGAAATTGAAGAATAGCCATTCAAATCTGGATTACTTTCTCTTATTAGATAAAAGCATATCGTTAACTGAAGAATAAGTAAAATCGAATCTATTAGTGAATATCAATAAGTACTACTTGAATATTGAAAAATGAATCTGTCTATTCCTAAGCAAAATTCTTCACAAGGATAGGTATAGGCAATGCTTTATAAATAAGTTATTTTCAATTAAGTGTAAGGGGAATACCCGTTTGTTTAATTCCTTTATATCCAGGAAATGGGTATAATAAATGAATTAATTGTTGGATTAAGGGAGGGAAGATTATGCTATGGACGACAAAATTTGAGAACAGATTCGAAGCATTTTGGGATTGGTTCAAAGTTAGAGAAGAGACCTATTGGGACTTGCAGCTACCTGACAGAGATAAAGAGTTGGACAATTTGACGATAAGGCTTCAACGGGTCAATCCTCAAATAAGCTGCAAAATCTGCGGTGAACTTACAAACGGAAAGAGACAGTTGGTTCTAAGTGCAGAAGGAAAAGTGGAGGCTTTTGATGATGTACTGAATTTGGAAATGGCTGCCCCCGAACTACAGAAATTTGAAATTAATTCATGCTGTCAGTCTATTTCAGAAGGAGTGGAAGTGATTACTGATTTAAGCTTTCTTCCCCCGACATTGAAGCGTTTGAAATCTTTTGATGAGGTGCTGCATAGGGATGGAAAATCATTGGATGAGTATATGGGCTTGCATTGGATAGATGATACAAAGGCCTACCAGCAGACGCCGCTCGACGTGCTCCCTTTCATGGGGACAGGTGTAGATGGAATTCATATTGGCCTGTTGACGGATTTTGGTAAAGTCACCGATCTGGAACAGGCATTTATCGTCAGTATTTCACCAATGGATTTTGAAAATGAAGTGAAGTTGCTTGCCAGAAATGCAAAAGAATTTATTGATTATCTCTACAGTGATGAGGAATTATTGTTTTTATTTAATGGATCGATGCTTGAGTCGATTGATGATTACCAAATAATGAAGCAAAATGCAGAAAAGGACGCCTCAACGGAAACGGATTTTTACAGAGTACGAAAAGAAGTGGCAGCGAAATTGCAAGAAGTCATGGGCTGTGTGGATATAGCCAACGTCTACGAGTACATTCAGAAGACAGTAACTGCGTCAAGAAGTACGCAGGTCGTTCTGCCGACAATGGATGGCCTTGGTATAGCCGCTACAGAAAATATAGCGGATCATTCTCCCCTTTTTCCTTTAACAAGAAATGAAGACCCGGCTTTAGAAGAAATTATGACATTTTTTGTTTCTGCTCCAAAGGAAAGTAAATTGGCTTTGATCAGAGATGTACAATTCACTGGATTGGTTTTTGAAGATCCTGAACTAAAGGCATTTCTCATCGAAGAGTTGAAGGAAATGGGCTGCTGCAAAGAAGCTGAACGATTGGTTAGTTTAAATTGGTGAACCTGAAATATCAGTGTGGGACCCTTGCATAATAGAGAAAAGTCTAAAAAATATACTACTATTCAGCATCTATGTATGAATGGTTGCCGATTAGTTTCTATTTGTCCAAAAGATTTGATTTCTTTCGCTTAATATTCTTCTAACTTGCTACGGACATGGGCAGTCTCTGGTACATTATGTTTCTTATTTGGTGACGGTTGGTATAGTAGTTAAAACAACACGGATCCAGGAGGCGAACAGAATGAAGGTTGATGGGATCAAGCATTCCGAGTGGGCTGATACCAAATTCACTTTGCATTTGATTTCACAGATTCTGGGGAAAATAAAACTGGAAACTGCCCAACAGGAGCCGCAGTGGGCGCATGTCGGACTGTGCTTAACAACTGATGGATTTTCGACAGGGATGCTGTTTCAAAAGAATACAGCTTTTCAACTGGATGTAGACATCCGCAACAGCCAAATCCTTATCAATGTGGACGGCAACGTCCGATCCCTGGAATTGAAATCCTCCAAAGCCATAAAGGATTATTTTGAAGAAATAATGGAAGCGTTGAATTCAAATGGCATCCGCGTCACGATCAATCCTAAACCGCAGGAAATGGCCTATCAGAAAAACTTGAACGAAGACAGCACTCCCTTAACTTTTAATCGCCAGCAAGCGATGAGGGGGCTGCAACTATTCCATTTGGCACAGCGTGAACAACTGAAGTTTGTAGGCCCGCTCAGATGCCGGAAAGTGAAACCTCAACTGTTTTGGGGAACATTTGATGTGTCTTTGTTGATTGTCAAAAACAAAATGGACCCATTTCCGGAAAACAAAATCATCGAAAAAGCGGCTTTTGATGAACAGATGATCGAATATGGATTTTGGTTGGGAGATGATAAAGTCGATGTTCCGACTTTTTTTGTGCTGCCTTATCCATTCATCTATAAAGACTTAAATTTTGACGCCCTGAAACCCAAAGAGGCTTACTATGATCAATCAGTGAGTGAATACTTTCTCAGTTTAGAAAATGCCTTTAGTTCTGATGGTGCAGGTCAGCCAATACAGGATTTTTTTCATTCCAGTTTCGATATTTTGTCTCGGGAACTCCTGTGGGCAGACAGCGCCCATTATTTCATTCCCTTGAAGATGAACAAACAAAATGATGCCGATCGCACGGATAAGGGGTAACAAAGCTGATTAATACTGCTGAATTGGCTGTGCTATAAAAGTATGGCCTGTTTTTAGGATGATTACTATTAGAAAATTCGATAATTTTTCGTGTACAGGAATGGAGTTGGTTGATATACTAAATAATGGAATAAAAAAGGGGAGTTGGGTATGAAAATAATGGGGCAGGCTTTGTTGGGAGCGGCCATCTTCCACATTCTTTATTTTTTGGCGTCGCTTGCAGTCGGCTATGTGAAAACCGTCACCTATAGGCCTAATTTTTCGAGCGCGTGGGAAAATACAGGGGATCTGCAGAGTACCGTGTCTTTTGGGACTGCAAATTCTCCTGTTTTCTATATGGGAACGTTTTTGGCAACGGCTCTTGTCTGCGGACTGATGTTGATCGCTTATAAAAAACTTACTTCTTTGCCTTGCCGAATTGGAACGGAAGGCAAGCGCCAACCTAAAAGATAAATGCCGATAAGGAGGTCCGCTTGATGAAAAAGAAGCTGTTACTGACTATGCTGATCGTTTTATTGGCCGCATGCACTTCGGACGATTCGATCCTCAGCTTCAGTGAAGTCGAAACCGTGCCGGAAAATTTAAATCAGCTGATCAATCCACATGAACCCCTGCAGCTCATCTATGAAGGTGAACAAACAGCCTACGTAATTTATCAATCTGCAGGAGATCTTCTTACCGATATTGAAGAACAGGACGACACACTTAAAATTTTGATCAGTGAAGCGGACGGCAGCAGCATTCCTGCAAAGCAGCATGTCTACAAGCTGACTTTGGATGATCACCATGAAGTGATTGATGTCTTCATCAATGGAAAGTCAACAGCATTTGATCGCGTGTCGACTCTAGGTGAAGAAAATTAAAAAGAAAAAGCCCATTCCTATGCTGACTTTACAGGTCGTCACAGGAATGGGCTTTTGCATGTCAGAAATAACAATCTGTATTTCCGTTCTCTATTCATATAGATCTTTGTAGCGCTTCATAAATTTCCGGTCAATCCGTTGCTTCATTTTCCAAGGAATCTTGCCGTGCAACGGCCGTTTTCCGTATGTCAGAAAAGCTTCACCTTCACCGGTCGACAAGATGGAGACAAATCGCTTTTGCGGAACAAAGGGCAACAACACATTTTCGGAAAGTCTATTCTTTAGGTTTTTCCATAAAATCGGGCCTTGGCGGACCGCATAAACGCCATTTTTGGCGAGAACCGGATAGCGGTCGATGGCAACACAGTCCCCGGCTCCAAATAAATCAGGGTGTTGGATGCTTTGCAGCTTGTCGTTGACCAGCAAAAATCCGCCGGCATCTGTGGCTAAGCCGGAAAGGCTGAAGAGAGCTGCGCTTTTCGGACCCGTCAGCCACAATACGCCTGATTTGGGATAGATTCTGCCGTCACTCGCCGTAACGCTGATGCCGTCGATGGCTTGTACAGACACGCCTGTGATAAATGGCAAAGCTTTTTGTTTAGCGACATTTTCAATTTTTCTTGAAGCCGCTTTACCTTGGCTGTGGAGGAGGGAAGCTGAACTGAATAATGCTACATTGGCAGGGAGCTTATTATGCTTTCTCCAGGCCAGAATGGAAAATGCCAATTCCACTCCCGAAGCCCCTCCTCCAACGACTGCAGGATGCGCCGTGTTTCTAAGCTGAAGCAATTGCTCCGGAAATCGGTAATTCGGTTTGATTGAAGAAACAAAATCTGCCGCTGCCTGTGGAACATCGCTTTGCGAACCGATATCAAACGATGCCAGGTCATAGGGATAAACCGCTCCGTCTGCACCTGTAAGTTCTTTAGCCTGGGCATCGACAGCGATAATGGTATCTTCAATAAATAACGCACCGACGTGCTCGCTCAGTTTTTGAATATCGATGCGGATCTCTTCCTGGCTATAGATTCCTTCAGCATATCCTGAAAACATTCCGGAATAATATTGGTAGGGGGAAGGGGAAATCAGGATAACGCGGCAGGATTTCGGGAAATCCGTTGTCAGTTGTTCGAGACAGTGCAAATGTGCATGTCCGCCTCCGACCAGCACAAGATTCTTCATCCATTTCTTCTCCTGTCTATTTCAGAATGCGCCGGGCTTCGGCCATACGCTGGCAGATCGTGATGATTTGCACAGCGAAAAAAAATAAAGTAATTGCAGTTAAGTATGTTGAAAAAATAATCATTAGGGTAAAGAGAATAAAGCCTTCTGTTCTTTCAGCCAAGCCAGCCTGGTAATAGAACGACTTCATCCCTTGTTTATCGGACAAAGCACCTACCGTCAGGAACACGGTCATGGCAATGATGATGGAGACACTCAGCAGCAGCAATGCCCACATCGATTCGGGATAACGGAATGCCAACCCCACGATTACACTGATTTCCACCAAACGGTCAAAACTGATATCCAGCAAGGTCCCCCATGAAGATGGTTTGGTTTTGCGTGCCATGGTGCCGTCAACGACATCGAGGTAGCCGGAAAACCAAAGAACAAAAACAGCCCAGAAAGGCTGGTCCAGGTAAATGAAAACACCTGAAGACATGCCGATAGCAAAAGCGATTTTTGTAACGCTGTCGGCCGTGAAACCCTTTGACAGCAAGAAATCAGCCGACTTTTCTACGGACGGTTGAACATGTTTTCGAGCGTGAGTATCCAGCATTAAGTTCACCTTTTTCATTTTCAAGTTACTTTCAGTATAGTATATGTTCCTGATTCAAACCCGTAATCCCACTCGAAGGCGAAGAAGGGGATTTCATTTTTTCTCGCGATCCGAGTCTGATTAGGAGTAAGTTTTTTTAGTAGTTTGTTAAGATGATACTAATTTAGAAAAAGAAAGGAAATGGTAAAGATGGTAAAAAAATATGATATCGCAATAATTGGAGCTGGCGCAGCCGGTTTGACAGCTGCATTTACAGGAGCGGGATTCTCGAAAAAAGTGGTTTTGATCGACAAGAACTTACCGGGCGGAGAATGTACTTGGTCAGGCTGTATTCCAAGTAAATCGCTGATCAATACGGCAAAAGAAGTCCATCATGCCAAAAAATATTCACCCAACCTCCAAATCGATACATCAGTCGTCCTGAAAGATATCCAGGAAGTGATACAGAAAGTTTATGCGGGGGAATCACCGGAAGTGCTGAAACAATCCGGCATTGATTTCATCAACGGCTATGCCAAGTTTGTGGGTCCGCATGCAGTAGAAGTGGATGGCGAACGCATTGAAGCGAAGAAGTTTATCCTTTCCACAGGCTCTTCACCGATGGTACCGCCAATCGAAGGACTGGATAAAGTGTCGTATTTGACGAATGAAACCATCTTTACCCAGAAATCATTCCCGAAATCCATGACCATACTCGGCGGTGGGGCCATCGGCGTCGAAATGAGCCAGGCATTGAACCGCATCGGCGTGAAAGTGACGCTGGTCGAGAAATTCGAACGAATCCTGCCGAAAGATGAAGAAGAATTGGTCTTGATGATCCAACAGCGTTTGATCAATGAAGGTGTAACGATCCATACGGGTGCTACTGCTGTTAAAGCTAATCAACAAGGCGGTCAAATCGATTTGACAATTGAAAAAGACGGCAAAGAAACGACGGTAACCGGAGAAGGGCTTTTGGTGGCGCTTGGGCGCAAAGCCAATGTCAAAGGCTACAATCTGGAAAAAGCAGGCGTTGAATACGATTCAAAAAGCATCCAAGTGGATGACCATATGGAAACTACCGCTAAAGGCATCTATGCCATCGGTGACGTCGTCGGACCTTACCAGTTGTCCCATATGGCCAATGCGCAGGGCATTACGGCTACGCAAAACGCCATCTTGCCTATCAACAGAAAAATGGATTACGAGCATGTGACGTGGTGTACATACACGGATCCAGAACTCGGCAGATCCGGTTTATCCGAAGAGGAGGCGCGTGAAAAACACGGCGACTCGATCCGGGTTTATGAACACGATTACGCTGACATCGATCGTGCCAATACCAAAAAAGACAGCATTGGCAAAGTGAAAATCATTCTGGATAAAAAAGGTTACATTTTAGGGGCGAGCATTCTCGGTGATCGTGCCGGGGAAATCATCAGCCAGATCCAGACCATCAAATCCCTGCACATCAACATGGGCAAACTGTCTGGTGTCATCCATCCCTATCCGACTTACAGCGAAGTGCTGGTGAAGATCGGTAAGAAAGTCTATGTCGATAACTTGTTGAACCAACCGGTCGTCAAAACATTCAACAAAGCGAAAGCTGGAGAAATTCCAGCAGAAAAAGTCGCCATTTACGGAGCGGCAACTGCAGCTGGGATCGGCATCGCGAACATGGCCATCAAAAACAACGTTAAACCGAAACTCGGCGTAGAAAACGGCCGTCTGAAAGAAATGCCGTCAACACCAAACGCCGTGTCATCCCAGTCTAGTTCTAAAGACAAATTTGTTCCTGCGTGGCCATATAATGGCACGAAAAGCCAGGCGAAAAAGAACTTGATCGGCATGTTGAAAGGCTATGAAGGTGTGACGATCGCCCAAAACGACGAAAATTACGTATACGCTGTCGCGAAATCCAAAACGATGCGCTTTAAAGACGACATCGAATTTTATTTTAACGATGCTGACCAACGAATCGAATTCCGTTCAGCTTCACGAATCGGCTATTCAGACGCAGGCGTCAACCGAAAACGCTACGATGAAATGAAAAACCGGTATTACAACATCTCGGCGCATACGCGCAATTCATGAAAAAAGGCACCGCTCCAAAAATCGGGAAATGGTTGCTGGCAGCCGCCGCCATCGTCCTGATTATCTGGTTGAGCCGTTCCGTTTTTGATGTTGACGCAAATGGCCTCCGCCGCTGGATTTTATCATTCGGCTTTTGGGCACCGGCCATCTATATGCTGATTTATACCATCAGGCCATTGGTCTTTTTCCCGGCATCGGTACTGTCGATTGCTGGCGGCCTGGCGTTTGGCGCCTGGCAAGGTACGTTCTACACCATTATCGGAGCGACACTCGGAGCTATGCTGTCCTTTATTATCGCAAAATCAGTAGGGAAAAGCCTGGTCCGCAAAGAATGGACTGGGAATGCCGGGAAAATCCAATCGCAAATGGAACAAAACGGCTTTCTCTATGTTCTGTTGTTCCGCTTTATTCCGGTCATCAATTTCGACTTGATCAGCTACGCAGCCGCATTCGCGAAAGTTCGTTTTGGATCTTTTGCCTTAGCGACATTGATTGGTATCATTCCAGGTACCTTCGCCTATAATTTCTTAGGGAGCAGTTTTATCAGCGGAAATCCACGGATTATTATTTTGGCGGTCCTGGTTTTTGCCGTTTTGACCGCAGTTCCGATTTTGATTCGCAATAAATGGAATAAAAAGCAATAGCTCGACGGATAAAGTGAATTTACTAAGCGTTTAGGAAGTGGAAAGAGTGAAAAAGTTTACATTGTTAATGCCAGGTTTGGTGGCACTTACACTAGCTGCATGTTCTGATGAAAACGGGAGCGGGGCAGCGGAAGAAAAAGGCAGCTTATTGACGGACGACTGGAACGAAGTTTCAGAAGCGGCTAAGGGGCAAGAAGTCAATATGTACATGTGGGGCGGGAACGATAACATAAACCGCTACCTCGATGAATGGGTGGCTCCCCGATTGAAAGAAGAGCTTGATGTTGAATTGACCCGTGTGCCTGTGAATGACGCGCAGGACATCATCAATCAATTGGTTGATGAAAAAGCCGCCGGCAAGAATGAAGGCAGCATGGACATCATTTGGATCAACGGCGAAAATTTCAAAGCCGCCAAAGACAATGAATTGCTGTGGGGAGATTTCAGCGGCCAGTTGCCGAATTTTAATGACTATGTTGATGCAGAAGCCCCGGAAATTGCAACCGATTTCGGGGAAGCTGTCGACGGGCTTGAAGCGCCGTGGGGCAAAGCCCAATTTGTTTTTGTCCACGATGAAATGAAGTCGGAAAACCCACCGAAATCAATGGAAGAACTGGCCGAATGGGTCAAAGAAAATCCTGGCCAATTCACTTACCCTGCCTTGCCTGATTTTACAGGAAGTGCATTTATCCGCCACGTGCTCTATGAAACGACGGGCGGTTATGAACAATACCAGCAGCCTGCCGCAGACATCGAAGACTTGGAAGCACGTCTGGAACCGATGTGGCAGTACTTGAATGAAATTGAGCCTTATTTATGGCGTGAAGGAGCAACTTATCCTGAAAGCCTGGCCAAGCAAGATCAATTGTTTGCGAGCGGTGAAATCGGAATGACCATGAGTTATGATCCGGCGCTAGCTGCCAGCGAAGTATTGAAAGGGCGATTCCCCGAATCCACGCGCACATTCGTGCTGGAAGGCGGAACACTGTCCAATACGCATTTCCTGTCGATTCCTTTTAATTCTTCTGATAAAGCGGGAGCAATGGTGGCCATCAACGAAATGATGTCGCCGGAAGCCCAAACCGCTAAACTGTCTCCTGAAAACTGGGGAGATCTGTCGGCGTTGGATTTGGAGAAACTGTCTCCTGAACAACAAGACGCCATGAATAATGTGGACATGGGCGAGGCAACTCTTCCATTAGAAGACCTGGAAGAACACCGCCTTCCTGAATTGTCTGCAGATTATATCGAAATTATCGAAAAAGGTTGGATGGAAAATGTGGCAAAAGAGTAAGCCTTATCTTTTGCTGCTGCCAGCCATCGGCACCATTGTCCTCCTGTTTTTTGGAGGACTTTTTGATGGGCTGCTGAAAAGCCTCGGCTATTTTCCGGCAATCGGGGAAACCGGTTTTGAACTGACCGCCTATACGGAGTTGTTCCGCTCTTCTGCATTTTGGGAATCCTTATCCTTGACCGTACGTGTGGCCGCCTTGTCGTCTCTGATTTCAGCCGTATTGGGTGCAGCCATTGCGGTGTCGCTTTTTATGCTGAATGAATCTGCAAAGTCGCGAAATACACAACTCTGGCACCGAATGTTCCAATTGCCGTTAACCATACCACATCTGGTCGGCGGCTATATTATTGTGCTGCTCTTTATGCAAAGCGGTTTTATGTCAAAGATTTTCGCAAACTTTGGATGGATCGGGGAAATCCAGGAGTTTCCCGTGCTGGTCAATGATCCATTCGGCTGGGGCATTATTTTAACCTATGCCTGGAAAGAGGCCCCTTTTGTATCTTTGATGATTTATCCGGTATTGTCTCGGATCCACCGGTCGTGGCGTGATGTATCCCGTGTCTACGGTGCAGGAAACTGGAGTTTTATCCGTGAAATTGTCCTGCCTGCGATCTTGCCGGCATGGACGATTGCGGCATTCATCGTTTTTGTTTTCACGTTTTCTGCTTTTGAGGTTCCATTCCTGTTGGGGGTAACGTACCCAAGCATGTTGCCGGTCTATTCGTATCAACTCTACACAAGCGGTACATTGGCGGACCGGCCGGAAGCGTTAGCTGTGAATATCATCTTGGCGGCTTTAACCATTTTATTGGGGCTGGTCGTTTATTATTTCAGCAAACGCTGGAATGTAATGAAGGGGTGGGATTGATGAATAAACCCCGAGTCTTATTAAAAACTTTTTTATTCATTCTTTTATTCATAGTCATTGGTCTACCGTTTATCCCGTTGGTACTGTCGAGTCTGTCGTTTGGCTGGCAATGGCCGCACATTCTGCCTGAGTCATTCAGTTTCCGTGCCTGGGAATATGTGCTATTTGGAAGCTCCGGTACGTGGCAAGCCGTTTGGATGAGCTTATTAATTGCATTTACCGTCACGGCTGTGAATATTCTGCTTGCAATACCCGCTGCCATTGCTCTTGTTCGCCATCAACTCCGCGCCAAATGGCTTTGGGAAGCGATCCTTTTTGCACCGATTGTGATTCCGCCTTTTGTTGCGGTGATGGGCATCCATTTGACGTTTCTGAGATTGGGACTGACGGAAACCATCTGGGGTGTAGTCCTGGCGCATATCTCACCGACTTTGCCTTATGTGGTGCGAGCGATCATCATCAGCTATTCCACTTTGTCAGTTGATTGGGAAAATCAGGCACGCATGCTTGGGGCTGGCCCGGTTTCACGTTTTTATTATGTAGTGCTGCCGCATCTGTTGCCAGGCATTGCTGCGGGGGCCAGCTTAAGCGTCCTGATTTCTTTAAGCCAGTACTTGATTACCTTCATCATCGGGTCCGGCCAAGTGGTGACGTTGCCTATACTGTTGTTCCCGTTCATCAGTGGTGGGGATCCGGCAGTTGCTTCCGCTTATTCCTTGCTGTTTGCGGGCATCGCCATCGTGACTTTGGCCGTAATGGATACCGCTTTGAAAAAATACTATCAAAACAAGAAAACCGCCATAGAGAAGGGCTAAAGGAGTGGGACGATGAGCGATCTGCGCATCATCAATCTTGAAAAACAATACAGCCAGACGCCAAAAAAGAAAAATCCGGCATTTTCTTTGAAGCCGGTCGATCTGACCATAAACGAAGGCGAGTTTTTTTCTCTGCTTGGCCCTTCTGGGTGCGGCAAAACAACGCTTTTGAAACTGGTGGCAGGCCTGGTGCAGCCGGACGCAGGCGAAATCTGGATAGGAGACGCCAATATAACGGCAGTTCCACCCGAAGCCAGAAGATTCGCCATGGTGTTTCAGCAATCCCTGCTGTTTCCGCATATGACAGTGGAGGACAATGTGGGCTTCGGTTTAAAAATGCAGAAAATCGGCAAAAAACAGCGCTTGGCCCAGGCGCGTGACATGCTTGTTCATGTCGGGCTCGACGGGTTCGGCAGCCGCTTTCCGGATCAATTGAGCGGCGGCCAGCAGCAGCGTGTAGCATTGGCAAGAGCCTTGGTATCCAACCCGCGTGTCTTGCTGATGGATGAACCGTTCAGTGCCTTGGATCCCGGCCTTCGGGAAGAAATGAGGGACCTGCTCAGCCGCATCCATAAAGAATTTCGTGTTACGGTGCTGTTCGTTACCCATGACCGTGAAGAAGCTTTCCATTTGTCCGACCGAATCGGAGTCATGAGCGAAGGACGTTTGCTGCAGGTTGGAAAGGCGAAAGACATCTATGAACAGCCCGAAAGCAAGAAAGTTGCCAGATTCCTTGGACTGAAAAATATCATTGAAGGGAACGTTGCAAACGGCCGCTTCGCTTCAATGGATCAGGCCATTGAATTTCCGGTAGGCGAGAGCATTAAGTCAGGTGCTTCCTACATGGTATTGCGCCCGGAAATGTTGAAGGCAGCCCATCGCCATGACTTGCAGTCCCCTGATTCCTTGTACTTAAGGGGAACGATACAGCAGCTGCGCTTTAACCACGGATTCTATACAGCAACCGTACAAGTTGAGGGACATCAATTGGAAAGCCATTTTTCCAACCAAGAAGCCGAGGGCATGGCCGTCGGACAGGAAATTCTGTTGGTGGTTGAGCTGGATGCAATTCATTTAACTTCTGAATAAGTTTATGAATAATAATGAATAAAAGCCGGTACTCTAAATGAGTGCCGGCTTTTATTGATATTCGTATATATTCACTCAGGGTTTTCGAGACTGCGAAAATTCAATGAATAATTTGTTGGATGATATTATTTGTTATTCGTGAATAATTTAATGAATAGAATTATTTGTTCTCGCTCTAATTTAACAGCAGTTATTTCCCGCTCCGGCAATGGTGAATGTTAACGGCCGGCTGCTGCAGACGCCTGTTTCAGGCAAATCCAATTCAACGCGCACTGCTGCTTCGTAATCGCCTGAAAGGTGGGCAACGACAGAACGGGCTTGTTCAAAGCCGGTGGCCATCAAGAAGGTAGGCGCCCGTCCGTAGCTTTTCGCACCGATAATATAGAAGTTTTTTTCCGGCTGGCGCAGTTCCCGTTCGCCATGTGGCCGCACCGTGCCGCAGCTATGGACGTTCGGGTCAATGAGCGGCGCCAGTGCAGGCACACTTTCAGAAGCTGGATCAAATGCATAGCGGATCTCACGCAAGAAATCAAAGCTTGGGCGGGAACCGGTATTGGCGATTACCCGGTCGAATGGGCCAAGCTCCAGTTCTTCGCCATATCGAAATGCTGTCAGTATGGCCAGGCCATTGCCTAACTGCGCGGACTGGATAAAGCAGGATGTCAGCACATCGATTTGCCCAGCATCCAGCAATGCTTTGACTCGTTGCCCAAGTGCTCCACGCTCCGGCAATTGGTCAGCGTCTCCGCCGCCTAAAGCCTCTTCAACCGAAGATTTCCGGACAATCCATGTAATCTGCGTTTCTGGAAATGCCGCTTTCAGGCCGACCAAATCCAACAAGGAATTCAAAGCGGAGTGGCCGCTGCCGACTACCGCAATCCGTTTGTTTTCATAATGCTTTTGGTCCTCTCCAAGAATCGCTGGAATACCGTAATCCACTAATCCTGAAGTTTTGTCCGCCACACCGCCAGACACGATCGGATTGGGGTTTTGCCACGTACCGGTTGCATCGATGACTGCACGTGCCAATACGGTCCGGCGTTCACCGGATCCGATTTCGATAAGCAGTTCGAATGGTTTTTCTTCACGGCCGGCTGTTTTCATTTTATCCAATCCTTGCCGCTGCACATGAACAACTCGGCTGTTCAAGTGGATAAAAGGCTCCAGTTCCGGCAGTTGGCCAAGCGGCTGGAGGTATTGCTGGGCGATTTCCCGTCCATAAGGCAGCCGGTCCGGATCCGGCAAAGCGATTCCATGCTCTTTGAATAAAGCTTTGGAAGCCGCGTCAATATTATAGCGCCATGTGGAAAACAAACGGACATGGCCGTATTCAAGAAAATGTGTCCCAAGTCCGGAACCGGCTTCAAATAAGACGAATGGCTGCTTGTACTGGACCAGCTGAGCGGCCGCTGCTAACCCTGCAGGTCCGCCCCCGATAATTGCTATGGGTAAAGTGGTGGTCATTTTAAAGGACTCCTTTTATTTTAAAAATTGATGATCCTATATCGCTTTCTGTCCATGCAAAACATCATTGGCTGAATCGGACATTCATGTCACGTTGATGAGGGAGCTGTACAGCTGCTTAGGGAGCAGGCGTTCCATTTCAACGGATTCCAGCGCGTAATAGCTCCATGTTCCTTTGGTTTCCTTAGTCAAAAGGCCGGCATTCAACAGAATCTTCAAATGGTAGGATAGCTTTGATTGAGGCATTGCCATCTCTTCAACAAGATCGCAGACACAGACAGAACCTTTCTTTCCGATCAGTTTCAGCAATTCCAGCCGTTTCGGATCGGCCAGAGCTTTGAATTGTATGGCATAGGTTTCGTAATCTGCAGGAGCTCTGAGTTCTTTTTCCAGCTGGTAAGCCATGCTTAACAAACCTTTCATTAAATCAATTTTATTTGATGAATCAAGTATAGAACTCTAAACAGCTGTTTTCAAGCTTTAAATCAAATTTTCTTGATTTAAGGATTGAATCTTTATCGCAATTGACTTATATAACGAAATGGTTATATACTGAAATCAAAGGAGTGGATCTTCATGGAGACTTTAGCAAAAACAACTGCAGCTGACGTCACGGCTTGCCTGAAAGCCGTCAGCGATCCCACACGCCTGCTGATGATGAAGCTGGTGGAGACCAATGAACTATGTGTCTGCCAGTTTGTCGAGATGTTCGGCATGAGCCAGCCGGCCATCAGCCAGCACCTGCGTAAGCTGAAACAAGCAGGACTGGTGAAAGAAAACAGAAAAGGGCAATGGCGCTTTTATTCCTTGAACCAGGATTCGGTGCATGCGCCGCTGCTGCAGAATATTTTGAGCCATATTGAAGAGGCAGACCCCCAGCTATTAGCGCTGCGCGCCAAAGAAGCTCCAGTGGATTGCTGCTGATAAGAAGAGAATCGCAGACAAAAATAAGCGGCTGCCAAAAGCTGCTCAATTGAGGAGAACCTAATTATGCCGAAAAAAACGATTTATTTTTTATGTACCGGAAATTCCTGCCGCAGCCAAATGGCTGAAGGCTGGGCGAAACAACATTTAGCTGGAGAGTGGGATGTTTACAGTGCCGGCATCGAAGCTCATGGCTTAAATCCGAACGCGGTAAAAGCCATGAATGAAGTGGGCATCGACATCTCAACCCAAACTTCTGACATCATTGATCCAGAATTGTTGAATAGCGCGGATTTCGTTGTGACGCTTTGCGGCGATGCAGCCGATAAATGTCCGATGACTCCGCCTCACGTCAGACGTGAACATTGGGGCTTTGAAGATCCAGCGAAAGCACAAGGGACAGATGAAGAAAAATGGACAGTGTTCCAAACAGTCCGTGATGCAATCGGCACCCGTATCGAAACTTTTGCCAAAACGGGAAACTGAATGTTAAAGGAGAATGTCTGATGACTAAAGTGACGATATACGATCCAGCTATGTGCTGTGATACCGGTGTTTGCGGTCCGGTAGTAGACCCGAAACTGACTGCAGTGGCAGCCGCTGTTTTTTCGTTGGATAAAAAAGGCTTCGACATCAAGCGGTTTAATTTAGGGACTGACCCTGCTGCTTTTGTGGAAAATAAAACGGTCAATGCGCTATTGTTCGACAAAGGTGTCGAATCGTTGCCGCTCACAATCGTTGATGGGGAAGTGGCTAAAACCGGAGAATACCCGACTGCCCAGGAATTTGCTGCCTGGTTCAAAGTGGAGGAAACGGAATTGCAGCCGGTTAAACAACCCGGGATTCCACTGAACGTCAAAATTGCATCATCCGGTGCAAAATGACCGGCGATATCTTTAAACCGGCTGATATCAGCGGAACACCATTTTTGTTTTTCACAGGCAAAGGCGGAGTCGGCAAGACTTCCACTGCGTCTGCTACTGCTGTCGCTTTAGCGGATTCCGGCAAACGGGTACTGTTGGTAAGTACGGACCCGGCTTCCAACCTGCAGGACGTTTTTAATGTGGAACTGACCAACGAACCACAGGCGATAGAAGGGATCCAGAACTTGTTCGCCTGCAACCTCGATCCGGAAGAAGCGGCGCGCGCCTACCGGAATTCAGTGGTGGGGCCTTACCGCGGCAAATTGCCGGAAGCGGTCATCAAAGGGATGGAAGAGCAGTTGTCCGGTGCCTGCACGGTAGAAATCGCGGCATTCGACGAATTCACCAAGCTCTTGGCCGACAAACGCGTCATGGACGATTACGATCATATTCTTTTTGATACGGCACCGACCGGCCATACCTTGCGGCTCTTGAAGCTGCCGACTGCCTGGAGCGGATTTTTGGATGAGTCCACACATGGGGCGTCTTGCCTCGGGCCGCTCGCTGGACTGGATGCCAAAAAGGAACTGTATGCCAGTACTATGGATGCATTGTCCGATCCGAGCCAGACTGCATTGATCCTGGTGGCGCGTCCGGACACGGCTTCGTTCAAGGAAGCTGCCCGTGCGTCCCAGGAGCTTCAATCCATCGGCATCGAGAATCAGCTGCTGATTTTGAACGGTATCTATTCTCCGAAACAAAACGAAGACCCGGTGTCACAGGCGTTTGCCCTTCAGCATCACCAGGCTTTGCAGCAAATGCCTCAAGCTTTGAAGAACTTGCCGGCACACAGACTGCCGTTCGTGGCATTCCCATTGACCGGCATCACGAACTTGCGGCGTTTGTTCACTCAACCGGATTGGCGTCCCGAACCACTGGAAATTGGGGAGCAACTGCCAGCCGGACTTGAACAGTTGAAGGATTTAGTCGACCATTATTCAGTGAACAATACACGTGTCATTTTGACAATGGGCAAAGGCGGAGTCGGCAAGACAACGGTTGCATCGCTGCTTGCGGTCGGTCTGGCTGAAAAAGGCCATCCTGTGCACTTGACGACAACCGATCCTGCGGCGCATTTGGCGGACCGCTTTGAAGGAACCGGCGGTGATCGGTTGACGGTTTCCCGCATCGATCCGGAGCTTGAAATCGAAGCCTACAAATCACAAGTTTTGGCAGCGGCAGGTCCGCTTGACGAGGAAGCACGAGCTTATTTGGAAGAAGATCTGCGTTCACCGTGCACCGAAGAAATTGCAGTGTTCCGTGCGTTCGCGGAAGTGGTCGCTAAAGCGGACAACGAAATCGTCATCATCGATACGGCGCCAACAGGGCATACTTTATTGCTGCTGGATGCGGCACAGACCTACCACAAGGAATTGGCACGCTCGACTGGAGAAGTTCCGCAAAGCGTCCAAAACCTGTTGCCGCGCCTGCGCAATCCAGAAGAAACCGATGTTCTGCTCGTTACCTTGCCGGAAGCGACTCCGGTTTTTGAAGCAACTCGCCTGCAGAAAGACTTAGAGCGTGCAGGAATCGTTGCGAAAAACTGGGTCATCAACCAAAGCCTGGGAGGGACAGGAACAATGGAAGCTCTTCTGCAAGCCAAAGCCCAAAGTGAATGGCCGTGGATTCAAAAAGTCAGCCGTGAGCTTGCTGCGCGCACGGCGCTGATCCCATGGCAGGCACAGGACAGCATCGGCTATGATAAAATGAAGAGACTCATCACAACAGAAAAGGGGATTTTTTAATGAACATCACACAACCGGCAAAAGACATGCTGTTGGAATCCATGAAAGAAAATGCAGCACAAGGCATCCGTTTTTATTTCGCGGGGCAAGGCTGTTGCGGGCCGCAATTCGGCTTGTCGATGGACGCGCCGGAACAAGGCGACGTCATCAAGCAAATCAACGGCATCCAAGTTGCGCTTGACGAACGCGTCAGCACGATGGTGGAAGAAGTGTCGCTTGATTTCAAAGACGGCGGACTGGTGCTTGAAGGTCTTCCTGAAAACAATTGTTAAAATGGCCATAATGAATTTCCAAACCGGAAGCCCGATAAACGGAGCTTCTGGTTTTTTCTTTGGTCGTCCGAATTGTCGAGCGATTCCGAAAACTGTATTGACACAGTTAAGGGCACTACCTATACTTGATATATAACAGTGAAGCAATTTACAGACGAAAGGGGATTTACTTATGCTGGCAACTTTAACACCACTCGATTGGAAGCGCCGTGCAGTCAAATACTACCCGGAGAAAATTGCGGTCATCGATGGAGACAAGAAATTTACATACAAAGAATTCGGAAACCGGGTGGACCGGCTTTCCATCGCCTTACATAATGCCGGCATCAAAGAAAAAGAACATGTGGCGGTCATGCTGCCGAATAACCATGCGATGCTGGAATGCTTTTATGGCATCCCACCGCTGGGGGCAGTCATCGTCCCGCTCAATTACCGCCTGTCGACAAAAGATTTGGCGTACATTTTAAAGCATAGCGATGCCAAAATGTTGATTGTCGATGCGGAATTCGGCAAATTGATCGAAGAAATCCAAGACGAACTGCCGATCGAAAAGTACATCATCGTTCCGGTAGAAGGCTGTGAATCAGCGATCAAAGGCGTCGATTACGAAGAGTTTATCGGTGAAGTGCCGCAAGATGCCAAAGTTCCGACGGTAGAATTGGATGAAAATCAGATGCTGTCCTTGAACTACACAAGCGGCACGACATCCAATCCGAAAGGGGTTATGCAGACCCACCGCACGAATTACATGAATGCGGCAAACTTCCTGCATCACTTGGAAATCAAATACGATGATGTTTATTTGCATACCTTGCCGATGTTCCATACAAACGGCTGGGGCGGCGTCTGGGCAATTACGGCTGCGGGCGGTACTCATGTCTGCTTGCGCAAAGTCGATCCGCCATTGATTCTTGATCTTTTCGAGAATCACGGCATCACTTCACTTTGTGGAGCACCGACAGTCGTCAATATGCTGGTCAATGACCCGAAAGCGAAAGAAATCGAACTCAAGCAAAAAATCCGTATGGGAACAGCGGGAGCGCCTCCTGCGGCGGCATTGATCGCCAAAGCACAAAGCATCCTCAGCTTGAATATGATGCATGTGTATGGATTGACGGAAACGTCGCCGTTCATTCTATACTGCGAATGGAAAAATGAATTCAATGACCTCGATCCTGAACAACAGGCTTCCATCAAAGCACGTCAAGGCATCGAGCTGGCATTCAACGGGGAAACCAAAGTCGTCAACCAGGAAGACGGCGAAGAAGTTGCATGGAACGGCAAGGAACTGGGAGAAATCGTCACTCGCGGCAATGTCGTAATGGCCGGTTATTACAAAGATCCGGAGAAAACGGCAGAAGCGATCCGTGACGGCTGGTTCTATACAGGCGACTTGGCGGTTACTCATCCGGATGGCTTTATCGAAATCCAGGACCGGATTAAGGATATGATCATTTCTGGAGGCGAAAACATTTCTTCTACTGAAATCGAAGGTGTACTGTACAAGCATCCGGCGATTGCCGAAGTTGCTGTCATCGCGGTTCCGGACGAAAAATGGGGAGAAGTCCCGAAAGCCATCATCGTCCTGCATAAAGGAGCGGAAGTGACCGAAAAAGAAATTCTGGACTATACCCGTGAAAATATGTCCCGTTTCAAAGTACCGAAATCCGTAGATTTTGTAGAAGCTTTGCCGAAAACGGCGACGGGCAAACTGCAGAAATTCCAATTGCGTGAAATGTACTGGGGCGGCGGCAAAAAAGTAAATTGATTGAAAGTAGACAGGCGAAGAGAAATCTTCGTCTGTTTTTATTGGTTGTTTAAAGATTCGGAAAGTTCGTTTGACAGGCAGGAGCTGCATTCCTATACTAAAATAGACAAGCTTTACCATAGATGGAACGGAAGGGGATTGGGAGATATGATTGCACCATTAACACCGCTCGATTGGAAGCGCAGAGCCATCAAGTATTATCCGGAGAAAGTGGCCGTTATCGATGAAGAGAAAACGTTTACATACAAGGAATTCGGGGACCGGACTGACCGGCTGGCTTTTGCGTTGCATCAATCAGGCGTCCAGCAAGGCGACCACGTCGCTGTTATGCTGCCGAATACCCATTATATGCTGGAATGCTTTTACGGCATCTGCCAAATGGGAGCGGTCATGGTGCCGCTCAATTACCGGTTGACCGCCAAAGACCTGGAATACATCATCAACCACAGCGATGCGAAGACTTTGATCGTTGATGCCGAATTCGGCAAATTGATCGAGGAGATTCAGGACAAGCTGCCGATTGAGAAATACGTCGTGGTGGAAGTGGATGGCCACGAGTCGAAGATCAATGGCGTAACGTATGAAGACTTTATTGAAGTGGATCGTGATTTCTTACTTCCGGAAGTGAGGATCGACGAAAATCAGATGCTGACGTTGAACTACACGAGCGGGACGACATCCAATCCGAAGGGGGTCATGCTGACGCATCGCAGCAATTACTTGAACGCTGCGAACTTCCTCTATCACTTGAAGGTGGAGCACGATGACGTCTACCTGCATACCTTGCCAATGTTCCACGCCAATGGCTGGGGCGGCGTCTGGGCGATTACCGCAGCTGGCGGTACCCATGTCTGTCTGCGGAAAGTCGATCCGCCGCTGATTTTGGAACTGTTTGAAACGCATAAGATTTCTGTGTTGTGCGGAGCGCCGACCGTCGTTAATATGCTGGTCAACGAACCGAAAGCGAAAACCATCAATATCACCACCAATCCACGGATGGCAACAGCCGGTGCACCGCCAGCTGCTGCATTGATCGGCAAAGCGCAGGAACTATTGGGCTTGAATATGATGCATGTGTACGGGTTGACGGAAACGTCGCCATTTATCCTTTACAACGAATGGAAAAAGGCATTTGATGACAAAACGCCGGAAGAACAAGCGACCATCAAAGCACGTCAAGGAATCGAACTGGCATTTAACGGCGAAACCAAAGTCGTCAACCAGGAAGACGGCAAAGAAGTCGAATGGAGCGGCAAGGAACTGGGAGAAATCATCACCCGCGGCAACGTTGTCATGAGCGGTTATTACAAAGATCCGGAAAAAACCGCGGAAGCGATCAAAGACGGCTGGTTCTATACAGGAGACTTGGCTGTAACCTATCCCGACGGTTATATTGAAATCCAGGACCGCATCAAGGACATGATCATTTCTGGAGGAGAAAATATCTCTTCGACAGAAATCGAAGGCGTGCTTTATAAGCATCCGGATGTCTTGGAAGTGGCTGTCATCGCAGTTCCAGACGAGAAGTGGGGAGAAGTGCCGAAAGCCATCATTGTCCTGCAGGGAGGGGCAAACGTCACTGAACAGGAAATCATCGCTTATACGCGCGACAATATGGCGCATTTCAAAGCACCGAAATCCATCGAGTTCGTCGAGGCGCTGCCGAAGACTGCAACAGGCAAGCTGCAGAAGTTCCGCTTGCGTGAAATGTACTGGAACGGCCCGAAAAAAGTAAATTGATCGGGTTGAATGAATAAACCAAAACGTCCGCAACTGCTGAAAAGCAATTTGTGGACGTTTTTTCGTTCTCAGAACATCTTTAACATAGCTATGGTTAAATAGAATAAACAAGTAGTTATAAGCGTAAGGGAAAAGGAGGGACGAGATGACTCAGTATTCATAAAGAAGCGGCTCATGACTAGAGACATATCCTAAATGACTGAGGAATCAGTTCCTATTAATGGGCGCTCTTGATTTAATATGTGCTCATGGAGTAAGGTCGCCCTTAAAGGCTATTTGTCCATTACTAAAATGAATAATAATGAATAAAAATATTATGTACAAAGAGAGGTTTTCGAATTGAATAAAGAAATCATTAATTATTGGGATGAATTTCGAAAAAGTCAAGATCCAACATTGCCAGTGGAAGTGGAAGCTTTTCAATTTGGAGCGGATGCAGATTGGTTAGCGGAATTGGTTATGGATGGCAAGAAAACGGCTACTTGTTCAGCTCATGTGTTGTATGAATTGGAAGGCGAGGCAATACCTCACGTTGGCCAGTACAATATCGTTCTCAATTCAAAAGAAATGCCTGTTGCTGTTATCCGTATCACGGACGTCTCTTTGGTTCCGATGAACGAAGTGCCGGAAGAATTTGCGCTGGCAGAAGGCGAAGGAGATTACGATTATTGGTGGACCGCTCATAAGCAGTTTTTCAGCCAAGAGTTGGAAGTACACGGTTTAAGTTATGCAGAAAATCTTTTGCTTGTTTGCGAACGAGTTGAAGTTGTTTATAAATAGAAAGTCATCATTATTTATATCAAAAAGGGGGGATAGAAATGGACAAAAAATTAGCAATATATATAGGTTTTGGCGCTATTATGGGTTTCTTTTTTGGGGGAATCTGGCAAGCCATCGCAGCAATGGCTTTGATCTATATTGCATTGCGTATGGATGAGCTGATAAAAGCTTTGACCGAGAGATCTTAAGCAGCCGTTGATTTGGGAGATATCAATTAAATAAGCAGGCATCACAGAAAAATGCACCTGAATAAATGAAGCATTCCGTTATTTTGGAGCTCCATTTATTCAGGTGTTTTTCTGTTTTAAGTATATCCAAAAACGTGCCGATTTAGGAAAATGACAATAAGGTGTTTTTTATTATAAATGTAATTAACTACTTAAGGATTTATTTCAAAATCAAAAACCGCCACCAAGAACTAAAACGAAAACCAAAAAATACAACAGAGAAAACGCAAAAATGTTCTGCTTTTCCTTAAAAAATAAAGAGGGAGTGGGTCATCCAGCGGCGAATAGAGGACTTAAGTTATTGCCGACAAGAAAAAGAGGAGGAAGGAACATGGGAAAAGTATATTTCGGCATGATTGTTTCGCTTGATGGGTTTATTAACGACCGCCATGGCAAGATAGACAAGCTTTACGAAACCTACCAGCCGCATTATGAATTTCCGGGTGCTGTCGTCATGGGGCGCAATAGTTTCGACATGGCCAGTGATCCGGATGGCTACGCTGACCACTATGAGTTTCAAGTGCCCTTGTTTGTATTGACCCAACAGCCGCCGGAAAAGCATCCGAAAGAAAACGGCCAATTGACTTTCACTTTTGTGACCGATGGCATTGAATCGGCCATCAGCCAGGCAAAGACAGCTGCAAGTGGCAAAGATGTACTGGTGTTTGGAGCAAATGTCTGCCAACAGCTGCTGCAGGCCAATATGGCTGATGAGCTGCAGATCTGTTTCGCCCCTGTACTGCTGGGGAAAGGAACACGGTTTTTTGAGCATTTGGAAGACCTCGACATTCAGTTGAAAAAGATTCGCACATACGTTGATGACGAGCAAGTAGAGATTTGGTACAAAATCAGGCAGCAAACAAACTAACATCAATCGCTATTCATTCATGCGGACATCCGCATACAATAGAACGGAAGTGAGGATCATTCGAAAAATTGAAGCGGGGTCGGCATTGGTTTATTTACGCGAAGATGTTCCCCTTAAACAAGAGATTGATGACTGGCGTGGTGTGTATGCGCAAAAAGCTTCACGAATTAGCGGAGTGCTTGAATACCGGCAGCACCATTTTGATCCAAATCAAACCGGTCTTTGGCCAAAGCTGGCTGGAGTCGATACAGCAATCAGCTCTCTACACCGAATTGACGGGATAGAAGAGTATGTATTAAAAGCCACAGCGGCTAAACAGCACCGGAAACTGACCGAACTGTATGAAGAAAAGGTATTTGCTGAAACGATTTATTTTCAAGCCACTTTGAAAAACAGCCGAACGCTGCGGCATCCCACTCGCCAGTCACCGACAGGGTATCGGCAAATTGTGCTGATCCGCCGAAAACCTTCCGTCCGGCTGAAGGATTTCCGGTCATATCTTACCAAGAGTCTGGCACCTTCACTCAATGCAGTATCCGGATTTTCAGAAGTCCGTTATCAACTTTTTGAACCTGCCCAAAAGGAACGCCAGGAGTATGAAGCAGTGCTGGTTCTTGGTGCGGCTGATGCCACCGCATTTCAAAAAGCGCTCTGTTCAACCGCTTTTTTGGCGACACACGAAGAACAAGTAATATACTGTGCAGCGATGCATGCTTACCCGGTTGCCGGATCCTATGTATTTGCCAAAGCCGGCAGGGCGACGCTTCCGCAAATCAAACCCGAACCAAAACCAGCTCTTGAGCCTGTGCGCCGGAAACTGCCTCCGGCTCCACCGCGTGCTGCACAAAAATCCAGTCGGACACCTTTTCCGCATGCCTGGCGCATTCCGCTCAGCGGCTTTGGTCCGGAAGATGTCGTCATTGACGAACAAGGCCGTATCCTTTGCGGTGTAAAAGATGGGCGCATTTTGCGTATCGATCCGGAACGGCATCTTGAAGAAACCATTGGCGATACCGGCGGCCATCCCTTAGGTCTGGAACTGTTGGCGGATGGGGGTTTGCTCATATGCGACGCACACAAGGGATTGCTTCGATTAAATATAGAGACGGGCGAGATTGAAACACTGGTCCACTATGTCAACGGGTTTCCTCTCCGTTTTTGTTCCAATGCCACAGCCGAAAAGAATGGCACGATTTGGTTCACGGAATCCAGCAGCCGCTATGACTTCGAGCAGTATAGGGGCGCCTTGATGGAACACCGTCCGTCCGGGCGGCTATTCAGGCGGGATCCTGATGGATGCGTGGAAATCGTTCTCGAAGGCTTGCATTTCGCCAATGGCATCACGCTGACTACTGACGAACAAGCAGTGATCTTTGCGGAAACGGACGGCTACCGGCTCAACCGGCTATGGATACGTGGAGCGCTTACCGGAAAACGGGAAATCCTGGCCGCTAATTTGCCGGGCTTTCCGGATAATGTCTCCCGTATCGGGAACGGCATGTTCTGGGTGGCTATGATGACGAACCGCAATGCTGTTTTGGACCGTTTGGGCACTGCGCCTGCGTTGTTGCGCAAGCTTCTGTGGCGAGTCCCTGAAAGCCTGCAGCCAAAAGCCGCAAAAACAGCTTGGGCCATGCTTTTTGATGAACAGGGAAACTGCCTGCTCGACCTGCAGAGTTCGTCAGTGGATTATCAAGCCGTGACCGGAGTGGCGGAGTCGCGTGGCATGCTGTATTTCGCCAGTATTGAAGAAGATGCACTATTGGCAGTGGAAATGCCTACTTTTAAAAAACAATAGGTCTTTTCAGTTTATGACGAATCTTTATCTTAAAATGGCGGAAAAAAATGAGCAATTAAAGCTATTGTTTTGCAGCACCTGTTACACCTGCGGGCTGAATATTGTATAGTTAATAAGGATTTAACTAGAAGCGAAAGGTGTTATCTGAATATGTTGCAAAACCCCACAGGAAAAAAGCGGCTCGGACTTGCCTTGATCCTCAGTATGCTGGGCATTCTAGCGCCGCTGAATATCGATATGTACCTCCCCGCTTTTCCGGCCATCGCAAATGAACTGGACGCACATGTTTCGCTTGTCCAGCTCAGCTTGACGGCTTGTCTGATCGGACTCGCCGCCGGACAAATCGTTGTCGGACCATTCAGTGATGCGGTCGGCCGGCGCAAACCATTGATCATCTCGGTGATCTTGTTTGCGCTGTCGTCAGTACTCTGCGCAGTGGCCCCGAACATCGAAATGCTGATTGCTGCACGATTTATTCAAGGGTTTACCGCGTCAGGCGGGGTGGTCCTTTCAAGAGCGGTAGTCAGTGATGTCTTTACCGGCCGTGAACTGACGAAATTCTTTGCGCTGCTGATGGTTATTAACGCAGTCGCTCCCATGGCCGCACCAATTGCGGGCGGCGGCATTCTGGCTTTGCCGTTTGCCGGTTGGGAAACCATCTTTTATTTTCTCGGCTTGCTCGGTGTCATTATGGTGGTTGTGGTCATCTTCCGGCTGCCGGAAACATTGCCTCCGGAAGACCGGATGCCAAGCTCCATCGGGCATTCCATCCGGACGATGGGCAGCCTGTTTAAGGAGCGCCCGTTTATCGGCTATGCCCTCGTGGTCGGCTTAGTCCACGGCGGCAGTTTCGCTTACGTTGCTGGAACACCTTTTGTCTATCAGGAGATTTACGGCGTTTCGCCCCAAACTTTCAGCGTACTGTTTGGGATCAACGGAATCGCGATGATCATCGGGAGCTTTATCATCGGCAAGTTCGGCGGCATCGTTTCCGAGCATCGGCTTTTGCAGGGAGCAGTCGTTGTCGCATTTACTGCAACTTTGGTGCTTCTGGTTATGACAATCATTGAAGGACCGCTTGCTTCACTGGTTACGTCGATTTTCATTTACATGATCGCAATCGGCATGATCTTCACCAGTTCGTTCACTTTGGCTATGAAAGGCCAGGGCCATCGGGCAGGGAGCGCCAGTGCGGTCGTGGGCATGCTGCCGTTGGTTATCGGTTCCATCGTATCGCCTCTAGTCGGCATCAACGAAACATCGGCTGTTCCGATGGGTGCGATCCTGTTCGGCACGTCCGTCCTTGGCATGCTTGCCTTTTTCGGACTGACGGGACATAAGCAGAAAATAGCATTGAATAAAAAATAAGCGTTATTCAGGTCAATATGTGATTTGCTGAAAAAACCAGGAGCGGAAAAGATTTCTTCCACTTTTGGTTTTTTATTGTCTATTTATGCCTGAGTAAGCGTACTTTTCAAGCATTTGCCCGTATTTATGCTGATCTTTGGAAACTTTTAATCATCTATTTCGTTATTATTGGAGTATACCAATTTTCCGTCAATCGATTGATTAATTGGGAAAATCTTATATGAGAAGAATTCGCTTGTTATGAACTCATCAATGGAAACCAATAACGACAGCAGTTACGCTGATGAAGTCTATACATATGAAAAAAATGATTACGCCAGGTTTTAAAAAAGCTGCGAGTGCAGTGAGTAAGTTCACATAGCCATCGATACAATATGAGTTTGATGGAGAAAAGAGATACATCGATCGTGCAGCAGTATGTCGTGTCCACTTTTAGAAGAACACGATGAGCAATGCACTGAGTCGATTACATTATCCTACATACACCAATTCCTTTGAGTGATTCATACAGCTAATTCTTCACTATACTATTTTGAGAAGGAGCGGAATATTTATGAACGATTCAAATCACGTTACACCTGAGCAAGCGATAGTCGGCTTGCTCAGCGGAAAGAGCAGAGAGAATCCATTTGTGGTATTTGAACAGATCAGACAAACTGGATCCGTTGTACAGTTGCCGTTTCCAATGGGAGAAACGAACAACAAAGCTTGGGTTGTTACGCACATGGAAGAAGCACTGAAAGTGCTCAAAGATCAAGAACACTTCTGCGTGGATCCCACGTCCATTGATAAGAACAGTACGATTAAGCAATCGTTAACCGGAAGTTCCGATTCGACCGGTTCTGATATGTTCTTAACGAATTCCTTAAACGCTATTGACCAGCCGGACCATAGACGGTTGCGCACACTCGTCTCCAAAGCGTTCACACCGAGGTACATGGAGGGGCTGCGTCCGCGTATTCAAGAATTGGCAGATGAATTACTGGATCAGGTACAAGATCAGGGAGAAATGGACTTGGTAAAGAATTATGCCAATCTTTTGCCGATTAATGTTATTTCGGATATGATCGGCGTCCCTAAATCAGATCATTCATTAATCCATAAATGGTCGGAGGGAATTGCAAACGGTCTTGGTGTAGGGACGGTTGATCCAAAAACTGCTGAAAACTTAAAAGACTTCGGCGATTACATCAAACAGCTTACGGCAGACAAACGGAAGCAACCTTCCGATGATTTGATCAGCCAATTAATCTCAATTGAAGAGCAGGGAGACCGCCTCGATGAAGAAGAGTTGATCTCGCTGGTTCAACTGATGATTTTTGCGGGCCATGAGACCACTTCGACCTTAATTTCTACCGGCACCTTACTGTTGCTGGACCATCCCGAGCAATTGGAGATGCTGAAGGCAGATCCAAACCTGATACCAGGGGCGGTGGAGGAATTATTGCGTTACCATGGCCCTTCAACAACTGCAGGACCCCGGTATGCTCTTAAAGATCTCGAGCTTAAAGGGCAGCAGATTAAAAAAGGAGACATGATTTTTCCTTTACTGAAAGCAGCAAACCGCGATGAGCAACAGTTTGAACGTGCAGAAGAACTGGATGTTACGCGCACCATTAAGCGCCATCTTGCTTTTGGTCAAGGCGTCCATATGTGTTTAGGTGCACCTCTCGCCCGCGTGGAAGGAACTATTGCATTTGCGACACTGTTTAAGCGCATGCCAAACCTGCAGCTTAGCATTCCGCGGGAGGACGTGAGCTGGAAATTTAAGCTAGCCGCTCAAAGCCTGTCCTCTCTTCCGGTGAAATTTTAAGCAGGAGACTTTTGTTAGCCAAACTTTCCGAATTTCAACTTAAGACAAGCAAAGAATTGCTGCGAATAAAAATAGAGTTATTCAGACAAGAAAATAAGCAGAATTAAAACAGGAGCGGATGAATTTTCTTACGCTCCTGTTTTTTATTTTATTGACGAGTCAGACCGATTGTATTTCATATTGCCATTAACTTTAACTATTTCCATTTATTTTACTTTTAATAGTATGATTGGACTGCTGGAACCGATATAATGGTAGGAGTGATTTTTAACAAAGCTCTTGGAGGGAATACCTGAATGAAGAATCTATTCAATTCACGAAAAGTGAACTTGGCTACACTATTTACCTCTCTTGTTGCTGCTTCAGTTGTACTAACCTTACTGATTCTTACAATTTCGTCCTATCAGTCCGACAAGGAGTCTTTGACTGATACCTATCTTTCTTTAAATTATTCCAAAGCTGAAAAAATGAGCCAATCCGTGGAATCCTTGTTTGGTTCCATGAGAACCAATTTGGAAACCACCGTCCGTTTTTTGGAAGCGAATGAAAATTTGAGCGATGAAGAGATTCACGAAAGCTTAGAACTTCTGCGGGTGAGCAGCGGTTATTTCAATTCCCTTTCCTGGATAGACGAAACGGGTGTGATTCGAGCGATTAGTCCAGTCAGTATTGGAATAAAAGGAGAAACCATTGCGCCTGGGCTGTCAAAAGATGCCTTAGATGCAAGAGAGCCCAGTCTGACTAGCCCTTATACAGGGTTATCCAACCGGTTGATCCTGTTGATGAGTCAGCCTATTTACTCGAAAGATGGTACATACAGGGGAATGATTGGCGGTTCAATCTTTCTTCAGGAAGAAAATGTGTTGAATCAATTGCTTGGAAATGATGCCGTGGAGCAAAATGGCTCTTACTACTTTGTAGTGGGACCAAAAGGAACCTTGCTGTTTCACCCTGAGCGCAACTTAATCGGAGAAAGCGTTTATGAAAATCCAGTTGTCCGCAAATTAACACAAGGAAAGAGCGGCATGGAGCACGTAACCAATACAAAAGGAGTTCCTATGCTTGCTGCTTATAGCCATGTTTCCGAACCGGGATGGGGCATCGTTCAGCAAACTCCTTATTCATTTTTGCAGTCTTCGTTAATTGAACAATTGCTGCAAATGCTCAAAAACATGTTATTGCCGTCTTTATTCCTCCTGTTGCTTTCGGTATTTATTGCGCGAAAATTGGCTGCCCCTTTTACTTATTTAGGCAATTTGGTGGACCAATTAGCAGAAGGGAAGACCGTGTCCCAGCCGCTTAAAGAAACGCTGATAAAGCCTCATTGGAACCGGGAGGCCGATCTGCTGACGAAAAGTGTCGCTGTTGCTTTTGAAACACTCGAAAGGAATAACCAACGGCTCACGGAGTCTGCCCTAACAGACACGCTGACCGGGTTACCCAATCGAAGAAAATTGGATGAAGTGCTGACTGAATGGTCCAGCGAGGACCGGATTTTCTCTTTGCTTGTCTTGGACATTGACTACTTTAAGTCGATCAATGACTCCTATGGCCATCAAAAAGGGGATGAGACCTTAAAAGAGCTGGCAGCCGTTGTTCAAGAAATCATCCGGCCAGAAGATTATTGTTTCCGCTATGGAGGAGAAGAGTTTGTCCTTCTTCTACCGGAAACCAATCGTTTAGCAGCCTATCAAACAGCGGAACAGATTCGGAGAAAAATCGAAAAGACCTCATTAATTCCCGACAAAACTGTCACGGTTTCAATCGGAATCTCGGAATTTCCGACACAAACCCGATCAATGGCTGAACTTTTTCAGAAGGCGGATCAAGCATTGTATAATTCAAAATCCGAAGGAAGAAACCGAATTACGATTTCCGATGTGCCTGGATGAACGATTCGGCTGAACCTGCCATATAAGCATACTGATCAACAGGAATGAGTACCGGCAATCTCGAATTGCCTTGCTTATAATTTCAAGAGGAAAAGCAGCGGACAGCACCGTAGCTTTTCCTCTTTTTTCTTTTTTTGAAAAAGTACTTGAATTATTTATATCAAAGAGATATGATTTAAATCGTAACCATTACTATTTAAAGGTTGAACTTTTAGCATTTCATGATGAAAGGGATGGATAAATGGAGAACAAAATACCGATAACTGTATTGAGTGGTTTTTTAGGCTCAGGAAAAACTACCTTGCTGAATCATATCCTGCACAATCGTGATGGGTTGAAGGTGGCTGTGATCGTGAATGATATGAGCGAAGTAAATATTGATGCTTCATTAGTGAAACAGGGAGGGTTTTCCCGTACAGATGAAAAATTAGTGGAAATGCAGAATGGCTGTATTTGCTGCACGCTTCGGGAAGATCTGATCATGGAAGTCGAGAAACTGGTGAAGCTGGGAGACATTGAGTACATTGTCATCGAATCTTCTGGAATCAGTGAACCGGTTCCGGTTGCCCAAACCTTTACGTATGCGGACGCGACCATTGGCATCGATTTGTCGGAGATCTGCAGGTTGGACACGTTGGTGACAGTGGTTGATGCTAACAGGTTCTGGCAGGATTTCGCTTCAGGTGAAACTTTGCTTGACCGAAAAGAAGCCGCAACGGAAGACGATGAACGGGAAATTGCCGATCTGCTGATTGACCAAATCGAATTCGCCAATGTGCTGATTTTAAATAAGACAGACTTGGTTCCGGAACAGAAAGCAGAAGAACTGAACACAGTCCTGAAAACCCTCAATCCCGCGGCAAAAATTGTGCAAACCATACATGCAGAACTCGAATTGGCCGAAGTGCTGAATACCAAGTTATTTGATTTTGAATCGGCCAGTCAAGGGGCAGGGTGGATTAAGGAATTGAATGAAGAACATGTCCCAGAGACGGAGGAATATGGAATTGCATCGTTTGTCTTCAGAAGCCAACAACCTTTCCATCCAGAACGATTGATGAACTGGATCAGGGAATGGCCGATTGAAGTCATTCGCGCCAAAGGATTTTTATGGATTTCTACACGCAGCGAGGCTGCTGTTTTACTTTCACAGTCAGGTCCTTCCTTAAGCATTGAAAGCGCTGGGGCCTGGGATGAAGAGTACGGAGTGAAGATGACGGAATTAGTCTTGATCGGCATCAGGATGGACCAACAGGCAATTACGGACTCCTTGACGGCTTGTCTGCTTACGGAAGAAGAAATAAGACAGGATTGGATAAGTTTTTTTGATCCGTTGCCCGCTTTTTAACTTGAAGATTATGGATTGGAGGAATGAAAAATGAGAGTCAATATTACATTAGCCTGCACTGAAACCGGTGACCGCAATTACATAACGACTAAAAACAAGCGCACCAACCCCGAACGCCTTGAAATGAAGAAATACAGCCCGCGCCTCAAGAAAGTGACGTTGCACCGGGAAACCAAATAAGTTCGCTAGCCGGCTACACATCATCTGTATTTTTGGTAAGATGAAGGAGGAAACCAAATGGCTAAAAAATCTAAGGTAGCGAAAAATAATAAACAACGCAAACTCGTCATGCACTATGCAGAACTGCGGAAACAATTGAAGGAACAAGGGGATTACGAAGGTTTAAACAAATTGCCGAAAGACTCTGCAGCAACCCGTCTGAACAACCGCTGTGCTTTAACGGGGAGACCCAGGGGCTACATGCGGAAGTTTGGCTTGTCCCGCATCGCTTTTCGGGAACTTGCGCATAAAGGGCAGATTCCAGGGGTAAAAAAATCCAGCTGGTAATCCTAGATAATCCTGGAGTTGCGATTGAATCTATAGGGAAGCGGATCAAGGAGGTGTGGGAAGTGAACGAACGGTTAATGGAATTTTTATTGAGAAGTGAGGTAGCGAAACTCTCAGAAAAAAAGAGGCGCCTCTATCAATTCGTGATTGATTCAGAAGACAGTTTGGCTCAAAAGGCCAATACAGCCGATGAATTCCGACAGCTTTTGGTGCAGCATTCCCCTTACGATTTGGCAGCAAAACGCTTCAATTTGTCTTATGACCAACTGCTTCAATCAATGAATGACATTGAAACAGAACTGAATGAAAAAATAAGCATTCGATGCAAAAAAGTGAAATGGATCGATTATTCCAATGCTGTTAGTCAATCCTCTAACAAGGATGACAATAAACGAGTGTTTTTATTTCTTAACTAAACCGGGTTCGATTTAGGAAGAAAATAGTGAACATGATCGACGCTGTTTAACAACAAAAAGAGAGAAGAGGCTATTGGAGCCCATCTTCTCTCTTTTTGCATGAATCGTGAAATGTGGCCGCTCAGGAATGAAAAGATGGAAACTTGTAGAAAAATGAGTTTCCATCTATATTGAAAGCAGCCGATTAATCAAGTTGTGGCTGCCTGTTGCAGAAATGCTTCAGTCGAGTGAACTTCCGCATACATCCCTTGGAGTGCACCGACAAACGCATAATGAACCTCTTTAGCTGAAACGACTTTATCTTGATATGCCAACTCTTTTGTTGCGCAAGCATCTTCAATCAACGTTGTTTCATAGCCCAAATCGACAGCCGCACGGACCGTTGCGTCGATGCACATATGTGTCATCATTCCGGCTACGACGATTTTGGTTATGCCTTTTTCTTTTAATTGGCTTTCCAATTCTGTTTGCAGAAAGCTGTTCGCGAAATGTTTAACAATAACCCTTTCGTGTTCCAACGGCTGAACCGCTTCATGGATGTCAATGCCTTCTGTCTCTGGAAGAAAGAAGCCCATTGCAGGGGAACTTGCTATATGCTGAACATGAATAATGTTTTCTTTCTGGTTTTCTCTGAACCATTCCAGAATTTTAGCCGCATTGGCAGCTGCGCTTTCAGGATTGCTCAACTCCATCTTTCCATTTGGAAAATAGTCTTTTTGAATATCGACAAGTATTAATGCTGTGCTCATTTTTCCACCCCGTTCATCGTTTTTCCTACATGTTCATCATATACAGAATCTATATTATTATCGATAGGCTGATGAATTACTTTGGCCTTATATCATTTCACCATGAAAGGAATCGACTATGGAACTCAACAATATTGATTTTCAAATCCTCCGCTTACTGTCAGAGAACTCACGGATTCAATGGAAAGACTTGGGCGAAAGAATCCATATGACAGGACAGGCAGTAGGCAACCGCATCAAAAAACTGGAGGACAATGGAGTCATCAAAGCTTATTCGCTGATAATTGATGAAATGAAGCTGGGATTTTCTTATACGGCATTCATGATCATTTACATGAAAACAACCAACCATGAGAAGTTCAACGACTTTATCAACGAACGACAAGAGGTGGTTGAAGCGCACCGGGTATCGGGGGAAGGCTGCTACCACTTAAAAATAAAATTGGCTTCTCAAGAACAATTAAATCTTCTCTTGAATGCCATTCTCGATTATGGGAATTACACTTTGTACCTGTCCATTAAAGAGATCAAACAACGAATTTCAATAGTTGATTCCAAATAGTTCCGTTTTTACTGTCCGCATATTAGCATAAAAATGACTAACTTTACATAATCTATATATAAAAGACTGAAATCCTTGTTTAATCAAGAATCTCAGTCTTTGCTAATTCTTGGAACTTTTCTTTCGGTTTTTTTCGAAGCTTGTACAGTTTACTTGGCGGTCATGTTCGAGATTCTAATGGGTAAATGTTTATTTATTATGCATTATTTCTTTAATCAAATACAGTTGGCTTTGTCGGGTTTCGTTCAAATTCGAAGAGCAGTTGAAGCTGTGATTCCACATTTCGGTTCACTGACAATTCGGGCAAACCGTCTTCAGGAAAGAATTCCACGCCCTTTGTTTCTACCCCATTCGTCGCTTCGCCACCCACGATTTCACATTGAATAAAGAGCTTGTAATAGTGAAAGGGCTGAGGGGGGTGGGGATGCTTGTTCATATCCAATAGGGCCAGCATTTTTGTCGGAACCACAACGAAGCCCGATTCCTCTTGGATTTCTTTGGCAATATTTTCAGCAGGCGACAAGCCGACGTCACAAAAACCCCCGGGCAAAGACCACTTATTGTCGATGTTTTCCCTCACCATGAGAATTTTCCCTTGGTGGAAGACTGCTCCCCGCACGTCCATTTTGGGCGTCTGGTAGCCTTTTTCAGCAGCAAACAGATCTTTGATTTTTTGCATTTCTACGCCTGTATGTTCCTCCATGATCTCCACGCTGATTTGCCTCAATTCTTCAAATCGCTCTAAATCGAAGACATCTTTCGAAAAAGTCAGCCCCGATTGGGAAAGCGACTGGATGCGCTTGGCCCATTCCAACCATTTAAGACTCATAAAGAGCATCTCCCTCTTTATAATAACCACCATCCTTGGCTTTCAAAAATTCACTTTATAAAATAAATTAGCACTTATTAGTTTGAATTGTTTGCTTATTCATTATCCTATAGAAGTTCTCGTGGTTTTTCCATTCAATTTAATTCCATTTGAAATTATTTTGTGCCTGGCACCCAAATAATTTTTCCGGGTTTTTTACGTTTTATTAATTTTATGTAATTTTTCGTAAATAACGTTGACGAGGAGAAAAGCGTTCGGTAAAGTTTAAGAAGAGAATAGAAAAAAATGTAAATTAAATTAACAAAATACTAATAATTTACAAAACTCATTGGAGAAAGTCAGATAAACAAAACTAACGGGCAAACAGAAACAATTATACAGAAAAGAGGAGGACGACAATACGATGGACAAAAGAATATGGAACAAATCAGCAAAGGCACTATTATCGGTAGGTTTAGTTGCGAGCCTGTGGTTGCCTGGTTCACAAATGATGGTTCAAGCAGCTACACCAGCAAGTGATCTTTTTATTTCGGAATACATTGAGGGCAGCAGCTTGAACAAAGCAATCGAAATTTACAACGGGACAGGCGCTTCAATAGAGTTGAGCCCTTATTCAGTAGCGTTGTATGCAAATGGCAGCACATCAGTGAAAAGTGAAATGGCGCTATCCGGTACTGTTCCAAGCGGTGAAACGCTAGTCCTTTATCATAGCGATGCAGACTTGGTAATCCAGAGCAAAGGAAATCTACCAAATACCAGTGTTATCAATTTTAACGGAGATGATGCATTAGTACTGGAAAAAGACGGGGCACCTATCGATTCGATTGGCCAAGTAGGCGCGCGCATTGAATACGCGAAAGATGTCACGCTGGTCCGCAATCCGGATATTCAGGCTGGCGACAGTGCAATGGATGATGCATTCGATCCTTCGACTGAATGGATTGCGTATCCTATTAATACATTTGAGCACCTGGGGAACCATACGATGAATAAGTATGGTGAAACACCAGTTCCGCCAAAGGAAAATAAGGCTCCCGCAACAACGAAGGTTTTTGCTGGCGAACAATTGAGTACAGGTGATAGCTTACAGTATGACCTGACTGAATATTTCTCCGATCCTGAAGGACAAAGTCTTTCATTCTCATCGACTAAAGGGACGATAACCGAATCGACGTTGACACTTAGCTTGCCGGAAGGTTCTCATATCGTCGGCGTGACTGCAAGCGATGGCAATCAAAGCGTCACACAGTCATTTTCAGTGTCCGTGTCTGCAGAAGCTACTGCCACAGATGATTATTATGAAGCAGCGAATGGTTTGCAGGGGACGGCGTTAAAAGCGGAACTCCATGAAATCATCGATAACCACCGTCAACTCAGCTATTCACAAGTGTGGGACGCATTGAAAATGACAGATGAAGACCCGAACAACCCGAACAATGTCCTCTTGTTGTATAACGGTGAGTCGCGTTCAAAATCTTTGAACGGCGGCAATGTCGGCGACTGGAACCGTGAGCACACATGGGCGAAATCTCATGGCAGTTTTGGAACGGCGATGGGGGCAGGTACCGATATCCATCATTTGCGCCCGACTGATGTACAAGTGAACGGATTGCGCGGCAACCTGGACTTTGATTACGGGGGCACAGCAGTAAGCGGCTGCGATGGTTGCTTGCGCACAGCTACTTCTTGGGAGCCACCGGATGACGTAAAAGGCGACGTGGCCCGTATGCTGTTTTACATGGCAGTCCGCTATGAGCCAGGCGATGCGGTGGACTTGGAATTGAACGACTCTGTGAATAATGGTTCAACGCCTTACCACGGCAAAATTTCCGTATTGCAGGAATGGCACGCGCAGGATCCTGTCAGCACTTGGGAACAGCAGCGCAACGAAAAAGTCGAAAACATCCAAGGTAACCGCAATCCGTTTATTGATCATCCAGAATGGGCCGAATCGATTTGGTAATAGTTTTGCCATTCCAAATAAAATGAAAATGGAGCGAGGAGTACGGTTTTTAATAGGAACCGATTACATATTTTAAACAAATGATGCCCTTTCAGCCGGAATGAGCTGAAAGGGCATTTTTTAGGCCGTTCTATTTACTTGCTTACTTTTTCGCATATTCTTCTTCCCATACCTGATTTAAAACTTGGCTGAATGCTTCAACCGGCTGCGCACCGGAAACCGCGTATTTATTGTCGATTACGAAGAAAGGGACACCTTGCACACCGACTGCACGCGCCTCAGAAATATCCTGCTCCACTTTTTCAGCGTTCGTTTGATTTTCCACGATTTTATAAACTTCAGCGCCGTCAAGACCGACTTCTTCTGCCAGACGGACGATGGTTTCGGTATCGCTCAAAATTTCGCCTTCTGTGAAATGCGCTACGTAGGAACGCTGGAAGAATTCATTTCCTTTTCCCTGTTCTTTTGCATATTGGAAAATCCGATGTGCGTCAAAAGTGTTAGCCAATTTCGCTATGTCGTAATTTATATCAACTCCTGAGCGGGTTGCCGAATTTGCTACTTGTTTAAGCATAGCTTCAGCCTGTGCTAAAGGCATGCCTTTCATATTCGCTAAAGTCTCGACATAATCCTTTCCGGACACATACTCTCCATCCGGCATCAGCTGAAAGCTTTTGTATTCAATGCTGACGTCATCCGCATGTTCAAATTTCTCCAATGCTCCGTTCAGATGGGCTTCGCCAATAAAGCAGAACGGGCATACAAAGTCTGACCAGATCGTTATCTTCATTTTTCATCCTCCTTATTTTGGTCAATCGGTCCGCAGATTCCTGTTTGGACATCACAGGCAAATCCAGTGGACTCCCCAAAATCAATTAGCTGAAATCCATCAATGTCCTGTCGTGTATGTTTTGATACAGCCTGTTTTACTGCTGACGTTTCGTTTTTCATTTCTTTACCCATTCCATAACCCTCCTCTTAAAGTATGTTTATCATTGATGGTAAAGGAAAAGGCAGACATATTCTAATAATTGGATCGGTGTTGCTGAAATGTGCAGTTTGCGCAGGATTTACCTTCTTTCTATCTTCACTTTTTTTCAAATTTCTTTCGCAAGCAACCGTTTTTCTGTTTAGTAAGCTCCACAATGGTGGTATAAACTTATTAAAGAGCTGAATGCCAACAAACAGTGACGGGTACCAAAAGATGCAACAGATTTGTACAAGCACCACCTATATGCTTGCCCCACAGCCAAGGGGGAGTAGCTGGAGGAAAACCTCTTTCACAATCGTCAGGACATGATGATGCGTCATCATCGGTTGTGATGGCAGATACGAATGCTCAGCGAGACCTTTGCCTAATTATTTAGGCATGGGTCTTTTTTGTTTGAAAAGAAGGAGGAAACTGCAATGGAAGTGATGGTCCTGCAATATGCGTGGATTCTGTTGGTGCTGGTGGGTCTGGAAGGATTGCTTGCGGCAGACAATGCAGTGGTCATGGCGGTTATGGTCAAACACTTGCCGAAAGCGCAACAGAAAAAAGCCTTGTTTTATGGGTTGTCGGTGGCGTTCCTGTTTCGGTTCCTGGCGCTTTTTGCGATTACGCTGCTCGTCAATGTCTGGCAGATCCAGGCACTCGGCGCGCTGTACCTGTTGTTCATCGCGGCCAAGCACATTTACGATCAGCGGCAACAGCCGGGGCTTGGGCCGGTGGTTGAAAAACCCCGCAGCCGATCAGGGTTCTGGACCACAGTCTTGAAGATTGAGGTTGCAGACATCGCGTTCGCGGTGGATTCAATGCTGGCGGCTGTGGCGTTGGCTCTAACGCTCCCTCCTTGGGGGGATTTCACCATCGGCGGCATCAATGGCGGTCAATTTACCGTCATGATCGCGGGAGGCTTGATCGGGGTCATCATCATGCGCTTTGCGGCCCATAAGTTTGTCCAGCTGTTGGAACGCTATCCGCAGCTTGAAACCGCAGCCTTCGTTGTCGTCGGCTGGGTCGGCGTGAAATTGGGTGTATTGACCTTGTCCCATGAAAAGATCGGGATACTGCCGCACGATTTCCCGCATTCCTTGCCGTGGACAATAATCTTCTGGTCGGTCATGCTCGGCATTGTCGCAGTGGGTGCTTGGATGGGGAAAAAACAGAACGACCGAGATGCCGCGAAGTAGCTGAAACCGTTTGCCGCTGGACTGGTTCTGCGTGGTAAACTGGAAGTAAGAAAATTCAGTGTCCTAAGAGGTGAAGCGGCATGAAAAGCATGGGATTACTCAAAGCACTCCGTCTGACGCACAGCGCACGGGCGTTCACTCAAGAACAGCTCCATCACCTGCAGCAAGAGCGCCTGATGCATCTGGTGCAGCACGCCAGACAGCACAGTCCGTATTTTGCAAAACGGCTCTTGCCAATCAGCGGACCGATTCAGTTATCTGACTTGCCTGTTACCCACAAGAAAGATCTGATGGCGAATTTCGATGATTGGCTCACCGACCGCTCCGTCTCCAAGCAGGATGTGGAACGTTTTATGGAAAACCCGGACAACATCGGACGGAAACTGAACGGCCGCTACTTGGTCAATACGACGTCCGGTTCTACGGGGCATCCGGCGATTGTCTTGTATGACAAGACCACGATGAATGTTGTCTCGGCGCTTGCGGTGCTGCGAGCGGTCGCCAAGCGGGAAGATTTGAAGGCATTCCTGAAGAACGGCAAGCGCACAGCCGGATTGTTTGTCGACGGGGGCTTTTACCTCGGCAACGGCACCGTCCGCATGAATCAGCGGCGCATGCCTTGGAAAAAAGACCAGATCATCATAGATGTGCGGCAAGACACCGACAGCATCGTCCGCCAGCTGAATGCGTTCCAGCCCGCGCTTCTCGGCGGCTACCCGACGGCACTGGAGTTGCTGCTGCCGGAACAGCGGAGCGGCAAGCTGGCCATCTCTCCGGTACTGATCATGGCGGGCGGTGAACACTTGAGCGACGAATTGCGCAGAGAGCTCAGCGAAGCGTTCGGCTGCACCGTCCAATCGACTTATGCCTCTACGGAAGCGGGCACCATCGCCTGTGAATGCCGGGAAGGGCGCTACCACCTCAACGAAGACTGGCTGATCGTAGAAGCGGTGGACGCGGAATTCCGTCCGGTCGCTGACGGGCAGCAAGCGGAACAGCTGCTGATCACCAATTTATTCAATTTGACGCAGCCATTCATCCGCTACGTACTGACGGACCGTGCCATTATTCATAGCGACCCATGCCCGTGCGGCAAAAAAACGCGGTGGATTGAACTAGAAGGGCGCACCGATGACATTTTGCCATTTTCCGGTGGCCAGCGTATCGCACCGCTCGCCTTGCAGTCCGTGCTATCGAAGGTTAAGGCCATCGAGCGCTTCCAATTGATCCAGCGGAATGAAGACACCCTTGAACTCCGCCTGCAGGCACAGGACCCGGAACAGGCATTTCACGAAGCTGACGAGAAACTGCAGGCGTTTTTTCAACAACAGGGAATTCACGTCCGTGTGACTCTCGCCAAGGAAATGCCTCAGGCTCATCCGAAAAGCGGGAAATTCAAACACATCTACCGTTATCCGGCCTATCCGCCCGAACCGGTGGAATGAACGGAAAAGAGAGGGAGGCTGCACATGAAGAAGTTTTTTGGTTCCTTGTTTGGCGGTTTGGTCCTCGGTTTGCCTTTGGCTTATTGGTGGATCGGCTATGACAGCATCACTTACAGCCAATTCAATCTTGCCGGAGTCGACGAAGTCATCGTCCGGGAAATGGATTTCGACTTCGTCTTTTACGCTTCGTTACTGGTCGTGGCGATTGCGGCAGCCCTTTTCATATTCTGGAGCTGGGTGGAGAAAAAAAAGCGAAGAACGTTTTTACCGCAATGATTCCGGCAACTCGAAATAAGTCCAAGCGCTCCATTGCTGGCAAGTGGCAAAGGGTGCGCTTTTTTCATGCCTGACGTTTAACTCTCCCCGGCTAGAGGTATGTGCAAGAGAAAAGGGGTTGCGCCCCAATTGTTGAAAGCGAGGGATGTCCATGTTTGACAGGACAGCAGGAAGCTACGTCGTTGAGTTGCTGAAGGACTGGGATGTCGACCACATCTACGGGATGCCGGGAGACTCCATCAATGAATTTATGGAAGAGCTGCGAAAAGAAGAAGCCATCCGCTTTATCCAGATCCGGCACGAAGAAACCGGAGCGCTTGCGGCGTCCGCGTATTCGAAATTAACCGGCAAAATCGGTGTTTGCCTGTCCATTGCAGGTCCCGGAGCGGTGCATCTGCAAAACGGCCTGTACGACGCCCAAAAAGACAAAACACCGGTGCTGGCGATTGTCGGGCAAGTCAGCAGCGACCTCGTCGGCACCGACAGTTTCCAGGAACTGAAAATGGAATCGCTGTTTGAAGAAGTCGCCGTCTACAACCGCCGCGTCCAAAACGCGGAACAGCTGCCGGACATGCTGAATCAAGCGATCCGGACCGCTTACGCTGAAAAAGGGCCGGCGGTGCTGATCGTCTCTGATGACTTGTTCGGCACCAAAATCAAACGCGACAAAGTGCTGACGTCTTCCGCATATGCCACGCCGACCATACGAGCCCATGAAGAAGACCTGCAGGATGCGCTGCGCTTATTGAGGGCATCCAAGAAACCGGTTATCCTGGCAGGAAAAGGCGCAGCCCATGCCAGAGCCGAAGTGCTGGCATTCGCTGAAAAGCTGAAAGCGCCGCTCATCGCTTCGTTTCCGGCAAAAGGCATCATTCCGGACGACCATCCGCATAACCTCGGCCAATTGGGGCAGCTCGGCACAGAACCGGCGGAACAGGCCATGAAAGAAGCGGACCTGTTGATACTGGCAGGCACCGCGTTCCCATACCGGGAGTATTTGCCGGACGACGTGCCGGCCATCCAAATCGATGTCGACCCAAAAGTGATCGGCAAGTATTATCCCGTGTTGGTCGGGCTGGTCGGGGAATTGGCTCCGGCTGCCGCTTGGCTGACCGCGAACCTGAAAGATAAAGATGAAGGTTTCCTCTTGAAGTACCAGAAGAAACGGTCCGAGTGGCACAAGACTCTGCAAGACGACATGGCGTCAGTCACCGAACAGCTGCAGCCGCAGCATGTCATCGCAGAAGTCCAGGAGATCCTGGAGCGGGACGCGGTGGTGTCTTTGGACGTCGGCAGTGTCACGTTGTGGAGCGCGCGTTACCTGCAGCTGACGGACCAGCAGCTTGTCGTGTCGGCGTGGCTTGCGACCATGGGCTGCGGACTGCCGGGCGCCATTGCCGGCAAACTCGCCTATCCGGACAAGCAAGTCGTATCTTTACTTGGGGATGGCGGTTTTTCGATGGGGATGCAGGATTTTGTCACGGCGGTCAAATACCGGCTGCCGATGATTCTCGTCATCTTCAACAACCAGAAAATCCAGCTGATCGAACACGAACAGGAAGAAATGGGCAATGAAGCGACACAAGTTGAGTTGGCGAACATCGACTTTGCGGCATTCGCACGCGCCTGCGGAGGGGAAGGCTACACGGCAAAGACACGGCTTGAACTGAAAGACGCATTGGCCAAAGCCAAAAACAGCCGCATCCCGGTAGTCATCGACGCGTATGTTGAAGACAGTGACCCGCCTTCCTGAACAAGAATGAATCCATAAAAAAAGGCAGCCCGCTGAAAAATAGCAGGCTGCCTTTTGAATTGTGCGACATCTTTTCATGTTCTTCTATCACTGGCAATGTAGAGGTTCGATCGATTCGTCAATGTCACTCAAATACGGGATGGGTTGAACAGACGAGGCAAATCATGCAGCTCTGCCGGAAGCGGGCGGCTAAAGTAATACCCTTGGCCCTCATTGCACCGTTCGCTTTGCAGGAATGCCAACTGGGCTTCGTCTTCAATGCCTTCAGCCACCACTGCCATGCCCAATCGATGCGCCAGTGAAATGATAGTGGACGTGATCGCTTTGCCTTTTAGTTCATTGCTGATGTCTTCGATAAAGCTGCGGTCGATTTTGATGCGGTCAAATGAAAACTGGCGCAAATAACTGAGGGACGTGTACCCCGTCCCAAAATCATCTATGGACAAGGAAATGCCCAGTTCTTTCAAAGCGCAGAGGCTTTGTTTCAAGGAGTCCGTCTCTTCCAGTAAAATGCTTTCCGTCACTTCCAGTTCCAGCCACTTGGCATCCAGTCCGGTTTCTTCCAAAACGGATTTGACCGTTTGGACAAAATTCGGCTGATGCAGTTGGATGGTGGAAATGTTGACGCAAATTTTGATGGGAGGGTGTCCCTGATCTTGCCAGGCTTTGTTCTGCAGGCAGGCGGTATAGAGGACCCAACGGCCGATGGCGACAATCTGGCCGCTTTCCTCGGATACGGGAATAAAGTGATCAGGAGGCACCATGCCGAGATCCGGGTGGTTCCAGCGGATCAACGCTTCCATTGCGCTCAGTTTGGTGTTGGGCAACGCGACGATCGGCTGATAATAGAGAACCAATTGCTGTTTGGCGATGGCCGTTTTCAGTTCCCGCTCGATGCTCAATTTGTAAGCGGACCGTTGATCCAGTTCTTCGGAATAAACCGCGTAGTTATGGGTTTTGTGTTTTTTGGTATAGTACATGGCCGTGTCCGCTTTCTTGATCAGGCCCTCCACACTTTCTTTCGAGCCACAACTGAAAGCGATGCCCACGCTTGCGGAGATGGACACGGAATGGCCCAACACTTCAAAAGGTTCCGCCAACGACTCGTTCAAGCGTTCCGCCAGATGGAAAACCCGCTCTTTTGCGTGATTCGGCAACAGCACCGCGAATTCATCTCCGACAAACCGTCCCACCGTATTCGGGCTGTCTACAGTTGCCAACAGACGCTGGGCAATTTCTTTCAAAAACGCATCGCCGAAGCGGTGGCCGAACGAATCGTTGATGAATTTGAAGCGATCCAGGTTCAAGAACAGCACCGTCGGTTGAGGTTCATGGGGAAGTGACGCTTCAATTGCCTGTTTCAGCCGGTCTTCAAATAATTTGCGGTTGGGCAAGCGCGTCAATGGATCGAAAAACACCAATTCTTCCAACAGGTTCTTATGGTTGGCCGCATCGGTGACGTCTTTCGCAATGCCATAGGCGCCGACAATCTGTCCACCCGACTTCATGGGGAAGTTGGTCACCAAGAGGTTCCGTTTTTCGCCATCTTTACGGGTGATGGTGAGTTCATAAGTTTCGGCAACTCCGCGCAAGGCGTTGCCAAAATGAAGGAGGGCCACTGGCAAATCTTCTGAAACAATCAATGGAATAAAAGACAATTGAAGCAGTTCCGGGATTGAATAGCCGGACAGGGTTTCACATCCTGGATTGGCTGTAATAAAATTCCCTTCCAAATCGAAAGTGAAGACCGCATCCGGATTATAAGCGAACAGGGAATTTAGCCTTTCTTCATTTTCTGTTAAACGCAGGGCAGCTGTGATTTCTGCGGTGACGTCTATGACGGTTCCAAACAGGACGTCTTGTCCATGGAGCCTTTTCTTGGTTGAATGGACTTCCACATGCATCATTTCTCCGCTGCGTTTGTATACGCGGAGCCGGTAACGCGCATAGGCATCCAGCGAACCGGTATCCGCCACTACCCGTGTCCGGATAATGGGCAGGTCTTCCGAATGTACAAGGTCCGGTAACGTGACGTCCCCGTTCAACAACTCTTTTTCACTGTAGCCGATGAGTTCACAAAAGTGCTGATTGACATAGCTGTAAGACCAGCCAGTTAATATATACATGCCGACGGGCGCTTGCTGAATCATGCCATCAAACAAGTCTTTATAGAGTAAGCCATTTAAAGAAGAAAGGTCTGGGACCGCTTCGTTGTCGCTGTTTTTGCCATCATTTTTCATTGATTTGTTCCTCCAAAATTTAAACTGATGACCAATAATATCTGCAAATTCGCTGGTGTACAATTCCAAAATATAATTTCTTGTTATTTATGATAAAGCAGTTTTCAAAGAAATTCCATTTTTTATTTAATTTCCTCGATTCGGTCAGCGGTTTTACAGGCGATGCGATATTGTCGAGGAGTCTTACCGACTGCTTTTTTAAACGCTGCTTGGAATTGAGTGGCGCTTTTGTAGCCGGTCGCCTGGGCCACTTCAGCAACCGGCATATCGGTGGCGACGAGAAGTTGCCTCGCTGCGTCCATACGGCAAGAGATGAGGTATTGAAGGGGGCTGATGCCCGTTACTTGCTGGAAAGTGCGAGCCAGCTGATATTTGTTCAAGTTGAAACGGCCGGCGATGTCCTTGAGCGTCAAGGAGCGGCTATGGTTTTCTTCCATATAGAGTTTGATTTCCTGGATAGTATGTTCCCGGTTATGGAGTGCAGTCGCCTTGCGGTTTTCCATGGATCGGCTGATCAGTGCCAGTATCAGGCCGATCAAGTGACGTACCGCTTGTTCTGCATGCGGCTGCGTTTTTTCTTTTTGCAGACGGACAAACAGGGCTTTAAGCGTGTGCAGGTCGCTGATTGGAATAACAGGGGGCCAGTCAGAAAAGGAAGGGGCAAGGAGAGTGTACCCACTAAAAGCCAGTCGGTATCCGCTTTGCTGTTTAGAGGCTGGATACCTCAGCTCATGCCAGGTTCCAGGCGGAATGACTAGTACGCTGCCAGCAGGAGCTTTGCAGCTTTTTCCTTCTAGACGACAGTGCACAGTGCCTTCAAGCACCAACAGCAATTCCACGGTTTCGGAATGCCGGTGGAGCGGCTGGTTAAGAGATTGTCCATGAGTACTTTCAAAAGGTTCAACTGTATAAAAGAAGAGAGGATCTGTATTTATTTCCGTGGCTTTCGACAAAAGAATCGCTCATTTCCATTTTCTTTTAGTATAACAAGAATTAATAAGTATTTCTGTATAATACCGGTAAAATTTAAAAGAAATTAAAAAACGCCACAAGAATTGATAGGAAATTCTTGTGGCGAAGAATACTAAAAGAAAATATTTGCTGGCGAAGAGTGCTAGAACTGTTTGCGGTTGTCATAATCTGCCCGAAGCATGCCCATCAGGATTTCATCGGAATAGCGGTGATTCCAGAAAAGGGATTGCCGCAATGTGCCTTCCTTTTTAAAACCTGCTTTTTCGTATGCTTTTATTCCCCGTACATTATGGGAATACACTTCTAATTCCAGGCGGTTAAGCTGGAGTTCTTCAAACGTAAAAGCCAGTGCCAGCTGGGTGGCTTCCGTGCCATAGCCTTTGTTCCACGTATCCTTGCTGTGCAAGGCGATCCGGAATCCAGCTTTTTTGTTGTGCAAGTCTATGTCCAGTATGGCCAGATCTCCGATCGTTTCGCCTGAATCAAGTGAGCAGATCGCAAAGTCGCGGCGGCTCGGATCTTGGCTGAACCGTTTATAGCTTTCACGGATTTGATCAAATGTGAAAGAAGTGCGGGTGCCTGTCATGTACAAGAGTTCTTCGTCTTGGCATGAGCGGTACATGCTTTCCATGTCTTCGTCTTTGATGACCCTTAAGTAGACCAGAGTGCCTTTTTTCATAATGATTGCTCCTTTAATGGGTAAGTGGACATTCGGCTTTGCAGCTCAGTTGATTGCACTTCATCTATTTTAACCTATGACTCCTGCTTTTTGCGACCGTTTCTGGGTTTCAGACACGCAAAGGAGTGGGGAAGGTCAGTAAAAGCTGTGGAACCGTTTAAGGAATGAATTGAAATCGTATATATGGTTATCAGATACAGCAAATCACTGCGGTTTTGTAGGGGTATTTTCATTGGAAAATCGTGAAAAGAGGTGTTTATGGTATGAATATTCAGATAAATGGAATAAAATCAAGGTAATAAATGCGGTTATCCCGTAAGTAAGTGATTCTTTAAATAAAGAAAGCAGGTGAGAAATCGTGAAGGAATTGTGGATCAATCTGCCAGTCAAAGATTTAGAGAGATCCCGGGAGTTTTTCAGTGCGGTTGGGTTTAACGTCATGGAGCCAGGACATGCCGGCAATGAAATGGTTGGAATGGTCGTCGGGGTTCATCAAGTGCATGTCATGTTGGTTTTGGAGGAGCGGTTTAAAAGCTATTCGCTCAATGCATTAACGGATACCAATCAGTCGACGGAAGCATTGTTTTCAATATCAGTGGATACAAAAGAAGAACTTGATGAGACGATCGGCAAAGTGAAACAAGCAGGCGGATTCGTATTCAGTGAGCCGGCGGAACAGAATGGATTTTACGGTGCAGCATTTGCAGATATGGACGGACACCGATGGAATTTGCTGGTGATGTGACGATTGACGTGTAATCAAAGTTTCATAAAGTTCGTGAGATGATAATTTTCATTTCAATCGTTGTAACTGGATCTGTAGAAACAAAATATGCTGAAGAATTTTTATGGAAATAAAAAAATTCTTCAGCATACAAATTCAACACGTAAAATTAAAAAGATGTTCAAACATGCGCAGAAAACACACAAAAGCTGAAATCCTTGAAAAAAGCCAAAAACGGCTCGTTTCTATGAAAAAATCCATTTCGTCTCACTGTCATGAGTATACTTAATTAGTGAAACGTTACTTCCGATAATTTATATTATGTCTACTTAAATTGAAATTCAAGAAAAGAGGCTTTTTCGCTACCGGCTCTTCTTCTGTCTTTGCCATCCTTGTACATATTACATAGTCTTTCAAACTTAACGGATCCCACGCATCCATTACTCCAAATATCCCCTATGCAATCATCCGTTGTAAATCAGTTAGCGGTACTTAATGTTGGTATCGCTTGTTTAAACCCGGCAACTTTCAGCACATGCTGCTCAATTGCTCCCAAACATCTACAGGCATACTAACCGCTCATCTAGTCCAGTTGTATCTGTTCCGTTTCAATCTATTTGTTATTGGCACTTGGCGCACGCTGCATCAAATGCTTTTGGCCGTCTGGTTCTTCAGCAATAACAAACGCGTTTTCGCCCTTCACAGAATAAACAGTCGTTCCTGCTTCAAAAACATTGGATTGATTATTTGCTGGGAAAACGTCAGCAGGAACTTTCTTTGTGATTGTCCCTATTATTTTATCCATCTCATAGCCATCGAGCGTTTCTTCCGTGCCTCCATACTCACTGTCATTCATTACGACAATCATCGCGTAGCTTCCGGTTTCTTCGCTGCAAGCAGCTAGCATCAAACTCAGCATGACGATAGAAAAAATTCTCTTCATATACGGCGCCTCCAGACCTTATGGCTCAATATTTTACGAATGTCGTAATGCCGTGCTCTGAAAGGTAATGTCGATGGCTTAATTCGGTCACCCAATTGTCGTTGGTCAGTTGATACAAGCCGAATGTGTCTCGGTATGTATGGCAGCCTACATTTATATGGATCGGTTTCGGCCGCTCCAATAGTTTTTGCTTGTATTTGGTGAATCTAAGCTGATTAGGGACGCTGTATATTTCCAACACGTCGCCCGTTTCCATGTATTTTTCAAGATACAGCAAAAAATCCTCATGTTCCAACCCGTAAGCTTCATACAAATAAGGAAGCGTAAACAATCCTCCGGTTTCTTCAAGCCAATAATCATCTAGGGGTTGAATAGAAAAAGACAGAAACTCCTCTTCTTTTTTAAAGTCAGTTTGGTCTTGCTTGTCCTGCATTTCTTGCGGAATGGCAAATGGCCGTAATGAAGCCAGAAATGCGATGGATGACATATTGGCCACTCTCCTAATTATAAAGGGTTATTTAAAGGCGATTAAAAAAGCACTTTATAAGTATACGGGCGATTGAGTCATCCGTTTCAACGAATCTCTTAGAAACAGCATAAAAAAACACCCAGCCAACTGCTGGATGTTCATTTGAATTATTATTTTATCCCCTGATACGCCGGAGCATTGACGTTTACTTCTTTTTGATCCAACCGGTAACTGATGAACGACAAACCGGATGCAATCAGTGCACAAAGTCCGCCCACCCAGGATAGATGAATCAAACTGCCATGTGCAACGACATATCCGCCGAGTGTCGCTCCCAGTGCAATGCCGATATTGACGGCTACAGGCGTTAAAGACGAAGCAAAGTCTTTGGCAGCCGGGAAATACACCGCCGCCAAATTCATCAAATACAGCTGAATCGTCGCGTTCATGACGTAGATCATGACAGCCATCAATAAAATGCTGACGAGCCCCGCAACCGTTGATTGCATGGTAAAGAACAGCGAACCTAAGATAATGGCTTGAATGATAAAGACAAACCGCAATTTGCTGATGCCGTTATGGCTGGCAATTTTCCCTGCCAATACATTGCTGAGGATGGAAAACGCGCCGTACGCCAAAAGTATTATGCTGATATACGCTGTCGGAATTCCCAATCCGTCTTCCAGAATCGGTGTGATATAGGTATAGACAGTATAAGTACCCGCAATAGCGAACGTCGGGATAAAGAACGCCAACACCATCCGCGGATTCGTCAGTAATTTCAACTGTTCTTTAGCGGATGCTTTTTCAACCGGCAAGTGTTTCGGGATAATGAAAATGCTGATCCCCAGGCTGATGACGCCCAAGAGCGCTGTAAACCAGAAAGTCAGCTGCCAATTGCCAAGCTGTCCGATAAACGTCCCTAAAGGAACCCCCAGAACGTTGGCAATCGTGAATCCGGCAAAAATGAGGGCAATGATTGACCCTTTCTTGGCTTCGGGCATGGTGTCACTTGCGATGCTCATCGACAAGGCGATCAATACACCGCTGACAACGGCTGTTAAGATACGCGACAACACTAAGAGTTCATAAGAACCTGATAAAGCACTGATGATGTTGCCGATGATGAAAATCGTTATAAATAAAAGCATCAATGGATATTTGGGAAACCGGCTGACGTAAGCCGTAAGCAGCGGTGTGCCGATGGCATAAGCAATCGCAAATCCTGAAATCAACGTGCCTGCCGTAGCCAATGTGATATTCAAATCGGTCGAGACTTCTGTCAAAAGCCCGACAATGACAAACTCGCTGGTCCCCATCACAAAAGTCAATAACGTTAAAGTAAATGCCAATACCTTCTGTTTTGTATTCAATAGATCTTCTCGCGCCTGTATGGCCATAAAATAATTCACTCCAATACTTTTCGTATGGTGCCTTCCCTACTCTTATTTTAAAAAGTCTGGAGTTTAAAATATAGATATATCTAGAATAATCGATATATAAATCAGACAGAGATCCGCTTCCAAAAGAATCAAATCTCCTGTTTCACGAACTCTGCAATTTTAGCCAATGTCTCTTCATTGCGTCTGTAATACGTCCATTGTCCATAGCGGACTGCTTCCAAAAGCCCGGCTTTTTGCATAAGTGACAAGTAATGCGAGACCGTAGATTGGGACAAGTTCACTTTATCTTGAATATCCCCCACACAAACCCCACCTTCAATGCTGACCTCCTTCGGCAAATGGGCCTGTTGTTTCGGGAAGTTCTTTTCGGGATCTTTCAGCCACTTCAGTATATCTAAACGGGTCTTGTTCGACAAAGCTTTAAATACGTCTAATTCATTTAAATTATCCATAGCCGCATTGTATATCGATTTAATTCGATATGTCAAACATGGGAGCCAACGGAATGTAGATTGTGTACACTTGGACGTTTATCAAATCAGGCGATTAATAAAAAAACGCCGCCTAAAAGGCAGCGTTCAGTCAAGTTATTTTTATTCATTGTTGGTGAGTGCTTGATGGAGTCCATCTTCATAGCCGTCCAAATACTCAATCTTCCCGATTTTTCCTTCTTCAGGGACAGTGGCACTCCCTTCGAAATGGTAGTCACTCGATTCACCGTTTCCATCTGTGTACGCTACTTGGAAACTAATATCGTATAACGTATCTTCGGCTTCGTTTTGAGTGATTTCAATAGCGGAAGGAGTCAACTCATAATCCTGTTCAAAGCCTGAATACATAAAAGCCGGCGTGGAATTGATAAAGTGATTATAGCCATTCTCTGTAAAATAAGAAGCGTACGTTTCTTCAATATAGCTCATTAACGCCTGGTATTCAGGTGATTCCAAGTAGGCTTCGTAATCATCCATATACTCTTCTGAAACCTGTGCTTCCATCGCTGCATTCAGCAATTCTTTATATTCCTCGTCTGGACCATTGAATTCCTCTTCAATAACGGCTCGGATGGCCTGTTCGTTTTTATCTACAGCTTCTTTGGCTTCCGCCCCGTTACCTTCTTCAGTATCTCCGGTGGAACATCCCATAAGCAGGAAACTGACAATCAGTAAAACTATAAAACCCGCAACAATCTTCCGAGATGCTTCTTCGTTCTTTTTAATAAAATACATAAAATCCCTCCCTATTGGTTAATTTCTGTATTTCAAAAGTCCGTTCTTGGTAATAATACGAATGAAACAGAAAGCAGTTTCAATATTCTTTCAATTATTTTACATAGCTGTTAATCCAAGTGTCCAACCATACGACGAGTTCTGATTTTAAACAGAAAAACCCGCCAATTCTCGTGAGAATTAGCGGGGTAGTCAGGAATTATATTTTTTATACACTGTCCTCTAGCTTGAACGGTTGTAGATCTCTGAATGCCCTATGCGTATGCTGTCAGTCAACAAGCACTTGTCCATATGGCGTTATCACTTTAATTTCCATTGATTTCGAATACCCTAAACACTCTCTAAACAACTTACTGCCAACGTATTGCTGATGGTCAGGCGTGCTATGCCGGTAATAATCGTTCCAATAGCTGATCATTCTGCTGTAGCTTCTGCAGAAAGACTCTTTGTTTTCTAAACAAAAGCGCTGAATCTCGGTGGTATTCTGATTCTTCAATAAGCCATAAACCATCTCCAGTATCTCTACAACGTATTCATCACAGATTTTCACGATATAAGGGATAGCCCACTCTTCATAATCCATTTGCAGCAAGCAGCGCAGATGCTTTTGGCGTATCAAGCCATCGTGGCTTCTTGAATAGATGCAATGCAGAATTATTTTTTGCTGAGGGCTAACTTGGCGGCCGCTTTATCTGGAATGTCCACGTAATAGATGCGATAAGGAAATTGAATAGCCTTGCCTTTATGTACATAATGAATAAATTGCTCAGGCATCTCCATAGCAGCATTCGCCGATTTATGGGCAATCAATCTGGTTACGGCAAGAACGTCCTCTTTCAACTGTTCAGGAAAGCCCTGATCAAACATCCAAGCACCTCCTTGTCTTTTTTTTGAAACTCTCAAAGAAGCGGCATCACCATCAAGAAATAAAACAAGATGATGACGTCTCCATACAGGTCTACACAGTCGTGTGTAAAATATTCATCGGCTCTAAAATGGTTGTTCATCCATGCGAATAATCCCAGAAAAACCAATTGAATGATAACTGAATAAAAAATAAAGGGCACTCGAAATCAGCCTGGATTGCTGAGTTTTCAGAAGACAAAACAATAGAGGGTGGCGACGGCTATCCCGGTGTACAGGTTCGTCGGATATAGAATACAAATTCGCCTCTATAGTATGAATGGCTGCCGTTTTTTATGGTGCCATCCCTCCAGCTGAAATAAAAAACCACACTCTGTTTAAGAGTGCGATTTTTCAGGAAATGCTTCGCTTCATATCACGGATGGCCTGGATAGACAGTCGCACCAACAGGATGACGCACAGGAACAATCCGGTATAAGCAGCGGTGTTCAAGTAGATGGCGTATTGGGTATTGATGAACTGTGCAATTGCGAGCAAAGCGGCTGATATCAAACCGAACGTGATGCCTGACAACAGCAGCACAAAACGTGAAAACAATTGAAGGATGAAATTGGCGTTGTGTTTGTCGGAAAACACGTCATGGTGCAGGATGATTTTACCGCCTTCTATGCGCTGGATCAATTGATCGGCGCGTTTCGGCAATTTCATCATTTCCGGAATCAGCAAGGCCAATTCTTCTTCGATTTTTTGTTTGGTTTCGCGTGGTTCTGTAAACGGCTTCTTCAGCACAGCGGTTTTGTATTTCTTCGCGAAGACCTTGGCTTCGGTGAACATATCGAACTTCGGATCGATGGTATGGAGCGTGCTGTCGAGGCTGATCAGTGAACGCAGCGCCATGCCGACAGAAGGATAGAAGGCTAAACCAAACTCACGGACGATATCAAACATGGCATGGATCAGCTCTTCCGTCTGGATCTTGTCGACGTACGATATCTTCAGCAGCAATTGCCCGACCGCTTGTTCAAGCTTTTGGCGGTCAATCTGGCTATTGTCTTCTACAAGTGCATTGATGGCGTCGCAAATGACTTCTGCGTCATTTTGCTGGACACCGATGATGAACAGATTCAAACCGTCCTGCTGCGGAGCGGCCAAACGTCCAACAGCACCAAAATCCAGAAGAACCGGCTGTCCATCTTGTTCATCGATGAAGATATTGCCCGGATGCGGATCGGCATGAAAGATCCCGGAAAACAGCATCTGTTCAAAAAAGGAGAACAGCACCGTCCGCCCAAACTCTTTCTGGTCGACATCAAACTGGTCAAAGACGTCTTGTCCTCTGGAAATGCTCTTCCCTTTAAAATACTGCATGACGATTAAGTTGTCATTGCTGTATTCCCGGTAAACATGGGGAATTTTCACCAGGTAATCGCTTTTTTTGAGTGCATTGGCCACTTGAATGGTATTGCGTGTCTCAATCCCGAAATTGATTTCTTCGCGCAGCCCGTTCGCAAAACCAATGGCGAGTTCACGGAAACCGATATTTTCTGCCCATTTCGACTTGCTGGTGACCCAATCGGCGAATTCGACGAGAATGTCTAAATCATTTCGCATGATTCCTTTCACTTCAGGACGCAGCAATTTCACCACTACGTCTTCCTGCGTTTTTCGCAAAACAGCCCGATGCACTTGGCCGATGGAACCGGCGGCGAGCGGCTCCATTTGAAATTCTGAGAAGACATCTTCAATACTTGCGGATAAGGAATTCTTCAGAATGTCGGTGACTTGGTCGCTGGTCAGGGGTTTGACATCTTGCTGCAGGGTTTCCAGTTCTTCGATGAAAACGGGTGAAAACAGTTCGGTGCGAGTGGACAGCACCTGGCCGAATTTGATGAAAATGCCCCCGCTTTGTTCCAGCGTATCGCGGAAAGCAATGGCAAAATCACGGTTGCTTTCCCGGTGGCGGGCATAACGGATTGTGCGGGAAAATCCGTTCCGGACAGCAATTTCAAGTACTTGGCTCAGACGTTTCTGGCGGCGCCACCGATGTCTTAGCCGTTGAACGATAAATTTCCGCCCAGTGATGCGCTCTCCCCGTTCGCCGAGTTCAATTGGATCGAACAGTTCGAAAAACAAGTAGAACAACATCGAAATCAGCAGCATACTGCCGATCCAAATAATGGCGCTGGCGTCTGTAACCGCAAAGGCAATGCTTTCAGTTGAAAAGTCCGTATAGCGCAGATACGAATACCAATAGACGAATGTCGTCAAACTGACCCCCAGCAGCACGGAAAGGATTCTTTTCGTAAAATTGACTTTCGAACCCATCAATCGGCCACTGACGTAATAGATGAACAGTGCAATTGCCAATAATTCCACTAACATAATCAAATAAGTCATGAAGGGCTTGCTCCTCTCATCCTCAGACTGCAACAGGCTGAATTTCTGCCTTCAGTATACCAAAACTACTCTTAGAGTTCTGCTAGCCCACTAATGCAGTTCTAGCGTTATATGCAATCAGGTTTTGGTTTGGACTGGTTCCGGCAATTGTTGGAGCAAGGCGAGCAGCCCGTCCGGATAAAGCGTGGTTTCTTCCAGTGCCAATTCACCCAAACTGACCCATTTCGCCAGCGTTTTTTTGCTTCCTTCTGTCACCTCAAAGGGTTCTCTCTGGAACTGTTCAGAATCCATGAATTCCACTTCGTAGACAAGGGAGATTTCATGGAAAACCCTTTTGTTTAAGACATAGATGTTTTCGAGGACGTCCATATACCGCCCAACGCGGATTTCTGCATCGATTTCTTCTTTAAACTCTCTTTTCAGCGCATCTACTGAAGTCTCTCCCAGCTCAATCGTGCCGCCCAGCGGCCGGTAGAAAGGGCCGTCTCCTTTAGAATGACGCACGAATTGCTGTTCCATGAGAAATGCATTTCCTTTTCTGAGGATGCCTAATGTATTTGCACGAGGCTGTATACACTGGTTCTTCCTGCTTTCAAAATCAAAGACGACAGAAGTGACAATATGGATGGTGTCCCATTCCCTGTTCGAAAACTTGATGATCGGATAAGTTTTTTGAAAAAGCTGTTGATTGATTTCGCTTGGGGTCTGTCCTTTTTTATAACGATCAATGATTGTTTGCTGCAGGTTTTCCAAGTGGTTCAGCTTCTGTTCAAGCAAGGCGCGTCCGTTTTCCAAAAAACCCGCATGGCTGCAGAAGACCGATGTGAATGGCAGCGTCAGTAATTTACGCAGCGATGCCATGATGAGCGGGACCGACTCTGTTTTCATCATGACGCGCGTTTTAGGGGACACAAAAAGATCTCCGGTAAACAGACGGCCCGATTCTTCATGAAACAAGGCAACATGGTCGTCAGCGTGTCCAGGTGTATGGATCACTTGCCATTCTAGTGTCCGGGAGCGGACGCGCTCCCCAAGCGGCAAAGCGTTAAAGGCGCGCCGATTGCCCCAGGTGATTTTTCGGTATTCCGGGTACTCTCCATCATCTTCAATTATTGGCATGCCCAGTGGATGAAGAAAAAATGGAACTTCAACATGTTGCTGGAGCCATGCGGCGTTTCCGGTATGATCTTCATGGTGATGCGTCAAGACGACTTGGTCAAACGAATGATCAGTGAAAAACACCTCTAATTCTTTTTGAAGTTTCTCGGCGCCCGTATCAATCAGCATGCCGTCAACCAGATACACAAATACTTTGCTGCGCGTTTCTTCTAAAATTCCTTCTACGCACAAAACCTGTTCTTTTTCATAGACCTTGATCATGTTCCAATCCCCCTATGGATGATGAAGTAGCTATGCTCATTTCCTATATCATACAAATACAGCCTTCAGCTGTCACGAAAAGCCTTGTTTTTCTGCTATTACTTTGCACGATTCTTTTAATCTATGTTGTTTCTTGTTTCAATTGAGGTTATTTATTGATTTTTAGTTTTTCTTGTAGACGTTTTTGAACTTATATGTTAAATCCTTAAGTAGTTTGTTACATATCTTTAAAAAAAGAGCTTACCTTCTGTTTTTGACATATCGACAGATGAAAGCTCTTTTGTTTCTATTTTGTTTATAGTTGTTTGTTCATCTATTTTCATGGTTTTCTGTTGAATAAGGAACCGTTCTTGTATGATTGTTGTCATTTACCTTTAAGATTCAGCCTTTGTGCGCACCCGCTCCACCAATTCTTTTGCCTGCTCTCTGCTGCTGTCGTTCGGGTCAAGCTTCAGCAAAGCCCTTCCCGCCAAATTGGCCCCCGTATTGGAACCGCTGTAGACGAATAAGGTCTCTTCATCGCTGATTTTGCTTAAGTTAAAGCTTAAGGAGATCTTGAAAAGCCCCCCAGCCACAAAGCTGAGGTCTTTGCGCTTGCCATTCGGCAAATCTTCATAAGCAGTGATTTCCATGACATAGCTGACCAACCGGTTGCCCATCTGGTTTTGCTGCGCATACTTGGAACCCACTTGGTTAGGCGGACCTTCGATCAATTGGTGTTTTTTCAGCTGCGGCATAATGGTTTGCAGCCGGTCATCAGAAAACAGTGCCCACACCTTATCAATAGGAGCATGGATCACCCGTTGCTCATTCCAGTGCACCATCTTTTCGTCCCCCTAAAGTTTCAAAGCTTCCTCGCGTACGCGCTCCATGAACGTCTGGACGGTTTGCTGGCGTGTTTTCTTGCTGCCCGTCAGCAGCATCGCCTTGCCCATTAACCCCTTGCCTTTGTTCGAGCCTTCGTAAATAAACTTTGTACGGTTTTCACCGTCTTTCAACAGCGTAAACGAATAAAACACATCAAAACTCTGGCCCATCTCAAACTGTGTTTGTTTACGTTTTTTATCGGGTGTATCCTCATAACCGACGGTCTCGACGATATAAGTTTGCAGCTGGTTCCCTTCATGGTAGCTTTGGGCATGTTTGGCACCAAACTGGTCATTGTCGTTTTCCAACAGAATATGCTCTTCTACTTTGGGCATCAATTTTTTCACGTTGTCATCCCGGAACAAACTCCATACTTTTTCGATATCGGCCTCAATCACCATTTCTTCTTTCCATTTCACCATACCGGTTCCTCCTCAACTGACGTTCTCTCTTTGCCATTATGCCATTCCTTCAGGCAACTTTCACTTTTCGGGTTTAATGTGCCTGCTTGAAATAATCACCAGCAGCTTTATAATAAGGAAAGGAACGGAGTGAAGAAATGAAGACACCAACCATTTTGATTTTATTCATCATCGCCATGCAATTGATCACTTCAGCAAATGCTTTGATTTTTGACGGCATGCTGGGCGATATCGTCTTCTGGTTCAATTCAGCATTATTCATGGGAGCGATGGCTGTTTACGTCTACCGCATGGACAAAGAAAAAAATACAGCGAAAAAATAAAAAGCAGCAGGACGAAAAATCGTCTTGCTGCTTTTTTAAAAGCTGCCGGCTTAACTGCTGCTCAGCGAGTGTTGAAGATGGCTTACCTGATTGTAATTTTGGATGATCCAATTGTGTTTGTCGAAATGGATATGGCTAAGGCAAGCATTCAACAACCGGGTTTTACCCGAGCCGATTTCACCGTTCGACAATTCACCGAGTATGGCATTGATGACGCCTCCATGGGACACCAGCAGCACACGCTGTTCAGGAAAGCGATCGTTGATGATCTTCAATCCTGCAGCGAGCCGTTCTGCGAAAAGCTCATTGTCTTCCTGGTTGGGATAAAACCGGTTTGGAAATGTCAGCGCACGTTCTTCATAGGTCATTCCTTCAGCGTCCCCAAAATGTTTTTCCGCAAACTGTTCCATTTCAATCAGCGGCAACCCCAAGGTTTCGTTGATGATTTCAGCAGTACGCCGGGCGCGCTGCAGCGGACTCGTGACGATCAAATCCCAATCAGCACCAGTTAAATACGCCCCGCATTGCGCCGCTTGGCGTGCACCTGCTTTATTCAATGGAATATCGGCCGTCCCTTGAATCTTCCCTTGTGCATTCCAGTCCGTTTCCCCGTGCCGAACCAAACATACGGTGGTCATATTTAGTCACCCCTCTAGTCATTGTTGATATTTCTCCATTTTACCATAAACTCAGCCTACGTTCATCAGAAAAGACGAGCCGGCAAACTGTATCGCCCCTTTTCCCCCTTCTTCAGATGGTACCCAAGTATTGCCCCATAGTTGTTTCGAGAGATACTGCTGGAAATGCCAAAGGTTCAGTCGTCCTATCTTTATTCATTTACATTTATTGCAGTAATGAACTTTCTAATTCGCTTTCTTTTTCATTGTTTACATATTTTGAACTTTTTTTGTTTAGCCTTATGTAAGTAATTACATTTATAGCTATGAACGCCATTTCGCTGTTGTCTTTTCCCCAAAGAAACCCCCTCTGTCTCACACCAGAGAGGGTTTTCCGTTTCTTTATTCCTTCAATTCGATGACGAAAGTGGTCATATCCTTTATTTTTCCATCTTCTTCGTCACCCAATACGTAAAAGTCACAAAAAGCGTAGATTTTCGGTTTATCTCCGTCGCCTTTCTTGATCATTTTCCCTTTTAGCGCCGCTTCCCTGCCGTTGGTCAAAGAAAGTTCCGTCGTACAGTCCATATTGGTATAACCCTCTTCTACGCCGAAAGCCACATCAAGAAACGCTTGCTTGCCTCTGATCGGTTCGGACCCGACGATGGTCCATACTACGTCTTCCGTAATACTCGCTTCAATGAATTCCCGGTCACCTTGAAAGAATGCCTCATTGAATTGGCGAAAAAAATCCGTATCTCTTGCGGTTTTCATTCTTAGCCGCTCCTTCCACTTAACGTTCCTTTCGTATAGTTTCTTGTGTCTTGTCGGCAAGCAGCATGCCTGCCGATGAAATCTTTCCTGGATGATCATGCGCCAAAACAGTCATTCCCCCTGAAAATGATCCACTGCATATGGTGACTCCTGTCAGTGTCCTTTCACCTCTTTCTAATCCATTTTGCCAACCGGCTCCGCCCTGTAGGTGTTATTGTATTATTCAATACCCATTTTGCAGGAGAATCATACGCAAAATCACAGCGTTAAAGCATTTATTTTGCGGAGCGGCAGGCAACCAAATAAAAAACCGCTTCAGGACAGAAATCCTGAAGCGGTTAATCATTATGCGGCTACGGCCACGCGTTTTTTCAATGCCCCGGCAACAATCGCGGTGACAACAGCACCTATAAGAATTGCAAGAACATACATCAAGATGCTGGCTACGCCGCCGTCGACAAGGCCGATGACGAAGACTCCACCATGCGGAGCGCGTAGGCCGATGTCAAACAGCATAACCAAAGCGCCCGTGACAGCCGCTCCGGCCACTGAAGCCGGGATGACACGTGCCGGATCGGCCGCGGCGAATGGAATGACGCCTTCTGTGATAAAGCAGGCACCGAGCACGTAAGCCGTTTTGCCGGCTTCACGTTCGGGTTTGGTGAATTTATTCTTGAACAAAGTTGTAGCAATGGCCATGCCCAGCGGCGGAACCATTCCAGCCGCCATGACCGTCGCCATGAAATTGAAGTTTTGTGCATCCAGCATCGCGATGCCGAATGTATAAGCTGCTTTGTTGATGGGACCGCCCATATCAATGGCCATCATACCGCCTAACAGCAATCCGACCAATACCAGGTTCGTACCGCCGAGGCTTTCCAGAAACGAAGAAATCGCCGTGTAGACTTTGGTCAGCTGCGGATTGACCAGCATCATGATGATGCCGGTGATGGCAATCGCAAAGACCGGGTAAAACAGGACCGGTTTCAAGCCTTCTAAAGAGTTCGGCAGACCGGCAAATACTTTTTTGACCAACAGTGTTACGTAACCGGCGAGGAACCCGGCGATCAAGCCGCCAAGGAATCCGGAACCGCCGCTCGCTTCTTCAACGCCCGTAACTGTGATGGCAATCAAGCCGCCGATCATACCCGGTGCAAATCCTGGTCGGTCTGCGATGCTCATCGCGATAAAGCCGGCAAGTACCGGAACCATCAGGAAGAAAGCATTGCCGCCGCCGATGGTGTTCAACATGGCCGCGAATTCATTGTATTCAGGACTATCGGGATTCGAGGCGTTGATGCCCCAGAAAAACGAGATGGCAATCAAGATCCCGCCGCCGACAACGAACGGCAGCATATTCGATACCCCGTTCATCAAATGCTTATAGAAGCCGCCTTTGGTTTCGCCTGCATCCGCTTCGTCTTTAGATTTGTCGTGTTTATAAGTAGGTGCATCACCTGTCACCGCGCGGTTCAACAACGTGTCTGTTTCATAGATGGCTTTGCCGACCCCCGTCTGAATCACCGGCTTGCCGTTGAAACGGCTCATTTCCACCTTGGTGTCAGCTGCAACGATGATGGCGTCCGCTCCTGCAATATCTTCATCAGTCAACCGGTTTTTGACGCCGCTCGATCCGTTGGTTTCCACTTTCAAAGCGATGCCCAGCTCTTTGGCGCGTTCATTGAGTTTTTCTGCAGCCATATAGGTGTGGGCAATCCCTGTCGGACAGGCCGTAACGGCCAGAATTTTTTTCTGGTTGCTGTCAGCGGGAATGTTTTCTGCCGCTTCTTCCGGTTCTTCCAAGGAAGCTTCTTTGTCGGAAATCACTTGCAGCACTTCCTGTTTGGACTGCGCTGCCAGGATATTGGTGCGGAACTTGTCATCCATCAGGAAAGTCGCCAAGCGGGACAGCGCTTCCAAATGGTCGTCATTGGCGCCTTCACTGGCCGCAATCATGAAGAACAGGTTTGCTGGCTGTCCGTCGAGCGATTCAAAGTCCAGCCCGTCATGGGAACGGCCAAAAGCGATGGCCGGTGATTTGACCGCAGCGGATTTGGCATGCGGAATGGCGATGCCGTCGCCGATCCCCGTCGTGCTTTGGCTCTCACGCTCAAGGATGGCAGAAATGAATGCGGATCTGTCCGATAGTTTGCCGGCACTTTCCAGTTGGAAGGCCAGCTCTTCAAGCACTTGTTGTTTGCTTGTAGAGGATAAGTTCAGGATAATGGTTTCTTCAGTTAACAGCTGCGTGATTTTCATAGAGTCACACCCTTTTCTTCGAATGGATAAATCTCAACTTGGTCCAACAGTTTTTCAACATCTTCAAAGCGGCAAAGATCCGACCGGAAAGCGGTGGCGGAGCCGCTTGCCACTCCATAGCGGAAAGCCTCCAATGGGTCGCTTTGCATGGTGTATGAAGCAATAAATCCAGACACCAGCGAATCACCCGAGCCGACCGTGTTGATGACGTGTCCTTGAGGGGCTTTGGCCAGCCAAGCGCCCTCTTTAGTCACCAAAAGCGCACCCTCGCCTCCCATAGACACGACGACATGTTCCGTATTCCGCTCCACCAGTTTTCTGGCATACTGGAAAGCCTCAGCTACTGTATTGATTTTGACATCGAATAATTCGCCCAGTTCCTGTTGGTTGGGCTTGACCAGAAAGACAGGAGCCACCAGAAGGCTTTTCAATGCCGGTCCTGAAGTGTCGAGTACAAAATGCACTTGATTGGCTTCACAGATTTTCGCGAGCTCCAGGAAATAAGCCGGAGCAATGGAACCAGGCAAGCTGCCGGCCAAAACAAACCAGTCGCCTTCGCCCATCGAACGTACTTTTTCAGTTAAAGCATCCAATTGGCCGGCATTCAGCGCTGGGCCCGGTCCATTCAGTTCGGTTTCTTGATTTGACTTGATTTTGACGTTGATGCGGGTGATTTCCGAAGTATGGATAAAATCAGCATCGACGCCTTCGTTTTTCAGAAACTCCTCTATATAATGCCCTGTAAAGCCGCCGGCATAGCCGAGTGCCCGATTGGAGATGCCGAGGCGCTTTAACACGCGTGAAACATTGATGCCTTTTCCTCCGGGGTAATAATAGACTTCTTCGGAGCGGTTCAGTTTTCCGCTCCCGAATTCGGGTACATATACTGTGTAATCAATGGATGGTGTGATGGTACAGGTATAGATCATCGGTTCACAACCTTTACTGTTGTCTTTTTTTCGAGTCCAGCATTGGCTTCTTTGGAAATTTCATCTACAATTAAAGTGGCGCGGTCCAAATCCATAATCTTAGCGAAACTGATTTTATTGGTTTTGGAATGATCAGCGAGCGCATAGGTTGTTTTTGCCAAAGAACTGGCCAATTGCTTGACGGCTGCCTCCTCGGGGTCCGGTGTTGTATAGCCGTAATCCGAATGGAATCCATTGATTCCGAGAAAACAGATGTCGAAGCGATAGTTCTGCAAAGCTTGGATGGTATGGGAACCGACAAAGGCACCGGTCCTCGGCTTCATCAATCCGCCGGTCAAATAAGTGGTGATGCCATGGTCGTTCAAGGCTTCGACGAGCGTCAGCCCGTTGGTGACAACCACCAGATCCTTGTCTTTCAGAAACGGAATCAGTTGAAAGGTCGTGGTACCCGCATCCAGGAAAACGCTGTCTCCCCGCTGGACAAAAGAGGAAGCGAGTTCCGCAATCCTGATTTTTTCATCCAGGAACTGCGTTGATTTGTCTTTGATGCTGGGTTCCAGCAAATTTTGGCCCGGCAGAATCGCTCCGCCGAAAACGCGTTCCAGTTTTCGTGACTGTTCAAGATCCGTCAAATCCCTGCGGATCGTCGATTCTGACGCACCTGTCGATTCCACCAGTTCCTGGATTTTGATGGCCTGTTTTTCGGCTAACAGCCGCAAAATGTAAGTATGCCGTTCGTTGGTCAGCAAGGTATCACCTTCTTTTTAATAGAGTAAAAGTTCTGTTAAATAGATACTACTTGAAATCGCTTCCACAATCAATCATAATCGTTCATAAGCAATCAAAAAAATGTACTTTTCTTATGTACACTCGTTCAAAAACCGTCGAAAACGGTCAACGGAGTGCTAAAATGATTGCACTTACAAAAGGAGGAAATCAATCATGGTCGAAAAACAATTTACAATTACAGATGAAGCAGGTATGCACGCACGTCCGGCATCCGCGTTGGTTGGAGCCGTATCAAAATTCAAATCAGACATCACAATTGAACACAAAGGAAAAAAAGTAAACCTTAAATCCATCCTGGGTGTTATGTCGCTGGGCGTTCCGAGTGGATCAGTAGTCACCATCGCAGCTGATGGCGAAGACGAAAACGAAGCCATTGAGAAAGCAGCAGACGTCATGCAGTCAGAAGGGATCTCAACCCAATGACAAAAACAATGTCCGGAATTGCAGCGTCGAATGGGATAGCCATCGCTAAAGCTTTTCGCTTGGAAAATCCGGTATTGAATGTTGATAAGCGAACAGTTTCGGATATCGACAGCGAATTGGAGCGAATGACTTCTGCTTTGGAAAAATCCATTGCGGAATTGGAAGTAATCCAAAAGAAAACAGCTGAAACAATCAGTGATAAAGAAGCAGCGATCTTCGGTGCCCACTTGCTGGTCCTGAGCGACCCTGAATTGGTCGGGCCGATCACTGAACGGATTACGACAGACCAGGTCAATGCAGAGTTTGCATTGCAGGAAACAACGGATATGTTCATTTCCATGTTTGAGGCGATGGACAATGACTACATGAAAGAACGCGCTGCGGACATCCGCGACGTCAGAAAACGGGTGTTAGCCCACCTCTTAGGCGTCACCATCCAAAGCCCAAGCATGATTTCCGATGAAGTCATCATCATTGCAGAAGATTTAACGCCTTCCGATACGGTGCAATTGAATGCCCAGTTCGTGAAGGGCTTTATCACGGACATCGGCGGGCGCACTTCCCACTCGGCCATTTTGGCACGGACATTGGAAATTCCAGCAGTGGTCGGTGCGAAAACCGCCATGGCGGACATCCAGAACGGCATGACCGTCATTGTGGATGGGTTAGGCGGAACGATTTTAATCGATCCGGAAGACAGCGTCATCGAAGAATACCAAAACAAGCAAGCGGCTTATGACGAACAAAAAACCGAATGGGCCAAAATGAAGAACGAAGCGACGGTTTCCGCTGACGGCCAGGCCGTTGAAATCGGCGCCAATATCGGAACGCCGAAAGACATTGCCGGCGTCCTTGATAATGGCGGCGAAGCCATTGGCTTGTACCGCACGGAATTCCTGTATATGGGCCGCGACCAGTTTCCGACGGAAGACGAGCAAGTCGAAGCTTATGCCAGCGTTTTAAAAGGCATGGAAGGCAAACCGACCGTTGTCCGCACACTGGATATCGGCGGCGACAAAGAGCTGTCTTACTTGGATCTGCCAAAAGAACTCAACCCGTTCCTGGGCTTGCGCGCCATTCGCCTTTGTTTGGAAATGCCGGACATGTTCCGCACGCAATTGCGTGCGTTGCTTCGTGCCAGCGTCCACGGCAACTTGAAGATCATGTTCCCGATGATCGCGACATTGGATGAATTCCGTGAAGCGAAAGCGTTGTTGCTGGAAGAAAAAGCGAAGTTGCAGGCTGAAGGCATTGCAGTCAGCGACTCGATTGAAGTCGGTATCATGGTCGAGATCCCATCGACCGCTGTCATGGCGGATACATTTGCTAAGGAAGTCGATTTCTTCTCGATCGGCACCAACGACTTGATCCAGTACACGATGGCTGCAGACCGTATGAATGAAAGCGTGTCGTATTTGTACCAGCCATTCAACCCGGCTATCCTGCGCCTGGTGAAAATGGTCATCGACGCTTCTCAACGCGAAGGCAAATGGACCGGCATGTGCGGAGAAATGGCGGGAGACGAGATCGCTATCCCGATTCTTCTCGGCTTAGGCTTGGATGAGTTCTCAATGAGCGCTTCATCGATTCTAAAAGCCCGTTCCCAGATCAGCAAGCTTTCCAAAGCTGAAATGGCACAGCACACAGACCGCATCCTGGCGCTCAGCACTTCCCAGGAAGTTGAAGAGTACGTCACCAAACTTTCCAATAACTAAAAACGAGCCGAGGGAAAATTCCCTCAGCTCGTTTTTTTGATTTAAAATGGATTGGTTGCCCATTGGCTCGATGTCGGAATAAAGATCCGTGGATGCAGCTTCAATTGCGCAACCATATATTCCGCCAAATCCTCTGGATGCATGAATTTTTCTTTTTCTTCATCGGTCTCTCCTTCTTTATACGTCAAATCCGTTACTACACGGCTCGGCGTTAAAGCAAAGACACGGATATTATGCTTGCGGACTTCCTGCGACAATGATTCTGTCATGCCGAGAACACCGAATTTCGAAGCACTGTAGGCGCTCGAACCCGCGGTCCCCCGCAAACCTGAACTGGAAGAAATGTTGATGATGTCTCCCCCATTCTTCTCTATCAATTGCGGCAGCACGGTCCGGGTGACATAATACATGCCCATCAAATTCACATCGATCACTTGCTTCCATTCTTCCGGCTCCAACTCCAAAAATGAGCCGTATTTGCCGATGCCCGCATTATTGATCAATATATCGGCTGTCCCAAGTTCATCTGTCAGTTTTTCAATGGCTGCCTCCACCTGTTTCAAATCAGAGACATCAGCCACTGCGTAAGCCACACGGCCGCGTAATGATTTGATTTCTGTTGCCAATCTCTTTAAATCTGCTTCTGTGCGGGCGATCAAACCGACGTTGACGCCTTCATTGGCCAAAGCCAGCGCTGTCGCGCGTCCAATCCCTTTTCCCGCTCCAGTTATAAAAGCCGTTTTCTCCGTCAATAATTGCATAACCCAAACTCCACCTCTCAAAATATGTTCCAGTTGTTTTTATAACATTCTTTACGGCGAACAAAACAGCTAATCCGTTAACCGTTCGTATTTCCCCTTTACCCTTAATAGGCAAATGAATAAACAGAACCAAAAGAAAAAATATTCCACTTCAAGGGGTTTTTCAATTTGAATAACCCATTCAACCCAACCCCCTCTTTTATGAATAATTAAACATTCTACTTTCGTACCAATTGAATAAATTATTCAAAAATAGATTTCGAATACGCAGAAAGACGCAGAGGCCTTTCCCCTGCGCCTTTCTGTGATATGAATAATTATTCAAAAAACAAGATAACAGAGTTATTCATTGGAAGCCGAATCTTTTTTCCCGGTTTCGGCTGTGTCTTCGTACTGTTCTTTCTGGCGGTCCTGTTTGTCTTCAGCTTCAAGATCTGGAAACTGCTGTTCAGGGGTGCCGGTGAATTGTTCTTTTTCTTGTTTTTTTTCATCTTTCTTTTTTCTATCGTCTTGTGCCATTTATCTCCACTCCTTTTAGCCATTGTTATTCTTAAGATACCCGCTCTCGGTTTCTTTAATCCCTGGACCGGTTTCTAACCGGCTGTTTTGTAAAGGCGAAGCATTCCAAACATAAAAAACCTGTGCGTAAGCACAGGTTCATCGTTGCTGTTTTGCTAATGTATCCAAAATCCCCATGGAGCTGACTTGCATATCCAAGCGGATATATGGATAAACTTCGTGGTCATCCGCTATGTTTTGAGTCCTTAAATAATCTTGAACCCGTTTAAACAACCGTTCAGCGAGTTCTTCAGGCGCCAGTCCCGCAGAGTAGGCGGCTTGACCTTCTTCAACAAATACCTTCAGCCATTCTTCGGATTGGCGAAGTGCAGCTTCCGGCTGATCTGTTTGGCTGAAATGTCCATAGTAGATGGCATCCAGTTTGGCGGCTGACATGCGTTCAATGGCATTTTGCATCGCTTCGGGATTGAATTGATTGGGCGAAGTAGACGGCAGATAAAGATCGATGCCTTCCCTTACCAATTGATCGTAGCGGATGCCCACTGTATCCCCAGCGAAAATTCCGTTGCTGACGGGATCGTATATACTGAAATGGTGATTGGCGTGTCCTGGGGTATCCCAGAATTCAAGCGTACACGCTGCACCGATTTCAAGGCCCTCTCCTTCTGTCTTGATGAGCAGCCGGTCTTCTGGAATAGCGACAATCGGAGCAAACAATTGGTCGAACTGCTCTCCGTACACCATCTGTGCACCAGCAGTCAGGCGGCTTGGGTCTGACAGGTGCCGTGCACCTTTTGGATGCACCACCACTTGTGCGTTCGGGCAATCCTGAAGCAAAAGCCCAGCTCCTCCAGAATGATCCAGGTGAACATGGGTGACGATTATGTATTCGACGTCTTCCAATGTGAAGCCTAAATCAGCCAGCCCTTTTTTGACGTGTTTAACTGAAGGGCTTGGCCCGGTATCCACAAGCGTCAAGTGCTCTTCATCAATCACGTAGGTCCCGGTGCGTTCCGGCAACCCTAAATCAAATCCATCGATCAAGTACATGCGTTCATTTAAACGAGTCGGTTGTTTGTCGGCCACTTTATCCATCCCCTTTGAATTCATTGTCTCTGCTTTTATGAATTACAAGAATATTCTACCATTCATTTTAAAGCTTGGAAGCTTTTTTGGTAAAATCCACCTCTGGGTAGTAAGCGTTTTTCACTAACAGGTTTGGTCCGAGACATTTGACTGCTGGACAATGGCAGGCGATCGAACGGGCTAAAGGACGATCAAGCCAGCTATCGAGCATCGCCGGGAGTGAATCGGTCTGGATGTTGCCCATCGGCGGGGTGTCCCCGAAATCTGTGACGATTACCTCCCCTGTAAAGATGTTGACATTCAGGCGGGAGCGGCCGTCCGGATCGTTGCGCACTGAGACGTTTTTGCTGCTTCGGATGCGTTCTAATAAAGCCAATTGCTCCGTATTGTCGCTGCACGGATAAAAGGGCAATGTACCGAACAGCATCCAGGTGTTATCATCCCGGGTATCCAGCAATTCATGAATGGCCGTCCTGGTTTCCTCTAGTGACAGCACCTCCAAATTTGAAGCGAAATCACTGGGGTACATTGGATGAATCTCATGTCTTGCGCATTTCATTTCTTCAACGATTTGTTTGTGGATAGATGCCAAATGAGGCAAAGTCCGTTTGTTGAGCATGGTTTCTGCCGATACCATCACTCCAGCTTCAGCCAATGCCCGGCTGTTGTCGATCATCCGTTGAAACTGCTCGGCGCGGCGCTCACGAGTCGGCTTGCGTTCCATATGAGCAAATCCGCCATCGACAAAATCATCTACTGTCCCCCAATTATGTGAGATATGCAGCACATCCAAATAAGGGGCGATCAGCATATAACGTTCAAGCGGCATCGTCAGATTTGAGTTCATCTGTGTCCGAACGCCGCGTTCGTTGGCGTACTTAAGTAAAGGCAGCACGTAGCGTTCCACGGATTTTTTTGAAAACATCGGTTCCCCGCCAGTCAAACTGATGGTCCGCAAATGCGGAATTTCATCCAGCCGCGTCAACAGCAATTCAATTGGCAAAGCCTCGGGATCTTTATGTTCCAACATATAGCCAACCGCGCAATGTTCACAGCGCATATTGCATAGATATGTAGTGGTGAATTCAATGCTTGATAGTGTGGGCTTACCGTGCTGTGCAATATCGAGGTAAGCCTCCCATGGGTCATTCAATGGATTCATCGGCTGTCGAGCCTGTAAGTTTTGTGTCATATCCTCAATCTCCTATTCGCTTATTGCGCTATTAAGTATGCGCCTAGCTAGAGAATTTCGCAATACGCCGCTCCGCAACAATAATTTAGCACAACAATTTAAATGGAATTCCTGTAAAGTTTCACAGCTCAATTTTGCATTTCAAAAATATGTTGCGTAAAGTAATCAACAAGAGCCTCATCTATTAAAACTGGAGGTGCACAACTATGTCCCCACAGAAAGAAACTCCATCGCAATGGACAAAAGAACAAGTAAAAGCAACACTTCCCGAAAGAGACCCCAACAGCCACAAAGGCAGCTTCGGCACCGCGTTATTGATTGCCGGCACAAAAGAAATGCCGGGCGCTGCACTTCTTGCAGGACTTGGTGCAATGCGGAGCGGCGTGGGCAAGCTGGTCATTGCGACAGAAGCGGAAGCAATGGCAATGATCGTCCCTCGGCTGCCTGAAGCGACCTATGTGCAGAATGGCATGCAGCGAATTGCCGAACAGCTGGCTTCAGTTGATGCTTACCGGGCAGCGGCAATCGGTCCCGGCACGGAACCGGATCGCATGACTGAAGACGCATTGAGTGTGTTGCTCGAGAGCTCGATGCCACTGATTGTCGATGCCGGCGCGTTGAGCAGACGCACTTACGCTGAGCGCCAGGCACCGGTCATCCTAACGCCGCATCCAGCTGAATTTTCCCGCATCACAGGAGTGGCAGTCGCAGAACTTCAAAAACACCGGGCCGATTATGCTGCAGAATGGGCAGAAAGATTAGGGGTCGCCATCGTCTTGAAAGGCCAACACACGGTGACGGCTTTTCCGGATGGCGAGGTTTGGATAAATCCCACCGGCAACAGTTCATTAGCCAAAGGGGGTACCGGCGACACATTGGCAGGCATAATGCTTGGCATGTTATGCTGCCACAATGACTGGAAACATGCCGTATTGAACGCCGTCCACATGCACGGAGCCTGTGCGGATGAATGGACCAAAACCCGCTCTCCGCACACGCTGCTCGCTCACGAATTGGCAGAGTTGCTGCCGGAAGTCTGGGCCGCATTCGAATCTTAAATTCCATACAAAAGCGGCGAGGAATCAATCTCCTGCCGCTTTTTACTGTTTTATGAAATCGAATGATCTTGTTTGATTTTCTCCAATAGCGCATCACAGCCGTCACTGACGAGCCCAAATGTCTCTTCAAAATCTCCCGTAAAATAAGGGTCTGGTACATCTTTTAAGTGATCGGTCAAATCCAGGAAGCGCAGAATTTTCGGATGGTCGGGCTGGCCCAGCATTGAGCGGATGTCTTCAATATTCGTTTGGTCCATCCCGACGATATAGTCAAAACCGTCAAAATCGTCCGTTTGCAATTGGCGCCCTTTCAAACCTGTAGCGGAAATGCCGTTAGCTTCCAGGATTTTCAGTGTTCCCGGATGTGGTCTTCTGCCGATATGCCAATCGCCCGTTCCCGCTGAATCCACTTGCACTTTCCCACTCAGCCCCGACCGCTCCAGCCGATTTTTAAAAACGGCTTCAGCCATAGGCGAACGGCAAATATTGCCCAAGCACACAAACAATACACGAATCATCTAATCCCCTCCTAATTGCGTATAGCTCTCGTGAAAGCCATTCATGTTCTGCTATTGTATCATCCATCCCACTCCTCCAGCAGCATTCGACGGCTGACCAGAAAGGAAGAAAACTTTGTTAATCACCAAAAAGGGTTTATGGTTGCCCCAATGCGGAATACTAGTATAAACACCGAAAGCGAGGAATCCATAATGGCTGCAAAAATCGAAGCATTGCCTTCCACTCAATCAAAAGTCGCTAAAGCGACACCTGACCACATCAATGAAAAGATTGAGCGGGAAACTGAAGCCCGCATCAACACATTCAAGCGCAAGGATCCTGAAGCAATCAAACAGCGGATTTCTGAACTGGAACAGGAATGGGACACAGAACGCGTACTGGAAGCCACGATGGCGTCTTTTGCACTTTCTTCTTCCCTACTCGCTCTCACTGTCAATAAGAAATGGGCTTATTTCACTGGAGCCGTCAGCGTCTTCATGCTGCAGCATGCGCTTCAGGGCTGGTGTCCGCCACTGTCCATGATCCGCCGGCAAGGCGTCCGGACGATAAGTGAAATCAATTTGGAAAAAGAAGCATTGAAAGACTTGTTGGAAGATGAGCACTATCCTATCTAAATAACGGAGCAGAAAAACAGCCAGCCCCTACTCTGCATAGGGACTGGCTGTTTGTTAACCCGTTTTAACGGGCAATAAGACTTCGATTGGATGCAGTGACAATCAGTGGGCTGAAGAAAATCTCCACTGATTGAGGCATCTCTTTATACCGGCTGTCAGATTTTATAATGACGTCTGCCGGTTGGTTTGTTTCGTTCAATTTTTCCTTTGTAAATGACCCACGACAAATAAAGTATGCCCATAATATTCAATGAGAACAAAATGACCTGATAAAGAGCCAAACTCCGATACGCCATTATTTCTACGTAACGGATGCAGTTCATCAAAAAAATCAATACCGGCAACCATAACCAATTATTCGAAATTGACTGTTCCTCCCTTTTAAGACCGACCGGCTTTATCTTTGAAAGCTTCTAATCGCCTCAAGTTCTTATTTTATCAAAAAAACGAGAGAAAGGAAGAGTTTTTATTACAAATATTTCAGAGGCTTGTATTATTGGTTATATTTCTAAAGAAAAAAGCAGGCTGCCATAGCCTGCTTTTAATTATTCAACTGTTACAACGGTCTGAACTTCTTCTTTGCGGTTCTTTCTGGCCTTGCTGTAGAACATCACGATAATAATCGCTGTAAAGACCAGTCCAACTACAAACGACAGGTTCAAGTCCAGATTAAAGCCAATTTTCTGATTGAGTATATAGACAAAGACCATGTAAGTGATAAAGATGGCCGGTGCCATGGATACCAGGTAATTTTTAGCTTGAATATAAAGATACATGGTAGCAATCCACAATGCGATTGCAGCAGTCGCCTGGTTAGCCCAGGAGAAATAACGCCATAGCAGATTAAAGTCGATTTGCGTCAAGACTGCAGAAATGATGAACAACGGAATCGCAATGATCAGCCGTTTCATCAGCTTGGTCTGGTCGACTTTAATGTAATCCGCGATAATGGATCGTGCTGCACGGAAAGCCGTATCGCCTGAAGTGATCGGCAAAACGATCGCGCCAAGGACGGCAATCGTGCCACCCACTGCTCCGAGCAGAGTCATCGATACTTCATTGACGACCGCTGAAGGCGTACCTGAATTGATCAGCCCGCTGAGTGTCTGGCCATCGAAAATGCTCATCGCTGCAGCTGCCCAGATCATTGCAATGATCGCTTCTGCAATCATCATACCGTAGAAGATATAACGGCCCTGTGATTCTTTTTCCACAGTCCGGGAAATGATCGGCGACTGCGTAGCATGGAATCCGGATAACGCTCCACACGTAATTGTGAAGAACAAGATTGGGAAAATCGGCAAATCGCCTGGGTGCATGTTGGTAAAGCTGAGTTCCGGGATTTTGTAATCAGAGAACAACAGCGCAATTCCGACACCCAGAGTTCCTATCAGAAGCACCGCACCAAAGTATGGATAGAAGCGTCCGATTATCTTGTCGATCGGCAGGATCGTCGATAGGAAATAATAGATAAAAATGAGGACGATGATGATGCCGACCGCTACTTTGCCATCCAATAAGATGGACAAGAGCGATGCCGGTGTCGTGACAAATACTGTTCCGACCAACAGCAACAGCAATAAGGCGAAGACATTGACGATATGGCGTGAAGCAGCGCCGAGAAACTTGCCGGCAAGTTCTGGGATATGCGCGCCTTTGTTGCGGATGGAAATCATGCCCGTCAAATAATCGTGGACAGCTCCCGCGAATATCGAACCGATGACGATCCACAGGAACGCTACCGGGCCATAAAGCGCTCCCATGATCGGACCGAAAATTGGGCCGGTCCCGGCAATGTTCAATAATTGGATAAGAGCGTTTTTATGCTTGTTCATCGGCACAAAATCCACACCATCCGCATTAGCGTGGGCAGGCGTCTTTCTTGCTTCAATCGGATCGAACAGTTTTTCGATAAATTTACCGTATGTAAAATACGCCACAACCAGAATGACGATGGAAATCAAAAATGTAAACATTGGGCACCCCTATTCTTTTTTGAAAACGCTTTCTTGGTATAATAAAAAAAGACAATACCTGTATAAAAATTTTATGTCTTTCTCCGTCGCCCCTCCCTTTCTGATGCTATTGATGGTTTCTTATTAAAAAATAAATCAAGGTTATTTTTATAATTAGAACATAATATATATTAGTATTTTAATTCCAAATAGTCAATCTTTATTGGAGATTTTTGAAAGATCTTTACGCTTCTATAAGAGTAAAGAAAAAAACGCCTTCCAAATCACGGAAGGCGTTTCAAACTCACTTCATAAATTCAATTATTCCCGCCATCAAGCCATCCGCCAAGGGCAAATCAGGATTTCCATAGCTTGCCATGTTTTCCTCGGGGTCGGCAGAGGCATTTTTCAGTACATGGTTCATGCCGTCGACAATGAGCAGGTCACCGTCTTTACTGGCCGCATAAAGCAGCTCTGCGTCTCTGACCGGCACCTGCAAATCGGTAGTTCCCCCGACAACGAACACCGGTGTTTCAAGCTTTGCCACTTCTGCCTGCGGGTCATATGCCATCCAGGAGATCAGGTACGGCTGGACAGATGGACGGAAAATACTCGCCAGTTCCGGACTGACTTGTGCCACGGTCTGTCCGTCTTTCAATTTACTGACGATTGCTTTCGCCTCATCCAGGAGGTTTTCCGGCAACTGGGCTGTTAACTGTTCCATCAGGATTTCATCGGCAGGACGGCCAACACCCGCTAGAGAAATGAACGAAGCAGCCTGGTGCCGTTCGGCGGCGATCATCCCGATCAACGAACCTTCGCTGTGGCCGATGACTCCAACAGAAGAGAACACGTCTTGAGATTTCGCGTAGCCAATCCATGCAGAAGCATCTTCGATATAATCATCGAACCGCAGATCTTCTTCTTCGACAAGCAGTCCGATATTGTCGCCGACTCCGCGTTTGTCATAACGGATTGTGGCAATTCCCTGCTGCGCCAATTCTTCCGCCATCATCTTCAAGCCATTGTTTTTCCCTGGAACAACCATGGAATTGCCATTCTTATCAGTCGGTCCGGAACCCGACAGCATCAGCATGACCGGAAACGGCCCGTTGCCCTCAGGTGTCAGGACCCTCGCAGTCATGCTGCCGCCTTCGACTGCTATCTCAACCGGTGTGCCAAGCTCTTGTTCAGCAACATCAGCAGCTTTTGACAGTTCAAAAGGGAAAGTTTGCCCTTGCTGAGTAAATAAGCCGGAAATGGTGTCCCCATTGAATGCTCCTTCAAAGACTAACTGCTGGTTTTGTATATTCATCTCGAAGTGGAGATCTGGATCCGTAAAATCAATCGCCGTCAACGGGAAATCACTTACTCCTTGTACAGGAATTGAAATGGCACCGTTTTGTGAATCAAACGTTACCGAAATCGGCAATGGCTGATTGGGGACTTGAATCGTCCCTTCCCAGTATCCTTCAATTTTTTTCAACTGCCCTTCCTCCTCAACTTTCTTATTTTCTTCACTGCATCCGAATAGCAGAAGCATGAAGACTGCCAGTAATGCATAAAATCTGTTGTTATTCATTCTTCCCCTCCCTTTCTCTAAATTGATGGCTGCCTTTATTATCTTCAAGACAACAGAATCCATCAATGCTTTCAGGCAAAATAAAAAACACAGGAAAACCCTGTGTTTTATTTTTTTGAAGGATGAATTGAAAATCCGGTCGTGGACAAAGTTTGCAGCAGCAATTCATGCATAAGTTTATAGCCATCTTCGTTCGGGTGAATCGAATCCAGCCAAATGGCAGGATTTTTGCCCATTGCATTTGTTTTGGAGACGATGACGCCTTTTTCACCGATGGCCGTGTTCCAGATCCGGAACAGCAAATTGGTGAAGCCGAAATACTGCACTTCCTTTTTCATCGAGTTGTACAGATTGTTTTGGACAATGATGACTCCATCATTGGCTTTGCGAAGCATCGCATAGATTTCAAGCAAATTTTGGCGGTACGTGCGTTTCAATATGGCGAATTGGCGAACCAACCCTTTAGCCCCACCGTCCCGGAATCCGCGAAGCAAATCGTTGCCTCCAATATTCAGCAACACGAGATCTGCTTGTTGGAGCGGTTTTTGCCAGGAACCCGTTTGCATTTTCTGGACCAACCCGCTGCTTGTCAGCCCGTTGATGCCCAAATTAGTGATGCGGCTTGCGGGAAAGGTTTCCTTCAAATGATTTGTGATGCCGCCTTTTGTGCCGTAGCCATAGGCCACAGAATCACCTAAGATGACGATATTTTCTATATCAAGAGCTGTATTTTGTTTTTTTGAAGCGAAAAAAGGTGCTCTAGACAAGGCACCTGATCGAAATTTACTCAATCTGCTGCACGTCCTTTCTTGCTGTTTATCTCTCTTATTTTAACATATTTTTGCTTGTGAGGCCGTATACAAGCCTTCAGTGAAAGTGGATTTTTTTACATTTTTAACCGCAAGCTTTATCATAAAAACAAACTTGTATTCTCCCTATTCATGACTGATTTTTCGAAGGAGGGCTTTTTTGGATATCCTATATTTAGTTATCGGAATTCTGCTGATTATCGTATGCATTGTTGATTTTATTTGGACCACTTTATGGATTGATGGCGGTGCAGGACCGGTTACCGATTGGTTTTCTTCACTCATTTGGAAATCCTTCAGGAAATTAGCCGCTGGGCATTCAAAATCCTTGAGTTTGGCAGGCCCTTTCATTTTAAGTGCCACTTTGGCAATGTGGATCGGCATGCTGTGGGTCGGCTGGACATTGGTTTTCGCCGGATTGGACGGATCTATTTCCCCTTCACACGGCAATGACCCGATTTCCTGGTTTGATCGCATTTATTATGCCGGTTATTTGATTTTCACATTGGGCAATGGTGATTTCAGTCCGAATGAAGGCATGTGGCAAATCGTCTCTGTACTGGCCACCGGTACGGGTATGCTGTTTATTACATTCGGCGTCACATATTTGATTTCCATTTTGAGTGCAGTCACTGTGAAACGGTCTTTTGCTGCCAGCATCCACGGCATCGGCGAGACGCCCGAAGAGCTTGTTGCAAACGCATGGAATGGCAGTGATTTCCACAATATCGATTCGTTGTTGGACACCTATTCAGAACAATTGAGTTCGTTGACTTCACAGCATATTGCTTATCCCGTGCTGCATTATTATCATGCTGCCAGCAACGAATCCTCAATGCCTACAGCGGTCGCCGTTTTCGATGAAGCACTCAGCGTCATGAAATTCGCTGTACCTGATCAACATCATCCTAACAGTCTCTTGATGAAAGAATCGCGTTCCAGTATCCAGCATTACCTGGAAACGCTCAATAAGTCTTTTTACAGGCCTTCAAAACAGGTACCGCATTTGCCGGACTTGCCGTTTCTTCAAGAAGCAGGAATCCCTATCTTGCCGGAAAAGGACTATAAAAAAGCATATGAAAAACTTGAAGAGCGCCGAAGAAAATTACTGGGGGTCATCGAGGCAGATGCACGACCCTGGCCAAAACAGTGAAAGAGGTTTTATCAAAGGAGTGAGTCAAATGATTTCAGACTGGATACAAACATCAACCCATACCGTGGTCTTTACCGGAGCCGGCATGTCGACAGAAAGCGGACTGCCTGACTTCCGTTCAGCGAATCAGGGTTTATGGCAACAAAAAGACCCAAGCCTAGTGGCCAGCGTCCAGGCATTGAATGATAATGTCGAGGAATTCATCGATTTTTACCGAAAACGCGTGCTTGGCGTAAAAGAATATGAGCCGCATGCGGGCCACCAGATTTTAGCCGAATGGGAAAAACGGAGCCGCATCCATTCAATCATCACTCAAAATGTCGATGGGTTTCACCAACAAGCAGGCAGCCACAAGGTTGCAGAACTTCATGGCACACTCCAGAAAGTCCATTGCCAAGCATGCGGTATGTCATACAGCAGCGAAGATTTTCTGGACGGGTCATATCATTGCAGTTGTGGCGGCATTTTGCGCCCGTCCGTTGTGCTGTTCGGGGAAATGCTGCCGGAAGCGCCATTTGAAATGGCATTTGCTGAAGCAAGCCGGGCAGAGTTATTCATCGTTCTCGGTTCTTCGCTGTCCGTCACCCCGGCCAACCAGTTCCCGCTCATCGCCAAAGAGCATGGTGCAAAATTGGTCATTGTCAATCAGGAAGCCACACCGCTTGATGGCTATGCAGACCTGGTCATCAACAACCGGCAAATCGGGGACGTCTTGGATGAATGGAATCGATTTTAAGGTATTACATCATCTGCGGCTAAAGCTTAAAAGCTTTAGCCGTTTTTTTGTTTGGAAGCCTTGTCGACTCTATATCAGCAAATTCGATAGCCGGTTTAGATGCACGGAAGCAAACATTGGTATAATGACTGAGTAGACAGAAAATTCGTTCTATCGAAAGGGGCTAACCGATGATCCATCAAATACCGCTCGATTCCAATCACTTTCATTCTTCATTTAATAAAAGCTATAAACCTATCCTCACAGTCCAGTCAGGAGATTCTATCCAGTTGAAGACCCTTGATATCGAATGGGGTTATTCGTCAGCTGAAACTGAAGAACGGACGATTTTCACTTCACGCGAAAACGAAGAAAAACTGGCCCATCCGATCATCGGCCCCATCGCAGTTGCCGGTGCCAAACCGGGAATGGTGCTTGAAGTCCGCATCAATCAGTTGATGCCTGGCTGGTACGGGCGCAATTGGGCAGGCGGCATACCGGCTTGGCAGAACGATAAACTGGCCATCACCAACAGCGAACGGCTGCAGGTGGATTGGAAACTGGATGCAGCCAGGATGACTGGAAACTGCAGACTTGGCGAACAGGAATTCCATGTCGGCTTGTCTCCTTTCCTTGGGCTTATGGGCGTAGCCCCGAGAGAAGCAGGGACATTCCCAACAAAGCCGCCTGCTTCTTTTGGCGGCAATATCGATTGCAAAGAGTTGGTGCGCGGCAGCAGCCTGTTTCTTCCGGTCTCCGTGGAAGGTGCTCTCCTTTCACTCGGGGACGGCCATGCGCTTCAAGGTGACGGCGAAAGTTCCGGAACGGCAATCGAATGCCCGATGGACATGGTTGATATTACCTTAATCCTGCATGAAGATATGCAGTTGTCTATGCCACGTGCCCATACGCCTGCCGGATGGATCACATTCGGATTCCATGAAGACCTCAACGAAGCAGCGGCCGTTGCCTTGGCTGAAATGGTGTCGTATATGGAACAGTTTTATGGCATTTCACGCACCGAAGCCACAGCCTTATCAAGTGTAGCCGTTGATTTGCATGTCACACAAGTCGTCAACGACGTCAAAGGCGTTCACGCTATTTTGCCTCATGGCGTGCTCCGCTGAATGATCTTTCTGAAACTTTTGGTTGGGCGCCCCGTAAATATAGAAAGAGGTGATGGAAATGTTCAGAACAAAACCGATGATGATAGTCATCATGTTACTGGTTTTCGCTTTGTTTCCAGTCCAGGCGTTGGCTGTCGACTACTCGATTTCTGATGTGGACATCAATGCGCAAGTAAACGCAGACGGAACGGTAGATGTGACGGAAAGCCATACTTATGAATTCGAGGGCGATTTTAACGGCATTACGCGGGAAATTGTGCCAAAAGATCGGACATCGATCCAGAAATTCAGCGGCTATGAAAACGGCAAGGAATTGGATGTCGAACGCGACGGACATCTGTATAAGGTCTTCCGTGAAGGCGACAACGAAACCGTTACCATCGAATTGCGCTACGAAATCCAGGACGCTGTGGAAAAGTTCGAAGACGGCGCTGAGTTCTACTGGCCGTTTTTCGATGAACGCAATGAAAGCGATTATGAACAGATGACGATTACGCTCTTCCCTCCTGCCCCTTCGGAAAATACGGATTTTACAGGATACGACGAAGCTTACGGGGCAGGCAGCCTGCAAACGGATGGTGCGGTCCGCTTTGATATGGGGCAAGTTCCGGAAGGCTCTAATGGGGATATCCGTGTCGTCTTTGATGCAGCACTGTTCCCCGCCTTGCCTCAACAAGATGGATCCATACGAGAAAAGCTGGCTGAGGAAAAAGAGCTTCTGGAAGAAGAAGCTGCCGTTTTTGCGGCAAGGCAGGACACCGGCGCTTCCATCGGCAATGGATTAATTCCGGCGGCAGGCGCATTATTGCTGGCGCTGACTGCCTGGGGATGGAATCGTGCACGGAAAGCCAAACAGCAGGCAAAACCGGATGCCAAGACTTTCTTTGTGCCTAAACAGAAAATGAGCATTCCGGCCACATTGTATTTTACCAAGTCCTCTATTCTGACGCCCGCTGTCACGGCAGCCGCCTTGATGGAATTAGTGCGCAAACAGAATGTGGAACAGCTTTCAGAAGAACAATTCCGGCTGATTGACCGGAATACAGAATTCGCCCATGAAGCCACATTGATTGACTTGCTGTTCGACAAAGTGGGTGATAGCGAATACTTCAGCATCAAGAACTTGGAAGAATACACAAAAAATGAATTGAACCACTCTTCCTATAACGAATCCATCACAGCCTGGCAGCAGGAAGTTGCCGAGGAAGTCAAACAACATGATTTGTACAGCAAACACAAAGGGCTGCGCTGGACAGTCGGTATAATTGGCCTGGCCCTCTTTGCGGCCGCAGTCGTTTTCGGAATACTGGACCTGTTGCCGCTGATGTTCTTTTCCCTCCTCATCGGCATCGGTTTTGTCGCTTTCTGTTTCTATTCACCGATCACGTATGATGGCCATGTCATCCGTGCTGAATGGAAACAACTTCGAACAGCAATGGAGCAACTGGACCAATCGCAATGGAAGCAGTTGACACAGGATGAAAAAATGCGTGCTTATGCATATATTCTAGGTGCGGATGAAAAATCGGCAAACCAGAAAACGCAAAGCTTCACCAATGCCTATAGCGAAACGGCATTTGCAGATTTCGGGTTGTTCTATAATCCCGTGCTGTTGACAGGTGTTTTCTTTGCTGCCACATCTAATACCGGAGCTTCAGCAAGCAGCACCGTCTCCGCAACTGGCGGCGGAGGTGTTGGTGGAGGCGGAGGCGGATCGGGCGCTTTCTGAATAAACAATTCGAACGGCTGAGAGTTTCTCAGCCGTTTTTGTTTTGCCCCCCACTTCTTAGGGAAGTAGAAAAGAGACGTTATTTTATGCATATGGAGGAACAATGGATGATAAGCACAAGCTCAGCTTTATTGACGAAAGAAGATTTTACAGCACGAACGGACTTGCCTGAATGGCTATTGGCCGAATACAAGACGTTTCATGAAACCGTAACCGACAAAACCTTTCCTTGTTATTTTGGAATGAGCGGAGAATTGAAAGGAGAATTGCGTTATGCATACATCACACAAGACGATTGGAGCAATTTGCCTGATGCAGTTGAAGCGTTCCTGACCTTATTCAACGACCCGAAACACAAGCGCCATGGTCTATTCGTATTTGTTGAACCTTTCAAAGAAGAAGGTTCACTGGAAACTTACCGCCAGCAATTCTGGGATATCCTCCAGTATTTGCATGACGAAGATGACATGGAGTGGCCAAAAGAAGCTCCACGGGATCCTGACCATTATTTATGGGATTTCACATTCCAGGGAGAACCGATATTTATCTTTGGGAATACCCCCGCTTACAAGCAACGAAAAACACGCGACCTCGGCAATGCCATGGTTCTTGGGTTCCAGCCACGCCGCATCTTTGAAGGGCTGAAAGGAACCGAGAAAGGCGGCGTCATGTCACGCGAAAAGGTACGTCAGCGTGTTGAAGCCTGGGACCACTTGCCGACACATCCCGACATCAGCCATTTCGGAGATCCTGAGCACAATGAATGGAAACAGTTTTTCATCGGAGACGACAGTGAACCGATTCAAGGAAAATGTCCATTTACACATAAAGAAATGAAATAAATGGTGAATAACTGAAGAAGAGCTGCACCGGCATATTTTACCGGTGCAGCTCTTCTCATTGCGGTTTAACCAATCTCCCTGTTAGGGTAAGACTATATTGTAGCCTTACGGAAACACCTTGCTGCATTTTGGAGGTATAAAAATCGTTACTGCTGTGCAACTGTTCTCCGTTCATATAACTGGACTTCCCTGTTAACATCAAAAGCGTCGTCCTGATTAAGCGTCAGAATATCAAACAACCGTTTGACGGTTTCCTGTCCAAGATTCTCAATGCTGTCCGCAGCTCCTACAGAAGTCAGCCCAATTGCTGAATGACGGCCGATTTCCGAATTGCCGATGCCGACAATGCTGATATCTGTGGGAATTTGATAGCCCGCTTCCTGGTAAAAATCCAAAAGTTGTATGGCAATTTCATCTGTTGCTGCAACGATCGCGGTCGGTTTTTTCTTTAATGCTTGAAGATCTTCATACACTTTTTGCAAGGAAGCTTTGTCCGTTGCGGAAATCACCAACCGTTTTTTGCGGATTTTGCTTTTCGCTTCCTGAAGAGCCTGGATGAACCCCAAAAAACGTTCTTTATAAGCAGGATTCTTCAAAGGTCCGCCTACCCAGGCAATTTCCTGATGGTTGGCATTCAGAAGATGGCTCGCAGCCAGATAACCGGCATCCACATTATTCACTCCAATCGAGTGTTTGGCATTTGAATAGCTGGAATTCAATAATACAAACGGCACATTCGCATTGGTCATTTTTTCATGAATCGCATCATCAAGCAAGACAGAAACCAGAATCATCCCTGCCACGTTACTGGAGAGAACCGTTTTATAGACATCCTCTTCGTTTTCGTCGGCCATGAAATGAATATCCACTTGGTATCCTTGCCTTTTTGCATAGCTGATGATCATTGGAGCGCTGCCGATAAATATCGGATCATCCACAGCTCCTGCTATCACACTGATCGTATTGGTTTTAGCCGCAGATGGAACTGCTTCTAAGATGCCGTCAGCTGAATAGTTTAATTCACTGACGGCAGCCATCACTTTATCGTACGTTTCTTTTTTTACTTGATCCGGTTTATTCAAAACACGTGAGACAGTCGTCTGGGAGACACCTGCATGTTTTGCGACATCAGTAGTTGATACCAAATCCATCACCCTGCTTTCTATTTTTTGTGGATGGGTATCTCCCATCCCTGTAATTCGCTGTCATTCATATAAATTCTATCTACTTATTCACTATACCACGCTATAGCAATTCTTACACCAAACGAATTGATGTGGTTGAATATTCTTCGCGCAGTTGTAATCAACAGGATTAACCCACTCGAAAGGAATGAATAGCTATAATGAATAAAAATGAATACCTCAAACGTTTTAAAGCATCAACCGAACAGGAGCACTACCTGCAAAATTTAGCAGAACTTCAGTCTTTGCATATGCAGAATATACCATTCGAAAATTTGGATGTCATCCGTAGAACGCCCATTTACTTGAATCTTGAAAGCATTTATGAAAAAGTAGTTATTCAGCATCGCGGCGGTTATTGCTATGAATTGAATGGCTTGTTTCACTGGCTGTTGAACGAGTTGGGATTCGATGCGAAATTGATTTCCGCCACTGTTCAAAAACCTGATGGCACGTGGTCTAAAGCCGACACCCACGCGGCCATCTTAGTGGAGCTTGATACGCTTTACCTGGTGGATGCAGGTTTTGGAGATTCGACCATCAGCCCGATCCCTCTTGGCGGTGAACGGCATACCGACCACAGCGGCACTTACCGGGTAGAACAAGTGGATGATGTATATTATGACTTGATCCGGGAAAATGATGAAAAGGAAAAAGTGCTGTACCGGTTTTCTACAGAAGAAAAACGATTGGCCGATTTTCATGAAGGCTGTGTCTTTAACCAGGTTTCAGAAGATTCCCCTTTCACCCATGACGATCTTGTCACACGTGCGACGCCGGATGGCCGGATCACATTATCCGGCAGCCAACTGACACGCTCTGAAAACGGCAAGAAAGATAAAACGGAACTGTCGGCCGATGAAAAAAAGAAAGTGTTGAAAGAAGAATTCGGCATCAATCAAGAGGCACTCGAAAAGCAGTTGCATTAGTTTAAGCGATAAAAACAAAACGATCCCCGCTCAGCAAAATAGGAGCGGGGATCGTTTTGTTCTATTTAAATGCTTCCGGATAAACGGTTTTGGCTACCAGTTCAACCGCTTCACCGATTCTTGGCCCCGGACGTGAAGTAATATCAGAATCCACGAAAAAGACCTGATCGTTCTCAACGGCGTCAATGCTGTTCCAACCTTCACGTGCTTTAATCTCTTCTATGGGATCTTCCGTATAAGAAACTGTTGTTGCAATGATTTTCGGATTCCGTTGAATGACTTCCTCTTCAGAAATCTGTGGCCATCCTTCTAGATCGCCGAACAGGTTTTCAACATTGGCATGATCTAATATTTCCTGCTGGAACGTTTTTTGGCCGGTGGTGTAGATTTCAGGAGATGGGCTGATTTCAACATACAGTTGCCTTTTCTCTTCTACGTCGGATACTTTTTCTTGGACTTCCTCAATTTGCTGCTGGATAGAGCCTATTACTTCTTCTCCTTTATCTTCAAGGCCCATGACCGTAGAAATCTGTTCGATGTCCCCGTAGACATCTTCAAAGGATTCAGCCGATTCGATAACAAAAACTTGGATGCCTGCAGCTTCTAATTCTTCGTAGCCCGTAGGCCCACCTGTTGAATAGCCGATGACAACATCTGGATCCAATTCAATGATGCGCTCTGCATTAAAAACCACAGAATCGGACACACGTTCAACTTCAGCTGCTTCAGCTGGATAATTATCATAATCCGTAGCGCCAATAATTTTTTCTCCTGCTCCGATTTCATAGAGGATTTCGGTGTTGCTCGGTATTAATGACACGACAGTGGCAGGCACTTCCTCAAATTTCAATTCGTTATCCAAATCATCTGTTACCGTATAACTTGTTTGCTTTTCAGATTCGCTTGCTGTTTCTGTGTCGGATGTTTCCGATTGGCATGCGGTGAGTGTGAATGCTAATGCTCCAATGGATAGGTATTTAAAATAAGTAATTTTCATTAATTGTTGGCCACTTCTTTCTTTTTGGGTCTAGTTGGATAGGATTTGCTGATAAACGGAATTTCTTCTACTCCCTGCTGCTGATTGACATAGACAGCCATCGTAAACAGCAGGTTCGCCAATAGATTTGCATAATCAAAGAGGATTTCCGGTACATCCCGTTCCAGGCTGACCTTATGCAAAGCACGGACAGATTTTTTCGCTTCGCTCCGGCATACATGCAACACACAAGCTGCTTGAGTCCCTTGCGGCAAGACAAAATTACCGATTTTCTCACCAACAAAGTTTACATAATAATCATACATGCCACTTAACTCATTCAAATCTTCTTCATTAACTGCTAGCTTCCCTCGGACTGAACCATTCAGATGATAAACCTTTGGCTGGAGAATCTGCAGATCCCGTTGAACAGCCTCCACTTCTTTTACCAGCGACAACGCTTCGCCAATACGTGTCGTCAGTGAATCCGTTCTGATTTCAAAGTCGACGGTCGCAGCTGATTCGCGCATAAACGGATAACACAAGTAACGCATGTCTTTCTTCATCTTTTCACCTCTTTTTTCATATGGGTGAAAATCACAGCATTGAACGCTCCCGAAAACAACAAAAAGCCGCCCTCAAAAAGAGGGCGGCGCCATAGCTATTCAGAGACATACTCCAGCAGTCAAAAATAGAAAGGTTGCCGTATGATTCCCTTATCTTCCGAAGAGTAAAAATACGTTCAAAAAAAGGTAGGTCTCCTGGCTTGTGCATCGTTTTACTCTAAGAACCTTCCCGTTCAATTGACATAGGTCGTTTGAACAGTGGCATTTTCTTATTTCATACGCACTTACAGTTGCGGAAACAGCCCCGGAATCTAACCGGGTTCCCTGTTATGCTGACGAATCAGCACCTTTTTTCTGCATGATTATTCACTTGTTTTCAGTGTAGCACAGTTCAGACAACCAAAGACATAACAAAATTCAATTATTCCTGGTTTGTCATCAATTTCACTTTTCTTGGCTCTGCAAAAACAATTCGTTTATGCCATCTTAAATAAGGCGCATGCTCGGCTGACACGGGAACCTTCAAGTTTTTCCGCAATCTGTAGACTGGATAGTCTTCCTCCGGAATACGGCTTGAAATGTGGAGGCGGCCGCCTCCGGTGAATGCGATATAGCCTGCAGAATAAAGCGATGCATGGTTGGCGCAAAGCAAAATGCCGTTGAACGGATCCAAACGCTCTGAATCTGAACTGTCTTTCCACGGTTTCGCATGGGTCGCTGTCAGCACCTCTTCAATGGCGATGCCGCAAATCGGACATTCCCCGTTCCAAAGCGGCAACAGGCTTTCCCGGAACTGCTCTTTGCCTCTGCGCATTTTCGTTTTGATTTCCAGTTCAGCTTCTGCGATCAGGCTAAGCAATGGATTATGCGCGGTCTTTTTAATCACTTCCATCGATAATTCCAACTGCTCCATTTCCAACGTAAAAACATTCAAAGAACTGATCAATTCCAGAAATTTCATCGCCAGCTCTTCGTTGCAGGGATAGAGATAGCCTGAATTGCCGTTGGCATCTTCCTGAAAAGCCGAGTATTTAGTTGGCAGCAACGGCTCGATTTCCTGAAAAGACCCCTTGATCGATAACGGAACATCCAATTCGCGATAAGCTGTGCGTGCGATAAATGCAGGTTCGCTGCCTCCCTGCTCATCTGCCTGCTTCGGTTTTGTGCCTTTATGGAAATCTTCCCGTACCCGGCTGATCGCCACTAAAAATCCTTTGACGTAATGAAAGACGAGATCGCCTTTTTTCAATTCCTGCATGCGGTTCCAAGAATGGGGCACCATGCCTGATTTGTCGACTTGCGGCGTCCAAAGAATACCCGCCGCACATTCTTCCTGATACGTATCTCCTTGCATAACAATATAACTATTCATGAATTGCCTCCTAATAATGGTGATGCTCAAATTCATTCGATCTTATGTAATGGTGCAGATTATTCGAATCCAAACGCTTACCTCTAGTTTAACCCAAAACAAGAGCTTTTGCCGGGGAAAAAAGAAAAGCGAAGGCAGCCGTTTAGCTCTGACAGGCATAAGACGCACTGGCGAAGCGGCGCTCTTTGCCGCACAGCCAGAGTGGCTTATGACCCGAGGAGCTGGCTGCCGGAGCTGGACAAAGGAAAAGCCGAAGCACCCGTGAAGCCCTAATTAGCATGGGAAACGTTACCGCTATCCTTCTTCCACCGACTCACTTTTCCGAGGTGCCGTCGCTTTATACCATTGGTAGCAAAGAATGATGATGAGGACCAACTCGACGAAATCGCCCCCATAGTACATCACCTGCCCTCCTACCTCCCCTTGATCTCCCGGTACACCAGCCGGCGGATCTGCATAGATTCTTTTAGCCAAAATTTTGTGTGCGGCCAATGAGACGATGAGGATAATTGAACGGAAAAGAAAACTGAGTCGGTGAGCTGTAATATCGATGTAAATGATGGATGCCGTAAACAGGTAGCCCGCCAAAAATACGTGTAGATGGACGATCAGGTAAACAATTGAGGATTGGTGCATCCATTCAAACAAACTGGTCAGGTATAATACATACAACCCACCAATATTTAGAATCAGCGCAGTAATGGGATTGCTCAACAGCTGAAATGGCTTGCTTTTCAGTAGCCAGGATACTTTTCTCGCTAATGGAACGGGCAACGACCTCAAGAGCAGCTTCATCGGCATCGCAAGAACCAACAAGAGCGGTGCCAGCATGCCAAGCAATAGATGGGTCCACATATGGCCAACGAAATTTCCCTGTGCAAATTCCGCCAGCGGACCTGTAATGACCAGAGCAATAGAAAAAATACCGAAGCCCCATAAAAAACAGCGGTACAGCGGCCATGGCCTGAATTTCAGGCTCGTTAAAGCAGCGGCTAATGGGTAAAATAAAAATGCCAAAAACAGCACTACAATGACCATGGCTTCCAGACTGTCCATTCCTTGTTGCATATCGTGTTCCACCAATACACCCCCATCCCGCATTCCATACTGATTGATTTGCCTTTCTCTCCTCTACCCGGTTTGGCAACCTGCTATGTTTTGTTTCAACAGTTCATTTCATAAAAAAAAGCCGTTGCTGAAATGCAATGCGGCCATCTTGCTGAAGCTGTCTTTAATTAAATACCTCTTCAACTTCTTTTTCTTTTTTTTCTGCGAAAGCAGTAACTCGGTTTCTGCCGTCACGTTTGGACTGATATAAAGCTTGATCAGCTTCATCAATCAGCTGGTCCAAAGTTTTATGATAGGAATTCAAAGATACGCCCATGGATACCGTCAATTTGCCTTCAGGCTGGAGCTCTTCACCTTCAAAGTGATATTGTTCAATTTGGTCACGGACTTTTTCAGCGATCCTCATCACTTCATTGTCATCGTAAGGATCCGTGATGCAGAAAATGAATTCTTCCCCACCATACCGTGCCACATAATCTTTTTTTCGTGTATGGTCCCTCAACAGCTGGCCAATCGACCGAAGCACAGCATCGCCTTTTTGATGGCCATGCGTATCATTATAAGTTTTGAAATAATCGACATCGAGCATAACTATAGCGATGGGTACATACTGGGACACCAAGGTTTGCGTTTTATTCTTAAAAAAGCGCATATTCGGCAGTTGTGTCATGGGATCCTGATTAGAATAAAATTCCAGTTCTTTGCGGACAAGTATATGGTGATTTTCACCGTTCGCAATTAAGCCCATTGCCAAAACAGCGACCATGGCAAAAAACAGCATTGAAAGGGTGATCGGCACAGTTGAAGGTGTAGTCAATAGCATCGAAACTGATTTGAGGACTTCGAAAACCAACAAACCGAGAAGCATTTTTTTGATATCCAAAATGGCAAAAAATTTATTGACTGTTTTTTTATTGCGGAACAGGCTGCCGATGATGACCGGCAAAATCACCGTCTGTAAAATTCCAGCTATCGCTGTAGGTCCGCCCAGTGAATAGCGGTATATAGATGGAAAGATTGCAGATAGTATCCCTACTTTCCAACCGCCAATATAGGAAATGAAATAAAGGGGCACTTCCCTTAAATCAAGCCGCATGCCTTCATGAATGTAAGGATTATACATCACTGAAAAAGTCAAAAATCCCATGAATAAAATACTGAGTGCCAATAAAAGCGTTGATTCGGTCAAGTTGGGGAATAATAATTCCTTCGCTTTTAAAGCGAGATACATCAATGCGATGATCAACGCCATGTTTTCAAGAAAGAAAAAAAGTAATGACTGCATTTATCCAACTCCTTACAAAACCATATCCTCAGTTTACAATTATTACATCTGAAAATATAGGAAAACCACGAAAAAATATACAAAAACCTATTTAAAAGTGTTTGCTTTTCGTTATTGGAAAGATTGCGCCTAAAACAAAATAAAACTTTCTGCCTGGTCTAAAAAAACGGCCGATTAGAGAGTTTCCTTTGTCTGCTACAGCAGTTTTGCCATATAGTATTCATTGGCATAGCGTTCCTCCAGCCATACGGAATCACGCTTCAGCCCCTCAATTTCAAAGCCTAGTTTTTTATATAACCCAATAGCTGGTTTGTTATGCTCAAGCACGGTCAATTCAATGCGGCGAATTCCTTTTGCGACAGCCCACTGATCCAAAGATTGAAACAATTCTGTGCCTCTCCCTTTCCCACGTTCGCTTTGCCGAATACCGACCGCGACATAAACGGAATGCCGCTTGCGTTTAACATTGTCGCCGATCGCAAACAAATAGCCGGTTAACTCGGCTTGTTCTTCTGTTACCAACACTACCGACTCTTCCCCCATAGCGGCAAGGCGTTTCTCCAACTGCTCAGCTGTAGTCTTGCGTTCTCCTGGCTCAAACAGCATAAGATCAGAATCCTCTACATGCTTCATGAGTTCCGCCAATTGAAAGGCATCCTCAGGAACTGCTTTTCTGACGATCATAGCTATTCTCCTCCTACTGTTTTGTGTTTAAACAATTTTTGGTTCGGGCACTTGTTCTTTTTTAGGCTTTCTGATAAACAATCCGGTGTAAACAAGAAGCGTGCCGATCATCAGCAAGACGCCGATGAAATTGAATAACAGCAATAAATACCAGCTATTCGCTGAAGTAATCGTCACATACCCGATGCTGTAAAGCAATAGCCCCGTCAACAGGACATGCTGTTTGGAAAAACGGTCGGTGAATTTATTGACCATGAAGATCTAACTAGTAAACCGAAAAGATGGGCTGTTGCGTACAGGTTTGTACGCAACAGCCCATCTTCATAGCGGGGGATAAAACAGATAGTGGGCCACATCTATTGCGGAAGACGATGAGTCTATATTTGGAGAGGCAGAAATTTATAAGGTATGCAGATTTATTGAAAAAATAAGATACAAGCTAAGTGACAGCACATTGAACAGCACAAGATTGAAACGCAAATCTCCTTTTGCACCAATCAATGCGGCGACGACTCCCAAAGCACTCAAAGCACAAGGCAGATGCAGATGAAGGCTCAATAAAAATTCAAGCGGCCCATGGAACCAGTGAATCGCAGCCAATGTCAGCGGAATCATGGTCAGAAGAAAAAGGGCTGCTGAGATGCACGATAAACAATTCCCATTCATAAGAACACCACCTTTACTGGTTGTCGGCATTGGCAAATGAAATCAAGTTAAAGAGAATTTACAATTCGATGGCTTTTAATGCGGCTGCCAGACGTTCAGCAAATTGTTTGGGAAGTTCCCGGGATTCCATATAAAGACTGTAGACATCCAGTTCCATGACCAGGCGTTGTGTATAATTACTGGGCAATGAAGACCCTTGGTTAATCAAAGCTGAAGAAAACACAGGCAGTTCTTCAGGCAACAGCAGAATTTCAGCTTTATTCAGCATCTTCCCATGCTGGTGAAGGTCTTGAAACGTAATATCGTTATCAATTCTAAATAACAATGTGCAATCGCCTGATTTGATGGCCAGATCTCGTTACTTAGTCACGACGTAAAGACCTTCAAGGACTTCCACTGGGGTTTCCAATGTTTTTTCCAGAATTTCAGCCACCGTTTCTATCGGTTGTGCACTAATCATTTACTCCGCCCTTGCATCTATTCGCCTGTATCGACGAACAAAATAATGCTAAAATGAATTCGTTGATTTTGTTAAATTTATCGCAAAAGATAGTCTTTTAACCTAATTAATTTACTTTTAAATTGAAATAGAACGCTTTTTGTAATACCCATAGACTACAACGGATTGTACAAATTGTAAACAATTTAACGTTATTTTAGTAAATTTCGAACATCCTTTTTTATCCATAAACCCATCTTTTTATGGATATGACATCTATTCCTCTATATTTATATATCTTTGATTCAATAGTTACTATTCATTAATCGTTATTAACTTAGGCATACTGATCACTTATTAAACTTTTAGTGTTATATGGCTAAATCATTGAAAATAATAAAAGAATTTCATAAACCTTTTCGATTTATTTTTGAACAAAATAAAAAAGAACCTGTTAACGGTTCTTTAAGGTTATGGCGTATTTCTTCAATAAGTCTTTTAACGCTGGCCGTTCATTGCCATTGCGGCCAACCACTGCCTCCGCGGTGATCATGGAGTTCAATACTGCTTCTTCAACAGCTTCCCCCACGGCTCTGAACGCTTCGTCCATATCGTCTTCATGTATCGTTTTGATAGCCAGGCATTGCTTCGGCTTGGTATGGGGAATTTTATTGGCGGTGGAGAAGCCGAGGATGATTTCGCCGCTGCCATTGGTAATAATTGAGCCTGTCCGTGACAACCCCGCCACTGCCCGTTTCAGAATACGGTTCAATTGCCGTTCGGATAAAGGAAGATCAGTAGCCACAACCACCATTACTGAGCCCTTGTCTTCTTCTTTAAGAGTTTGAAGAATGTTTTTCTTCAGCTCCTTGCCAATTCCCTTGCCGTTAATCGTCAAATCATTCAGCATTCCGAAATTCGACAGCACCAATGTACCCAGCGTAAACGTGCCGTGCTCCAGTTCCACAATACGCGAAGCCGAACCGATGCCGCCTTTCAATGAATAACAAAGCATGCCTCTTCCCGCTCCCACAGCTCCTTCTTCAAACTCAATTCCGGTATTGTCCAATGCTTGCCTCACATCTTGTTCTTTGACAAAACGTCCGCGCACATCGTTCAAAAACATATCGTTGCATTCGCCGATGACCGGATTCACTGTACCCGTCGTATTGCCGATATCCGGATTTTTCTCCAACATATAATCGATGACTGCATTGGCTGCTGTTCCGACATTCAATGTGTTCGTCAAAACAATTGGTGTTTCCAAGGTACCGAGTTCCGCCAATTGGATGGTTCCCATCGTTTTGCCAAAGCCGTTGATGACATGGCTTGAAGCTGTAAGCTTGTCATGGAAGAGATCTCCCTGATGCGGCAGAATGGCCGTCACTCCGGTCTGCATATCTCCATCCATCAAAGTGACCTGGCCAATAGTGACACCCTCTACATCTGTTATAGCGTTTAACATCCCTGTCTTCATCGTGCCGATTTCCACTCCGTAATCCCGAATTCGTTTTTGGTTATGCAATTTCCCACCCCTTTTGTTTTCTCCAACTGTTCGTGTTTTTTAAATTAAATCCTGTCCGCGCATTTTCATCAATTCTTTTCCCTGCTTTTTCTTGTAGGCTTCTTGTCCATTAATCCAAACCCCACATAAGATGGTAATTCCCAAAATCAGCGGTATAACATCTCTTGAAAAGAAAGCCAAGTCTTTATCGATCATCAGCCAAATGAAGAATACTGCAAATGCTGCCGGTAAAATACCTCCTGACCACACCCGCGCTTGTTTAGATAAGAAATATTGAACGACTAAAATGATAATTGGCAATGCCAGATCGATTACGGTCCCCATGTCTATTCCTCCATACTCTCTTTGTATTTGTCGACGATGCTTTTTGCCACTTCCAAATCGATTTTGTCATCGATAACCAACTTCATAACAAAAGTCGAAAATGGCTGTGAACCTTCTTTTTCCTGCAATTCGATGTTTTGGATGATCTTATCCAGCCTCAAGCGCACCGTCGGATAGGAAACTCCGTATAATTTTGCGATTTCTTTTAACGAACCGGATCCCAGAATGAACTTCTTGATAAATTCCATATCTTCAGCAGACAATGTGGAAAACCATTCAGGCACCTTGTTATTCAACGTCTTCACTCCCTTCAGCTGTTAATGCTTACTATAAAGTAATAATAAATATTATTCAATATTTATTAAACATTATTTAAATTTATATTGATTTTATTTTAACTATTGTTATTATGAGACTTGTAAGTCATTTACATATCTGAATTAAAAACGGAGGTAATTGGATGGATAAACCAGCAGTAACGATGCAGCTGATCAACTTGAAAAAGAAAATCGGCAACAAGGAAATCATTAAAGGACTCGATTTTGAAATCCGTTCAGGTGAAGTATTTGGATTTCTTGGACCGAATGGAGCTGGAAAAACGACGACTATCCGAATGCTGGTGGGCTTGATCAGTATGACGGAAGGAGATGTGCTGATTGAAGGAAAAAGCATCAAAACCGACTTTAAAAATGCCATCCAGCACGTTGGGGCGATTGTTGAGAATCCTGAAATGTACCCTTTTCTGAGCGGCTGGAAAAACCTCAAGCAATATGCGCGCATGGTTCCCGGCATAACGGACCAACGCATTCATGAAATCATTTCCCTTGTCGGCTTGGAAAAAGCGATTCACGAAAAAGCCGGCCGCTACTCACTTGGTATGCGGCAACGGCTGGGCATTGCCCAAGCGCTTCTCCACAAGCCCTCCATTCTGATACTGGATGAGCCGACAAACGGTTTGGATCCTTCCGGAATCCGCGAAATCCGCAAGTACATCCGTGCACTTGCTGAGCACGAAAACGTGAGCGTCATTGTATCCAGCCACCTGCTTTCTGAAATGGAGCTGCTGTGCGACCGGATTGGCATCATCAAAAATGGACAGTTGGTTGCATTAGAAGAAGTGAAAACCACCGAAAACTCGACAGCATTGCAGGATGTGTTTATCGAAGCAGAACCGCTGGCACAAGCAAAAGAATACCTGGAAACTCAGCTTTCGACAGGTGTCCGCTTGAAAGGAAAAGAACTGATCCTATCGCTTCAAAAAGAAGAGATCCCTTCCATCTTGAAGAAAATGATTGGCCAGGGGTTTGATGTATACGGGGTCAATGTTCTCCAGTCGACTTTAGAAGACAAATTCTTTAATTTGATAGGAGAGAACAGCATTGACTAATTTAATCCACTTGATCTGGAATGAACAAATCAAATTGTATGCCAGAAAATCCACATGGGTGATGTTTTTCGTACTGGCCATTCTGGTACTGGCTTCAGGGATCATCAGCAGGTTATGGGACAGCGAGTTCCAGACTACAGAATACGGCACGAAATGGCAGGCCGAACTTCAGGAAGAAAATTTCCGCTTGACATCGGAGTTGGACAACGATGAACTCAGCAAACTTTCCAATCCCTTTCAATTGGAAAAGAATATGTACCATATTGAAAATGATATCAAGCCATTGCCTTATGACGGTTGGCAGTTTTTATATGACAACTCATTTTTCACCACTCTCATCAGCCTGTTCACCATCATTATTGCTGCAGGAATTGTTTCGAATGAGTTCAAATGGGGAACCATCAAACTTCTGCTGATCCGTCCGATATCGCGTTCCAAAATTTTATTGTCCAAATACCTAACGGTTCTCTTGTTCGCATTCACACTCATCTTCTTCCTCATAGCCATCAGCCTGCTGACTGGTGCTTTGTTCTTCGGCTGGAATAATCCAGCTCAAACCGTTGTTCTTGAGCAAGGGATGGGCTATGCACATGGCAGCCTCTTAAACGTAATTTTGAAAGATTATGGTCTAAGCTTAGTCACCTTATTGATGATGGCGTCATTTGCCTTTATGATTTCAACAATTTTCAGAAGCAGCAGTATGGCAATCGGCTTAGCGGTCACATTGATGCTCGCCGGCAATTCCATCGTTCTATTTGCATCTCACTATTCCTGGGCCAAATACATCTTGTTCGCCAATACCAATCTTGGCCAGTACTTCAATGGCGCAGAACCTATGATGGAAGGAATGAGCTTAAGCTTTTCCGTCACCATCTTGTGCATATACCTGGCTTTGTTCTTAATGGCTTCTTGGGTTGCTTTCAATAAACGGGATATCGCAGGCCATTAAACAACAAGAGGCAAGACCGGCAGTTTCGGTCTTGCCTCTTGTTGTCATGCGTTTTGCTAGTGAAGCTCTGTATCTTCCGACTCGGAAACTTCTTCCAAGACCAAGCTCGCGTTGTCGTCTGTCTGGTCTCTTACTGCAAGATCTCCCAAGGAAACAATACCTACTAATTGGTCATTTTCTACAATCGGAAGCCGGCGGATCTGGTGTTCTGCCATTAAATCAGCTGCGTCTTCAATGGACATATCTTTAGTTCCAGTAACCATCTCTGAAGTCAAAATCTGTGAAACCGGGCTATCCAATGAAATCTGGGAAGCGATTCCGCGAATTACAATGTCCCGGTCTGTGACAATTCCCAATAATCGCTTACCGTCACTGATGGGAATGGATCCAACATCCAGCTCCAGCATTTTAGAAGCAATTTCCTGAATCGACATTTCCGGAGCGCATGTCTCAACGTCTGTCGTCATGATATCGGTAATTTTCATGAATAGATCCTCCTCTAAAGATTGTACTGCTTATGCCCAGCTATCTGTTTCCATTTGGCAACTAGTCTGACCCGTCCATCGACACTTCGCCAATCCTCCCCTTTCCGTTCTTCTACTAATCCATATCCATTTTTATAAAAGTAAAACGTAATTTCTGATAAAAAAACAGGATTTACACTACTTTTAACCACCTCAAATAATAATGGCGACATGGGCGAAAACAGACAAAAACCAGTTTCCGTTCTGGTCAATTTGCTGCTATGATGGTGGAAAAGAAAGACTATGGATACTTTGTTGAAGATTTCAACTGGGGAATCCTGAAAAACTTCTTCTATAGAATAGGAGGTGCCATAATCGCTTCTTTTCTCTTGGCATTAGAATTTCTAATCCTGTTACTTGCCAATCTAGCGGTCGGTGCGGTCGGTTTTATTCCCAGTATCTTGATCACCGCTGTCAATATAGATTCGTTCGGCCTTTATATCGGTGCAGCTTTAACGTTTTCAGGTGAAATATTCGGTGCATGGATCGGTTTTTACCTGTACCGTTATGGATTTGCAAAAGCAGATCCCGAATGGCTGCGACACCCTTTTTGGAAGCGATTCACATGCCAGTCAACAAACCGTGTTTTCATTCTGGTGATCCTGCTGCGCTTGCTGCCATTTATGCCGTCGGGCTTCGTTACAGCCGGTGCAGCACTTACCGCCATCAGCGGAAAGCATTTTTGGATCGCCAGTACAATCGGCAAAATTCCGGCTGTGATACTGGAACTCGCTGTTGTTTATGGAGTTATCCAAACCGTACCTAAGAACATCCAAGCCATGCTCTTTGGAGCCATACTTGCTGTTTCAGCAATCGCCTGGCTAAAATCAGCCAAACAGAAAAAAAGCCTTCAATCGAGTGATTGAAGGCTTTTTATGTTGTTTAGTATACTTTGTCTCCATTAAAAATGGAGTTTTTAACGATCACATAATCCACGTTGCGGATGGCCAGGAGCTTGTCTCCTCCAGCGTAAGAAATCGAAGATTGAAGATCTTGTTCCATTTCCACCAACGTATCTTTCAATGAACCTTTGTATTCGACAAACATCTTCTTGCCCTCGACGTTTTTCTTTTCACCTTTTTGGAATTCAGAAGCTGATCCAAAATACTCTTTCAGCAGCTTGCCGTCCTGGTTGATGGTTTCACCAGGTGATTCCTCATGGCCAGCAAAAAGAGAACCGATCATAACCATTGATGCCCCGAAACGGACCGATTTTGCAATATCGCCGTGTGTCCGGATGCCGCCGTCCGCAATAATTGGCTTGCTTGCCGCTTTTGCGCACCAGCGAAGTGCTGCCAGCTGCCAGCCGCCTGTGCCGAACCCCGTTTTAATCTTAGTGATACAAACTTTTCCGGGTCCGATGCCCACTTTCGTCGCATCCGCTCCAGCATGTTCCAATTCGCGGACCGCTTCCGGCGTCCCTACGTTTCCAGCAATCAAAAAGCTGTCCGGCACCAATTTCTTAATGTGCTGAATCATATCAATGACTGCGTTGGAATGGCCGTGAGCGACATCGATCGTAATGTATTCCGGCGTGACTTTTTCGTCCGCCAGCTGCTGGACGAAATCATATTCTTCCGGTTTTACACCCACGCTGATGGATGCAAACAGACCGCGTTGCTGCATGTCTTTTGTGAATGCCAAGCGTTTTTCCGGTTCAAATCTATGCATAATATAGAAATAATTATTTTCCGCTAAAAATCCCGCGATTTTTTCATCTACGATTGTCTGCATGTTTGCAGGGACAACAGGCAGCTTAAAAGTACGCCCGCCAAATTCAATTGACGTATCACATTCTGAACGGCTGTTAACCACCGCTTTTGCAGGAACTAGTTGAATATCTTCGTAATCAAATACATTTTCCATTAATAACACCCCTATACACGAATGATATATCTATATATCTAAATAATTGTTCGTCCATAAGATAATGTACTTTATTTCCGGCAAGATGTCAAAGAGCAAAATAAATTTAATGCCGAACGTGGTTGACGACTTTTTATTCCTTGCGTATCAATAGGTTCAATTTTGGCACATAAAGAATCAGGAAAACAGATCTGCCAAGACTAAACAAGATGAAGGCCAACCATACTCCATGGTTTTCTAAATACGGTACGCCTGCCGCCATTGCAATCAAAAAGACAGTTAAAGAAAGCAGCATGGAATTTCGGATTGGAACGGTTTCGGTTGCCCCCGTAAATACACCATATAGGACAATACCAAAACTCGAAACCAAAGGAAACAACAACAGCCAATCGCCATAGATATATCCTAACCGGATCACTTTCGGAATCGAGGTGAAAAACGAGAAAACCGATTCTTTGAAGATCCAATAAAGCATTAACAGCATTACCGAAGAATAGAAAGCCCATTGAAACGACAGTTCCAAATTCCTTTGAAAAAGCTTTCTGTCTTTCGAACCGATTGCTTTACCGGAGAAAATGCTGGAAGCGTTGGAAAGCCCATCAAAAAAATAAGCCATCAAGTAATGGATCTGCAGCAGAACTGCATTCGCAGCCAACGTTTCCGTTCCGAAATCTGCACTTTTGTATGTAAATAAATTAAAAACTGCCAGCAGACAAATCGTCCGGATAAAAAGATCCTGATTGACCGCCATCATCTTTTTGACAGATGAACCGTCTGCCAACATTTTGATGGATGGAACCTGGAAGTGGTAAGATGTGCCGCGCCAAATGATCCATAAGCCGAGTATGCAGGCTATCACTTCAGCCAATAGGGTGGCAGCGGCTACACCGGAAACTCCCCATCCAAATCCGAAGACAAAAACCACATCCAAGACGATATTCAGCAGATTCATAAAAATTTGGATAAGGACTGAAATTTTAATGCGGGACATGCCGATCAGCCAGCCCATAATGACATAGTTGATTAAAGTAAACGGAACACCCCATATGCGAATGCCGAAATATCCGGATGCCAACTCGGCCACATCTTCAGCAGGATGAAGTAAACTTAAGGCTATGTATTCAATCGGTTTTTGAAACACTATAAAGCCAATTCCCACAACAAGCGCAATAATCAATGGCCTGATGAATGCAAGCGTTCCCTGAAGCTTATCATCTGCCCCGTTTGCTTGGGCAGCAAAGCCCGATGTTCCGATGCGCAGGAAACCGAACAGCCAATAAAGGGTATTGAAAATTACTGTACCGATGGCGACACCGCCGATATAAGCAGGATCCGGCAGTTGTCCGACGACTGCTGTATCAACCAGTAAAGGAGTAGTGACTGTCGACAAGGTAAGCGGAATCGCTAAGGCTAAATAATTGCGGTGATTCATGACGAAGCTCCTAACACGTTAAATTAAGATAGATGGGAATATCAATTGAGCGTTTTTATAAAAACGGACTCCGTTTTTCAATACATGGAAACCAATTCTTTCGTATAGGAATGGCGTTTAAGCAAAAAAAGTTCTTCAGTTGGAAAAGCGTCAATTATGCGCCCTTCCTTCATGACCAGCAAGTGTTGGCTTAACGAAGCAACAGCTGCCAGATCATGTGAAATGAATACGTAGGACAGCGAAAATTGCCGACGAAGCTTCTCCAGCAGCTTCAGTAGTGAGGCTTGTGATAGAACGTCCAGGCTTGAAGTCGGTTCATCCAGGAGGACCACGTCGGGTTCAATGCTGATAGCACGGCAGATTGCCGCACGCTGTTGCTGGCCTCCACTTAATTCATGTGGATACCGGTCAGCCAAGCTAGCTGGAAGTTCGACGGCGTGCAGAAGCTGCTTAACATACTGCTCATTGCTCTCATAATTGAAATGCCGTAAATCCTTTTGGTTGCCGAATTGCAGATATGGATCCATCAACGAATCACGTATCTTTAATTTTGGATTTAGTGAAGCAGAAGGATTTTGGAAAACGGCTTGGATGTGCTTTCTGAATGGCTTCAGTTTCTTTGCGGATAAATTTTGCAGCATCTGTCCGTTCAATGAAATTTCGCCTGAATCAATTTTCTCCAATTGCAATATACAGCGGGCTAACGTGCTTTTGCCACAGCCGCTCTCCCCGATGATTCCGAGACAATGGCCTTTTTCCAAAGAAAATGAAACGTCATCCAATACCTGCCTGCCAGATGAAAATGTTTTCGTGACGCGACTGATGTTCATTACCTCCATGTGTTCCCCTCCGTCCGTTTATTCTTCAGCCTGACCTAGGCTTGGTATTGCTTCAAGCAAAGTTTTTGTATAGGAATGCCGAGGAAACTCCATAATCTGAGACCTGTTTCCCTGCTCAAGTATGTCTCCATCTTTCATGACTAAAACATGATCTGCATAGTTGGCTGCATGACGCAGATCATGGGTAATGTGGAGAATGGCACATCCCGTTTCTTTCTGTAAACGCGCCAGCAGTTGCAGGATTTGGTAAGAGGAGATGCTATCCAAAGCGGTCGTCGGCTCGTCGGCGATCACCAAAGCGGGTTTCAGCAACAGTGCAAGAGCAATGGCTGTACGCTGCAATTGGCCCCCACTCAGTTGAAAGGGAAAACGCTCAGCGTATTCGTCTCCAAGTCCGACAGAAGCGAGTGCCTGCTGCCTATTTTGGAGTCGTTGAGCTTTTGACAATTGGAGATGGTTCCGCTGATACTCGTCAAAATGCTTGCCGATGGTCATAAATGGCGTAAATGAGTTTTGGTAGTCCTGAAATATATAAGCGATTTGCTTGCCGCGTATGGTGTTCAATTTCTTACTAGACATTTCAAGGAGATTGCTGCCATTGAACAGGATTTCTCCACCTGCTTTCAGATTCGGCGCCAGCAATTGGCCGATGGCTGACGTTGACATGCTTTTCCCACTGCCGCTTTGGCCGACGATGGCCAGCCAGTTTCCCGGTTCTACAGAAAACGAAATTCGTTTTACAATTTGTCGGGTTGCCGTCTGTATCGTCAGCTCGTTAACTTCCAATAAATTCACAGTTGCACTTCCTTTTTTACATCAAATTTGTCCCGTAAATAATCGCCTGCAATATTGGAAATGAGCACCACGGCCACAATCGCCAGTCCGGGATAAATCATTAACGAAGGCATGGATTGAAAATAAGGGCGGGCATCATTCAGCATAGCACCCCATTCTGGAGCTGGAGGCTGAGCTCCTAGTCCGATATAGGATAATGATGAAATCAGCAGAATGATTTTCCCTAAATCCAAGCTTGCGAGCACTAAGACATTGCCGATGATATGCGGAAAAATATGTTTGCGGATAATCTGTCCATCGCTTAAACCATTGATTTTCGCCATGGCAATATATTCTTTTTCCCGTTCATTGACCACTGTGCTCCTGGTGAGGCGGGCATAATTCACCCATTTGACAAAGACGATGGCCAGTAAAAGGTTTTCAATACCCGGTCCCATTAGTCCGCTTAAGACAATCGCCACAATCGTATCCGGAAAAGCGAGAAATGCATCTGCAATGCGCATCAGGATCCGTTCTATTATCCCGCCTTTATAACCGGCCACCAATCCGATCGGCAAACCGATCATCACTGCTGCCGCTAATGCCGTGAAGGCATATCCTACAGTCTGCTGTGCGCCCAGAAAAATCCGTGTTATTACGTCACGGCCAAGATGGTCAGTCCCAAACGGATGCAGCAGGCTCATCGGCGATAGCCGCGAATTCAGATCTACCATATCCGCATCATGTTTCAGGAAAAGAAAAGTATAGGCTGCAAGGAAGCCCACCAAGATTAAAAGCATAACCAACATTCCGGCTTTCCAATTCCGCTTTCTGATTTTCATTTTCAAAACGGCCATTAGCTTTCTTTCCTTTCCTGCATTCTGATTCTAGGATTTAAGTAGCGGTATGAGATGTCAACCAGGCTGTTGACAATAAATACAATGACGGCCATCAGGAACAGGTACCCTTGAATGACCGGGTAGTCCCGTGCTCTGATAGCTTCCACCACCATTTTGCCGATTCCTGGGTAGGCAAAAATCACTTCGATGACGACTACACCGCCGATTAAACTGCCTAGACTGACGCCAAAAACGGTGATCACCGGCGGCAAGGCAGCCCGCAATGCATGGAAGAAAAAAATCTGGACTCCGGAAATCCCTCTCGAACGAGCCGCTTTTATGTAATCATTGCTTAAAGCATCAATCAAACTGGAACGCAGCAACCTGACATATACACTCGTAATGGCAAGGCCCAGTGTAACCGATGGCAACAATATGGAAACAAAGCCATCACGCCCCATAGTCGGAAGCACATTGAGGCGCACTCCAAAGAGATCGATCAATAACAGACCGAGCCAAAAACTTGGAACCGCTGCTCCAAACAACGAGATCCAGCGGCTTACTTGATCGATCCAACTGTTCCGGTATATAGCCGCCAAAGAACCTAAAGGAACTGCAATCAATAGCATGACCATTAGTGCACCCACAGTCAGTTCCAATGTTGCTGGAAGCCCGCTCAGGAGCATTTCCAAAACGGGTTGGTTGGTCAGATAGGACTTCCCAAAGTCCAGTTTTACAAAATCCATGAACCAATTACCATATTGCACGAGAAGCGGTTCATTAAATCCCATTTCCTCTCGCAACGTCTCTACTTGCGCCGTTGTCACAGATACATCATCAACACGAAGAATCGACATTACCGGATCTCCAGGAGCCAATCTCGCAAAAAGGAAGCTGACAAAGGTGACCACTAACAGAAAAACCATCACTTCGATGGCTCTTCCCATTAAAATCCGCGCCATTTATTTCACATCCAACGTATGGGTCAACATATAATACTCGCTCTTTGAAGTTACCCAATTCTCTACTTTATCTGCGTTGTAAGCGACCAATGTATTGGGATGAAGAATAAATGAATTGTAAACTTGTTCATCTACATAAAGTGCAATTTCTTCAGCGATGGCCGAACGCGCTTCTTGTCCTACTGTCTTATTCAACTCGTCAATCAGCGCTGTCAATGCAGCATCATCCGCACCGCTGAAATTCAATGCGCCATGCGGATGATAAGTGGCATTCAAATAATAGCCTGCATCTCCACGAGGCGCTGTTAAATTGCTGTAAGTCGCCAAATCCCAATCGCGGTTGGCAGCCATGTATTCTTCGGGAACCTCAATTTGCTGGATATCCACTGCAATACCTAATTGCTTGGCGTCCGATTGAAAGACTTGTGCAATCAGCGGCAAATCCGCACGTGCACTATAGGTCAATAAGGTAAGAACCAATGGTTTTCCTTGCTTTTCCATCACACCTTCTTTTATCTCGTATCCGCCTTGTGCTAAAAGATCTTTCGCATATTCCAGTCCAGTTAATTTTTCAGGATAATCCGGAGCAAATGAAAATGTTGAGGGAAACGGGCCTTCTGCCACTTCAGCATGTCCCTTCAAGATCGTTTCAGCAATCGATTGGCGATTAACCAGCACATCAACTGCTTTTCGGACATGGATATCTTTCATCGTTTCCCGTTCCAGGTTCATCGTCATTTGGTGGACACGGAAAGTGGAAGTGGATTCCACTTTGATGCCTGGCAAAGCTTCCAGAATCTCCAGGTTTTGGACTTCCGGACGAAAAACAATATCCGCATTCCCCGATTCAAGTGCCAGCGACCTGGCATTGGCGTCTTCGTTAAACGAAAACCTGGCAGCCTCTAACTTGGCAACCCCATCCCAATAGCCGTCGTACCGGACCAAATCCACGGCTGTACCGGGTATAAACGACGAAACAGCAAACGGTCCTGTGCCTTCCGGTTTGTTGATAAAATCAGGTTCGGTGACGTCGATAATTGAAGTATTCGGATGGACCAATTCAGATGGAAATTCTGGAAACGGTGAAATTGTCTTTATTGTCAGCTGTAAGCCATCCGCTTCAATCGTTGCTATGCGGAGCGCATTTTTGATGGCCACGTTGTCCTTTATGGAACGCTCTAATGATGCTTTCACCGCTTTCCCATCCATCGGGTTGCCATTTTGGAATGTAACGCCTTTTTTCAATTGGATGATCCATTCTTGTCCATCTTCACTTTCCCAACTTTCAGCAAGCCACGGCTCCAACTTCAGCGTATCGTCATTGAGATGTACCAACGTCTCCGTGATTCCCGCCCGAAGCGGTACATAACTGCTGTCCACATTGGGATCAAGTGACCGCGCCGCAAAATTGAACAACAGTTCAAGTTCTTTCGGATTGTCACTCTGCTGTCCTTCTGTAGCGGACGTACAACCTGCCAATACGAATAAAATCATAAGCAACAGTAAACCCACTTCTTTTTTCACGTTCTCCACTCTCCTCACATAAAAGTAATCATTACGATTTACGGCATAAAAAAATAATAGCTTTGTTTTTGCTGCACCTATCTCAGCTGTATACTTGCATTCGTTGATTCTTCGAGCTATAAAACCCCCATGCTCTGATTGTACCTTCTGTTGACTATGTATTTATTAAATCGTAAACGTTACGTTTTAAATAATATCGTTTTGTTTCTTTCATTGCAATCTAATTTTTAATCTTTTTTAGAATTACACAGCTATGAACTACATTTCGAATTAAAATCAGGCATTCATCTGCTTTTGTTCAGCAAGCATCGTTTCCGGTTTTTTATAAACAGCCTTTTTGATAGGCCTTAAAAAATATATCCCCAGCCAATATAAACTGAAAAAAGACTGTTCCAAAAGCCCAATTGAGCAGCTTTGGAACAGTCTTGCAGAGTTTTCAAGTCGTTTTTTATTGTTTGCGGAAACGCAATGCCAGTGTTGTAGTCAATCCAGCAAGCATCAGGCCAGCCAAAATCCACAAGTATGGAATCGTACCGGAGTCAGCTGTGCCACCCATACCCGTCGCAGGCATTTCTGATGGCATTTCTGTGGAACTGAACTCTTCCGGGAACTGGTCAACAATCGCCGCTGACAGTCCCGCTGCCGGCATAGTCATATGCGCGTATGCTTCACGAATCGAGCTGTAAGCTGTCTCGTAATCCCCCGCTACATACGAATCAAAAGCCACAAGCAATTGATCGACGTGTGCTGTCAAACCGGCTTCAAAATCCGCTGCCGGAATGCGGCCTTCGGTCGCTGCATCCAATAAGGCAGCCTGTTCTACGATATAGGCGTCAAGATCCGCTTTCGCTTGTTCCTGCGCTTCTGCATCACCTTCACCGGTCGCTACCACATAATCCACAAAGTAGCCGATGTGTGAATTCCAGATTTCAGAGAATTGGGCTCCAGCTTCTTCGCCGTAAACAGATCCTACTGCTGCAGAAAGATCATCTGCATTGGCAAGAAGTGCTGCTGAAGCCTGGTCGAAACTTTCAGCGCCATCCGCGCCGTCCTGCATCGCCATCGCTGCAAGCCCTGCATGTTCTGTAAATGTCATATTCAGCTGTGCACGAAGATCAACTGCAGGTGTATCAGGATTTGTTCCTTCAAATACATCTGGGAATTGATCTGCAATCGCAACGGACAAACTTTCAGCAAACATGCTCATGTGGTGGATAGATTCGCGTTCGCCTGTGTAAGCCGCTTCAAAGTCACCCGCTACATAGTCATCAAAAGCCATAACCAACTGATCCACGTGCATGTTCAAACCTTCCAGTACAGCATCAGCCGGCAATCTTCCTTCCGTTGCCGTATCGAAGAAAGCTGCTTGCTCCTGTTTGTATTCTTCCAGTGAAGCCAATGCCTGGTCTTTCGCTTCTTGGTTGTCCTCACCTGTTGCTACTACATAGTCCACGAAATAGCCGATGTGGGAGTTCCAGATTTCAAGGAAAGCTGCTCCGCCTTCTTCTCCATAAACAGAAGAGACTGCTGCTGCGATATCATCCGAGTTGGCTAAAAGCGCTGCTGAAGCCTGGTCGAAATCTTCTGCTCCATCCGCTCCTTTGCGCATCGTTTCAATTGCTAAAAAAGCATGTTCCGTCAATGCTGTATCAAGAGTGATGCGCAATTCTGCTGCAGGTGTTGCAGTGCTTGATTCCATCGCCGATTCACTTGATGCCGAATGGCCACCGTGGCTATCCGCCAATGCTGCTGTTGGTACCAATAAAGCCAAAGATAGTGGAAGTGCTAAAAGACATTTATTTAATTTCATATTCATCTCTCCTCTTTTTTTATAGTTTCATAGACATAACGGAGAGTGTTTTCATTTAGATCACATTTTTTAAAAAAAGAATTTAAATAAAAAAACTGACCGCTAATGCGGCCAGTTTAAATCTCTGAACTCAGTACAACTTCACCTTTCGGCAATTCATTCCCTGCCTCGGGCTCGAGCGTAATGGCGATGGTATCCCATTCTGCTGAGGATTCTTCTAGTTGATAATAGCTGGCCCCTTCACCGTTCGGATTAGGAGAGAATGCGCCGGCTGGTATCGGTTTGTCGTCTTTGATCAGCCATACCTGGTAAACCTGGCTGGCATCCAATTCGGCCAATTGGTCGGCTTTCACCACAAGGTTCAATGCTCCTTGTTCTTCTATCATTGCCGCCGTTGCGGTTCCGGAAAATGCAGCACTCGGCTCTAATTCAATTGACTGTATCGCCGTTTCCGGTTCTTGATTCTGATCTGATAATTGCATGAATGCATAAGCATTACCCAATAATGAAGCAAGCAGGACCGCTGCAATCAGTGGCTTCCCGATGTGAAACTTTTGTTTAGGCTTTTGAATCGGTATGGCAGCCATTTCCGGTTTTAATGCTGCAGGCGGGTCATGCTGTTCCGGCTTTTCTTCGAATACATTGGACAGGATACGTGATTTCATGCCTGCCGGCGGTTCCATTGGATCTGCAAGATAAGGGAGCTGGCCTGTCGCTTCAACGATTTCCTGGCATTCTGTACAGGATGTTAAATGTTGTTCAAATTGGTCCGTATCATTTTTTGATAAGGTTCCATTCAGATAGTCAATTAGTTGATCACAATCCATATTAGTCATCATATGCCCCCCTTCCCTGCATTCCGTGCAGTGATGTTTTTAATTTCTTTAATGCCAGCCGTATTCGGCTCTTAACGGTCCCTAGCGGAATGTCACACATGTCCGCGATTGTTTCGTGTGTATGGCCTTTGAAATAAAACAAATCAATCATTTTTTGCTGTTCACTCGATAGACGCTGGACGGCTGTTTCAATTTGGCCTTTCTTTTCCTTCCATTCCACCTGCTCGTCAACAGGCAGATCGTGGCTGGCCATTTGCATCGCCTCTTCAATCGGAACAGAAGGCTTTTTGCGTTTCCTGATTAAATCGATGGCCGTATTCTGCGCCATTCTGAAGAGCCATGATGTAAACTTGCCTTTGCTTTCATCGTAAATCCCTTTGCCCCGCCAAATCTTGATAAACACTTCCTGCAAGGCTTCTTCTGCCAGTTCGCGATCTTCCAGCATCTTGTAGAGAAAAGAAAACAAGATTTTTTCATAGCGGTCGTATAATTGCTCCAATGCCGCTTTGTCCTGTTCGCTGATTCGCATATATAAATATGTATCGGTACTTTTTTCCATCCCCGGTCTCCCTTTTTACATATTTCGTAAGTCTACTTTACTATAGTTGGCGCTCCAGGAATATCATTTCTTCTTACGAAATTTAAATACGCTCCAATACGGCCAGTTGATACTGAATTGTATATCGCCATATCGCTTATTTTGTCCTTAAGCTGCTATTACTTATAAAACGCATTAAAGGCAAATTTAGTTCACTTTTTTGAAAATCCGGGAATACATTAGGTAACAAAAGATTAGTGACTGGAGGAATTTGCATGAGGTATAACATCACTGCTGCAACTGGAAACCTGGGCTCCAAAATAGTCGAAGAAGCACTGAAGCATATTGCTCCTGAAAAGCTGATACTGACGGTTCGGAATCCCCACAAAGCGGCACAGTTCCAACAGCAAGGTATCCAGATCAGACAAGCCAATTACCGTTCCGAGCAAGAACTTGCTTCAGCTTTCAAAGATACAGATGTCCTTATCTATATTCCGAGTCTGACTTTTCCAAGTGTTTCCCGAATTATGGAATTTGAAAATGCCATGATAGCAGCTGAAAAAATGAACGTGAAGCAATTTCTGTTTATCGGCTTTATGGCGGATCAAGGCAATAACCCATTCAAGATGAGTCCATTTTTTGGCTATGTCCAACGCCGTCTCGCTTCCGGAACTGTGCCTTACACATATATATGCAATGGCATGTATTCCGATCCCTTGCCGCCTTACCTGCCTGAATTGGCAAGACGGGGAAAGATCCTTTATCCAGTGGCGGATGAGCGGATATCGTTCATTTCAAGAAAAGACCTTTCAACTGCCATTGTCCAGATTGCCTTGAGAGAAGACTTGCATAACCAAGAACATACCTTAACTGGAACCAAAGCCTGGTCTATGGAGGAACTGGCGCAATTGTTCACGCAAATCAGTGGTTCGCCGATTGTTTACGCTCCATTATCCAACGATGAATTTGCCTCAACTTACGATGAACCAAAAGGCTTTGGCTCTGTACTTGCTTCTTTGTATCAGGCCGCTGCTAAAGGACTGATGAGTGAAGTGACGGATGATTTTGAACGCATCACAGGGAAACCTGCGGAAAACCTTGATTCTTATGTAGGACGGGAATATCGAAAATTGATGGGCTCCCATTTTAAAAGACCAAACAGCCGGATATAGCTGTTTGGCCTTTTGTCATTCTGTGTTATTACTCGATCAGAATCTGATGCCCTTCTTCTTTTTTCTTGTCTTCTTTGGATTTTGGCACCTGCAACATCAAAACGCCATCTTTGAAAGATCCGGAAATATCATCTTGTTCCACTTCACCAACGTAGAAACTGCGTTTAAAAGAACCATAGGAACGTTCTTTCCGGATATAATGGCCTTCTTTTTCGGTTACTTCTTTGTTTTCTTCTTTCTTGCCTTGAAGCTGAAGGTACCCATCTTTGTATTCAACCGAGATGTCTTCTTTTTTGAAGCCTGGAAGGTCCACTTCCACTTCATAATGGTCTTCTGCGTCTTTTATATCTACTTGCGGATAATTGGCTTCTTTGAAGAAACGGTCGAATACATCCACTTCAAAATTACTGTCAAAAAGGCTCGGGAAAAAATCTTCCCGTTTTCTTGGCAAAAGTCTCATCTTTAAACTCTCCCTTCGGAAAAATTTAAACGAATTTACTTCGACACTCTCTAAAACCCGTTATATCCTTTCCTATACAAGCAGAGCCTTTCTGTTACACCACCTATCCCTCCTTTAGTTTCAGTTTACCGATGGATGAGTGAATTATTACTCTTTCTAATAATAATTATAGAAAATGGTGTTTTATTGTCAATTAAAAGCTTTCAAGATTACGGGTAGATTCAGACTTTTTACTGCGTGTGTCGGTCATAGATATATTCCCGTATAGGAATCCTCGCACGCTTTGATGTCTTCAGGAGTACCTTGGGCAATAACGCTGCCGCCCGCAGCTCCGCCTTCCGGTCCGAGATCGATGACCCAATCGGCTTGTCGGATGATTTGCGTATTGTGCTCTACGATGATTACGGTATGCCCTTCATCCACCAGCTTATTGAGCAGAACCAGCAGTTTTTTGACATCGTTCGGGTGAAGTCCTGTTGAAGGTTCATCTAAAATATAAAGCGTTTCCCCTTTTGCATGTCTGTTCAGTTCTTTCGCGAGCTTCAGGCGCTGGCCTTCTCCACCAGATAAAGTCGTCAAAGTCTGCCCCCACTTCAAATAACCCAGACCCACTTCGCTAAGGAGTTCTATAGTAGAAACAATTTTGTTTTGGCCTATAAAAAAATCGACGCTTTCCTCAATACTGGCATTGAGAATGTCTGAAATGGATTGCCCTTTGTATGTCACAGCCAATACTTTCTCCTTGAAACGCTTGCCCGAACAAACCGGACAGACTACTTCCAAATCCGGCAGGAAATACATCGGCGTGAATACAAAACCCATTCCCTGACAATGTTCGCAGCGTCCTCCTTCTGTGTTGAAGGAAAAATGTTTGGCGGTCAAGCCGCTTTCCTTAGCTTGAGGCAGTTTTGCGAACAGGTTTCGGAACAGTGTATAGACCTCTGTATAGGTCGCCACATTGGAACGTTGCATACGCGTCAAACTGGATTGATCAACTGTCACCATCCGTTTAATCCCTTCTTTGCCCGTGATCTTGTCATATCCATCTTTCACATGGCCTTCTTCTCCACTGGCTGCCAATATGTCAAAAAGCAAAGATGATTTCCCGGAACCCGACACTCCTGTCACCGCATTAAAACAGCCCATCGGAATAGACACCGTTATATTCTTCAAATTATTCTTGTGAGCGTTGTGAATGGTAATACTCTGGCCATTTCCTTTTCTGCGCATAGTTATCTGCGCCTTTTCTTCCTTCAGATAAGCACCCGTCACCGATTTTTCTTGTTTCATCAAAACTGGCAGCGTACCTTCTCCAACAATCTCACCGCCGTTTATTCCCGCGCTAGGACCCAAATCGATGATCCAATCCGCCTGTTTCATGACATCGATGTCGTGTTCTATGACCAGTACCGAGTTCCCCAATTCTCGCAATTTTTTTAAGACGTCGACCAGCCCTTGTGTATCCTTAGGATGCAACCCCGCAGTCGGCTCGTCCAATATATACAAAACGCCTGTTAAACTGGAACCCAAAATAGTAGCCAGTCTCAGCCGTTGTGCTTCTCCGCCGGATAAGGTGGCTGACTGCCTTTCCATCGACAGATAACCAATCCCTACGTGAATAATGCGCTTAATTTTTTCTGACAATTCAAAGACAAGTGAAACTGCAACAGATTCGTCATTCCGCTTAAAATCTCCAGAAATTTCCTCGACCCATTCGAGTATCAATTCCAATGAAGTGTGAGAAACGTCAGAAATCGTTTTTCCACCTACCGTGACTTCACGGCTCTGCTTTTTCAGTTTGGTGCCTTGGCATTCCGGACAAAGCTGCTGAAAGAAAAAGTCCGCCTCTCCCGAGTTACCGCCTTTCTCCCGATACCTTCGCCACATCCCAGTCTAGACGCCTTCAAACTTTCCTTTGGCGACCGTTTTAGGAGGCTGCACTTTCGGATAATTCTTGGTGAACCTTTCATCCTCTACTCCGTAATACAGCAGATCCTTCTGAACGGTCGTCCATTCCTTTATCGGCAAGTCTTTGTCGAGCGTGAATCCATAATGCTTAGCTGCTGCCATTGCTGAATTCCCGTAATAATCAGTGATTGCAGAATTCCAAATGACTACGGCACCTTCGTTCAGGCTTTTCTCGTCATCAATCACCTGTTCCGTTCGAATCCCTAACTTTTTCCCAAGTCCCGAACAGGCTTCACAAGCCCCTTCAATTGTATTAAAAGAAAAATGGGCTTTTTTCAGGTTTGCCATTTCGTAGCCGCACGCTGAGCAGAACATCGTCTCGCTTTCCTCGTCCAAGTCTTTGGGTTTTCTAATTTTTTCATGGCAATTCGGGCATTCACGAACGCCCAATTTTTCATAGATGATCCGCAGGTACGTATACATATCTGTCACCGTGCCGACCGTTGACCGCGGATTTCGGTTGGTGGATTGCTGCTGTCCGATGCCGATGGATGGAGACAGGCCGCTGATTGATTCCATTTTGGGTTTATTGATGAAATTGGTGGTCATGCCATTCAGTTCCATGTATTGCCGTTGGCTTTCCCGTTGTATGATGTCCAATACCAATGTCGATTTCCCGGAACCCGAAGGCCCGGTAATCACCACAAACTGCTGTTTAGGAATCGCTAAGGAGACATTCTTCAAATTATTCTCAGAAGCCCCTTTAATATGAATATAATCCGTCACGTCCATCGCCTTCTTTCTGTTAGTAGCGATAACTTGCTGCAGAAAGCATCATTATTGAATACAGCGGCTTTCAATCGTTAAAAACAGCCCTTTATAGTAAGAAGTCACTTTGTCGACTTTCAAACCCGAATTGGCCACCAACCAAAGCGTATCACGGTCCAAATGGCAGCCGTCACAGAGCTTTTTCCATAATGGAGTCAAGGCTACCTGAGTTTTCCCAAAGATTTTCTGATCCATTATAACGTGCTCAAACATTAGAATTTTCGCCCCTGGCTTGCTGACCCTCTGAATTTCTCGCAGCGCCTGTTCAGGATTGGGAATGGTGCAAAACACCAAGGTGGCCACTACCGTATCGAAACTATTATCCGCGAAGGGAAGATTTTCAGCGGTTGTCTGGTATGTAGCAATCGGGATTTGGGCTTTTTTGATTCGCTTGATGGCCTGTCTGCTCATAGCGGGATTCGGCTCGATGGCGTCAACCCGTTCAACGTTCCGATAATAACGGAAGTTCGCTCCTGTCCCAAATCCGATTTCCAATACCCGGCCTTCCGCTTTCCGTACTAAACCGCTACGGATCTTTTCAAAGCGCATCTTCTCCAGCGGCTGCATCGCTGTATCGTACAAATGTGGAAACAATCCGGCCACCGTTCATCAACTCCTCTTTCCAAATTCACTATTGTATATAGGATTCGACTCTTTCTTTGTTATTCCCTTGTATTGGCTAATTGATTGTTTATCCATAACTGCTGTTTGACTTAATAAAAAAATACAGCCACAATCAGGTGGCTGCATGTATAAACATCTATTATTTTTTTGTATTGTCGACAAAAGGACCATATTGGCGGCGCTGGTGTTGAACTGATAGCCATTTGAGCGTCGAGAATTCTTCCAAGACCCACTCGCCGTTAAAGCGGCCGAGCCCTGAATCTTTTTCTCCTCCGAACGGCATATGCGCTTCATCATTGACCGGCTGATCATTGACATGAATCATGCCCGTGTGAATCTGATGTGCAATATTTGTTCCGTGCTCGATATTCGCTGAATGCACAGCACCACTCAATCCAAATGGATAAGCATTTGCCATGTCAATCACTTCTTCATCACTGCTGAACGGAATTAAAATTGCAACAGGACCGAAGATTTCGTTTTCAGCCAGTGGCATGTCGTTAGTTACGCCAGTCAACACAGTCGGTTCGAGTACATTGTCTTTAGCGTTTCCGCCGAGACGCACTTCTGCTCCTTGTTCGACACTTGCGTCAATGTCTTTGAGAATGCGGTCGACTTGGTCGCGGTTGATCAATGGACCAACTTGTGTATCCTGCTCTGCTGGGTTGCCGAATTTTAATTTGCCGGCACGGGCAATAAACTCTTCAGCAAATTGTTCGTAAATGTCCTGATGAACGAAAATACGGTTAATGGCCATGCAAATCTGTCCCTGATGATAGAATTTGCCGAATAAAGCAGAATCGACCGCTTGGTCTACATCGGCATCTTCCAATACAATAAAGTTATTATTTCCGCCAAGCTCAAGTGCTGTTTTTTTCAAAGCGCCGCCAGCAAGTTCCCCGATACGTTTGCCGACAGGCGTCGATCCGGTAAAGGAAATCAAGCGAGGGGTCGGATGCTTAACGATATCATCACCGATTTCAGATCCCCGGCCGACTACCACGTTCAACAAACCTTTAGGCAATCCAGCCGCTTCAAAAATGCTGGCAAACAACAGCCCACCGGTTACAGGTGTATCAGTAGCCGGTTTGATGACCACCGCGTTGCCGATTGCGATGGCAGGTGCGATTGAACGAATCGCCAAGTGCAATGGGAAATTCCAAGGGCTGATGATGCCGATGACGCCCAGGGGATTTCGGTAGACCCTGTTTTCCTTGCCAGCATGCTGTGAAGGGAGAATCTTGCCTTCCATACGGAAAGGAAATGTTGCAGCTTCCTTTAAAATGTTAATGGATGCCCCGAACTCGACAGTCGCTTTGATGACTGTGCTGCCGGCTTCCTTGACCAGCCAATCGATGATCAGTTCTTTGTTTTCCAGCATGACTTCCAATGCCTTTTCAATGACTTCGCGTTTGGTTTGCGGCAATTCTTTAGCCCATGCTACCTGTGCTTCAGCAGCCGCCTTGTATGCAGCATCCAAATCGTTTTTGTCTGCTGCCTGAGTAGTTACCAGCTCTTCCCCTGTAAAAGGGTTCGTGTTTTTCATTTGGCTGTCGCTTGAGCCTTTTATCCATTCACCATTTATATAGATCTTCGAGAAATCGGTTTTCATTTGAATCGTCTCCATCCTTGTTTCGATTTACCCCGCTTTAACGGTCATTATGGAACAACTAACATCCAGTGGAGATAAAGAACCCCTTTGATTGAAGGTTCTCTTTAAGGTTGTTGTCTCGGGCGAATCAGAATCTCGTTCACATCAACATGCGCCGGCTGCTCTACAGCGTAAGCAATAGCGTTGGCGATGTCCTGCGCATTGAGCAATTCCATTTGGCCGCCTTCTTTAAAGGCATTCAACACATCATCGTCGGTGATCGTGTTCGTCAATTCTGTGGCTACTGCACCCGGAGATACAATAGTCACACGGATTTCATGTGACGGGTCAATTTCCATACGCAACCCTTCCGATATGGCGCGCACTGCAAATTTGGTTCCACTATAAACTGCACTGCCTTTGGAAATTGTATGGCCGGCTACTGAAGAAACATTTAAAATATGGCCGAACTTCTGTTTTTCCATAATTGGCAGGACTGCAGCGATTCCGTAAAGGACGCCTTTGATGTTGACATCGACCATCCGATCCCATTCATCGACTTTCAACTTGTTCATGAACGACAAGGGCATCAAACCGGCATTATTGACCAATATATCAATTTTTCCATATTTCTCAATTGCCCGATCAGCCAAGGCTTTCATTTCATCTGCAGAAGTTACATCCGTTACCTGATAATCTGCTTTTCCGCCAGCGGCTTCGATTTCTTCTTTCAGTTCTTTCAACCGCTCTTCACGTCTTGCAGCGAGCAAGACGGAATAGCCGCGAGCCGCTAACTCTTTGGCTGTTGCTTCCCCAATTCCACTGCTTGCTCCTGTAATAATTGCTGTTTTTTCTGTTGTCATATCCGTTCATCTCCGTTCTTTTACTTTAGACTTTTTTCCAAAAAACAGTCTACAATAAATGGGTCTTATCCTCTTTACCCACACCATGGATATTGTTAAACAAGCAGACGAAAAATTAACCATCTGCCTTAAGCTTGAATATGCTATAATTTCCCTAAAGATGGGGGTGTTTTTATGCGTAAAATTTCACCGGAGGAAAGGCGGGTCATGCGCCGATCCTATGCTGAAAAAATAATGGAAACTGTTCGGACAAAAGGATTCATTACATTGACGATTCAAGATCTGGCTCGTTTAATGGGAATCAGCAGAGCTTCCCTGTATAATTTTTTCGCATCAAAAGAAGACATCATCCTGGAAGTTACCGAAATCTATATTGAGTATTTGAAAAGAAGCAACGATTTCATCAGCAATCCCCGCTACCCCTATAGCCAGCGGTTGCCAAGTGTATTTGAACAAGCGGCTTTTTCTGCTGTTTATGCTTCAGAAATTTACTTGAATGAATTAAAGATAACCTGCCCTTCTTTATATGAAAGAAAATTGGAATTATCAAATGAACGGATTTCCGCCCTCCATGCTTTTTATGAAAATGGGATGATCGATGGGGATTTCAATTTACTCAATCCGGCATTGATTGTGGCACAGGACGATGCCGCGTTAGGTAAAATACTGAACTCTTCGTTTTTGTCAGACGAAAACATGCCATTGGAAGACAGTATGTACGGCTATTACAAAATCATGAAACATCGTACTTTTGCGTCCGCCTCCTTAAAAGCCACTAAAGATCCCTACATCGATAAAGTGGTGGCCACTATCGTCGGACAGCTCACAAAAGACCATTCTGCAGAACTTCAAAAAAATAGTTAAATTGGACTTGCTCCTCTTTATTATGCCGCTTAAAAGCTTTGTCACAGATTTGTGACAAAGCTTTTTTCTTTCATTAACGGCCAAGCAATAAAGTTTGGATTTTTAATCTGCTGGGAATAGAATTGAAACAGTAAACACATTATTGTCATTGTCGAGTAATAAATGTTTTAAAATTCTGACAAATAGATTATAATTACGTTCAACTACTTAAAAAAGGAGATGGTGAAAATGAACTTGGACTCGATAAAAGGCTCAAGCATGATCGTTAAGATGGCGCGTGCATTAGTGGAGGACGGTTGGTCATTTACTCCCAATGAATTTGATGTCATCGTAAAAGCAGAACATAAAGACACAGGAGAAGCCATCTCTTTTAATTCAATAGGCAACCTAAAAAGATGGATGTATGAAAAAGCGCTCAGCTATTGACTACCAATTATATGAAATCCCAAAAACCCCTCGCAGACCACAAAGGTCTGCGAGGGTTTTTTGGAGTCGCTTCATAGACACTCTGCTTTTTTACACACTTCTGCATTGATGCCCTGCATTTTTAGAAATTCAACGATTTCACGCGCTGTTTTCGGTTTGGGATTAGCATAAAATAAGGTTCCGCTCATTTTCATCAACCTCCAAGACTTATTCATAGTCTCAGTATACAGAACAAATATGAACAAACTATTACCAAATTGAAATTTGTTCAAAATTTCCTTCTTAAATAAACGCCCAAATGCTGCCTGAGCAATAAATTTCTTATAGTTAAGCAACAAATAGACACTGATTCCCGCTAGCGCCTACCTATTTCGACTTCATAAAATCGACTTTTTTCAACTGAGCGGATCGCCGTTTCCAAACCTGAAACTGCCTAATTCAGCTCACCTCACTGAACAGATCCATAATCTCGTCTTCTGAAGTGGCGTTCAAAATCTTGTCGATGTTTTCTTCTTCTGAACAGACAATTGCAATGTTCGATAAAATTTCCAAATGCTCGTTGTTTTTTCCGGCGATGCCGATCAGGATTTTCGCGATATTGCCACTTCCAAAATCGATCCCTTCCGGAACCGTGACTACGGATATGCCCGTTTCCAGCACGTTCGCTTTCGCGTCTTCCGTACCATGCGGTATCGCCAGGCTATTGCCCATAAAAGTAGAAGCCATTCCTTCACGCTCCAGCATTTTGTCTACATAACCAGCATCCACATAGCCATTGTCCACCAGAATTCCTCCTGTGTAACGAATGCCTTCTTCCATAGTAGACAGTGGGACATTTAGTTTAATGTTTTCCCGTTTCAATACGGCTTTTGCCATTTCCATCACTCCCGTCAGAATTTTAACTTTGATGACTGGTCATTTTTTCAACCGCTGTGCCAGTTTGTCGTATTCTGGGCTATTCATGAAATTTTCGACTGAAATATGCTCAGCCTGAGGCAATTTTTCTTTAGCGCGCGGTGTCAGATCTTTATGGGTGACGACAATATCCGCATCTTCCGGCAATTGGCTGATGGCGGTATTGGTGACTGGAATATCAATATTTTCTTTTTTGAATTTGTTCTTCAATAAAGATGCACCCATCGCGCTCGACCCCATGCCAGCGTCACAGGCAAAAACGACTCGCCGTACCTGATCGGCTCTTTTCATGCCCGGATCCGAAGTTACCACAGCGCCTTCCTGCAGGACATCACTGTTGGCATCCGCTGTCGGACCTTGCGCAGCCTGAGGGGCCAAGTAGCCGGCTGCTGCACTTTTCTTGCCTTTCATTTCTTCCATTTTGCCTGTAGCAGCCGATAGATCTTCTTCCACGTCTTTAGTCGTTTTCAATATGACTGAAGCAATGGTGAACGACACAGCAGCTGCCACTATTACCCCGAGAACCACTGCCACGTAATTGCCTTGCGGCGTCAGTGCAAGCAGCGCAAAGATGCTGCCGGGTGAAGGAGTAGCGACCAAGCCTGCATCCAGTAGAACGAATGTGAACACACCGCTCATCCCCCCACCGATGACCGCCAGCAGCAAAAGAGGCTTCATCAACACATAAGGGAAGTAGATTTCATGAATCCCACCGAGAAATTGGATGATGGCTGCTCCTGGTGCTGAACTCTTGGAAATTCCTTTTCCGAAAATCATGAAGGCAAGCAGGACGCCTAGACCTGGTCCAGGATTCGTCTCCAGAAGGAACAGAATGGATTTGCCGTTCGTTGCTGCCTGCTCTACACCCAACGGACTCAATAAACCGTGATTGATGGCATTGTTCAGGAATAATATTTTCGCTGGTTCAATGATGATGCTCGCCAGTGGCAACAAGCCGTTGTTGACAATGACTTCCACCCCGGCAGCAAGGCTATTTGTCAATGAATTAACAATTGGCCCGACTCCTTTCAATGATATCCCCGCTAGAATTGCGGCTAAAATACCGGCCGAGAAATTATTGTACAGCATCTCAAATCCTGCACGTATTTTATCCAAGAACAACCGGTCAACCAATTTCATGAGATATCCGGCTAACGGCCCCATGATCATGGCACCTAGAAACATCGGAATATCAGATCCGACGATGACACCCATGGTGGCTGTCGCTCCGACTACGCCCCCGCGGAAGTCATACACCAACCGTCCACCAGTAAAACCGATCAGCAAAGGCAGCAAGTATTTAATCATGGGATCAACCAAGGTCGCTAAATCTTCGTTAGGCAACCAACCATCAGGAATAAATAATGCCGTTATGAGCCCCCAAGCGATGAACGCGCCAATGTTCGGCATGATCATTCCACTTAAATGACTCCCGAAGCGTTGGATCCGTGCACGATTCTTACCTTCAGCCATATAAATCCCTCTCTTCTGAAATTAATCATTCCAAAAAAACGAAGCCATACATAGAGAAGTTAAAAGAAATTTCGTTTTTTCCAAACTGCTTATTTCGACTATCGTTACATCGGTTCTCACCTCTTTCTGGGAAAGGAAGAAAAGAATGCTGAAAACAATAGAACTTTACTTAGATGGTAGCATATTACCATGATTAGATGTTAGTTTTTTCTGAATAATCAATTTAATTAATTATCAAAGACTTTCCTATCACTAATAACGGAACGGCAGCCATGACAAGCGGATTGTCATGGCTGCCGTTCTGTTTTATAAATTTATGTCTTCTTTGCAGATGGAATTCAAATGATAGATAACCATTTCCTGCTGGCGTTCCCGGCTGGTTTGGTCCGGCCTGACCATCGCATCCAATACCATGCCATCCAGTAAATAGATCAATCTGTCAGTTTCGTACGGAACATTCAGGTCCTTCTTCAGCATGTTCAATAAGATCAAGTTGGACATAATGTTTTTAATGGCCTGCAATGCTCCGTCCTGCTGTTCATTATAAGCTGCTTGTTTATGGTGGGCATGAACTTTAAAAATCAACCTTACTTTCGCTTCTGTTTCCAGTTCACTATCCGTTGGCAAGAACGTCAATAGCACATTGATGATCTTTTCCAAAGGCGGCAGTTCTTCCTGAAATATTGAGGCAGCAGCATCTGTCAAGCGTTCATACACCAGCGCTTCCGCATAAAGCATAAGTTCCTCCTGCGTAGAAAAGTAGTACCGCATTGCACCTAACGACAAACCGGCCTCCTTTGCAATTTTTCTTACAGATGCACTTTCCCTTCCTTGCTCCAGCATGATTTTCCACGTGGCCTGTGCAATCAACTGCTTACGCTCGATCGGATCAATTAGTTTTGGCATATTTCAATACTATCAGAATAATAATAATTTTCAATCTTTTTAACACAACTGTATTACACTATTTTTTGGACCGCTATATAAACAGTACAACTGTATCATCAAAATAGTAACAACTTTCAGAATTTGTGGATAACCCTTTTTGGCTGTGCGCAACTGTGCACAGCTGACTGTGGATGAAGATAATCTACTTCCGCAGCATACGAATCATAAAGAACAGGATGCTCCCAAAAATGACTGCCAGAAAAACGGGCATGAAGAATGAACCCAGACCATCCGCTTCTCCCAGAGCCACACGAATATTTTGAAAGTTGATCCAGCTGAACAAGATGACAATTTCATTCTTCAGTACATTGATCATCAATCGCCCATTTTTATATTGGGCTTCGGCATTCTCTTCTGTCAGGTTCAAATAATTATAGGTATGCGGATATTTTTCAAGTACTGACATGCCGATCCATAATGCCGCTCCGATTAATGGAAGGAGAAATAATTCTTCTTTTCCTCCCCAACGGTCGACTTGTCCCGCCCCATCATAATGGCCGGGCACTTGGTCAGGCAATGCACCATACTGAACAAATAAATACACCAACATCGTTAAAAATACCAGCACTGAAACAGCATTTAAAAAGCTCCCGAAACCTGTACCCGGAATATCGATTTTCGGTTGTTCCTTCAAAAAAAGTCCCCTCCCCTCTCCATCTGTTTTTTTTAAAAAACTCCCAAAGTCAGATATAGCAAGCTGTTCAGCACTGCACCTCAAAAATCCGTTTGTTTCTCCTTCCAAAAAACCAATTGAAAAAACTGAGCGATGTACAGCTAGTCACCTGTATTTTTTGCATCCAGACTAGCAGTGACTGTCTAAAAAGTAGTTTTACAATATAAAGTCTGGCACCCTTCTTCTTCGCTTCCTTCACTTAACAGATCAGCAAAATAATCTCGCGGGTTTTCTTTAAACACTCTGATTGCAGAAAAAGTCCTTCAGCTTTTCAGACTTTTGCCTAATCCAGTAAAACTCTTTTGTCCAGTTTGTTCTATGTATAATTTCAGGAGATATTGGAACCTTGTCGATTCAATGCCTGTCAGTATCATTAAAGAATTCCCACCGATTTTTTATCAGCATCCCCCATTTTCCAGACATCCCCTTGTAAGTAAATTAATTTACATTTTTTGAACTTACACCCTCTAATTCCATCTAATATATATTATACTATAAGGAAAGCATTGATTTTTCAATCAGCTTGAGGAGGTGCCATTATGTTCAAGAAATTTTTCAGCAATTTTTCAAAAACCAGACCCGTCGCTGTTACTGAAGCTTCAAGGCCAACAATAGATACAGAGAAAATCTACCTCTTTGACTCTAACCAGCAGGAACTTGACCGGATTATTCAGCTACCGGCATTGCCTGGTAAAGCGCCTGGCTATGTCTATTTTGTTCAGGAATATATGACCGGCTCCTTCAAAATCGGCAAAACCAAACACATCGACAGACGGATGAATGTCTTCAACGTCAAATTGCCTTTTGAAAACAAATTGATTTTCCTTATTAAGACGGCTGATCACCATCAGACCGAAAGTGCCTTTCACCAACACTTTTCCGCTAAACGCCTGGAAGGTGAGTGGTTCAATTTAACTAGAGAAGACCTGGGATGGATCAAACGAGGCATTTACACTGAAAAAATCCAAAAAACCATTAATTCTCCTGCAGAAGTGATCAAACAACTTTCCGCCAATAAAGCCAAAACAGATGAAAAGCCGTTGACTCAAAAACAAGTGGAATACGCAAAAAACCTGGTACTCAAATTAGAGCCGGACTTTGAGCTCAATGCAGAATATGTAAACTGGACGCAAAAAGACTTGAACCGCTTAAGCGGTTATTTCCGTTTTAAAAACATCGGTGCTTTAAATAATCTTGTGGAAAGCGGTGTGCTCAAATCGAAATGATTTTCCGGGGTGATTTGGGGCTTCGGCGTTATGCCCAAGTTCTATGAGGTGCTATTGACCATTCCTGGTGAATTCTTCTCCGTTAAAGTCTGACACTGAAGTGGAACATACCAGCCAATTGACCAACCGGTCGATCACAACACTTTAACAATAGTTAAAAGCTTAGCCTTGGAACAAGCTGCCTTCCCATCACCGGAAAGACAGCTTGTTTCTTTCTGCCATCATCCAGAAATCAGCTGTGACTTTATCCGCTGAACAGCACCATATATACCAGCAGTTCTTGTGTTTCTAAAAATGACTCAATCTCCGAAACAGCTGTTTCCAGCGCCTGTTCTTTCGGGTAACCATAGATTCCTGAAGAAATAAGCGGAAATGCGATCGACTTGCAATCTAAAGATGTTGCCAGCGCCAATGAATTCCGGTAGCAAGAACGCAATAATTTCTCTTCTTCATGCGCACCGCCCTGCCACACTGGTCCCACAGTATGAATAATGTATTTTGCTTGCAAGCGGAAGCCTTCTGTGAAAACTGCTTTCCCTGTCGGACAATACCCAATTTCATCACAGGCCTGTTGTAACTGTTCCGCACCTGCTGCCCGGAAAATCGCTCCACAGACACCACCTCCCATTTGAAGCGCTGAATTGGCCGCATTAACAATAGCATCCGTTTCCATTTTGGTAATGTCGTTTTGGACTATTTCTAATGGCATGTTCATGATCCCCTTTCTTTCCTGTCTATTTTGGATTGAAACACTTCTGCCTTGGTAATCCGACTAAGAACGCCCATTATAAGTACTTCTTCACCTGATGCCTTTCATTCCCCTTTAACGAACCGATCACTTTTCTTTACCATAAACCTTGCCCCAAAAGATGTAAAGCCTCTCTTTCCGATATTATCCCTGTTGATTCTAGCTGACGGCTGTAGAGGAAGGCGCCTCTTTTCGTTATACTGATAATAGAGATTAATGACTACGGCTTTGAAGATTAAAGACCGTCAAAGGAGCGCCTCCATGAACGAAATGACACCAAAGAACCCATTCAAGAAATCTTTTTTCGATTTGAAGGAGCTGGTCGACAGCATCCACGAAAACCTGCTGTGTCCAGTCACTATTGAAGATACGAATCATCGCCTCCATGCTTACAGTTCCCATGAAGACGACACCGATGCTGCTCGGATCGGCACCATCATTTCGCAGCGCGTACCTGAAAAGGTGATTAATCGGTTATGGAAAGAAGGAATTATTCCAAAATTGATGCAGTCGGACGCTGCGCTGCGCATCCCCCATATCGAAGACATTGGGCTGCGTGACCGGGTAGCGATTGCCATTCGGAAAAACAATGAAATTTTAGGCTATATTTGGGTCGTCGAAGGACCTCGAAAACTCATGAATGAGCAATTGGACCTCTTGAAAGACGCAGCAAGTGCTGCGACTCCTTTGATGGCGAAGCTGTACCAGAACCGAAAACGAAAAGAAGAAAATTACCAAGACTTTTTTTGGCAGCTTCTTACTGGCCAATACAAATCCTTAAAAGAAATTCATGATAAATTCTATGACCTGAATCTGCGGATGCCGGACAGTTTTACAGTTTTAACTTTCCGATTCCAGCAGGACATCACCCGAAAAATGGAAGAACAACTTTCCTATTTGATCACCACCAGCCAGAAAATCATCAATCACTTTTTAGTGGTCATGGATGAGGAATTGATTTTGATCGCTTCCCCGCATCCATCACAGCCAGCAGACGAAGCCTTTGATGATTTTATATCCTTCTTCATTTCTGAAATGGCCAACCGTTTTTCCATTTTGGATGTTGAAGGCGCTTACGGAACAAGCTATGGCGATATTGATAAAGCAGAAACGAGTTACCAGGAAGCATCGAAAGTTTTGGAAATGAAGAAACGCTTTCCTGAGGAGCTCGAAAACGTCTTCCATTTCCGGCGCCTTGGCGTTTTCAGGTATATGGATGTGCTTCATAAAGACCAACGCGCTAAGCGATATGAGCATCCTGCCATCGCTAAACTTGAGACTTATGACAGACTTCATAATTCCAACCTGTTGAAGACATTGGAAGTTTTTATCCAACAAGACAGCAATATGAACGATGCAGCCAAAAAACTGTTTGTCCATACTAATACGCTTCACTACCGCATCAAACGCATCTCGGAAATAGGCAGTATCCGTCTAAGCGATGTCAATGAAAAACTGGGCATTTACCTTGATCTGAAAGCACGGAAATTTGATGAAAAATAGTCTTTTGTGAGATTTCACAAAAGAGTCGGACTTATTTCTTTATTTCATACAATGAACAACAACAGCGTTACCGCTATACTTATGGATATCTACACCATTCGTTTTATAGGGGGAAGAATAATGATTATTGGAATTCCGAAAGAAATCAAAAACAACGAGAACCGAGTGGCCATCACTCCTGCTGGAGTCGACGCTTTTGTAAGAGCTGGACATCAAGTCATCATCGAAACGGGTGCTGGATTGGGAAGCAGCTTTACAGATGAAGATTACATCGCGACAGGAGCGAAAATGGTTGGCTCAGCCCAGGAAGCCTGGTCTGCTGAAATGGTCATGAAAGTAAAAGAACCCGTTGCTTCTGAATACAAATACTTCCGTGAAGACCTGTTATTGTTCACTTACCTTCACCTTGCTGCTGAACCTGAATTGACAAAGGCATTGGTAGACAATAAAGTAACTGCGGTCGCTTATGAAACGGTTTCGGTTAACCGTACTCTTCCATTATTGACGCCTATGAGTGAAGTGGCTGGCCGGATGGCTGCCCAAGTCGGCGCTCAATTCCTTGAAAAAGTATACGGCGGCAAAGGAATCTTATTGTCCGGTGTACCAGGTGTGCAACGCGGCAAAGTGACAATCATCGGCGGTGGAGTTGCAGGGACGAATGCTGCGAAAATGGCAATCGGCCTTGGCGCACAAGTAACGGTCATTGACTTGAGCCCGGAACGCCTTCGCCAATTGGATGATATTTTTGGAACTGATGTGACGACATTGATTTCCAATCCATTCAATATCGCAGAAGCGGTGAAAGAATCTGATCTGGTTATCGGAGCAGTCCTCATTCCGGGATCGAAAGCACCGAAATTGGTGACAGAAGAAATGGTTCAATCCATGAACCCTGGCTCTGTTGTCGTAGATATCGCCATCGATCAAGGCGGAATCTTCGAAACAACAGACCGCATCAGCACACATGATGATCCGACGTATGTAAAACACGATGTAGTCCATTACGCGGTAGCTAATATGCCTGGCGCAGTTCCACGCACGTCGACAATCGCTTTGACGAATGTCACAGTTGGTTATGCACTGCAAATGGCCAATAAAGGCGTACAGAAAGCGATCGCAGAAAACCCGGCATTGAAGCTTGGCGTCAACACAGCAAACGGCAGCGTCACTTATGAAGCAGTAGCTAAAGACCTTGGCTTTGATTTTGTTTCAGTTGATGAAGCCTTAGCGAAACCTGCTTCATTGGTATAAGACATACACCACAAACAGCCCTCCCCTGTAATTTTTCAGGGAGGGCTTTTTTGTGCAATAAACTAAAGAGCTGCATCTGTCTTCCTCTGCATTTACTTTCTGTTACTCTATATGTAAGAAAGGTGATGAAAATGAAACTGAAATTCTATGCAAATGAAGAAAGCTTTATAGCCGGCATGACACAAAAAGACGCTGCCGAGCCTGAAAACAATAACATGGCGCTGCATGCCTGTGAAAATCCACAAATGGTTTTGGCCAATCGTGAAAAACTGGCACACCACCTGAACACTCCGCTCGCCCATTTCATATGCGCCAATCAAACGCATAGCGCCAATTTTCGGCGCGTCTCTAAAGCAGACAGCGGTCGCGGAGCAATTTATGCAAAAGACGCCTTTGCGGACACCGATGCGCTATATACCTATGATTCCGGCCTTGTATTATGCAGTTTTGCAGCTGATTGTGTACCTGTCATTATCCGCGACCGGAAAACCGGCTTGGTCGGCGTCATCCATTCCGGCTGGCAAGGTACCATCAAAGAGATCACATTGAAGTTGCTTCAGCAACTGATCGAGGTCGAGAAATCCGACCCGGATGACCTTGAAATTCAAATTGGGTCCGCCATCAGCCAACAAAAATTTGAAGTGGATCAAGACGTCTATTTCAAATTCGATGCCCTCGGCTATGCTTCTGAATTCATGTTTTATAATAATGCATCAAGCAAATACCATATCGACAATCAAGCCGTTGTAAAAAGACAATGCGAGCTTGCCGGTATACCTTCCGAACAGATTGATATCGATAGAACATGTACCTTTTCAAGCCCTGATGGCTTCTCATACCGTGAAAATAGGAATAGCGGCAGACATTTGATATTTGCAATGAAAAAATGACATTAGGCTACGCACAAGAAATTTCTGGACAAACAATCAAATAAGAACCTGAACCCTTTATATATATATGTCATTTTATGTTGCCAGGGTGCAAATCCTCTTCATATCGGTGATTTACAAACTATGATATAGACAAAAAATCCGTTTTCAGAAGACCTTAAAGGTTTTCGAAAACGGATCTTTTGCTTATTGGTGCTTTATAAGCGAAACTGCAGCATTTTTAAATCATGACTTTTATATCATTTTTCTTCTATCGAAATAACAACAATAGAACTAATTCTTTTAGTTATTTCCCTCTTGAAGATTAAGTCCTTTTGAAGCAGATTTTTGTGTTTTCTCCGCTTTCGGATGTCCTTCAATTCGTTTGATATCCCAACGGATCAATAACGAAATCAAGAAAGCAATGGAAACCAAAACGATGAAAATGTAGAAAACCGGTTCATAGCTGCCTGTACGTTCTCTGACTTGCGAAACGATAGCAGGTCCGATAATGCCGCCCATCGACCAAGTTGTCAATAAATAACCGTGGATTGCACCCAATTGTTTGGTTCCAAAAAGATCTCCGACAAATGCTGGCAAGTTGGAGAATCCTCCGCCGTAACAGCTGACAACTACCAAAATCAACGCTTGGAATACCAATACATGTGTGATGTTTGGAAGCATCGTGAATGCCACTATTTGAAGAGCGAAGAAAATGGTGAAGACTGTTGGCCGTCCGATGTAATCGGAAATTGCCGCCCACCCGAGTCGGCCGCCGCCATTAAAGATTCCCATGATACCGACTAACGTAGCAGCGCCTGCTGCAGAAAGTCCGATTAATTCCTGTGACATCGGTGATGCCACCGAGATGATCATGATGCCCGCACTGACATTGATCAGCATCATCGACCAGACCATCCAGAAGCGGCGAGTCTTGACTGCTTCTTTAGCAGTCAATTGCGCCAAATCCTTTTTCATTACTTTTTTGCCCGAATCAATTGCTTGCTGCATACCAGCTGGCATCCAGTTTACAGGCGGCGGTGCGATGTATGAAGCACCCAAGATGATCAAGATAAAATAGCTGATGCCTAACATGTAGAAGGTAGTGCTGACGCCAAATGACTCCATCAGGTTGGCTGCAACAGGTGCTGTAATCAAAGCTCCTGCGCCGAAGCCCATAACAGCCATTCCTGTAGCCAATCCTCTGCGGTCCGGAAACCATTTAACAAGAGTGGAAATAGGTGCAATATAGCCTACCCCTAATCCAAGTCCACTTAACAAACCGTATGTAAGAAGGAATAAAACCAGTGAATCAATTTGAACAGCAAAGCCTGCTCCAGCTTGTCCGATACCGAATAGGAAAGCTGCTAAAATTGCTGATCTCCGTGGACCGTTCTTCTCAACAAATCCTCCGAAGAATGCAGCGGAGATTCCTCCAAGTGCCATCATAATGGTGAAAGCATACGTAATTTCTTTAGGTGCCCAGCCCATTTCAGCGCTGATCGGTGTTGTGTAGACGCTATAGGCATAAGCCGCTCCAATGGATAATTGAATCGCTATGGCTGCTAAAGCAATCAGCCATCTGTTTTTTGTTTTGCCCATTAAAAATCCTCCTTTAAACCATTTTTATCTGCTTCAACGTTTTAGAAGCGATTCTAAAGAGAATATATGCTATTGCAAAATAATACAAGGGTATTTTTGAAAATATTTATTTCCATTTGCAGCTGAAATGTCGTGAATCCTTGCGGCTGTAAGAAGAAATGTCTAATAATATTTTTTAAAAAATTTGAAATAATCTAGAAAACTATATTTTTGTTGTTTTTATACACGTGATATGTTGGTCAATATTACTTTTTTAGAATATTCTCTTCTTTAACTATTGAATATTCTGCTTTAAGCATGATTTCTGCAATCACAGACATTTTAAACAGTTTTTTTATTCAAATAAGTTAAAGTAAATAAATAACACAGAATAGTCACAGATACCCCGAGTTACGGTCTTGACCTGCTAAAGACTTACAAAAATTCTGAAAATGTAAACGCTTTACTGACTATTACAATAAATCGGTTTTGCGGCAGGACTGGGAACTTGAATCAGATTAAAGGAGCGATTTTAATGACAGCAACAAAAGGTTTAGAGGGTGTAGTAGCAACCCAATCCGCGATCAGCTCGATCATTGATGACACACTTACATATGTCGGCTACGATATTGATGACTTGGCCGTAAACGCGAGCTTTGAAGAAGTGATTTATCTGCTGTGGCACCAACGGTTGCCAAAAGCAGACGAATTGGCGGAACTGAAGCAGCAATTGGCAGACAACATGGCGGTTCCACAGGCTGTGCTGGACCACTTTAAAACATACGACATCAAATCGGTTCACCCGATGGCGGCACTCCGCACGGCAGTTTCCATGCTTGGCCTGTTCGACGAAGAGGCAGAAGTAATGGAGCCGGAAGCGAACTACCGCAAAGCCATCAATATCCAGGCGAAGATTTCGACGCTTGTGACGGCTTTCGGCCGCATTCGCAATGGCCAGGAGCCGATTGCACCCAAATCGGACTTGAGCTTTGCGGCGAACTTCCTGTACATGCTGTCCGGCAACCTGCCGGAAGCAGTGGAAGAAGAAGCGTTCAATAAAGCGTTGGTGCTTCATGCCGACCACGAATTGAACGCATCGACGTTCACGGCGCGTGTGGCTGTGGCAACATTGTCTGACGTCTATTCCGGCGTCACGGCAGCCATCGGCGCCTTGAAAGGCCCGCTTCACGGCGGCGCCAACGAACAGGTGATGAAGATGCTGACGGAAATCGGCTCTGTCGACAACGTGGAAGCGGTCATCAACGAAAAACTGGCGAACAAAGAAAAAATCATGGGCTTCGGCCACCGTGTCTACCGCAATGGCGACCCGCGTGCGAAGCACTTGCGTGAAATGTCCCAGAAATTGACGCAGATCCGCGGCGAAGAAAAATGGTACGACATGTCCGTGAAGATCCACGAAATCGTCACTGGCCAGAAGAACCTGCCGCCGAACGTCGATTTCTACTCGGCATCGGTTTACCACAGCCTGAACATCGAACACGACCTGTTCACGCCGATCTTTGCGGTTTCCCGCACATCCGGCTGGCTGGCGCATATCCTTGAGCAGTACTCAAACAACCGCTTGATCCGTCCGCGTGCGGAATACATCGGGCCTGGCATGCAGACGTATGTGCCGGTTGAAGAACGCTAAGAGAAATATTTATCCTTTCCATTTACGGTTTGGACCATATCGACTCATCTAGATAAGCAAATGAAAAAGGCGATTCCTGTGTTTACAGGAATCGCCTTTTTCATTTGCCCCTGTTATCCGCCGATATAGGACATGCCGATTTTATTGCGGTTTTTTGCGGTGAATTCAGTGCGTTCATCCGAGTAGCGGTCATCCCGACGTTCCCAGACAGCTGAGATTTTTTCCAATAGTTCCTCATCGGTCAATCCACTCCGAATCAATTCCCGAATATCAAAATGGCCGGTTGCGAACAGGCAGGTGTAAAATTTACCGTCAGATGACAGGCGTGCGCGCGTACAAGATGAACAGAAAGATTCCGAAACGGATGTAATAAATCCGACTTGGGCATCCCCTTCTTCAAAACGGTAACGCTTCGCAACTTCACCATAATAATCTTTGTCGACAGGTTCCAGTTTATAGACGGTCTGCAGTTTGTCGAGAATCTGTTTTTTGGTCACTACTTTTTTAAAGCTCCAGCCATTGTCGTTGCCGACATCCATGAATTCGATAAAGCGCAATGTAATGCCCCGGTCTTTAAAATAAGCCGTCATCGGCAAAATTTCTTGTTCATTAACATCTTTTTGGACCACCATATTGACTTTAATTTCAAAACCGACTTGTTGTGCAAAATCAATTTGCTTCAATATATGAGAAGGTTCGACACCTCGGCCGTTTAATTTTCCAAACAGCTCAGGATCCAAGGCATCAAGGCTGATGTTCAATCGGCGCAATCCTGCATCATAAAGGGCCTGTGCTTGATTGCCAAGAAACATGCCATTTGTCGTTAAGCCGATGTCTTCCACCCCTTCAACCGAAAGGATTTTTTTAATAAGCTCAGGCAACCCTCTGCGCATCAAGGGTTCTCCGCCTGTCAGCCGGATTTTTTTGACACCCATCGCCACAAATACTTTAGTCAGGCGATGGATTTCTTCAAATGACAATAATTCCTGCTTCGGCAAGAATGCATAATCATCTCCGAAAACTTCTTTTGGCATGCAATACGAACAGCGGAAATTGCAGCGGTCGGTAACCGAAATCCGCAAATCCCGTATCGGGCGATGAAATTGGTCCTGTACTGGTTTAATGGCCATTTTGCCACCCCCTCATTTGATCGTCGGGTTGGTTCACATTACGGAAAACAAGCGGCTCTTCATGGATTTCTGATGAATCGATCCACTCGGTAGCCACTTTCTCCATAAACTTCATGACGCGGAATTGTCCAGCCTCCAGCTCTTGCTGCAGCTGTTCTTTTACCCGTTTATCCCAAATACTGAACAACGGGATTTTTCCAACTGTGTTCCATAAGGCTGTAATGTCTGACGCGTTGTCTGCAAGATCCAACAGCCTGGCTGTTTCTGCAGGCCCTACATACGGCATATCACAAGGCAGCACGAAATATTTATCTGCTCTCTTGGCAACCATCCCTGACAGGATGCCCGCCAGCGGCCCTTGTCCTTCAATCCAGTCGAGATCGGTAACGACTTCAGCATCGGATGAAAAGCGTTCCATCAATTCAGGTCTGGAAATGATGACCACATCATCACAAACAGCCGCTAACGCGTTATAAGCTCTTTCATAAAACAACTCTCCTTCTAGTTCCGCAAACGCCTTTGGGGAACCGTACCGCCGTGACAGGCCGCCTGCCAACAGGATTCCAACAAGAACTGTCATCCTCCGCTTACCGGTGGGATAAAAGCCACAACATCTCCTGTTTCCAGCACATCCGTCGGCAGCGCATATTCTTCATTGACAGCCACACGTGCTGCCCCCGAAACAAAATCCGGGTATTTCTCAGTCGCCCATTGCCATAAGTCTTCTACAGTCCGACCGGCCATATCGACTTGTTCTTCAGAAACACCGGTCTGTTCACGGAGTCCTGCAAAATAATGCAATTGGATCATGTCAATTCCCCTTCCGGTTTTTTCTTCTGGTCGCCGATCCATTCTTCGCCGTCTTCCCAAATTTCTTTTTTCCAGATCGGTACAATTTCTTTTATCCGTTCAATCGCGTATTCATTCGCTTCATAGGCTGTTTTCCGGTGCGGCGATGAAACCGCAATAACAACCGCAATGTCACTGATCTGCAGCTCGCCGATCCGGTGGGCAATCGCCACTTTCGTCCCTTCCCAGCGCTGTTCAATTTCTTCGCCGATCTGCGCCAGCTTTTTCTCTGCCATCGGCACGTAAGCTTCGTAAGAGAGATACATTGTCCGTACCCCTTTTGTCCACTCACGAACATGTCCAGTGAATAAAGTAACTGCTCCCGCTTCAGGGCGCAAGACAAAATCTGCGTAAATTTGAGGGTTGATCGCTTCTGTTACAATTTCAAATGCCTTCATTATCTATCACCATCCAATTCGCAAACCAATTCTGTAATAGCTTACTGTCATTCTGAAGAATCAACCGGATATTGTCCAGCTGCAATTCTTCCGGTGCAATTGCCAAGACGATATTTTGCAGCTTTTGAAGCTCCAGGCTATCTTCAACTGAACGCAGCAAAACAATTTTTTCAAAAGGCGCTTCTTTAAAGCCTTCCACCAAAATCAAATCCGGATTCCCTAAAGAAGCATAGTCAACTAGTTCTTCTACTGTTGCTGTTTGTTTTTGCTGATGCATTTGTATGATGCCATCCCCATATGCAATGGAACAATCAGCGCCGCTTCCCAACAAACGCATGCTGTCGGTATCTGCTTTCGGCAGTTCAAGCGGGCCACCATGGCCATGGTGCTTAATGAACGCAACCGTCTTTCCTTTATTTTTAGCCTGTTCCAGCAAATTTAAGGCCAGTGTTGTTTTGCCGCTGTTTTTGAAGCCGACAACTTGCAATACCTTTAGAGCCGCCATTTGCTTGCCCCTTCCTCCATTCCGAGAAGGAGGACATCAACCGTGTCGCTCCTGTGGAATCCGCGGCTGCCTCCAGGCAACACAATCAACGCATTGCCTCGTGCGATCGATGATACCGCATTCGATTTATTGAATCCAGCCGGTGACACTGTTTCGCCGTCGTAAGAAGCGCGGATGAAACGTGTAAATGGATTGGCTTTTGTGAAATCTTCTCCTAAAACCGCTTTTGTCTGCGGCAAATATAGTTTTCCCGCTCCCATCATCTTCAGCAGGGCGGGCCGCACGAACAACTCGAATCCGGTAAAGCAAGCAGAAGGGTTTCCGGACAATCCAAACAAATAGCGGCCATTTGCGACGGCAACAGTTGTCACACTGCCGGGGCGCATGGCTACTTTGTTGAACAATACTTCAGCCCCGAGCCGTTCATAGATCGCCGGCAGAAAATCAAAATCTCCGACGGAAACGCCGCCAGTCGTAATCAGGCAATCGGTTTCGTCCGCAGCTTTTTTGACCACTTCGTAACTTTCATCCAATTGGTCAATCGACATGCCGTACATCTTGCAGCGGAAACCCATTCGCTTCAGTTGGGCAACAATCATCGGTCCGTTGCTGTTGCGTATTTTGCCCGGCACTAATTCGTCATCGACCCCCAGCAATTCGGTTCCGGTTGAAAGGATTCCAACAACCGGTTGTTTCGCTACCGCGACTTGCGAATAGCCGAAAGTCGCCAGCAACGCGATTGTGCCTGGATTGATCAAACTTCCGCAATCGATGACCACTTCGCCTTTCTGGACATCTTCTCCCTGCAAAGAGACGTTTTCGAGTGCCTCAAACGGTTTTCGAATTGTGATGCCTTGTTCAGTTTCGACCGTCTGTTCAAACATCACAACGGCGTCAGCCCCTTCCGGAAGCTGGGCTCCCGTCATAATGCGGATTGCTTCATTGGCCCTCAGTTTTTCAGCCGAGACTTCTCCCGCTCCAATATGGTCAATGACACGAAACGAGATCCGATTATCGCCTGATGCTCCGGCAGAATCCACTGAACGGATGGCATAGCCGTCATAGGGAGACCGGTTGAACGGCGGCACATCACTGGAAGCGACGATCGGTTCAGCGAGGATACGGCCGTAGCTTTCTTCCAGGTCCACCTTTTCACTTCCGATTAGAGACGCCTTGCACAAAACCCGTTCGAGTGCTTCTGAAACGGAGATTGGCCTACGTTTTTCCACCATTATTCTTCAGCTCCTACTCATTAAAATGCTGGCATTATTTACATATGTATGTGGAGCTCTTTAAAGCTTTGATATTTTTTACAATGGACCTATACGTATTAAACTTATACAAAGCCTGAGAGCCTGTCAAACTGACCTTTTCGAATAAAACAAAAACAACCTTGGCAAATGGAGCGTTCAAGGTTGTTTTTAAGATTGGATTTTTTTACTTCTGTCGAAAATGAAGAAGTCATTTCCTCTTCACATTGTTAATTTCTGGAATGACATCCAAAGGTGTCTCTATTATCAATCGCTGACGGTTTCTGCAGTTGGCGCTACAGCTATTTCTCCATTTTTGGCACGGATTCTCCGGATATCCAAACGAATGACCAGTGAAATGATCAAAGCCACTACGAACAGGCCGGCGAAGAACAACAGGCTGCTTTCATAGCTTCCCGTCTTATCCTTCATGAAAGCGGCGAACAAAGGTCCTGCGAGGCCGGCTGCTGCCCACGCAGTCAAAATATACCCATGGATTGCTCCCAATTGTTTCGTACCGAAAATATCCGCGATGTATGCTGGGATCGATGCAAATCCACCGCCGTAGCATGTATAGATGATTGCCAGCATGATCTGGAAGAAAATCGCGTTGGTAGTGAATGGCAATAATGCAAATAACGCAATTTGTATAACGAAAAATGCCGTATACGTATTCGGTCGGCCGATGTAATCGGAGATTGCCGCCCAGCCCAAACGTCCGAGGCCGTTGAAAATTCCAAGGACACCAACCAAAGCCGCTGCCTGGACGGTAGTCATGCCGATGCTGTCAATTGCCATCGGTTTGGCCGCCGATAAAATCGCGATTCCGCATGTGACGTTGATGAATAGCATAAACCATAAGTAATAAAAGCGCTTTGTCTTTACTGCCTCGTTGGCCGTCAGCTGGGACAAGTCGATTTTCCGTTCAGCTTTGCCGGTGTTTATTTTTTCTTCAAAGCCTGCAGGCATCCAGCCTTCTTCCGGCTTTTCAAGATACAGGGATGACAGGGTCATGATGATCAAATAGGCTGCTCCTAAAATATAAAAAGTTTGTTCCACTCCAACTGAAGTGATGAGCATTTCCATAATGGGGCTGCTGATGGCTGCGGCAAAGCCAAAGCCCATGATGGCAAGGCCAGTAGCCAAACCGCGGCGATCCGGGAACCATTTGACCAATGTGGAGACCGGCGCAATATAACCGATGCCAAGCCCGATTCCCCCAAGCGCTCCGTAAAACACATAGAGCATCGGCAAAGAGGAAGCGCTTACAGCAAAGCCCGAGCCAATGATGCCGGCACCGAAGAAAAAGGCTGCTACTAATCCCGCTTTTCTCGGACCGTATTTCTCTACAAAGCTGCCGAAAAAGGCTGCCGATAATCCCAGGAACAGGATGGCGATGCTGAATGTCAGCTGCACTTGGCTGGTGGACCACCCAAACTGGTCAATCAGTGGATTGGTAAAATTGCTCCATGCATAGACGGAGCCGATCGAAATATGTATTCCTACTGCAGATAATGCGATTAACCATCTGTTTTTCGGCTTCTTTTTCATTTCCCTAACCTCCTAGTCAATTGCTTGTGTTTATATAAAATGATTTCCAACAGTGAAAATCATCAGTTTTAGGAATTGCGGTCATTTGTATTTCGACTAGGCAGGCAGGAAATACCAAACTGGGAATAAGTAAAATCACAATAAACACTGCGATGGCTGGAATATACAGCTCAGAACTGCCTCTGTTTAATAACCGAAATATTTAGACGATTAGAAGCATAGCACCCTTCCCTTTTTTTGTCACTCTATTTTTTTACTAAGTTGCAGAAGTTTCTTTACTGACAATCCGTTCAGGGTGCGTATACAGATTGAACGATCCACCGCGAATAAAGCCGACAGCGGTGATGCCCAAATCGTCTGCCAAAGTCAATGCCAATTCTGTTGGTGCGGATTTCGACAGGACAATTTCACAGCCGATCTTCGCTACCTTCAGCAAAATCTCTGATGAAATCCGCCCGCTGAAGACGATGACTTTGTCGCGGACGTCAATATTGTTCACCAGGCAATAGCCGTAGATTTTATCGAGTGCATTATGTCTGCCGATATCCATGCGCGAAACGATGATGCCGTTCGCGTCACAAAGCGCCGCATTATGGACGCCGCCTGTCTGCTTGAACATTTCAGCTGAAGCCGCCATCCCCTCCATAAGCTGAAAGCAATTTTCCGGGGTTAGCGTTACGCTGACATCGGACATTTTTTTAGCAATCATAGCATCATGCGCAAAGACAAATCCCTGTCGGCTCATGCCGCAGCAGGAACTGATGAACCGCTTGTTCTGGAGCTGCTCAAAAAATGGATAGACTTTCTCAGCGGTTATGTGGACCGTTCCCGTTTTTTCTTCCACCCGGATTTCCTGGATGTCCCGGTAATTGGGGATGATGCGCTCAGATACCAAAAAACCGATGGCCATTTCTTCCATATGCTCAGGTGAACAGACGATAGTGATAAACTCTTTGCCGTTTATTTTAATGGTAGCCGGTTGTTCGACAACAACACGGTCTTCTTTTTCGATAAACCCGCCTTTTTCGTAGCGCAGGATTTTTCGTGCTTTATCTTGTTGCATCGGTTTTGCCTCCTGGCTGTCCATTTTGGTCAATCGGCCGGTCAAACAGAAATACAGATACGGCGATGTCGTCTTCAACTTTGATGTCTGAGAATAGATGGACGAATTTGGCCCCGACCAATTCCTCCATGCCTTCCGGTGCTGATGTGGCATAGACACTTTGGATCATCCGGGTGCGCGCAGTGTGGACCATTTCTCTGCCTTCCGGTGTTCTGGCAATGAATTGTTCTGAGGGGCTCAAATTCCCATATAAAGTCGCGATGGCCATATCATTAACAAAGACAGTCTGTATGCGTTCGGGACCTTTTCCAAAAAGGTTTTTCCGCAACTTTCGAATGATGTCATTGAATTCATGGATCTGTCTGGACATGTAGATCCTCTCCTCTTTCGGACTTGTAATTTTTTGACTAGTACCAATTTTAGTTGTGCATCTCATTTTTACTGTATATAATAATAGCATATGTTGGTGTTGCTGTATTTTAATGCAACAGCGCTTTCACTTTACCCTATATATTTGGATTGGTCATTTAACAAGTCCTGTTAAGACACTATTCCACTATGAAACAGATGCACTTGTCAAGTGTGTTTTTCATGGTGGAATTTTTTTATCCCTTTTTTGCGGACAGTTTGATTCCCCTATGCCGAGGAGGCTGGCAGGTCAAACGTCCGTTGTAAAAGCTGGATGCTGCATATCATAAGAAGGAGGTTTTGGCATGTCCATTAAGATTAACGGTTCCCCTGTCGAGTTCGAGCAGGGAAAAACCATTTTACAGGTGCTCAACGAAGAAAAGATTCTTCATCCGCAAATCTGTTATATGCCTGAAGTCGACCCGATCGAAACCTGTGACACATGTATCGTTGAAGTTGACGGAAAGCTTGTTCGTGCCTGTTCAACTCCAGCAACTGCCGGTATGGAAGTCCAATTGGCTTCCCCGCGCGCCAAGGAAGCGCAAACCGAAGCCATGGACCGGATTCTTGAGAATCACTTGCTGTACTGCACAGTCTGCGACAATAACAATGGCAACTGCAAAGTCCACAACACTGTCGACATGATGGAAATTGAACACCAAAAATACCCGTTCGAACCGAAGTGTACAGTCGATGAAGTTGATTTAACCAATCCGTTCTACCGGTATGATCCGAACCAATGTATCGCCTGCGGCCAATGTGTCGAGGTCTGCCAGAACCTCCAGGTCAATGAAACTTTGACGATGGACTGGTCACGCGACCGGCCGATTGTCCTGTGGGACGGCGGCGCCAAAATCAACGATTCTTCCTGCGTCAGCTGTGGCCAATGTGTTACTGCCTGTCCGTGCAATGCCTTGATGGAAACATCGATGCTTGGTGAAGCAGGTTTCATGACCGCCATTCCGGAGAAAATCCTGAAGCCGATGATTGATTTGGTGAAAGACGTTGAACCGGGCTATAGCGGCATCATGGCCGTATCGGATGCAGAAGCAACGATGCGTGAAACACGGACGAAAAAAACCAAAACAGTCTGTACATTCTGCGGTGTCGGCTGTTCATTTGAAATCTGGACTAAAGACCGTGAAATCCTGAAGATCCAGCCTGTTTCCGAAGCGCCGGCCAATGCCATCTCCACTTGCGTAAAAGGCAAATTTGGTTGGGACTTCGTCAATAGCGAAGAGCGCATCACCACTCCCCTCATCCGCAAAAATGGTGAGTTTGTCGAAGCTACTTGGGAAGAAGCGCTTGATTTAGTCGCTTCGAAATTCAAAACGATCAAAGAACAAAACGGCAAAGATTCAATCGGTGTCATCTCGTCTTCGAAAATCACCAATGAAGACAATTACATCTTACAGAAGCTGAGCCGCCAGGTATTTGAAACGAATAACGTCGATAACTGCTCACGCTATTGCCAATCCCCTGCGACAGACGGTTTGTTCCGTACAGTCGGAATGGGCGGAGATGCCGGAACCATCAAAGACATCGCCAGCGCGGGACTCGTCATCATTGTTGGCGCCAACCCGGCAGAAGGCCATCCCGTATTAGCGACTCGCGTCAAACGCGCGCACAAATTGCATGGCCAGAAATTGATTGTTGCCGATATGCGCAAAAATGAAATGGCCGAACGCTCGGATATCTTCATTACGCCGAAACAAGGCACGGACCAGGTATGGCTGATGGCTGTAACGAAATACATGATCGACCAAGGCTGGCATGATCAGCAATTCATCGATGACAACGTCAATTATTTCAATGATTTTAAAGAAGTGCTGGACCAGTACACATTGGACTATGCCGAGCAACGCAGTGGCGTTTCCAAGGAAACCTTGATCCGCACAGCTGAAATGATCCGTGATGCTGACGGCACTTGCATCCTTTGGGGCATGGGAGTCACGCAAAATACCGGTGGTTCTGACACGTCCGCTGCAATTTCCAACCTCTTGCTGGCGACTGGAAACTATCGCCGGCCAGGAGCTGGCGCATACCCGCTGCGCGGCCACAACAATGTTCAAGGAGCTTGCGACATGGGCTCATTGCCAGGCTGGCTTCCGGGCTACCAGCATGTTACAGATGACGCTGCCCGCCAAAAATTTGAACGGGCTTATGGAGTGAAAATCGACGACAAGCCGGGTATGGATAATATCCAAATGCTGCAGGCTGTTGACGAAGGCATCATGAAGGCCATGTATGTTGTCGGTGAAGATATGGCATTGGTCGATTCGAACGCCAACCACGTAGATGAAGTTCTTGCGAAACTTGACTTTTTCGTCGTACAGGACATTTTCTTCTCACGGACCGCCCAATACGCAGATGTCATCCTTCCGGCAGCCCCGTCACTTGAAAAAGACGGTACTTTCACCAATACAGAACGCCGCGTTCAGCGTCTGTATAAAGCACTTCCTGAACTCGGCCATTCGAAAGCGGATTGGTGGATCGTCCAGGAAATCGCCAACCGCCTTGGTGCAGGCTGGAACTACAGCCACCCAAGTGAAATTTTTGCAGAAATGGCGAGTCTGTCTCCATTGTTCGCGAAAGCCGATTACACGAACATGGAAGGTTGGAACAGCTTCCTTTGGGGCAGCCTTGAAGGAGAAAGCACCCCACTCCTTTATGCCGATGGCTTTAATTTCCCGGACAAAAAAGCGCGTTTTGCATTGTCCGATTGGGTAGAACCAGTAGTGTTTCCGGTCGAGTACGATCTGCATATCAATAATGGCCGTTTGCTGGAGCATTTCCATGAAGGCAATATGACCGATAAATCAAGAGGGATCATTTCCAAACTGCCGGAAACTTTCGTTGAAGTGTCTCCGCAGCTGGCTAAAGAACGTGGACTGGAAGATGGATCAACTGTCCGCCTCGTCTCCCCTTACGGCGCATTGAAATTGCCCGTCATCGTTACAGGGCGAGTAAAAGGCAATGAATTGTTCATGCCGATGAATTCAACAAACAAAGAAACGGCCATCAATTTCCTGACTGGACCGGCTGTCGATCAGCGTACCAATACGCCGGCTTATAAACAGACCAAGGTCCGGATGGAAGTGCTGAAAGACCATGTCAAACGCCCGCTGCCAAAATCAAATCCGCGGGACAAGAAACGGACGCCAGTATCCGGCATCGAAGTGGAACGCAAATGGGCACGTGAAGGTTATGTGCACCTGACAGATCAACGATAGAAAGGTGATGTCCAATGGCAAGCCCAATAACGCAGATCAAGAAGAAGGAATGGACCGCTGACGAAATCCGTCAGCAAAAACTCTACGAATTGGAAACGCTGATTGCCGAACAGGATCAGGCGCTTAATAAATTATTGGCCATTACTGGTGATTTGGATGATGCAGGTGTCTTGGATGCTGTCCTCGCGATGGTCAAAGCGAAAGAAGGCATTGCCGAAGTGGTCATGGGCCAGGCAACACGTGAACCGGTGACCAACCTCATCAATAATATGATGAGTGCAGCAGGCGCACTGACAGCGATTGATCCGGCTTCAACAGGCAAGCTGGCTTCGAGTGTCGTCAATGGCTTAAAAGAAGCGGAAACTCAAAATAATAATGGCAAAAAACTTGGGGTGCTCCAGCTGGTAAAAGCATTCAGAGACCCTGACATCAACCGCACCATCAAGTTCGGCCTTAACTTCCTGAAGGGGATGGGAAAAGGATTGGACCGCTAATAAGCTTTTAAAAATATTCCCTTATAGAAACAGCCGCAGCTTTCTTCCTAGCTGCAGCTGTTTTTTTTACTTTATCGCGGGCAAGAACCACTTTCGATGAACGAAAATCCTGTTCTATTGCTTTTATGGATTCAGCCTAATGATGGATAATAGATCATCCTTTCCTTTTTCTGTATGCCTTCTGAACGTGTGTGCACTTGTCAATTTTTATCGTCATTCTATAAGAGCTTCTATTATATAGAAGAAACTGCTTTGAGAGTGCCTTGGGTCCCTCTTTTCAAATTAGCTGTGGCAAGGTTTTAAGCACAGTTTTCCTCTTAAATTTTTTCTGTTCCTTCTATATATTAAAAGGAATCAAATTCAAAGATTGCATGATTGAATGGTTATTATGTAGAGACGGTATGTTTTTCTAAACGGTTTGTCCAAAATCACTGCTTCTTCAACAGTACTTTTTGCATCCATCGCCAGTCTGCATCCTCCTATTCGCTTCCATCGTCCTCACCTTCCCCTTTCCTCATACTTCTCCTAAAACTGTATTGAAACAGGATATCAGAATACTCTCTCTTCTTTATCGCGAATAGTCGTCCCTTATCGGTAAATAATCGCTTTTGTCCAATTTTGAAGACAACCATCTCTTTCTGTTATATATTAATTAACAAGAAAACAAACTGTACTAACACATATTGTTGATTCTCAAATCAGAAAGGGATGGATGACATGGTCGCAAACAAACAACAACAAATCGAGGAACTGAATAAGAGCTGGGAACAAGACGAACGCTGGAACGGCATTGAACGTATGTACACAGCTGAGGAAGTCGTAAAGCTTCGCGGTTCTATCCAGATTGAACATACATTGGCGAGAAAAGGTGCTGAACGCTTGTTCCGCTCGATTCACGAAGAAGATTTTGTGAATGCACTCGGCGCATTAACTGGCAACCAGGCAGTTCAACAAGTTAAAGCAGGATTAAAAGCAATTTACCTGAGCGGCTGGCAAGTAGCTGCGGATGCAAACTCTGCAGGCCAGATGTACCCTGACCAAAGTTTGTACCCGGTCAATTCAGTACCTGATGTAGTGAAGAAAATTAACCAGGCGCTTCAACGTGCAGATCAAATCGATGGCGTTGAAGGCACAGAAGGCTTTGACTGGTTCGCACCAATCGTAGCAGATGCAGAGGCCGGCTTTGGCGGACCGCTGAATGTCTACGAATTGATGAAAGCGATGATCGAAGCAGGAGCTGCAGGCGTCCACTTTGAAGATCAATTGGCTTCCGAGAAAAAATGCGGACATTTGGGAGGCAAAGTATTGCTTCCAACTCAAAATGCAGTAAGAAACCTGACTGCAGCCCGATTGGCAGCTGATGTACTCGGCGTACCGACCCTCATCATCGCCCGTACGGATGCAGATGCAGCTGATTTGATCACAAGCGACATCGATCCACGCGACCATGCTTTCATCACAGGCGAACGCACACCTGAAGGCTTCTACCGTACGAACGCAGGAATTGGCCAAGCTATCGCACGCGGCCTGGCATATGCACCTTATGCGGATCTTGTGTGGTGTGAAACGTCCCACCCGAACCTGGAAGAAGCTCAACAATTTGCTGATGCCATCCATGCTGAATTCCCTGGCAAATTGCTTGCCTATAACTGTTCACCTTCATTCAACTGGAAAGCGAAGCTTGATGAAGAAACAATCGCGAAATACCAGGTTGAACTTGGCAAGATGGGTTACAAGTTCCAGTTCGTTACATTGGCTGGCTTCCACTCATTGAACCACAGCATGTTCGAACTTGCTCACGATTACAAAGACAACGGCATGGCGGCATACTCGAAGCTGCAGCAAGCTGAATTCGCCAACGAATCGAAAGGCTACACAGCGACACGCCACCAGCGTGAAGTTGGTACAAGCTACTTCGATGAGATTTCACAGATCGTTTCGGGCGGTACAAGCTCGACAACTGCTATGAAAGGCTCGACTGAAACCGCTCAATTCACAACTGCTAAGTAAGCAACCCTTATCTATTGAATAGCATCCACCACAACGCCACGGCATTCAAACCAAATTAACCTATTGGAGGAGATCATTATGAAAACGACCAAAACATATGAGACACGTTCAATGAAAGAATGCCGCGAGTGCGGATGCGAAATCAAGGAGCAGCACCAGTCCATCATCTACGAATGTGAACGCTGCATGTGCAATAAAGACGAATAGAACATGAAATCCCCCCACTTGGTTGTACCGAGTGGGGGGATTGTTTTGTTTTTTTATTTTTTTCGGACTTTCAAAATCAGGAAATTTGGGCTCTTCAACAATCGTTCATATTGTTCAGGTGCGAGTTCCTTAAATTGTGCTGTCGGTATTGGTTCTATCACTTGCTCGATTGAAAAAAAGCTTAGCAGTGTATTAAGGATTTCACTTAACGGCCGGCGATAAAATGGCATATTGTAAATTTTTCCTGCCTTATTCCATTGGTCGACAATCAATTCAGTCGAAAAATAATGAGCATCGTCCAACAGCTGCAGATCCGTCAAAGGATGATGGATCGACAGCAGAAAACTCCCTCCTGGCTTCAGTACGCGGCTGAACTCCGAAAAAACCCCTTGCCAATCCTTCAAGTAATGCAAGGTCAAGGAACTTACAATAAAATCGAAACGATGGTCGTCAAAAGGCAAAGGTTCTTCCAAATCCAAGCACAGGGCTTCCACTTTTTCGCCAAGCAGCTTTTGTGTAGCATTGACCATTTCGGGACTCAAGTCTACGGCTGTCACTTGTGCCCCTCGATCGGCCAATTGTTTGGAATACCAGCCTGCCGAACAGCCCGCATCGAGTCCTCTCATCCCCTCCATAGTGAAAGGAATGTGCTGCATCATCGCTGGCCGTTCGTATTGCGTATTATAAAGATTATTCGCATCTCCCATTTTCTCATAGATGCCTGCCAATTCATTGAAATTCTCCAACACATGCTTTTTCATGTTGCACCTCATCATTCTTCATATTCTTTTACGGCATCCAGCCTATGGATTTTATATAGCACATGTTTCTTCAGCGGACTGCTGGAATCCAGTTTCGGATGTTCAAATTCGCCTACTTTTTTCATACCGATCCTTTTCATAACAGTTTCCGAAGGGAGATTGGTCGTTGAAGTAAAGGAATAGACCTCTGCCATATCCAAAGGACCGAATGCATACGCTAGACAGCCTTTCGCCCCTTCAAGCGCATAGCCTTGTTTCCAATAGCGCTTGTCCAAACGCCAGCCAATTTCCGCTGCCCCTTGTCCTTCGATGGGCATGGTGATTTCCAACAGACCAATAAATCCAATGAACGCCCTGTCTTCTTTGCGTTCCACGGCCCACATGGTATACCCTTTATCCTCAAAATGTGCGTTAAAGCGGTCAATTAAAAGGTCCGCTTCATCTTTCATCAGGGTTTTTGGAAAATAGCGCATCACTTCTTGATCTGCCGCCATAGCTGCAAACGGTTCCCGATCCTGCGTTTTCCAACTTCTGAAACCAAGCCGCTGAGTTTCAAAGAGATAGTCAGTTTCCATTCGCCCCCTCCTTTAATTATTGATTTTTCTTCTGATTCCAGTTTAACAAAGTCCATAACTTCTGAAAGTGCACACTGAAATTTTCACTATTTGTCTCTTTATTGACTGAAAACTTCAATAAATATCAAAATAGAAAAAATAAAGATTGCAAAATGCATCATAATTTTGCATTATTATAGATAGGGATAGTTATTAACGCAAAATTATTTTGCGTCTAGATGTTTTTTAAAACATAATTTAGATTTCCCTCCACTAATTTGTTCCGTAAAAAATACAGAGAAGATTGGGGCAATAAAAATGATCGTTAAAAATTTCTTTATGCATCTTTCAGAAAACCAACTTTTAAATAAAGCCGCACAAAATTACGGATTTAAGCTGGGGGCACATAGTGTTGTCGCTGGAACCAATATCGAAGAAGCAATGGGCAGCATCAAAGAACTGAATGCACAAGGAATCAGCTGCACCATCGATAATCTGGGTGAATTTGTCCACGACAAAGCAGAAGCTTTACACGCAAAAAAACAAATCTTGGGTGTCGTGGATGCTATCCATGCACATCAAGTGGATGCCCATATTTCCTTAAAACCTTCACAGCTTGGGTTGGACATCGATTACGATTTCTGTCTTGAAAATATCAAGGAAATCGTCGAAAAAGCGTCCGCTTTTGACATTTTCATTAATTTTGATATGGAAAATTATGCGCGCCTGCAGCCATCGTTCGACTTGTTGGAAGAATTATCGAAGGACTATGACAATATCGGGACTGTTATTCAATCCTATTTCTTCAGAGCCGAGGAAGACATTCAAAAATACAGCAAGTACCGCCTGCGCATTGTCAAAGGCGCTTACAAAGAACCAGAAGCAGTTGCCTATCAAACCAAAGAAGAAATTGATGCCAATTTTATTGAGTTGATCGAGTATCATCTATTGAACGGCAAATTCACTTCCATTGCGACACATGACCACAATGTCATCAACCACGTAAAACAATTCGTGATTGACCATAGCATTCCGAAAGAAAAATTCGAATTCCAGATGCTTTATGGTTTCCGCAAGGAAATGCAGCTGGAGCTGGCGGAACAAGGCTACAATTTCTGCACGTACATTCCTTTCGGTACAGACTGGTATGGCTACTTTATGCGAAGACTGGCAGAGCGCCCACAGAATTTAAACCTGGTCGTGAAGCAGGTATTCACCAAAAAGACCAATGCTGCAATCGGGGTGGTTGCTGGAGCCTTTTTACTTGGCCGTCTGACGAGCAAAAGATTCTAAAACGCCCAAGACCATCATCAGGACAGAAGAAAACCTGCAGATCCTTCACAAGGTCTGCAGGTTTTTTGGTTGTGGTTTATTCCTCTTTTGGATAAGTTACTAAACCTTTGGTATCCACCACAGCTTTGGCTCCCCACATGCCCACTTCATGCTCAACAATATCGACCGCTCCTTTTTTTCCATCGATGATGTGCAAGACACGATGGCCGTTTGCGGTCAGATAATTGCTGATCAGCAGACGGTGGCAACGCGCAGGATGGCGCTCCGAACAACAATAAGCCGTCCGTTTGACAGCTGCTTTCTCCAGTAATTCTTTTATGCCCTCTTGAAATTCTTCTGTCAGTGTATAATCCGCATAGTTATGAAAAGACTGGTTGCGCCAGCCTGCATTCCGGTCTTCTTCCATGTCTTTCGACTTCCGTCGCCTGCCGCCGAGCTTCGGGAAGTGTTCGTATGCGACTCCTTCTGCTTCAAGCCAGACTGGAAATTCGTCTTTTGAGAATTGTGGCCACTTGCGGCTTCCCGGGAATGCCCGAACATCTGCTAAAAGTTCAATAGACCGAGATTTTAGCATCTCGTCAAAAAACTCTTTTGAATGGCTGGAATGTCCGATTGTGTAGATATCCATTAATCTGATCCGCCTCTCCAATTAGGTATTGCTTATCCTATTCCTTTGAGAAGAGCGGAGTAAACATGGACAAAGACTTCATCAGATTTCGATGACATTTATCGCTGAATTGATTTCCTCCTCAGCAGAATCGTTTTTCCATTCGTGCGGATAGTAGCCAAGGGGATTGCAGATGCAATCGATACCTTTGTATTCTTCATGATACCGCGTATGAATATGTCCGAAAATCACTTTCTTGACACCATATTTTTCAGCCAACTCCCCAAAACCTTTGCTTCCCATCATGGCATTGAAAAAATCCCACGAAGGGGCATTTTTAACTTGGACAAAATGAGCAAACGGCACAAAATGGCACACTAGAATAATGTTTTTTCCTTGCTGTTCTGCCAACCACTTCTCGAGCTTTGATAAATAGTTCCTAGTGACATCTCCATCAGCCTCTGGCCAATGCGCATGGATTTTATCTGGCCAGGTGAAATTATTGTATTGTCCTGCTGAAAACTGCTTTTTGGTGAATTCATCGATTCCAAAGGAGTAGTCATACCAACCGCCATCGCCAACCACGACCCAATCCTCATCCAATTGAACCGGACCATTGCCGAGATTCCCTGCAAATTTCAACAAAGTTTCATAGGCAGCGGTAGCATCCTCGTGATACAAATCATGATTGCCATGTACATATAAAATCTGGATCTCCGGCAATTCGTTTTTTAGCCGATTCAATAACGCCAGACTTTTAACAGGGCCAGACGTGATGTCGCCGCTTGTAATAAATACATCCGGCTTATGTGTAGCCAGCCATTCTTTCAGCAGCCCCCAAATATCAGCACCTGTTTTTTTGCGGTTCAACCCTTCGTGAACGTCAGATAAGATGGCAATTTTCACTGGCCATTGCTCCCTTCCACAAACTAAATAAACCGTTTCATCCATTGCTCAAAATTGTCCGCCACTTGATCCAGGAATGCCACAGTCGCTTCATCCGTAATTGTGCCTGTTTCGTCCATTTTCTTATGGACCGCACCCACATAAACTTCATTGCCGATCAACACTGGAGATTGCAGCCCTGGCGCAAAAAGAATATCGCGTAAATGCATCTGCGCTTTAACGGTTCCTAAATTCCCCATAGAAGCGCCCATAATCCAGGAGGGCTTGCCTATCATCACTTTATCGACACGCGACAACCAGTCGATGGCATTTCCCAGGACACCAGGAATGGTTGAGTTGTATTCCGGAGTTACCCAAAGAACCGCATCCGCTTCTTTGACCGACTTCTTGAAATCAGTAATTTCCTGCGGTTCATTATTTTCAATGTCTTGGCTGTACAAAGGCAGGACACTCAAATCCAGAATCTCCATGTCAAATCTGTTGTTGTAACGTTTTTTTACAAACTCCGCTAATTTCCGGTTGAATGAATCTTTCCGTACGCTTCCTACGATTACTGCAACTTTCATTTACTTTTCCTCCTCATCGGCTTTTATAAATCTCCGTATCAGCCTTTAGTATAGACTATTCTGTCAATACCGGCAGAGAAAAAGCATTCCATAATCAGATGTTCCTTCCGTGTCATTTCTTATTTCGATATAGATACATCGTGAGCGGGGCAAAAATAGCTGTCATGATAGCCGACACCACCAGAACACCGGCCACCTGCTGCCAAGTTCCTGTTCCATGCATGAATCCACGTACCGCTGTTGCTAAAATGGAAATCGGGTTGCTGTTTACGAATCCCTGTAGCCAAGTCGGCAAGGTTTCAGGCTCTACAAAAACATTACTGACAAAAGTCAACGGCATGAGCACCAAAAAACTAATCATCATCAACGATTTTTCGGAACGGACAATCAACCCGAAAGTTGTCCAAATCCATGACAAACTGAAAGAGAAAATCAGCACCAGCCCAATGGCAAATGCCACACCCATCAGGCCGCCTTCCGGCCGAAAACCGAGCATCAACCCTAAAAGGATCATGATGACAGAAGCCATCGAATAGCGGATGACATCAACCAACAAGGCGCCGATCAACGCAGAAGGCAGCCAAATCGGCAAGGTCCGGAACCGGTCAAAGATCCCTTTTCGTATATCGTTATTCAAATCTATGCCCGTATACATTGTAATTTGGGCAACTGTCATCACCAAAATGCCGGGCAGAAGGAATTGCAAATAGTCACGGGTCGATCCGGCAATGGCTCCACCAAATAAATACGTAAACATCAGCAGAAAAATAATCGGAAAAACGGTAACGTCAAACATCTGTTCAGGAACGTGCTTGATCCGCAGCAAGGCGCGCGAAGCAAACGCCATTGTCGAAGCGAAAGCATTCGGCGGTTCTGGGCGTTTGCCTGAAGCGATGGCTTGATGCAAACGCTCGTCTATGCTTGAATCTGTGCCGATCGAATTTTTTGTTTGAAGTTGGACAGTCATAAGGTCTCCTCCTCAGAAGCATGTTGCTGATCTGCAGACTTACCTGTCAACGTTAAAAACACTTCATCAAGGCTAGGGCGTCCTAAAGAAAAATCACTGACATCGATACGCTGTTCGGCAAATTCAGCTAATGCTTCCGCGACGCGTGCAGAATCATCAGCCTGCGCCGTCAAAGACGTGGAATCAGCTCCAAGATGAACTGCAGCATCCAGCTTTTCTTCCAGTATGGCCTGTGCACGCCACTGGTCTTCAGCATTAACCAACTGGACATTTAATGTCCCTCTTCCGACCGATGCCTTCAGCTCATTGCTGGTCCCTTCAGCAATAATTTTGCCGTTGTGGATAACCCCGATCCGGTCTGCCAATTGATCTGCTTCTTCTAGGTACTGCGTCGTCAGCAAAACTGTCGTCCCAGCCCGAACCAGTGCGCGGATGATATCCCAGACTTGATTGCGGCTGCGTGGGTCGAGTCCTGTAGTCGGTTCATCCAAAAACAGCAGATCCGGCGTCACTACGATGCTCGCTGCAATATCGATGCGACGACGCATACCACCTGAATACTTTTTCACCTGGCGTTTTGCGGCACGTTCCAATCCGAAAGCTTCCAATAATTCCATTGCCCGGCTTCTAGCTTGCCCCCGTGTATACCCCATCAGCCGAGCGATCAGCATCAGGTTTTCAACGCCCGTCAAATCCTCGTCAATCGACGCGTATTGGCCCGTCAGACTGATTCGGCGCCTGATCGCCGCACTGTCTGAAACCAAGTCATGGCCAAAAATACGGGCTTTACCTGCATCTGCAGGAAGGAGCGTTGCCAACATTCGGATAGTCGTCGTTTTGCCTGCTCCATTCGGACCTAAAAAACCATAAACTGTTCCTTTCTGAATGGCCAGGTCGACGCCATCGACTGCACGCTCTTTCCCGAATACTTTTACCAAACCCTCCGCCTCAATAGCCAAGTCATTGTTCTGTAGAATGTTTTCGCCTTCCCACATACTCCTCACCTTTTCTATGATTTGATGGGTAGATCAACAATGATCATAATCTCCAGGCTTCACCAACAATAGATAAGTCTAGAAACTACTTTACATTTCTTGTTAGACTGATTGGAATATAGAGGCAGATGGCTGTCAGGTGAAATGGCAGGTAATAGTTGAGTGTACTTATATCTAAAATTATACTACCGATTTTTTACTGATTAAAAATATCGCATTCCTTAACTACGTCTCATTATACCAAACGTTTGTTCTTATTAAAAGATTGAATACTCAGTTTTATTTAAAAAATTAATTATAGCTTTTCTTTTAATTGTTCAGTGCAAAAAAGCTGAGGAAGCCAATCGTGTTCAAACACGAATTGGGCTTCCTCAGCTTCTAAATCGATACATGATCTTTGGTTTCTATTAATAGCTAGTAAGGCTAAAATGGTTCAAAACGTTCAAAAGTTATTACCACACTTCTTCTTTCCTTTTTCTACATACGCATGAGCTTCTGCCATTCTTTCTAAAGGATAGCTTCAATCGATGATTGATTTAATCTTTCAAGTTTCAATCAATTCTTCAGAAAGAGCAAATCTTTTTTTCTCATCGGTGCTAGGCCGCCTATCAGCCTCTTATTGTTCATGGCTGATGTCGAAATCATTAGGGCAAAATCGGACATTCGTGCAGCTGACGAAAGATAGATGCCTTTTTCTTTAAGAGTGCTTCTACATTGCGAAAACTTTGATTTGCCTATCGTATCGAAGATGATACCGCATGTTTCACTTGAATCAGTAAAATTTTGAATGTTGCAGTCGATAACTCGATCTGCTCCCAAAGACTTTACCAATTCTACATTTCTCGCACTGCAGACAGCGGTTACTTCAGCTCCAAAATAAGTCAGCGCGTAAATAAAGATTTTTGCTGGACCGGGGCATTCTTTAACGAAATGCCGACAAAATCTCCTGGCTGAAAACGTGATGCAAATACCGATTCGTGAATGGTCCAGGTTTCTTCACCGACTTCCACCGTATAATGGATTTCGTGCCCTTGGTACTGGACAAAAGAAACGATCCCCTGCACCCCATCTTGTTCTGCTGCCGTCAGTTGGAACTGCTCCGGGCGCACCGGATAAATGCCATTTCCCTTAAAGCTCTCCGCCACTCCAAGGTCTGGCCAAACATTTTTCGAATCGATGGCCGGAACAAATCCTGCATTCTGCCACTGACCTTTCACCAGGTTGCATTTGCCGACAAAAGTGGCCACAAATTCCGTTTCCGGACGTGTGTAAAGAATTTCAGGTGGCGCAATCTGTTCAATCCGCCCCTGGTTCATGACAACGATTTTGTCAGCGATGGCTAAAGCTTCTCCTTGATCATGTGTGACAAAGACGATGGATGCTTTTGTCTCCCTATGCAACTTTTGAATTTCCTTGCGCATTTCCATCCGCAGCTCGACGTCAAGCGCACTCAACGGTTCATCCATCAGCAATAGATTCGGCAAAGGCGCTATGGCCCGCGCGAGTGCCACGCGCTGCTTCTGGCCACCTGACAGTTCTGAGGGGTAACGGTCAGCCATCGCATTCAGACCGACCAGTTTCAGTACTTCATTGATGCGCTCCTGCAACTCTTTTTTGCCTTCTTTGATTTTATTCGGGTGGTAGCTCAGCGGAAATTTGATGTGCTCGGCGACCGTCATATGCGGCCACAAAGCAAATGATTGGAATACCATGCCGATGTTGCGTTTTTCGGGCGGCAGGACGCGCTTAGCCGATGCCAATAAGGTGTCGTCCATGGAAATGGTCCCTTCTGTTGGTCCCATAAAACCTGCCAATAACTTCAATAAAGTCGTTTTTCCGCAACCCGAGGGCCCGAGCACCGCAATAAATTCACCATCTCCAATTTCAAGATCGATCGAATGCAAGGCGGTGAATGAACCATAATTTTTAGATACATTATCCACTTTGATCATTTATTTTTTCAGCACCTTTCTATCCCATAATTTGCCAACCGACATAAACAGTGCGCCACCCATCAGTATGCCGAGCACCAGTACGGTCGAAAAGGCGGTTGAGTATGTCGAATAACCGGCCTGTTCATATCCGAAAATTACGACGCCGATCGTTTCGGAGCCGGAAGACCACAATAGACTGGATACCGTCAACTCCGTGAGCGCCATCAAAAATACGAGCAGCGCCCCGCTGAGAATGCCAGGAAACAGCAATGGCAATAAAATCCGTCGCCATTTTACCCAGCCGGCAGCTCCTGAAGTCCGTGCAGCTTCTTCCATCGATGGATCGATCTGCAGGAATGCCGTATAGCTTCCTCTAACTTGAAGCACAAAAAACCGAGCAACGTAAGCGATGAACAAAATCCACACCGTGCCGTAGATGCCCGGATTCCAACCTGGCACCGGCTCCAGCCACATGAAGATCATGCACAGGGCAAACACTGTACCTGGCAGCGCAAACGGAATGGTCATGAACAGCTCTGCCGCTTTCGTGCTCCAGTCCGGGTACTTGAAGCGCAGATACGCCATCGCAGTACCAAGCACCAAACAAATCAGCATCGTGAAAAAGGCCAACTGCAGGCTGTTGGTCAATGCCGATAAAGGTTTGGAATCGGTCAAAAAGACATATTCATAATTTCGCAAGGACAAATTCTCCAGATTGAACGGAACCCCATAAGCGGAAATCAGCGACAATGCGCCCATTGTAATCAGCGGCATCAGACTCGTCACCAGCAGGAAAATCCATAAGGATGCTTCCAACAGCTTTTGCTTGCCGGCCGATAAATAAATGCGCGGCGTGGAATCGCTTCTGTTTGTCTCATTGACGCGGCTGCGGCGCAGCAAGAACCACTGCAAGACAGTCCCCAGCAATGCAATAACGCCAAGAATGACAGACAACACAGCGGCGCGTGAAAATGCCGAAGGCCCGAATCCGACCACTTGTTCATAAATATAAGTGCTCAAGACGCGAATATTGGCGGGTGTCCCGAGAAACGCCGGAATCCCGAAGTTATCCAAATTCGATAAAAAGGCGATGAGTCCGCCGCTGGCAATTCCGGGCAGCGCCAGCGGAAGCACCACTTTGCGGAACGCCCGTTTTTTCGACAAGCCGCTAGTCGCAGCTGCCTCTTCCAGTTCACGCGGAATTTTCCGGAACACATTGACCGTAAACAAATACACCAGCGGATAATGAGAAATCCCAAGGAGCAGGATGATCCCCCCGATACTGTATAGGTTTGGGGCTTCCAAACTTCCCGGCAGCCACGACAGAACTGCATTCACTGGACCCGATGCGCTGAAAAATTGTGTCCAGGCAAGAGTCGTAATATAGGAAGGGATGATGAAAGGCAGGAAGATAAAAAGTTGCATCGCCCTTTTTCCACTCAGTTGGACATAAGCTACAATCCAGGAAAACAAGACCCCCAGCACTAAAGCCAGAACCGTCGAGCCTGCTACAATGATCAACGTGTTCTGCACCGTTTTCCAGGTTGCAGGCTCCCCTAAGACTTCGGTGTAATATTGCCATGTCACTGAGCCGTCTTCTACAAAGCTCAGCCAGACGAGCCGCAGCACCGGCAATAGGAAAAACACGAAAATGGCCAACAGGCCGATTATTTTATACAAATTCTTTTTTTGAAAAAAGAGAGAAAAAGAGGAATCCCTCTTCTTTCTCTCTTCTACCATTGGCTGTTTCACTGTCATATCCGTAACTCCTCACATCGAAATTCACGCAGTCGTTTACTGGCCGAAAATCTCTCCGAATTTCGCTTTGTCTTCATCACGCGTTTCCAATAGTTCAACCGCTTCGGCATCCAGGATGGTCATTTCATCCAATGTCTTCAAGCCTTCAGGCGCTTCGATGCCTTCGCGGATAGGCGTATAGCCTTGTTCAGACGCCAAAGTTTGCCCTTCTTCTGAAAGGATGAAATCAACAAACGCTTTGGACGCTTCTTCGTTTTCCGTGTTTGCCATAATGCCCACCGGCTCAGTGATCACCGGAACGCCTTCTGACGGGTAAATCAACTCTACAGGAGATCCTTCATTTTTGGCGCGAGCCGCCAAATAATCTACGATGATGCCGTAATTCTGATCCCCAGTGGCAACGCTTTCCAATACTGCTCCATTTCCTTGGGTAATGGTGATGTCATTGGCACGAAGCGCTTCGTAATATTCCCAGCCCAGGCCGTCCTGTCGCGTCATGACGCCCAGGTTATAGGCTGCTGCACCTGAATATAGTGGACTCGGCATAACTGCCTGCCCTTTCGTTGCCGGCTCCGTCAACGCGTTCCAGCTGTCAGGAAGTTCGGTCACTTCATTGGTGTTGACGATCAAACCGGTCGCCATCACTTTTGTCCCTGCATACATGCCATCCGGATCGACAAAAGCTTCATCGATGGATTCCGCTTCAGGCGATTCATAAGCAAGCAGCAACTCTTCTGCTTTAAAATTTTCGAAAGTCACGGAATCGGCAACCAGCAGCACATCTGCCTGGATATTGCCGCCCTGGTTTTCTGCCTGTATTTTCGATACAACTTCTTCAGTACCGGAACGGAAAATGCTGATGTCGACTTCCGGATTCTGCTCTTTAAAAGCATCCACTAATGCTTGTGCATCCGCATCAGGCTGCGAGGTATAGAAATCCAAAGTACCCGAGACGCCCGCTCCGCCTTCTGCAGGTTCGGTTGAAGATCCAGCTTCCTCATTGCCGCATGCCGCTAAAAATGCAGCTAAGCACAATGTCACTGATCCAAAAAATATTTTTTTCATGTAAATTCCTCCTCGAATGATAATTATGATTTCCAGTAGATATGTACGACTCTCGATAAGTATAGAGTTGTTTTGTGAAGCTATTGTTAAGTTGGTATTAAGAAATATTATTTCGTTCCAATAAATTGATTTTCTTAAGATAGCTGATTAGGCGTGTTAAAGATATCTGCTAGTTATTGCCTTATATAGCAACTATAAATTGCCGGGCGGATCAGGTCAAATATAAGTCGAGGGAACATTCTGTTTGCATAACAAAATGCTTTCAGTGTGAAAGGAAATATGAAAAGGATTTTAAAAGTCCTCAATTTTAAATCGGAGCTGATAGTCTTTTGCAAGTCCTTATAAATTGCTAAAGGCATGCTATTATTCATTTCTAAAATCAAACTTTTCTTCCGGAACATCCAAGAGGTGCCCATTAATGTCCACGGTGTCGTCGTCAATCCAATTTATCACAGCTATGTCTTCCTTGTAATTCCAGTATATGTTCTTTGTTTTGCTGTCTTCAATGTTAAACACCAATTCGCCTCTAATAGAATAGGCTACTGTAGCGCCGCCATTTGTCTTATACGCACGCACTGTATAGCGGCCATCAGGCGATACTGATTCCGTCAGATACTCACCTTCGGGCACGCGTTGAATATCAAAGAATGCCCAGTGGACACCATATGCCGCCAATGCAATGAGGACTGCAAAACTTCCAAAAACAATCCATACCTTTTTCACCATACCCATCACCTCTAAAATATAACGCTAATCAACCGCACAAGTTCGAATCCCACCGTTACAATTTCTATAATGAGGTAAGCTCGTTAATCGTTTTATCGGGCTTCCTCTATTATTTTATAGACCGCTTTTGACGACTTTTCTGAAAGACTATAGATGGTATGTGTGTCATCGAGATCCATTATTGTCCCTTGCCTTTCATCTACCCAAAGATAATAGGAATTCTCTCCAAAATGGACTTGATATTCTGGATCTGCCATATCGACTATGCCTGGCTCTATTTTGGCTTTTTTGAACGCTTTCACAATTGTTCGGATCGCTTCAGAATCTGTATATGTAACCAATGAATCTTCTTTAGTAACTAAAAAGCTTTCCATTTCATGAACATCCACTTTTTTAATGTTTTCTGATGTACACCCGACCAAAAATAGAATGCTAAAAATGAACGATAGTAATAATTTCTTCATCAATCCACCCCCTGATAGACGATTAGACAAATAGTAGACAATAAAGTTTCAAAGCTAATATCTTTCATTGATAGAAGTTTCCTTTCTAGTAAAAGACAAATAAAAAATAACACCTAAATCCACAATTGCAGGTTTTTGAACCCTTGAGGAGTAGGTGCTATTCCTATTGATGTCATTGAGTTTATCTTAATTCACTGTTTCTTTTTTGGCATTTAATTGTGCAGAGAGTTCCTGGAACCACTCTTTGTCGTCAGTAGCCAATGCTAAATCGATCAGGAAGCCCAATTGCGCGGCATCTTTGGTATCGGATTCTGGAATAATTTCTACTTGGTGCACCGACATCGGAATGGTCAAGCCGATCATTTCTTCGTTGTCGCTTTCCACCACTGTAACGTTTACTGCTTCCTTAAGGACATTCATGGAATCGATGAAACCGATAATCAGCTCGTCGTGGCGGGATTTGCCTTTTACCCAATCACTTGTTTTTAGAATCGTTTTATTCGTACCCATATCTATGCACCTTCTTTACTTTATTTATCAATCATTGATAGTGAATTAAATCAGTCCTACGGTTTACTCTTTTGTTTCCCTAAAGAGCCATAAGCAAACATAATCCGTAGATTTTCAAACTGTGCATCGTTTCGGCCATCCGCTCGAGTTGTTGAAATCTACCATTGAATACTTCAGCGGAACTTTGGTGTTAAACCCAATTCTACGGTTCCAGAACGGCAAATACAATTTATATGCCTCAGCTTCGAGATAACTAAAATTCGCATTAATTGAGAAAATTTATTGCCTAAAATTGTTTGGGTGCCTGACACCTCTGCTCTATTTGAAAAAAATAAAAACGTCATCTTCGAATTCAAAGATGACGTAAAACTTATAACCCTTCAGCGAATTAAGCGGTGCTTCCACTCTACTTAAATCGACCAGTTGACCAGCATGCCAGCATGCGTCAAACCCCCACCAAACCCGTATAGCAGCAATTTATCGTCCGGCTTGATCTTCCCTTCCTGCATGCCTTTATCCAAGGACAATGGAATAGACGCTGCAGAAGTGTTGCCGTAATACTCCAGACTGTAAATGGTCCGTTCCAACGGAAGTCCATTTCTGTTGCAGATGGACTCGATGATGCGGAGATTGGCGCTATGCGGCACGAACCAATCCACTTGCTCTGTCTCAAATTGTGCTTTTTCCATCAAGGCGTTCATCCCTTTAGGAACGGTGTTGACTGCCCATTTGTAGACTTCGCGTCCATTTTGATTCACGAATCCATTTACCGCCAATTCGTTGCCAAACATCTGCGTGGAAAGATCCGTACAGTAGAGATTGTTGGCCAGTTCCCCGTTTGTTCCCATATGGGAAGCGATAAAGCTCGCCTTTTCTTCATCAAATTCCACAAGCACGGCCCCGCCGCCATCTCCAAATAAGATACAAGTCGAACGATCGCTGTAGTCGAGGATCTTAGAGAAGGTCTCTGCACCAATCACTAAAATCTTTTTGTTCAGTCCAGCCGTGATCAAACCGTTGGCCATGTGAAGTCCGTATGCAAATCCGGAGCAAGCTGCATTCAAGTCGATGGCGCCGGTATTTCTTATCCCCAGCTTTGCCTGCACGAGAGCAGACACACTCGGCGTCTTAAAATCAGGAGTCATGGTGCAGACAATAATCATATCGACGTCATCAAGCGATTTTCCATAACGTTCTTTTAAATTTTCAACTGCTTTGATGCTGATATCACTGGTAAATTCATTATCAGCAGCAATTCGGCGTTCCTTTATTCCAGTCCGTTGGACAATCCATTCATCGTTTGTTTCCACTAATTCTTCTAACCGGTGATTCGTCAACCTCTTCTCAGGTACATATGATCCGATGGCTGTAATTCTTGCTTTGGAAATACTCATTTAAATCGCCCCTTTATGATGTCCTCGCCTCATTCTAACATCAACTATTAGTATTAGGTACTAATATAAGGTCTTATTCACGATTAAATTACAAGAAAGCTCTATTCCATCAGTTGCAAGTATTATGTTGACTTATTTAAAGCAATTCAAAGTGAGTGCTTAAATTTCCATCTTTTCCAACAAAATTTTATTAAAAAATACAGACAATTCAGATTTCCGGGTTTATAATGAACGAAAAAACAAGAAAGGAGGTGCCTTATGAGTAAAATGATAAAAATTTTTGTTGCTGCTTTAATCGCTTTGGCTCTTGGGACCCCTACAGCTTTAGCCGATAGCCATCATGGTCACGGCAAGGAGTCTCTTGTCGCTCTAGGAGATTCCATTCCTTTCGGCTACAATCTTGGGGAAACCAATGATCGTCCTGCCGAAGTCGCCTTTCCCTATCTTATCGGCGATGACGCAGATTTGCGGGTGCGCATTTTAGGAGTTCCGGGATGGCAGACAGACGACTTGCTTACTGCTTTGGATAGCAATAAGAAATTTCGAAAAGCCGTCCATCACGCTGACTACGTCACTTTGAACATCGGAAGCAACGATTTTCTGGAAATTTTAAGAGCCGCCAATGCTGAAAGTGGCGGAAATTCCGAGTTGTTTCTAACACTCATTCAACAAAAGCTCGCCAACAGTGATGCTTTTGACAATCTTGCAGCAAGCATTCACGAAATACGCTCGCTGACAGATGCACCAATTGTTCTGTACACTATTTATAACCCGTTCCAAGCGGCTGATCCGCTGCACCAGATATCCGATCAATACTTGCCGCAGATCAATGCTGCTTTCGCTGAAATAGCGAATTCTTTCCATGATGTAGAGTTGGCTGATGCATATCATGCTTTTGGGAATAATCAGGCGGAATACGTCCTTCCGCAAGACATCCATCCAACAGCCGCCGGCCAGGAAGTGCTCGCTGAAATCGGTTTGGAAGCGTTTTGTTTTGATTTCGTTGAAAATTGATGCAATGAAAAGCAGCAGCCCTCATGGATAAAGGGCTGCTGCTTTTTAGGGTGAATTTTATTTACGGAATCATTGAAATAAATTTCTCGCTAGTTTGGCCATTTCAACAGGTTATAACTTTTTATAGCCTGCTACAAAGTACGTGTTTTCTCACCGTCAGTCAACTTAAAATGAATCCCGGATGATTCTCCAGATTCGATATGTTTCGGCACATCTGATAAGTCGAGCAACTCCTTGAATCGAATAGGCTCTATGCGATTTGCTTCTATTGTAATACTATACGGACCCGCTAAATTTATTAGAGACTCCATTCGTACACCGTCTTCAATAAAAAATGAATCGATAAATTCCAATTCAAATGACACAGCTTCATTACTTCGATTATGCAATACAAGCTCACATTCCCCATTCGCTATCTTTTGCCCCACCGACTCAAAATTGCACTTGCCATTGCTATCGTATGATATTGCTGTAATCCCGCTTGCAACTGTTTCTTGGTAAGCCGTAATTAAAAGTTTCGGCAAAAATGCATATAGGATCAACACAACTAGTATTGTTCGGAAGTGATATTTCTTTAATCCCTTGAACAACAAAATTAAAGCGATTATAAACAAAATGGCCCCCATTATCCCAAGTGGAATATATCCAGCTTGGTCACGAATTGGAAACGACATAAACGTAGTACGAGCATTTAACCTGACATTATTCGGAAACGGAAAATACAAAGACATGCAGATACATAAAATAACAAATGAACCAATGAGTGCGAGTTTACTTTGTATCATCGTGAAGTTCCTCTCCTTACTATATTAAATCTTCTACTATTTTCTATTGAGAAAATTGAATGTAATATCATTCACATCAAATTACATTCAACTTTACAGCCTTAATCAGTTTTAATTTACCATTTCATTGTCAGCTGTCGCCTTCTTACTTTACCACATATATCCAGTGATAGATTCTCTATTATCGGAATAAAATAAATACTTTACCGCTTCTGCTGATCCTATATTGTGAAGTTTGCTCCGATTAAATTGGGAATTACTTTACAAGAACTCCATTTTCTATTCTTATATAAGCAATCCGAAAATCATTGAAACCTTCTTTCTTTTTCACCGTATAATAACCAGCAGCAGATTAACATTTATTTCAAAAAATACAAATTGGAGGTACACATGAAAAATACGCTGATCATCTTTTTCACCATCTTTGTGATTGCTGGCGGCAATTGGCTGGCAGCTATTGCGCTTAACGTCGCTTTCCTGGATGTGGCTATCCCCTTCGCAGGACTGGCGCTTGCCCTTATTTATTTTTTCAAATCCAAAGGAGGCATGGCCAGCCGCCGGTTGGACATGTCGATTCAAGGGCAAACGGGCATTCGAATGGAACAGAAAGCTTATGTGCCGGAAAAATCCTATATTTTCATCGGCTCAATTCTGTACTTGATTTTTGTAGTAGGATTCACCTTCTTCACATATCGGGAATATTTTATAGCCTGACTAATCGGTTTTATCCCATTTAACGGTTAGAGGCGTTGAAGAAATTATCATTGATTAGCGCTTCTCTTTATCGTGTATTTCTGTTTATGAAAAGGATATAATAAATGCTGCTACGAAAAATATGCGAGGTGAGAGAGTTGAGAAGTGGAAACCCGAGTTTAAAAGCCGATTCGTTCGATAATTTCAACGACACGAACATTGGCCGAAAAATGACCATTCAAGGAACGGTCAATAAAACATTCATTTTATTATTGCTGTTGCTGGTAACGTTCGTCTATTCCTGGAATCAGTTCGTCAATAGCCCGAACAGTGTATTGCCGTTGATTCTGGTTGGAGCCATCGGTGGCTTGATCGTTGGATTGGTGACAATCTTCATACCTAAAATCTCTCCTTTTACAGCACCTGTTTACGCTTTGCTGGAAGGATTATTCCTGGGGGCAGTGTCTGCCCAATACGAAGCTCAATACGGCGGCATCGTCTTCCAGGCTGTCCTGATCACAATTGGAGTGCTGTTCAGTTTATTGCTTGTTTATAAATCGGGACTCATCAAAGTGACACAGAATTTCCGTCTCGGCATTGCCGCTGCCACGGGCGCCATTTTCCTGGTTTACCTGATTTCGTTCATCGGCGGGTTTTTCGGTTTTCAAATCCCTCATCTCCACGAAGCGACGCCGCTCGGCATTGCGATCAGCGTGGTCATCGTCATCATCGCCGCGCTGAACCTGGTGTTGGATTTTGACTTTATCGAAAATGCAGCTGATAAAGGGGTTCCGAAATATTTTGAATGGTATGGTGCTTTCGGTTTGCTTGTGACATTGGTCTGGCTGTACTTGGAAATACTGCGCTTGCTGTCCAAAATACGAAGCAGATAATAGAAAACGTCCTTCGGGGCGTTTTTTTCATACACAAACACAACCCGAAACCGGTTTGGTTTCGGGTTGTGTTTTTTGCATGCACATGCTGAACTTGAATTAATTTGAAGCGGTTTTAGCCAATTCTTTTTTGGAAGATTGAACGGCTTTCTGCATTTTGTATTCCTTATAGCCCTTTACATGTTCCTTGTAAATTTCCAAATACGATTTAGTTGGGTTACCCATTCCTTTTACTTCCTTCATCATTACAGTCATCCTATTCATCCTCCTTGGTATGGTTCCACATAATAATTGCGTGCAAAGCTGTTTAATACGGGGCAAAAAGGGCATTATCCGACTACGGATAAGCTAAAATAAAATACTAACCGCTGTGAGGTTTCCCCGTTTAAACTCAAGGGATATATCTCTCACTGCTGGATTCCCGGTGATAAGGCGTGATGGTAAATAACTCTTCAGGGCATTGCTGGGATACTTGATATAGGCTATGGAAGACAGTTGGTGTGAGTTCATAGCGCTGCATGCCATTCGGCAATGCTTTTGCTTTCGGTGATGCTTTTTCCAGCATGACTTCCTCTATATCCACCCATACTGTCTGTACCTGTTCCTGTATCTTCCCTTCTTTCTCGTATCTGATTTCTTTCGCCAAACGGGCAAAGAATGTAATGAAAGAACAACCGTTTTCATCGTGCACATCTTTGGATTTCAGAAAAAAATAACCAACCGATTGTTCAGGAAATTGTTCGATCTGTTCCATGACCATTTCTCCTCTTTAATCCATTTTTATCTGTGCAAATGCTTTTTTATCCCAGTGCATCAAGTGCAGCAACAAGGCGTTCCGCAAATACTTCCGGAGGCTCTTGTGAAGTCAAGCGAATACAATACATTCCGCATTCCATTGTCATGTGCTGCGAATAGCTGATGGGGAAATATAAGGGATGTGCAATCAGCGCTTGAGTAAAAGCCGCGAGTTCTTCCGGCATCAGACAAACACGCGCTTCGTTACTGCCATCTGGTCCTTCATCATTTAAGCTGAATGAAATATCTAAATCCAAGGACAAACTGACATCCAATACTTTGCTATTTTTCACGTAAACCGACCGTTTAGTTTTCAGTTGGTAAGTTCCATCTTGGCACTCCACTTCGCTACCCAAAATTTTACTTACCGCTTCTGCTGTTCCAGCCAGTTCCTCTGTTATAATCATACTAACTACTCCTTTACATCCCCTATGATGCTTTCGTAACTCTTAAGTTGAAATATAAAAATATCATTATTCAGATAATTTGATATTATTTTGTATAATCTAACATTGTACTTTCTGCCTAAATATCACCTTATTTCCTGTTATTTATTTGCCTTACCGATACATTAAGACTAGTCTATAGCATAAAATATGTAAAGTATTATAGAAAATTCTTTTAATTCAGAAAACATTAAAGCTTTTTTTATATACTTTCTTTATTTTCTGTAATTGTATTTCAATAAAAATGGATCATGTTTTTCATCCGTTCATTTATCTACATTTTCCGTTCCACTAACCAAGCCACCTCATCTTGTTGAATCGAAAATCCTTTATCCATAAGGATTTTTTAAATCAACAAGAAAACAAGACGCATTAATTTCTGCATCTTCTCTGCTTCTTATTGAGCCATCGGGTTATCATTTAAAAACAGGAGTGCTTTCTGGCAATAAGACCACTCTTTCTAGAATGTTTTACTAAAATAAGTAAAAAGCTAAATTTTTTCTTAAAATTTGCCCTCTTTCTTCCAATTCAAGCAGCTGGTTATGCTGTTTAGCCGCCAAATCTTGTCGTTTAGAATGTGAGAAAAGGTTTTTAATCACTTCTATTCTTTAACCTAAAGGAGTTTCTCCATAAGCATTCCACAACAACGGAAATTTTTTGAACAAACCTTCCCCGTCATCTTCACTCCAATCAAACTCCATTTCGGGCTGCACGTATACGTCTCCCGACACCTTCCAATACAAATCGAGGTAGTCGTCTTGATCCATTCCGGTTTTTTCCTCAAACGCCGCACTGGCGCAGTACAGGAAATCTTCAAATTCCGGCACATCCTCTTCCATCCTTTCCAAGTAAGGAAGGATGCTTTCGGGATTTTGAAGAGCTCCCTCATACGGTTCTTTTCCAAGAAACATCAGCCATGCACGGAAATAATCAAAGGAATCATCAGAGCAGCCTCCCATAATGATAAAGGCTGCTGCCCATAAATCAGATGTGTAGGATTTAGCATATTGCTGATTAAAATGGAAATCAAAGCCGACAATCTCATGCACCGGCTTTTTGGCCAATTTTCCAATGAGCCACTCGTGCTGTTCTTCCGGGTCATCCCCTTTGCGGTGAGCAGTTTCCAGCATGCACCAAAATTGGTCTTCTGTCATTGAACCCTCCAAAACTTCTTCTGCCTGTTGTTCGCTTTACCGGTAGCCTTTTTTAAACTTAGATTCGATCAATCTGTTCGCTTCTTTCAGACATAGTGTTTCTGAAGGAAATTCTTTTGTATTGATCGAGCCACGGGTCCCGATTCTTCCATAAGAAACGATAAAGAAATTGCCTTGCGCTTTTATTTTCCAGAATTTATTGGAGTAACCTGTAATGCAGACCAATGATTTTTCCACTTATCTTCCTCACTTTTAATTTTTTTGAAATCGTATGATTACTCGATTAGTTGAATTTTATTCAACCTAACATTAAAACTGCAACTATCAATTTCCAACGGTACTTCCCTGCATATCAAATATAATTTCGTTTAAAACCTTAAAAGACAAATTATTTTAAATATTAACAAAAATAACTCTTATTATTATATACTGGTATTTGTAATCATTTAAAATAGTATGTTTTATAAAATCGGAATAAGGAGGTGTCGTATCAGTAATAGCAAAATCAAAATTCTTAAACACGATCCATTAAGTTGATACGCACAATTATACATATCAATACACAACTTCTATTATGATGCTGTAGGCTACACTAGTTTATGCTTTTAAGCACAACCCATCCCACTAATCAGGAGTGATTAAATGAAGAGTAAAGCGATTGCAGCTATTTTAACAATTTCTTTCCTATCTCCTTTTCTACTAGCCGCCTGCTCCAATGAAGAGCCCAATGATGCTTCATCACCGTTCCAAGACACACTTATTTTTGCCCGCGGTGGTGACGCGGTTTCCTTAGATCCATCTGAAGTTACGGACGGCGAATCCGAAAACGTTGCTCAAAGTATTTTGGAAACGCTGACTACTTTTGCGGAAGGAGAGACAACTACAGAACCCTTATTGGCAACCGAATGGCAAGAATCAGAGGATGGCCTTACTTATACGTTCACACTTCGTGACGGGGTGAAGTTCCATGACGGGACTGACTTCAATGCGGAAGCCGTCGTTTTTAATTTTGAAAGATGGATGAATGGCAGCGCAGAGGACTTTCCCATGTATGGAAGTGTTTTTGGCGGCTACAAAGATGATCCATCACATAATGTTGCCTCTGTGCTTGCAGTGGATGAGTCAAAGTTTGAACTTAAGCTGAAAGGCACTCAGCCGACACTTTTAAAAGACTTGGCTTTAACTCCTTTATCGATTTCCAGTCCGGCAGCAATTGAAGAATCAGGTGACGACTACCGAAGCAATCCCGTAGGTACCGGCCCTTTTATCTTTAAGGAATGGCAGCCGAATGACCGAATCGTACTTGAAAAAAATGATGAATACTGGCTGGACGGATATCCAAAGCTGGAACAAGTGATTTTCCGTACAATTCCAGATAATTCTGCTCGGTTTAACGCGCTATTGAGTGGTGAAGTAGATATGGTTTCCGGTTTGGATTCTGAGAATCATGAGCAGGTTGAGGGAAATCCCGAACTGCAATTATTCTCAAACCCGCCTCTTAACCTTGGCTACTTAGGCATGACAATAACGCATGAACCGTTTGATGATCCTCTAGTTCGTCAAGCACTCAGTTATGCAGTCAATAAAGATGCAATGGTAGATGCGTTCTTTAGTGAAGGAACAATTGCAGCAAAGAACCCCATTCCACCAGCTGTAGAAGGCTATAATGATGAGATCGAGCCTTATCCGTATGATCCTGAAAAAGCGAAGGAACTTCTTGCCGAAGCCGGCTTTCCTGATGGCTTTGAAATGGAATTGTACGCAATGCCTGTATCACGTCCCTATATGCCTGATGGGGCAAAAGTAGCTGAGTACCTACAATCGAATTTTGCTGATATTGGCGTCAAAGCAGAAATTGTTACGTTTGAATGGGCAACTTATATCGAAAAAGCCTTGAACGGAGAAGCAGACACATTCCTGTTGGGTTGGACTGGGATGAACGGGGATGCAGACAATTTCATTCATAACCTATGGCACGGTGACAATATCGGTTCAACTAACTCTACTCAGTACAATAATCCGGAACTAAATACGATCTTGGATAAAGCAAGAACTATTACCGATCAGCAAGAACGCAATGAATTGTATGAACAGGCACAAGTCATCATGCATGATGACCCTCCTGTCATCCCGCTCGTCCATACGTCACCTTCTCTTGCCGGCAAAGCAAACATTGTTGGCTTTGACCCGCATCCGACTAGCCGGGTGATTACGACAAAAATCGAATTTGAGCAGTAAGCTGCTATTAGCTGTTGTCAATTAAGATAAGTTTGGCAGATAAACAAAACCGGATCTGAGAAATTTATTTTCTTAGGTCCGGTTTTGTTATGACATTCTAATGAAAAGCTCTACTAGATTGCTGTTTTTAAAATCACTAATGATGTCGTGCAGAACTTACCAAGTCACTCTTGTCTACCCTAGAATTTCAAAGCCGTACTTTTGAGCGGTTGCTACAAAGTGAACTACTCACGACTAAATTCGCGAGCTTCCTACAAACATCTTCCTTGCGTACGTCTGTCATAACGCTCAGCGCACGTAGCGGGAATGATTACGGTAGGCTCAAAAGGCGATCCCCGCCTCAATGGTTATTTATAACGTCAATGACAATAAGTTCCGACTGGCGTTAATATCCCGGTCGTGGTCTGTTCCGCATGGGATGCAGGTCCATGTGCGAATCCCAAGTGGTTTCTTGGAACCTTTGTCCCCGCACGCTGAACAGATTTGACTGGACGGATACCATCGATCGGCTTTGATAATTGTCCGTCCCAGCCACAATGCTTTGTATTCGAGCTGGCGCGTAAATTCAGACCAACTGACACTCGCAATGGCTTTGGCTAACCTGCGGTTCTGCATCATGTTTTTACTGGAAAGCGTCTCAAGTACGATCACTTGGTTTTCGTGAACGATCTTGTGAGACAACTTATGAAGAAAATCTTTTCGTTGATTCGCGATTTCTTCATGCTTTTTCGCAACGACCTTTCTCGCTTTACCCCGGTTCTTGCTTCCCTCTTTTTTGCGTGACAGGCGTTGCTGAGCGCGTTTCAGTTTTTTCTCTGCTTTTTCCAAATGTTTCGGGTTTGCGATTTTCTCAGAAAACCCGGCATCGTTCGTGGTAATCGCAAAATCGGTTAATCCCAGATCGATGCCGATTTTGTGCGGTGCTGGAATCCACGGGACGCCGTCTTGTTCGACGAGCACCGAAATATAATAGTTGCCACTCGGCGTCATGCTCACGGTGCACGATTTAATCAGCCCGTTAAACTTCCGGTGGTGCTTGAATTTGACGAAACCGATTTTCGGTAATTTGATTCGGTTATTTAAAATTCGAATCGAACCTTTCTGGTTGTTCGTCTTGTAACTGGCTTTTGAGTGGTGTTTGGATTTGAATACAGGGAAGCCTGCGCCGTGTTTATAAAACGTTTGGTACGCTGCATCCAAATCAAGCTTCGCATTTGCCAGCGCTAAATTATCGGGTTCTCTTAGAAACGGAAATTCTTGTTTAAACGACGTATACGTACGCAGTTTGATCGCATACAATAATTTTTTGTCGTGCTTGTATAATTCATAATGGGCTTTCCGATCGGCGAGCATCTGATTGTAAAGAAACCGCACGCTGCCGAATGTTTTGGCAAAGTATTCTCTTTGTGCCCTATTCGGAACCAATCGGTATTTATAGGCTTTCAGCATGCGGTTTCTCCTCATTTCCAGTTGATTTGCTGATGCTCGATATAATGCTTAATCTGTTCTTCGGTTGTATCGCTTACGGTTGCGACGAAATAACTGGGGTTCCACAAGTGTCCGCCCCATAGCGCATTTTTAAGCGACGGGTGACGCAGGAACAAACGCCTGGCTGACGTCCCTTTGAATGATTTCAGAATGGATGGGATGGTCTGTTGCGGCGTGCAACTGATGAGCATGTGCACATGGTCTTTATCGGTTTCGAGTGAAAGAATCTCAATTTTTGTTCATCGGCAATTTCCCGAAGAATCTCTTTCACATCGCGTTCTACGTCGCCAACTAAGACGGCATTTCGGTATTTGACGCACCATACGATGTGATAGCGTAAATAATAGACGTAACCCCTGCCCTTATTAGCTCTTAACATCTCGTTCGCCTCTACACATAGTAGAGCAGATGTAGAACAAAATATCAAAAAAAGAGCATTCGCTAACTCACGGCTAAAGTCACGAGAGTGCGCTCACAAGTTCTTCAATAAACACCCAGCAAGGATCCCTCCCCACTGAGTGATTTTTCTTTACGCTCCCGGCCGCAATTCCTGACGGTTCAGCCACTCGCGGACAGTCTCCACATACGCCTCCGGTTCTTCTATTCCCGGCATATGGGAACTGTTTTCAAACATATGGAACTCTGCATCTGGAACCAGGCCTGCATAATACTCCGTTGCTTCAGGCGTCGCTTCATCAAACCGGCCGCATGTGAACAGGGACGGAATTTCAATTTCCTGCAGGCGTCCAGTCGCGTCGAAGTCCTTTAACGTTCCGGTGACCGTAAACTCAGACGCCCCCCACATTAAGTTGTAAATTTGATGGTTCAGCTCTTTCATATCTTCTTCCATTTCTTTTGGCCATGGATCGACACGGCACATATGGCGTTTATAGTAAGCCATCATTGCCTGTTCGTACTCTTCAGTATCTGTTGTGTGTTCCCGTTCACATATTTCAATCGTCTCCTGGATCTCTTTCGGGAATTGTTTCAAGTAATTTCGCTGGTCCCGCTCCCATCTCTGCGCGTCTAATGCCGGTCCGGAAAAAATGACGCTTCGGACTCTTTTTGGTTTTTTGAATAAATAAGAAGCCAGAAGCATGGTTCCCCAGGAATGACCCAGCAAATGAAATTCTTCCAGTTCAAGTGCCTGAATGACTTGTTCCAACTCTTCCACATAGCGCTCCACCGTCCATAAAGCCGTGTCTTCAGGGCGATCCGATTTGCCGCATCCAAGCTGGTCATAATGGATCACCGGCCGGTCTGTTCCCAATTGCCGGAGCGGGTCGCTGTCGCTGCTTTTCGATCCCGGTCCCCCGTGCAGCACGAGTAACGGAATACCCGGGCCATTGCCGCTGATCCGATACCAGACATTTCCTCCAGTAACCGGAATAAATCCTTCCTTCACGTTGTCCATCTATTCATCCCTCCTCTTTTTATTGGTATACAACTACTAATTCCCCTTCCAGACGAATAAACTCCTTTTTCCGCAAAAACAAAAGGCAGATATGCAAGTCAGAATTCTGCGTCACTGCTCTGCATACACTTTTTAAAAGTTAAATTGATTAATAATAAGCAATCTCGTATTCCAAGCCCAATTTCATTTCACTGGAACTATTTCAATCCTCAAACGTAGATATTATCAACCACTCAAAGGAGGAATTTTTATGTCGAAGTACTCCATCCACCAATTTGTACAAAAAACGCAGCAAGATGACAGCGCTCGTGAATTTTTTGAGCTGGAGACGGATCGCTTATTGGAAGTGAACCTGAACGGGCTGGTCTGGGCAAAAGCAGGATCAATGATTTCTTATGAAGGAAACATCAAATTCGAACGCGAAGGCATGCTTGAACATGGGCTAGGTAAATTCGTTAAAAAAGCTTTCACTGGAGAAGGTGCACAGCTAATGAAGGCGCATGGGAACGGCAAACTTTATCTAGCCGATCGCGGCAAGAAAATCACCATATTGGATTTGGAAGGCGAAAGCATCTTCATCAACGGAAATGATTTGCTCGCTTTTCAAGACGGCCTGGATTGGGACATCAAACTCATGCGCCGCGTCGCTGGAATGATGGCTGGTGGGCTCTTCAATGTACGGCTGGAAGGCAACGGACTTGTCGCTTTTACTTCCCATTATGAGCCGCTCACCTTGCTCGTGACGCCTGACAGACCCGTATTCACAGATCCGAATGCTACCGTTGCATGGTCAGGGAATTTGGAACCGGATTTTGTTACAGACATTCAGCTGAAAAGCCTGTTTGGCAGAGGCAGCGGAGAATCCGTTCAGATGAAGTTTTCGGGTAATGGTTTTGTTGTGGTGCAGCCTTTTGAGGAAGTTTATACAATGCCGCAAGGATGATTCCCCACTATCTCTCATTCAAAAATGCGGGTTAACTTTTTCTCTACTGGAATTACTGATTAAAGAATCCGATAAAGAAAGATAAGAAAGGATGAATTGAATGGACAAGCTAATGAAAAAGAGAGTAAAAGGCATTTTGATTGATACAGCAATTTCCACAGCAGTTTCTGCGGCTGTAGAACAGGCAGTAAAAAAGAAAGTGAAAAATAGTTTTTTCCAAACGGTAGTTGCACCGGCAGTGGTCCTATATGGGTTGGAATATGTACAGATGCGGAAAAGCGGACAAACCATTGGACAAAAAGCAGCGGGCATCAAAATTCTGAGTGAATCCGGTGAAGAACTGACACCGAAACAGATTGTGAAACGAATGGTTCACCGGGATACTTTAAGTTCACTGATCTATTTGAAAAACCCGAAAAAATACAACACTACCGGAGCAAAATTTCCGCATGATGTATACGCAGAAACCGTGGTTAAAGAAGTTTGAAGAGAATCAACACAAAAAGAGCTGTCCCAAAAAAGTCTTGAACAATGACATTTAGGGACAGCATCTTTTAATTGAAAATCTAAATTCATTTTATAAAAACTTATATAAGATATTGTGAGCGCAAAAATTTTTTCCTCTTAAAAATCAATATCCCAATCTGCCTTCAATTTAGTAAGCAAATCTTTGGGTGGTTCGGCGATAAAATAAGAGGTTCCTTCTTGGTTCACTTGAATCGTTCCATCTTTATAGAATAGGATCGGATAAATATCCTCGCCAGTACTGTTGACGCTTGGTTTGTTGTAAAGCAGCATTCGGTAACTTCCTGGTGCTTCCAGGTCAGCTGTTCTGCTTTCAAGTTCATCTTCACTTGCTTCGACAAGTTCACTTCCGTTCAATGCATCAATCAACTCATTCGCTTTGTCTCCTCCACTGACCAGTACCTCTTCGTAACCACTCGTTTCAATTACTGAAGTAGCACCGGAGACCAGAACTCCCTCATACCCAGTTGGATGGTCAATCATCAGCGTTTTTTGAGTATCGGCATTTGTGCAAGCACTTAGCAAAACAAGCAGCACAACGAAAGTTGGCATTACAAGCCGCTTGATTAAAATTGTCATGTCACTCCTCCATTTCTAGAATACGACCCATCCACTTTACCATAAAAGGGGATTTTTGTAATATTAATTCTTTCTGTCCCTGATTTCACCGCTTCAAGATTTCACTTTCTTCATCTTCATTATCCCCGTCCTCTGAACTCGTTAATCCAGTATAAATATATGCAAAAGCTAAGACGAGTACTGTACAGAAGGCCAAAACTGCAGCTAATCCAAATAGTCCGATAGCAGCCCATGGGTTCATAAAGAGGATTAAACAACTGACTATGAAAACAATGGCCGTAAGAACCGCACTTATTTTAGTTGGCAGATATCTTTTGTCTAATGCCGAATGAAAGTAAACGCTCAACAAACAGAACAACAGAATATAAAGTCCCGGTACCGTTAGCGGGTTTACGAATAATCGTGCGATAGCGGCTGACTGAAACGTGTTATTCGATTCAGGAAATTCCAAAGTCAGCGGCGCTGTTTCACCGCTGTCAAAATCAACGGTCATTGCTTCATAAACCTCCGGCTGATCTGGCCAATTCGGTTGCATTAAAAAGGCGATCCGGTTTTCATGATGAAAAAACGATGGCGATGTCACCGATGCATGAAAGTCCGTAAGTGTCCTCTTTTCTCCGTTTGAAGTCTCCATCAAAAAAAGTTCGTATTCAAATAACGAGCCGGACTTTTTGGATTTTTCCGATACAGCGGTATAAGCCAACAACTCTTGATTTTCCGAGAAATAAGGTTCGTATAGGTCCTCTTTAAGATATTGAGGCAAATAAGGACTTTCAACCTTCTCATCAAGTAAATAGGCTATCAGCTGTTGAATCCCGTCAAATTCCGTGTAATAAAGCGTGGTTCCATCGGCTGAAACCGAGAGTTTAGACATGTCAAAAGCGTCTTTATCGGTTAATTTAAGAAATTCTCCATCCGCGGTATTTAAAGAAAACAAGTCAGCTCCGTTTTCCTTTTCACCTTCTGGCTTTAAAAAATCCTCTGCTAGAGTCGCTACATAATAAATGGTTTTCCCGTCCGGTGAAAAAGCAGCGGTGGATACATGCACATCCATTCCAGTTAATTGTAAAGGCTGACTTCCAGATTCAATACTCATATACTGAAGAGACTGAACACCTTCATTCCCAGCAGACAAATAGAGAATGTCTTCTCCATTAGGGGAGAATTGCGGCATGCGATGGTCCTCGTCTACCGGTTCTGTCACTTTCTCTACTTCCCCGTCTGACAAGCGGCCTTTGAATATTGCTTCTGCTCCTTGGTCATAATAGGAAAACAAAATCGTTTCATCATCTGGAGAGACAGAAAGACCGGAGCCCAATCCCGAATGAAATTTATACGGATCTTGGTTACTCACAAGAGTGTAGATAATGGCCGCCACAAAAAGAACAGCCACGATGCCTATGGATATCAATAAATTCCGATGATTTTTCATTAGTTCACTTCCCGCTCCTGGCATTTCATCCTTTTAGTAAAGACGAAACTTTCAAATAAAAGTTCAATTGATGATATTAACAGATTCACATAAAAATGCATAAACACGATGTTTGATAACAACTGAACTTTCCTATAGTGTCTAACGTACAACGCCAGTTGATTAAGTGTAAGATGTTACATTTCCATTTTTTATACTTAATTACTGGATGACTAGGCTAAGCTCATCAAAACAAGGGAAATATCAACCTATTTTTTATTGATGTGAAGTCTGATAAAAGCTAGCTTGCCTAAATACAACGAAGAAGGAAGTTTTTGAACATGACACAAAAAGTAATAAAAAGACAAGAAATTCTGGATGCGTTTCAATTTAGACGGGCTATAAAATCCTTTGACCCATCAAAAAAAATCTCAGAAGAAGACTTTAATCTAATCTTGGAGGCAGCCCGACTTTCGCCAAGTTCAGTTGGCTATGAGCCTTGGAAATTCCTCATTATTCAAAACCAGGAATTCAGAGAAAAGCTGAAAGAAATTACTCCAGGTGCACGAGGCACTCTTCCCACCGCAAGTCATTTCGTGATCATTCTTGCAAGAACCATCAAGGATACCAAGTACGACTCCGAATATGCGAAAAATCAATCGCTTAATGCCGGGCTTCCTGCTGAAATGTATGATCAAATCAAAGAAGCGTATAAAGAATTCCAAGAAAACCAACAAAATCTCCTGGTAAACGAGCGTACAATGTTGGATTGGGCTGGAAAATCAACCTATATTCCTTTTGCCAACATGATGACTGTCGCCGCTTTCCTAGGAATTGACTCTTGTCCAATTGAAGGGTTTCATTACGATAAAGTACAAAAGCTTCTGGAGGAAGAAAACTTATTGGAGGATGGCCATTTAGCTGTATCGGCTATGGTTGCGTTTGGTTACCGGGAAGACGAGCCTAAATTCCCGAGAGTAAGAAAAGACATGAAAAAAATTGTGCAGTGGATTAATTAATGATCATTGAACATTCCATGAGAACTGTAGTCACCATGCTACAGTTCTTTTTTATTGACCGAGGATATTATTTGCTTCCTGTAGACTCAATGATACGTAAAATGTTTAATTACAATAATCACTTAGAGTTTGTTATAAATTATTAGTTTGGTACTATTGAAATAAATAATTTTAATAATAATCTGTATTGTCCCAAGCTGGTCTATCTCAACGATTGAAAGCTCTTCATTTTTGAGAGAACTATTATTTGCATAAGAAAGGGTGAACACTGGTATGGAGAAAATAGAAAATTCTCAATGGAAACTTAGTATGGCTGGTTTTACAGCTTTTGTGTTAGCTACTATTTTCTATTTAATAACTGGTCCTAATGTACCGGGAATACTTGGCTTTTTGACATCCGCTATAGTATTGTTCATTCTGAATGCTATTTATGTTTTATACACAAAAAGGAAATCAAGGAACATAAAAGATCAGCAATAAACCAGCTGCTAGACCTCTGCTATTCCGACCATATAAAACTGTCCGTAGTACAATGCAGAATGGTTACTGATTAATGCCATTAAGGAGTTCATTATTGATTAGGTGTGAATGAGAATATCTTATTGTTGCTTCAGCTTGACCATTCTCAATTCCAACGATTTGATATAGGCTGTCGAATTTGTATCATTCTTTTCACTCCGCTTGGTGTGTATCCCTCTATTTAGCATCCCATTTTTTATATTATAAAAAACTGCCTTTCCGTTGTTTGTAGTACTAAACAACGGAAAGGCAGTTCAAAATTAGAAACAGTTATAAATCTCAAATAGCCAATTTTTTATTAATCCATAATAGCCCAGTAAGCGGGTTTCACTTTATAATCGCGTCCAAAAACAAATGGTGCGTCCACTCCGACGCCGTCATTGTATTCTTCAGCACGATCATTCAACCATGTGTGATTATCAGCGATGCCCCAGAATGTGACACTGCTGATTTTGTCATCCAGTTTTTCATAAAGTTCGAACAAGTCATTGTAGCGTTCTGCCTGCGCTTGGAAACGTTCTTCTGGAATGTCTTCGTAAGTCGGATAAGCCGGTCTTGGCGGCCAGCCGTAAAGGCTGATATCCAATTCCGTGATTTGATTGTCCAGTCCGAGGCTCGCAAACATATTGATGGAATCCTCAGTTTCCTGAAGGGAAGGCCAGCCTAATTGAATGTGTCCCTGATGCCCTACGCCATCGATCGGCACTCCATCTGCCAACAAGTCTTTCACCAGGTTATACAACTCTGTCCGTTTCGGTTCTACTTCAGTATTGTAATCGTTGATATAAAGTTTAGCGTCTTTGCCGGCAAATCTTCTGGCAGTCTCAAAAGCGACTTTGATATAATCCGTTCCTGTCAATTGGTACCATTGAGATTCTCGAAGGCCGCCGCCATCATCAATGGTTTCATTGACCACATCCCACGAATCGATATCATTTTTATAACGTTTAACGATTTCTTTCACGTGCTTTTCCACACGCTTAAGAACGATCTTTTTATTTTTCTCACGTTTCTTCACATCCGTTTCATCAACCATCGGCTTGCCTTTCTCATCTAGGAAGAACCATTCGGGGACTTGGCTATGCCAGATCAGTGTATGGAAACGGATTTCCATATTATTTTCTTTCGCGAATTTGACGATTTTATCTGCTTCTTCAAAGTTGAATTTACCTTCTTCAGGTTGAATCGAAATCGGCTTCATGACGTTTTCAGCCACAATGCTGTTGTAATGTTTCTTCAGCACTTCTCCGCTTTCGCCTTCAAGCTGAAAAGGTTCGACCGCAGCACCGATTGCAAAAGAATCAGCGTATCGTTCATAGATTGGATCAACGTCCAAAGCCTTAAGGGAATCTTCAGCATTTGCGGAACTATTCAATCCTGCAGGTAATAAAAGTGCTAAAGCCAAGCCAGTGATTACGGGTTTACGTAGAACTTTCAGCATTTCTTTCTCTCCTTTTAAAATCAATTTTTAAAAAAGGTCATCAGAAATCTCCAATCCTACCTCCTGTCTGAAGTTTTAAGTTTGCAAAGCACTTATAAGAAAGCGTTTTCATATTCCACTTTGCAAGCCCAAAATGATTATAGCAATATTCAGTTAGTTTGTACGTTATATAAACTAAGTTTTTACCCATAATCCTCAAAAGAGTTATATAGTAACAGAAACGTTAAATTTAAACTCCTGAAAATATAGACTGAATAGTACGAAAATACCAATAGTGGAAAACAGGATTGTTTAAAGATTCTTCTCCACTTGTAATCGACATTATCTTGGGTCTGAATCTAACTTAACTAGAGAAATATCCTATTTAAATTCAATTAAAGGCCGTCCTCATTTATCGAGTACGGCCTCTCAATCATTTTTAGCAAAGCTTATCTTCTGTATTCCAAATTTTTTATTAGATGATCAACTCTGGATTCTATTGACCATAGAGATTAACTTCCGCCCCCCTCCTTAACATACTGAGATTAGAACTAAGTAAAACTCATGATCCGCACTCAAAACTTCATCCTTCATTACTCAAATATATTGAATTATAAAAATTGTTTTTAAAAGTATGATAAGGTAAATACATGTAATTTTAAATCTAGTGAGGAGGCGATAATTTTGTTAAAAAAACTGACTATAGGCTTCGCACTGGCAGTTCTGATCTTAAGTATCTTTGAATTAGTGGATGACAGCTTAGAGCTCTCTTCTCACACTATCTTCTTAATGATGTCTGGCGCCTTTTTATTATTTGGGATTGAAAAAGTTAAAGAGGGAATGAAACGAACTGGAGCTCTCTATTTGCTTGTTTTCTTGCTTTCATTTATGGCAGCTGTTTCTTCATTTTGAATTCGCTTTTCTTCCTGCCATGTACATAAAATTAATAGGAGTTGTGAAAATGAAATACCTGATCATTTTAATTCTTGCAGTCATACTTACCTGGTCGATTATCGGCGTGATTACTCAAGATATGGATTTTGGTGGAATGGCCCTCTTCATCGGCGGAATTACTTGTGGATACCTTACCCGAAAAGCAGTCGAGCCGAAGGGCGAATAAACTCAAAAGAAGAAACATCCACTTTGAATTTTCTTCATTTAAATGTCCTTTAAATTAAGCTGTGCCCCTCTATAATTGCTTAAAAAATCCAGTTAGAAACTGGATTATGCACTGTTATGTATACTAAAGGCCACATCTCACAAAACCGCTTTACGTTGTTTTCTATTCTCTTTAAAGATAGTTAAAAGCTGTAATCCATCACTTGGAAGTCCACCTAAAAATGCAGGGTAAGTAATAGGCATTAACGTCATGATGAATGTAATTAAACAAATGAACGCAATTCCAGTTATGATAGCGCCTATTACACCAGATATTAAAGTTGAGACTAAATACAAGGCTATAAAACTAAGGATTGAAGCAATCGGTCCACCTACAAGAAAAATAGCTTGTTGTTTAGAAGTAGTTGGCGGTAGCTCTTCCGGAACCACTGAGTAACAGACTCCTGAAATGGCAATGTTTACATAACAAGTAATTCTCCCGATCCGAAACCTCAGTTTTTTCTCTTTGCTGGACGAACCCACATAAACTTCCGCTTTTGCTTTCTTAACGCTCATTATTAAAGCTAGTGCATGACCCATTTCATGTATAAAAAGCGCCAATGTAATCATAAGCAAAACTAATATTAATTCCAATAGCATCATGATAGTGCTTACCTCCATTATTTAAAAGTATGAGTTCAAAAGCTAGATTATTTGAAATAGTTCATTTTTATTTTAACATTTATTATATTAGAATCCAGTATTTTCTAATTCAGCGGACACTATTCATTTTATTCTTAGATAATAAATTCTAAAAAGCGCAATTCCGCTCTTCCCGAAAAATAATATGGCGTACACATTTAAAAATAAGCACAAAAAAAGTTCCGGCTATTAAACCGAAACCTTTTTGCTACTGCTACATCCACTTAATTTACATCTTACTTCCCGGCAAAACCGCTTTAGAAGAAACGAGTCCGGTTTCCATAAGTTCTTCCCAAAAAGCAGCTGGAATCTCCGCCTTCATAGCTTGCAGGTCTTCTTTGATGCGATCTGGCCGTGTTGAACCTGTTACTACCGCCTTCACTGCCGGATGCGCTGTCGAAAATTGAAGTGCTGCATCTTTTAAGTTCACATTATGATTATTGGCCACATCATTAAAGTGGTTGACTCTCTTCTGGATGTCAGGCGAAATTTCCTGGTAATCAAAATGGTCTCCTCCGAGCAAGGCACCGGAGTTGAAGGCCGATCCGATGACAAGTCCGCCTTCTTTTTCAAGTGCCAGCCGCATCATTCGCTCAAGTGCACGTTCATGCTGAAGCAGTGTGTACTGCGTTGCGGACAAGTTCAAATCCGGATGGGCCTCCTCCAACTCAAGCGCCACTTCGATCGGTGTTGTCGTGTTGACACCGAGTCCCCATGCCTTGATGATCCCTTCGTCTCTGAGGCGGTCCAGCACTTTAAAGGCACCTTTTCGCGCTTCATCAAATTTTGTAATCCATTCATCTCCAAGAAAATCCGGTGACAGGTCATGCACAAAGACCATGTCCAAGCGATCCGTTTTCAGGCGTTTCAGGCTGTCTTCAATCGATCGGAGCGTCCCTTGTTCTGTATAATCCGTTTGTATTTTGTTCTTGCGGCCATGTTCGAACAGGCCTTCTTTTTCTTCCTCTTCGTCCAGTATAATCCGGCCTACTTTTGAACTCAGCAGGAAGTCATCCCGTTTATAGGAAGACAACACTTCTCCAAGTCTAAGCTCAGCCAATCCAGCTCCGTAAAACGGCGCCGTATCAAAATACCGGATGCCTTCTTCCCAGGCGGACTGGATTGTCTTCATCGCTTCATCTTCCGGTACCGCTCTGAACATATTGCCGAGCGGCGCTGTACCTAGACCCAATTTGTTTTTTATGATGATTTCGTTTTTCATGAGTGAGCACCTCTTTAATAGATAGATTTTGTGAATGCATCTATAAGTATCTACCCGTCTGGAAATTGGATAAACTGGGACAATGCTGTAGCAATTCATCAGTTAAAATGGACCCTGTAAGCTTTCGCTTTACAAGGTCCATTCCAAAAGTTAATTGATCTTTTTAAGGTACATCTGGTTTACACTAGCCAGCCAAGTTCTTCAGAATGCTTTGCCATCCTTGGCGCTGAAGATGCAAATTGTTTTGCTGTTCGGCTTCAAAGCGTTCTTCGATCAAACAGCCATCAGGCTTCTCAAAGATATCGATCCGTACCTTGCGCCCGTCACCCAACGCAAAATACAATTTTTCAGGAGGTTCAATGTCTGTGTAGGTGCCCCCAAAATCAAAAGATTCACTGCCGTCCTTAGCAGCCATTTCGTAGTGGAATTCGCCTCCAATCGCTAATGTATTTTCAGCGTTCGGACAATGCCAATCATCGCTGGCGTAATTCCACGACTTTACTTTTTCAGGCGTGACAAGCTTTTCCCAAATCTCCTCGGGACGTTGGCTCGACTTTTCACGAAGGGTGATCACTTTTCCTACATCTCCACTGGTTTGGAGTCGAATCGCCATGCGGTCAAAAGAATTTTCCCAGTTAGCTTTAAACTCTTCAGCCTCTTCTTCCGGCACATCCTGCTCTACTTCAAAAGTACACGTACCGTCTTCCTTTGAGGTGAATGTATAATTCTCGAGGGCTGGCGTCCATTCCCGAGCCGCAGGAGAATCATAGTCATCGACACCCCCCATCACCAAGCCCGCGTGCTTGATTGAAATAAACTCTGGCCATCGGCTTTCTGCAATTTCCGATATCATTCCACTTTCCAGCCCATTTTCATCTTCCCCCACAAAACGAATCTTGCTGCCCTTTGTCCATTCCCCGTAAAAAGTGGAGCCTTCAGAGAAGGCTTCTGTCCAAAAACGATAATGATCCGGATCAACCACAAGTTCCCAAAGCAATTCTGGAGCGACATTGAAATCTCTTTCAAGCCGGATTTTAATCATGATTTTCTCCCTTCTTTCCGTTGAGAGTTACCCCTCTTGATTTTATACAACATCATTTTTTCAGTAACTTTTAATCATCTATTGAACGATAGCCGATTTCATTCTGTATACTCAATTATACATCTAAGAATTCACAATTTACAGACTACTATCTTGAAAACTCATGTCCTAAACTAATTTATCGAATATAAGAAGATCATTCACATGCTTACTTCTTTAAAGGAAATGCGAAAACAAAGAAAAGCGCTTATCATTGTTGATGCTTAACAAGAATAATAAACACCCCAGTCGAAGAAGTTCAAAGTGGCAGCTGAGCTTCTTATGAATTGGGGTGCTTTGTGTATTTATTAAATTACGAGTTTTTCACGGGATGATAATAAACATGCTCTGGAAAATCAGTAATGATTCCATCGACATTCAAATCGAATAGCCGCCATGCTTGTTCTTGCGTTCTTGAAGTGTACGGAAAAATATCCATCCCCGCTTCATGGACATCACTCACCAATTCGTGCGTGACGATGTTCATTGTTGGATTAAAGTAATCAGCGTAAGCCGCAAATTGAGCTAATTGCTCTTCAGTTACATTCGCCCAACTGCCTCCTGTCAAAACGCCATGGGAGAGATTCGGCAATAGCTCTTTCGATTTTTTCACGGCTTTGTGATTAAAAGATTGGATGATGATTTTATTGTTATTCGGCTTACTCATGTTTCGTTCGATCAACGCATCCGCAATTTTCTCTTCCACTCCCGGATAAAGTTCCGGAGCCTTCATTTCAATTAAGATGCCCGTTTTCCCGCGGAATGCATCCAACACTTCCTCAAAAGTCGGAACCTCTTCACCCGTATAAGCTTCACTGAACCAGCTGCCCGCATCCAACTGCTCAAATTCCTCCAACGTTAAGTCGCCCACTTTGCCCGTTCCATCGGTTGTACGATCTACAGTCGTATCGTGAATGACAATGAGCTCCCCATCCTTTGTCATCTGGACATCAATTTCAATATAGTCCGATTTCATTTCAACGCCTTTTTGAAAAGCTTCCATCGTATTCTCAGGTGCATGTCCCGAAGCTCCACGATGCGCAATATTCACCATCTTTTGCTGCTGCTGTTTGGTTAGCACCTTGCCTGCTTCTCCCTGTTCGGCACCAAGTGCTGATCCTGTAAATGCTGTCAACGCCAAGCTTGCTGCCAATATGGTAACAATTCGTTTCATTCAACCACTCCTTATGTATTTGATAACTCAAGCATAAGCAGTGAATGTATTGTAGGTATGAATAGAGCATTAAGAAAGGTTAAGTAAATGTAAATTAACGGAAATATTTTTTAGCCAAACAAAAAAGGACTTGCATAAGTCCTTTTCCTTTACCTATAAATAGTTCAGCTGGCTATTTCACTGCTTTTCACGAATAAAATGATCGTTCAGCTTTTCTTCCATGGCAGCTTTGTTTTCGTCAAACTGTCTATGGCGATGGCCATTGCCGCCCGATGGATGCGGGAAGCCCGAAAGGATATTTCCCGGTGCAACCACCCCTTGTTCCGACAGATATTGAAGAGCATTCGAAACGTTGACGCCTAGTGGAATGATTAACGCATCCTGCAGGTTTTCCAATTCTGTCGCAAATTTGTCCGTAATGTATTTCTTCAACATATCATTTTTCAGCAGGTTCGGTGTCGATCCGCTGTAATTTTTCCCGTTATAAAATACAGGATAAGCGAGAACCGAAGTCGTATGAACCAGGTGGCTAGACTCTTCAAACAACTCAATGCTTGAGAATAAGCCAAGATGCTCATTTAAGCCGAGTTCATCCAACAGCTTGACCAGGTTCTTTCTCATGGTCCCTTCAAAACTGGAGTTATTCTTCACTTGGCGAAGAATTTCTTCGTTATCACTTTCTGTTCCAGCCGCCTTAATTACAGTCGAAAAGGACTTTTTCATCTGATGCATGCCAGGCGTAATGCCAACAATGACGACTTTCGCCCCTTCGTTTACATATTCAAAAGGAGCGTAGTAAATCTCCAGCTTTTTCTTATCGTCTCGTTCAAGAAGAAATTTCTCGTCGATCAATGCCTCTTCTGTATAGGTCGATGGCATGGATTGAATCAATTTTTTGTACTGCTGAAACTTTGCGTATTTTGCGATTGCCATGGATGTGTTGCTCCTTTTTACTGAATTAATTTTTGCCTTTTATTATGTCGTTATCTATAACGTGATAGCTCAGCTCTTCTGCCACAGTGTTCTCCCTTTTTCAGTTACTTATGACTAAAAATTATTACGAAGTTAACCTTCTCACTTTAAACTATTACATACATTTATTATTACTGCTATCTCAATCCCTATCTATTTTTATCTGTAGGGATTTCATCTCTTCCTTCGCTAATTTTTAGAATATTTAAAATTTGTGTAGTAATTTTTATACCCTTTCATTATAATCAAACTTACAACAACTGGTAATGACGTCATGATGAATTTAGGAGGCGGTAAGAATGTTTGACACAGACAGCCCTATTCCCTTTCACTTTCAGATCCGGGATGTGCTGAAGGAAGAAATTGCTGAAGGTGCCTATCAGGAAAAAGTTCCGAGCGAACGGGAATTGATGGAACGGTTTTCTGTCAGCCGAACAACGATTCGAGAAGCGATTAACCACCTTGTCAATGATGAGATCGTGGAGAAAGTCCATGGAAAAGGAACTTTTATTAAAAGAAATAAGCAAGTTCATGAATGGCTGCATGCTATTCACAGTTTGACCGATACTGTAAAACAGATGGGCATGAAACCAGGATCAAGTTTATTGTTCAGCGGCCTTGTCACCCCTCCCGATTCTGTTGCCGGGTGCATGAACCAAAAAGAACTGCATCTTATCAAACGGCTCCGAACTGCAGACGGAGAACCGATTGCTATCGAGAGCCATTATTATGAACCGAAACTTGGCGCTTTGCTCGACTCTTATGATTTGAATCTCATCACCATCTACGACGTTTTGGAAAACGACTTGCACGTTACCTTGCACGAGGCTGAACAAGCCATGACATGTAAGCCCTTACATTTTGAAGATGCAGCAAAGCTTGGCCTTGACGTGGGAGTCAATGCCTTGATGGTTGACCGTCTGATCAAAGACTCTTCAGGACAGCCCATTGAATATTATACGAGCGTCGTAAAGCCCGGAATGTATGTATTCAAGCTTAAGATGACAAAACAAGGACGGTGAATCCACTGGTTTCAACAATGTATTTTGCCCCACAACTCATTCACGGCGCCGGGAGTGTAAAGAACTTAGGCATTGCCTGCCGCACGGTCCAAGCAACTTCCCTTTTCGTTTTACTGAGTGAGCGAACCAAAAACAGTTTAGCGGACGCATTGTCCTCAACAGGGGTTCCCCTCCACTATTTTACAGACTTTCAAAGTGAACCGACGACCCTTCATTTGCAGCATGCGCTAGGCGAGTTCAAAAAATCACAGGCAGATGGCATTCTGGCAATTGGCGGAGGTTCGGCTCTGGATTTGGCCAAAGCGCTCTCGGTTCTTGCTGCGAATTCCGGACTTGCATTTTGTGACATTCCGCAGCATAACAGCTTGAAGAAAATCCCGCTGATCGCTGTGCCGACAACGGCTGGAACAGGAAGCGAAGTCACCAAGGTTGCGGTTATCACGGACACCAAGAAAAACCGCAAATTAAATCCAGGACATCCTGCATTGATTCCTAATATCGTGGTGTTGGATCCCGAGTTGACCGTCAGCATGTCGCCGAAAGTCACTGCAGAAACCGGTCTCGATGCATTGGCTCATGCCATCGAAGCGTTTGTGTCGAATCTGGCCTCTCCTATCAGCGATTCTTTTGCGCTTGAAGCCATCCGCCTGATAGGCCGTTCCATTCGGACAGCCTATCATGAACCGGGAAATTTGAAAGTGCGTGATGACATGTTGCGCGGAAGTTTGTTTGCCGGACTCGCCTTTTCGAACAGTTCAACGAATCTGGCACATGCAACAGCGCGGCCGCTCGGCACCCGCTTTCAGTTGCCTCACGGATTAAGTGTAGCTCTCTTGCATCCATATGTGATTTCGTTCGGAAAAGATGCAGCATGCGAACGCTATGAGGAAATTGCAAAAGCGCTCGGTGTCGACAACGTATTGGCATTCATTAACGAGTTAAATGAAGAGTTTCAATTAAAAGAAGCCATCAAACACATCGATTGGGAACAATTCATAACGCAAATCCCATTGCTGGTGGAAGATGCATTATCAGGCAATGGCATTAAAACCAATCGCAAAATACCGACAACCGAAGATATTACGGGCATTTATCAAAAACTATTAACTGACTTTACAGGGGGCTAACAAAATGGGAGAAATTACAGGCGGCGAAGTATTAGCAAAAATGCTTCAAATTGAAGGCGTTCAAAACATATTCGGCATCATCGATGGCACATATTTCGGGTTTTATTCAAAGCTAAAACCGCATGGCATCGAACTGGTCACACCGCGACACGAAACAAGTGCAGCGCATATGGCAGGCGCTTATGCCCGTTCTACCGGGAAGCTCGGCGTCTGCATGGCCAGCAACGGCCCGGGAGTGGCAAATATCCTCCCTGGGTTGGTGGTTGAAGAAGCGGAAGGAAATCGCGTTCTCGTCATCACCAGTTCGCGACGGACAGGCATTATGTATCCGGACCGTGGCGGCACCTATCAATGCTTCGACCAAACAGGTGTCATTTCCCAATTCGCAAAATGGAGTGAGGCAGTCCCTTCTTTCGACCGCATACCGGAAATGATGCGCCGCGCCTTGCGGAAATGCTACGAAGGCCGGCCTGGCGTTGTGCATTTGGATATTCCTGAAAATATCCTCAACGGAAAAGTCAAAGCAGATCCGGCATTTTGGCAGCCGCATCAATACCGTTCGATGAGCCAGCCGGAACCTGCAGATGCGCAAATTGACCAAACCGTGGACTTGCTCCTACAAGCGAAGTTCCCCGTCATTCATGCAGGCTATGGCGTAATTCATGCGCAGGCTTCTGAACCGCTTGAGAAAGTCGCGAAACTTTTGAATACACTTGTTACGACCAGTTGGGCAGGACGCGGTGCGATTCCTGAAAGCAGTCCTCACGCCATGCCGATGGTCCATATCGAAGCGAATAACAATATCCGGAATGAATCCGACTTGGTGTTGGTCCTGGGTTCACGCCTCGGCGAAACCGATTGGTGGGGCAAGGCGCCATATTGGAATAAAGATCAGAAAGTTGTCCAAGTGGATCTCGATCCAGGTACATTAGGCGGCAACAAACCAGTCGAACTGGCCATCCACGGTGACATTGCCAGCTTTTTAACGAAGCTTCATGACAAATTGGAAACTAAAAAAGACCAATTGAACACAGCTACTATGCAAAAATACATCGAACGATTCAGCCAGGAACGGGAAAAAGACCGCAAAAAACTGGATGAAAAGCTTTCCGACACATCAGCTCCTATGAATTCCGCTCATATTCCCGCAACCGTCCAAAAAGTCTTTCCGAAAGACACGCCGGTTGTATTTGACGGGGGCAATACCACCATCTGGTCAAACTTCTATTACCAGATTGAAAAACCAGGAACCGTTTTCTCCACGTTTAAATTCGGCATGCTGGGTGCCGGAACTGCCCAGGCACTTGGGGCAGCTGTCGCCAATCCAGGAAAACCGGTCATCTGCATGATCGGCGACGGCGCAATGGGCTTCCATCCACAGGAAATCGAAACGGCTGTGCGCAATAATCTGCAGGTCATTTACCTGGTTTTCTGTGATAAGCAATGGGGCATGGTGAAAATGAATCAGCATTTCGCCTTGAAACCGGTGAAAACACTGATCAAAAAATCGCTCAGTGCAGAAGAAAGCATCAAATCCGATCTGGGCGAAATTCAATTCGACAAGCTTGCCGAAAGCATGGGGGCCCACGGAGCGCGTGTCAGCGATCCGAAAGATCTGCGCTTTGCACTTGAACAGGCATACGCCAGCGGGAAATGTGCAGTGATCCATTGCGACGTCAACCCTGTGATGCATATGTGGGCACCTGGCCTGAAGTATTTCAAAGACCTACACGCTGAACCAAAGGGGAAATAAACCATGGGAATCGATGATATTCAACTCAATTTCAATCCGACGACTTTGTTATTGATGAATATTTTAATCGGGTTCATCATGTTCGGCGTCGCGCTGGACTTGAAACCCGCCGATTTCAAACGGACGCTGCGCTCACCAAAACCGTTCATCATCGGGCTCAGCGCACAATTTTTCATCATGCCAGCTCTGACGTTTCTACTGGTTCTGATCATCCAGCCACTGCCAAGCATCGCCCTCGGCATGTTTCTTGTTGCCGCCGCTCCAGGTGGAAACCTGTCGAATTTCCTGACTCATTTGGCGAAAGGCAATACGCCGCTTTCCATCAGCATGTCGGCCGTCTCCACTGCCCTGTCCATCGTCATGATGCCGTTGAATACGGTTTTGTGGGGATCCTTGTACGGTCCGACCAATGAAATTTTGCGGTCTTTCATGATTCAGCCTGGCGACCTTGTCCAGTCGATCGTTATCCTGCTCGGTATCCCTTTGGCACTCGGCATGTATGTGAACCATAAAGCACCGCGCTGGTCTGCCAAAGCAAGTGGTTGGATGAAAAAGTTTTCGATTGTCTTCTTCCTGTTATTTGTGGCCGGCGCCCTGGCAGCGAATTTCAATTATTTCCTGGAATACGTCGGGATGGTGGTTATAGCGGTTTTCCTTCATAATCTGCTCGCCCTATTAACCGGTTATTTTTCCGCCCGAGCTTTTAAGCTTCCGGAACAAGACCGGCGGGCAATCGCCATTGAAGTAGGCATCCAGAATTCCGGTTTGTGCCTGATCCTGGTGTTCAACTTCTTTGACGGCCTTGGCGGCATGGCAATCGTTGCTGCCTGGTGGTCGGTCTGGCACATCATCAGCGGCTTGACGCTTGCATTGTATTGGTCTAAACGCCCCGCACTGAAAACCAAAGAGGTGACCGTATGAATATCTTAATCACGGGTGCAGCCGGCTATATCGGCAGCCAGCTCGTACAGAAATTAGAAGGGCTGATAAAGGCACAGGATAAACCCTGGTATATTATTGCGACGGATATCCGCAACCAACCGCATTATGCGACGGGTCCAAAGACAAGCTATTATAAAATGGATGTCCGTGCTGCTGAGTTTACGGATTTCATGGAAGAACAAAATATCGATACAGTAATCCATTTGGCCACCATCGTAACACCCGGCAAGAAAAGCAACCGGGAATTTGAATACTCCGTTGACGTCCTCGGCACACAAAATGTGCTGGAGGCTTGTGTGGCCGCGGGAGTAAACCGGATCGTCGTCACTTCCAGCGGAGCGGCATATGGCTATCACCCCGATAATCCCGACTGGCTTGTAGAAACCGATCCGTTACGGGGAAATGAAGAGTTCGCCTATTCCCACCATAAACGGTTGGTCGAAAACATGTTGGCGGATTACCGCATAACGCATCCGGAATTGGAGCAGACTGTCTTCCGCATCGGGACGATTCTCGGAGAAAACGTCAACAACCAAATCACGGCGCTGTTCGAAAAACCGGTGGTTCTGGGAATCCGGGGTTCAGAAAGCCCTTTCGTCTTTATTTGGGACCAGGACGTCGTAGAGTGCCTCATCCAAGCGATTTCCAGTGAAGCCACAGGAATATTCAATGTCGCGGGTGACGGTGCAGTCACCATAACAGACTTAAGCAAAATGCTTCAGAAGAAGACCATGCGTTTGCCTGCAGGCGTCGTAAAGAACGGATTGTTTGTATTGAAACGCCTGAACCTGACCCAATACGGAGAAGAACAGTTCAATTTCCTCCGCTACCGCCCGGTTCTTGATAATACAAGATTGAAAAAGCAATTCGGCTTTACGCCGAGCTTTACTTCCAAGGAAGTTTTTGAGAATTATATTGGGAAGTCTTGGCCGGGTGAGTAGGAATTATGTGAGTGATGAATAGTTAGTCGATTTTTAAAATCCTTATAAATTAATAACCCCTAACCGGAGAAAATTCACGTTTTCTCCGGTTAGGGGTTATTTTGCTATTCAAGCACTCCGTTTTCGGAAAGCTCTTCTCTCTGCGTATATAATGCATTTCAAGCATACAAGAATCGACTTGTTTTGATCGTCAAAATATTTCCGTGGTTCGACCGCTTTCTATATATACCGCATATTTCTTTATAAATTTCAATTTGGTATATTCCTCACTGCGACTTTAACAGCGGTAGTAGCAATCAGCGCAATTACTAACAGCAGAAGAAAGTAACCGCTCTCTCCCTGGCAGGATTGTGTGCGATTACTCTTTGAGATAAATATTCTTGTAATTTGGTTGGCTGCTCTTTTGCGGCATGTACTGCATTAACAGTGTGTAACGGCACTCAATCTTTTGATATCCATAATAGAGCATACTGTTTTTTTAGGGAGGAAGCAGAATGCAAGATAGTTTTTCGTTCCCTATTCCTGATTAAGGAATGGCAAGCCGACCTCTCGTTCAAGGTCTTTAAGAAGTTTAGTCCTTTTTAAAGCCGTTCAATACTGTAATTTTGCATTGAATATAATTTTTTTATGTTTGTATTTTAAGAGTCTAACCATAAAAGATGGCTAATATTGAGCTTATTAGAAAACTTCACTATGCGGAAAATGATCAAATCATAAGACTTGGGCTATTCACGACAGACAATTCGAAAAACATTGAAGCAGAATGAGATTTTTCGCTATACCCGGATCGCCCCCATCAAAAGGCCAGCGATTGATGCATTCAAACCTTTGATTCTTCAATGAAAGCAGAAGACGCACAGCACTTCACATATTACCAAACGTTTGAATTAGCTAGCTTACAAGACAATACGTAGCCCTTTGTTGAAATGATTGCGCAGCATGTTGAAGAAAGTTTAACGATCTATTTAAAAGCGATTTGCTAAGTGTGATGTCTTTAACTTATTCATTTTCTAGATCAAGTACTCACTACAGCTATATATTCGCTTAATAAGTATTTTGCGAACAAATAAAGGCTCAGTTAGGAAGCTAACCGATATACATGGTCCTCTTCCCTTTATCTGTACTTCTCAGCTTACTGATAAGTATTTGCAGTTTTATCGTCTTTAAAGGTATAGCGGTAGGATGATTGTTTGCTATTATTGCTGCTTTCATAATGGTTCTATATTAGAGTTGACTAAACTCTGTTCCAATTAATAAAAGATATGCCATTCCTAACATTGCAATATTTGATAGAGTTCCAAAAATGACGTACCATATTTCTTTAGATCCTAAAGCAAACCCTATCCCTAAAAACGAAATTAAACCAATGATTATTGCATCTATTTCATCATCTATAGGTAAAAAGAAGAAAATCATACTTGTTATAGCTGCAATTATTGATAAATCCCCTAATATATTTCTTGTATTTTTCTTCATCACGATTCCCTCCCTACGAAAATGTCCATGACTTAATCTAACTAGCTTTTTAAAAAGGAACTTTAGAAATAGATTCTATAGAATTACTGGAATATCCTTCCTAACTGGATTCGTTAAATGACCCTTGAACAGATTGCCTTTAGTTACGGAAAATTTTATCTTGGATGTGACAAGTCTTTGATGAACCGTTCGCAAAAGTATACTTTTGCAGACAGAAAGGGAGAGTAGATGCTAGTCAAAATGCAAATTCTCTCCCCTTCTATTTATGCAGCTACCGATAAGCGATCATATGTTAACTTCCATCCTTTTAAATTTCTTAGTTTAAAAAAGACCAGTTTATGTTTCTATTGACATTTTGTATACAAATGTATACACTTGAATTGATTAGATTGTATACATTTGTATACAAGGAAGGAGCGCTGATATGAAACACGAAGGGCAAAGAAACTCAAATTGGGACAGTTCTGCTCTAGAGGAGGACGCTAGATTGAAAGACCATCGTCCTCATCGCCGCGGCGCAAAAACATTTCGCCGTGGAAGAGCCATTGCATTTTTAGAAAGACTGCATACTAAACGTTCTACACTAAAAAAACAGCTGGAAACCCCGGAACTGCAAACCATCCATCCTATTTTAGTGGGTGAACTAAAAGCGACTGAATCGATCATCGATGAGTTTATTCAGTTGTTTGAAATTAATGAACATGAAGAAACAGCAGAAACGAAAGAAAGTGAAAAATGAGTTGGAGTGAAGGAGTGAATTCAATGGATAAAATAAACAGCTACATCGATTCGGTTTTTCTTCCTCAGGACATTCTTTTAGAGGAAGTTCTTCTGTCTATCACAGAAAACGGAATACGGCCTATTTCCGTATCGCCTTCCTCTGGAAAATTCCTTACCATGCTTGTTTCCCTTTTGGAGGCGAAGAATATCCTGGAAATCGGGGCTCTTGGGGGGTATAGCGGGATTTGCCTTGCAAGAGGATTTGGGAAAACAGGAAAATTAACTTCCCTTGAACTAGAAGAAAGCTATGCAAACTTGGCACATAAAAATCTGGCTAAAGCTGGCTTCGGCAATCAAGTAACTTACATGACTGGACCTGCTTTGGAAAGTCTTCAACAATTAGCTGAGGATAATAAGAAGTTTGATTTTTTCTTTATCGATGCTGACAAAGATAATTATGAAAACTATTTGAATGAGTGCATTCGACTGGCTCAAAATGGCGCTCTCATTGTCGCTGATAACGTACTTGCGAACGGCAGTGTTGCAGACGAACATGCAGAATCGAAACGCTATACGGAATCGATGAAGAAATTCAACGAAATTGTTGCTGGTCATCCTCAATTGGAATCTATACTTATTCCAATCGGTGATGGAATGACCGTTTCAAAAGTGAAAAAGGAGGAATAAAAATGTTTGTACAGATCCGGAAATGGACGCTTACAGAAGGAAATACAGATAAAATCATTGAACGTTTTACAAGAAAGCCAGAACAAGGACCTTCGTTAATCGAACAGCAAGAAGGGTTTCTCGGCCGTGAGTTACTGGTGAAAGATATTCGGCGCGGTGAAGAAGAAGTGTTGATGCTTGTTCGTTGGGAATCAAAAGAAGCCTGGAAATCCTGGGAAAAGAGCCCGGAGCATATCGCCGGACATAAAAAGAAAATTAAAGAGAATGGCGCCAAACCGCCAAAGCCGGATTATATAATCGCCATGGAGCATGGCAGTTACACAGTGATTGAATAAAAACAGGGCAAATTGACGAAACTCAATTTGCCCTGTTTTTATTTTAGGAGGAAGAATTAAGACTTAGATAACTGCGGATTGGCCATCCAATGCTGTTTACTTACTTTAATTTAAGTAATCATTGCTTGCGCAAGTGATAGTAGAATCAGGTGTATTCCCCCTTCTCCTTTTTATAAGTTCCTTTATCCGTTCATGAAAGTACATTTCTATAAATAAATATAGAAGAAACTCAATATGAAGTTCCTTCCGATAACATCATGATATGTAAACCTCATTCATTTTAGATGAACTCTTACAAAGCTTGGAAAGCACTACTTGATATAATAAAGGTTACGCAGTCAATTTTTTCTGCTAAGCCATTTCAATGCTCGTCAAAAAAATAGAGAAATGCCTTTCCGCTAATAATCGGAAAGGCATTTCTCTATTATTCAGTTTTTAATACCACGATAATAATGAAAAGACTGTAAATAAGCAAAAACCATGAATTTTGCCGGTTCCGGACAGTATCGCCAACTAAGTGGAGAATTCCACTACCAAATGCTTCAGCTTCCCATGCGGTTTGCGCTTCCCTTGTCACTCCACCGTTACTTCCGCAGCAAGAGAATACGAAAAGTCAGCGGGCAGATCGAACGGCATCACACGCACCAAATCTCCCTCCTTCAATTCTTCATACGCCTCCACTTTTCCTTTGAAAACCGTGGCATCCGTCAAATGCACGTCCTCAACAGATGAATCGCCCCAAAAGCCAGTTGACACCCTTTCCACAGTAAAACTTGCTTCCGCTTTTTCAGTCACGACCCCCTCAATGATTCCTAAAAAGAATGAACTTGACTGGATCAGCAAGGCAACCGCAACGAGCCAGACAAACATTTCGCTCAACATGAAAAGGGATTGCTTCGGGTGCTTGGAAGCTTTCCACTCAAAGTACGCTTCCACTGCATAAGTCAGAATGATAAATACAATGAGATAGACGAGCATATAAACAATTGAATTCTCTTCGGCAATGACATAAAACAACGTTGCCATCCCTGCAATCAACAGGATCCCCCGCACAAACCAGTCCACTTTCAAGTGAGTTTCATTTATATAATTATTCGAAAAGAACTTCTTCTTCCGCGGCTCGACCTTCAGCCACTTCTTGAGAGCGAATTTGATGATGGCGTTCACTGCGTACACGATAAATAGGAACAGTAATATCTTAAACCACATATTGCGACCTCCCTCCACTTACTTTTGCTGAATAATCAAAAGAACTCCTTAGGTTGAAAATAGAATGGGAGTACTTCCTTATTTTTTCACTGGATAGAAGCAGGGAAACACCTCCGCTACCTATAATATTACCTTACCATTTGCATAATATTCGAAATACTGTTTTTTGTTATTTTTCATCATATCTAGCTCTCCCTTCAAACGGTTATAAAAACATCAGTTCATATTAATACCCGCTACTTTAAAAACCTGCAACAAACCTCCAGAGAATATGGCCGTTCGTAAAAGTACACTTCTCCAAGCAACAAGGGAAGAAACCTTAAACGAGTTCCTTCCCTTCTGATAACTTTACGATATGTAAACTTAGATTCTTTCAAAAACACGATTTTATAACCATAGAGAATAGCCTTTTGAATGTATCATTTTTTCTAGCAAATCCATTCTTATCTCTCGCTCTTCGAAGATCACTGAAATAAAGGTTTTGAATGTAACTTACTTACCATTATGTTACATTCAGATTCATACTCTTTACTTCAAATAAAAAAGTTATCGAAACAAGGACTTTCCCCTGCAGCTTCTTAAAAATAAATAAGAATGAGTTCTTGGAAAGATTTATATATTCATTTTTCTTGCACTTTTTTATAAGAAATTGTGAAAACAATGGTAGCTAGTGCAAAGAAAAAAACGCCAATAGCTGTAGGTATATATATAAATCCATTCATCATGCTTTCAGATGTTGTCCATGACCCGGCACCCGAAGGTCTCGAAATAAATATGGCCACTGCTTCCCCGTTTACACCTAGTATTAAAGCTAAGACACCTAAACAAAAGAAAACTACAACCAACTTAAATGAGTTCAAAAAGCTATTTTTCACGTAAATCCTCCTTCTTACTTGTCCTCAATAACTGTCCGAATGTCACTCAACTGTCCGCATATTGCCTGCAGATTCAATAAAAAGCCGTACGCTTTTTCGAATGCGACTTTGAATTTAGTGAATTTAGATAAATTATCTTCTGTATTCGAATTTTTTTATAAGGTGATCGATTCTGAGCGCAATGTAAATGAGCACCATTGCCGCAATAGCCTCCCAAATCCTCCCGAAAAAGAACCCGATGGCTGCACCGAAAGCAATGTAAATGACCAGCGTTTTTTCCATTCCAATAACCCCCTCTATTTCTAAAAATTAGTATAACTTAAAAATCGATGAGGTTATTTTATTTTTTTGCAAGCCCCTATGAATTGGGCATTTGAATGTAACTTACTTGCCATTAAGTTACATTCAAAATCAAGAAAAAATTATGAATAGCTAATTTAAAATAACTTTTTCATTGGAAATGATTGGTATAATGAGTGCTGACAAAGGTGATTTCTAATATGACCAGTACAAACGAAAAAAGTGCAAGAATGGACGGGTATCCTACAAAATCCGATGGAGGTAAAAAATGAAGAAGAAGTTGTTGTTTGCTCTTTTATGTATTCTAGTAATTGGTGTTGGTTATACAGTATTTTATGTTAATCAGTATTCTGTTAAAGACAATCGAGCGTCTATCCATGCTGATTTGACGACATGGGAAAGTAGAGGAAGTGAAGAGGAAATTGAAATTAAAATCCTGAAAATGACACAGATCAACCATACTACATCGTACGTTGTGCTTTTTGAGACAGCAGATAAATATGTGGGGTATGCACACTTGCTTAAAGGGTGGAATGGACAATTCAAAATTGTAGAATCAGGTGCAGGAACGAATATTGTCAAATACCGTGACCTTAAAACGAATCAAGGCGTGTATGGTATTCTGGCTGGAAAAAACCCGGATTTACAAATCGATCACATTACGGCGAAATCTGAATTTACCGATGAGGACTTCAGTTTCACTTCACCTATTCCTGAAGATGCAACGTTTTTGGTATACAAAAAACTCCCTGAAGATTTAAAAGAGACTTTTCTTACCTTTACGCTTTACGATGAAAACGGAAAGGTAATTGAGCCGGCAAGTGAATAGAGTGATAGACAAAAAGAAGAATAAAAGCCTCTGTAATCAATAAACTGAATGTAACTTAATTATGATTAAGTTACATTCAAAACCAATAGAAAAAGCTTTGTAAATCCTTTTTTTTAGAAAAAATGAAACTATCCTGGAAGTTTATTAGTATATTAAGAAACTAATAAAACTGAAAGAAGGAAAACACATGCACTTTATCATTATTTTTTTTAGCATATTCGTTCTTATGGTCCTCCTGAATATCGGAAGTGAAATTTTAATCATGAGAAATGGTTTTACCAAAAAGAACAACTTGAAAATTCTACTTGCCTCTTTTGTTGGGAGTCTGGTAATCAGTCTTTATTATTACTTTGCTCAAGGTCTTGATTTTTAACGGTGAAAGTAAATACAAAATTTTTTTAAAAAGGGAGAAGATTAACTATGGATAGTAAAAGAAGTACTTTTGATTATATTGTAATCGGGTTGGCGATAATTGGATTTGGTCTCCTGTTGTTCAATCCCTCATTTGTAGGCGACGTTTTTATCAATATAATTTTTGTTGTAGTATTAATCACTTTTGTCTTCCGGCTCTTTCAGCTAATAAAGCTCAGGCAGTTCGGCCTGTTATTTGTAGTGATGATCATAGGCATAATTTTAATGGCATATTTTTTATACGATAAAATATAAAAAAAGATCGATTAAAAAGTAATGAGCAAGAAAAAAGTCCTCCAGCACAATGGAGGGCTTTTGAATGTAACTTACTTGCTAATAAGTTACATTCACTTCTAGCTATTTTATTAGACTCCTACAAAAGCCATAATAGCGATACTCCATGTAATTAATACAAACGATGTTGTGAGCCAAATTGTATTAACCGTTGTTTGCTCGTCCTTTTTCACCTTTTTGATTATAGTCACAAGATTAAGGCAAAATATAATACTCAAAATTGGGACGAGGTATACACCAATAAAAAGAAAAATACTTTCCATATAATTCCTCTCCTTTTTTCACTTACTGCACTTTTAGGCTTCTAGCTTTAACGTATTAAATATCTTTGAATGTAACTTAATTCACATTAAGTTACATTCAAAATCAATAATAAGTAGCTTATGTTTTTTTAGCAGCTTCCCATATTTTCAAAGCTATCGGATAGCACTTTTCGATTGATAAAAAAATCTCAAACCATTTTATGAAAACTTGCCGGATTCTTAATGCAAGTTCATCAACCGATTCCACATTAGGCAAGAGTGCAACAATATCTTTGATTTCAGGGTTGTATTCGTTCTCAGGGCCTTCTGGGTCCAATAAACCAATCGGGTCCCATTCATCAATGATACTTTTAACAACTTTATACTCATCCATAGCTGCCCCTCTAATCTATAGTTTTAACTTTTTAGTAACGTCTTATATGTATAGTTGAATGTAACTTAACTGCACATAAGTTACATTCAAATCCCTTAAATTAGCGACTTTTATTTGTTCCAGATTCTTGCCCATAAACTTCGTGTGTCTTTTTTAGGTGTGACCGTTTCAGGTTCGCTTTCTGGTTGCTGTGAGGACGATTCTGGCGCATCTAACTCCGGTTCTTCCGGTACTGGTGCAAGTAACTGCTTCTGTTGCGCTTCCATCCGATCGATCTTCTGCTGCATTTTCTCCAGGACTTCTACAAACATGATATCCCGTTCTTTTTGGCGCTCTTCTTGTTGCTGCAACTGGGTTTTCAGCTCTTTGACTTCATTTAACGTAGCAGCTGCTATGTCGTCGCTATCGCGCTCGCGTGGCGCTACGGAGACGCTCTTTTTTAAACCACTAGAGGCTTCTATGACAGCCTCTTCAAGCGATTTCTTACCGCTATGTACTGTCGCTATGATGCCTTCAATCGCTATACACTCGCTATCTGTGTAGAGACGGGCATTTTTATGTGTTCGTTTGAATTGAATGCCCTCATGTTCAAGCAAAGAAGAATATTTTCGCAAAGTAGAGGGTTGGATTTTTAGTTTAGAACTTACTTCACTTGGAGTCATCGAACACTCGCCCCTCTTTTTTTATTTACAATTTATATATAACTCTAAAAGAAGTTGCCACCTTCTCAAAGGTGTAGCCTTTGTTAATCAGTTTCTATAATTATTTACCCGTTTGATCTAACTCTCGTTTTATAAAATCTATATTACATCTCAATCATCAAATTAATTAGATTAAAGTACATTAAAAGTCAAAAAAACATCATAAATTTATAAATAAAAATTATTTTTAATTTATGTATACTATTTGAACCAATACCATTAGACTATATTAAAACCAAAATTTAGTTATAATGGAAGTGCTTTATTGAAAAAGTCATTAGCAATGGGGTTAGTATTTATTTCTATATTCACATTTTCTCAATCTTCGTATGCCACAGTTCCTACATCGTCGCCAGTTTCTATAAATAAACAAGTAAGTTCAGGCGGAGAAATTATCAGTCCTGAAATTGCTACTTCAGCTTTAGAAAAATATATCAGAGATAATGGATTAAAACACGCTGATCAAGAGCTTATTCTACAAGAATTTTTGTATGATGTTGATGATACTCTTGTCGCTTACTACTTCACAGTAAAAAACGATGATGGTTATTATATAGTAACGGCTGTTGACTCTTTAAATCCAATTAATGAGTATAGCGAGGAAGGCAATTTCCCAACCGATTTTAAAGAAAAAGGAGATAAAAAAGCTTATTATTTAGGACCTGGTGCTGTGGTTTTCTTAAATAATACTGAAGAGTTGAAAGCATGGTTTCAAGATAGTAAAAAACAACAAGTCGAATTGTTTAATCAACAAAAAAAAGAATTTAAAGCTGTACAGAAAGAAACTAAAATAAAAAAAGAAAAATTAATTATTGAGATTAAAGCAGGTAATAACTTAAGTGCTCAGAGTAGAAATGCAATTACAGAAAAACAGACTTTAGTCGATACGTTGAGTGAAGATGAAGCAGAAATACAAATGTTATTAGAAGATGTCACAGCTGAATCTGAGGATTTAGAACGGGGCGCTTTGGAACCTTTTGATAAGGACAATGAAAGAAATGAATTTTGGGATGAATTATTAAGTGAAACTCCCCTTGAGCCAGCTTCTTCGTTTTCAATAGCTGATGAGCAAAGTGCTTTTGATGAAACAGTAGAAGAAGATAGTACTCCAGAAGAAATAATAGTCGAAGACAGTTACGAAGATACAATAATAGATCCAATAACCGGAGAAATAGTTTCAGGTGTAGTGACATCTGCAGCAACCTCTTATAGTCAAACGTTATTGGTAGAAAGATTTTATCAACGAGGGCCATATGTAAACTTTCCAAAATCGGCATGCGGACCCACAACAGCTGCCATGATAATGGACTATTACCACGATGTCCGTAAATTTAATATTCGAGATGAAACTTATTTTTCTGGAACCTCTTATGATCAAAAAGTAGGTAAACTTATAAACAACATGCGTAGTGACATGGGGGCTGGACTTGCAGGATCAACATTACGGCAATTATCCAACGGGATGATAAAACATATAAATGAAACTGCAACATCAACATGGAGTTATACAGAAGTCAAAGACCCACACTTAAGTTCTTATAACAATAGTTTGAAATATAGAAATGCTTTAAATAACAGACATCCGGTCGGAATTAGGTTTGACTATAATTCTGACACTACGGGTTTGAAATATCATTTCGTTGTAGGTGTAGAATGGAGATTAGCAGGGGCTAAAAAAGACGATCTAAAGATTGGGTATAAGAATCCAGATGGAATAACTACCGGTATACAAACGATAGATTGGGGAAATAATGTGAAAAACTTCGAATTTACTTCTCTATCCTATAAATAGAGAGAAGAATCCTATACTTTTTTACTGTTAATTATTTGAATTGAGGAGGCGGAAAATGAAAAAAACTCTTTTATGGATTAGCGTGGTTGTTGTAATAATCCTTGTTATCTTTCTTGTAACTGGGTATCACACCACTCCAGAGGGCGCATTCGAAGAACTGCAACAATCAACAGATGCTACACTTATTCCTATGGTACACGAGGAACATGTAATCCTGATAGATGAAAATGGGGCGCTTTCCGTTGCACTCATGACCACCGAGCGGCGCTTCTTGTTTAACATATTTTACACAGACTTCGAAATTTTTCCTACCAACCTGAATGTGTTTGATGTAAATCTAAACCATACAATTGCATTTCTACACGCACCGGAAAATTCGGAATACACTTACGGCCTCGTTAAAAATGAAGAGGTCAAATACTTAGCAGGTTCATGGTATCCAGAATACGAAGACCCGTTAGCAGTTTATCCATTGACAGACTATATTTCTAAAGACGATGTCGAAGATGTCATTCTCTGGTTTTTCCCTCAAGAGTTAGAAGAGGACACAATATCCTCCGACCTTAATTTTCTAGATCGAAACGAAGAATTAATTGAGGAAATTAAAAAGGATTTTACAACGGAAGAATTTTTTATTGAAGAGATTAATCCATAGATAAGATGAGGAGAACTTACACAAAATAACTGTGTCCATTTTGAATTTTCTGCAGAGGATTTGATCAAAATACAATTGGCAACATCTACTTATCAATCAAAAAAAGAGAAAAGAGCATAAGCCTCTTTTAAAAGTAAATGAACCAGTTTACATATCACAAGTTACCGGAAGTTAGAGGCTGAAAAAATGATAAGGGAGGAATTTCTTTGAATTCCGATCAATATGGTTCGGGTATAATAACCCTACTCCTGGGGGTTGCTTGTTTAGTAGCAGGAATAGTCTACATAAAGAAAAAAAGATTTCTTGAGACAGATGATTTTAGCGGATTTCAAAATACACTATTCCTTCCACCAATCGTAAATTTCTGGCTATTAAAATTGTTTTTGATCATAAGCGGTTCGCTTTTTATATTATTCGGTATCTATTTAATCGTAATTGGTGTGTTTTGAATAAAATCTCTGCGGTAGGCTATCAGAAGTAGCAGGAATTCTAATAGCCAAATAGGAAGAGCTCCTAAAGTTAAACAACTTTCTAAATGAACTTGACGATAAAAAGAACATAGATCGAGATCACAGTTCTATATTTGTCTTCGAATTTTTACGAATTACAAATTATAAGAGCCATTAAGAAGAGAAAGAAGATGCTGAGTTAATAGCATCTTCTTTCTCTTTAATTAGGAGACTTCCGATAATTCGGGATATGTAAACTAATCATTAGAAATATTAATTACTGCTTTTCGCAAATGACGGAAAACATTCGATGCGGAACTTGCACTACATCCCCCTCGAGCTGCTCTTTCAGTAAAAGTGATAAGGTCTTATCAAATGCTATTGGAAAAACCTCCAATAGGGTCACTTTTTAAGTGTCCATTATTGGAGGTTTAATTCACTGGCAGTCCTTTTTCATTTTTAAATTTTCACAGTAGAATTCAATGATTCCCATTCTTCTCTTAAAATTCCCATACGAATAGAATCATAATATTTATTTTTGTAAAAACGTACTTTTCTAATGCGAGCTTCTAGTTGCATCCCTAATTTCTCTCCAACTCGAATCATTCTTTCATTGCCGGACCAAGTAGTCAATCCTACCCTTACAGCTGGTAATGAGTTAAAAATATGATTAAGCCAGAGTTTCAGAGAACGAGTTCCTATCCCTTTATTCCAGTTATGGCCTTCATGAATGACAATTCCTACCTCTAACCAGTTAGATTGTTCATCTTCAAAGTAATAGGAGACAATCCCACATACTATATCGTTGCTTGTAATAACCCAAAAACTCTCTTTATCCACCAACGTTGGTGCCGTTTCGAGAAATTTTTCGTAAGGCTTAGATTTATGAGGGAAATAGGGAGCATCCCATTTTTTCCATTCTGGCGCATCTTCTTTGTAGATTAATTCCCAAAGTACGGGCAGGTCTGTCTCATTCACAGGGCGAATTGCTAATTCTTCATCTTTATACATACGTGTCCTCTTTTCATTTTTTTATTCTTATTACTGAAAAGAAGATTAAATCAATCTACTTTTCAATCACCTTATATATTTTTGAGTTTTTCATATGAATCACACCTCTCTATGTAGTAATTTAATTATATCATTAAGACCATTTACAATTATTGGTTTTTTCGAACTATTTATTAAGTAAGATACCAATTTATTTATAAATTATCATCACTCCTATAGATTAGCTGGTTTATGATTGATATTTTAATTTCACGAGACAAGTAACCGTTCGTAAAAGTACACTTATACAAACGGTTTGAAAACAGCTAAAAATGGCCAAAAAAAGCGTTCGTAAACGTACTAAAACACTTTACGAACGTTCGCCGATTTGCATACATGTTTGCGAACGCTTTTCAGTCATATTGAATAGGAACAATCGTTTAGAAAGTTAGATCTATAGAACATCACAAATTAAATTACACACGTGTCAGCAGCAAACATCAAAATGAATGCCGCCTACTGGAAGCTAAGAGAAACGTCGGGATAAACGATCGGGATATTTATCTGGACAAGCAAAGTAGGGAGAGTTTCGAACATAAACTTTCAATTACTCAAACGGACTGTTCGAAAACAGATATTTTCTATACTTATTCCTTACATCAGGTTGGTTGGGACAAAGTAGAGATTCTCCAGGAATGGAACGACTTAACGAAAAATATCGAAGCTGATATTGTTGTGGTTGATATGCCATTGCTCGATACCACTCAATATATAGAAGGTATGAAGACATTTATTGCGGATTTGGTTTTGCAGATTCTTTCCTGAATTGCAGAAGAGGGATGAGGGCACATTAGGAAACGGCAGCGTGAAGGAATCGACTTGGCACCGCAAAATAGCATTCAGTTTGGTAGGACTCCGGTTCTTGTTTCAGATGATTTTAAAGATGTTTATAGAAAATGGAGAGCTAGAGAGCTAACAGCAGTAGAGGCCATGCGAGAAGCTGGAGTTAAAAAGACCAGTTTTTACAAATTGGTAAAAGCCCTCGAAGGAGAAACGGTTAACACATTATAATAGAAGAAACTTAAAATATAGAATGCCAAGGCTACAGTTGAGTAGTCTTGACATTCTTTCTATATTCCTTTTTTTTCTCATCTAACCCTTCCCAAAACACTCATCCATTTTGAGAATGCCCCGAACATAAAGCAGCCGGTGTGCTCGGACTATTGAATTCTACATCATCAATTAATTTTGCAGACTTCTCATCTATTATAACTGCTTTACCAGATTCGATAAGTTGATTATACCGTCTCTTCGAACGTTGATAAACTGGCACAAACTCTCTTATCAATATAACATTGCATAACTCTTGCCAAAACAGTTATAAATGAAACGCACGATGGCGGTCTTGATCCCACATAAAAAAACCCTGGCATTGTCGATTGCGATAATGCCGGGGCAGAAAAATTCCATGATTCAGTTTTAAGATTTATTTCTCTGTTATGGTTCCCGCATAAGCTGCCTGGTAAATAGCCAGGATGTCTTGGCGTTCCAGTTTCATCGGGCTTCTTGCCAAAATCCGCTTCTGCTCGATGCCGGCGTCCGCCAGGCTTTCTAGCGAATCTTCAGGGATTTCGAAGCCTTTCAGCGTTAACGGGATATTGACATCGGTAACCAGCCGCTTCAATTCCTCAACACATTTGTAGGAGGCTTGTGCCTGCGATAGTTGAGCGGTGCTGAAGCCCATCGCTTCCACAATGTCCTTCATCCGCTTTTCGCAGCTTTGGCGAATATAGCCCATCACATATGGCAAAAGAACAGCATTCGATTCGCCGTGTGATACATGAAACTGGCCGCCCAGCGGATACGCCAGCGCATGAACCCCGGCAACGCCGGCATTGAAGAATGACAAACCAGCCAAATAACTGCCGTAGCTCATATCCGTCCGGGCTTGTTTATTTTCTCCATCCGTCACAGCTGTCCGGATGGAGCTGCTGATCAGGCGAATCGCCTGTAAAGCAAAGGCATCTGTCACAGGATTGGCGTTGACCGACACGTACGCTTCCACTGCATGCGTTAATGCATCAATTCCGGTTGCGGCTGTCACTTTCGGCGGCAATGAAACCGTCAACGCCGGATCGATGATTGCCACATCCGGCAATAAATAATCATGTGTTACAACATCTTTTGTGGTTTCCAGCGACAACACGGAAATGTTCGTTACTTCAGACCCCGTTCCAGATGTTGTCGGAATAAGAATTTTCGGTATCCCCTTGTCGGAAAGCGACAGGCTACCCGTCAAATTCAGGTAGTCTGCGACGTTGCCGTCATGGGTCGCCAGGACGCCGGCCAACTTCGCCAGGTCGAGTGCGCTTCCCCCGCCCAATCCGATCACCAGATCAAATTTGTGTTTCCGGGTGAATTCTACCAGTTTTTCGCCGACCGCGAGTGGAGGCTCCGGCACAACTTCCGTATAAACGCTCGTCTCCCATCCTTTCGCTTTTAACGGTTCGACGATTTTGTCCGTCATTCCCAACTCTACTAAAAAGGGATCCGTCACGATTAAGATGTTGCTGGCATTCAACCGTTCGGCCTCGCTTACCAAATGCTCCAATGAACCCCATCCGGTATAACTGACTGGCATAAACGTTATTTTGCTCGACATATCTTTCACTCCTCTAAAAGTATCTTTATTATTTCCTCTATTAAGATTGATTCCAGACGACCAGTTTCATTTCCGTCATTTCTTCAATCGCATATTTCAGTCCTTCTTTGCCGTTTCCACTTTCCTTGACGCCGCCGTACGGCATCTGGTCGACACGGAACGTCGGGATATCATTGATCAGAACGCCGCCAACCTGCAATTCCTTGGACGCCCGGAAGGCAGTTTTTATGTCATTCGTGAATATTCCCGCCTGCAAACCATAAACAGAATTATTGATCTCGCTGATTCCCTGTTCAATGGATTCAATCCCGTTTACAATCACGACGGGCGCAAACACTTCCTGGCAGGACACTTTCGAGTCGGCCGCCACATCTGCAAGGATCGTCGGCTGGAACACATTGTCTTTGACGTTGCCGCCGGCGACCAATGTTGCTCCCGCGTCTACGGCTTCTTGAACCCAACTCGCTGCGCGTTCCTGCTCCTGTGTAGAGATCATAGCGGAAAGATCAGATTGCGGGTCGAACGGGTCGCCAATTACGAGTTTCTGCGTCGCAGCTTGGAAACGCGACAGAAATTCTTCTTTCAAACTTTCCATTACATAAATTCGCTGCAATGAAATGCAGACTTGTCCTTGATTGGAAAACGCTCCTAAGACTGCTTTTTCCAACACTGTATTGAGGTCTGCCCCTTCATCCACCAAGAGGCCGGCATTGGAACCCAGTTCAAGTGCCACTTTTTTCAATCCGGCTTTGTTGCGGATGCCTTTGCCGACAGCCGGGCTGCCGGTAAATGTGATCATTTCGACTTTATCGCTTTCAACCAGTACATCGCCAACGGCTCGGCCGCCGCCCGTCACGAGATTGAATGCGCCTTTCGGCAAATCCGTCTGCTCCAAAAGTTCCGCTAAAAACACGGCGGACAGCGGCGTTTGTGAAGCCGGCTTCAGCACTACCGTATTGCCTGCCGCAATGGCCGGCCCGATTTTATGGGCCACCAAATTCTGCGGAAAGTTAAACGGCGTTATGGCAGCGACCACGCCGATCGGCTGGCGCAACGTATACGCCAGGCGGCCGCTGCCGCCTTTTGCCGCGTCCATCGGAATCATTTCACCGGTCAAGCGTTTCGCTTCTTCGGCCGCAAATTTATACGTTTCAATGGTGCGGTCAATTTCCGCCATCGCATATTTCAGCGGTTTTGCTGATTCCAATGAGATAATGTGGGCTGCTTCTTCTTTGCGTTCGATAAATGAGGAGACCAATTGCTCCAGGATCGCTGCCCGCTCATATGCAGTCAACGCGGCCATTTCGGCTCTCGCGCTGTCGGCTGCCTCAATCGCTTCTTCGATATCGTGCTTTGCAGCTTGTGGGATCTCAGCAATCTTTTCCCTCGAGTAAGGGGAGAACAGTTCTGCATATTCCGCTGCTTCTTTCCACTCTCCGCCGATATATAATTTCTTTTTCATTGATAGACATCCTCTCATTTACACTTCAGTTATTTCTTTTTCTTGTTTCACTTCCAGATCTTTCGTAAATGTCTCGTCGGATTCATTCTTAAAGAAGTCTCTTCCGTAAATCAGCAAACACAAACCGATACCGATGGCAAATGCCCACGCGGCTCCTTTTATGACAAGGACTGCCCCGATAATGCCGGCAATTCCCAAGTCGCTCTGGCTTCTGGCTTCCAGAATCCCGACTTTCACACTGACATAGCCCTGAATTAGAAGCGTCAATGCCAGCGCTATGCCAAGAATCGGCTCAACGAGGCTGACAATCGGCAGCAACAATAACCCAGTATTTGTACCCCAACGGAACGAGCCGACGCCACCAAAGAAAGAATCCATCGCTTTTCTTCCGTCCTTGAAGCGCTGAACCACTACCACCTGCATCGCTGCCCATAACGGACCGGCCATTGTAACATCGGGTCCGATGACACTCATGATAGAGTTTCTTGCTCCAAAAATCATGTGGGCGCGGTTCGCGTTATAATCCAATTTTTCATCCGGCCGTGACAGATCCGCTTCTTTCACCAAAGCACGGGTCTGGAGGACATCGCCGAACAACACGATATATGCTGCCAATACGGTTGGAATTCCTGTTACAAACAGCATCAATGGCGGAAATCCTAATCCGAACAATGTATAACCCGTCCATAAACCGATAAAATCAGGCGAAACGAAGCCCCATTCGATTGTTGGCCATGGTGCCTCGCCAAATAAAGGTGCAATGATGATTGCAATAATGATAATCGGGAAAATTCCAAGCTTGCCGATTATTCCCCAGAAATGGTTGGTAGCTTTCAGTTTATCGAAATGCTTCGAGAACAGCAGGTAGAAACCGATTCCGACTGCAATGGAAATCGTCCAAGGAAAACTATCAAAACGGCCGCCCACTTCAAAAATGGATACCACAGCGGCAAATCCTGCTCCTAGAATGACGCCGGATCTAATGGCTGATGGAATACTCGTAACGACTTTCGATGCCAATCCGGTGGTTCCCAGTAAAATCGAGAGTATCCCTAGCGTCATTTGAAACGCTATCAATGCGTGCACCCTCTCGGGGCCTTCTGGGAATTGCGTACAGTACAACATGATTAACGGGATAGCCGGAGTAATCCAACCGGGAATGGCCGGGTCTCCAAGTAGATGGTGCAATAAATAAAATACGCCGTTAAGTAGAACAATGGCGAGTGCCACTTCAAAAGGCATGCCTAGCAATTCGATCAATAACGGAATCGCCGCCAAATCGACGGCGCACATTAACAGCCCCTGTACATAATCGGGCCATTCAAAGCGATAATGAATAAACGGTAATCGAATTTTAAATGGTCCAGCTGGAATATAAGGTGACTCTTCTCCGAACTTGCGTTCTTTCCACTTCATAACTTTTCCTCTTCTCTGCTGGATTTAAGGGACCGCTGTGTCGTACAAGGTTATTCATTTTTGTAAGCGTCTTCATCTTTTAGCTTCCAAAATGGTTACGTAACCATTTAAAAGTTAAAAAGAAAAGTCACTTTCTTTCGAGAGTTGTGTTTCTTTCAAATAGTCTAACATTTTCCGTAATGCGAATACAAGAACTATTTTTTTGCTGAATCATATGTATCAGTTTTTCGATGGCCAGCTGCCCCAGGCCCACAGTTGAAGAAATGCCCACAGTCGTCAGCTGGATTGAGGCGTGACGGCTCGTTGCGACGTTATCAATTCCGATGATGCTAATATCCTCCGGAACCCGATATCCTGCTGAAATGTAAAAATCCATCATATGAAGTGCGATGGCATCAGTAGCAGAAATGATGGCTGTCGGCTTCTCAGCCATACTCTCCAATGTCAAAAATGTTTGATACAAGTCCTCTGCAGAGGTATCGGTAATGAAAATTCGTTCAGGTTTCACTTGTGCTTCAAGCTTTTCTGCCGCTTTCAAAAAGCCGTCGTAGCGGCCTTTGAACGTACTCATTTCCAGTGGTCCACCGATCCAGCAAAGATTTTCATGCCCGAGCGAAAGTAAATGCTCTGCCGACAAATAGCCGGCCTGCACATTATCCATTTCTACAAAATATTTATCGCTTTTGTGTTTCCTGTTAAACGTGATGAATGGAATTCCGGATTTCTCCAGCTTCTCAAAAGCCGGATCATCCAATAAAATCGACGACAAAATAATGCCGTCTACTTTATTTTCAAAAATTACATTGTACAGTTCTGCAAGGTTTTGATCATTTGAAAAATGCACATTGATTCTGAAGCCATTGGCGTTTGCCACATTCACTATCGCAGTGGTCGTTTCCACAAAAAACGGATTGCTCAACGGCCCCGAAATCAACGCAATCGTATGCGTCCGTTTCTGGACGAGCGACCTGGCATTAGCGTCCGGGATATAATTAAGCGCATCGATTGCCGCCATCACCTTTTGGAGGGTCGGTTTTTTCACCAAATGCGGCGTATTCACCACTCGAGAAACAGTAGTTTGCGAAACCCCGGCGTATTTTGCAACATCTTTTGACGAAACCATCTGAATCACCTAACTTTCAAATGAAAATTTTCGTTTTTGCATTTAGTTGAATTTGGACATTTTTGGTAAAAACATGTCAGTACATCCGTTGACTTTTGTAATCTCAATAATAAATATACTAAGCCGCCATCCAAAAAGCCAGTTAAATTCCATAACCTTAAAGTTTTGAGGTTTTATCAATCATTATTTACGGAAACACAGCATTTTCTCAGTGTCTTTACTTCCTATAAAGGACAATTTCATTTTTCGCATAAACGACTTATTCATAACACAGTAATCGATTTACTGATTAGTAAATTTTTCTTCATTAATTCGTCGATATAAGGTAGCTGAAGAAATTCCCGTAGCTTCCTGTATCTCTCTAACACTCATTCGCTGTGAATGGTAAAGAGCCATTGCTTGATTCAACTTTTGCTGATTTACTTTTGGCCGTCCCCCTTTTCTTCCTCTTGCACGTGCGGCCTTCAATCCTGCCATTGTTCGTTCCCGAATAATATCCCGTTCAAATTCTGCTAAAACGGAAAGCATCCCAAACATTGCTTTGCCCGCTGCTGTCCCTGTGTCAATGTTATCCTGGATACTAACAAACTCTACCCCTTTTTCTCGAAGTAGTTCCGCTATCTCAATCAACCGTTTTGTTGACCTGGCCAATCTATCCAATTTATAAACAACAAATTTATCACCGGCACGCGACATCTTAATCGCTTGCAATAATTCCGGTCGATCATCTTTTGCTCCTGATAATTTTTCCTGAAAGATTTCTTCACAGCCAAATTCTTTTAAGGCATCCAATTGTAAATTTAACGATTGATCAATCGTACTGACTCGAGCATATCCGATAATCATAAAATCCTCTCCTTCCCTCTTTCATTATCAGATTAATTATATCAAATACATTCGTTTAAGATGTATAGTTTTTGAAATGAGTTTTGATATAAAAAGATTATAAAAAAGAAGAAGGTTTTCACCTTCTTCTCTCTCCTATCAAAAACCATCGTTTTTGATAGCTTAAATTAAGAAATTATAAAAATTAATTGTTAAAATACTCTAGTTAAAATGTTAAGCTAATATTATTCAGATGGAGGAAAAATATGGATATAATTTTATTAAGGAGTTTAATTAACAAACCAGAAAATGAATATTTAGATTTCAAGAAAGGTTTATATGTTAAAGCAAATTACGAAAACTTGTTAAAAGACGTATTGGCAATGGCAAATGCAAAAATAACCGGTTCTCGTTATATCATATTTGGGGTGAAGGAAACAGCTGGACAGGAAAAAAAACTATTCGATGTTAAAGAACCAGTGGATGCAGCTACCTATCAAGAATTGATATTCGAAAACATTGAACCTCAACTTACTTGTCATCTAAACTATCTTACTTATAATGATTGCTTGTTAGCAGTACTTGAAATTGTAGAACCCAAATCACAACCATATCTACTTAAGAAGGATTATGGGAAGTTAAATAAAGGACTATGTTATATTCGCCGAGGAAGCAAAAATGATTTCGCATTGCGTTCAGACTTTGATTATTTCTATAAACAAGGACAGTTCGAAATCCATATACTTGATCGTTTCTTGAGTGCAACTGATGTTGAAAGTGGATGCGCAACACTAGAGTGTTCCTTTAGAAACTGCACAGACTTCCCAATTACTATTTACAAAGGCTACTTAGAAGTATGGGATTCAAAAAAAATGCGCTCACAGCATCGGCTATTCGGACATTCTCGTCACATTCCTGGTGCGGATTTCCGTTTGGCCATCTCCCCTAAAGATGAAGTAACCAAGCCTTTCGCATTTGGCTTTGAATCAAGTGACTGTATACGATTAGAAATGGATGAATACGGACATTCTGATTTAGATTTTAATTTCAAATTATATTTAATCGATACATTAGGGAATGAATATCTCGGGACAGCAGAGAATGGTATAGTGTTTGCTAAAGGCGACTTCTTATGGAAGGTAAAAATCAGGAAATAAAAGAAGATACATTTATAGTGAAAAATATAAAAGAAGACTTCATAAATAGAAGTCTTCTTGATTTTAGGATTGTTATGCTTGAAATGTACAGGAGACCGTCAATAATTATGTGTAAATAAGTAAATCCTTTTCTTGTATGTATATCCATTAAGCTTGCTTGAACATTTCAGCCAGCTCTGCACGAGCTTGATCGAATCCGATATGGCAGCGAGTGGAAAAGTTCTGGTTGTAGATTTCGAACTGGGAAACCAGAAAGCGGTCCAAGGAATCTTCGTTGGGGAATTGTTCTTTGCGTTTGCTGTATTTTTTCACTTTCTTGTTAAACGACTCGATGAGATTCGTTGAATAGATGCTTCGCCAAATGGATTTGGGGAAGGTGTAGAAGGTGAAAATAAAGGGATTCGCTTCCAGTGATTTCGTCACTTTGGGATAGGCAGTTTTCCATTTCTCGACAAAGGCTTTCAGCGCCTCTTCGCCCAGTTCCTGGCTCTCTGCCCGGTAGACCGATTTGAAGTCATCGAGAATCTCCTGTCGATCGGTGACGCGGACTTTGTGGGAAATGCCGCGCGACAGATGCACGCAGCACGCCTGATACTTTGCGTCAGGAAATACGGCGAAGATGCGATCCGTGATTCCTTTCAAGCCGTCGGAGATAAACAGAAGCACCTCTTCGACACCGCGCTCTTTCAAGTCCAACAGGACTTCTTCCCACACAAATGCGGATTCCGTGGGAGCGACTGTATAGGCGAGGACTTCTTTCGAGCCGTCCTCCCGGATGCCGACCGCAATATAGACTGCTTCTTTGGAGACAGTATCGCGCTTGAGGGCAATATAGGTCGCATCCAAATAAACACATACGTAGCGTGAATCCAGCGGGCGGGCTTTAAAGGCTTCGACTTGTTCGCTTATCGCTTTGGTCATGTTGGAAACGGTTTGAGGCGTGTAATGATGGCCGTACATCTTTTCGATCAGATCTGAGATTTCAGACATCGCCACGCCCTTTTGGAACATGTGGATGACAAAGGATTCCAGCGTGTCGTTCGAGCGCTTGTATGGAGCAACTGTCTGTTGAGTGAACTCACCATTGCGATCTCTTGGGATCGACAAGTTTAAGTCTCCGTACTCCGTATGGAGTGTCCGCGTGTAAATGCCATTTCGGGAATTGCCTGAATTGAATCCAATGCGGTCGTATTTCTCGTAATCCAGGAAAGCGGTCAGTTCGGTTTGTAGAAGCGTATTGACCGCCGCCTCTAGATGTGTCCGGAAAACTTCGGAGATGTCTTCTTTTTTTACTAGAGCTTGCATGATATCTGTTGTAAACTGAGTCATAGGGAAGGCCTCTTTTCTGTGAATTGGTTGTGGTGACTTAATTCTACAAGAAAAGGTCTTCCTTTTTCTATTTATTCATTTACACAAAATATTTTACGCTCTCATCGACAATCCTCTATTATTATAACCAATTGATATATTTATGGAAAACACTCGTAAAAGAATATTGTAATCTAATGGCATGTTAATTTAACCAATTTAACTGCTGCTGACATTGCCCTCTTTTTCTTCCTTTATACATAAAAAAAGACACGAGAATAAATCTCTCATATCTTCAATCGCACCCTTTCATTAATAAATCCACACTATCTTTTATCGTCCTCGACATCAGGAATAACAAAGTATAATACTTCGAAAAGTTTGTCACTAATAATTGGCTTGATTGCTAAATCAAGTTCTTTTTTACTTTTATAAATAATTTTATACTTATAGTCGTATAGCATGGCTATTTGTAAACGCTAATCTAGAGAGAACAATTTATCACAATTAGGACAGAGCAGGTTTCCACAAATAAGATTGACCAATTTCCTCACAAATATGACACTTTTATTAGGCTACGGCTAGTTTATTGAAAGTGAGGAAATTGGAGTGAACAGATTCATATCTAACTTATTTATTACTGCCTCTAATAACTCCACTGAATAAGAGTTCTAAACTTCACCGTGCTTTGCATCACATGCAGCTTCTCTACTTTTAAATGGAGACGTTGTCAAGATCACTATAAAATAATTAAAATCAAAGTAACTACAACACAAAACTCTATTTATTTCACATCCTTCTCCTAGCCTTTTTGTATTTTTTCTTTCAAGTTGGTTCCAGACTATAGCTGAATTCGATCAGTGTATCGAAAGCCAATAGAGAATTTCAACATTAATCACTAATTTGGAGAAACGATATCAATCTCACAATTTTTTATAGTACAATTTGTAAAAAGGAGATGCCGAAATGACATTAAAAGACCGAATTTTCAATAGCATTGCTAATGATTCATCTGAAATAACAAATATAAGGCGCCATCTCCATATGCATCCCGAATTATCGCATCAAGAAGTTGAAACACCTGAGTTCATTGCAAATTATTTGGAGCAGTTGAACATTCCAGTTCGCAGAGGCGTCGGAGGACGAGGTGTTGTGGGAAAAATCGAAGGAGGCAAGCCTGGTAAGACCATCGCTTTCAGAGCCGATTTCGATGCTCTTCCCATCCAGGATGCCAAAGAGGTACCTTATAAATCCACTGTTCCCGGTGTAATGCATGCCTGCGGCCATGATGGTCATACCGCCGCATTGCTGGCATTTGCAAAAGCGATGAACGAAGTAAAAGACGAACTTGCAGGAAATATTGTGCTGATTCACCAATTTGGAGAAGAACTATCACCAGGCGGAGCTACTGCTATGATTGAAGACAATTGTTTAGAAGGCGTAGATTTAATTTATGGCGCCCATCTTCAATCGAAAATGGACAGTGGTTACGTATATGGACGCGAAGGTTACCTACAAGCCTCTGAAGATGCGATTAAAATCGTCGTTAATGGATCAGGCACTCATGGCGCAGAACCGCACACAGGTATCGACCCTATATTAGCTGCCAGTCACATTATGGTCGCTTTGCAATCCATTGTAAGCCGTAACGCGGATCCTTTAAAGGAACTCGTCATCTCGATCGGCAAATTTCATGCTGGAGATGCGGACAATGTCATTCCTGAAAAGGCAGTATTGGAAGGAACTATCCGGGTATTCGATGAGAATTTGCGCATATTGGGTGGCCAGCGCATTAAAGAAGTAGCTACAGGAGTTGGACAAGCCCTCGGATGCACAGTCGATGTTCAGATAGAAAAAGGATATGACTCTCTATGGAATCATGCGGAACAAGTGGAAATCGTTCGGCAAGCGGTCAATGATTCTTTTGGCGAAGAGAGTTTTAAGGACATTGCACCCATCATGCCGGTAGAAGATTTTTCTTATTACCTTCAGAAAATTCCCGGCGCCTTTTTCTTTGTTGGCGCAAACCCAGCAAACGGTGAAAATTCGTTTCCGCACCACCATGAAAAGTTTGACTTTCACGAACCGGCTATGGAAATGATCGCAAAGGTTTTTGCAGCTACTTATCTGGAATCACAAAAATAAAAAGCAGTGGGGCAAATTTCCGCCCCACTGCTTTTTCGCTTAATTTATAGTCTTTAAATACTCCGAAAGTTTCTCCAATCCGTTCTGTAGCACTTTCGTTGAACAGGCATATCCGATACGTACGCTACCTGGTAAATCAAAACAATCCCCTGGAGCTAAAAAAACGCCATTTGCTTTAAATAAATCGATGCAGAATTGCTCAGAAGGAATATCAACACTGTATTGAAGAATTGCAGTTGTTCCGCCCTGCGGCTTAAAATATGTGATTTTTTCTTCTGTTTCCACCCATTCATCCAAAATCTGCAGGTTATCGCGAATGATTTTCAAATTACGTGACATGATGGCATCGTAGTTTTCCAATGCATGAGCCGCTAACAGATCATCGATACGTCCATTGCTGATGGTTGTATAGTCACGACGAATCAAACATCTCTCAATCAACTCTTTCGGTCCCGCAATCCAGCCTAGGCGTAAACCGGCCAAGGAAAGTGCCTTGGACATACTGCCTGTACTGATGCCTTTTTCATATAAATCCGCCATCGCCGGAATGTCCGTCTCCGGATTTTGCCACAAGCCTCTATATACCTCGTCGCATAACAGATAAGCATCGTGCTTGCGTGCGATTTCCACGATTTCAGAAAGATAAGCAGCATCCATAACAGAGCCTGAAGGATTGTTGGGGTTGTTGATGATGATCAATTTCGTTTTAGGATTTACCAGCGACTCTAACTCCTCCAGATCCGGCAAGTAATTATTTTCCGGAGTAAGGCGTAATCGTTTTACTTCAGCTCCAAAAGATTCCGGCACTGAATGCAGCTGCTGGTACGTTGGGTCAACACAAATAACTTCATCGCCCGGTTCCACCAATGTATAAAGTACAAGAAAGTTTGCGCCGATCGCTCCGTTCATGGAAAGGATATTTTCCGGCTCCATTTTTTCATATAATTTTGCTACGTTCTTCTTGAACTTCGGTGACCCGGTGATGTGGCCATACGTCATTTTCTTATCTGCAATTGTTCGGAAGAAGGCATCGTAATCCTGGCCTCCGATTGTCACCAACTCTTCAATACTCAGGGAATCCACACAAGTCTCTGCAAGGTTATATACAGCATCATTTTCATACTCATTCATCCACTCTTCTATCGCAAACGGTTTTATTTTCATAGATATGCTCCTTCACGAAATAATAATATGGACTTCAGACAACTCTTTCACAAGCGATTCGTCCACTACAACACCTAGTCCTGGCAATTCAGGGAATTTCAATACGTCGCCCTCAAATGAGACCTTCCCAATATCCTGTGAAATCATAAACGGCCCCACAAGTTCATTGGTTTGAATAATGCCTCTGGAAATAGCGAGATGAGCCCCCGCCATTGTTCCTACCGCAGACTCTACCATTGACCCCACTTGGCATGGCAGTCCAGCTGCTTCTGCCATATTTGCTATCGCCAATGAGGGATAAATCCCTCCTGCTTTCATCAATTTGATGTTGACCATATCTGCTGAACGAGTTTTTATGACATTCAGTAAATCATGAGTGCTGTGTATACCTTCATCAATCATAATTTTTGCAGGGGACACCTTTCGAATCTCCTGAAGTGACAGAATATCATCTGCTAAAACTGGTTGTTCGTACCACTCTACTAAACAATCCTTTGTCTGATCAATCACAGTGATGGCGGATGTCCGATCCCATCCTTGGTTGGCATCCACACGCAACTTAACTTCTGGCGGAATAGCATTTCGAACGGCACGAATTCGTTCAATATCCGTTTCCATATCCGTTCCTACTTTTATCTTTAGATTCCTGAAACCTTTCCTGACCATCCGTCGAGCATCAGACGCCATTTCATCCGGAGATTTAATGCTGATGACTTGAGGCATCACGAGAAAATCATGGGTTTTTCCCCCTATAAGCTGATAGACCGGCTGCTCTGTGATTTTCCCCATCAAATCGTATAGTGCACAGTCTATTGCTGCTTTAGCAGAGGGATTCCCCAGGATTTTTTTATTCATCTTTTGATGAATCAATTCAATCTGAAAAGGGCTTAAGCCTGAAAGTAAAGGGGCTAACTCATGTTCTAAAACTTGTAAAGCAGAATGCCAGGTCTCCCCCGTCACATGTTGATCCGGCACTGCCTCTCCCCACCCAACGACACCATTCTCTAATTCTATTTTCACTAAAATGGCAGGCATATCCTCGTATTTGTCATAGGAAACGATAAACGGTTCATGTAAGGGCAATCTGATTCCAAATAATTCGACTTTATCGATTTTCATAACACAACTCCTTTAACTTAAGTTTATAGATATTTCTCCGCTATTTTCTTTTAATACGCAGACCACTTGCTTAGCTGGTGGCTTATCTTGAATTAACAAGCTAGTAGAGTTAAAGAAGGAGATTTCAACTTTCTGTTTTCTTCCTTTTTATATACTAAGATCCTTAAACTTAGTATGAAATTGTGCAAGCCTGCCGATATCCACATTTCCGCCTGTAGCGATAGTGATAATTTTCTTGCCGGCAATATCCGGTATGAGCCCTCTCTGCAAAGCTGCTATTCCCACCACTGCTGATCCTTCTAACATATAATGATGCTGTTTGGCCATCCAATACATGGCTTTTGCGACATCATCTTCTGTAACCAATACGAAATCATCAACGATTCCTTTCGCAAGATTGAAGTTCCCTTCGGTAATGCCTCCGTGCAACCCTTCTGCATAAGAGGGCGAATACTCGACATCCACCAACTCCCCTGCTTGAAAGGAATAATACCAGGGCGGGGAAGTATCTGTTTGAATACCAATAACTTTAATGTTCGGATTAATGGCTTTAGCTACCAGCGCTACTCCACACAATAAGCCACCCCCACCTGCTGGAATCAATAAAATATCCGCGTCAGGCTGCTCCAACAGAGCTTCCAATCCTGCAGTTCCCTGTCCGGCCACTACTAAATCATCTTCAAATGCATTGACAAACACCCTTCCAGTTTCTTCAGCAAGTTGTAGTGCATGTTCTTCTGCCTCATCGTATAGATCGCCATGAATCACCAAATCTCCACCATAGCGTTTGATGCCTTCTAATTTTGTCTCGGGTGTTGACATCGGCACAACGATTTTTGCTGAAATCCCTTTGAGCTTAGTGGCGTATGCAACAGCTTGTGCATGGTTTCCGGCTGAAGCAGTTACGACACCCCGTTTCTGTTCTTCTTCAGTTAATGCATCCATTTTATTTAATGCGCCACGAACTTTAAAGGAACCTGTTTTTTGCAAAGCTTCCATTTTGATAAAAATATCTGCACCCGTGTCTTTAGAAAGTTGATCAGAATAAATAAGCGGAGTCTCGTTGATCCGGCCTTTCAGCCTGGTGGCTGCCATCAATACATCTTGAAAAGTCGCTTTTAACATCTGTTTCCTCCTAATTTCAAAAGTTAATTAGATGGATAGTCTAAAACAATGTTGATGAATAATTGAATCGCAGATTCAAAAACTTCTTCATCCAAATCAAATTTTGCATGATGGTGAGGAAATCTGCTTTTCTCTCCTTTTATCCCAACAAAAATGAAAGCTCCTGGCTTTTCTTGCAGATAAAAGGAAAAATCTTCTGCGGCCATAGTAATTCCCATTAACGCAAAAGCTTCCTCTCCCATATAGCTTTTTATGACCTGCTCTACATATCGGCTCTGCTCTTCATCATTGATTAGCGGTGGTGTTCCTTTGATGATGTCAACTTTGTGTGTAGCAGAAAAAGTTGAACATATTCCAGCAACCTGTTGCTCAATACGTTCTTGGATAAACCTATGGGTTTCAGGAGTCACTGTTCGCATGGTTCCCAACATCCTCACGGTTGAAGGAATGATATTGTAGTTGGTTCCACCGATAATCTTTCCAATCGAAATAACTGCAGGTTCCATAGGATTGATTTGCCTGCTTGTAATCGCCTGGAACGACTGGATTATATGAGAGGCAATATAGATTGGATCTATAGTTTCGTGAGGCATAGATCCGTGCCCGCCATTCGCTTCGATTGTTACTTCAAAATCATCCACTGAAGCCATCATTGGTCCGTAATTCAATCCAATCTTCCCTTTTTCCAACCCTTGCCACAGGTGAATGCCGAAAATTGCATCTACATCATTCAAAATTCCTGCCTGAATCAGCTCTTGCGCACCGCTTGGCGTAATTTCTTCAGCTGACTGGAAGATGAATTTTACGTTAGGTTCGATTAAGCCGCGATTCTCCGACATCCATTTAGCTGCTGCCAGCAAAATCGCAATATGGCCGTCATGACCACATACATGAGAAACTCCAGGAATTTGAGACATATACCCATCTTTATCCCCTTCTTCTTGAATAGGGAGAGCATCAATATCTGCACGCAATGCGATAGTTTTATTCCCAACTGTTCCCGGAAGATACGCTATCAAACTTGGATAAGGATAATCCAATATTTTCAAATTTAAATCTTTAATAATTTTTTTAATGTATTCATGGGTTTTATATTCTTTCCCTGATATTTCTGGTTGTTGGTGAAGAAGCCGTCTATGGACGATACTCCATTCTGAAAGTGATCGGAGCTGATTCAATTTCATTAGGCCACCTCCTTAAAATGGTCCATACTGAATGAAATGAGCAATTAGTAAAAATACGATAGCAATTCCCACTTGCATTAAAGCAAAAGGAAATACCCATTTTATCCACTTGCCCCACGGAATTCCCGCTAAGGCTAAACCCGCCATAAAGAAACCTACGGTCGGAAATAATATATTCGAGATTCCATCCCCTAATTGGTAAGCTAATACAGTCGTTTGTCGAGTAACCCCGATTAAGTCGCCCAAAGGAGCCATAATCGGCATCGTCAGAGCTGCTTGACCGCTGCCAGAAGGAATTAAGAAATTAAAAAACAACTGGAAAATAAACATTCCAATAGCACTTAAAGCTGCCGGTAAGTTCTCTAATACTCCAGAGGCATAATATAAAATTGTATCCATGAGCATTCCACTTTGAAAAATAACTAATATCGCTTGAGCGAATCCGATCACTAAAGCTCCAGGAACGAGAAGTTTAGCTCCCTCTATAAAGCTATCTGCGATTTCACTTGGTGATAATTTTCCAATAAATCCTATTAAAATGCCGAAAAGCAAGAATAATCCAGCAATCTCTGTAATATACCAACCATAATTTAAGACTCCAAAGATGAGGACGATAAAGTTAATCAAAAAAACAATCAATACAAATTTATGGTGAGTTTGCATCTTGTATGTTGAATCCATTTCTACTTTTGTGTTTGAATCATGACTCCCATAGAAACCGATACTCGGATTATTTCTCACTTTTTTCGCATATCGCCATACATACCAAACAGCAGTAATATACAAAGTAGCTAAAAGTGCCAACCTTAAACCGATTCCTGAAAATGTCGGCAATTCGGCTATTCCTTGTGCTACACCGACTGTAAATGGATTCATAACTGCTGCTGAAAACCCTACTGATGCACCAAGAGATACGATAGCAAATCCCGTAATAGCGTCAAACCTCAAAGCAATCGCTAATGGAACCAAAATACCTATATAGACTAAGGTTTCTTCCGCCATCCCCATTAAGGTACCTGCAGCTGCAAAGAACAACATGAGTATTGGAATTAAAAGACCTGCTTTATTAGCCAGTTTAATTGTTAAAAATGTTACTAAGGCATCCAGTGCTCCGGTAGCTTTCAATATTCCAAATGCCCCGCCTACCATAAAGACAAAGAATATAATGCCCGCACCTTCAATCATCCCCAAGTGGACACTATTAAAAATTCCCATAAAACTTACAGGTGATGATTCAGTAAAAGTGAAACTTGTAGGGTCCACAACGGTTCTTCCATCAATTTCTGATCTCTCATATGTTCCTGCTGGCATAATATAAGTTAAAATAGCAGCAATAATAATAACAACAAAAATGAGAACAAAGGCATTTATCCCCTTCGATTCCACTACTTTTTCTTCTGAACTATTCACGGGCTTCTTGTCCATTCAATTTCCTCCAGTCTGAATTACAAATCATATATGATTGACTTCATGTACTTCCGAAATTTCTCTCCTTTCATCACCTCCTTTAATTACTATCTATCTGTCCAGATTATTCTGTGAATTTAAATCAATTTCTTTGTGTTCATTTTACTTAATAAGCATGGAAAGTAATTCATTAACCTAATACTTATTACGTATTACGAAGTATTCATTATAATAACACAGAATATTCTATTTTTTGTTCCTTTTTTAATAGCAGAGGCAATTTCTCTACATAGAATTAATTTCATTAGAGCTACTAAATAAGATTTATGGAGAAAGGGCGATCGGTCATCTCAGCGGAATCGACACTCCCATAGATTTTACCTTCAGGGACTCAAAAAAGTATTAGGAGTTCGGAATGGTGATATTGACCAACAATATCTAAAAGTAAACAGCCTCCACTGGTTACTTTCAGGAAACCCTTCCAAAATCAAAAACAGACGGAGAAAAAGAGGTCCTTTTTCTCCGTCTGTTTTATTTTAGAGACTTATGGGACACTCCCTAACTCGTTCATTTGTAAATACTATTTCAACTTATGCATACGGAAAACCGTTGCACCTCTATTTTTTCAAGCTTTCCAAGGCTTAACCTCAACCCCTCTATCCACCCCAGCCACTTCCTTCTTATCAGCCGATTTCTTCGACCAGATCGTTGCAAGAATCGGTCCGGAAATATTGTGCCAGATCGCACCCCAAACGCTTGGAAGTGCAGCGAGCGGGCTGAAATGGGCTGTCGCCAAGGCGACGCCCAAGCCGGAATTCTGCATGCCCACTTCGAGTGAAATGGCACGGCGGTCTGTTTCATTGAGCCCCATCGCCATAGCGGTCAGATAACCCAGCAGTAAGCCGAAGCCATTATGCAAGAAGACGGCAAGGAATACGATGAAGCCTGAACTGATGACATTTTGCGCATTGGCCGCTGTGACGGCTGATACAATGATTAAGATGGCAGCAACGGAAATGAGCGGTACGATGGTGACACTTTTGGCGACTGCTTTCGGGAAAAACCGTTGCACCAGAATGCCCAGCGCAATCGGAATGATGATTACTTGAACGATCGACAGGAACATCGATACCGGGTTTACCGGAAGCCATTGGCCTGCCAGCAGCAATAACAACAGCGGCGTCATGATGGGTGCCATCAAAGTCGATAATGACGTCATTGCAACGGACAACGCCAGATTTCCTTTAGCAAGATAAACCATAACATTCGATGCCGTCCCTCCAGGAACGCAGCCGAGGAGCACGAGTCCCGCAGCCAGTTCAGGCGGCAATTTCAATACATAAGCGATGGCGAATGCTGCAAACGGCATGATTAAAAATTGTGCCGCTACTCCGATGACGACAGGGAGCGGACTTTTGAAGATGATTTTGAAATCGACTGGCTTCAGCGTCAAGCCCATTCCGAACATAACGACTCCCAGCAAAATGGTGATGTAGCTGCCGAAGCCCAGGAACGCGGCTGGGAAGAAAAAGGCCAGCAACGCAATCAGGACGACCCAGACGGCAAAGTATTTTCCGGCGACTGCACTAATGGACTGCAAAACTTTCATTGGGTCAGCTCCTTATGATCGACATTGATATTTTTTCCAGGGTTCAGCAAATTATTCGGATCCAGGGCTGCTTTGATTTTTGCCATGACGTCCAGTGCAGCTCCGTGTTCTTGTTGCTGGTATTTTTTCTTGCCGATGCCGACACCGTGTTCTCCCGTGCATGTGCCGCCGCGTTCAAGTGCATACAAGACGATGCGTTCATTGAATTCCTGCGCTTTGGCCACTTCTTCCGGGTTGTCCATGTCCATCATGATGAGTGCATGGAAGTTGCCGTCGCCGACGTGCCCCACGATGCCCCCTGGCAATTCAAGTGCCATCAGATTTTCCCGTGCATGGCTGACCGCTCCTGCCAGTTCAGAAATCGGCAGGCAGACATCCGTCACCATCATTTTTTTGCCTGGATGCCCGTGGATATAGGCATAAGCCAAGGTATGGCGTGCTTCCCATAAGCGGTTGCGCGCTGCGGTATCCGTTTCAAACGCCACTTCGATGCAGGCATGCCCTTGGACGATTTCCTGCATGAATTCCACGTCCTGACGCAGTCCCGCTTCATTGCCATGAAACTCTAAAAACAGTGTTGGCCCCTCTGTATAAGCGGTTTCGTTGTATTTGTTGACTTGTACCATGGATTGCTCATCCACCAGTTCGACGCGGGCAATCGGGATGCCTGCCTGTAAAATGGATACGACGGCTTCCACGGCGTCTTTAACCGTCGGGAACGACGCGCGGGCTGCTGTGATGTGTTCCGGGATGCCGTATACACGAAGTGTCATTTCAGTAAAACAGCCGAGCGTCCCTTCTGAACCGACAAACAATCCATTCAAGTGAAGGCCTGAGGAAGATTTTGCTGCTTTGTTGCCGGTATGGATAAAGGTTCCATCCGCCAATACCACTTCCAAATCCCTTACTTGATCACGCATACCTCCGTACTTCACTGATGTGGTGCCGCTGGCGTTGGTGGCGGCCATACCGCCAAGCGTCGCATCCGCTCCTGGATCTACTGTGAAAAACAAGCCGTATTTCTTCAGTTCCTTATTGAGCTGGGTCCGTGTTACACCCGGCTGTACAGTCACAAGAAAATCCTCTTCAAAAACTTCCAAGACTTTGTTCATCAATGAAAAATCGATGGTGATGCCTCCGCGTTGCGGAATGACATGGCCCTCTAAACTGGAACCAAGTCCGAATGGGATGACGGGAATCTGATACTGTGACGAGATTTTCATAATCTCCGAAACCTGCTCCTTGTTTTCAGGGAAAACGACGATGTCCGGCAACTCCATTTTGTGATAGGATTCATCTTTCCCATGCAATTCTTTAACGGTTTCATTGACGCTGATCTGCTCTGGTGTCAAGTGCTGCTTCAAGCTTTCAAGGATCTTTTCCTGATTGTCGATTGTCATGCTGTATCGCCCCTTTAGTAAAATTCAGTATAATAAAAGAAAGGTTTATACTTTCTTTAAGAATTGGTCCAACCAATTAACCTAATTATACATAATACTCTGAAAATCACAACGAAATGTTCAGACATTTACAAAAATATTCTGTATTATGAGGAAAAGTAGAAAAAAGCTGGCGGGGAGAGAATCTTTTTGAATCCTAAGAAACGAACCTATGAATTGATTGTCGAACAGATAAACATGCTCTGCTTGGAACAAAATTTACATCCCGGTGACCGGCTTCCTTCCGAACGGGATCTCGCCGTTCTGTTCGGCGTGAGCCGAAATTCAGTGAGAGAAGCATTGAAGGGACTGGAAAGCAAAGGATTTATCGAAATACGCCAAGGGGGCGGAAGTTTCCTCGCTGCTTCCAAACGCGATACGCTCGGCAAAGAACTCCGCACGCACATAGAGGAGACACAAGCTCAATTGATCGACGACATGCTCGAACTTCGCCGAGCTTTTGAAGTGGAAGCGGTTTCTCTGGCAGCACAACGGGCAACTTCTCAGAACCTAAAAGCCATTCGGCATGTGCTGTCGCAAATGGCTGACGCCGTAGACGATCCGGAAATGGGCGTCCAGGCAGACTTGGATTTCCACTTTCAGGTCGCTTATGCTGCAAAGAACCAACTTTTGATCGATTTGATGGAAACACTCGCCAAACGGATGGAAGAAAATATAAGGGCTACCCGCAGCCAACGGTTCACCGATAAAAACCGGCATCAGGATACACTCAAAGAACACGAAGAAATCTACCTTGCCATCGCCGACGGCAACAGCGACTTAGCGAAGCAGCTGATGGAGAAGCATATCTCACGGATTCGGATGGAACTGTTCAACACTCTATAAATAATTATCGGCAATTGGCCCGTTACGAAAAAACGCCACCTTCTATGAAATCATTTGATTTCGAAGGTGGCATTTTTGATGAAATTACATTAAATATGAGCTGATGAGGAAAATGAGTCCCAGGGTTACCGCAAAAGACAGAAACCTCCGGATCAATTCTTTAATCGGCTCTGCAGGCTCGGGCCGGTTGAATAGCCCGGCAGGCATCCGGCCAAGTGCGAAATAGACGACATCATCCAACAAGCTGACAGACAGGATGACCAACATGGTGATTGGCGCGAAATGGCTGTCCCCTTGCGAGTCGTACCAGAAACCGAATAGCATGAATAAGGTTAAAACCAAGGTCGGAACGACCCATATAATGCCTTTTCGAAAGTTACCGATGACTGATAAGATGCCCCCGATCACCCAAACAGCGATGAATAGATTTTGAACTGTGAACATCGGAACACTCCTTTGATCTAGTTGGATTCAGCTAAAAAGCGTCGATCCACTAAAGTAATCGACGCTTTTTCGTGAGACACGCAAAGGCGGGTTTCTTTATTCCAGCATCTCCACTAACTCCGCTTCACTTTCTGCACCCATATGATCCATTGCACTCAGACCATCGGGACCCGGCAAGGCAGGATCCGCTCCTTTTTCAAGCAACAGCAAGGCCGATTCATGTTCCCCGTACATCACGGCTGAACCTAATGCCGTTGAGTAATTATCGGACGAGTTCACATCAGCCCCTGCGTCGATCAAAGCGTTGATGATGGCCGTGTCACCTGAATAGACGGCGTACATCAAAGCATCTGTGCCTTCAGAGTCCTTGGCGAGTACATCTTCCCCATCCGCAAGCGCTTCTTGGACACCCGCGAGATCGCCCATCGATGCCGCAGCCATCAATGGCGTCTCGCCTTCAATTGAAAAGTCATCTTGAATCGAATAATCGTCTTCAATAAAGGTTTCATTTACATCCGGCAAAAACTGAGAAAACGCCAATGCCCCTCCTGCAAAAAGAGCAACGGTCAGGAAATAGGCAGCTCCTATAACTCCGACCATCAATGTCGCGCCAAGCACGATTTTCCCGTGGTCCGGTTCGTAAAACTTCGAATCTCCTTGAGCGAATTGTTCGATGGATTGGATGCGTTTTGGCAGACGCGGATGCGTCGACAGTACTTCACTCAACCAGACAACGGCGTTGGTTTCCGTAGCGATCTGTTCGCGGTATGCGTCTTCGTTCACTTCCAAATACGTCTTTTTGCCGATTCCAAGAAGCGTCAATGCGCGTTTTGCGGCTGGTGCATTTTGAATCGTGTAGGCCGCGTGACGGTCACACGTGTATTCACATGACCGGCTGTACGCTTCGCTGAGAAACGGAATAAACCCAGCAGGCAAGATCAAGAGGTTTTTCCAGATATGGCGGCGCTTCACATGGGCCAGTTCGTGGGCAATGATAAAGTCCAGTTCTTCCTGTCCCTGCTCGCGCGCCATTTCAAACACTTCCGAATACAAAACGACCATATCGCGGCCGAAGAAACGGGTGGCGAACGCATTCAGCGCCCCTTCAGATTGGATGACAAAGACATCCGGTACTTTCTTCAGTTCCATTTCCTTTGCCAACACCTGAACGCGTTCATAGACATCCGGAAACTGCCGCTCGTGAATCCGGACGCCATTGCCGCGGATTGAACCGAGCATGATGGCATTGGTGAAAAGCAGGATGATGAAAATCGTAATGGCAATTGCAATCCCGATAATGGACACAATGGCTGCCGCGTAGATAAAAATGCTCAATAATAAACTGATGAAAAAATAGACGTTTTCCCTTTTCGATTGAATCATGCTCTTGTCCATCATTTACTCCCTCTCATTTTGGAATATCTTACATATAATAGCACATCGTACCTATTTATGGTTGACAAATTTTATTAATTATCTAATTTATTTCTTTGGTGAAATTGCCATCTAATCTTCCGAATCGTTGATACTCGCTTTTGCATTCAATGACCAGCGACTGGCTGAAATTTGCAGAAAGACGAACCACTTTTCGTTTGTATTTTAAGTCTGTGATTTGATTTTCTATCTTGATGGCTTGCAGAATGCTATTGTCTGTAGTAAGATTTTCAGAGTAAATACATCATATATGTCTGTATAACCTTAAGAATATGGCTTAAGGGTCTCTACCAGGAACCGCAAAATCCTGATTACAGAAAACGATCTGTTCGTTTTTTGTAATCAGGATTTTTTTGTGTTTTCTGAACGGGATCTTTAAGCCATTTTTTTATTCTATTCTATTTTATTTTTGAAAGGAAGCGTACGAACCCATGAATTTGAAAGTATACATCCTAGCATTATCCACAGTTGCAGTCGGACTCGTGGAACTGATTGTCGGAGGCATCTTGCCGACAATCGCCGAAGAGTTCGGCGTCTCGTTGAGTTCAGCCGGGCAGTTGATCACCTTATTTGCATTAATCTACGCCATAGCCGGACCCGTCTTGCTGGTGGCGACCAGCCGATTCGAACGGAAGAAAGTTTATTTGATTTCCTTGTTCATCTTTTTCCTTGGAAATATCCTGACATTTTTCAGTCCAGACTTTACGTGGATGATGATTGCGCGCGTGTTGACTGCAGCAAGTACGGCACTCATTGTCGTCTTGTCGTTGACCATTGCGGCGAAAATCGTTGAACCGCCTTACCGCGCAAAAGCAATCGGCCTGATTTTCATGGGCATCAGCTCTTCGCTCGTTCTTGGGGTTCCGCTCGGCATCCTCGTTTCAGATGCCTTCGGCTGGCGTGTGATTTTCCTTGGCATCGCGGCATTGTCCGTCGGCTCGATGGTGCTCATCGCCCATTACATCCAGCCAATTCCTGGCGGCACAGCCATCCCGCTCAAACAGCAGTTAAAAGCAGTGGCGAGCGCTAAAATCGGCTCCGCTCATCTCGCGACTATGTTCATGCTTGCCGGACATTATACCGTTTATGCCTACTTCACACCATTTTTGGAGACCAACCTGCAGCTCAGTTCGTTCTGGGTCAGCCTTTGCTACTTGCTGTTCGGAATCGCAGCTGTGAGCGGCGGTGCGATCGGTGGTACCATGTCCGATTCGATAGGCTCAAAGAAAAGCATCATCATCGTTATTTCAGCGTTTGCGGTTGTCTTATTCCTGCTTCCGCTGACAACGTTCTCGCTGATTATTTTCCTGCCGGTGATGGTCATTTGGGCAGCACTGAGCTGGAGTTTGGCTCCGCCTCAACAAAGCTATTTGATTGAAACCGACCCTGCCACATCAGATATTCAGCAAAGCTTCAATAACTCCGCCTTACAGATCGGAATTGCGCTGGGTTCTGCCATCGGCGGCTTCACCTTGACGCAAACCGGCTCCGTCTCAAGCACCGCTTGGGTTGGCGCTGTAATCGTCTTGATTGCCCTTGCCTGCGCCGTCTTTTCGCTGACGCGCCCGGCAATCAACCGCGATGTTCAAAAAGCTGACAACCGGAAACTCAATGCCGGTTATGAGCAAAATTAACTTAAGTAACTAAGATCCCCGGTGAAATCAAATGATTTCACCGGGGATCTTTTTGCTTCACTCATTTGTTTCGATTCGGGAAAATAAAGTTTAAAGGCGATTTTCGCTTTTTGCGCAAGATGCCTTTTTCCTTCGCTTCTTTCAGCCACTCGGGAAATTCATTCAGCATTTGATTGTATAGTTCTTCATCCGTCACTTGTTCGATGTCCGGGACATGGAAAAAATTCGCGTTATCCACGAAGCGGCCTTCCATCGTATCCAGTTTTCTCAAAACATCGAAGTTCGAATCCCCGATTCCGATAAATTGCCAAAAAATCGGCTGAGTCGACGATTCCACAATGAATTTCTTAATGCCGGCTTTGCATCCGCCATCGTTGATGAAGACCAGAAAAACCGGCACATCGCTTGGCTCTTCTTTCGTGTATTTCTGAATCACATCTTTCATGACTTTCGGTTCGTCGTTTCGCCCGAACTTGTGGACACTGTCATTGGACAGGATGTTTTTTTCTACGTAGCCCATGAAAATCTCTTCTGTCGCTGCCGGCAAACGGGAAAATTCGTTGTCATACACCCAGATATCCAGCTCGCCGTCATCATCAAACTGGCTCGCTACTGCCAGCACCCGCTCCACAACTTCCTGCACGACGCCGTCACGATACAGCTTCCGCATCGATCCTGTAATGTCCAAGACAATGCCGACTTTAGCTGTAACACCGGTCAATTGTTTTTTCTCCAGCACAATGCTCGCTGTTTTCTTTTTAAGGGAAATGGTACTCATCAATTGGCCTCCTCTAGTCATAATGACTCCAGTATAACGAAAATCTACAAACTTAAGAAGAAAATATTGGAAAAATAGTGTTCTAAACTTATTTCTTTTACTAAATAAATATCGAGAAGTGAGGAGATAACTCTAGATAATAAAAAAAACTGACTTTACTACTCAAAGCACCGGCGTGTCCACGGACTGGGCGGGAGCCATGCCCAAAGCGACCGAAGCGATTTCAGAATCCCAACATAAATGACTAATGAGCACATCTTTCTAATCTCCCCTTTACATCCTCCACCACTTCCTCTACACTAAACCCATCGGGAACAACCCGAACACAAAAACCGCATACCGTTTACTGCACTAGGGGTGCCCATTATGGCTGAGATGCAAGCGCAAGCTTCGATCCCTTATAACTCGATCAGGATAATACCTGCGTGAGGAAGTGCGGCGCATTTCTGAAATAATTCCTTTTGGTTATTTGTAGATTATGGCTGCATCTTCACGGATGCGGTCTTTTTTGTGCAAATTTTTAGGAGGAATGTTGATATGGAACCATGGCAATGCGGTACCAGCCCGATTGTCGGATTTCGCTTTTCGCTTCATCCGATGACCGGCGATTTCATCAAAGTCATTAAAGGAGCATTGAACGAAACGGACACTTCAAACGTCTGGATGCACACCGATGACGTTTCGACAGTCATTCGCGGCAAACAGAATCACGTATTCAATGTCGCAAAGGCATTAGCTTTGCATGCTGCAAAAACTGGTAAACATGTCGCATTGTCCGGCACCTTCTCGATCGGCTGCCCAGGCGATTCATCAGGGGACGTCTACTTGGAAAAAGACGATGAATTGTTGAACACCGATGCCACCAAACAATACGTGTCTTCCCAGTTTGCGCTGTATCCGATGAACAATCCGGATTATATGGCCGTCATCTACCGGGAAGTCGACCGTGCCAAAAAACAAGGGGTCTTCAACGATTCCATGCATTACGCAAGCGGCATACACGGCGATATCCATGATGTCTTCGCTTTTTACGAAGAAGCATTCACCAATGCCCGTTCAGACGAACATCGCCATTTGGTGATGACGGTATCAATGAGCATCAACAGCCCGTCCCATGGAGGCGCTTAATATGCTGAAATCATGGAAATTAAAAGAAGTGGTCTTGATGTCCCTGTTTGCAGTAGTCTTCGGTATCGTTTACTTACTGTTTCTCCACGCCGCAAACATTTGGGCCGCACTGATTGGGCCGATTGCCTATGAATGGATGTTTGGCATCTGGTTCATCGTCTCGATCATCTGCATGTATATCATCCGGAAACCCGGAGCTGCGGTTTTGTCCGAAACCATGGCTGCTGCCATTGAAGTGCTGATCGGCAATGCCGTCGGTCCCCGTCTGATCTTGTCAGGCGTTATCCAAGGGCTTGGTGCTGAAGCCGCGTTTGCATTGACCGGCTATAAGCATTTCAATATCCTTGTCCTTATGCTTGCAGGTATTGGATCGGCCGTCTTCAGCTTTGTCTACGGTTATTTCGTTTCAGGCTATGCGGCACTGGATCCGTCATTCGTTGCGTTGATGTTCACCATCCGTGTCCTCAGCGGTGCTGTTATCGCTGGAATCGGCGGCAAGTATATTGGCGATGCCTTGCTTGCGACCGGTTCGCTCCGCGGCTATGCAATTGCACGCACGAAAAAAGGTGATGTGAATGCCTGAAGAGATTTTCTCTTTAACGGACCTCTCTTTCCGCTTTCCGGAAGATGACGAAAAAACCTTAACAAGCATTTCCTTTTCAGTCGAGCAGGGTGAACGGCTGGTCATCTCCGGTCCAAGCGGCTGCGGAAAAAGCACTTTATTGTATTTGCTCAATCGCCTCTATCCCGATAACTGCGATGGTCTGGTAGACGGAGAAATCCGTTTGTTCGGGAAACCTGCGGTCGATTATGCGCCAGGTGAAATCAACCACCGCATCGCGACTGTTTTTCAGGATCCTGATTCCCAGTTTTGTATGCCGACCGTTGAAGAAGAACTGGCATTCACACTGGAAAATCTGCATGCACCGCTTGCTGAGATGGAACCGCGCATCACCACCGTTTTGGAAGCCACTGGACTTTCACACCTGCGCCATTCTGTTATCCAATCTCTATCCGGAGGAATGAAACAGCGCGTGGCAACCGCTTGCGCATTGATCATGGATCCGGAGGTTTTATTGCTTGATGAGCCTTTGTCTCACCTTGACCCTTATACTGCCAAACAATTTGTCGAATGGCTGGAAGAACTTCAGCAGCAGTCCAACCTGACTATTGTTGCGGTCGAGCATCGTCTCGATAGCTGGGGCACGTTTTTCGGGCGAGAAATTCAATTGGGCTGTAATGGCGCTATAGACACAGACCACCCATTCATCCCGCGGCAGCCGGTTTCATTTCCTAAACGGCAGTCCAGTTGCCAGTCGGAAGTGGCCTTACAGACAGAAAAGCTTTCTGTCACAATCAAAGATCGGCAACTGCTTGCACCGCTGTCTTTTTCCGTCAGCCGTGGCGAAGTGGTGGTGATTGCCGGACCGAACGGCAGCGGCAAGTCGACTTTGGCAAAATCGCTGTGCGGCATCTATAAACGGACGAGCGGAAAGGTAGAATCGGATGGCATCGGCTATGTGCCGCAATCGCCGGAATACCTGTTTCTGACGCAAAGCGTCCACCAGGAAGTCGCTTTTTCTGGAGCCTCCACCCTCTTCGAGTTAACCCAATTGATGGATAGTCTGCGTCTTGAGGAAATTCAGGAGGCCCATCCATTTGCCATTAGCCATGGGCAAAAACGGCGCGTAGCGATAGCGGCCATGCTCGCGGATAAACGGCCAGTGCTGTTGATGGATGAACCCACGTCCGGACAGGATACAGCTGCGTTGCTTGAACTATTTGCTTTGATTGACCAGCGCGCCAAAGAAGGGGCAACTTTTCTGATCATTACACATGACATGGAATTTGCGGCGAGCTTGGCTGATTCGGTGCTGCTCATCAAAGACGGCGAATTGACCGGCAAGTTTGCTGCAAAAGATGTTTGGCATAACGAAGAACTGTTGGAACAGCATCATTTGCTGGCGCCGAAAGGAGTGGCCCGTCTTGCGGAATCTTTTGCATGACATGAATCCGTCCGTCAAGTTTGTCCTGGTCACCGTGTCGATGCTCGCACTGGCATTCTTTTTTAACCCTTGGACGCCGCTGCTGTTTTGGTTGGGCATTGTCCTCCTGCAGCTGATGATGAGCCGCACAAAATGGAAACTCTGGCTGTTGTTTATGCTGCCCTTTTCAATCGGCGCTTTCGGCTATTTATGGACCACTGTGGTATTCGGTGCAGACACAGGCGGAACTGTCATCTGGTCATTTGCCGGAATTGATGTGACGGATGAACAATGGGCTCGTGCACTGTCATTGGCCTTTCGTGTTATGGCGTTTTCCACCTTGTCATTGCTGTTCGCCTTCACCACCGATCCCGTAAAATTCATCATGAGCCTGATGCAGCAGCTCAAGCTGTCGCCTAAAATGGCATACGGCGTCATGGTCGGCTATCAGTTCCTGCCGGTCATGAAAGACGAATTTACCCAGATCCAGCAAGCACAACGACTGCGGGGTGCCGAAATGAAAAAATACAGTTGGCAGCATTTGCTCGAGATGCGCCGCATTTTGATTCCTATGCTTGCAGGCGCTGTCCGAAAAGCGGAGCGCTCTGCCTTCGCCATGGAAGCAAGAGGTTTTACCGGTGAACCAAGAAGTGCCTATTACCGGCCGGTCAGGATCGGCCGCACCGATCTATGGATGTCCGGGATTTTTATGGTCATTCTGCTCGCCAGTTGCATCGGCGGCAGCTGGCTGAGCTGAGATAATCACGTTCTCTACTAGTGGACATCCCTTTATGAATCCATCATTAAAACACTTTTTGACTGCAACCACTTTGGCGGCAACTTATTTCCCTTACGCTGCCGGCTGTGTTAATTTAAGTGGAAGCAGTGATTGCTAATTTATCGCTAATGGAGGGATTCAGCATGTACGTGACATTAACGGATTTCATCAATGAATGGCAAAAAGAAGCCGAATTGACTCAACAGGTCCTGGAAGGTTTAACAGATCAATCGCTGGAACAAAAAGTCTATCCTGAAGGACGGTCTTTGGGCCGAATCGCCTGGCACATCACGACTGGCATTCCCGACTACTTGGCTCATTTCGGTTTAGAGATCGAACAGGTCGACAACAATGAAACCGTTCCGTCATCTGCTAAGGAAATTGCTGAGACATTCAAACACCTCAGCCAAAAAGCTTCGAAAGCACTTCAAGAACAATGGACGGATGAAACCTTAAAGCAAGTGCAAAACGCTTTTGGCCGCCAGGAAACGAACGCTCAAATTCTGATGGGATTCATCAAACATTTGATCCATCATCGTGGCCAGATGACTGTACTGATTCGCCAAGCCGGCCTCAAACCTTTTGGTGTCTATGGTCCCCCGAAAGAAGATTGGATTAAGCTTGGTGTGGAAAATCCTCCTGTATAATGAGCTGATTGATAAAAAGACGATTGCTAATTCGAGAATCGTCTTTTTGTTTTTGCTTCTGTCTTTTATTCGCTTTTTATTTTTTCTTCTTATTGCGTGTTTTGAACTTTTCTACATAACCTTATGTAGTTTTTTACATGTATTACGAATAACAGCCATTTGTTCCCGAGGCTGCTATCGATTATAATAAAAGCAGTTACATATTTCGAATCGACGGGGAGGAATTACTGTGAATCGCTTTCAACTGCTCGATGAACAAGACAGCCGGATTTACTTTACCTTTGTCCCTCACCATCCGCATTTGTTTCCGTTGTTTGAACAGCATCTGGAAACCGTACTTGAGCGAGTCGAATCCACCATTTCTTCCGGCTACTCGAAAATATGGATTTTGAAAAAAATTGCGATCATCTGTGAAGATAAAATCAGCTACTTCCCTGACAATGAATTATTAATCGAGCCTAATACATTTATGGATACTTCTATACAAGAAGGTTACATAATATTATTATTTATAAAAGAATCGCCTTCTGCTCCTTTTGAACTGCAACCGCTCCAAACAATCAAAAATCACATGAACTTTGAAGATGCCCAAAAAGCTGCTGCGATCCAAATGGCTCACTTGAAATCTTCTTCTCCCGAAATTGAAATAAAAGCACTTGGCGCCAAAATGATATATGAGATTCCCTGGACATAGCCCTGTCTTTAGAGAAGTAACTGCTTTTTAACGGAATCAACGAAAAAAGCAGGACACTGGATCTACCAGTTTTCCTGCTCTTAATCGTATCTATACATGCCGAACTTCCAATAAACTTTCTAAAGGCATCTTCAATGCGCGCATGCACAACTCTTTCTTCAACTTCTCACATGCTTCAAACTCTTCAGCTGTAAAACTGTCTTCCCGCCCTTTTTTCAGATACTCGTAAAATACTGCCGGCAGGAAATCTTCCTTCAAACTGACTTCCACTTGCTCTCCTGTTTGCCGCTTGAACACATAAGCATATGAAGTCGGCCGGTGCGGATCGTATTGTGCCTGTGGATAACTGACATCCACTAGGTATTCGCCGCGGGTATCTGCCCGCGTCACAAACTCAAACGCGTCGCGGAAACCGGGGCCGCCGTGTCCTGATACAATGGAAATGTCCTCGCGGCTCGGCACTTCATTGCCATATAATGCCTCAAACGCCGCCTCCATTATTCGATAAGCGACACCAATCGCCATATAGGCCCGGATGCCATGGAATTTGCGGATATCCTGAAAGCCGATTTCCAGCAATTCCCCGTGGTCGTAAATTTTTATTCCTGTCATAGTAGATCCTCCTATTGTGCTGTTATTCAATGTCTTTCCGATTTCTTCTGTAAATCATATAAACAAACAATGCGACACCTAATATAGTGACTGCCGTCACCCAGTTGATGCGTCCCGCTTCCGGGTCCACATCCGCCTTGATGGCGGTATCTTTCGTTTCCGCAGTCAGTGCTTCAGCAATGTCCCGTTCAATGACCACAAATTGAATGGCTTGATTCTGATGCGTTTTGCCGGCTTCGGATTGTCCATCTGGACGATCCGGACCCATCAACGATTCTGCTACGGTCATGCCTGCCCAAACTTCAGGATCCGCGCTGTCACTTTGAATTCGCGGATGTGCGCCCACATCATAAGGTTTACCGCCAATCGTCAACTGATAACCTTCCCCGTCCTGTTCCACGCCGGTAATCTCTCCCGCCGGACCTTTTTCAAATCCTGCACGCGACAGCAAGGTTTCGCCATCGATTTCCGTTTCTGCATGAGCTGCCACAAATACCGCAAATTCTTCACGTGTTATTCCTTTGCCCGGAACTTCCGGCTCCAGCTGCCCATCAAACAAAACCCGGTTAATATCTTCAAAATGGACTTCCCCTTCTGCATCTGAATCCACCGCCTGATATTCAAACGGAAAATGATCCATCCATTCTGCAAATTCAGCTGCCAGCAGCGGCTCTTGGGGACGGAAATCCCGTGAGCCTTCCACAGTTGAAATGATGCCCACGGTATCGAGCAACAGAATATCGGGTGCCGCTTGCCTTAGCGCAATATCGCTGTATGCCGTTTCTTCATTCGTTACGTGGGCTAGAGCCTGACTGGACACAAACAGGCTCAAGCACAGCAACAGCATCGTTTTCTTCATCTGTCTCCGCTCCTATTTCCGGTGCAGTTCGAGCGCACCGTCCTTTTGAGTAAAATACAAGTGTTCCAAACCATACAACTTTCCAGCGACGCTGTAATCGAGCGTAAAGCCGATCAATTCCTCCAGCAGCTCTTCCGGCAAATAAAATCCGTTATAGAAGCCCGCCTCAAAGACCAGTGCAGCGGATTTGCCGTCCTGGTCCTGCAGCAGCTGGCCGAGCAAAATTACGTGGCCTTCTTCGATTTTGTATTCCACATAAATATGGTCTTTGCGGAAAAAGTAACGCAATTCACTTTGGCTGTTCAGCCAGTTTTCATTCAGCTGATTTTCAGAAGAAGCATTGAACCAGTCGGCCAAATGAGCATCGATAAGATGCTGATCTTGCTGAAAAGCGTCAATCAATGGATATTCCACTTCAGACACCCAGTCAATATCCAAATAATTGGCGAGTTGTTCCAAGGGCAGCCCGGCGTTATCTGACAGGTATTGGTCACGTGCCTGCAGATTAAATTCGATGACGGACAGCAGCTCTTCGTGGCCTTCCAGCGATTCTTTTTGTGCGTTGAGCTGCTGGTACTGAAGATAGAGCCCGTTAAGGCCTTCCAGATAGGAGTTGATACCGCGCTCCATCAGCCACTGGCTGCCAAGAAGATCTGCCGCATCGTCTCCGTCTTGCATCATCGACAACCAGACATCCAGCCCCGAATCCGCATAAAGCTGCAGCTGTTCGACGGCTGTGTGCTGCTGGTCTTTAAAGCGCACTTCCAGATCGTCCACTTCCGGCTGCAGTTCCTCGATTTGCCGCCGCGTCTCTTCCATTTCGCCAGTCAATTGATCAAGAGTCGAGCGGTCATGGACAATCGCCAGAAAATCTGCGAATGCTCCGCTCAAATGGCCGTATACGGGCAGCATGAACGAAAAGGCAATGAGCATCCCCACAACAATCCGCTTACCCATGGGCAATCCGCTTTCGGGTGGACAGGAAACTTGCCGCTACACCGATCACCAGCGCTGACAACAGCTGCAGCGCTAGTATGGTGAAGAGGTCTTTTGTTTCCAATTGTCCGGCAAACGGCAGCGCTTGCTGAAACGGCTTCAGGACCGCCAGCTGGAAAACTGCCGTCAATGCCATCGCAATTCCTGCCCCAAAGATGCTGAGCAGAGCCCCTTCGAGCAGGAATTGCGCGTGCACCGCTTTCGGATTCATGCCGACGAATAATTTCACGGCCAGTTCCTGCTGCCGCCTGTAGACGGCCAGGTGAAAGGTTTGATAAACCATTCCGAATGCTATGGCGAAAAAGACGATTGTCCCGGCGGTTCCATAACGGTCCAAACGGGTGATCCACAGATCCAGGGTCACGGCCAGTTTCTGCGGATACACCACCTGTTCAATACCGCTGATGGACTCGAGCTCTTTTGCAATCCGGTCCATGTCTCCTTTATCGGATACCTGCAGCTTCACAGCATCCAGCATCACGTCGCTTTCAAACGCTTCCAGCAAGTGTTCCTTGCCATTGAAGAAAAACGCCAGTTTGTCCAGTGCTTTGTCGCCTGATTCGACGGCAACCTGTTCGACGAACGCCTTGTCCGACAGCACTGCGGCTATGTCTTCCGCCTCCAGCCCTTTTTCGATATAGACCTTCATCGACAGCTGGGACTCGATATACTCGGTGGCGTCATCCGTGAACAGCCGGACCGACAGCAGTGCCCCGATCAGCAGCAGCGCCAGCACAATCAAAAGGATGGAAGCGATGGTGCTTCCCGGATTGCGCTTCAGCCCCTGCCAGGAGTCTGCTGCCATGTAATTAAGTAATTGCCTGTTCATGCACCTTGCCATCCTCTACCGTCCATATTTTCGCCTGCTGCTGTGTCAGCAGTAAATCATCGTGCGTGACGATCAGCATCGTCATCTCTTCTTCTTCGTGCAATTCCTTCAGCAGCTGCAGAATATCCGCAGCTGTTTCTTTGTCCAGGTTGCCCGTCGGTTCATCCGCCAGCAACAGGCTTGGCTTATTCAATAACGCCCGGACAATCGCAGCGCGCTGCTGCTGGCCTCCAGACAAAGTACCGGGAAAAGCATCTTTCTTGTTGCGCAATCCGACACGGTCAAGCAAGCGCATCGCTTCGGTTTCTATTTCTGCCATGGGGCGGCCGACTGCTTTGCCCGCCAAGGCGATGTTTTCGAAGACCGTCTTTTGTTCGATCAATTGAAAAGATTGGAAGACAATGCCGATTTCCCTTCTTAATACATGTTTCAGCGTCTGCCCGATCGGAATCTGCCGAAACCGGATCGTTCCTTCATCCGCATCTATTTCCCGGTAAAGCAGTTTTAAAAGACTGCTTTTCCCTGAACCCGAACGGCCTTGCAGCATGGCAAAATCACCTGTTTCCAGATGGAAGTCGACATTGTGCAGGACGGTTTCGCCGCCATAGCGTTTGGTGACTTGCGACACCTGGATCATGGTCAGATCTTCCCTTCAGCAAGCCACGGCAGGAATCCCCGTAAGAACCGTTCTGTCGCCGGCATAAAATAAGAACCGTAATGATAATCAGGATCCAGAGTCGTGTTGACCCAGGTGCCGCCGGAATTGACTTTATCGATATACAGGACAGAACCGCCATCTTCTGTCGCCACCAAGGTCTCACATCCTGCAGTTGGCCAGTAGACACCGTGCTGGTGCCAGGTGGCATCGTCAAGACTTAGGTAGCGCTGGAACAAATCATGTTTTTCTCCCGGCAACGTAAGTCCGCTTTTCGCATTTTTTTCAAGCCACCACCAAAAGTTGGTCGGGCGGAATTCCCAATTATGTGCCGGCAGCCAGTCAAATCCCTGAGGACCGAATGTCACGACGATGCGGCCGGAATCCGCGAAATCCTTAATTTTTTCGACATTGGCCTCCAGCAGTTTCATATGGGTCTGCGACGGAATCAATAATACATCCAGCGTCTCCAGATTTGCTTCCGCAAATTCCTGCACCGGCAGAAGCTGATGGATGTGTTTGGCGAATTCACCTGTTTTATAAGTGCGGCTATGCTGGGAACTGCCGCCATAAAGAACGCCGATTTTTCTCATGCTTTCACCATTCCTTCCTGAAGCGCTGCACATTCCTCAAGCACCCAGCTCCGGAGCTGTGCACTGATGCGGTCTGTGGTCTTTTTCTCATCCGTCTGCATATAGCCGAATAAGTCAAACCCGACATGCGCCAAAATGGTTCCTGCGGTACTGTTGCGGTCGATATACGTGATCGGTTCGCCTTCATTCAACATCAGCAGCACTTCCGCATCTTTAGGCAGCGGGTGATGGCCACGTGCGAAAAATCCAGCGACGCCTTTTTTCAAGGTCATATCGTCTTCTTCAACCCCTCTAAAAATCGGATGGTCGATCACTTTGCGGACACGGTAATCAGAAAAGCGCTTGATGTCTTTGGCGATGAACGGTTTGCCTCCTGGCAGCCAATTGGTCACCAGATTGCCGCAGAACACGACGACTTTCCCTCTATCCAGGAATTCCCGGATGGCGTGGCGCTCTTTGTAGAGGAAGTCCTGATCTGAAAAGCCGGTGATAACCAGGCATTTATACGGAGTCAAGTCGACCTTCCCCAACGAGTAAATGTCGATGAAGTTAAAATCCTTCTGGTCCGCCACGCCTTGCGAACGGTTCCGGGCAAAAATAGTGCCAGCGTCTAAAATAATGAAATCTGCAGTCATTGGGATTCTCCTTTTGTGTTTTCCAGGCTTCTCAAAGCCTCGATTAACTTGATGGTAAATGGATGTTCCGGGTATTCGATTACGGTTTCTGTAAAGCCCTGGTCGACGATGTGGCCTTCGTAAAGCACCAGCAGCCGGTGGCAGAAGCCTTTGGTCAAGGCAATGTCATGGGTGATGAATAAATAGGCGATGCCGAATTGTTCGTTGAGCTTTTTCAACAATCCGATCAGTTCTAGCCGAAGTGAAGTGTCGAGCATAGACGTCGGTTCGTCGCAGATAATGAGTTTCGGTCTGCAGACAAGCGCACGCGCAACGCCTACTCGCTGGCGTTCCCCGCCTGATAATTCATGGGGAAAACGCGCTCCATATTTTTTCGGATCCAGCGACACCAATGACAAAGCTTCATTGACGAGCTGCCGCCGTTTGGCGGAATCTTTTTCATATTTTTGGATGATCAGCGGCTCTTCGACGAGATCTTGGATGCACATGCGGCCGGACAGCGAGTCATAGGGATCTTGAAAGATCATTTGGATGTCTTTGGCGAATGCCCGCCGCCTTTTGCCCGTCAGTTCCGTCAAGTCACTGCCATCAAACCAGATGGTGCCGCCGTTTTGCTGTTCGAGGCTTGCCAGAATGCGGCCGACTGTGCTTTTTCCGGCACCGGACGCGCCGATCAAGCCGACGATTTCACCCCGCTGCAAACTGAAGGAAACGTCTTTTAAGATGGCTGTTTCTTCATGCTTGGCATGGCCGTAGACTTTTCGCAGACTGTCCACATTCAATAACAGGCTCATTTGCTCAACACCTCTTTCCGTTTTGTTTGCGTCAATAAAGGCATAGCGTCAATCAGACGGCGCGTATATGGATGCGTCGATGATTCCGCCAATTCTGCCGATGGGCCGCCGTCGACGATATAGCCATATTTCATGATGGCCAGCCGGTCGGTGATTTTCAGTACGGCCGGCAGATCATGCGAGATGAAGATCATCGATAAGTTTAATTCCTGTTGCAGCCTTTGCAGCAATTCCAGAATTTCCACTTGCACCATGACATCCAGCCCGGTCGTCGGTTCATCGGCAATGACAAACTCGGGCCGGTTGATCAGCGCCATGGCAATGATGACGCGCTGGCGCATGCCGCCCGACAATTCATGAGGGAATGCATGGCGCCATTTCAAATCGAGGCCCACTTGCAGCAGCGATTCATCTATGCGCTGGTTCAGCTCAGCCGCCGGCATTTTATGATGGGCCAGGATGGCTTCCGCCAATTGCTTTTCGACGGAAATGACCGGATTCAACGCGTTCATGGCTGCTTGTGCGATATAGCCGATTTTATTGCCGCGGATTGACCGGATTTCTTCGTCATTGAATTTTTGAAGGTCTTTTCCTTCAAAATAGATCCCTTCCACCGACAAACGGGCAGGTTCTTTCAATTGCTGGATAATGGCGGAGGCAACGGTCGTTTTGCCGCTGCCCGATTCTCCGACGATTCCCAGTACTTCGCCTTTATGTACCCGGAGCGACACACCGGAAACAACTGGCGTGAAAACTCCTTTTTTCGGATATTCGACTGTCATATTGTTGATGCTCAACACGATATCTTCGTCCAACAGCTCTTGTTTCAAAAGGATGGACTGTTTCGGCCGTTTCGGGGACGGCACATACGCACTCAGGCGCGGATTGACTTTTTCCTCCAGGTAATAGCCGATAAAGGAAAAGGCCAGAACCACCAGCACGATGCAGACGCCCGGCGGAATGATCCACCAAAGCCATGCCTCTGTCAAAAAGGCGCTGCGGTTATTGGCGTAATACAGAATACTGCCCCAACTCTTCATCAAGGGATCGCTCATGCCCAGAAAGCTGAGAGACGATTCCAGCAGGATGGCCGCATTGACCGCTGCTACAAATTGTGGGATGAATAACGGAAATACGCCGGGCAGGATGTGTTTTCGGAACAGATAAAAATGTCCTGCACCCATCGATTTGGCTGCCAGCACCGGCCCTGCTTTTTTGATGGATAAGGTTTGGGCACGAATCTGCCGTGCTTTGCCTGCCCACATGACCAAAGTGATGACAAAAATTTGAGTGAATGCTCCCGGGCCGATATAGACCGCGATGACGATCATCAGCGGCAGAAACGGCAAAGTCAATACGACGTCGATGAGACGCAGCATAAGCGTTTCAAACCAGCCGCCGAAATAACCGGACAACACACCAATGATGCCGCCGATAAAAGTGGCGATCACCGCTGTGGCAATTCCGATAAACAAGGAAGTCCGGGCGCCTACTGCGAGCTCTGCCAGAATGTCCTGGCCCATGTCGTTGGTTCCAAGCCAATGTTCGGCGTTTGGTCCCTGAAACGAAGCACCGGTTTGCTGATAGGCATCGTGTGGGATCAGCATCGGCCCAAGCAAGGCAAATAACAGCATGGCTCCAGCCATTGCAGCACCGGTCCAGCCGATGATTTTTGTCGATTTGCGCATCAAGATTCCCCCTTCACACGGCGCGTTGATTTAGCGCGCGGATCGATCATTGGATAAGTCAGATCCGCCAAAATATTCGCGCCAATCACGCCGATGGTGATCATCAGGAACACGGCCTGCATCATCGGGAAGTCGCGTGCCACGACACTTTCGTACAGCAGACGGCCGATTCCAGGATAGGAAAACACCGTCTCCACCACCACCGAACCGCCGATCAACGTGCCGAGGTTCATCATGAAGTGGGTATAGACCGGAAGTAAGGCGTTGCGCAACCCATGGTTGAATATCAGGCGGGGTTTCGTGACGCCTTTGGCTTCCGCCATCACCACATAATCCTGTCCCAGCGATTCCAGCATCGACGAACGTGTCAGCAGGTAATTCGAGCCGACCGTGGCAATGCTGAGTGTGGCAATCGGCAGCACCAAGTGCAAAGCGACGTCCTTCAACCAGCCGATCGTGGTTCCATCCTGGACGATTGATACCGCTCCGTAAGTCGGAAACCAGCCGAACTGCACCGCGAAAATGGCAATGAACAGCATGCCGACCCAAAACCCAGGCACAGCCTGGAAAGTCAGCATGACCGTCAGCAAAGACACGTCTCTTGATTTCCCGCGGTTCCAAGCCGAATAGGCGCCGACTGCAACGCCGATGACTGCACTCAACAGCATGGCTGGACCGATCAAAACGAGTGTCCACGGCAGCCGTTCCAGAATCACGTCTATCGCCGGCAAGCCGTATTTGATGGAAACGCCGAAATCAAAACTGACGATTCCTTTCAGGTAAATAAAATATTGCTCAAACAGCGAACCGCCGAGGCCCATTGAATCCAGGGCCATCTGCTTTTGTGCTGCTGTCAATTCCTTTAACGTTCCTTCATCGAAAAAGTACAATAACGGGTCCCCCGGCGCTAAACGCGGCAACAAAAAATTGATGGTAATCGCCACGAACAGCACCAGGCCGTATTGCAGCAGTTTTTTTCCGAAAGCTGTATATTTTGGATTCATGCTGCTCTTCTCCTCAGTCGATCAGTTCAGGTTGTGTTGCCGATACCGCCTGCTGTGTTTCTTCCGGCAGGAACGAATATTTATTGATGATGCCATACCCCAGCGATTCCACGTATTGATCGAAGACAGCTGAATTATAAGCAAAGATTTCCTGCGGGTAATACAAAGCGATGGCAGTCGGTTGGCTGTTATACAGCTCTTGTATTTCAAACGAGATCTCTTTGCGTGCTTCAATTGTTGAAGCCGCCATCCAATCAGATGTCAATTTATCCATTTCAGGATATTCAAGCTCTTTGGACCAGAGATAGCCGGATTTATGGGACATGATGAACTGGTCAGGATCGGCAACTCCGTGCGGCCCGATCAGGCTGACATAGGATTCGAAATTGTCTTCTGCAATATCCGCAGCAAAAGTAGTAGCATCCACCGCTTTCACTTCAAAGTGGAGACCCACTTGCTTCATCTGTTCCACCAGCAGCTCGGCAGCTCGGACATAAATCGGTTCTCCTGCAGACACTTTGATGGCAAAAGACATCTCTTTGCCTTCTGGTGTCTCACGGTAGCTGTCGCCGTCTACATCTTTATAGCCCAGTTTATCGAAAGCCTTAGAAGCTTTGGTCAAATCAAATGGCGTTGACAATTCCGGATTTGTCCAAGGAGAAGCCGGATGCGGATAGCCCTTGTCTCCCGCTTTGCCTTGCCCGAGCAAGATCGTATCGACAATCGACTGGCCATCGACAGCAAGCGACAGCGCATTGCGGAATTCGCCTTCATTGAATGGCGCCATCTCGTAATTGACGCCGAACTGAACGATGGACAAAGCGGAGGTTTCTGCCAACTTCAAGCTCTTTTCAGCAGCGAAGGAAGAAACCAGTTCAGCCGGAACAGTCCGTGAAGATGCATCGATTTCACCGGAACGCAGCGCGTTGAACATAGCGGTTGAATCTTTGATGACCGGCATGGTCAATGAACCGACGGTCGGCGTGCCCATGAAATATTCATCGTTTGCTTCGAATTGATAAGATTGATCAGATTGGTAATCGGTCAGCTCATAAGGGCCGGTCCCTACTGCCAGATCCGTAAATTTGCGCGGATTCTTCACTTCACTCCAAATATGTTCAGGCAAGATCGGCAAATCGGCAAAAGTGATCGATGCCAGTGACGGGCAGGCATAGGCACATTCGAATCGGACGCTGTCTCCGCTATCTTCTATTTCAATCGCGTCGATTTTCGGCACTTCACTGACGTGGTGCGTATGGCGGTTTGCCGGGCCATCGCGGAAATACTCGTAAGTGAATTTAACGTCTTCAGCCGTAAAATCCTCCCCATCATGCCATTTGATGCCGGAACGGAGTTTCACGGTCCACGTTTTGTCATCCAGCTGCTCGGCACTTTCTGCAAGCCACGGAATTGGTTCATCCACATAAGGCGATGGCGAAAATAATTTGTCATAGACCAGATCCGTCATCCAGTCCAGATTGCCTGTGTAGATATTAAGCGGTCCGACATCGGTATGGAGTCCAATTGTCAGGTTGTCCACTCGATCGGCCGAAGCCGCCGCCTCTTCTCCTGTTACTGCTTTTTCTTCGCCGCAGGCTCCCAACATCAGCATTGTTCCTGCCAGCAAACACAAACCTCTCTTTTTCATCTCTAAATTCCCCTGCTTTCTTTATACTCTCTCGGTTACTTTCTCACTTAACTTATCATCAGTGAGAATGATTATCAATATCAACAAAGCACCCGATACTTGCCTTTTTGCAGCAGGCACAAGCGTTTAGCGGCTCTTTATCAATTTTGCTTATGGCATTATAACGATTGCTTATAAAGGGTGCCGGTAATCTAAAAAAGTGCACCTTTTAACGGCCGAATACTGGGTAAAGAGATTAAAACATAGCGGCTGCCTTAAAATAAATAAAAAAGCCTTCCCCCTTATTCAGGAGGAAAGCTGTTCGGTTATGTGGCGGCAGTAAGCCTCTTCGGCTTCAGTTAGCAATTGAGTCGGGTCGATGACCAGACCATTTTCCCGCTTAATCCGCATTCCTTTAACACTGCGGCATACCAGCGTTGAATCTTTTGGAGACACTACTTTTTTCGGCATAAAAGAGACCGCGGCATTCTGTTCCAGTGCCTTCTTGATGATTTTGAAATCAGTCATCTGCATATAAAATACCGGAACTTCTTTCCCGCTCAATGCCTGTTTCACCAATTCCTGCAGATAAACGCTTTGCGTCAATAAAACCGGCATGTCTTTCAAGTCTTTTGCATAAATTACTTTTCGTTGTGCCAATGGATGTGCAGCCGACAATACCAGGTAAAGTTCTTCTTCAAAAAGCGGCTGGATCGTATAGGATTGCTGAATCTGCAGGTCAGAACGGTATATAGGCATGACCGCAAACTTAGCTTTCTTCTCGAACAGCTTTTCCCTTAACTCCTTATAGCAGAAGCCGTTGATTTCACATGGACATTTCCGGCAACACGAATGCTCTGCATCAAACAGTTCACAAAAGTAATTTTCAGCTATATACTGGCTCATGTACAAAGAGACCGGCTCCTGAATCACAGCGGCTGAAGACATTCTGTCGTCCATCTCTTCAAACAGACCGATAAGCTGATCTGCATATTTCTTCAAAATGGTCCCCCGCTCTGTCAGGACAACTTGATGGTTTTTGCGGATCACCAGCTTGTCCTGATAATAATTCTCCAAAAATTTGATATGCTGTGTGACTGCAGGCTGTGAACAAAATAACATTTTAGCAGCTTCCGTATAGGATCCGCATCGGGCGAGTACAGAAAAGGTCTTTAGTTTGCTTAACATGACTCCTCCTTATAATTGAAAATGATTCTCATTATCATCTTTTAATTAGTTTATCGGATAATTTTACTTAACGCAATGAAATCCCTAAAAGAGAAATAATAAGGTTGAACATTTTGCGACATATTTCATCAAAAAAAAAAGAGCTGAAAATCAGCTCTCGTATGTTCCATATGTGATTTCGTCTTCATCTTGTGCATTGACGCCATTTTTTACATGGACGACAGTACGCAAAATCAATTTTGCTTTTGGATGATCCACTATCCAGCGTTCATCAGGCATGATTTCAAATTGCTGCATGACCGTTTCTTTTGATTTGACCGATCCCGCAAACTCCATCGATTGTTTTCCGATGACCGTTTCGTAAAAATCGAAATCGCTGTCGTCCCGTGTATCTTCGACTAGTTTGATGACGTTCAACTCAATGAAATCGATTGTTTGATCGCCGTCTCCACCGTCCAGATACACTGTGCCGTTCAATGTTTCGCCTTCTTCGAGATGCGGCATTTCGACTACCGTTTCGACTTTTAAAGACCCGATGCCGATTGATGATAAAAAATCTTTGAACTTCATAACGTAGAAACCCCCAACTTTTGTTAATCCTTATATACCACTATTATGCTGTTTTAAAACAATCTTATAGTTCTGTATAATCGTATTGATTTTCCAAATTGGTTTCATGTTTGTTGTAACGGCGTTTAAAGAGCCTATAAAAATGGGAAATCAAGACCCGAAGCAACGCATACATCGGAATCCCTAAAATGACGCCGACAACACCGAATAGCGACCCCGCTGTCAAAAGCACAAAGATGATCGTCACCGGATGGATAAATAATGTTTTTCCCATAACTTGTGGAGAAATCAAATTTCCTTCCACCAACTGCACAACCGTCCAGACAATTGCCAGCTTAACCAGCATGAAAGGGGATGTAACAAGTGCAATAATGGCGGCAGGAGTGATGGCAATAGCAGGTCCTATATAGGGCACAATGCTGGTCACCATGGCTAAAACTCCCAGCAGCAAGGCATAATCCATGCCAATGATCAGGAATCCGATATAAACCATGACACCAATGCAAAACGCTACAATCAGCTGCCCTTGTATGTAAGCCCCCAATTGCTTATCCGCTTCCGTGAATACTTCACGCGTATCGTCGCGGAATCTGGGCGGCAAGAGTTTGAGGAAATACTCCGGCAATTTCTCGCCGTCCTTCAACAGATAAAACAGGATAAACGGAACGATGACCACCGATAAAATAACGCCAGTAATCGTTGAAATTAAACCAGTCACCCCTGTAATGATGCTGGTCACGGTATTTTGCAGGGTATCTGCAATATTGCCAGGCAACGTTGCAAGCAAGGTGTCGATTGTAAAGTTGGATTCACTGTAATAATCACCGATATACGAGGTTCTTAAAAAGGCATCCACATCCGTCAGTAATTGCATAAAATACGTCGGAAACTCTTCAATGAGTGTTTGGAATTGTGATTTTAAAAATGGAAATACCAAGACGATCAATAATGTGATCAGTCCGACCACGCCAAGAAAGATGATGAGAATCCCCCAAATGCGCGGAATTTTAAAATTCTCCAACATGCGCAACACCGGCCGCAGCAAGTAGAAGAGGATCAATGCCAACACAATCGGTAGGACTACGGTTTTCATGAATACGCTAAGCGGGTGGAAAATAAACGAAACCTCTTTGAAAGTGAAAACCACCAAGCCAAGCAGCAATAGCGTAATCAGCGTGAATATGGTATTTCTTCCGCCTAAAAAGCGAATATAATTTGTAGCAAAAAACGACGGCTTGTCCTCTGGCTGCATAAGCTTCCCCTTTTCTTAATAGACTATCTACTTTCATATTATCATATCATCTGATAATTTAGTCTAAGGGTTGTGACAAATATTCACTTAAAGCCTGTTTGTTCTGTTCTACGTCAATATCGAGAACCGATCCTGCATGGGAGTAATTTCCGTAACTATAGCTGTTTTCAACAGGCAAAGTCAGACGGCCCACTTCCCCGCTTCCGCCGGTTGCCAACTGTGTCGCCAATTTCACTTGATCGGTCAGAGGCATATCCGTTTGGACATAGCCTTGCAAAGCTCCTGCCATTTTCGGGTATTTCGGAATCGCAGAAATGCTGATCAATTCGTCTTTCATGCCCGCAATCACTTGTTGTTGGCGCCGCACGCGGCCAAAGTCGCCTTCATCGTCTGCGCGGAAACGCGCATACCCTAAAAGCTCTTTGCCGTTCAGGTTCTGGACACCTGGCTCCAATGAGACCCCAATCCGTTTCGACATCGCTTTTTCCACATCGATTTCTACGCCGTTTGGAGCTGCCACATCAACCAGACTTTCAAAGCTTTCAAAATCAATTACTGCGTAATGATGAATTTCCACACCGAACATGTTTCTCAGCGTATCCGCCAGCAGATCCACACCGCCTTCACCGTGTTTTTCTCCTAAATAATAGGCCGTATTTAATTTATAGGATTGGTAACCGGGAATATCCGCATATATGTCGCGCATGAATGACGTCAGCTTGATTTCCCCATTTACTTTATCATGTGTAGCGAGCATCATTGTATCTGTGCGTGAAAATTCTTCTCCACGGGAATCGACACCCAATACCAGGATATTCTCGTAATCACCGTTTGCTTCATCTCCATCAAATGCTACTGGTTCTTGCTCGGTATTGTCTTCTGCTAAACTTACTCCACTTTTAAATTGTATGAATGCATAAGCACCAACTGCAATAAGAGCGACCATTAGCAGGAAGATGATGCCGCGCAGCCGTACTCTTCTTTTTCTGCGTCTTTTTCTTCTGACAGGTTGTAATTCTTCTTCCATAACAGATCTACTCCTTTCTAAACTTTTACGTCAATATGACGCGCGGGTATGCATTAAGTTTCAAGATTTTCTTTAAATAAATGAAAAGAATCAGGAATATAGGCTTTTTCTCATACGAAACCATTGGATTCATAAAAAAACTAATGCCCATTGTCGTTTGAAAGCCCACCTTTTGATTTCCAATGGTAAATTCATTGTAAATAAAACATTTTAATTGTCGTGAATCAAGCGGAGTGGTAAGATTTTTCTTACCTACTAAAAGATGATGTAGAAATTAGCTTTTCTTCCTATATAAACAGCAAGATGCCGAAAAGCCCAAAATCTCATCCGCAAAGTATAAAACAGGTTATCACTAATTCGAGAGGAGACATAATTATGACAGAAAAAGCGACATTCGCAGGCGGCTGCTTTTGGTGCATGGTCAAACCGTTCGATCAGTTTGACGGCATTGAACAGGTAGTTTCCGGCTATATCGGCGGGCATATCGAAAACCCTACATACGAACAGGTGAAATCGGGTACTACCGGACATATGGAAGCCGTGGAAATCACGTTCCAACCGGATATCTTCCCGTATGAACAATTGCTGGATATTTTTTGGCAGCAGATCGATCCGACTGACAACGAGGGCCAATTCCAGGATCGCGGCTCCTCCTACCGGGCTGCTATTTTTGTCCACAACGATCAGCAGCGGGCGCTGGCTGAAAAAACAAAGCAGGACCTTGATGCCAGTGGGCGTTTCGATAAACCTGTGGTGACAGAAATCTTGGATGCCGTCACTTTCTACAGAGCGGAAGAGTACCATCAGGATTTTTATAAGAAAAATGCCGAGCATTACAACAAAGACCGTGAAGAATCCGGACGGGATGCATTTCTGTCCAATGCCTGGGAAAAAGTTGACGCTTGAAGCGTCAACTTTTTTTCCCCTCATTTATTGACGGATTATTCCGTCAAATCGCCCATTTACATTCGAATTAGGGAGGAACTCGATTGAAGCTTATAGAATCCATCGACCCGATTGTGATGCAATTAGTGATTTTACCGACAATAGTTATAGGAATCGGCATTCTGCTCGCTATCTTGACCAAAAGAATTTATGTCGGTCCAATTACTACGATGTTATTGACCTTAAGTTATAATTTTTGGTATTTCTCTTCATTTTTTCCGAATTCAAAACTGTCATTCACTATGGTTTCTTCCTGGTGCATCATTTTCCCGTTGATCTCGCTGTATCTTTCCTGGCTTTTTATCCTGCAGCCGAAAGCGATCAAAGAGTTCTTCCTCCCGGATATCAAGAAATAGCCTCTTTCTTATTAGTGAGCAGGAAAGCAAAAATGAACATCAGCACAATAAAACTAAGCAGCATCAACAACGTAATCGTGTGATTGCCTGTCTGGTCATAAACGATGCCAATCGTCAACGGCATGAAAGCCGAAATGATATAGCCGCCTGATTGCGTCATAGCCGTCCAGCGATTGGCTTCATCAGCAGAAACGGTCTCATCAAGAGGCATCAATAAGGCAATCGGGAATAGCCCCCCCAGCGCAACACCGATAAAAGCAGCTGCGATCCAAATCGTGGCGAGACTTCCGAACATCAGCAGCAGTATCCCGATTGTGCCGGAAGCCAATATAATTACCGTCCACATGAAACGATTAGGAAATCGATTGAAAAATTGCGGAATGCTGATGCTTCCTGCAATCTGGACGGCAGTCATTAATGTCAGTACACCACCGGCTGCCAGGACCGACATTCCTTTTTCAATGGCAATCGGCGCTAGCCAGGTCAGCATAGAAAAGAATAATGCCGATTGGCAGCCGAAAAAGATCAGCATATACCAAGCCCGTTTATTTTTCCATGGCGATAAAGCGACAGCGCTGTCCCCTGCTATACTCTCCACTTTCACTTCAATCGGCTGTTTCACTTGCAGCCAAACGATGATAGCAGCTATCGACAAAAGGCTCCAACTTGCAATTGCCAGCGGCCAATCAGCAATCGTGTAAAAGACACCGGTCAAACCCGCGGACAAAGTCGCCCCGAGTCCCATTCCGAACGAATAGACTCCAATCAATGCAGCAGTACGCAATGGAAAATCACGTTTAATCATGGCAGACAGCAAAGGTCCAATAATAGCAATCGCCAAACCAATGATAAAAGCGGTGCCAAGCAGAACCGGATAAGTTGGCCAAAAGCCTCTGACTAGCGTAAACAGTCCGATTGCCATTAATAATAATGCGATTGAACGCTTTAAGCCGAACTTCCGGCCAAACCATACAGCCAGTGGCGCAAATAACCCCATGCAAAAAACCGGAATCGCCGTCAGCAAACTGACTTCGCTATTGCTTAGATTTAAATCTGCACGTATAGGCTCGAGCATCGGGCCGATGGACGAAATGGCTGGCCGCAGGTTCAAGGCAACGAACAATATGGCCACTATCATCAATCCCAATGTTGATTTCTTTTGCTTTTCAACCACGTTTTTTCCTCCTGTTAACTAACTCAAATATGTATAGCTTGTTCCATGGAGCAGGCCGCTGCCTTCCACTCCTTCTTCCCCCAGCGGGCTCGCGCCCAATCCTCTCGCCTGCTACGTAAAAACCGGTGCTCCTGCATCGCAGCGCTAGCTTTGTCTAAGGAGTCTCCGCTGTTTGGCTCTGTATCTCTAGCGTTTTTTCTTAGCGCGAGGCGGTGTCTCAAATATTATTCCTTTAGCTCAACTACCTATACTAAACGGGCATATTACTGTTTAAATGGTTTTCAAATTAATGCCTTACGCCAAACTTGTGTTCTCACCCTTGCATCATTTAAAATGGAGGTGTGAAAGGCGGGTAGTCAATGAAGCTCGTAAACTGGAGTTACGCAAAACGCTATAACATAAAAGCGATTTTCGATGAGTTTCCGCATGTCGTTGTCCTGTTCCGCCAAATCGGCGGCTACTACTTTATCTATTCGATGAAAGGCCTAACCCCCGAACATATTCCCGGGCGGCGCGAATATGTTCGGATGGAGTATTTGCTTAACAAGGAACTTGGCTTGTTGGAAGCTTATTTGGAACGCAAAACGAGGTAAAATAAGCTTATATTTTTAGTTTATCCGAGACCACGGGCGATTGCTATCGATTTCCGTGGATTTCGTGGTATACTCTTCTTATTGTGAAATTTAGGAGGTACGTATAAATGATAGCTGTAAATGATGTGAGTCTTCGCTTTGGTGACCGCAAACTATTCGAAGATGTAAATATTCAATTCAACCCCGGCAATTGCTACGGATTGATTGGTGCCAATGGTGCCGGCAAATCGACGTTCATCAAAATTCTGTCAGGTGATCTTGAAGCGCAATCCGGAAATGTCTATATGGGATCAGGCGAACGCCTTGCTGTTCTAAAGCAAAACCATTTCGAATACGAAGAGTACGCGGTTCTGGAAACCGTCATTATGGGACATAAGAAATTATATGAAGTCATGTCCGAGAAAAATGCCATCTACATGAAAGAGGATTTCTCTGATGAAGATGGGATGCGTGCAGCCGAGCTCGAAGGCGAATTCGCTGAATTGAACGGTTGGGAAGCTGAATCTGAAGCGGCTATTTTGTTGCAGGGCCTTGGCATTTCTGAAGACCTCCATGACAAGAAAATGTCCGAACTTTCCGGTTCCGATAAAGTGAAAGTGCTTTTGGCACAAGCTTTATTCGGCAAACCCGATGTTCTCTTGCTGGATGAGCCTACCAACCATCTGGACTTGAAAGCCATCCAATGGCTGGAAGAATTCCTGATCAACTTTGACAACACCGTCATCGTTGTCTCGCATGACCGTCACTTTCTCAACAAGGTATGTACGCATATTGCCGATCTTGACTTCGGAAAAATTCAATTGTATGTAGGAAACTACGACTTCTGGTACGAATCAAGCCAATTGGCAACACGTTTGGCATCGGACCAAAACTCGAAGAAAGAGGAGAAGATCAAAGAGCTTCAGGCCTTTATCGCCCGCTTCTCCGCAAACGCTTCGAAATCGAAGCAAGCGACGTCACGGAAAAAAATGCTGGATAAAATCGAGCTGGATGATATCCGCCCTTCTTCACGTAAGTATCCGTTCGTCAACTTCACCATCGGCCGGGAAATCGGCAACGATGTGTTGACTGTCAAAGATGTCAGCCAAACTGTTGACGGCAATAAATTATTGAACAATATCAGCTTTAACTTAAACAAAGACGACAAAATCGTCTTGATCGGTGATCCGCTTGCAAAATCAGCGCTTCTGCGTATTCTCGCAGAAGAAGACCAACCGGAATCCGGTTCGGCTCGCTGGGGAGTTACGACTTCACGCGCTTACTTGCCGATCGACAACACTTCCTATTTTGAAGGAAGCGAAACGTCATTGGTCGACTGGCTTCGCCAGTACTCACCAGAAGACGAAAGCGAAACCTTCCTTCGCGGCTTCCTCGGCAGAATGCTGTTCTCCGGCGAAGAAGTGAAAAAGAAACCTTCTGTTTTATCCGGTGGCGAAAAAGTACGCTGCATGCTTTCAAAAATGATGCTGTCGCACGCTAACGTCCTGTTATTGGATGAACCGACCAACCACTTGGATCTTGAATCGATCCAGGCTTTGAACAATGGCATGATCGCCTTCAAAGGCGCTATGGTCTTCACTTCCCATGACCATCAGTTTATCCAGACAGTTGCAAACCGCGTGATTGAAATCCGTGAAGACGGAACGATCCTCGACAAGCAATTGACTTATGATGAATTTTTGGAATGGAAAGATACACAAGGCATCACCAACTAATCCAACTACCCGCAACAGCCCGCTCGGTTAAACGAGCAGGGCTGTTGCTTTTTTAATACAGAAAAACAGGCAAAGCCGCGGATGTCTTCACATCCTTGGCTTTGCCTGTTGGTTTTATTTGGTGAAACGTTTCACTAAACGGCCTGCAGGCAATTTGGAAACGTATTTATTTCCTGAGTTGGAGACTTTTTTGACAAGCGCCAATAAATCTTCATCTCCTGCCCAATGCTCGGTGATGACTTCTGTCGGGAATTTATTTAAAAGCGTATTGATGACAAATACGGCCACGACAACATCGTCGAGAAATCCGCCTGGCCCTACAAGAATTTCCGGCATAAAATCAATCGGTGCGATAAAATACATAATACCGGCACCAACTGCCGCTTTGCTCTTCGCATCAATCCGTCCGTCCAGCATCATCTTCGTCAGCAAGTGAAAAAGGTCTGGAGCGAAAAGAACATATCCGCTGACTGTTCCAACCACTCCGGGTTTATTGTCTACCCATTTCTGGACTTTCGCCCGGAGCTTCTGGTAGAAATCCTGTTGTTTTTCTTCGCTTGGCATCGGTTTTTTTAAGTATTCATTCGTCATTTGAATGTCCCCCCTCCATCTTACTTCTGTGCAACTATCACTTTTGGCTTGACCATCAGAATACCAATGTTACATTTGTCGCTACACGCTCTTTATCGGCTACGCCTTGATAGACGGTGAATTTCACCGGTTGTCCAGGATTCAGTTTCCGGAGGCCATCTACATTGATATTGATCTCTTCGAAAAAGAAATCTTCGCCGTTGTCTCCAGTAATCATGCCTACACCTTTGGTTTCATCAAACGATTTTACTTTGCCTTCCATACTTAAAACCTCCCATATTCTCGTTATCCAGTCTTTTATTTATACCCTGACAAGTCTGAATAAAAACCTTCACGGCAAGAACCGGGAACAAATGGACTTCCTTCACTTCTTTAAAGAAGGGAGTAGAATGAAATAAAGAACCCGGAGCAGGAAAAGCATACAGGATTTTCGCTGAATTGATGCAAAAAAAGAACCACTCTGGAGAGAGTGGTTCTTGGACATTAGACTTTAGTTACGTTAGTAGCTTGTGGTCCGCGGTTTCCTTCTTCAACTTCGAATTCAACGCGTTGTCCTTCGTCAAGTGTTTTAAAGCCTTCGCCTTGGATAGCTGAGAAGTGTACGAATACATCGTCTCCGCCTTCAACTTCGATAAACCCGAAGCCTTTTTCTGAGTTAAACCATTTTACTGTTCCTTCTTGCATGTAAATTACCTCCTGTGGTAAAAAAATTTTCAATATGGAATCTTTTCAAATAAAAAAATTCACATATTCCCAAAAGTACCATCACTTGCTGATCACTTTTGGGAATGCGTGAATAGCGGTAATTGGTCAAGATTTCATGTTGTTACTATCAGTATAGCAAATTGACTACAAAAGTCAAATAAATCTAAAAACTTATCTTTGGAACCCCATCCACTAGCCATATAAGACTATGAAAAATCTGCAGATCCTCTTCGCACTTTTCGCAATATTCCATTTCTTCCTCATTCCAGTAAGCATCAAAAGCTAAATCCCGTTTTTCATGATTGGCAAATTGCAGACTGAAAGCCTGCTTCTGTTCTTCCAAATAACGCTGTGCTTCCTCGTCAGAAGAGAATTGTTGAAGAGAGACGATTTTTTCTTTCCAGTCATCAAACATCCACCAAGGTTCATAATCTGCTCGAGTGTAGACAATTTCATGCATAGTTCCAGCCCCATTTCTTCCTAATTAGCATTTTGCCAAATATTTTACAGCTTGTAAAGCGTTTTGCATGATATTTTCAAGAGATTCGAAAGTTTGTATTGACATGCAGTTTCACGTAAAATATAAGGTAGAGCAAGCACCGAAACGAAACTTTTCGGTGTCCAGGACGTATAGTTAAGTAGCAATAAAGGAGGTCCATTGCATGAAGCCCTTAAAGCCGATTGAAAATTTCATCAAAAGGCAATCCGTCAGCCTGCCTCTCATGACTGTGATGTTTCCGGTCCTTTATTTGGGTGCAGAGATCGGATTGATCGCATCTGGAGCCGTGGCAGCTGGAACCTATCTTGCCAGCAACACGACCATCAAGCAAGTTCAACTCTCATCAGACTCCAAAAATCTCGGGATGACCCGCAGTGAATTTAAAAATGTCAGAAACCAGATAAAAGAAGGCAAAGATAAAATCAAACAGCTTCAAAGCAATTATTATAAAGTCCGTTCCATTTCATCTTTCAAGCAATTGATGGATATGACAAAGATTGCGAATAAAATCATTACAGTGGTCCAACAAAACCCCAGAAAATTCTACTTGGCTGAGCCGTTCTTCTATTCCCATCTGGATTCAGCGATTGAATTGACGGAGAAATACACTTTATTGGTTGGGCAGCCTGTCAAAGACCGCGACATGCGCGTCGCTTTGCAGGACACCCGGGAAATGCTGTTGTCGCTCAATAAAGTGATGGAACAAGATCTGAAGCAAGTTCTATCCAGCGATGTCGAAAGACTCCGTATGGAATTGGATTACGCCCAATTGGCTGTCGATAAGCACAATAACAAGCAACAGAAATTACTCGTTCAGCCAGAGCCTGAACACGAGGGAGACGTGGAAGATGACAGAGAAACCATCAACTCGAAGTGAATTGGATGATTTATTGGAATCGCCTTTTGGCATGCAATTGGAAAAGCAGGAGCAGTCGGTAGCTGAACAGGCAGAAGGGCGCCCTGTCGCTTTAATGGATCGCTTAACGAAAGAAGAGCAAGCGAAAGCACGGGAGCTCGCCAAGCAAATTCCCGTCGGCAATAACGAAGCGATTCTCACATACGGTGCCAATGCCCAAAATCAGCTGAGCCAGTTTTCGCATAAAATGCTCGATCATGTGCAGCGCAAAGATATCGGCCCTGTCGGTGACGTGCTCCACGATCTAATGAAGAAACTGGAAGAACTGAATCCTGAAGAATTGACGCAAGGGAAAAAATCAGGCATCCGCAAGCTTTTTTCGAAAGCCAAGTATTCAGTTCAGGAAATGATGACCAAATACCAGAAGCTCAGCACACAAGTCGACCGCATCAGCATCCAGCTCGACCATTCCAAACGCGGACTGCTTGATGATGTCCAGATGCTTGAGCAACTCTATGACCAGAACAAAACGTATTTCCAGGCATTGAATGTCTATATCGCTGCTGCTGAATTGAAGCGCGATGAAATCATGAGCGAAACGATCCCTGCCCTCCGCAAAAAAGCAGAGAGTTCTCAGGATCAAATGGTTTATCAGGAAGTCAACGACATGATGCAATATGTCGACCGTCTGGAAAAACGGCTGTATGACCTGCAGCTGTCGCGCCAAATCACCATCCAAAGCGCACCGCAGATCCGAATGATTCAACAGACCAACCAAACCTTGGCGGAAAAGATCCAGTCATCCATCATGACGTCGATTCCATTATGGAAAAACCAAATCGCCATTGCGTTGACCTTGAATAAACAGATGAAAGCTGTCGAAGCGCAAAAACAAGTTACGTCTACCACCAATGACCTGCTTTTGAAAAACTCTGAGATGCTGAAGATGAATTCGATTGAAACTGCCCGTGAAAATGAGCGTGGCATCGTTGAAATCGATACGTTGAAGAAAACGCAGGAAAACCTGCTCGAAACCATCGAAGAAACATTGAAGATCCAAGCGGAAGGCCGCAGAAACCGCAAAGCCGCCGAGCTCGAAATCGGCCGCATGGAAGAAGACTTGAAACAGCGCCTTCTGGCGATCCACGATGGCAATGAAAACAACCAATAACAGCAAATCCCCGGAAGCTCCATCGCTTCCGGGGATTTTTTTCTGTGTTTTATTTGTATGGAAAGTATTTCAACAGATTCAGCAAGTATTTGAGTGCCAACGGAAAGTATTCCGGCTATTTTGGAAAGTATTTTATGCTTGTCGGAAAGTAAATCCTTATATTGGAAGTCAATCTTCGAAAAGGCCCGTATTAGCCGGAAACAATGAAAAATCATCCCGCCTGGATCACCAGATGCAAACTCCTTTTCAGCAGGCGCAGCGTCTGTTCGACAAATTGTTCGAGAGAATCGGCACTGACGGATTTATTGCCATACATCATCCGGTAAAACGCCGCTTGTTCTTCTGTAATGGAATCGCCGCTCAAAAACAGATGCAGCACTTCAATGCCTTGCTTTTTCGCCTCCGAAACAGCGTTTGCCGTATCCACTACGCCGTTTTCAGCGTAATTGTAGGCAGATGGCTCCCCATCGGAAAAGACCAGTAAAAAGCGGTGTTTTTCGGTCCGCCGTTTCAGCCGGCTGTTCATCCAGCGTATGGCAAAACCGTCCCGATTGTCTTCATGCGCATCCAATGAGGCAATTTCCTGTGCATGGTCTCTGCCCCGGTCTTCGAATTTATGCATCCACTGAAAATAATTCGGCTGTTCGGCATCACTTGCCTCGTACGCATCTTCATAGAACAGGACGATTTCATGAGGCACATCCAAGCCTCTTAACACATCGTGGAAAAGCAGGACAGCCTGCTTGGTCTCATCCAGCTTGTCGATCATGGAAGCCGAGCCATCAATCAACAGACAGAAGACCGCATCCAGTTCTTTGGAAGGCGCTGTTTTCCGGTAGAAAGGTTTAGGCCGTTCTTCAATCACCAACGGCATCAGTTTTTTCGACAGCCTGCCTGCGTTCAAATTGCTGCGGACTCCTTCCTGCCTTTGCGTCATGCGCTTTTTCAATTCTTTCAGCAAAGCCCGCACATACGGTGCTTGTTTGTTTCGCCAGGCTTCGATCTCCAGGCGATGGTCTCTTTCTGCCAGCAACCTGGACTCGTGGTATACGACCTGATCATTGGCAGATCCGAATCGACCTTCCGCTTTTTTCGGCTTGCTTGCCATCTGCCGATCTTCTGCATCACTGTCTTCCAAATGTTCTCCGCTTGAATCTCCTTTGGCGGTCTGTTGGACGTCTGCTGTGCCTTCTTCTTCCCTGCCGCCTTCTGCCAATTGGGAATCTCCACGTTCGAGCTCAAACTCCATTGCTGGCGCTTCGCTCTTTTCAGTCTCCCTGTGCCAGGCTTGGAACCATTCCTCAATGGTCTCAATTTCTTCAGGTTCTTCTGACTCTTCGGCATCAATGCCTTCGTGATAATGAAACGGCGGAGCTTTATCTGCTGCCTCGCCAAATGTGTAGTACGTATGCAAAGCATCCGACTCCAGCAGAAATTCAACCCGGTCCATAATCCGATTCACTACTTTTACGGAGTCCATCGTCGTTCTTGCATCAAATAACTCGGTCCAGATGAATGATAAAGCATTGAAACGCTCTCCAGCATTCACTTCGACACCGCGCAAACTCAAATAAGCCGCATTGATCAACAAATCGCTTGTAAAGCCTTTTTTCAGATTCTGCTGGAATTGATCTTCGTGATAATCGGTGTAAACAGCTTCCCTCGTATCGAAAGCTGCAGCCGTTCCGGGACGTGCCGCTTTTATCTTCTCGGACAGCCGAAACTCTTCTGCACACAATAATAATTGTTCCCTTAAACTCGGCAAAGCGGTATCCACTTGTTTGAAACGGCGCCATGCACCGAAGCTGAAATCGCGCCAATAGCCTGCTGCCATCAAATAGATATCCGACAAGTAACCGTTGCGCTCGATCCGTTTTGTGCGGTGCCGCCAAAACACACTGATGGACATGGCGGATTCAGATGGCCGCAGTTCCACCAATTTGCGTGTCGTCAACTTCAAATAAGGGGCATCCGCCAACGCACCGGCAAGCAACTCCATTTGATGAAGCATTTTCGTATCGATGGTTTCGTTATTGAATTGGATAAAGCGATTGACTGATGCCATCTTTTCCACCTACTTTTTCCAAGTATGAGCCAAGTCCATGAACAAATCGCGTTCACTTTCATCTTCCAACTTTTCGGCAATCGCGTATCGCACGGCGCGCAGCGGATCCATGTATTGGGCCAGTGCCGTAGCATCCAGCAAACTGCGGATCGAAGCGGCTTCTTCCGACAACAAACCATTCTTCACTTGCTTCATCAAGTCTTCCGCCAGATTCAGCATAAACGACTTCAGAGTTGCGTCTGCATCCGGAAATTCACGGTTCCAAAGCTCTGCAAGCTGCTGGCCGGTCAAATAAGGAATCGGATACGCAATAAAGCGGTTCTTCAACGCTTCATTCATCGGTGCCGTGCCGATATAGCCTTCATTGATCGCTGAAATGACGCCGAAATCCGGATGGGCTTCAATCACTTCTCCGGTAAACGGATTGGTCATCATGCGGCGATGATCCAGCGCGCTGTGCAGAATCGGCAGCGTTTCGGCTTTGGCCATATTGATTTCATCAATATATAGGAAATGGCCTTTTTTCATGGCAGTTACGACAGGCCCTTCTACAAACTCGATAACGCTTTGGCCATCCCGCTGCACCAAAGTCTTAAAGCCCAATAGCGCTTCAGCATCGAGGTCAACCGAGCAGTTGATGCTTTGCATCGGCTGTCCGAAAAGAGCCGATATGCTTTCAGCCAGCTTGGTCTTGCCTGCTCCGGTCGGCCCTTTCAGCAATACAGGCTTGCGCAATACCACTGCTGACAGAATATCCTGCCAGAGATGGTTATCGGGAGCAATATAACCCGGCTTTCCGATTAATTTAGTGTAATCTTCATGTCTCCGTTCTTTACGCTTCGTGATATCCTGTTCAATCAATGACATTCTTATTCCTTCTTTCCACAGAAAAAGCCGATGTGAATCCATCGGCTTTTTGACATTCTTTATGGCTGGCAGCAGCCAATTGTACCGGCAAAAGTCGCCGCTATTCGGTTGTCCCGCATTAACGGGCAGCAATGGAAAAAATTCTCTCTATTGCTGAAGATTTCTTTTGATCACTCGAAATACGTTTTGTAGAATCCGCCAATTTTGCCCGTGTTATCCACGACAAAAATGAATTCTTCGGTTTCGTTTTTCACTTCGTATTCTTTGCCTACAGTCAGCACATTGGAAACCAAAAACTTAGCTGCGTCGGTATGTTTGCATGTGACCGTTTTGATTGTTTCTTTTTCCAGCCATTCGTTGTGAATCATCGTCCTCATCCTTTTCTATCTGTCTATCCTTCAGTATAAGGAAAACCCCGGTTAATTTCAAACCGGCTCCTGAAAATCTATTGTTCCTGCACCACCGATATACCTAAAAGATAAAACACCTTAATTTTCGAGACGTTTCACTTTTTCGTAAACTTTGCGCTATACAAATAGCGCAGCAGGGCCGCTACTACAATAAGGACCGACACCAAGACCAAAAAACCCTGCAGGTGTTCAAGAATGGTCTGATAAGCATAAGGGAACATCCTGCCAATATTAAAGTAGATGAACATCCAGACAAAGCCGGCTGTATAAGCAAACATCAAATAGCGCATAAATGGAAAGCGGTTGGCTCCGACGACATATGGCATAGCCCAACGGATTCCCGGCAGGAAAAAACTGAAAGCGATCGCCCATTCCCCATGCTTTTCAAGAAAAGCACTAAAGCGGCTGATTGGGCCATGCAGGCGCGTCTTGTTCAATCGGTTCAACAGCCGGTGCCCCAAACTGCGGCCGATAAAGTAGGCAAACGTATTACTGGTGACCAAACCCAAATAAGCGGAAAGAAAAGCATAGACCGGCTTAAAATAACTGATTTCCGTCAACACGCCTGAAAATGCCGCAGCCACTTCATTGGGAATCGGCAGTCCGAACAGCAACAGCCAATTAAAGACGAACATGCTGAAATAACCGTATTCCTTCACTAATTCAATAAAAAATGAGATATCCATGGATTTCTACCGCCTTTAGGCTGTTCTTATCCTTATGATGACAAAAAAAAGATAGTCCTGCAATGCAGGACTATCAGAGTGATCAATTCTTAAGATTCAAGCAACAAATCTTCAGGGTTTTCGATCATATCTTTAACCATTTTCAAGAAGCCTACAGAATCGCTTCCGTCAATGACACGGTGATCATAAGAAAGTGCAACGTACATCATCGGACGGATTTGGACTTCGTCGCCGATAGCAACAGGACGTTTTTGGATTGTGTGCATTCCAAGAATACCAACCTGTGTTCCGTTCAAAATCGGTGTAGACATCAATGATCCGAATACCCCACCATTAGTGATCGTGAATGAACCACCTGACATATCAGCAATTGAAAGCTTTTTATCGCGTGCTTTAGTCGCAAGTTCACCGATAGTTGCTTCAATTTCAGCGAAGTTCTTTTTGTCCGTGTCGCGAACGATCGGTACAACAAGGCCTTCTTCAGTTGAAACAGCAATCCCGACATCATAGAACTGTTTCAGAAGGACATCTGTCCCGTCCAATTCAGCGTTGACATATGGGTATTTTTTCAATGCAGCTGTAACAGCTTTAGTGAAGAATGACATGAAGCCAAGTTTCACGTCGTTATTTTTAAGGAATTGGTCTTTTTTGCGGCTGCGCAATGCCATCACGTTTGTCATGTCAATTTCGTTGAATGTAGTCAACATGGCAGTTGATTGTCTTACTTCAAGCAGACGTTTTGCAATCGTTTGACGGCGTCTTGTCATTTTTTCACGGATGATGCGGCCATTTTCTTCATCAGAAGAAGGAGCTGCAGCTTTTGGTGCTTCCGCTTTTGCAGCAGGAGCGCTTGCAGCCGGTTTTGATCCGTGAGCTTCTACGTCCTGAACGCGTACACGGCCCATTGGGTCAACTGGCGTGATAGCAGCCAAGTCGATTCCTTTTTCGCGTGCTAATTTGCGTGCAGCAGGGCTTGCGATTGTCCGGTCAGAAGAAGATTGCTCTTCAGCCGCTGGATCTTTTTCAACAGGCTCTTGAGTTGCAGGAGCTTCTGTTTTAGCTGGTTCTTCGGATTTTTGTGGAGCTTCTTCAGCTTTAGGTGCTGCAGCTTCGCCAGAACCTTCGCCGACGATTGCGATTACTTGTCCAACTTCAACTGTATCGCCTTCTTGCGCTAAATGTTCTTGAACGACTCCAGCTTCTTCGGAAATAACTTCAACGTTGACTTTATCCGTTTCCAATTCAACGATGAATTCTCCTTTTTCAACTGTTTCGCCTGGCTGTTTAAGCCACTGAGCGATTGTTCCTTCTGTAATCGATTCTGCTAATTCTGGTACTTTGATCTCTGCCACAAAAAATTCCTCCTTAGATTATCCTTACAATTTAGCTAATGCTTCATCAATGATGCGTGCTTGTTCAACTTTATGCGCTTCTCCATCGCCTTCTGCAGGGCTTTGGCGCTGAATACGTCCGTAATATTTCACTTCTTTGCCGTCTGCCGCTTCACGCAGGTATGGATCCGCAAATGTCCATGAACCCATGTTTTGAGGCTCTTCCTGTACCCAAGCCAATTCCTTGGCATTCGGGTAACGGTCAACGATGGCTTTGATTTTTTCGGATGGGAATGGATACAGCTGCTCGACGCGGACAATATGCGCCCACTCGTAGCCTTTTCCATCTTTTACCCGTTCTGCTAAATCAATCGCCATTTTCCCGCTCGCAAACAGAATGCGTTTCACTTTTTTAGCATCTTTGCCCATGTTCGGTTGTTCGATGATTGTCTGGAAGTTGCCTTCTGTCAAATCAGCTACATCCGCACCAACTAGAGGGTGACGAAGCAACGATTTCGGTGAAACGATGATTAATGGGCGAATCGACTCTTCTCCAAGCATTTTAGCCTGACGGCGTAAAATGTGGAAATAGTTTGCTGCACTTGAAAGGTTTGCAACCGTCCAGTTGTTTTCAGCAGCCATTTGAAGGTGTCTTTCCAAGCGGGCACTCGAGTGCTCAGGTCCTTGTCCTTCATAGCCGTGCGGCAATAGCATGACCAATCCGGATTTTTGTCCCCATTTTGCGCGTCCCGCTGAAATGAACTGATCGAACATCATCTGTGCCATGTTGGCGAAATCGCCGTATTGGGCTTCCCAGATGACAAGCGCTTTGTCGTTTTCAACATTGTAGCCATATTCGAAGCCAAGTACAGATGCTTCACTAAGCGGGCTGTTGTAGACGACAAACGATGCTTTAGCATCTGAGATGTGATGCAACGGCACAAGTTCATTGCCGTTCTTTTCATCATGCAGTACAAGATGGCGATGAGCGAATGTTCCGCGCTGCGCATCCTGGCCAGTCAAACGAATCGGATTGCCTTCTTGCAGGATCGTACCGAATGCAAGCGTTTCAGCATGTGCCCAGTCAATCTTGCCTTTGCCGTTGAACGGATCTTCACGGCGTTTCAGAATGCGCGCCAACTTGCCGAATGCAGAGAAATCACTTGGCCAAGACAGCAATTCTTCGTTCATCTTCGTCAGAACATCTTTGTCGATGCCTGTCGGAACTTCAGGATAGCCATTCAAGACGCCGTCAGGAATCTCGACTTTCGGGAAATCCGCAGATTTATTTTCTTTGACTCTATCGTAAGCTTCCTGCATTTCTTTCTGTATATCTGCATCAAGCTGTTTAACATCGTCTTCAGCTAATACGTTTTCTGCTGACAGCTGTTTTCCGTAAATTTCACGGACTGTATCGTGCTGGTGGATGCCATGGTACATCGTTGGGTTTGTCACCAACGGCTCATCCATTTCGTTATGGCCATAACGGCGGTAACCGATCAAATCAATCAGAATGTCTTTGCCGAATTTCTCACGGTATTCAAACGCCAACCGTGCCACAGCGACAACCGCTTCTGGCTCATCTGCATTGACGTGGATAACAGGAACTTCATAGCCTTTTGCAGGATCTGAAGAATAATGCGTCGATCTTGAATCAAACTGCTCTGTCGTAAAGCCGATCAGGTTATTGGCGATGATGTGGATTGATCCACCTGTCTGGTAGCCTTTAACACGGCTGAAGTTCAACGTTTCAGTCACGATGCCTTGGCCAGGGAATGCCGCATCCCCGTGAACAAGAATCGAGTAGGATTTATTAGGATCCATAGCTGCTACACCAGGTTTATCCGTAAGCTCTTGCGCCGCACGTGTCTGTCCTGCAACGATCGGGCTGACGATTTCAAGGTGTGAGGGATTATAGGCAAGTTTGATACTTGTCCCTTTTTCCGATTTAAAGGCTGCGCCCATATGGTATTTTACATCCCCGAACCAGCCTTTGGTGATTTGAAGTGAGCCGTCTTCTGGAAGGAATGCGTCATCTCCAACATGCGCAAAACCGGCAAACATCATTTCATACGGTTTGTTCAAGATATGCGTAAGCACATTTAAACGGCCGCGATGCGCCATTCCGATCATGATGTCTTGAGTGCCCGCAGACTCAGAAAGTCGGACCAGTTCATCCATCAACACAACAAGTGAATCCACGCCCTCAATAGAAAAGCGTTTTTGGCCGACAAACGTGCGATGTACAAACTTCTCGAAGCCTTCTACACGCGTCAACAAGTCCAAGACTTGTTTCTTTTTGTCTGCATCCAACTTGGGTTTGACTTCCCCAGCTTCAATTTTTTCTTGCAGCCAGCTGCGTTCCTGCGGCTGGATTACATGGGAAAATTCAAAAGCGACTTTATCCGTATAAAGCGATTTCAAATAATTAACCGCTTCCAGACCGTTTGCAATGCCGTTTGGTGCATTAGTCAGAAGTAATGATACCGGTACTTCTTTTAAATCCTGTTCAGTCAAGCCGTATGTAGAAGGCTCCAGACGTGAAGTATCTTTGGGCTGATCTTTCAGCGGATAGATATCCGATGCCAGATGGCCATGAGCGCGGATTGCTTCAGCCAATTGAACAGCAGCCAAGACTTTTTGGAAATTATTAGGTTCAACAGTTTCTGCAACTGCAGTTTGTTGGCCTGTGGTTGCTTCAACAGGTGGCCCATACTGTTTGAAAAGCTCAACGTATTCTGGATCAAGTAATTCCGGTGATTCTTGATACAGGTCATACATTTCCATTATGTACCCTAAGTTAGGACCAGTAATGGAACTCCATGGGGATTTTGCATCTGAATAATTGCTAGACATTAAAAAAACCTCCAACTATTTGTTTGACGGCAGTCACTTAATTTGTATATGTCTTGTCTATATTATCACGCATCCCACTAGACATAAAGCAGAAGGCGTTTTAGCAAGAAAAGTTTAAAATTCCCTATCAATCTTACTACTTCCCCAATAAAAAACAAGGCTTTTCGTGAAAATTTTCACACAGTCTGATTTAAATCGTTTTTATCCATTTTATAGGTTCCTTTTTGCATCCGAACCTTGCCGTTAAAGGGATGAGTACAGGAAGAAACTCCCTTTTCCGCTGCTTTTCGCTAAGTAGAGGGCGGCATCTGCTTTTTTGACCAATTCTTCAAAATTATTGCCGTGCATCGGAAAAATGGAAATGCCGGCCGATGAAGTCGGGGTGAACCAATGGCCATTGATTTTCCAGCCTTCTGAAAGTGCGTGATTGATGCGGCTGATGACTTTTTCAATCAGCACTTGGCTTTCTTCCGGTGCCAGGCCGAACAGTGCGACCAGAAATTCATCGCCTCCCACACGTGCAACCAAATCTTCTTTGCGGATGCTGTTTTTTATCGCCTGGCCGAAATGGTAGATGAAATCGTCGCCGACGTCATGGCCATATTGGTCATTGATGGATTTAAAATCGTCTCCATCAATGTACAGAAGGGCAATGTATTCTCCTTTTTCAGCCGCTTCTTGTTTCAGCTTTTCAAATTGCTGTACCATCATTCGCCGGTTCGGCAATTTCGTCAAGCCGTCATGATAGGCCATATAACGGAGTTGCTCTTCCAGCTGTTTGCGTTCCGTCACGTCAAAAAGAATCGACAAGACTTGATAAATTTGTCCCTCCACATCAATCAACGGAATGATTGTGGCATCTACCCAGAACAGAACGCCATTTTTCTTCAGGCTGCGGATCTGCCCGCGCCAAATTTGCCCTTTCCAGACAACCGCGCGGATTTTTTCATATTCTTCCGTCGATATGACCGCTTTTCCTATGGTAGAGATGTTGACGCCGATCAATTCTTCCGGCTGGTATCCTGTGAGTTCACTAAAATTTTCATTAACGAATTCTATGTTACCAGATACACTCCACATCGCGACAAGTGCTGCGTAATTAAGTGCATCTTTGTAGCTCTCCAGAATATTCTCGGTTTTTTTGAGTTCATTCCTCAAAAGCAGTTCACTGGTCAATTCCCTTAATACGACATGAAATGCCCGAATGATGCCATTTTCATTGATGGGTGAATAGCTGGCTGAAAACTTCGCTACCGTACCATCCTGCTTTCGTCGTTTCATAATCAGCGAAGTGCTTTTTGCGCCCGGTTTAAACTGTTCCAGCAGAAGTTTGCCGGGTCTGAACAGCTCCTTATGGTCATCAGAGAGCTCATCGTAATAACGGTTGACCCATTCATCCTTCTTCACTCCGAACGCTTTTTCATAAGCCGGATTCAAGTCAATGACCATATACTCGGCCGATATCATAATCATGGGATCCACAGAGTTTTGAACCAGTGACTCGTAGAATAAATAATCTTCTTCTATTTTCTTCTGCGCTGCTACATTTTTCGTTACCGCCAGCACAAATCGCTGCCCTTTGAAATCAATGGGCGTCAATTCGGTTTCCATCGCGGTCTCACGGTCGCTGAATAAACTGTAATCGCGGTATATATGGTTCTTGCCCGCTTTCAATGCAATCAGGTACTGTTTTTTGATCTCCCTTGTCAGCTCAGGCGGCATGCTGTCTTCCAGCGTCGTGCCCACCAATTCTTTCTTGAAAATATTGAAACATACCGGATTGACGTAGACATACTCAAACGTCTCATCGATCTGTTTCATAAAATAGACCGGATCTTTTGATTTTCTGTAGAGCAGATCCAGCTGTTCTATTGCAAAAGGGTTGGGCATCCGTTTCACCGCTTTCCATCATACGAATTGTTTAGAGACAGTTGATACCTCTTCAATAAATTCATTATAACGTCGCTGTTCTTCTAAAGATTCGCTTGAAAGGATTCGACTGTCAGTTCCGGCTCCTTGCCAGTCGAATTTGGCTGTCGACAAATAAGTCGCATTGCCTGTCAATTGAAGGCGGATGTCATCTCCTTCGACAGCCACCGCACATTTGACCATTCCTCCAGGATTGTAAACAGCCACATCGCCATACGGCACCAGGCCTGCCATGCAGCTGATCAGCGCCGAAGCTGTCATCGCTGTTCCGCAGGCATTGGTGAAGCCGACTCCGCGTTCATAGGTCCGGACAAAAATGCCATCATCCATAGGCGTTACGTAACTGACATTGACGCCATCAGAAAAATAATCATTGGTGCCGTTGAAATACTGCGCCCATTTCTGCTGGTGGCTGGTATCTTTCTGCAATTCAGGCGGCACGATGCCGATCAGATGCGGATTAGGTACCGCTACTGCAGAAAATGGAATCTCTTCTGATACGAATGGCAAAGGTTTCGCTATCCACTCGGTATGGTTAGCCAGCTTCATCGGCAGACTGCTCAATGAAAAAGAAACGGGTGATATTTCCACGGCATAGGTTTCGATGCCTTCGTTCAAAGTTTCTTCTTTTTTCACGCGCAGTGAAGCTTTCATCGTCTCTACGACCGCCTCCTGCACCCCATCGCGTTCACAAACATAACGGGCGACACAGCGAAGGCCATTGCCGCACATGGAAGCTTCTGAACCATCATTATTAAAGACGCGCATTTTCGCATGCGCAACAGAAGAAGGCAAAATCACCAGAATTCCGTCGATTTCCGGATCTAATTCCGACAGCCGGACAGCTATTTGCGCAAAATCTTCACGCTCAGCCGTTTCAAACATATAGAAGGTATTCATTGAACCATGAACTTTTATCAATATCATTTCCATTTTCGTCACCTCTTGAAAGTAATGGGGATTATTTAGCGTACGAAGTGACCAATTTGGCCATTTCAGCAGCGGTAATTGGAGATTCAGTTTGTGTCATCGTTTCGATCAGCTGGTCTTTATCTTGTTGCAGGCGCTCCAGTTCTTCCATAAAACGGTCGGCAGAAAGCTCTTCTTCTTCCACAACATGGGCAAAGCCCTGTTTTTCGAATAGATTGGCATTCAGTATCTGATCGCCGCGGCTTTTTTGGATAGACAGCGGCACAAGCAGCATCGGCTTTTTCAATGCCAGGAATTCGAATATGGAATTGGATCCTGCCCGGGACACAACAAAATCGGTCATATGCAATAGATGCGGCAATTCATGGGTAACGTATTCAAATTGGCGGTAATTCAAATGAACATCCAGTTCGGGCATGCTGTTGCCTTTTCCGCACAAATGGATGATGTTGAATTGCTCCAGCAGTCGCTCCAGGTTATTGCGGACAGCCGAGTTGATCATGGCTGAGCCTTGGCTTCCGCCCATAACCATCAATACGGGCAAATCATTATTGAATGGGCAGATTTCCTGCCCTTTTTCAGCAGAACCTTCCATCAATTCACTGCGGATCACAGATCCTGTACATGTCGATTTAGTGCTTGGCACGTGCGCCAACGTTTCTTTAAAGACCGTGAAAATGTGGTCGGCAAAAGGCAATGCCAATTTATTGGCAAGTCCGGGAGTCACATCGGACTCATGGATGATGACCGGCACCGACATCATGCGGCCTGCCATAACCACAGGAACCGATACGAATCCGCCTTTTGAAAAAATGGCGACCGGTTTGGTTTTGCGGATGATATTGAGTGCTTGTGTCAAGCCTGCACCCACACGGAATGGATCCGAGAAATTTTTCGTTGAAAAATAGCGTCTTAACTTGCCGCTGGAAATGGCATGGTAGGGAACTGATGGAAACGAATCGCGGATGAGTTCATTTTCAATCCCATCTTTGGAACCGATGTATTCGACGTTGAAGCCTAAATTCTTCAGTTCCGGAATCAATGCCTGGTTTAGGGAGACGTGTCCTGCTGTTCCGCCCCCGGTCAATAAAATCGTTTTGTTGTCCATTGCGTGTCCTACTCTCATCTATATAATTTGGTATAGCAGGTAAGGCTTTTTAGAAGACCCATTTATGCTATACTGGATTTTATTTGCTAAATTGTAATCGGGTAGATTAACTTGTTCTTGAATTGGCCATCAATGCCGATAACCAAACAATGCTTAATCGGCATTAAATGTAATCGTTCATTTTTTTATTTACAGAAGTTGATTGCGGGAGGAAAGAAATATGCACCAAACCAGAACCATGAAAGAGAAATTATTATTGTTAGTGAAAATTGTTTTTCCGATTCTCGTGACTCAAATTGCGATGTATATGGTGACTTTTTTCGATATTTACATGACTGCCCGCTATGGTACAGAAGATCTTGCCGGCGTGTCCATCGGGTCTTCCTTTTGGGTGCCCGTCTATATCGGGCTTGCAGGAATCCTGATGTCCATCACTCCAATTGTAGCACAATTGATGGGCGCTAAGAAAAAAGAACAGGTAAAAGAAGCCGTGCAGCAAGGGATTTATTTGGCCATTCTGCTGGCTGTGATCGTCTTCGCCTTCTTTTATTTCGGACTCGACTACTTGTTGACATTTATGGACCTTGAACCGGTTGTTGCTGATGTGGCGAGCCGCTATATTTTTGCGATGTCTATAGGGCTGATCCCGTTATTCGTCTACAATGCATTGCGTTCGTATATCGATGCACTTGGAGCTACTCGAGTCACAATGGTCATTTCACTATTGTCCGCACCCATCAATATTTTCTTCAACTATTTGCTGATTTTCGGCAAGTTCGGCTTTTCGGAGCTTGGTGGAGCTGGTGCCGGACTGGCATCGGCTATCACCTACTGGCTGATTTTAGCGATTGCGATATGGATTATCCATACACGAAATCCATTCAACTCTTATGGCATTTTCCGCAAATGGCCTAAATTATCCTTTAGCCGCTGGAATGAAATCAGCCGCATCGGTGTCCCGATCGGTATTTCAATTTTTGTGGAAACCAGTATTTTCTCTGCGGTGACGTTCATGCTGGCCGTTTACGGCACCGTCACCATTGCAGCCCACCAAATCGCCTTGAATTTTGCTTCCCTGTTATATATGCTGCCGCTCAGCATTTCCATGGGCGCCACCATATTGGTTGGCTACGAAGTCGGAGCCAAGCGTTTCCATGATGCCAAACAGTACAGTTGGCTGAGCGTCGGCACTGCCGTCACCTTAAGTTTCGTGTCCGCCTGTCTTCTGTTTTTCTTGCGCAGCGACATTGCGGCCTTGTATTCCTCAGACCCAGTAGTTGTCGAACTGGCTGTCCAATTCTTGTTGTTTGCCGCACTGTTCCAATTATCAGATGCCATACAGGCTCCGGTGCAAGGAGCTCTTCGCGGCTACAAAGACGTCAACATCACGTTCGTTATGGCATTGGTCTCTTATTGGGTAATCGGCTTGCCTGTCGGATACCTGCTTGCCAATTTCACTGATTTCGGTGCTTTCGGTTATTGGATCGGCCTGATTGCCGGCCTCACAGCAGGTGCCATCACGTTGTCCATCCGTCTGCTGTTGATCCAGAAAAAAATCGCCGCCCGGTCGCCGATGATTCAAAATCGATGAACCTTATGAATACACATCAAAAAAGCAGGAAGAGAAAATTAAAGATTTTCTCTTCCTGCTTTCGTTTTGTCCTTTTCCAAAACAGCTTTACTCTTTTTCATCGGCCAGGTTTTTATATAAAGCAGCCAAGCCGTTTTTTTCTGATTCCGACAGATCCGACTGTCCGATCCGTTCCAACGCCAGTTCCAATTTCTGCTGTTTGGATTTCCGGACACGCGGATGCGTCAATTCGTCGTTGAGTTCGATCATGATGTACTTTTCAAGCTCTGCCTGCGTCGTGATGTTTTCAGCAGATGTACGCTGCGGCCACAGTTTCCGGTACGATCCAATCATGGAAGCTCGACTCCTTCCAACCCTTCACCGATCACAACAATCTGATTCTGCATCTTGATGTACTCAGGAAGCCATTGGGCCATCCCATAAGCAAACTGAAACGCATGCGGATACTTATCGCCTTCCAACGGCACATAGCCTTTGATGCGGAATACCGTATCCGGCAACGCGCGCAGCCAGTCTTCAAATTTCTCCCGTTGCACAGGTGCATCAAACTGCAGCACTTTGGCGTTTAGGTTTAACTTTGAAACTGGGGTTTTGGTGACGTCTTCTGATCTTGAAGGCGTCATTTTGTCCAGTGCAGAAAACGGCACTTTGGCATGCACGGTCTGAATGATCTGCGCTGTCGGATTCAATGACTGGATTTCGTAGACGACCGTTCCCTGTTCGCCATCCGTCAATAAATCCATTTTATTGGCCAAAATCAAGTCGGCATGGCGGATTTGTTCCAAAAACAGCGAACGGATCTGCGGCGACAAGCTGTTGCGGTCCATCCAGCGTTTGCTGTCCGCTACCGTAACGATGCCTTTGAAATTCAATTGGTCGGCAAACAACGGAGAAAAAATAGCGTCAAGCGCTTCCACCGGGTGCGCCGCCCCTGTCGTTTCAATCAACAAGACATCAAAATCTTCTTCTGCCAATAGCGTCTGGATCTGCGCTTCTGATTTTTCGGAACCCGAGCAGCAAATACAGCCGTCGAGAATTTCCTTCAGCGGCACGCCGTCTTCCACTGAATCGGAATCCATGTTCATTTTGCCGAGTTCATTCATGAAGACTGCAGGTTTCAGTCCTTTATCTTTCATTTGGGTGATCATGCCTTTCAAAAGCGTCGTCTTTCCGCTTCCCAAAAATCCACTAAACAAATATACGTCTTTCATCGTCTCATCCTTTCGGTTACTGATTAAGAAAAGGCCCGCCTAAGCGGACCTCGAGAATTACTCTTCAGTTTCTTCTGCTGCAGAAGCTTCAATTCCCGCTTCTTCCATCAGAATCTTTTTGGCTTCCTGCAATTGCGGATCATCGCTTTCGATTTTCTTGCGCAACGCATCCATCACCGCAAATGTACTGTCTCCAGTAAGAATACCGTTCACTTCCAGTTCGTTTTCTTCCTGGAAAGTTTCAACAGCTTCCGTCATCTGCTCTTCAAATACACCATCCACATCTCCAACTTCGTAGCCAAGTGCTTCGAGCATCTGCTCAGCAGTTTTCACTTGTTCTGAAATCACACCGTCTTTTAGCTCCTGAGAAGTATCCAGGACCGGAAGAGAGGCATATGCCGGATAAGCAACTTTCACATCCGGTTCGATTCCTTTTTCATGAATCCAGTTGCCGTCAGGTGTCAGCCATTTAGCCGTCGTAAATTTCAGGTTCGAGCCATCTTGAAGGTCATTGGCTGTTTGGACCGTTCCTTTGCCGAATGTCTTCTCACCAACCAATTTGATATCAGCCGACTCGTTCATCGCTCCGGCCAAAATTTCAGATGCCGAGGCGCTGCCGCCATCAATCAATAAAGTGACAGGCACTTCGAGTTTCGTACCCGGTGAAGACATATAAACTTCAGGTTCAGCACCTTTTGCCTGGACTTCGAACAACGGTTTCCCGTCTTCAACAAACAAATCGGATATTTTAAGCGCTACATCCAATAAGCCGCCCGGATTCTGGCGAACGTCCATTACGGCCGCTTCCATTCCTTCAGCTTCCATTTCATCAATGGCATCAAGCAACTCCTGGTACGTATTTTCAGAGAAACTCGTGATTTGGATATGGGCCACGTTATCGCCGACCATTTCCGCATAAACGGTTTCAATCGGTATTTCATCACGGACGATTGTAATTTCAATCGGCTCTGTGTTTTCACCGCGTTGAATGGTCAATGTAACTTCCGTTCCTTTTTCACCACGGATCAACATAACAGCTTCAGTGGTAGTGAAGCCTTGAATGCTTTCTCCATCAACCGCTAAAATCTGGTCATTCGGCAGAATGCCTGCTTTTTCAGCAGGTGAGTTTTTAATCGGTGATACGACTGTTACATAGCCGCCTCGCTCTTGTACTTCTGCACCAATGCCCTGGAAACTGGACGAAATCCCTTCCAGGAACTGTGAAGCTTCTTCTTCATTCATGTAATCGGAGTAAGGATCTTCAAGCGAATCAACCATTCCGTTGATTGCCCCGTTGATCAGGACATTTCTATCCACATCTTCGAAATAATTATTCTGTATTTCATCATAGGCTGTGTAGAGCTTGTCGAATTCACGACGCTCCGGCGAATTGACTTCTACGGCTTTATCGTCACCAAAGGTCAACGCAAAAACGGTCAAGCCTGCCGTTGCAATGATTAAAAGGAATACCAGCATAATAAAGCTGAATGTCTTCATTTTAATAACGTGTGACGGCGATTCCTCTGTTGGCGGAATTTGTTCCTGCTCTTCCCCCGGACGTTTTTCATCCATCTATATTTCACCACTTTCATAATTGCCTTTAGAACTGGAGGAAATGTAAAGAAAAAGACTGTCAAGACAGTCTTTTTCCTTTTATAAAGGCGCTTGCGCTTTTCTTTGTCCAGACTCCAGACGCCCAGCTCTTCGGGATGTAAGTCGCTCTGGCTGTGCGGCTGAAAACATGCCGCTTCGCCAAATCGCCTTACACCTGTCAGAGCTAAACGGGCGCTTGCGCTTTTCTTATATACTACTCCTGAATTGCAGCATCCAACGCGACAACGATCATGTCGTTGAACGTTGTTTGGCGTTCCTCAGAAGTTGTCACTTCACCTGTCAACAAGTGATCGCTCACTGTCAGGATCGATAGCGCCTGGCGGCCGAATTTCGCTGCCAATGTATAAAGAGCTGAAGATTCCATTTCTAGTGCAAGTACACCGTATTGAGCCCATTTTTCATGTTCTGCAAATTCGTTGTAGAAAACATCTTCAGTAAAGACGTTCCCGACACGTAAGTTCAATCCTTTTTCCTGACCTGCATTATATGCTTTCAGCAATAGATCGAAATTTGCTGTTGGTGCATAGTTGACGCCTTTGAAAATGATTTCGTTCATTTTTGAGTCAGTTGAGGCACTTTGAGCCAAAATAACGTCGCGTACTTTAACGTCTTTATGGATAGACCCACATGTACCAACGCGGATCAATTTCTGTACGTCATATTCCTGCATCAATTCAGTCACGTAGATTGAAATCGATGGTACACCCATTCCTGTTCCTTGAACAGAGATGCGTTTGCCTTTGTATGTTCCTGTATATCCGAACATATTACGGACTTCATTGTATAAAGTCACATCTTCCAAAAACGTTTCCGCTATGTATTTTGCGCGAAGCGGGTCACCCGGCAGTAAAATCGTATCGGCAATATCGCCTTTTTTTGCGTTAATATGAACACTCATCTAAAAAACCTCACTTTAATATAGTCGATTTAATCATACTGTTTTTTTCCTTATAGTGCAATGACGAGCCTTAACTCGCTGTATATTCTTCCCACATTTCATCGAAGGTGGATGCTTTCATGACCGGATGCGCTTTTTCTTCAATGTACTTTGACAAGTGGTCAAAGTCTCTGGAATTCTTAGGAAACGAATGATCCAAGAACATCGACTCCGCAAAACGCGAAAAATCATCAGCCACCAGTTTTCCGCGGTATTTTAATGCAAATTGATAGAATGAACGGTCCATGAAGGTCTCCTTCCTTATTTAGGGCAAAAAAAACCCGGACAGTTGTCCGGGCAACCCGTTATTCAAACAGTTTCTTGTATTCGGATAAGCCTTCAGCATCCAATTGTTCTTTCGGAACAAAACGGAGAGCTGCAGAGTTGATGCAGTAGCGCAATCCGCCAAGAGACGAAGGGCCATCCGGGAACAAGTGGCCCAAATGTGAATCAGCTGTAGCTGAACGAACTTCCGTTCTTCTCATGCCATGGCTGGTATCCAGGTTTTCTTTCACTTCTGTGTCTTCAAGCGGCTTAGCAAAACTCGGCCAACCGCAATGGGCGTCAAACTTGTCTTTAGAGCTGAACAGCGGTTTGCCGGAAACGATATCCACGTAGATGCCGTCTTCGAAATGCTGGTCGTATTCTCCCTGGAAAGGAGGCTCGGTGCCGCTTTCCTGGGTTACATGATATTGCATCGGTGTTAATTTCGCTTTTAGTTCATCTTTCATGCTTGTCCACCCCAGTTCTTTTCAATAAACGCTGTCCGACCCGAACCAACTGAATAACGGTTGTAATGGGCAGGGTTTTTCTTATAATAATCCTGATGGTATGCTTCTGCCAAATAAAACGGTTTCGCTTCCAAAATAGGCGTGGCTACAGGTTTTTCGAATCTGCCTGAATTGTCCAGCTCCTGCTTGGATTTTTCTGCAGCGATCCGCTGTTCTTCAGAATGATAGAAAATCGCTGTTTGGTAGGATTCGCCGCGGTCAAAAAATTGGCCGCCTGCATCTGTCGGATCAATTTGCGTCCAGAACACTTCCAATAACTTTTCATATGGGAAAATGTCCGGCTGGAACGTAATTTGTACGGCTTCCACATGTCCGGTTGCGTTGGAGCATACTTGTTCATACGTCGGATTCGGCAATTCGCCGCCCGTATAGCCACTCACTACTTCTTCAATGCCGTCCAATGAATCAAAGGGCTTGACCATACACCAAAAACAGCCCCCTGCAAATGTCGCTTTTTCTGTCTTCATGTGCTCACTCCGTTCCTTATGGTTCAATTGTCACCAACAAGCGGATATCATCCTCTTGCAGGTTGAACGATGCCGCCCGGACCGAGATGCCGTCATCCAACGGAATTTCCGTCAGCTTCAGCAGCACTTCCTCTTCAGCAGGCATCACTTCCATGAAATCCGGAAGTTCAACTGAGTCTCTTAGCAACTTTAACGCAGATTCAGGCGGAATATCCAGCATACCGACTTCCACAGATTTCTGTTCGAGCAATAAATTGCCATCTTCTTGAACAAGCGGCTCGAATTTCATCAAAATCGGCAATGTCACCGAAAAAATAGTCAACTCCGTCGATAAGCTGACATCGTCGTTAACGGACAACGCCAACGGAATCGGCTGGTCTTTCATCGCATCCTGTATATATGTGTTGGCAATTCCTTCAAAGTCAGCTTTTGTCGTATTGACGACTACCGTATTGCCGGCTGCCGGTGCATTTTTCAATGCCTGATAGGACGTATAGTCCTTCGGAGGCGTCGTCATATAGAGAACAACGCCCACCAGCGCCAGTACATTCACTGCCAGCAAAATAAAAAACGCAAAACGCCATTTTTTCATTTTCATTACCCCTTACTCTTTGTAGCTCAACCCGCATTCTTCCATCCGTTCCAGGATGCGCTCACTCATCAAATCATAGCCTTTGCTGTTCGGATGAAAGAAATCAGTATGGTAAACCAGATTTTTATTCCCTTCAAACAAATCACTGACAGGCACAAAACAGGCCTGTGGATCCGCTTCAGCGCTTTCCTGCATGGCCTCGTTATAGGAAGCGATAATTTGATCGAATTCCTCCACTTCATCCGTTATGAGCGAGAAAGGGTTATAGATACCCATGACAATGATGGGAACAGTCGGGTTGATGCTGCGGATAGCGGTAAAGATATTTTCAAACCGGTTTTCATACAAAATGAGTTCATCTTCAAAAGCTTGCATATTCAGTGAAAACAAATCGCGTTTGACGATCCGCATCACATCATTGCCGCCGATGGTCAGAGACAGGTAATCCGCTTCGGCTACCGGGCCGGTCAGTTCTCCCTGCTGGAACATCGCCAGCAATTGGTCGCTGCGGCGTCCACGTTTTGCCGTATTTTCAACTGCGACTCCTTCAACGCCCGGCCATGTCCGGATTTCAGCGGCTACTCTTCCCGTGTAGCCACCCAGATTTTCTTCATCTCCCACACCTTGAGACAAGGAATCCCCAAGTGCAGTGATGACCAATGCCTGGGGGATGAAATTCGGCGGTACCGTATACCGGCCGATAGACGGTTCGTTGCGCGGTTCCGCTTCTTCGTTATTGAAGATAAAAGTTGGACTGCATCCCGCTACTATAACTAAAGACAAAACGACGATAATCAACAGGATGCGCTTCAAATTCGTCTCTCCTTTTTGAAAATGGCCTTACAGCTTTCTTTAATCCGTGTAGTACATAAAACCAATGGCTCCGACTCCTGTATGGGTCGAGATGACCGGTGTTGTAAAATCGAATTTAATATCCGTAAAACCCGTTTCTTTAATTTTTTCACGCAACGGTTCAGCCATGGCAAGTCCACCAGCGTGGGCAAGCCCGACACCTTTTACGATTTTCCCGGCAGTCCGCTCTTTAAAATCGTTGAATAGATACTCGACCACCTGTTTGTGGCTTCTGACTTTCGCCACCGGTGTATAAGAACCATCGTCCAATGAAGCAATCGGTTTGATCTTCATCAATGAACCGAGCAAGGCACGCCCTTTACCGATGCGTCCCCCTTTGACGAGATTATCAAGAGTATCAACGACTACGAATAATTTTGTATTCAGACGGATTTTTTCTATCCGCTCCACAATCTCTTCCATTGACCTGCCGGCTTTTGCCATATCGGCAGCCTCGAATACCTGGAATGTCAACGCATGAGAAATGTAACGCGAATCGATTACGGTCACATCCGAGTCGGTCAGCTGTGCCGCTGTTTTTGCCGACTCCACTGTACCGCTCATCCCCCCAGTCATATGGATGGACAGAATCTGGTCGCCATCTTCTCCCAATTTATCGTATAGCTCTTTGAATACACCCGGAGCCGGCTGTGAGCTTTTTGGCATTTCATCGGAATTCTTCATCAATTCGAGGAAAGATTCCGGTTCAAGGTCAACGCGGTCCAAATAGGTTTTGCCCCCGATTTGGATGGTCAGCGGGACCACATGCAAATTATATTTTTCAATGACCTCTGGTTTTAGATCAGCGGTCGAATCCGTGACGATATGAATCTTTGACATGAAATCACTTCCTTCTTATTCACTTAGTTTAAGGAATTGCCGGGCCTTACACAACTGATAGGATGTCTTGCGCAGTTCTATTTGCCGTCATTTATTGGTTGTTTGACGAGACAGCCCGGCAATGGCTTCTTCAATTTTTGATCGAACCAGATGGATTGCTTCTTTTGCATTCAACTGTTCGATGACGTCAGCTGGAATAGGGTCCAGAAGCTGTACTGCTACATCTGCCGGCAACACTTTATTGTTGTTTTTCTCCATGATCTCGGAAGTTCCGAGAATCGCAATCGGCTGAATCGGTACACCGGAATCTTTCGCGATACGCATAAAGCCGGACTTGAATTCGCCCATCCCTTCACCTTTGCTTCTGGTGCCTTCAGGAAAAATCAAAATCGAGTGGCCTTCCTTCAGCTTCCCCACGGTATCGGTGATTGATTTTAAGGCGCTCCGGCGATCGGTGCGATCCAAAAAGACACAATTCATCTGTTCCATATACAAAGGGATGATCGGCAGTTTCTTGACTTCTTTTTTGGAAATAAAACCGAAGGGCTTCGGAATCTTTGACAGCAGGACCGGAATGTCGAAATTTCCTTCGTGATTGCTGACAAACAGGACAGGCCCTTCAGGCAACTTTTCCAATCCTGTAATCGTAACGTTGCTCTGTGTCCGTTTCATGATGCCCGTTGCCCACTTTTGAGGTTCTGTGTGAATCAATTGATCGTATTCCTGTACACTCAACTGCGGCTTCTGCTTGATGAATTTCTTCAAATTCACTGTACTGAGAGGCAAATAGCCGAAAAGAAACGAGAATGTGCGAATGGAATTAAGCATAGCTCTTTTTCTTTTTGCGTCGTTCGTACACCTGGTACGAAAAAGGCACATCATTCGAAATTTGTTGTTCCGACTCGGAAACGAGTTTCCATTCACGGCCGTATTCAGGGAAGTAGGTATCGCCTTCAAATTCCTGATGGACCAATGTGATATACAGGCGGTCTGCTTCATCCAAAATCGAGTTGAAAATCTGCTCGCCTCCGATGATCATCACTTCTTCATGCGTTTCTCTTGCCAATTTCACGGCATCCTGCAGGTTATGGACCACGTCCACTCCTTCTGCCTGGTAATCGTCGCTGCGTGTCACCACGATGTTGCGGCGTTTTGGAAGCGGTCTGCCAATGGATTCGAACGTGTTGCGGCCCATGACGATGCCTTTTCCAATCGTGTGTTCTTTAAAATAAGCCAAATCGGCCGGGATATGCCAAGGCAATTCGTTATCTATTCCGATGACCCGGTTCGGATCATGCGCTACCATCAATGAAATCATTTATTTTTCCTCCTAAACCGCGCTTGGCGGGTGTTGAACTTTAGTAGTTGTTGAAGAAATCGCTCCAGGCGGACGCTTTCCGCGGGCACGGCTTCTGCCGCTTCCCTCGCTTTGCTCAGTCCAGTGGCTCCATCTCGTGCTGTTCCCGCAGGAGTCGCCCCCTTCCGCTCTTTCTTCTAATAGTCAGATCCTTGCTAATAAATGAAAGTTCTAATTACTGCTTGCCCATTAAGATATGAAGCAAAACAGCGCAGACTTCTTAGGGAGCAGAAAGGAAAGAGGAATCTACTCGAGCGTCTTGCCCGAGTAAGTTCAGCCAGTGTCTTTGCGACGAAGCTAGCGCAAATTAGTTTATTTGCATAACTCGTTATACAGCAACCGGCGCTTTGATCCGTGGGTGTGGATCGTAGCCTTCTATTGTAATGTCCGATAAGGTCAGGTCGAAAATCGATTCGACTTCTTCATTGATTTTTAAAGTCGGCAGCGGTTTTGGTTCGCGCGTCAGCTGTTCCTTCACTTGTTCCAAGTGGTTAGAGTACAGATGCGTGTCGCCTGTTGTATGGACAAAGTCACCGACTTCTAAATTGCATTCCCGCGCAATGAGATGCGTCAGTAAGGCATAGGATGCAATATTGAATGGTACGCCTAAAAAGACATCTGCACTTCGCTGATACAGCTGGCAAGACAATTTGCCGTCGGCTACGTAAAATTGGAACATGATGTGGCATGGCGGCAAAGCCATGTCATCAATGAATTCCGGGTTCCAGGCAGTGACCAGGTGACGGCGGGAATCCGGGTTTTTCTTGATGGATTCGATGACGTTCTTCAATTGGTCAATGGTGCCTCCTTCTGTGGTGGCCCACGATCTCCATTGCTTGCCGTAAACCGGACCTAAGTCGCCGTATTTTCCTGCAAACACTGGATTTTCGATTACTTTACGCTGAAAGCCCTGCATCTCGATCTTATACAGTTCTGCAAACTCAGGGTCTTTTTGGGCACGGCGGCCGAAGTCGGTCATATCGGGGCCGGCGTATTCATCGCTTGCCACCCATTGCGCAAACGCCCACTCGTCCCAAATGTGGTTATTGTCTTCAAGCAACGCCCGAACATTGGTGTCGCCTTTGATGAACCAAAGAAGCTCCGAGACTATCAAGCGGAATGCTGTTTTCTTTGTAGTCATTAATGGGAATCCTTCATTTAAATCAAATCTCATCTGATGACCGAAAACACTCAACGTGCCGGTTCCGGTCCGATCTTCTTTTTGTGCTCCGTTATGTAAAATATGTTCGCATAAATCTAAATATTGCTTCATGTAAATCGCCTCCGTTGTTAAGTCTAATCATAACAATACTCTTAGTGTTTATAAAGATTTTAGAAAGATAAGTTATACATCACAATCATTGTTTCAGAAACCGCTTCGGACGCTTTGGGCATGGCTCACACGATAAGCCGGAAAGATCATCCGTCTTATCGCTCCGCCTAGCCCTTGGACGCGCCGCAGCTTCATTAAATGTTCATAAAAGAAGCTTATACTTTTTGGTCTCCTATTATAAAGATATGAATAATAAAAGAAAAGCCGACGCAGTGGGCATTATTTTTATGGGATTTTACCAGTAATAGCTTATTCGTCCACATCATTGGTTTTGGACATACAAAAAACCGTCACAAAGTGAACGGTTTAGGAAAGCCATTTCGGCGGAGTATTTTTAGACCAGTAAATGTCGCCCAAAGTTATGTGTTTTTGGAAGTTATCCTCGGCCAAATGATAATGAAAATTGAAGGAATAGCCGACTTGCGGTTTTTTCTCGGTTCTTACATGGAAACGGATTTCGTCTTTATTGGTTTCGGTATCGTAGACATGGAAAATCTTTTCGGAGTAATCGCCTGACGGTTTTTCGGAAATCGCCAATTTTTTCAGTTTGCCTGAGTCCAAGTTCGCCAAATGAAGATCGATGGCCCGTTGGATGTTCGGCAGCACAGATGTTTGGAATTCACCCTGAATGACTGGCCCAATGCGTGAACCAAATTTTATGTAGGACTGTTCTTCGGCAGACTGGTGCACGGAGTGGATGAAGGAGTCGCCGGTATCGTAAAATTCGCTCGGGTCAATCCAATCATAGACATATTGTTTGTTATCGCTTTGCGCTGCATGTGATTTCGGTTGGCCTTTTTCGTCCAAAAGGGACTCCCAGATCAAGTGGTTCGGGGAGATTGCGCCCAATGTCAATACGGCAACTGTAATCATCAGCGACTTTTTCCACCAATTTTTCATCAACATCACCTTTTCATTTATGAACATTTTAGTAACGCGTTTGCTTATTTATACGAATTTCCTGTGTAAAGGTTTCATCTTCTTGAGATTCATTGTACAATAAAGTTATATACAATGCCTTGTTTTTTTGAAAAGGAGGAATTTTTGTGGATGCATCATTATTGATCGGATTAGGTCTTCTATTCATGCTTATATACTTGACTTCACTTTCAATTACGGATTAATAAGCAACAAAAAAACTTCCTGAAAGCCAGGAAGTTTTTTTGTTGCTTATTTTTGTGTTTGGCACAGGATGACGCCGTAATGGAATTTCGTATTGGGTCGTACGCGACGGGTAAAGCCGAAGCGTTCAAAATCCTCCGAACGGAAATGTGCTTTCAGCACAACGGATTTACGCGCTACACGCTTTGCTTCTGTGAGCCATTGTTCCGTCAACTGCCCTTGGTCAGCCGGTCCACGCAATGGGGTGAAGTTGGACGCTTCCGTAATTTCCTCTGTGAACATCGGGTCCATGTAAATCACATCAATGGAGTCAGAGTCAAGCGTCTGCAAGAACGATACAGCATCAGAAGAAATCACCTCGATCCGCTTCATCGCCTCATCCAGATGCGGCACACCATTGTATTGCCCGAGCCCTTGCCGAACGACGTAAGCGAAGATTGGATGGCTTTCGCAGCCATACACCTTACCTTCCTCTCCGACACGCTGGGAAGCCACAATTGAATCAGACGCCAGGCCCAAAGTGCAATCCAAAAAAGAATCACCACTCTGAAGGCCGGATACGTCGATCAACGGATCCTGTTCAAGCGGACGCTTTGTCCGGAACGCTGCCGAATTCGGATGAAAAAAGAACGGCTCGCTTTTACCTCTCGGGTAAAACTCGAGCCGCTCCTTCAAACAGACCACAAGATCCGCTTTTTCATCCGCATGCATTCTGTCGATGGAACGTTTATTGCGCGGGACCTGCAAAAGCGAAAGGTCTGCCGAAACACGTTCGGCCCACTCCAGCGTGGCTGTGGTCGGCCGGTACGCGGTTGTGACTACCGTCTTCACTGGGCAGCCACCTGTTCAAGAACCTGCGCCAAATGGTCGCGGATCTGTTCCATTGGATAACCCTCAATCTGTTCACGCGGAATGAAATATGCCAATTGGCCGTCTTTCAGCACCGCAATCGACGGAGATGACGGAGGAACTTCCTCGAAATAATTGCGCATTTGCGCAGTTGCTTCCTTATCCTGTCCGGCAAATACCGTCACCAAGTGATCCGGTTTCGCTTCTGCCGTATTCAATGCTTCCAGAACCGCTGGACGCGCCAATCCTGCTGCACAACCACAAACCGAGTTGATCACAACAAGACTTGTTCCTTCAGAACTGCTCATGTGTTCGTTTACCTCTTCTGCCGTCAGTAACTCTTTAAATCCTGCACCCGTCAATTCCTGGCGCATAGGCACAACTATGCCTTTCATGTACTCATCATATGCGTTCATGCTTTCGCCTCATTTCATTTGGATTATATCTTTAGTGTAACCCAGATGGCTTGGGATTTCATAGTGTGGGGTTTTGGAGGTTTTTTTTGTAGACTCACCTGAGTTTTCTTAATAAGAAAACCAGGCTTTTATGCCGTGAAGTCTCGAGATTTAATCTGGATTCTTTTCGAGTTGCCGCAACCACCTACCAGGAACTGAAAATTTTGATTTTAGCCGAACAAAAAATCCTTGAAATGAGGATCGACTTCTTTCAGGATAATTACTCTCAGCGACCGACCTATCGACCATGATCAGATTGGACCTTCGTCATCATCGCAATTTAGTTTTTCGATTTCGGACTTTTTCTATCACTGCCGGCCTGCATGGATTCAAATTTATAGCGGCGCTCGTCAATTGTGCACGTTTGTTAGATATATGGCCTATCCAAATTTTGTTTTCTGCATTGTATTGAACTTCCGCACAACTCCAGAAGCCTGTACGCGTTTCTTTTTCAAAAAACACGGTAGCTGCTCAGAAATAAAATAGGAATGGTAATCCAAAGCAATACAACAACAGCATTGAACATCAAGGACGTAAGTTTCCATCCTGTGTTATAGTTACTTGTATGATTTTATGGATTCTTAAGACTTTTCTTAGTCACTTTCCATTAGGAAAGGCGTGGTCTATTTGAGACTCAATAGCATCAAAAGTTTTCTACAAACGATGCACGACTATTCATCGGTTAATATCACTCAGACTTTTGCTTCTGAGGACAAAACAAGAAGCTTATCAGTTCAATTCATAGCAGCAATTCAAATGTTTTCTGTTACCGATGCTGCAACAAATCAATTGTGGAAAAATGCATCTATGGACGAGACTGCTTTGTTTATCGACAACTATCTTAGTGCTAACCTACTTCCAGTCAGCTCCTGATTTTTTCAGGGGTTTTCTTTTGCTCAGTATTGGGCATACCAAGAAGTGGACCCGGGCAACGAGATTCATTTCCTCCGTCTAAAACTACGTCTGAAAAGGAAGAGCCTGATTTTCATGAAGTTAGAAAACATCAAAGAACTGTTGCAGATCATTTGTAATTTCAACAACTCCAACATCACTCATACCTTTGCAGTTAAAGGAAGCGATGAGACGCTAACAGTTATCTGCATTCAAGAAACATTCATTCTTGAAATCACTTCCAATGAACAGGAAATAACAAAGCACTTTACCTCCATTGACGAAGCAGCTGAATTTATTAATGAAAAAATTCATGTGCTTGATGATAATTGACTTCTCTTAATCGGGAGGTTTTTTGTTTTCTTTTTTTAAAAAAAGTTTGGAAACTCTACTTAAAAAATCCTTAAGAATAAGAGGTCGATTATGAGATGAAAAAGCAGAGAAAAGAAAATTGCTTTATAGGCTTGGTTAAGGAAATTGGCCTTCTAATTATTGTTGAAGCTGCATTTCTAGCAATATGGAATACTTTGATGGCCATACCAAGATGAATTTATCGTATGTACACCAGTATTTGAGTTTACCTAAATAATGATTTTCAGCTCAACTTCATACACGTTGAACTATTTTGGCCTTTTTTTCTTATATATCTTTTGTATGGCCTCCATATCCCTCTCCACAAAAAAAGACACAAGCCAAGAGCTCTCACCTTCAACCTGTATCCAATAGACTTTATTCATTTGTTTCCCCATAAAGCTTCTCCTCCAAAATTTCATCAACCAGCTCGATCGCCTGTTCGAGACGTTCGTGATAATTCCCGCTAATGGAATGGTAGGTGATGTTCTGGCGGTCCAGTATGGCTTTCAAATAATCGTTGTTGCGCTCCCGAATCGTCTGTTCGCCGAACAACCTGGTGCCGTCATCCACCCATTTCACATCCGGTTCAAGGAAAAGCCACAGGTCATAGTTCTGCAGGGCTGCGACTTGGTCTAAGACCGGTTGCTCATAGCCCAGATAGGCCCAGGAGAAATACTGGGTGACGTTCGCTTCTGTGTCGATAAAGAGCAGCTTGTTGGCGCGTTTGGCCTGTTCTGTTTCATGGTATTTATGCTCGAAGGCGATTTTCGGGAAATCGGATTCTATCGCGATTTCGGCACCGATATGGTCATAGAATTTGCGCCCGTATTCTTCCACATAGCTGGTATTGTACAGGTTTGCCAGGTTCTTGACCAAGGTCGACTTCCCGGCGCTTTCGGTTCCCACCACGACAACGGTCCGGACAAAGTAAGGCTGGACTACGTGAGGAATAATCGCCCAATGTTTCATGGCGCCTTCTTCGCGTATTTGCGTGGCCGAGATCGGATAGGTCCGGCGCTCCGCATCCAGGACGACGTGCTTCGCACTTGGATAAAGCTTTTCGAAATGGTCGCCATAGGCATGTTCAGAACTAAAGACCACATCGATTTCTTTTCCAATTGCCGCTTTGATGCCGACAGCACCCTTCTCCCAGTCGTAGAATTCACCTGTTTGCTTCTCAGCAACAGCATGCACTTTAACATGCGGAAGGTCTTTTGTAAGTTCGTTCCACCAACGAAGCCGCTGATGATAAGGGATCGGCTTCATGGTCGTGCCATTAAAATAAAATTCCCGCTCATAGTCCTCGTCATGCGTCAAGATGATGTGCAATTCCTCTACCATTGTACTGGCACGGATCATGGTACTGACATGCCCTTGATGGATAATCAAAAACTTGCCGCCATACATTCCAACTTTTGCTATCACTCGTTAAACAGCTCCTTCTTCCAGCCCTTGCTTTTTGGCCATCTTTCTCCAGTTGTAATAACCATACATCGAGTTAAACAAAAATGCGGTCCACATTACCACCAATGTATAGTCGTTGCCGCCAGTTGAATCGAGAGTGATGACCCACAAGGCGATAGAAAGAATGTTGACCAAAATCCAGAACAGCCATTGCTCCGCAAATCGCTTCAGCATCAAAATCTGGGCTGTAACAGACAACACATTCGTTGCAGAATCCAGTCCGACAGACCGTCCGCCGATCGCCTGGAGCAAAATCGCATATAAAACCGTTCCTACAATAATCGCAATTACGGTATAAAGCCAAGAACTCATTTTCATGGTTTTGACGATGACGTCTTCACCCTGCACACTGTCTTTGTTCCTGATGGTGTTGCGATGCCATAAATAGAGCCCGATAAATTGGATCGGGAAATAGAAAAGTCCGTTGAGCATCGCTTCCCCGTATAACCCGTAGGTAAAAGAAATGTACGCGTATGTAGAGGTTTGGATGATCCCGAAGTAATAATTGCTGATCTTCCCTTTTGCAACCAGCAAGACGCACAACATACCGCTTAAAGAACTGATAAGCCCAAGGAGCGTGTCGTCCCAAGCAAAAAACAAATAGATATTAATGGCAGTGAAAATGAGAAGCCAACTCTTTTCGAATAAACTCCAATCTTTCAAAAATCGTTGTGTTTTTGATTCAGCAGCGTTGATGGCCATGGCTAATCCTCCCAGATTTTATATCGTTTCATTTGCCTACCAGTTCTCCTCCTGACTCCGTTACTTATTACCCCAACTATACCATTTTTTCTCACTCCGCCAACTAGTTTTCAAAAGAAAAAGAGCGCCCATAAGGACGCTCTTTCGGGAAATTATTTAGTTGAAAAACTGGCATATAAATTCTTCAAGTATTTATCCGGATGCGGCATCGGATGATTCTTGCCTCGTTTGGTGTTTTTTTGGTAGCTTTCAAAAGCGGCATTAATCAGTGCCCAATCTTCTGGATAATCTTCTTTAAAATTCGTTTTGAACACATGCCACGTCATGTCTTCGCCATATTTTTTGATCATTGCTTCTATTTTTTTCTTCTTCGCTGGAAATACTGCACTGCCCATATCATCACTCTTTTCTCTAACCAATATACAGCATTTAAGAAACTTTGAAAAGAACCTTTAAAGCGGCGGTTCTCCTACTTTCCATTTACTCTATAGTAGTCAAATTAAAGAGCCATCCCTCAGGATGACTTGAATAATGAGATTTGGATGCCTTCAGCAGTAGGTGGGCGAAGAGTAAGGGTAGTCCCGTTTTCTTCTACCGTGTATTCTTTTAAATATTCTTCCACATCCTGGGGATGCTCTGCACTCGTCTCCCGTAAAAGCTCTTTAATGATCAACGAGCTTCTTTTTTCATTTAATACAATGCCATTGACTGTAAGATTCAACTGAAACCCTCCTATGTATACTTAAAAGATATCATAAACTTATCATCTTTAAACGTATACATGGACCTAATATTTATTAATATTTTTCTCTTAAAGTACCGTTTTTGTCTATTTAGTCGTATAAAGTAGTTTTAAATACCCATTAATGATTAAACAAATAATAGTCAAGACACCTATACCAGTTGTTCTCAACATAAAAATACTGCCTTCTCAGGCAGCATTCAGTTTCTTGTTCAATTTTGCTGTTCAGGAAGAATATTGTTGAATAGCTCTGGCACCAACCTATTGACTGCGAAGTTCTGCGTCATGCCGCAATGGCCGCATCCTGTGACGATCACCGGAAATTTTCCGGACGTTGATTTACCCAGAAACAGCAATTCATCGACGATGACCGGATCTTTTGTTCCGCAAGCAGAACAAACCTTGCTGACACCTTTGTCATTTAATGTTTTCGCAATGATTTCCAGTTGTTCTTTGTTCAGTCTCATGTTCTTCCACCTTCCCTCTTTTTTAAAATTTATCCTATATAAGTCGAACTAGAGAGATAGCATATAAAATCTCTGGCACTATGAACAAAGCTCCCGTCCATTCAGGAGCCGCGCCTGCCTGGAGAGAAATCTCTAAAGATATGGAGCAAAACAGCGAAGACGCCTTGGGGATCAAGCGAAGTGCTGAAATCCACTCGGGCATTTAGCCCGAGTTAGTTCAGCGCGAGCCCCCGGCAAGCGCAGCTGTTTTGCGGAATATCGACTATATTGCATTATTTCTTCAACTTATCTAGCTTGTCATATTCCTTATTGATGAAATCAAGCATCTGGCTGAAGATATCGTACTCAAACCATTCATAGGATGTATCCTGATCGTATTTTCCATCTTCTTTGATTTCCACGTTGTTGGAAGACAACTGGACAATTTGCGTATCTTCCACATCCTCTTCCTGTCCTTTCACTTTCTGGCCATCGAATTGCTTGACCACTTTCCGATAAAATTCATCGCGTTTATGGCGGTCTTCAAACTCCCACGATTCATACTTTCCGCTATATAAAATCTCCATTGAATAGACGCTGTTTTCCATTTTCAATTCCTCCTAGTAAATGATGACTCCCTTTTTTCTGTCGGTTAACAGCACTTTACCTCTTAATGGACTCTTGGAAACATTAATTTTATCCAGCAAGCTGAAAATCAAAAAAAGGCCGGCGACTTTTCAGTCACCGGCCATTCACTTTATTCTTCTTTCATTGCCTGTCTGGCTTCAGTCATTTGTTTCCAAACTGAACCTTTGGCATCTTCGCCTTGTTCGATTCGTGCAATGGCCATCTTGATCTGAAGCTTCACTTCAAACTCAGGGTCGTCCTCTGCCTGTTTCAGGGCCGGCAACGCGGCTTCTGTGCCTGTTTCGTAAAGGAACATGGCAGCTCTCCAACGAACCAATTTATTTTTATCGCCTAATGATTCCATCATGATCGGCTCAAATTCCTCAAAGCCCAGATCACTGATGGTGTCGCCAGCCGTTCTGCGGACAGCCCAGCTCTTGTCTTTCATGGCGCGTTCAACGTAAGGCACTACAGCTTTATCATCGATATCACCCAGGAAGATGGCAGCCTGGCGGCGAATGGACATTTTTTCATCATCCAATGCCAAAGACAGCAATGGCAGGTCGTCGATATCCGCTTCAATCATCTGATCAAGCAGCTGGAAACGGGTCTCCCAGTCAGGGGCATTGAATTCGTCAACTGTAATTCTCCGTCCACGCGGTGCCGATTCGGCCTGTTCCGTGTCTTCTTTTGCAGTCAACGCATCTAAACGCTCCTGTGGATAAGCGGCTTCTAGTTCTTCCACCATGCTCTTCCCGATTTCACCTTTATCGCCGTAACGGACACCGTAATCAGCCCATTTGCGCTGAAGCAGGTAATTTTCCTCTGTCGGGTCCATGACCAGCTTCATCGCAGTGATAAAGCGTTCAGGCATGCCAAAGCGTTCTTCAGAGCTGTTATCAAAGACTTTTACTTGAAGGGGAATTCCTTTGAACTCCTGAACATGCACATAAACCTCGCCGTAATGCTCATCCAGTTCGATTTCTTCGCTCGAATGTTCACGGTCTTCACCGAAGACATTGCGGACTTGTGCCAAAATCGATTCCCAGTCAAACTTTGAAATGCGTTCGACTGCCAAAAAGTCAGCCACGTGATAAACGCCTTTTACCCCGTCAATTTTCAGCAGCTCCTGAACTTCTTTTGGAGCGCCTTCCAGATTGTCTTTATGGTAATTATGGCTTTTGCCAAACGGCAATTCCTGATCGATGATCACTTTCATCGTATTCGGGCTTGGTGTCGGTTCAATGGTAATGATTTTCACAAAAAATCCCTCCTGCAATTAGTAGATCATGCTTCCGCAATTTCCTGAAGATAGGTCCAGCGTTCAATCAATGTGTCGTATTCGGCTGTCAGTTCATTGACTTCCTGAGTCAGTTTCGCCAATTTGTCGTAATCTGCTCCTGCCGCCGCCATTTCTTCTTCGCGTTTTTCGATTTTTTCTTCTGCTTCTGCTATCTTGTCCAGGATGCCATCGTACTCCTGTTGTTCTTTGTAGCTCATCTTCTTTTTCGGCTTCGCTGGTTCTACAGGTTCAGCTTCAATTTTTTCGACAAGCTCCTGCTCAGCCAGAGCCACCGGATTGTTTTTTTCTTTAATGAATTCGGAATACAAACCTTGGTATTCTTCTATTTGGCCAGTGCCAGTCGTCCATAGTTTCCGCGCAATGCGGTCAAGGAAAAAGCGATCATGCGAAATGGTGATGACGACACCCGGGAAGTTTTCGAGGAAATCTTCCAGAACAGAAAGCGTCTGGATGTCCAGATCGTTAGTCGGCTCATCGAGGAACAGGATATTTGGTTGTTCCATCAATAGCTTCAATAAGTACAAGCGTTTGCGCTCGCCCCCGGACAATTTGCCGATTTGCGTGCCATGGCCGTTCGATGGGAACAAGAAGCGTTCAAGCATTTGAGTTGCGGACAGGCGGACTCCTTTTTCCGCTTCAAAATCACTTGATGTCTCCTGAATGTATTCAATCATCCGCTGCGATTCGTCCATTTCAGGCAAATGCTGCGTAAAGTGAGCAATTTTGACAGTGCTGCCGTATTCCATCTGGCCAGTGGTCGGTTCCAGTTCGCCAGCCAGCATTTTCATCAAAGTGGATTTGCCGGCGCCGTTTGGCCCGACGATTCCGATGCGGTCTCCACCCTGCAGAAGGAAATCAAAGCCGCTGAAAATCTGCTTGTCGCCATAAGCGACGCCCATATTCTTGCCTTCAATGATTTTCTTGCCGAGGCGTTGGCTTTGCATCGACAGTTCAAGAGACGTATTGTCGTTTTCTTTTTGGACGCTTTCTTTGATTTCATCAAAACGCTGAATACGCGCCTTTTGCTTGGTGGAACGCGCTTTCGCTCCGCGGCGAATCCATTTCAATTCTGAACGGAAACGGTTTTCGAGTTTTTGCTGGGACGATGCGTTCATTTCGTCGCGTATGGCTTTGTTTTCCAGGTAATCGCCGTAGTTCCCTTTATGTGTATACATAGTTTGGTCAGCAATCTCGAATATATGAGTCGAGACTGCATCCAGGAAGTAGCGGTCATGCGTTACGAAAAGCATCGCTGAATCCATGCGCAGCAATGTTTCCTGCAGCCATTCCGTTGAAACGGCGTCCAAATGGTTGGTCGGCTCGTCCAGCAGGATCAAGTCAGCCGGTTCGATCAACGCTTTAGCAAGCGCTACGCGTTTCCGCTGTCCGCCTGACAGTTCGCTGACGACTTGGTCGTACATATCGATCCCCAGTTTCGACAAGGCTGTTTTTGCCAGAGCATTGATGTCCCATGCGTTGTCCTGTTCCATTTTTTCCTGGATCTCCATCAATTCATCCTGCAATTGCGTAGAACTTGAATCAATCATCATATTTTTCAAGGCATTCTCATAAGCGCGGTTTAACGCCAATAACGGCGAATCGCCCGAGAAAACTGTTTCGAGTACCGACAACGACTCATCGAATTCAGGCTCCTGCATCAAATACGTGATCCGGTATTTTTTCGGATGGTCCATGACAACGTTATCGGCATCCATCGTTCCTGCCAAAATGGACATCAAAGTCGATTTCCCTGTTCCGTTGACGCCGATTAAGCCGGCACGTTCTCCTGGATACAATGAAAATTCGACGTCCTTGAATAATGTTTTGGCTCCTACTGTTTTGGTTAATTTCGAAATATTTAAGTGGCTCATTTATTCCCATCCGTTTCTGTTTGAAGTTGCTTTAAAAAGGATAGCATAAATTCATGGCGTTCTTCAGCCATCTGCTTACCAGTTTCCGTAGTCATTTGATCTTTCAGCAGCAATAGCTTTTCATAGAAATGCGTGACGCTGCTGGTTGGTGCATTCCGGTATTCCTGTTCCGTCATTTCGGTGCGTGCTTTTTCGTGCCAATCGTACAACTTCCGTCCTTTTGCGCCGCCATACGCAAACGCACGCGCAATGCCGATTGCCCCAATGGCATCCAAACGGTCCGCATCCTGGACGATTTTCGCTTCAATGCTCGATGCCGGCTTGCCGTTGCCGCCTTTAAAGGACACTGAACCGATCACTTCCTGAATGTGATGGCGCTGATCGTCCCGAAGTTCCAGACGATCCAGGATATCACTTTCCAAATCTTCCTCAGGTTTTTTGTATTTCGGATCCGATACATCGTGCAGCAGCACTGCCAGTTCAACAATGAAGGCATCTGCTGACTCCTGTTCCAGAATCGTTTTGGCATTTTTCATGACGCGCTCAATATGCTGCCAGTCATGGCTCGCATCAAACAAATCATAGATTTTCTTTACTTCGTTCTGGCATCGCTCTATTTTTTCCAGTTCCATGCTTCCGCTCCAATCGCTTGTTTCTTCTATTATAACCTGAAAGCTCCTCAAAATGCCTGTATTCCCAACGATTATTGACGTTTCCATAGGCTTCATGTATAGTATAGCCATCCATAACATGGCGTCTATGGGTCCATGGCATACTCAATAATAGGGGGAACTCGCATGCACCAGGGTACAGTGAAATGGTTTAACTCAGAAAAAGGTTACGGTTTTATTGAGTATAATGATGGTGATGATGTATTTGTCCATTTTACAGGCATTCAGGGCGATGGGTTTCGGACATTGACGGAAGGCAAGCCCGTGTCATTTGAAATTATTGACGGCAACCGCGGACCACAGGCTGCAAATGTTATTCAAATCGAATCAGAATAAAAAATAAACAAAAGCAGGGACGGAATTTTCCGTCCCTGCTTTTTATTTTTGGGAAAGAATCGAATCCCCTATTTTTATTTATCGCCGGTACCGACTTTATTGAGTTCGTTTCCGAGAAACTGCAGCTGCGTTCCGACCGTGCAATTGCTGATGCAAAAACGGTGGGCAGCAGTCTTCCCTTCATCTTTGCGAAGTTGGGTTTTCACAAAGCAGCCTTCACAATATGTAGTCAGCATTTCGTCAATTTCATTGATAATCGAAACTTTTTTCACTTTGTCACCTCTTAGAAAATCGTCATTTCCTCATTCTACTACGCATTTGTCTTTTATTCCAACAATAGTTATACTGACTGAGGACATTTTTTACGGTACCAAGCGGTTCGCAAATTCCCGCTTTACCAAAACTAAGGAGGAAGTTTTTTTGTTTAATGAATTTTGGGGACTGGGCTTTGCCTTGTTCAACTTTGTACTTTTATTGATCATGTATAAATTTTTCGGAAAGACAGGATTGTTCGCCTGGGTGGCTATTTCCACGGTGCTGGCCAATATCCAAGTGACCAAAACCATTGAAATCATCGGTTTGACGGCTACATTGGGCAACAGCCTGTATGCCTCGACTTTCCTGGCAACCGATATCCTGAACGAAAAGTACGGCAAGAAAGAAGCCAAAAAAGCAGTGTGGCTCGGTTTTTCTTCCCTGCTTATCATGGTGCTCGTCATGCAGTTCGGCATCAAGTTCATACCGGCTGAAAGTGATTTTGCACAAGGTTCACTGGAAACCGTATTCGGACTGATTCCGCAAATTGCCATCGGCAGCATGGTGGCCTATCTCACCAGCCAGCATTTGGATGTCATCATTTTCAGCGCGCTGCGCAGAATGTTCCCGAAAGACAGCCAATTTTGGATCCGCAACAATGGATCGACTTTGACCAGTCAGTTGCTGGATACCTTAATTTTCACTTCCATTGCTTTCTGGGGCGTGTTCCCGTTCGATGTCTGGCTTCAAATTTTCATTTCGACGTACGTCCTTAAATTTGTCGTCTCTATTATGTCAACGCCGTTCGGCTACCTTGCGAAAGCAATCAAACCCATTGATGAAAAGTAGGTGATTCTATGCTGGAAGTTTTTGTGGATGCGGCGACTGCAGGTTCTCCGCAAGTCAGCGCAGTTGGTGTTTTCATTAGAGGTGAAGGCCATTTGATCCACTGGAGCGAATATGTGGGTGAAATGGACAATCATACGGCAGAATTCACTGCACTGGTAAAAGGATTGGAACTGGCGAAGGGCCTGACTTCGGGCATGGTCTCCATCAAGTCCGATTCACAGGTGACGGTGGATGCTTTTGAAAGAGGCTCGATCAAAAATCCGAAGTTCAAGCCATTGTTGGCACAAGCATTGGAAATCGGCGACTACTTCGATTTCTGCTTTATCAAATGGATTCCGGACTCACAGAACCGGGCAGCGGACGCCCTTGCCCGTACGGAACTTCGCGCTCATAAATAATCTGTCCATCTTGTGGCGGCCGTTCTCATTTTTGAGGGCGGCTGCTTTGGTTTCTATGCATACTCAGCCGGCAAAGTCTGATAAGATTAACCTATCATCTTTTATTGGAGGAACTTTATGAGAACTAAACTTGGCACTGCACTCGATATTTTCATTTTGGTCATCGGTCCGTGGATCGTCTATACACGAATCATTGAAATGATGCAAAACGGAGTCTCTGTCTATCCGATGATTTCGGTCCTGATCGTCACGGTTGCCGTGATATTCTCCATCTACAACCTGTACTTGCTTGTAGCACGCAAACAGCAGGACAACACGAAAAAATAAGTGGAAAAGAGGCTTGAATGGTGAAATCGGTTTTGTTTTATTTTATTCCGCTGCTGGTTTTCGCGGTGATCAACAACGTGGTTGAGGTCTTGTCATGGCCGTATTATTTGGTGCTGCTGGTGGCATTTCTTGTGTTCCAACTGGCGCGCATCCGCTATCCGAAAGATGCCATTCCACCCATTGCCAAAATCACACAAGCGGCTTTTTACATACTGACTGTGGCAACGATTTTCCGTGACCAGTATTTGGATCCGTTAATCATCAACATCCTATTGGGTATTGGACTCGGATTGGTGATCATCGAATTGCTGCAGACGAAAAAAAAGCCAGCCTAAGCTGGCACTGACCTTGAACAGCCTTGAGCTGTTTAAGGTTTTTTTGTTTAAAAAATCTTTAGAAATACGCTGGATTTGTTATGGCGGAAGACTATTTCGTGAAATACCAGACCAGCACCAAAACGATGGCGACGATGACCCAGGTGATGATGCGGATCAGGTTTTGTTTCTTTCGGATTTCTTCTTGTTCTTTGACGTCTTTCAACAATGGCATGGATTCACCTTCTTCGCTTAATTATTTCCTATCAGCTGGCTCTTCATTTATCATGGAAAAAAGGAGGTTTTCTTTGTGAAAAAAATATGGACTCCCTCAATTATCCTATTGCTGCTGGCAGGCTGCAACAATGCCGCACCCAATCCGGAAGAAGCGACGGCTCCTTTCGATGAAATAGCGACAGGACTTGAGGCACCTTGGGCAATCAATAAAACCGGTGATGAATTTTATATTTCAGAACGTGCAGGCACTGTTGCCTATATAGATGAAGAAGGCGCACTTACACGGCAGAAAGTCAGCTTTTCGGACTCTCTTTCCAGCGCAGCCGAAGCCGGATTTCTGGGCTTTGTGTTAAAACAGGACTTTGATGAAAGCCAAGAAGCGTACGGTTATTATGTCTATGAACGCGATGGCAATGACTACAATAAAATCGTCTCCATGCAGTTGGACAATGGACAGTGGCGGGAAAACGAAGTACTTTTGGAAGGAATTCCGACAGGCGATGTCCATCACGGCGGCAGACTTGAGCTGGATGAAAACGGCACTCTTTTCGCAACGGTCGGTGATGCTTCCACGCCAGAACTGGCCCAGGACCTTGCTTCTGTCAACGGCAAATTATTAAAATTGAACAACTCTGATGAATTCGAAATTTATTCGCACGGCCACCGCAATCCGCAGGGAATCACTTGGGATGGAGACACCATTTACGCTTCTGAGCATGGCCAGTCAGCGAACGATGAAATCAATATCATTGAAGAAGGCCTGAATTACGGATGGCCGACCATTGAAGGCGACGAGTCTGAAGAAGGCATGGAGGCACCTTTCTTCACAACCGGTTCCGATGAGACATGGGCTCCGAGCGGCATGGATATCCACAACGGCTCTCTGTATGTAGCAGCCCTCCGCGGAACCGCCATTAAAGTGTTGGATCCGGAAAGTGCCGAAGTGACAGATTCGATTGAAGGCTTCGGGCGTGTGCGGGATGTCTATTCGGACGGAGACTCGCTTTATTTCATTTCCAATAACACCGACGGACGCGGCATACCGGCAGACGGCGATGACAAGCTTTACAAATTGAATGAATAGCAAGAAGGGTATCGGCGTTGTGCCGATACCCTTCTTTCATCTCTCCAGCACTTATTGGCGGTGCTGATTGGTGTCCAGCAGCTCTATTTCGAATGAATGCTTTAAATACAGCCGGATTTATCACAAAAATGGACAGGCTTGACAGCAAGCTCCAAAATCCATCAGATAAACTTTACCATCATGTCTTCATCGATGTACTTCTCGCCGATTTTCATGGCACGGATTTCTGTTCCGTATTTTTCAAAGCCAAGCTTCTCGTACAATTCGATCGCCTGCAGATTTTCACTAGCAACCATCAGGTCCAGCCGCTCCAGCCCTTGCCAACCAGCCGCATAATCAAGGAGTTGCTGCATCAATCGCCGCGCTATGCCTTTGCCTCTTGCTGAAGGCGTTACATAGACCGCCACGACCGATGCCCGGTGGCTCATCTTAGGTGTGGTATGGCGCAGCAAAGTGACGTTACCGCATAAATCCCCATCTGCAAATGCACCAAAAGTGACGGCATGCGCCAAGGCCAAGCTTTCCGCCGTTTGTGCCACCGGCCTCTTGACAGCATCTTCCAGCCTAGTAGCGAAAACATCCGGGCTGTTTGTTAATGCTTCAATCCGTAAATCGTAATAAAGTTGTGCGTCATTGGCATTGAGCTTTCTTATCTCCATGTACAGACATCCTTTTCACCTGAATTCCTGCTCCACTGTTCCTTTGCCGTCGGCGACTCGGATTTCTGCATAAGCGCCGTTAACAAAAGTGATTTGCGGGGGCATATGGCCTAAATCGATATCATAGGCAATCGGCAGATTGAGGTCTTCTGCAAGATCCTGGTACATTTTTTCGGCGGTATAGCCTTCGACCGGCTCATTCGCTGCACTTCTTCCAAATAAAATGCCCGCACAATTGTCGAACCAGCCGGCATATTTCATTTGTGTCAGCGAACGTTTCAAGTCCGCAACGGACATTTCACAATTCTCCAGGAACCAGACAACCTGTTCTCCCGGAATATGCTGTTCCCGAAAAGCTGGTACTCCCCCGTATGGCGTGCCGATGATGTGCCGGACGACATCGATACACCCGCCCAACAGGCGGCCTGCAAAGTTTTCCTCGTTGCCGGAAACCGTTTTCCATTCGGTCGGTTCCGTCAGGTGATAGACGACTGGCGATGGATTCGAATGATTCCATTCCTTCTGATAAAGCGCCGAAGAATGCTGAGAAACGGATTTCCCCGCCTCGGTTTGAAGAACTGTCAGCCACTGCCGCGTCGTTTCGTCACTTTTTTCGCCCCGCAGATCCACGATGTTCGTTCCGTGCGCTGTGGCTATTCCCGTTTTTAAAGTAATGGCCAGCAGCAAGACACTGAGATCCGAGTACCCGAGCACCCATTTCGGCTGGATTTGGGAGAAGTCTACATACTCCAGCATTTCAATCAGCAATTCACCGCCCCATGGCGGGAAAATGAAATCGATTCCCGGATCATTCATCATGTCCATGAATTCAGCCGCCCGCTTTTTGGCAGGAGCCGATTTGGCAAACTCTTGTGTCCAGGCCGTCTTCCCGGTTTTTATATCGAAGCCATTTTGTTGTTGGCGGGCAATGGCCTGCTCCAGCAGATGATGATGTTCTTTCCCCACCCCTGATGATGGTGCTGTAATGCCGATTGTTTTGAAAGTAGTAGCAGGATAACGAATCATCCAATAGTCCCCCTTTTCAAGTTAAACGAAATAAAACAAGGAAAAAATCATTGCCATTAAAACAGCAGCACCTACGCAAAACCATACCGCATGTCCCATCATTTCGAGAAAACGGCTCGGTTCTTTGTCCAATCTCTCCCCTTTAAACTGGGAGAAATCCGGTGGTGTTTCTCTTTTGCGAGCAGTCTCCTTCATCTTTATCGTCTTTGATTCTGTGGTCGGGTTCATTGTCTTCCTCCTAAAATCAGTAGCAGTAAAATCATTGCGATATCTTTCATTATACTAAACTTAACTTGAGAATAAAGTCCCCTTTTCTTCATATTGGCATTTTTCAGACTTAACAAGAGCCCCATTTGCTTGAAATAGATCTGCCAGGGTATATATGATAGAAAAGAGACGAAAATTGCAGAGGGGTTGATCAGGATGAAAGTGTTGGTAGTCGGGGCAAACGGACAAATCGGTAGGCATTTTGTAAAAATGCTGGCGGACAGTGAAGAACACACTCCGAAAGCGATGATCCGCAAAGAAGAGCAAATCAGTTTTTTCAATAGTCTCGGTGTTGAATCCGTATTAACGAGCTTAGAAGGCAGTGTTGAGGAGATTGCAGACGCTATGAAAGATTGCGACGCTGTGGTGTTCACTGCCGGCAGCGGCGGCGGAACCGGCGCGGACAAAACTTTGCTGATTGATTTGGACGGCGCTGCAAAAACGATTGAAGCTGCTGAACAAACAGGCACAGAGCGATTCCTGATGATCAGCGCCATCAATGCCGATAAACGGGAAATGTGGAAAGAAGATATGGCCCATTATTATGTAGCCAAACACCACGCCGATAACATTCTGCGCGCGAGCGGGTTGGTCTATACCATCATCCGTCCCGGCCTTTTGACAAACGATCCGGGAACCGGCAAAATTCTCGCGACTGAGAACTTGGATTCCGGTGAAATTCCACGGGAAGATGTCGCTAGTGTCCTCTTGCATGCTTTGGCGAATGAACATACTTACAATAAAACATTTGAAATCATTTCTGGAGAGCAGGACATCGAGGATGCATTAAACCGGTTATGAGTTACCCTTTCTCTAATGAAGAACCATTTGAATAACACATTCATAATCATTTGGTTTTGGTTTACAAAAACGCAGTGTCACCCTGAAAGAGATGCACAATCAAACTTTTGATTGTGCATCTCTATTTATAAATTAGCTTTTTCTGTATTTCTCTTTCTTATTTAGAAATCAAAATTCTGGTTTCCAATTAAAGCAGCAACTCAATAAATTATTTCTTTTTTCTTTTTTTTATCAAAAGAAGTGTTAATACAATCACAACTATTACTGCCAAAAGAGCAACAAAGATCCCATATTCCGACCCATTTTCGTCAACCTCGACATTCTGTAAAGTGATTGTTTCTTTATCAGCAAAAAATTCCTCTGCTATATAGGTATGATCTGTTGTCGGAGAACAAAGTGGATGTATCCAGTTCTCTCCTTCTTTATTAAGATAATACAAGTAACCTTTATTCAGTTTACTTGACCCCCAAGTGATATCTTCTTTTACTGTAATAAAGTTTTCGTCTACACCTTTAAAGCTTGTATCAACAGCTATTGTTAAAATTTTTTCATTGTGGTTCTCTTTGATGTTTACTACTATTCCTATTATCACTGCATCGTATTCATCGAAAGCAATATCTGGCGGAGAAGGCTCCACACACGATAAAGTAAAACCGGGTTTAGGCATTAAGATTAGAGAGATAATAAATAGAATAAAGATTAATTTCTTCAAAGAATCCCTCCTTTTTTCAGTACCTAGACAGTCAACTATAAACAACAGATTTAATGGGAGAAAGACTTAGTCTCGACTTCAATTGCATAACTGACTATCTCTATATCATTTAGTCGGCTATTAATCCCAAAAGTTACATATCAAATTTATTTCAGGACCTTATTACTTCAGCCAGTTTACAGTACACCGTGAATCCCTAATAGATAGCATCAAAAAAACACCGCTAAAAGCGGTGCTCAATAATATACATTCAAAAGACATTTCGTATTTAGCGACTCCAAACTAAACCAATTAATTACACACGTATTTTTTGCTATTGCGAGACTGTTTTTAAATTCTTAATCCCCATTACCAGCTGGAACACAAACGCGATCGAACAGAGAATGATCGCGGCATAGCCAAGCCCGCCGATCGGTGTCATTTGGAAAGTCTGGATGACCAGAAGTGCCATCATGACCGCGATGCCGAAGTTCACAATATACGGCCGGTCATAGAATTTCTTGGAGGCGATGCCCACAAAAATCGCCACTGCAATAATTAAAATCAATAAACTACTCCCCATTGTTCTCCCTCACCCTTTTGCTTTGTCTTCCACAAGTCTAGCATTTATCCTACCGACCTGATAGAGTGTCTGGCAATTTTTTATATGCCAATTTCCGGATGATGGGTTCCTGGTCCGGAAACTGTTCAAGCAGCTCCGCCTGCAGCAACAATTCAAAGTCCGCAAAGTCAAATCCAGGCGAAACCATGCATCCTACCAGTGAAAAAGCCTCATCCGCCTCCACAGTCGAACCGAAAATACTGCCCTTCTCGACTAAAACCTGCGGCCGTTCCCCCGCTGCTATATCCAAGCCTAATTTTTCTGCCCGGTAATTCCCTTGAACATCGAGAATATGCACCGTAGTGGTCTGCCCCGCGTGGAAATACCACAGTTCATCAGACTTCAGCCGGTGGAAATGGGAAACATCCTGCGACCTTAGCAGAAAGTAAATGCTGGTATACAAATTCCGTTCGGCGGGATGCGTATCCAGGCTGATTTTTTCAGGCGAGACGAAAGACTGTTTGAAATATCCGCCCTCCGGGTGCGCAGCCATATCCAAATGGGTGATCCAATCCTCTGCATTCATCATATCCAGCTCCATTCCTTATTATTTTTTCCTGCCACAAATTAATGAAACTTTCCAGCTCTTTAGACGTATTCATTATATAACATATCCATATAAGTTGAACGATAGAAACCAGCTTTCAAATTACCACTGTATACATAAAAGGTATGGAGCAAACCAGCGGAGACTCCCGCGGGATAGCGAAGTGCCGAAATCCACTCGGGCTAAACGCCCGAGTGGATTTCGGCGCAAGCCCGTAGGAAAGCGGAGCTAGTTTGAGGAATATCAGCAGGCGATGATTCTTAGTTCAACTTATATAATAAACCGAGGAGGAATAAAAAATGAATAATCATGAAATCGATTTTAAGCTTCATGGGGACGATATGCAGTTCGTAGAAGTGGAACTGGATCCATCCGAAACCGTCATTGCAGAAGCGGGTGCCTTGATGATGATGGAAGATGGCATCGCCATGGAAACCATTTTTGGGGACGGCTCCAAAAGTTCCGGCGGCAGCGGCTTGATGGGCAAACTGATGGGTGCAGGAAAACGCATCATCACCGGTGAGAGCCTGTTTATGACGGCCTTCACCAATAACGGGACCGGAAAACGCCATGTGTCTTTTGCGGCCCCTTATCCCGGCAAAATCATTCCGATGGACTTGAGCGTACTGAACGGCAAAATCATCTGCCAAAAAGATTCCTTCCTGGCAGCGGCAAAAGGCGTGTCCATCGGCGTTGAATTTCAGCGCAAACTCGGTGCCGGCTTTTTTGGCGGAGAAGGATTCATCATGCAGAAACTTGAAGGCGACGGCTTAGCGTTCGTCCATGCAGGCGGCACCATTTACCGAAAAAATCTCCAAAAAGGCGAAGTGCTGCGCGTCGATACCGGCTGCCTGGTCGCGATGACGGGCGACGTCGACTATAATATCGAAACCGTTCCCGGCATCAAAACTGCTTTGTTCGGCGGCGAAGGGTTGTTCTTCGCTACGCTTCGTGGACCGGGCAGTGTCTGGATCCAGTCAATGCCATTCAGCCGTCTGGCGAGCCGCGTATTCGCAGCCGCTCCCCAAAACCCTGCCGGCCGCTCGCAAGGTGAAGGCAGTGCTGCAGGCGGGTTGTTCGATTTGTTGGGCGGAAGATAATCATACTAATTCAAAGCCGACTGTCCAATTGGAAACAGTCGGCTTTTTCCTGTCTAAAATTCGATTTGCCATAGGCTTTCCTACCGGTGAATCTGTGTTTTAAATCCCGGCATTGGCCGGTTTCAAATATTTCCCAGTTTTTATTTTTTTGTAGTTAAAGCCCATCAGTCTCATGGCGTTCAAGATGACGATGAGAACGCTCGCTTCATGGATGAACATGCCGGAAGCCAAGTGGATGGATCCCGTCAGCACACCGGCCAACAGGACCGCCACAATGCCGACTGCAAAGAAAGTATTTTGTTTCATGTTGCGGATCGTTGCTTTTGACAATGAATAGGCATGCGAGAACTGCATCAGTTTGTCAGCCATCAACACGACATCCGCGGTTTCCATTGAAATATCGGTGCCGCCTTCTCCCATCGCCAGTCCGATATCCGCTGTAGCGATCGCCGGGGCATCGTTGACCCCATCTCCTGCCATTGCGACTACATAACCTTGTTTTTTTAATTGGTTTACGAAAGCCACTTTGTCTTCCGGAAGCAACTCGGCATGGAATTCATCCAGCCCTAAAGCTGTGGCGACCAGCTCGGCCGTATGCTGATTATCACCCGTCAGCATGACGATTTTCTTGACGCCGTTTTTTCTCATTTGAGCGAGCGCTGGCGCTGCGTCTTCGCGGATTTGGTCGGCGATCGAAAAGATGCCGGCCACTTTCCCGTCTACTGCTGCAAAGATGGCAGTATTTCCGGATTTTTCACGCCCTACCGCATAACTTTCTGTTTCCGCCGGGATGGAGATGTTTTTCGCTTTCATCAGTTTCCGGTTCCCAATCGCCAAAACCCGCTCTCCTACTTTAGCCACCAACCCGTTGCCTTTGATGACTTCTACGTTTTCCGGTTCTTGGCCAAGGTCCATATTCCGTGCTTTCGCTTCTTTGACAATTGTTTGGCCAAGATGGTGTTCAGACACCATTTCCGCCTGCGCCACCCATTGAAGCAATTCCTGTTCATTATAAGAATGAAAGACTTTGATCTCTGTCACTTCCGGTTTCCCTTTCGTCAATGTACCGGTTTTATCGAAGACCAGTGCATCAACTTTTGAAAACCGATCCATCACTTCCCCGCCTTTGACCAAAACACCGTTCTTCGCTCCGTTGCCGATGCCCGCTACACTGGAGACCGGTGCGCCGATGATCAATGCACCGGGACAGGCAATGACGAGAAACGTAATGGCGAGATGAAGATCTCTGGTCAGTATATAAACAACTATCGATAACAGCACTACTGCAGGTGTATAGATATTCGCAAATTTGTTCAGAAATTTTTCGGTTTTCGATTTTGATTCCTGCGCTTCTTCCACCAATTCGATGATTTTCGCGAATGTGGTGTCATCTCCCACTTTTTCGGCGATAATTTCGATGTAGCCAGTATCGATGACTGTACTGCTGAACACTTTGTCCCCTATTTTTTTGGATGCCGGGACTGATTCTCCTGTAATGGCCGCTTCATTCAATAACGCATGTCCAGTGAGGATTTTGCCGTCCACCGGCACTTTGCCGCCGGTCCGGATGATGACATGATCTCCTTTGGCCACTTCTTCTACCGGCACAGTTACATTGACGCCATTCCGGATGATATTCGCTTCCTGTGGTGCCATATCCACTAAACCTTTTAAAGAAGACCGCGTTTTTTCCAATGTACGGGCTTCCAGATAATCTCCGAACAGGAACAGGAATGTCACAACTGCGGATTCCACGTATTCCCCGATAAACAACGCCCCGATAACAGCGATTGTCACCAGCAGCTCGATGCTGAAGGCTTTCATCCTTAATGCCTGAAACGCTTTGATGGCAATTGGAATTCCCGCAATGACCGTCGCGAGGATCAATGTGAGCTGGCGCAACTCATGAAAACCTCCACTATTCAAAGCCAAGGCGAGCATCAGCAAGAAACCGGCTCCGAATGTCATCGTTTTTTTGTGCTTGTGAATAAATGCAAACATCGCTCTTCAACTCCTCTTTCATTAGTTTCGAAATTACAAACATATTCCTCGTGCGTGATGCTTTTCTTTATACTTCTATAATAAACCGGATTATTTTTTTAGTACTTGACCCCCGTCAAGCAATTGCAGTTTACGATTGAAAATTAATGCCTTTTTTGTTTTCTCATACATTTGGTGAGTGGATCTTCTATAGAAATGGGGTTTGGTAAATGAAATCACATTCAATAGAGAATAGACTGCAACGATTCGAACAAGGGCTTTTCCACCTATTATTCTCAACGGCTCTTTAACCCGTTTTTCATTTCACATCTTGATGCAGGTCAAGGAATGAACTGACTGGAGACATTATACTGAAATTAGAAAAACAAAGGAGTGATTGAAATGACCACAGTTAAATTCCAATTAGAACCGCTGACTTGCCCTTCCTGCATCAAAAAAATCGAAGGAAAAGTAGGGAAAATAAATGGCGTTGAGGAAGTGAAGGTGTTGTTCAATTCCAGTAAAGTAAAAGCCGTTTATGACGAAGACAAAGTAGCACCGGAAGACTTGAAGGCAGTCATTGAGAAACTAGGCTACCCAGTTGTCGCTTAACAGCTGGCATTCCGTTAAAGAGACGCATCCACCTATAGAGTTTTCTTCATCCTTCACTAAGAAACAGCAGAACAAAAGCCAAGAAACAGCAATCATTTTTCTTGGCTTTTTTATTTGGTTGATTTTTGAAAAAAACGCCAGACAAATCAATCGACTTGATGTGCATCAAGTTTTTTTATCGGGTTTTCCGGTAAGCTGAATGTAGAAAGAAAGTTAAGAACAGGAGTGTTCGCTATGATTCAAGTTCTTATCCTTTATGCTAGTTCTACCGGGAATACAGAAGAAATAGCCGATTTAATAGAAAAGTACCTGGACCCGACAGTCTGTGAAACGACCATGGAAAATATCGAAATGGGAGACATGGATCCCCAGCGCCTTCTTCAGTATGACGGCATTCTTTTCGGCACCTATACGTATGATGACGGGGACCTTCCCTTTGAAACGGATATCTTTTGCGATACTCTGCGGACTGTCGACCTTACCGGGAAAGTCGTTGGGGTTTTCGGTTCAGGAGATACGGCTTATGACGAATTCTGTGCAGCGGTTGACTTGATGAAAGCGGAATTTAAACAGCAGAACGCCCGGGTCATCCAGCATTCCGTCAAAGTGGACCTGTCACCCGATGAAGAAGATCTGCAATCCATCAAAAAACTGGCTGAGGAGTTTCAGGATCTGACAACAAATTCCGCCGCAACCAGAAAAGCCGGGAATTTTTGATTTATGGCACTATTTAAGGAAAGTCAATTTAGATAATATGAGGAGGAAGTAAAAATGAAAACTCAACACCCCGTAAATTGTGATTGCATCCAGGAAATAGATCGTATGATTGACGAAGGATTAAGCGGAGGCACAGTCGATCCAAAGTATACGGAAGCTCATCTGAAGCTGAAAGAAAAATACCAGCCCACCCCTTCAGTCCAGCTAGTTGAAATATCCGAACAAGGAGGAGACATAAAATGAATGCAGTTCAGTGGATTTCACCTTTCTCTACAGACTTCACCTTCAGCTCTCTAATGCAGGAACATCAAGCAATTTTGATTATCGGGCTTCTGATCCTCTTTGTCTCGGTGGTGTTAAGGGCAGGAAGATTCGTTATTGCTCAGGCTGTCCTGCTGGCCCTCTTCTTTGTCATCACAGAAACCTTATCCAATCCGCTTTACCTGGTACTGGTCATTCTGCAGGTACTGTTCGGAATCTGGATGATTTGGAAAGTCAAAGCTGCCGTCGACACTAGTTTTTATCGGCATTCTGAAAAAACACATCTACGGCCGCATGACATCACCAAAGGCGGCAATGCAGGAACAGGCCATCTTCTGTATTGATGACACGGTGTTCGGTCGCAGCACATCATAGAAAACGTCTATTCTATGCCTTTGCAGGCGCTGAATAGACGTTTTATTGCGAGGAACTATTCGACACGAAATGGTGACGCCAAGGAAATCTCGAAATAAGGTACATCTTGCGATAAGAACGTTTTAACGATCCGGTACTCACCAGGAGCCAGTTCAATCCCCAATCCTTCTATCGAAAATTCCATCTCCGTTTTAGTTCCCGCCTGCAGTACATGGCCAAAATCATTGAAGTCGGGATTGTTGATGAATACAGCGTCTGAATGGGTCAGGAGATGCCAGCCGTCCTGCTGTTTCAACTCGATATATACATAGTCACCATACCCAAAATCCTGTCCACTGTCGTTTTCGAGTTCCATTCCAATAACAATGGACGATTTTTGGTATCGCGCCTTTTCAAGATGCATGGATAATCCCGCCTCACTCGAATGCAGCAGTTGATCAGGAGACGGATCGGCCAATGTCTTCATCAACGGTTCTCTGCCACAGGCTGTCATCATTGCCAGAAGAAACACCAAGCACAGTATCTTTTTCATAAACTCACCTCTCCCTTCAGCATAGCTCTAGGGCAGTTTCTTCGCCTTGACCCCCATCAAGCTTCTCAAGGAAGATGGAATGGACATAAAAATGCCAAGAAAGAAGGTTTGACAAAAGAAAGAGCACATGAGATTATATCCTAACGACCGTTAGGAAGGTGAAAAAATGAAAGCTGACCATATTCTTCAAACTGCCGTCGGCCATTTTGCAAAAGAAGGCTTTGAAGGCGCTTCGCTCAGCAAAATTGCCGAGGAAGTTGGCATCAAGAAGCCATCGATTTATGCTCATTACAAAGGAAAAGACGATTTATTCCTTTCTGCACTTCAGTATTCGTTAAATACACAAAAAAGCCACTTGGCAGCCTATTTTAATTCCGTAAGAGATGAACCGTTGGAATCCATCCTTTATGGTTATTTCAATTGGTTCGCCAAAGAAAGCCAGGACAACGAACGAATGAACTTCATCTTGCGAGTTGCTTATTTCCCGCCACTCAGACTGGAAAAGGAAGTTGGCGAATTTTTCAACCCTTTCTTTGACAGCATGCACCGCCACTTAACCCGTCTATTGCGTGAGCGGGACCGACAAGAAAAAGTTTTACATTCAGAGGATTTTTCAAATGCGGCATTAGCCTATTTGACGGTAACAGAAGGAACGATGACTGAATTGGTCTATAGCGGCATGGACCGCTATGAAAGCCGCCTACAGGCTGTTTGGCCGATCTTTTGGCGCGGCTTGCGCAAGTAAATCACCAGATTCTCGTCATGCAGACTCTTGATTTGAATCTTTCATTCATTAAACTGAGTGGTTTCCTTCTAATCCAAACCATTACGACTCATCAGGCACGAATATACTAAGGAGATCACCACATGAAAACAAATAAATTAGTTTTATCCACTTTATTGCTTAATCTATTTATCGCTTTTTTAGGAATTGGCCTGGTCATCCCGGTTACACCGACCATTATGAATGAATTGGACATTTCAGGAACCGTCGTCGGTTACATGGTTTCTGCTTTTGCTTTAGCCCAGCTGATTGTTTCGCCGATCGCTGGGCGATGGGTCGATAATATCGGACGCAAGCCCATGATTATTATCGGATTGCTCATCTTCAGCATTTCGGAATTTCTGTTCGGCATCGGTGAAACAGTTGAAGTCCTGTTTCTTTCCCGGATTCTCGGAGGCGTCAGTGCCGCATTCATCATGCCGGCTGTGACCGCCTTCATTGCAGACATCACGACCAGCAGTACGCGACCGAAAGCTTTAGGCTATATGTCTGCGGCCATTTCCACCGGCTTCATCATCGGCCCGGGGATCGGCGGCTTCCTGGCTGATATCAGTACACGGCTTCCTTTCTTCTTTGCAGCTGGCTTCGGTTTATTTGCGACCATTCTATCGTTGATTACATTAAAAGAGCCGGAACGGATATACGAAGTGAAGGAAAAACATCAGGCGATTCCGAAATCAGGATTTAAAAAGATCTTTTCACCCATGTACTTCATTGCGTTCATGGTCATCCTCATTTCGTCATTTGGTCTGGCCGCATTCGAATCGCTGTTTGCGCTGTTTGTCGACCATAAGTTCGGCTTTACCGCGATGGACATCGCCATCATCATTTCACTCGGCGCTATAGTCGGCGTAATTTTCCAGGTTGGCTTGTTCAATCGGCTGACTCAATGGCTCGGCGAAATCCGGTTGATCCGCTACAGCCTATTGGTGTCGACCATCTTGGTGTTCATTATGACTTTCGTCAACAGCTATTGGTCAATCCTGCTGGTGACGATGGTGGTGTTTGTCGGTTTTGACCTGATGCGCCCTGCCGTCACTACATATCTGTCCCGGATTGCCGGAAACGAGCAAGGATTTGCTGGGGGAATGAACTCGATGTTTACGAGCATCGGCAATATTTTTGGTCCGATTATCGGCGGGATCCTGTTCGATATCGATTTGAACTACCCGTTCTATTTTGCGACCATCGTACTTGGAGTCGGCATCGCCTTAACGTATGTATGGAAAAGCCCTTCGTTGGGACAAGGAAAAGAAACCAGCAAACCTGTTGAAATTTCTTGATCTCGTGTGGTGCCGTGAATGGAAGAAAAGAATAAATAAAGAAACACAAAGCAGGCCTACTTGATCTATTCAAGTAAGCCTGTTTTTTTCACTTTCCATTTTTTGCAAGGACTCAAACTTCATTCATCCACAAAATAACGCCAAAAGAATAGCGCATTCATTTTGACGTTATTGCCAGCTCTATGGTCTGAAATACTTGTCCTTTATAGCTTGAATTCTAATGTCAGCTTCCTCATTACTTAAAGTTTATTGCCATTCTTGAGTTGCGTAAAGAAATCTCCCCTCGAATTTCCAAAGTGGGCTCGTTTTGCTTTTGATGACCTTCCGCTTTCATTCAATTGGCAGTAAGCAATTTTTAAAATCAAGCAATGCCTGCTGTATATCGTACAGAATCGTCTTTCGCTATGCTATGTTTGTTTAGACGAAAATCTTTCATACTACAATGACAGAAAAAAGGGGGATAATAATGCAGATCAGGCAAGCACAAGCAAAAGATGCAGCCGGCATCGCAAAAGTGCATGTAGACAGCTGGAGAACGACGTACAAGAACATACTGCCAGCTGAATTTCTGGAAAACTTATCCTATGAGCAGCGGACAACATTATGGGATTGCAATATTTCAGATCAAACAAATTATATCGTGGTAGCTGAGAATGCTGAAGGCACCATCATCGGCTTCGGTACTGCAGCAAAAAGAAGAACCAACACCGTTGAAGGGGCGGCTGATTTGACGTCTATCTATTTGCTGAAGGACTATCAATCGCAAGGAATCGGAAAATTACTGCTGGCGGAATTGTTTCTTCATTTCACGCAATCGGGTTACAAAAGCGTATTTGTGGAAGTACTCGAGGAGAATAAAACCCGGTATTTTTATGAATACTACGGGGCTAGGCTTACAAAGTCTGTAGAGATAAAAATATCCGGGACCGTTTTAAATGAATTGATCTATGAGTGGGACCATGTAGACGTCGTGCTTGAAAAACTGATTAAAAACTAAAGCCAAAAGATTTTGGTCTCCAACTTTATCGTTCTAGATGTTTTCTTTATTCTTTTCCCAGTAAATCATATCGTATGTTGCCTGAGTTCTCTTCATCCCCAACTTTTCGAGGACGCGGATTGATCCGATATTGTCCAAATCTGTTTCTGCGATTACTTTTATAACATCCTTTTTATGAAACGCCCAATCCAAAAGGCATTCGACAGCTTCTGTAGCATATCCTTTGCCCCACTCAGATTCGAGAAAACCATATCCTACTTCCACTTGCCGATTCGAATCCGGTTTCCCTTTAAATCCCGCATCACCAATGATCAACCCATTGGATTTCCGCAGCACCAGCCAACTTCCCCAACCATATAATGTCGGATCGTTCTCCAATTCTTTAACGTGATTGGCGATTTGGGGACCATTATCATAGTGTTGAGCTTCTAGAATTTGAGCTGACTGGCTGTCACTAGGAATCAGTAGCAATCGTTCAGTTTCGAGTTTCATTTTTTCTGCTCCTTTTCATCCACCAGGCATCAATGGTGTTTACTAGGCAGTTCCTGATCGGCAACTGTCCCATTCTTTAGTGCCTCCAGTTCCGACTCGGTCAGTTCGCCAACGATAAATTGCTGGCGAGGATTGACGATCGAACCTCTAAATCCGGCATGGACATCCAAATAATAAAGTCCATCTTCGTCAAGATAAAGCTCCATTTCATACAACCCATCTTTTATGGATGTTGCTTCTTCCATCGGCAAACGAAACGAACCATCTTGTTTTAAAATTTCAAAATGAACAAAGTCAGCACTTTCTATTTTTACATCGGCTCTTGATAAAACAGCTTGCACTATAAATGGTTCATCTGTAGAAATAACATCGGGAACAGTTATATCAACTTCAAGAGGATTCTCTTTCTTGTACAAATCGGCCGCATCACTGCGAAGTGAACAAGCGCTAAGGAACAGCATACCACCGATGATTAGGACACATACATATTTCTTTTTCATCTTTCTTTCCACCTTTCTCCTGTTAGGCGTTAAACCATCGCTTAAGAACTGGTATACGCTGGACAATTAACCGATCAAGTATCCAGACAACCAATATCGACAAACCGACAAGTGGAAATAACATACTTAATCCGATCATCAGCCAAAGAAACTTTTTCGTTTTAAACAGTGGAGGGGCAGTCGGACCGCCTATCCCTTTTTTCGGCTTGCGCTTCCACCATAAATAGACGCCACTGATTACAGTCATGACAATTCCCATGCAAATAATTAAACTGGCCAATTGGTTGATCAAGCCAAATTGAGACCCTTTATGCAATGTAATTCCCCACGCTACCACCTTACCGATTATTCCATAATTATCGTAACGGTAATCTGCCAAAACCGCACCTGAATATTGGTCAATATGGATAGTTGCTTCATCCTGGGCTTTAGGCGGGAACACAGAAAGCGTATAGACGCCTTCCGGTTCCTGAGGAATGATGATGGAATAGGTTGGGTAAATGCCTGTTTGCTCCGCAATTTCAACTACTTGATCCAGCGTTTGCGGTACCAGCCCCTGCAAACTCGATATCGGTACATCCAGGGTTTCTGCAGCCCAGGGAACTTCTGCAATATCCTGTGTTTCAACTCCTGAAACAGGTGCATCTCCAATCCATACCGAAGGCGGATAGCCTTCTCCTGTATTTGTCGTGATTGCTTGAAAATTTGCTCCCCAGAATCCTGACCACGGCAAACCTGTCAGGATTAAAAACAATAATCCACCAGAAATCCAAAAAGCAGGAACTGCATGCAAATCGCGTCTTAAAATCTTTCCACCTTTTTTCAATCGCGGAAACAAAATCCCTCCCATACCTTTTGGTTTCTTAGGAAACCATAAAAAGAAACCCGTCACCAGTAGTACAATGGCCCAGCAAGCAGCCAATTCGACAATCCGATCACCCAGCGTTCCAGCCATAAGTTCACCATGTATCTCTTCAATTTTATCCATGATCCGCTCTTCATTATTTAGTTCACCTATGGACTTTCCTGTATACGGATCTATAAAGACGGTCAGAGATTCCTCATTTGCACTGATGGTTACTTCACTCGATCGCTCACTGCCTTCACCAGGCCGATATTTCGTGACAACTGCTTCCGGATATAACCGTTTCACTTCTTCCAGCTGTTCAGAAACAGCGACTTTATCTTCCTGTGGATCAACTTGGTAATACTCCTGGTATATTACACCTTCGATTTCAGTTTTAAATAAGTAACCGGAACCAGTTACCGCCAAGAGCACAAGGAGCGGCGCAAAGAGAATACCCGCGTACAAATGCCACCTCCACATTGTTCTATAGACATCTCTGTCTACAGTCTTTTTGGGGAATTTATCGGAATCCCTTTTCTCTCTTTTGTCTTTCATTTGAACATCCTCTTTTCTTTTGTATACAGCCGCTTTACTGAATTAACGTTTGAAATTCCGATTTAGATCTGTTGAATTACATAAAAGCTTATAAACATCCTCTAACAGGACTGTCCGGATATGTCCGGTTTCAACAGAAACCAAAATAAGATTCATTAAGATGATCCATCATATCTGCATCGATAATGAACACAATTATTAATTCTCCTAACTTTCGCTAAAATACGCAAGGAAGTATCGGTAATACTCAAAAAAAAACACAATTTTTTCAACCTTGCCTTGTTTTTACATGACAGAAAACTGAATAAATCTAAAACAATTGTTGACATTGAATTAAAAGAACTATAGATTAAACTAAGTGAGAATGATAATTGTTATCATTTAAAAAAGAGAGATTCACCTACTTTTATTTGATTGGGCTTGCCTCTCCTTCACTCAACAGGCTTTGGCAAATTTTATTCGATTAATTTTTTCACCAGAAGCACGACTATAATACATAAATAACTTTTTGCCGGTCTAACAACCAGTGAAGATGAAGTACGACAAAATTTGAACGATGAAAAGGAAGGTTTTAAATGATGATTATCCGTAAAAAAACATTGCCAACTGTACTTCTTTCTGCGCTTGCAGCTATGCTCTTAGCAGGATGTTCCAGCGAAGAAACAACTTCTACGACTGAAGCGGAAACTGCTGGATCTACTGATACTAAAACTGAGTATCCAATTGTCATCGAGCATGCTTTCGGCGAAACTGAAATCACTGAAAAGCCGGAACGAGTTGCAACTGTTCAATGGGCCAACCACGATGTAGCTCTAGCGCTTGGAACGGTACCTGTAGGATTTTCTGCAGCGAACTACGGCGTTGAAGATAACAGCGGCCTTTTGCCATGGACTGCTGAAAAATTGTCAGAACTGGGAGAAAAAGAACCGAATATATTCCAAGATACAGATGGCCTTGATTTTGAAGCAATTTCTGATTCTGACCCGGATGTAATTCTGGCTGCTTATTCAGGAATAACACAGGAGGATTACGATATTCTCAGTGAAATTGCCCCGGTTGTGGCATATGAAGATGCACCATGGGCAACTACATGGCGCGATCAAATCACCTTGAATGCCACAGGTATGGGAATGGCCGAAGAAGGCGAACAATTGATTGAAGACACTGAACAACTGATTGAAGACAGTGCCAGCAAACATCCAGAGATGGAAGGCAAAAAAGTGGCTTGGGTTAATTTCTCAGCTAATGATATGTCTAAGCTGCATCTTTATACCCCGGCAGATCCGCGGGGAGCTTTTCTGATTGAGTTGGGCATGGAATATCCAGAAAGCATCACCGAGCAAATTACAGATCCGACAAGCTATTCTCTTTCATTGAGTACAGAAAATGCTGATGCCTTAAACGACGCTGACATCCTGATCGGCTACGGCGACGAAAGCCTGTACGAAGCCGTCAAAGCAGATCCTGTTCTAGGTGAAATTCCTGCAATTAAAAGAGGGTCTGTGGTATTCATCGGAGATAATACGCCTTTGGCTGCTTCGGGAAATCCAAACCCATTATCCATCGCTTATACAATGGATGAGTACCTTGAATTGATTGAAGGAGCTATCAGCAAGTCAGATGAATAGCACGACGATTTCAGGCATTAAAGAATCGCGTCTCCATATTCCGAAGCATTTTACAATTGTGCTGTTGATTTCTGTTATTCTGCTCATTTTATGTGTAGTTGCTTCTCTGGCTTTTGGATCACGCATTGTTGGGGTCAGCCATGTACTGGATGGTTTATTTCATGCAGATATAAATTCCTATGAAGCAAATGTCGTCCGTAAACGAATTTCCCGAACCCTCTTCAGCCTGCTGTGCGGTGCGGCGTTAGGAGTTTCTGGTGCGCTTATGCAAGCCGTGACACGCAACCCGATTGCAGATCCCAGCATACTTGGCGTCAATACAGGCGCTTCCCTATTTGTTGTTTGCGGAATCGCATTTTTCAATATCAGTACGGCAAATGAATATATCCCACTAGCGCTGGTTGGAGCAGCGCTTACGGCGCTCTTCGTATTTGGAATTGGCTCGATGGGTCGAAGCGGCGCTACACCGCTCAAACTTGTACTGGCAGGGGCTGCCACTAGTGCAGCCCTTTCTTCCTTGGTCATGGCAATTATGATTCCACAGTCTCATGTCATGGATCAATTCAGATTCTGGCAAGTGGGAAGTGTGGGCTCAGGAAACTGGAGCTCCATTTCCACGTTTCTGCCCTTTCTGCTCATTGGCATCATCATCGCCTTGATTTCATCTCCTGCTTTAAATGCTTTAGCTTTGGGAGATGAAGTTGCCAGCGGCCTCGGCGTCCGGACAGGTGTTTTAAGATTGACCGCCGCTTTAGGAGCTGTTTTGTTATGTGGAGCAGCCACTGCACTTGCTGGACCAATCGGTTTTATCGGACTGTTATCAACACATGTAATGCGGCTCCTTCTGGGACCAGATTTGCGATTCGTCATCCCCATGTCAGCCATTGCAGGCGCTGTTATTTTAACGGTATCTGATGTCAGTGGACGAATTATCGGCAGTCCCGGAGAACTTGAAGTGGGAGTTGTTACAGCCTTTATCGGTGCTCCGATTCTTATTCTATTGACGATGAAATCGAAGGTGCGGTCTCTATGAGAAACGACGCTATCGAGTTTATACAGACTGGAAGACGCCAGAGGCATCGCCGCTGGCTATTGGTCACTATTTCAATGACGGTGCTGGCTGTTGTGCTTTGCCTGGCGATGCTGCTGATGGGAAATACCGTCTACCCCTTGATGGATGTCATCCGTGTCTTATTGGGTGAAGATATTCAAGGCGCGACTTTTGCCATTACCACAATTCGCTTGCCGAGGATGCTGGCTGGACTATTTGCTGGATTCGCTTTTGGCATAGCCGGCAACACGTTTCAGACTATGCTCCGCAATCCTTTGGCCAATCCGAATGTCATCGGCATCACTGCCGGTTCAAGTGCCGCAGCCGTTTTTTGTATCGTCATCCTGCACACAAGCGGCGCTATCGTATCAATAGCTTCTGTTGTTGCCGGACTGGCGACCATACTATTGATCTACTTTTTATCTAAAGGAAAATCTTTTTCCATTGGAAGATTGATCCTGATCGGCATCGGCATACAGGCGATGCTCAATGCATTGATCTCCTACCTATTATTGATTGGCGCTGAGCAAGATCTCCCTGCAGCATTCAGATGGTTGAGCGGCAGCTTAAACGGCTCGCAAATGGACGAGCTCCCACCGTTGATTTTATCGGTTCTGGTATTCACTCCCATCATTATCCTGCTCGGAAAACATTTGAGCATATTGGAGCTGGGCGAACAAGCGGCCACGTCCCTCGGGGTAAGCACAGATAAAACCCGCGTCTTGCTGATCATCAGTTCTGTATGCATGATCGCCCTTGCCACGGCTACAACCGGCCCGATCGCCTTTGTTTCTTTTCTGGCAGGTCCGATTGCCAAAAGAATGGTCGGCGCAGGTTTTTCCAACGCTTTGCCTGCAGGACTGGTTGGAATCAACTTGGTTTTGCTGGCTGATCTGATCGGACAATTCGCCTTTGTTGCCAGATATCCTGTAGGGATCATTACCGGCATACTTGGGGCACCGTATTTGATCTACCTGCTGATCCGCATGAACCAAAGAGGAGAATTATGATGAAACCAACACATATTTTTCAAGCCGAAGACATCGTTGCGGGTTATGACAACAAAACCATTCTCCATGGAATCAGTTTGGTTATTCCAAGCAACAAAATAAGCGTCATTATCGGGGCCAATGCCTGCGGCAAATCCACGCTTCTTAAAACTTTGGCGAAGCTGATCAAGCCAACTTCAGGGAAGATCACGCTGGATGGAAAATCCATCAGCAAAATCCCACCAAAGCAGTTGGCGAGGGTATTAGGGCTTCTGCCTCAATCTCCAATTGTTCCAGAAGGCATTTCTGTCGCCGATTTGGTTGGACGTGGAAGATTTCCCCATCAATCCCTATTCAGCGGATGGACAAAAAAAGATTACGAAGCGGTTGCTGAAGCGATGCGCATTATGGACATTACAGAGCTTGCCAACAGCAATATCGACGAACTGTCAGGTGGTCAACGGCAGCGTGTCTGGATTGCGATGGCCTTGGCGCAACAAACGGATATTTTGTTTTTGGATGAACCGACTACTTTTCTGGATATCACCTACCAAGTTGAAATTCTGGATTTGCTGACTGATCTGAACCGTAAGCACGGAACGACAATTGTCATGGTTCTCCATGATATTAACTTGTCAGCTCGATATGCAGACTACATATTCGGTCTCCGAAAAGGAAAACTGATTGTTGAAGGGCCACCTTCTGAGGTAATAACGAGTCCATTGGTCAAAGATATTTTCGGCCTCGACTGCGTCGTAATTGAAGATCCGGTCTCAGGTTCTCCTTTTGCAGTGCCAAGAGGGCGCTATCATACGGATCACGGACTTACACCGGTTCTGTGAAATTGCAGACTAAATTAAAAAACCCCTCGCATAAGCCACAATCAGGTGGCTTATGTGAGGGGTTTCTCTATTTAGATTTTCTATTTTAACCTCTGGTGAGTTCTTCTTTAATTTCAACTTCTTCTATGTACCAGCCGGAATACCTCGGGTTCAGTACCGCTATTGCATACAGGAAAGCGGTCACCAACATAGTCACCGCAAGCGCACCAATCGTCAGCTTTAGTGAAACTAGATCGGCCAGTAAACCAATACCTAAAATGAAAAAGATTTGAAATACACTTTGGATCAATTGGAAGATGCTTGTCACTCTCCCCATGACAGACACCGGTACATTGTTTTGATAAAAAGTCGCAATTCCCGCATTCAAAAAGACATTAAAGAATCCAAGTATGATAAAGCCGACAGTAACCGATGCAAAAGACCAGGAAAATGCGTATATGACATAGCCGAAAGTCATCATCAACAAACCGATGACAATCATATAACGGATAGAAACTTTATTCGAAAAGATGGACAGCAACAGCGCCCCGCTCACTGAACCGATGCCCGTGATGCTGATCAGGAGGCTGTACTCCACTTCCGTCAGACCAATCACCTGCTGGGTAAAGACAACTTCCTGGGCATCCATGGCAAAAGAAAACAACATCACCGCAAGAAAACCCAGGTAAATCGCAGATACATATTTTCTTTCAGCCATAAAAGCATAGACGACTGTAAAATCTCTTGCGACTTGAGCAAACGTCAGAGCAGGAATTTCTGTTGGTTCGATTTTTTCGGTTTCAGGCAACAGAGCAAGTAATAATGAGGCCAGCAGATAGAACACGGCCGTCAGCCACAAAGTGACCGAAATATTGGTTGTGAGGATAAGCGTTCCACCAATAGCTGGACCAATGATGAATGCACTCGATGAGCTGAATGACCGAAGCGAGTTAAATCGTTTTCTCTTATGCGGAGACACCAGCATGGTGATATAAGTCATTAAAGCGGGACCGAAAAAGGACTTGGCAACGCTGAGAACAACGAGAATCGCATACACCGCCAGAAGATTCGACGCTAAAGGAATTAAAGCGATAAATAACGCCCGTGCAATCAAAGTCACCAACACGATATGTTTCTTGCTTCGGTAATCGATAAAGCTTCCTGTCCAGAATTTCGTCACGATATTGGTCAATGGACCGATCACCCACAGCCCGGCCACAGCGGCTGCCGAACCGGTCATTTGGTATACGATGATGTTAATCGCTACCAGGTAGATGAAATCTCCCAGACTGGCGATGCCCAAAGAACCAAGCAGGATGGAAGGCGTTTTCCATTCGTTCAAATGCTGTTTCACCCCAGATCCCCCTTAACTTAGAACCATCCATACTAACTGACAGATTATTATATCTTCTCCGATGTATTCAAAGTATAGCATTATTATATTCCATAATAAGTAATAATTAGTCAAAAATTTCAGTTTGAATATGTTAAAGATCTGTGAATCTGACTATTTTCTATCCTGGTTTAGGCTTGCATGGTATCCAAAATTTCTTTACATTCTTTCAGGCGCTTTGATTCCAAGTAACCTTAATCCTTCCTTTAATACGATCGCCACGGACTGAACCAGGGCTAGTCTTCCTTCCAGTTCGATATCTTCGCTCAATATTTTCACGTGCGCATAATAGGTATTGAATTCCTGAGCCAACGAAATCAGGTATTTGGCAATTTGAGACGGCTCTGCATAATCAAAACTTTTGGAAATCACTTCTGGGAACGCCAGCAATCTTTTTATAATCGGCCAACTGTAAGGATCATTCAGTCCTGCCGGATTGAGCAGTGTAAGATCGATTGCAGACTTCGATAAAATGGAACGGGCTCTCGCATGGGTATACTGGACGTAAGGACCTGTAGCGCCTTCAAACTTCAGCATGTCCGAAAGGGAGAATTCTATATTGCTTTGGCGGTCATTTTTTAAATCATGGAAAATGATCGCCCCTACGCCCACCATTTTGGCTACTTCTTCTTTATCCGGCAACGCTGGATTTTTTTCTGCAATGTTATTTTCCGCAAGAGCGATCGCTTCTTTGATGACTTGTTCCAACAAAACCACGCAGCCTTTACGAGTCGACATCTTTTTGCCGTCTTTCGAGATAAAGCCGAACGGCACATGGACCATGTCTTTTGGCCATTCATATCCCATCTTTTCCAGCACCAAAAACAACTGCTTAAAATGAAGCGTTTGTTCTTGCCCCACGACGTAAAATGATTGATCAAATTGAAATTTTCTTTTTCTGAACAAAGCTGCCGCCAAATCGCGGATGCCGTATAACGTGGCGCCATCCGATTTTCTGATCAATAGGGGCGGCAGGCTGTAATCACTCAAATCAACGACATCCGCCCCTTCCGATTGGATCAGCAAATGTTTTTCTACCAGAAGCTCCACCACTTCATCCATCTTGTCGTTATAAAAAGCTTCTCCGTCATAGGAATCAAACTCAACATCCAATAGTTGATAGATTTTGGCGAATTCCTGGAGCGACTCATCACGGAACCATTTCCATAAGTGCTGGGCTTCTTCATTTCCATCTTCAAGTTTCTTGAACCACAGTCTGGCTTCGTTCGCCAACTCCGCATTCTTTTCAGCTTCATCGTGGAATTTTACATAAAGCTTCAGCAATTCACTGATGGGGGCCTCTTTCAATTGCTGCTCATTCCCCCACAATTTATAAGCGGTGATCAATTTGCCGAATTGTGTTCCCCAGTCGCCAAGATGGTTGATCCGAATGGTTTTATAGCCACATTTCTCAGAGATGTTCGCCAAAGAATTGCCGATAACTGTTGAACGCAGATGCCCCATGGAAAATGGCTTCGCAATATTGGGAGAAGAAAAGTCCAGTGTTACCGTCTTGGTTTGCCCAATCTCTGAAGACCCGTAGCCAGCATCTTTATGCAAAATTTCTTTCATGACCACTAAGCTGACGTCCGGTTTATTATAAAAACAATTTACATATGGCCCTTCCGCTACTACCTTTTCAAAATATGGGTGGGAAATTGCCTGTGCCAGCTCCTTCGCAATATTTACAGGCGACTTCTTCGCTGCTTTTGCCAATGTGAAGCAAGGAAAAGCCAGATCTCCTTGTGTGTCGAATTTCGGCTGTTCAATTAAATTCACGATTTCATCAAGCTCCACAAGCCCATTCAGCTCCAAAGCAATTTCCTCAGCATACGTTTGTTTTAATTCCATTCCATAGTCCTCCTCTTTTAACTAAAAATAAAAAAGCCCGTCTCTGTATGCATTCATACAGAGACGGGCTTTCCCGCGGTACCACTCTCATTGTCCATAATTAAACAGACCAACTTAAACATGATAACGGGTTTCACCAACATGCCCTACTGGAAGGTTCAGGCAGTTTCTCGGAAGTGCGGTTCATTGCAGCAGACACCACCAGGCTTTCACTGTCCCCGGCTCGCTGACGTATCCGTATGCAACTACTCTCTTCGTCACAGAATTTTTGTATAGTTTTGGAATATCATAGCTTACAATGCTTGCAGAGTCAAAATATTTTGAAAACAAAAGGTTTTTTTGTTCCTGTTGCCAAAAAAAGGTATGATTAAACAAATCTATTGTTTATTAACTTGTCAGAAACGAGGAGATGCCCATGACGAATCGATTCGAATTGAGTTTGAAAAACAAAGAAGTAAGAATGTGGATATATCCCGCTTTAACGAGCAGTAAGACTCCCGCTTTTATAAGCGGGAGATCCACTGACCGTAAAAGTCCGATTGGATCAACTAACAATCAGCGGGGGATGTAGAACCCCCCACTGATTGAAGTTTCTCTTTATATCATGATCCCTACAGCGATTATCGGATTTTCCATTCTGATTTTTGCAGACTATGCTTACCAATATCTTTCCTCATTGGTTCTTTTAAGTGCCTGGATTATTTATTATGCTTGGCGTTTTCAGTACAGAAAGAAAAAAACAGACTCAACTCACTGAGTCTGTTTTAGAACGGCTGGCTTTGAAAAAGCGACAAAGTGATGACGAATGCTGATGCAGTTCCTGCAGACAGCAAAGTTAACATCTTCGGCCACTGGATCTCTTTCGTCGGTTTTACCGCTTCTTTGGAAACCGCGATCCAGATGATTATGGACAACAAAGCAATGATTCCAAGTACTTCATTGGACATCTATAACACCTCCAGTATTTATTGGTTAAGTTTAACATAGTTGTTAGTCTTTTCAGTTTTTACATCGGCTTTTTTCTAATACTTTTAGGACGACTAAACCTAAAAGTCCGGCTATGGCAATTCCATACATGATCGTTTTATGGGTTTCCCCCCACGTACTCCATGCCGCTAGCAGAATTAAAACCAGCAATACAACGTAATACCCGTAAGTTAACATGCCTTTTATGTCCTTTCTTATGCGAACGGCAATATATATCTTCTCTTTATTTCTCAGGTGCTTGTCTAATTAAACTCCAAACCGATCCTATCAGAAAACACCCCACCACCAGCAGGCCAAAAGTCAGTGGGTTAAAGAAAATATGATTGGAAAAAATAGTGAATAAGGAAAAGTCTTTGGGGTTGTCAAAAGCATCTTTTGTCTCAACGATATAGATCCGAAAGTCTTTTGCTTTTTTCAATGTATAAGCAGAGGATACAGCCACATAAATGAAACTGATTGCAATTCCAGTCCAAATGCCTTTAGGACTGTACCACCTGCTGGTTGCTCTCATCGATAATTCAATCGTTCCATATAAGAAATACAAAATGAACGGCATGAGGAAAAATGGAATAACCAGAGTCGGGTTGCCATTTCCTCCTCCGAAATCATCATTTTTTACCGGTTCACCCAAACTATTCATGCCATAGAAACCAGCAAGCGTAAGGAATGCAGAAAGCCAATACAACAACATAAGCAATTTGTACATATTGTCCCTCCCTCACGAATGCACCATTTCAAGCTAGTTGGTTATATTCTCCATTTCATTGAAAACTCCTTCTTTTCCCTTATGCTTTAGCCATATACGCATAAAAAAAGAAGCCTTTTTAAAGCTCCTTTTCTGCCGATTTACCCAGTGATCAAAATGCGTTCCTGTGGGGTACCGCCGTTAAAGTCCCACCCGACTTCACTAAACTGTTTGCAGCAAAAAACAATAAAACAGGTGGAACTAAAGTGAACAGGGATAATACACCGGCCAGCGCAAGAAAAGCTGACGCAATCGAAGGATGGGTCGCCATCATCAGAAATCCGAACAAGCCTAGGAATACGGCAAAGACCAACATGTAAAAAGGATACATTAGGACGTCTTCTACAAAAATAACCATATTATCCGCAAATTCATCTGCGGAAACCGTGACTTCTCCTCTGCTCATATCCTGTTTTACTTTCGCATCGTTTTGAAACACTTCGATCAAGGTTTCGTGGACCCATTGATTCCTTTCCAATGAATTCAGGAATAATCCAGAGCCGGCCAATAGAGCAACCAATAAAAGAATAGATGATAAAACCAATTTTTGATTCAACTGCATAAAGCACCTCCTGAATTTTGGTAAATCTTTAATAATACCAGCATAACCGGCTTTACCATTTAAACCATCGGGCTCAGGGGTGCTTAAGACTAAGACTTTAGATGTAGAGTCAGACTGGCGCTTCAGCTTATCGAGTTTTGTCTGCTGCTTTACATTGAAAGAAGGAAAAGAAAGAGTAGTGTTGCAGTTCCCCTTCCCCTTCTCCCAATCCTTTTCTACTTTAACCAGCTATCCAGGAATTCGCTTTGATCCCCTTCAAAATACATTTCAAAAAATGCTTTAAACTCTTCGGTGCCGACTTGCTTGAATTGAAATTCTGCGTAATAGGCAGCGAGGAACTCCAGCGCTGTTTCATTTCCATCCAGGCTGTCAACATATTCTTTGAGCAACATTGGAACCTTGCCATAAATGGTTGAGTAATAGAATTCATCCTCAAATTTATCGAGCGGGATGTTCACATAAGTTTCTGTCGGATAGTAATCTTCAGCTGCGGCAGCGCTCCAAAATCCATATTCGTCATCGTCATAGCGTTCGCTGATGAAAAGGGAACTCGCAAATTCCGTCAATCCTTCGTCAAGCCACGCTTCCTGATACGGATCGTTCGTCACCAGGTAATAAAACCATTGATGGGCGATTTCATGTACCAAAACCGACTCCTGGGATTCCTCATCTGCGGCTACTTCTATGATGTTCGGGTATTCCATATAGCCGTCGTTCCCGATGATATCCAACTCACCAAAGGGATTATCGCCAATGTTTTCTTCAAAATATACATAAGCTTCAGCAGCCAATTCCGAGGTTTCCTCCAGCATGTTTGCCGAAACGGGCGTGAACACCCGCAGTTCAGTGTCGTTGGCTTGGACGGTTCGGGTTTCCCACCCATCCGGGTCCATGATTGCCAGGTAAAAATCTTTGATGTTTTGACCTTTCACCAGACCGTTCTGTGTTGCCTCAATTGGTCCATCTTCACCTGAACTGGCCACCAGGTATTCTTTGGGCAACTCGTAGCTGACGGTATAGTCGCCGTAATCCGTATCGTAGGATTCCCCTTTTGAATCATAATCGATAATGTCCCAGCCATCTTTGTAAATGCCGAGCATCGGATACCAATGGGCCAGGTAATAATTATCATCCACTTGGGATAATCGCATGCCGCCTTCCGGCAAAACCATCGCATACTCGACGGCCACTATTGCTTGGGAATCGGGCTCCAGCTTGTCTTCCAGTTCTACCATCAGTTCATTGTTGTCCAGTTTGTAGTCGGTTTCCACACCGTCAATGGAGACTGAAGACACTTCAATCTCAAGGTCTTCATCTTCGTAGTTCGCTGTTTCTTCCGAATTCATGGCATTCGGCACCAGATAAAAGCCGATTTCAGACCAGGAATCCAATGAATCATTCGTCACTTCAATTGTAGCTCCAACTTGAAAGCTCCCGTCTTCACTCATCTGAACATCTAACTCATAAACCGCATTTGTAGCATCTTGCTTCATATCTGCCCTTTCACTGCCGCATGCTTCGCAAAACACTGTCGCTTGAAGAATTAAAAACACGATAATCCCTATGGCTATAATAGCCGCCCCTAATTTGAACTTCATGGTCCATCTCCCATTTCTGCAACTAACTTGCAGTTCATAAACACCGATCTTCTGTGATTTTGACTTTCTTTTTTACCAGATTGCTCACTTCGGGATTCTCTTTCTATATATCAATCATCACTCCCCTTGCGCCCATTCATGCTTCCGGGCAATGAGAACATACAAGGAGTCAGCCGGAAAGAACTTATCGGTAATCCGCAACCCCGCGTCCTCTATTGCCTTTTCCATGCCGATCAACGAAATTCTCGGTGCTTTTTGCGCCGGCTGTATCTTAGGCTCAAGCTCAACGACGGCCAAATGGCCACCTGCTTTGAGCCACTCTTTCATCTTCATTAACGTTTCTGTCAAAGGATCAATTTCATGTAAAACTAATGATGCAATGACCACATCGATGGATTCTTTCGGTATTGAAAGCTCTCCTTCACCGCCTTGGATTGGCACAATATTAGTAAGCTCTTCTTTCGCGGCTTTTGTTTTGATCATTTCCAGCATACTCAAATCAGTATCTATTGCATAGACAACACCATCGACTTGTTTAGCTGCTGGAATCGTGAAATAGCCGGTGCCAGCACCAAAGTCTAAAACAGAGTCAGTGTTTTTCAATGGAATTCTTTTCAACAAGGTTTCGGGAGAAAATGCCTTTCTTCTTTCCGGGTGTTCCAGATAAGAGATTTTCCCGTGGTGATGGCCATGTGTTGTTCCCTGCGGCTCGCGGTGTTTATTCGGCATTTACACTTCTCCTCTCTTTAATTTTGAATCGTTTTCAAACTTTCCTTGTTTTTAAATTTTTCTTCAAGCAACTCTCCATTTACGCCAATGCCCGCCATACTGCCTTCTGCAGCAGCGATGATCAATTGGGATGGCCCATCCATCACCGTATCTCCACAAGCAAAGACTCCCTCAACATTGGTCCGTTGAAAACGATCGGCCTCCACTCCGCCTCGTTCATTCAACGCACAGCCGAGTGATGTCCCAAACCCAGAAGCCTGAACCCATTCAGATGCTACAAACCCACCTGTACGGAAAAGGCGTTCGCCATCCTCAAACTCAATGGCTTCCAACTTACCGTTTGTCCCACTCAATGAGCTGACCTTTTTCTCGTTGACTTTGATGCTGTTCTTTTCCAAAATCTCTTTATCCTCTATAGACAGGACCGTTTTTCCATTCGTACAGACAATCAAATCATCCGTCCAATTGGAAGCCACTTTGGCCATATGAAAAGAACCTGGGATTTCTGCAAGCACAACGAGCGGACGGTCTCTGAGCTCCCATCCATCACAAAATGGACAACTGAAAAGGCTCTTTCCATAAAATTCGTTCAAGCGGTCGATGGCCGGAAGAACTTCTTTAAAGCCCGTCGCTAAAATCACTTTTCGGGCTTTGAAGTGGTCGCCTTGCTCGGTTTCAATATGGAACAGCTCTTGTTCTTTTACTATGTTTTGCACCCGCTGTTTTTCAATTTGGATGTCTGGATAATTAGCCAGCTCATCTTGGGCAATCCGTTTCAATTCCTGTGGATTTATCCCGTCGCGCGTGATAAATCCGTGTGCTTCCGAAGTGACAGCATTCCTTGGTTTATTGTCATCAAACAAAACCGTTTTCTTTCTTGCCCTGCCCAAAACCAGTGAAGCATTTAATCCAGCAGGCCCTCCGCCGATTACTGCGCAATCCATTATCATTTCATCATCTTCCTTCTATATAAATTTAGTTGCCGGTGGTTTTTTCGGCTCCGCTTTCCATCTTCTTCACGATATCAATCAACAATTGGCTTTCAAGTTCAGATTTCATATTTTCTTCAGATTGTCGCATGACTTCTTCAATCAGGCAGCCTTCATTGTGATGAAGCGAGCAATTGAACAGCTTGCTGTCTCCTTCAATGGCAATGATGACATCCAGAAATGAAATTTCATTTGGAGACTTGGAAATTTTGTACCCGCCTTTGGCACCGGGAGTCGATTCAATCAGGCCAGCTTTAGTAAGCTTGGTTAATATTTTCGACAGATAAGTTGGCGACAGTTTTTGAAATTCCGCCAGTTCCTGAACACCTATCGTACTGTTTTGCGGCAATCGGATAAGATGGACCATCGTGTGCAAAGCATAGTTCGTCGCGTTTGAATATTTCATAATGACCTCCCATTTCTTTTACAGACATTACAGACTCTTTTTGTCTCTAATTAAATAAAATATAACACCACTGCAATACTGAGTCAATTTATATTAATCTTTATCCTCAAAATTAATTGTAATAAGACAATAATCTTTTTCAATTTGACCAATATACTTGTCATTTTGAAGCGAATCATTTACACTTTAACTATAGTGAGGTGAAGACATGAAAACTAGATTAAAGGAATTACGGGCTCGATTGGGAATCAATCAAACAGAATTAGCAAAACGGGCAAAGATTTCCCGGCAAACGGTAAGTTTGATTGAACGAGGAGAATTTATGCCTTCTCTGCTGATCGCCACGAAAATCGCATGTGTCTTTGAAGAACCCGTCGAAGAGATCTTTCAATTTGAAGAGGAGGAACTGGAATGAAAAAATACGGAAGTTTAATCGGTCAGTTGGTGATCGGTGCATTGATTGGATTTTTCGGTATGCTCGTTGTCTTGGATGGAGATTTCCGTATCGACTTATCGCCTTACGCCTACCCTGGAAACTTGATCATTCTCGCAGCCGCTGCAGTGTTAGTTGTCTTTTCCGCTTACCGTTATGTCAGTATCCGCTATCTAGCCAAACAGGATTTAACCGGAGACGAAGAAGATGCAGCTGAAGGGCGAATGTACAGACAATATGCGGACGCAAGCCTTGCTTCCACGTTGGCGATCTTGTTCAGTTTGGCATCAATGAGCTTAAGCCTTTTGACGACCCAGCCGCTTTGGCTGCTGATTTTCGGTCTTGTGCTGATTGCCTTCAGTTTTATCATTTCCGGCATTCTGCCAGGATTGATGAAAAATATGTATCCAGAAAGAGATTTGCCTTCCATTACTGATAAGAAATATGCCGAAAAACTGTTGAATGTTTCAGATGATGGCGAAAAGCATATAATGCTTGGCGGTTTATATAAAACACATATCACTATGAATTCCCTGTTGCTGGGAGCGATTGTCCTGCTTCTTTTCTACTCGATTGCATCAGATTCATCACAACTGTTCAGCATTTTCATCATTGTTGGTATTTTGGCCATCACCAACACGCAATACCAGATCAGCATTCGAAACAAATAATTGCCTATGGGCAACGAAGAGATGGATTATCTTTCGTATTGAGCATAAAAAAGAACTGATTTCTGTATTCAGAAATCAGTTCTTTTGCTATTTATTCTTGGCCACGCGGCGCTTTCGGCGGCTGGCACACGTCACATTTACGCTGGTTTTTCGTATTGAATTTTGTAAATGTTTTCTCGAAATTATTGCCGCATGCACATTTAAACAGCAGCTTCTGAGAAAACCCATGATATTCTGTAGACAATAATTTGCTGTCTGAGTTTTTTTCAACAAATGCTTTAATTTCTTTAAAGGTCCATCGTTTATTCATTTTCTTACACCTCCATATTCTTTCGGGAAGCGGAGGCTTTTTGGCATCCGTTCAATTACGGCAAAAGCTGGTTTTGCCCTAAGTTCTATATTATAGCACGTGCTGTCCTATAAATATAAAATTTGTTTCTATTCTTATGAAATCAAAAGCTATCAGATCCTTTAAAGCGCGCTTTTCTGTGAAACTTTGCTTCTATCCCCACCACATTACCGTAACAAAAAATGCCCAGACAGATGCACTTGGAGCCGTTATGCACAAGATCATCAAATAGATTTCCCGATTTTCAGAAACAAATTCTTTCTTTTTGAACAGAAAAAAAATTAAGATTGCAGCTAGTGCATACAGTGAAATGCCACTAACAGTTAAAGCCGTCAAGTAGTAAATTGGCGCGATATCAACAACATTCTCGTTCAAAAAATATGCGATCCCTTGCCCGAAAACACATAAGATTGTAGCCGACACAAAACTGCCGATCACCCACGCAGTTAACTTTGTCATTTCCTGTCCCCTTTTCGATTAAAACGAATGAATTTGCAGGTATTATTTTGCGGTTAACGAAATAGTACTTTATCTAGGAATATTTGGGAGGCACTTGAATGTCACAGTCTATTTTATACAATCAAGGAAACAATAAACCCACAATCGTCGCAATCCCAGCACTCGGAGATCGGAAGGAAATCTATGAATCCTTAGCTGAAAATCTGAAGGAATTCCAGTTGTTGGCTATCGATTTGCCTGGCCATAATAATGAGGCAAGCAAAAACTTTTCAATTGAAACCTATATAGAAGAGCTTAAGAGACTTTTAGCCGAATTATCAATTTCCGAAGTCCATCTTATCGGCAATTCAATCGGAGCTTGGATCATCCAACATTTCTATAAAAAATTTCCTGAAATAGTCCTCAGCATCACTTTGTTGGATGCAGGTCATTATTTCATAGGCGATTATAGCGGCGGTGAAGATGAAGAAATTGAACTTCCTGCCGTTGAAAAGCTCGAAGATTTACAACAAGCCATCCAGGAACAAGTCGAGGCAATGGATATGCCATCTTTTATGAAAGAGAAATTTACTGTGTATCTGCTCGGCAACTTTGTAAACAGAGATGGAATATATGTCCATCATAGCGATGCAGTTGCAGTGAATGCACTGTCTAAAGCCGTTACCAAAACTAACTATTGTCTAAAGGAAGAATCTGGCGTTCCTCTTTTGTTGTTGCTGGCTGATAAGGAAAAAGACGAGTCTGAAGCAGAGAAAAAAGTGGCCTTCCGTCTTTCACAGTCAGAGGCGATCATCAAGGTTATCCCGAAAAGCCATCACCTTTTACCGATTACCAACCCTGCTTATGTATCCGTTCATTTTAAAGAGCTAGTGATGTCATTGAAACAATAGAGTGTCCAAAGAATGCATCAAGGTTACATCCCTTCTTTATTTCTGCCTTTTTTTATTAAAGCAAATAGACTGACGATCCCTATTATAAGAAGGATGCCCATGCTGACGATATAAAAAGCGGACTTGGCAGTTTGGCTTAAAAAATCTATGTTGCTCACTGCGGCTGCTCCGAGTACACAAAATAAGATGATTGCTAAAATGATTCGATCTTTCATAAAAACGCTCCTTATTGGAAAATTATAAGTGATAACTCCTCTACTTAATTCAAAGCACTCAATATACTTTCTTGATCGGGTTACATAAAATCATACTCTTCAACATTCATCAGCAATTGGACAAGCTTCTCGAACAATTTTCGCTGCGCAGAATTGTGCCAATCTTCCGGGGTATCGGCCATCAGCCACATCACTTCATCAAGAAATACATGTTCAATGGCTTTCGGCCAATAGGATTTTTCTTTCGGTGACAGGACCACCGATTCTTCATAGCCTGTTAAAAACAATTTCCATTGGCGCGAAGTAAATGGCTGATCTGGTGCAGTTTCCAGTTCATTGTGAAACAGTAAAAGAACCAACGCCAAATCGAAAATCCGTGGGACCCAACCCGCATTATCCGGGTCAATCAAATAAGGATCGGGAGTATAGATCAGGTTGTTCGCTTTATAGTCATAAGGCGTGGCAACGTGAGGCAATGCAGCTTGATTTAAGTCTTCTTGATTGTGGACCGCTTGCATAAGCCGGTCTTCCAGCTTGGGAGATATTTCGATATCGTATGCTGATGAATTCTGGTTGATTTTTTGAATGCCGTCTTCTGCTTCTTTTTCATTAAAATCATATACATCATAGTGACTTAAATTAAATTTATTTTCATTGGAAGAAAGAGCGTGGATCCGGCCCAACAGTTTTCCAGCTTCCTGGATTTCACTGTCCAGTCCTGAATAAGTGCTTCCCTCAATAAACGGATACACGACATACATTGCGCCATCAATAGCCATCGGATTATCCGTGGTCATGGAAACAGGCACGACAACGTCAATTCCCGACTCTTTCAAACTTGTGGTGTAGGCCATCAGACGATTTGCTTTAAGCATCGGACTTTGGGTTTTTTTTATGATATATTCTCCTCCAGGTTGAGTGACCCGGTACACAGGAGAAAAAGCATAAATGCTGATCGGCTCATCTTCCGCATGGAATCCGAATTTATTCAGTATGTCTTTAGCGTTCATTGAAATGCTCCTCTACTGGTTTATATCCACTACTAGGTGAAAGATGATTCATTGCCTGCTTAGGATTACCTTTTACATACATCAACACTTTCCCTTATCTTACCAGTACGTGGATATAGTTGAAATACTTGTGTGTTATCTTTCACTTAAAATCAAATGAATTGGAGGTCTGGAGATGATCCTTATTTTGGCTATATACATTGCTCTGTTAAGCTTTTCGGTAAGCAAGTTTGCCGGAAACAAGCGGCACCGATGGATGCATTCCGGATACATGACAGCTTTCCTGCTCCCTTTTTTGGTTTACGCCATTTTTATGGGAGTCATCGCGCCTATCGTACAGGCCGGAATCGGTGTCAGCTTTTTCGGCTTTATTTTTGCTGTTGCTACATTGGTTAATGGATTGGCATTCTTGTATATTGGCTATGCATCCAAAAAACTGCGTGAGGAATAAAGAAAGTCCGAAACAACTCAAAAAGGACAATCCACAGAAGATTGTCCTTTTCTATTAACATCTTACATACTTCCGTTTAAATCCGACTCTGCCTTTATCCAGATCCTTTTGAATGCTTTCATGGGCATTCAAAAAACTGCTCTTTTTATTGTCCCTCTTTATTTCGATTACTCCCACTTCTTTTGAAACTTCAACCGCTTTTTCAGTAAGCGGTCTATAAGAGATACCAACCGTGTATAAAAAATTATTCATTGCAGATTTCGTTCGTTCAGGCGAATCGTGTATCGTATGTTTAACTCGATCCAACATTGAGGCGATTTTGCTTTCGGAAAATTCCTGGTCCTTCCGGCTCCCCAGAAGCCAGCAGTAACAGCTCCAACCTGCAGACATCTTCAGCTCTTCGCCGCTGTCTATCCATTTGTCGGCTACTTCCTGTGCAATATCCGATTCCGACAACGTTACGGCTACAACATAATCTGATAGCATGTAAAAATATGCGCCATCGATCCACCGCTCAAAATCTGTTGCGGCCATGGCTTTCGGATCTGCGATAATACCTGCAAAATACATGGCATCATAGTTGCCGGTCGTGTAAAGCTGTTCTGCTAATTGCTGGTCTCTTTTGATTTGCTTCACTATCGGTTTCATCGCCCCCGTAGCCACTCCATAAACCGGTTCGTGTGCACCATTGGATACGTACATTTTCTTCATCCGCTCTTTGCCCAGCGCTTCAAGTTCCTGCATTACTGTTTCGAAATCCATCATTTAGTCTCTCCTTTCAACAGCTTTCACATTTCCGGGTAAACTTCGTAATTAATGCATATAATTCTGGCTGGCTCATTATCCCGACTAAGACATAGTATTTGCATCTTCCTACCTCCACTTTCAGTATATTCACTGAAATCCGAAATGTATATCCAATTTCTTACACAAATAGAAATAAAGCTGATATTATAGATTTATATTGCAAAGGTACTTTTTACTAAAACGGAATAAAGAGGGATGACATTGAAAGTTATAAAAGGCAAGTACAGTAATGCAAAAGTGTTTACAGACAATATTGACGATGTTACGGTATCGCAAATCGAGGGGTTCTTAAACGAAGAATTGACAGCAAATGCACAGGTCCGCATCATGCCGGATTGCCACGCCGGAAAAGGTGCCGTCATCGGGACTACCATGAAAGTGATCGATCGTGTGGTCCCGAATCTGGTCGGCGTGGACATTGGCTGCGGCATGCTATGCGTGGAAGTTCAGAAACAGGATGTTGATTTCGCCAAGTTGGATGCAGCCGTAAAGGCATTCGTCCCTTCTGGCCAATCCATCCGATCTGCCGCTCATGACTTTATCAAGCATGTAGAGCTGGACCGTGTTTTGGCGAACTTCTTCAGAGATACAGCTGCTGGAACTACACGATTTCACGGATACGATGAAAGACGCCTACACCACAAGTGTCAGCCAAGATACAATCGATGAGTCGCCTTTTGCATACAAAACGATGCAGGAGATCATCGATAATACGAAAGAAACCATTGAGATTCAGTCTGTACTGAAGCCCGTCTACAATTTCAAGGCTCCAGAATTTCAAGGCTGGAGAAAGAACAAATAAAAGAGCGGCTTTCACTGCTCTTTTTTGATTGAAACTATAAGGTGTTCTCTCCGTCTAACACTACAGGGCTGAAATAGTTTAGAAGTTGAAGGAGTGAATCCGATGAAGGCAATTTGGTTTTTAGCGCTGGTCTTTTTATTGGGCGCTTGCCAAGGTGACGCAACACCCCAAATCTCCGCCAGCCCAGATGAAAATTCTGAAGACACTCAGTATCAAGCGGAAACTGAAATCAGTGGAACCATTACTGAAATAGAGGGTGATAAAGTTTTGGTGGAATTATCGCAACAAATTTCAGCAAATGAAACCGTAATGTGGATTCGAGTGAATGATAAAACGGTCATTACCGACTTCCAAGAAACCCCTCTAACCGGGGATCAACTTACAGTTCAAGGGGAAATAAAAGCCATCTTGGGAGACACATGTGCAGAGTCTATTCCGAGAATTTGTTCTGCGAATAAGCTTTATTTGCGGGCAAATAATTGATTTCACATATATTTTTCAGTCAGTGCATCGGCTTTTAACGGTTTACTGAAGTAATAGCCTTGTATAGTGAAACAATCTTTAGCCGTAAGAAAAACCAATTGTTCTTCGGTTTCTACGCCTTCAGCTATGATATCCAACCCGAGATTTTGAGCTAATGCAATAATCGTGCTGGTGATGGCTGCATTGTCTTTGTCTTTTGTGATATCCGCCATAAAGGATCGATCCACCTTTAATGTATCAATCGGAAAATTCTTCAAATAGCCTAAAGATGAATAGCCTGTTCCAAAATCATCCAATGCTATTTTGACGCCAAGCATTTTCAGCTCTTTCATTTTATCTATCGTAAAATGGGTATTTTTAAAAATCTGATTTTCCGTTAATTCGATATGCAAAAAATCAGGAGCTAAACCTGTTTCAGATAAGATGGATTCAATCATCGTTAGCAAGTCGTCTTCTTCAAACTGGCGTCCTGATAGATTTACAGATACAGTCATATCTGTATGTCCCTGCTCATGCCATATTTTCAACTGTTTGCATGCATTCAACAACACCCATCTTCCAATTGGAACAATCAACCCTGACTCTTCAGCTATCGGAATAAAATCAAGGGGAGAAATCATTCCTTTAATCGGATGGTTCCATCTTAGCAATGCTTCTGCACCCATAATCTGATTGTTTCTACTATCAATTTGAGGCTGATAATAAATCTCTAGCTCTTCATTTTCCAAAGCTTTGTACAACGCATTCTCCAGCATTATATTTTCGAGGCTTCTGTCGCTCATTTCACTTCTAAAGAAATGATGGTAGGTTCCAGACTTTTCCTTGGATTTGTACATGGCAGCATCTGCATTTTTAATCAAGGTTTCAGCTGACTGACCATCTTGAGGATACAAACTAATTCCGATACTGGTTTTAATGTAGACATCACTTCCTTTTAACGAAAAAGGCTCAGCAAAAGAATTCACTATTCGTTCCACTAGGTTCAAAACTTCGTTATGGTATTGGAATTCCGGCAATAGAATGGTGAATTCGTCTCCCCCTTGCCGAGAAACAATAGCCTCATCAGGAACAGTACGTCTTAATCGGTTTGCGACATCCCTTAAGAGAAGATCTCCATAGCTGTGGCCCAAACTGTCATTAATCATTTTGAACCGATCTAAATCCAAATAAAAAACTGCTATATTGCCTTTTGATTTTGCTGCTCTGCTTATTTCCTGTATCAAGAGATCCTCTAAAAGAATCCGGTTCGGCAAATCAGTAAGTTTATCATAATAAGCTAAATATCGAATTTCTTCTTCTAATCGCATTCTTTCCGTTATATCCCTGAACGTAACGACTTCTCCTATGATTTCACCATTTTCTTTTATTGCCGAAAGTACATATTCAACCGAAAAAGAAGTGCTGTCTTTTTTGTGGAATTTTACACCTTCTTTTATCGAAGATGAACTTTTCATAGATAGCTGAGCTTTGTCAAAAACTGATTTATAAGAATGTCCGATCAGTTCCCCTTTTTCATAACCCAGGATAGAGTCGGTTGCCGCATTACAGAAAGTGATTTTTCCTTCCAGATCAAACCCAAAAATACCTTCACCAACTGAATTTAATATCAATTCCTTTTCCCGGCTCAAGCTTCCCAATTCAGCAACAACTTTTTCTAATTCATTATTTTTTGTCTGGATTTCTGAAGTTCTTTCTTCAATAATTACTTCTTGTTTATCCATGTACAGCAGATTAGATAGTGTAGAGGCAGTGGCATCGGCTATAGATTGTGCCAATTGTATATCTGATTCACTATAAGCCGATGCGTTCTTTTCAAACTGCACGAGAGCCAATGCACCCAAAACTTCTCCCATAGCTACAAAAGGAATCATAAGCATCCCTTCAATACCGAAAGAGCGGCATACTTCCTGATTCGGTCTTTCGTCTTTTGTCACATCTGCAATCAGCAATGGCTTTTTCGTTCGGATCACTTCGTCGAAAACCGGGTCATTTGAAGGGTCAAAGCGCAGCTCATCATGTTTCTCCAGCCATTCTTCTTTATCCCAATCACTTTTTTCACTTAAATTAGTAGGTTTGATTTTTGCACCAGCCAAAGGATCCAGTAAATGAACGCCAATATTATCGTTTTTTAAAACAACGCTGATATAATGGAAACATTTATCCATAACAGCCGCAATCGAGGCACTCATAGATAAATCCCGAGTCAGGTCCAACAGCAATTGTTTTTCGGAAATGAGATTTTCTTTGCGCGCTAAATTGTTCTTGTTGCGGATGGCAACACCTGCCATATTGACATAGGCTTCAACCGTTTGTATTTCATCAGGTGACAGATTCATTGGGATCCCATAGTCAAATAAAAAAACGAGCCCATACAATTCTCCTTCATAGGAAATAGGAAGTGCCAACAAAGATTTTATTCCGAATCCTGCCACTGCTCTTGGGTCCGGGCGACGGTCTTTAGCTGTGTCAGGTATGTAAATTGTTTTTTGAGTTTCAATTACTTCTTTTGCCAATAAATCAAATTTCGTATCAATCAAGTGCATATCCAAGGTCATTCCGTTTATTACTTCAGGTTTACCAACATATCCTCTGAAATTACCATCTTCTTGAGGCAAATAAATACCGACAGAATCACATTGGACAATTTCTTCCGATATCGCCGTGATGACATGCTCCATCAAAGGCCGCAATTCGAACTTGGAATTTATTAATTTTGTTATATGAGCTAACCGAGAATATCTAGTTTGTTCTTTTTGCATTTGAAGATCCTCCGTCTTTTCCTAGATATGCATCAGAGCTATTAGGTATATTTTTATCATCATGAATGACATTATAGAAATGAAGTCTACTCATTTTAGTGACTTTCTCATTATTCTACCATTTTATTTCAATTAAAGGTCAAAAAGTTTGTTATATATGGTTAATTTTGGATTTTAATTCATTGGTTAGAGAGGATCTTTGATTGGAGAAAACGAGAGGAGTTGATTACAATGCTCCATTTTTCGGAAACAGAGATTAATGAAAACGAGCCCATTCTCTTTATCCATGGAATTGGTGCGGGCCGGTGGATGTGGTGGCAGCAAGAAAAAGCATTCTCGGATTACCCGATCATCCTGGTGGATTTGCCAGGGCATGGAAAAAGCGTTTCTGTCCCATGGATCAGCTTAATGGATACTACTGATATGATCGCAAAAGAAGTCATAAAAAACCGGACCGTTCATGTAGTCGGGATATCATTGGGTGGCCATGTCGCCTTGGAATTGGCGAAACGGCATCCCGACAAAATTCTCAGCGCCTTTATCAGTGGCATTACCGCCACACCCATGCGCTTTCAATTTCTCCTTAAAATGCAATCCCGAATCGTCCAAAGAGAAATCCAAAATGAACGTTATCTCAATAGAGTCGCCCGTGACTATTATCATTTGCCTCCCGATAAAGCAGCTGAATTTCGCGCGAATTATCAGCTGCTGACACGCAAAACTTATGAAACCATTTGGAAGGAAATTATGCAGTTCCAGCTGGATCAGTCGTATGGAAATATTGCTGTTCCCTGCTTGTTCACAGCAGGGGACCAGGAATCTCCCGGTATTTTGGAAGCTGTAAGTCTAGCTCCTGAATTAGTCCCAAATTCCGTAGGGCGTTTGATTCCTGGCGCCCAACATGCTTGGCCGGTGCAAAAAGCGCATGAATTTAACCAACTGTTAAGAGATTGGCTAAACTGCCTTCCTCATGAAAAACATGGTGAATAGCTGTTTGGCGAGTTGCCGTCTGAAGATAAGCTGAATACCAATCGGCTATTTAGACATATAAAGTTCTTGTTCCAATAGTAGAATGTCCAGCCACTTCTTAGTCGTTTCATTGCTTGCTTCTAATTCCTGATAAGCTTTCAGCAACTTTGTTTTCTTTACCTTTGTGCTCAGAGAATCTATTTCATTTTTCCCTCTATACATGATTAAGTTCTGTGCAAAATTAATTCTGGCTTCCTCTAAAGAGTAATCTCCATTGGGTCCGCCCCAGACTTCTTTTTCTTGAAAATCGTTTTGATTGTCATCTTCCCAATCACAAAGCAGGCATATCTCATAATCGCCTCTCGCCTCTAATGTAGGACTTCCGCAGCAACGACATTTTTCTCTGCTCATTCCGACGCTCCTTTGGTGTTTTATTTATCTTTTTCAGGTAAATCCCTCTTCCTATCAAATCTAATACAATGTTTCCCGGTAGCTCTTATCCAGAATTTTTCCAATCGCCTCTTCATCCGCATTCGGCAACTTCGCGTGAGCCGCCAATATTTTCGCGCCTTTTGGCAGCTCTCCTTTGTTCCTCCATGTATCAGGGCTCCATAATTCTGAGCGCCTGAACGCCTTGGCGCAATGAATAAAGCATTCTTCCACATCGACGCCGATTCCAAGAAGCGGTCTTTTTCCGTTTACTACCATTTTTTCTAACAATTCTTCATCATGGATCACACTGGCTTTTCCATTGATGCGCAAAGTTTCGCCGAGTCCCGGTATGAGAAACAGCAAACCGATATTCGGATTCGACAAGATATTCCGCATCGAATCCATCCGCTTATTGCCGGGCCTTTCAGGAATGATCAATTGCTTTTCATTTAACACATAGACAAAACCGGCTGCGTCTCCTCTTGGAGAGACGTCGCAAGAACCAAATTCATCAGCCGTTGAAATCGTCAAAAAAGGTGACTTCGTGATAAAATCTCTGCAATGTTCATCCAAGTATGAAATCACTTTATTGTTCACCAGTTCACTCGGGTTTCCCGTAATTTCGCGAAGTTCTTCTATCGTCTGGATTGTATTCGGAAATGATTGTGTGGTTTTCATCGTTTTAAATCTCCTCTCATCCTAATGCCCTATTTCTTTTTTCTTTTTCTCTATTGTAACTTAAGCAATGATGCAACATCCATGCGATTCAAAAAGACTGCTTTTCAAGAGCCCCACAATTATTTCGCTCCATAAAAATATGCCTGCAACATGTTTTGTCACGTTGCAAGCACCCGGTTAATTTCTACTATAAGAACCCTAGATCAGGAGTTTAATTTTTGCAGTCATTCATTTCCGTTACGGCTGCCTTGTATTTGTCGAAATCGAATTCGACGCTGTTCGGTTTGTAGAAAAAGAGAATGGATTCTTTTTCCCCTTGTGCCAGCAAGAACGTAACAACGGCTTTCGGGCTGTCCATATCAATTCCCGCTTGGTTGGCATCAGCCAGCTTCATCAGGATGTGTTCCGGTGTTTTGCTCAATTCAAGCTCCCCTTTCCTGGTTGCGGTAGATTGCGGATGTCCAAAATGGTCGGCAATTCGTTGAAATCTGGACGGCGGGTCATTTCCATCAAGAGACGCGCCGTTTCTTCCGGACTGCTGAGCAGTCCGCTTTCCTTGTAGTCAAGAAACTTGTCAATCAATGGAAAGTCGGCAGCTTCACTTTGGCGAATGGTCTGTTGCATGGCAGTATCGATGATTCCCGGTGCCACCGACACCACTTTTACATCATCATTTTCCGCATCCAGACAAGAACTGAAATGATCGAGTCCAGCTTTTCCGGCACAATAAGCACTCCAGCCTTCATAGACTTTACGCCCCGCTCCTGAAGACGTGTTGACAATTTTCTTATCAGCTGAATTGCTTTTCAGCTGCCTGATAAAAGCACCGCATAGCAGCATTGGCGCTGTCAAATTAAGGACGATGCTTTGGCTGACCTGAGTGGCATCGTTAGTATGTGCGAGCCCAATCGGTTCAATCGTTCCAGCGTTATTCACCAAGACAATGGTTTCCGTTTCTCCAGGAATCAAGTTCAACGCTTGCGCAATAATTTCTTCGATCGCGTCCAGCCTTGTCAGGTCAAACGGCAAAAAATGTCCTCCCGGCCAATTGTCCGGCTCAGTGCGTGCAATTCCAATAACTACATGACCCGCAGCATTGAGCTGGCGGCTCCATTCAAAACCGATTCCTTTAGATGCACCAGTAATGATATAGGCTTCTTTTGCCATTATTTCTCTTCACCCTTTTGGAACATGATTTCTCCTGCAACGACAGTCATGACTGCCTGAGCCTCCAGAATCTGTTCTTCATTTCCTAAGAACAGGTCTCGATCGAAAACGGTGAAATCGGCGTCGAAGCCTTCCCGGATGATTCCGCGCACGTCTTCTTTGTAAATCGCTGCCGCACTGCCGCTTGTATAAAGCTGAATGGCTTCAAAACGTGACAGTTTTTCTTCCGGCTGATAGCCTTCATGCAAATCGTAAGGCTTTCTGCGCGTAACTGCCGCATAGATGCCCAGACACGGATCCACTTCTTCAATCGGCGCATCTGATCCACCAGCACAAATCAAGCCTTGATTGAGAAGCTTTTTCCACGCATAAGCCCATTCCAAACGGCTTTCACCAAGACGCTCCACGACCCAAGGGAAGTCGGATGTCACAAAGCTTGGCTGAAGATCCAAAGCCACATTGATTTTCTTCATGCGCTCCACTAGATCTTCTCGCACCACCATTGCATGGATCAGGCGATCTCGCTTGCCTGCAGGCACCGGATGCGCTTCGATGGCATCCAATGCCATTTCCAGGCCCAAGTCTCCGATAACATGAATGGCTACCGCTTCACCGTGTTTCCGCGCAATCGACACCAAGCGTTTGAACTCTTCATCCGACTGGATTGCAACACCGACCGTTGATGGATCATCATTATACGGCTTGCTCAACAATGCCGTACGGCCGCCGATCGAACCATCCGAAAAGATTTTCATTGGGCCTGGGTCGACAAACGGCTCTGCGTATGTGGCGTTTTCCATCATCTCTTCAAAAGCACTATGGGCTCTAAGCAGATGCGCACGGAATTTCACTTCGTTGCCGATGACATTTTTAAAGGCCTGCAATGGACGTGAATAATGGCCGTAATACCCCATGTCTTCTGTATGGGCACCTGTTAAGCCAAGCGACAGCAAATTGTCCACTGATGTTTGCAGGGCACGCGTCAAGTATTCGACGCTGACTTCCGGCACCTGGTTGGCGACAAGGTCCTGAGCTGCATCCAGCAAGTAACCCGTCGGTTCGCCGTCTGCATCACGGACGATCACACCGCCTTCTGGATCCTGACTGTCTTTGGTGATGCCTGCAAGAGCCAACGCACTGGAATTGGCCAGGATGGCATGGCGGCAAACCCGCTTCAGCAGCATCGGCGATTCACTGATTTCATCAAGCTCAGAGCGATGGAAAATTTTGCGGTCAGCAAAATTATTTTCATTCCAGCCTTCTCCAATAAACCACTCATCTTTTCCTAAGCCTTTTGTGGATTCGATCAATTGTTCACGCATTTCCTCCGAACTTTCGATCTTCGACAAGTCGACACGCATTAGTTTTTCTCCGTGTCCGATCATATGCATGTGGCTATCGGCAAATCCAGGGTACATAACCTTCTCGCCCAAATCGACTTCCCGTTCTGCAAATTGCTTCAATTCCTTGTATGTACCAATTTTCTCTATGCGATCATCAGACACTAATACCGCTTCTGCAGTAGCGCCTTCATCTTCCATTGTATAAATCGTTCCCCCATGCCATAGCACTTTCATCTAACCACTCCTTTTCTCTCTTCCCATCATAAGTTTATTCGCCTCGGCATTCAATACGTTTGATTTGAATTTTTCACTCAACTTTCCGTAAAGCATGATGCCTTTCATTTATGGTATACTGTTTTTACTTATAGAAAGCAGAGGTGAACCCTCCCAGTCGGAGGGACGAATTGGACAGTATACTCATTCTCAATTTGTTTTTGGTCGCTCTTTTAATCGGGCTGACCGCTTTATTTGTTGGATCGGAGTTTTCAATTATTCGCGTCAGGATGTCCCGCATCGATCAACTTGTATCAGAAGGCAATAAAAACGCCATCTTGACGAAGAAAATCACCAGCAACCTGGATTATTATTTATCCGCTTGCCAATTGGGAATTACAGTGACGGCACTCGGCCTTGGTTGGTTGGGTGAGCCGACTGTCGAACGGATCCTGCATCCGGTTTTTGAAAACTTTGGAATCGAAGAGCCCACTGCGTCGATCTTTTCCTTTATCATCGCGTTTACCGTTATTACTTTTTTGCATGTGGTGATCGGTGAATTGGCTCCGAAAACTCTGGCGATTCAATACGCTGAGAAAATGGCCTTTATCTTCGCCCGCCCGCTCTTTCTGTTCGGCATCATCTTGTCCCCGTTCATCTGGCTGATGAACGGTTCTGCCCGTTTGTTGCTGCGTGCTTTCGGCATTGAGCCGGCAGAGCATGAACAGGCCCATTCGGAAGAAGAGCTGAAGATCATCATGACGCAAAGTTACCAAAGCGGTGAAATCAATCAAACGGAATTATCGTATATGCAGAACATCTTCTCATTCGACGAACGGCTGGCAAAAGACATCATGCTGCCGCGGACACAAATGGAGACCATTTCGCTTGAGATGAGCCATGACGATTTGATGGAGATTGTACGTGACCATCAGTACACCCGTTACCCAGTCACCGAACATGGGGATAAGGATGACATCCTGGGTTTCATCAACGTTAAGGAAATGCTGACCAATTATACTTATAAACAGGACTTGAACGACAGTCTTGTGGTCCACGATATCCCCTTCGTGCATGATATGGCCCCCATACAGGATGTCTTGCTGAAAATGCAGAAAGAGCATGTCCATATGGCGATTGTCGTTGACGAATACGGCGGAACAGCCGGCGTCATCACGATGGAAGATATTTTGGAAGAAATCGTCGGAGAAATCCGCGACGAATTCGATGAAGACGAACGCGACGAGATCAAGGCCGTCGACATCAATAATTATTTACTGAATGGACGCGTACTGTTATCAGACTTGGAAGAGCGTTTTGCCATCGAGTTCGATGACAGCGAAGACGTCGATACCATCGGCGGCTGGATTCAATTGAAGAACACGGACATCAATGAAGGCGAATCAGTCTACCTGCCGACCCATACCATCACTGTACGCGAGATGGAAAACCATCAGATTATCCGTGTACTGTTGACACGCACCGCTGAACGAAAAGAATGATTCAAAAAAATCCCCGACAGCTAAAACAGCTGTCGGGGATTTTCTTATTTGCTATCCAATAATGATTTTTCGTACTCAAACTTTTTCATCAGCATCTCACCCGAATAACCCTCTTCGATCAATTTTGCCAAGATCGCTTTTGTTTGCTCATCTGCTGCTTCAGGGTGCTCTCCCCGGTCGAATTCGACAACGTTCTCCCCGTCTGTAATCCAATCCGAAAAACTGCCCATGTAGAGTTTCAGCTGGTCATAGCCTTTTTCAGCCATGATGGCATAAAGAGCGGCTGCCGTTACGCCGCTGCCGCAATAAACTACTGCAGGCTCATGCTGCTGGACGATGTGGCTGATGTCTTCATTCAGCTGGAACTCCCCTTTGGAAACAAATTGAGCCCAGTCCAAATTCCGTGCTCCTGGAATCCGCCCGGCCACTGGATCAATCGGTTCTTCCAGCCCTGCATAGCGTGCGGCGGAACGTGCATCCACCAGCACACCCAGCTCATCGCCGCTGATGACATTTTTCACGTATGTCTGGTCAGCAAAAAGTTCATTTTTGAACTCGATTTTTGCCTCAGTCGGCTGGGGATTCGGCATTTCAATAGAAACGGCGATTCCCTGCTCTTTCAGTTCATCAAAGCCTTTTTGGCTGATGTAAACCTGATCAAACCCAGCATATTTTAAGAGCCACCAGGCACGCGCCGCATATGGTGAGCCCCCTTGATCGTAAATGACAACGGAATCCTTGGGGTCCAAGCCGCTTGCTCGAATCAGTCCAGTCAATTGCTCAGTTGACGGCATTGGGTGCCGTCCTTTGGAAGATGACATATCGGACATGTCTTTTTCCAGATCCCAAAAGACTGCTCCTGCCACATGCTCCAGCTCATACAGTTTTCTGCCTGCTGATGGATCTTTTAAATCGAATCGTGCATCTATCCATTTATGGTTTTCGGTATCGGTCGTTTCAATAAACACTGACATCGTCTACACCCTTCCGTCCATCAAATTTGAATACAGCTCTTTCCATTGTGCCAATCGTTCGGATTGCTGCAGCAAAGTACGCTCTGAATCAATTTGGTCGACTGCCTGGCGTAGGATATGCTGGCGCAAGCCTTCCGCTTCCTGCTCAATCCAAAATTCAGCCCAGTTGCCCAGTTCTTTCTTCTCTTTTTCCAGGTAACGCAACGCATCCGGTTCCATCATGGCCTGCAGTGCATCACGAAGCTTCTCTTTTTCATTCTTCTCGAAGAAGCTCTTATTGTTCTTGTAATAGGATTTAACCGAAGAATAATCGGCCTCCACGAACGGTTTGGCAATTTCCAGGGTCCCGGCTTCCTGAACTTCATATGGAGTAAACGAGAAGTCGGGATTCAATTCTTTCAATTTGGCAGCATCTTCCTTGAAGCGCGATTCCAACCTCTTTTCGATAAACTGGCCAAGGCGGAAATTGGTGACACGCAATTCCTGCTGGAAATCAAAACCGGTCATTTCATTCATATCCTGCAAAGCCGTATCCAATGCCTGCTGTGCGGATTTATTCGAAAACACAGAAGGATTGAATGCTTCCTTGAAAAAGTCATTAAAACGGTAAAAGACGCGTTGGTTGACGTAGTACAGCAATTCATCCAATTCCTGCAGAGCTTCACGCTCCAATAGTTTGGCGATCGATGCACCGAAAAGGATGCGCAACTGCTGTTCCAACTGCTTGAGTTCCTCCAAGCGTTCATCTTTACGCAGCAGGTTCTTTTCCGTATGTTCAATCAAGCTGCGGAAGCGGTCCACTGCTTTTTGCTCTTCTTCTGCAAGCGACTGGACCGCCATGCCTTTCAGTTCTTCTTTCAGGAAATGCTGGAACGCTTCCTCAAACTCCGGCATTCCCGAATGTTCCCGGTCACGCAGTGCCAAAAGGCTGGACACGCCGAACAATCGTGGGAAACGGATGCCAAAACGCTGCAACTCGTCTTTTACATACGTAACGACCGCATCTTTTTCCTGCTCGTTGTTAGCCAGGTCGATAGCGTTGACGACAAAGAACATCTTATCCATTTCAAAAGCGTCTTTGACGCGTCCAAGCTGAATCAGGAATTCCCGGTCGGCTCGAGCAAACGCATGGTTATAGTACGTGATGAACAGGATGGCATCGGCATTGCGGATATATTCGAACGCCACATTGGTATGCCGTGCATTAATGGAATCTGCTCCGGGTGTATCCACAAGCGTCACGCCATTGCGCGTCAGTTCGCAATCATAGTAAAAGTCGATTTCATCAACGAAACAACTTTTTTCTTCTTTTGCTACATACAAGCCAAACTCTTCACGGTCTGTACGGATGGTTTCGCCCAAGCGGTCTTTAAACACAGGATAGCCTTTGTTGAAAGCCGTAATGAATGATTTATGAACCTGTTGCTCGGTTGGTGTATTTTCCGGCAGTTTTAAAGACTTGGCATACGCATCTTCCAATGTGGAAATTTCCACTCCCAAGACATGGAAAGAGTTTTTCACATCTTCTGTCATCTGTGCACGCGTCTTCAAACGTACATCCGCTGTTTCGTGCGGATGCTGTTCCGTAACCGGCCGGATGCGGTTGATGGTGGCTGTTGTCGGGTTTGGTGATACCGGCAAGACCGTTTCTCCCATCAAGGCATTTGAAAACGAAGATTTTCCGGCACTGAACGCACCGAATAAAGCGATCGTGAATTCCTGTCCTTCCAGACGTCCCGCTTTCCGTTTCAAATAGGCAGCCGTTTCAGCAAAACCTTTAATCGGGTCGATTACTTCCGCAGTCCGGTTGGCACGCTCCAGTACGGCCATTTCATCGAATGACGCCACTTCAAGCGTTTCTTCCTGCTGCTCTTGTACTTCCTGCTGCTGCTCATTCTTTTCAAGCATAGCCGGATCGAATTCCGTCATTTCTTCAATAGAGACTTCAAATTCTTCCAACCATTGATCCACTTTTTCTTCGGCTGCCGTTTTTTGCTTCGGCAATATGGCTGAATAAGATTTTTTCACTTTTTCGATTTTGCTGTCCATCTCTTCGAGCGTTTCAATGGCCAATATTTTCCGAGACAGGATTTGTGATTTCATATCGATTTCTGTATTGGCATCATCCGTCAAACCTTCGAACTTTTCTTCCTGTGCTTTTTTCCAGCCATCCGTTTCACGGATAAACCAGCGCTGCACAGCCGTCGAAATGCTGTTGGCAAAGTTCAATACGGCATCTCCAGTTGTGGAAGCACCTTTTGGCGTTTGTTCTTCAACGACTGAAACCGGCACTTCAAACACCATATCATCAATTGCCAGTGATTCAGTATCGGTCAATATTCCGGCATCCTTCAATGAAGACTTCATCAATTTTTTCAAATGGTTGGTGATCTGAGAGGAAACAGTCAGTTCCAGCCGTTCAGCCACATCCAGTTTCCGCTTCTGCCGTTCTTCTTCTGTCTTTTTTCCGCTGAACAGCATGCCGACTTTAAAATTCGGCTGCACCGACTCCAAGTAGCTGGTCAAGGCGCTGCGCAATTCATAAGGCATGATATTCGAGTTTTCCAGCAGTTCTTTGCGGCTCTTCTCGAACTTGGCTTGCCAGTTTTCAAAGTCCTGAACAGACATCCGGCGGGACACCAATGCATTTTCATTTTTTAGGTCTTCACGCATTTCCCATTCTTCCGGATCGAGTGTATCGGAAAACGCCTGAAGACGCTCTGCTTTTTCATCTTCCAAAAACTTGATGTGTTCATCCTTCAATTGGCTCAAAGCTGAATCAGAAGCTTCGCCGATATGGCCTTTCCAATCCTGCATAGTCGAAGACACCAAGCCCTTGACCTTCTCAAAATCATTGCCCGGAAAATCGAAATCCTTCAAGGACGTGAAGAAGATGCCTTTTGGAACGACTCCCCATGCCGCAAACGAGTCATAGACCGATTGCTGGAAATCCGCAAAGCTCATTTCACTGCTTTGGTGTTTATCGATTTGATTGACAATCAAATACAGCTCCGTGTATTTCTGCAATTCTTTCGTGAAATTGAAATTCAATTCGGACTGAACATGGTTATAATCCATGACATAAAAGACCATATCCGCAACGTGCAGTGCCGACTCTGTCGACAGGCGGTGGGCGTCATCCGTTGAATCGACACCTGGCGTGTCCATTACAGTGATGCCTTTAGGCAAGACCGATGCTTGGTGGCCAATATCGATTTGAGTAACATCCCCGCTTTTGCAGAATTCCTTGACGGCGTTAAAATCATAATTCTCGGGAAAGTAGACAGGCTTTTCGTTGCGCATATTGACGATGGCGAAATCCGTATCCGCTTTCTGGACATTAACGATATTGGCACTGGTTGGTATCGGACTCGACGGCAAAAGAGTCTCTCCAGTCAGCGCGTTGATCATGGATGACTTACCGGATGAAAAATGTCCGGCAAAACCGATGATGAAATTGTTCTTCAGAATTTTCTTCGCAAATAAATGGGCTTTCGCTTCACGCTCAGTATCTTCATTGTCTTTGAAGATCTTATAGAGATGCGCCGTTTCAAGTAATTCTTTTTTATGATCCAGAACTGTCATTTAGAAATCTCCTTCTCCGCTTACTGTTCTCTATCATATCATTTTTAATGGAGAACGAAAAACTTCCTTCCCGAAATTGGGAAGGAAGTCCGTATTCTTATGAAAACCCGTGTATGGACATGCCGCCATCGACGAAAAGCGTCTGCCCTGTAATATAACTCGCTGCGTCTGAAGCCAGAAATACGACGGGCGAAGCCACTTCGGGCAATTCCCCGACACGTTTCATCGGCGTCACTGCCAGTATCGAATCCAGGTATTCGGGATCGTTTAAAATCTTCTCCGTTAAAGGCGTTTTGAAATACCAGGGCCCGATTGCGTTGACCCGGATATTCTTCGGTCCCCATTCCATCGCCATCACTTTGGTCATTTGGATGATGGCTGCTTTTGACGCAGCGTAAATTACGCCGGTCTTCAAGGCACGGTCTCCGCCGACTGAACTAATATTGATGATGGAACTGCCGCTTTCCATCTTTTTGACCGCTTCCTGTGAAAACATAAAAACGCTTTGCGCGTTTGTGTCCATAATTTGATGCCATTCCCCATCGGTTGCATCCGTCAGAGAAGAACGGATATTCATTCCGGCATTATTCACCAGAATGTCAATCGCTCCAAACTGATCCATCGTTTTCTCTACCGCTGCCTGGATGTCACTGCGCTTAGTAATATCTGTACGTATGTATGCGGTGCGGCCGTTGCCGATTTCCTGCTGGGTCTGTTGCAGGTCCGATTCGGTGCGTGCCACCAGCATAACATTAGCTCCAGCTTCTGCCAGCGCCATGGCGATCGCTTTTCCGATGCCTTTGCCTGCACCTGTGACAATTGCTGTCTTGCCGTCTAAACTGAATGATTTCAACATCTTTTATCGCCTCCGCTCCTATTATAATCAAACAATTCGGCAATTGTCTTATAAATTAAACAAAGCCACCGTGAATTTCACGGTAGCTCGTTGGTTATTTATCCAATTGGTAAATCTTCGAATACTTCTCTTCCAGGTAATCTGCCAAGTAATCCGGGTTTAATCCTTCTCCCGTAACTTCCTTGAGGATTTCCAATGGTTTTTTAAACGCCCCATGATGATGGATGTTTTTGCTTAACCATTCACGGATCGGTTTGACGTTCCGCTCTGCCAATAACTCATCAAAATTCGGCAAGTCTTTCAGCATGGCATCCTTGAACTGGGCTGCGTACATATAGCCAAGTGCATAAGAAGGGAAGTAGCCGAAGCTCGCGCCAGCCCAATGGACATCCTGCAGTACACCTTCTGCGTCATTCGAAGGCCGGACACCCAAATACTCTTCGTATTTATCGTTCCATAGCTGCGGCAAGTCACGAACCTGTAAATCTCCATCAAACAAACCTTTTTCGAGCTCGTAGCGCACCATGATATGCAATGCGTACGACAATTCGTCTGCTTCGATGCGGATCAATGATGGTTTTGATTCATTGATGGCCCGCACGTAATCCGCCAGTTCCACATCAGCAAACTGCTTAGGTGCGTACTCCTTCAATAAATTAAAGTTGTTTTGCCAGAAATGTTCGTTGCGGCCGATAAAATTCTCACAGAACAAAGACTGTGATTCATGGATCCCCATTGATGCGCCCGTTTCAATCGGCAAGCCAGCCAACGCTTCGCCCAAGTTCTGTTCATACATGGCATGTCCGCCTTCATGAATGGTGCCGAATACCGCATTGCGGAAATCGCCTTCGTCGTACTTGGTCGTTACCCGGATATCCTGGCGGTTGATCGAAATCATGAATGGGTGAACCGTTTCATCCAATCTGCCTGCTTCGAAATCGTAGCCTAGCTGTTCCAGCATTTGACGGCTGAAATCCTCCTGTGCTTCTTTCGGGAAATGCTCATAGAGAAATGCCGTTTCGGGTTTATTCGGTGAAGCGGCAATTTTTTGCACCAACGGCACGATGCGGTTACGCAATTTGCCGAAGACTTCATCTAAAATCTCTGTCGTCATGCCCGGTTCATACTGATCGAGCAACGTATTATAAGGGCTGCCATTTTTCTCGCCCCAATAGCCGATCATTTTTTTCGTGCTGCTCACCAAGTCCTCTAAATAAGGAAGGAACATTGAGAAATCCGAAGCATCTTTGGCAGTTTCCCAGACCGATTCCGCTTTGGACTTCAAAATGATGAATTTCTTGTATTCTTCAGGAGGGACTTTTTTGCTCAAATCGTATTCTTTGCGCGCTTCTTCTACGGAACGGCGGATATAAGGATCCAGTGTTGCCTGATCTTCTTCTAAAGAAGAAAGCAGTTCGCCAAACTCATCTGAAGTCGATAAATTGAATACTTCCGCAGACAACGTACCGATGCTCTCGGAACGAAGTTCTACGCCTTTTTTCGGTGCACCTGTCCGCAAATCCCAATACAATAACGCGATTGCTTCTTCATAGCCTTTAATCTTGCTAAAATGTTCGGTAAACTGTTTTTCGAGTGACACATGAATCCCCCCAATGCTTGATGAGACTATTGTATCACAACAAAACCAATGGCTTAAAAGTTTTCAGCAGGGACCGGCAGAATTGTTTCCCATAAATGTTCTACGCGCAGTTCGTCTTCATTCAGCAATAAATGAATTTCCCCATAATCCTTCGAAGTACGGATCAGGCGGCCGATTCCTTGTTGGATACGCAGTTGCATGAACGGCAAATCGATTTCTTCCAACGGGTTGTTGCTGAATTTGCGTTTGGCATCAAAAACAGGATCTTTCGGAGGGAACGGCAGATCCACAATGATGACTTTTGTCAATGCTTCACCAGGCAGATCCAAACCTTCCCACAAATGATACGAACACAAAATCTGGAATTTGCCTTCCTGGAATTCTTTGACGACCGTCGACAGCTCACGATCTCCTTCAAATTCAATGGTGTATTGATGATCCAGCGGCAAGGATTTCTTGAAATTGTCCATCTCCATTTTTGATGTGAACAAAACAAGCGACTGGTCACCCGCGCTGAACAGGTCATAGACACGTTCAAATTTCTGCTGCTGCTCCAGTGGGTGTTTAAAGATTTTCATGACGTCTTCATAATCAAATGGAGATGAAACAGAAAATGATTGGTATTTATCGATTCCGAGACTATCAGACAGATAAGTGAAATCTTTTTGAATCGATAAGGTAGCGGAAGAAAAAATGATCGGAATTTTTCCGTCAAACAGTTTTTCGTCCAAAATATCGGTAACGAGGCGTGGCATGATGACCAATGTCTCGATCTCATCTTTTATTTCCAGCCATGTTACCGCATCGCCTTCTTCTACAAACAAACGCATCGAGAAGGTGTATTGCTCAAAATACTCTTCAGCCAAGCGCAGCTCGTATTCAGGAATGGTGAAAAGCTCGCCTTCAAAGACGAATTCTTCCATCATCAAATCAATGTGGCGAATCAGCAATTTGCCGACTTCGACTAATTCCGGAGCTTTTGCGATGGCTTTGCGGTCTTCAGTACTTGCGACGGTATGGATGCGCAATAGACGGAAAAACTCATTGTGGAGATCTATGGTCTGCTCGATCATGTTCAATGTTTTTTCACGCATGCCATCGGAAAGAATGCTTTCCGTCACGTCTTGAAGCGTACTTTCCTGTACTTCGTAAGTCAGTGCGCGCTGTGCGGAGAATTCCAGCAAATGGCCTTCATCAAGAACAATTTGCGAGAATTCCGGAAGCAAAGGCGTCTGCCCTTCGCGTTTGCGTGCTTCTTTTGTCCAAATATGCTCCATCAGGAAATCATGAGAGCAGATGACAAGGTCGGTTGCCTGACGATAATGGTTGCGGTGGATGGTCTGTCCGCATTTATTGCGCAGATCACAGGCATTGCAGTTTTGGATCGGATGGTAATTGACCTGCTGCCACTCTTCATCCGTAACTTCCGGATAGCTTGAGCGTTCACCGTAAGGATAGGTATTTTGCATGGAATAGGTTTTGTTGACGAATTCCGGCAGGCTGAATTCGATATCGTCCAGAAAATCAGCATCACTGCGTTTTTTTGCGCCTTCAAAACGCTGGAGGCATAGATATTGGTCACGTGATTTCGCCAGGCGGACATCCAGGTTCAAATCGAACAGGTCATTCAGGCGGTCGACGTCCCCGCCTTTTTTGACCAATTGCTCGATCAACGTTTCGTCCGCACATGAAATGAGAGCCGGTTTTCCGGTATAGCGTGCATAAGCGATTGCAGGAAGCAAATAAGCCATGGTTTTCCCAGTCCCTACTCCGGCTTCCGCAAACAGCACTGCTTTTTCTTTCAAAGCCTGTTCAATTTGGAAAGACATGAAAATCTGCTCATCGCGCAAATCATAGCCTTTTTCAGGCAGCTCATCGTAAAACACATCGCCGATCCAATCATTGAGTGATTCAAAGAAAGTTTTGTCCTTTGTTAAAGGAAATGGTAGTGGTTGTCTCATAAACTCTCCTCACAGAGAAACGGAAGAGCCGCTGCCCTTCCGTTTCGTCTCATTTATTTTTTAGAACGTTCTCCCCAGAATTGGAAAAGATCCGTACGGATAAACCCGTTGAACAATTTACGTTTTTTGGTTGCCGGCTGCCCGTATAGGGTTTCGAAACGTCCCATAGATGACAGCATATACACGGACCATGTCGGATGTTGTGCAAACACACGGCCCATGTCAGCAATCATTTCTTCAATGATTTCAATTTCACCGATACGTTCGCCGTATGGCGGGTTGCCGACGACTACGCCGTTTTCTTCCGTTGCGACAAAATCCTTCACTTGCCGCTGTTCGAAGCGGATCAAGTCGCCAAAACCGGCTTCCCGAGCATTCTCTTCCGCGACTTTCAGCATGCGATGGTCGATGTCTGTGCCCAGAATATTAAGGGGTTGGTCATAGTTCGCCAACTCTTCCGCTTCTTCGCGGACTTCATCCCAAATCTCCTGGCCGATCCAAGGCCATTCTTCGCTATCGAAATCGCGGTTGTAGCCTGGTGCAAGGTTTTGCCCGATCATCGCCGCTTCAATGGCGATTGTACCGGAACCACAGAATGGATCTACAAACGGACGGTCCGGCGTCCATCTTGATAACTTCACCAGAGCTGCAGCCAAGGTTTCCTTCAACGGCGCTTCCCCTTGATCCAGACGGTATCCACGTTTATGCAGTCCAGCGCCGCTTGTATCGATGGACAATTGAACTTTGTCTTTCAGGATCGAGACTTCAATTTTAAAGCGCGGTCCTGTTTCATCCAAGAATGAATTGCGGTGATACGCTTTTTTCAAACGCTCGACAATCGCTTTTTTGACGATTGACTGACAGTTTGGCACACTGTGCAACGTTGATTTGACCGATTTACCTTGTACCGGAAATTCAGCATCCACCGGCAGGAATTTTTCCCACTCGATAGCTTTTGTCTGTTCAAACAATTCATCAAAAGTATAAGCGTTGAATTCACCAGCGATGATCTTGACGCGGTCGGCTGTCCGCAGCCACAGATTTGTTTTGGCGATATCGCGTTCGTTTCCTTCAAAAAATACTTTGCCGTTTTCTGTCTGTGTTTCATATCCTAATTCTTTAACTTCGTTGGCTACAATAGACTCTAAGCCCATTGCCGCTGTTGCGAGCAATTTAAATGTTGTCATAATGACTCCCTCTCCAGTTGTTCACTATTTCGGATTTCAGTGTTTATTTTTATCAATCGCCAGAAAAATGCTTATGAAGAAAACGCGCCAGGCGGTTATAGAATTTTTTATATTTCAGCATAAGCATTCAGTTAAATTAGCAGCATTTAACCGGTCCTGCTCAAAAGTTTGTCTCATAATATGAAGAAAAGCTCCCCCGACAGGAGAGCCTTTGATAAGCATTTTAAGACCATGTGAAATTCTATAAGCCATGTTTTGTTTCCACGTACTCAAACGGTTTGAACCTCGTACTAGTGGACAGCAACCATCTATCTGCAAACTTGCGTCTGCCTCTTCATCGGTTCATTTCCCTCAGAAAAGTGCCCCTACCATAATTTGGGTTTCTCGCTCACGGGGTTTACCTCGTTCCACCTGTATAATTTCTTATACAGCTCCGTCACTGTGGCACCTTCAGGGTATTTCGGCCATATCCGAAGACTTAGGCGTTCTACCCGCCGTCAGCTATTGCTAGCTGCCTCAGCTTATTGTTTCACTGAGCGCGATCACTACGGTCATCTCAGAACCGTGCGAGCATGGACTTTCCTCTCCAGCTAAAAAGCCGGAGCGATTGCCAGAATTTCAAATGGCTTTACTAGTATACGTCATTTGACACAATAAAACAATGGTTTTACTTATTATCCAGCTTGTTGCCGAATACATGGTTCTCCAAATGGGACAGACGACGCAGAATATCAAAATTCGTTGTGCCCGGAGCCGGTGTTGCCTGTTTTCTTGGCGTGTCTTCCAATTCCATGCGCAAGCGTTTGTTTTCATTTTGCAATTGTTCGATTCGTTTTGAGAATGCTTCGTAATCCTGGATGATTTCGTCGAGGAAATGATCTACTTCATCCTGGTTATAGCCGCGCATACCTGTTTTAAAATCTTTTTCCAGTATATCTTTAGATGTGAATTTATTTTCCATTTTAATCGTCCTTCCATAAAAAAACTACCTTACGCTAAGTATAGCATAAGGTGTATTTTTCGTGTTTAGTTCTCATCAAGTTCCGGGCGATTTTTTCTTTTTTTCTCTTCCAGACGGGCTATCCTTTTGTGGATATCCGAAATCAGTGAGGGGCGTACTGTCGTATGCTCGCTGGCTTCTTTTGCAAAGCCTGCCATAATCATTGCCTGATCCAGGTTACGCAGTTGGTGTTCATACAGTTTAGCCGCATGGATCCATGCTTCCACTTCGACGCTGCCGCGCAGATGAGGCGCCGCTTCCTTGAATAACTTGACGGCTTCCTCGTAATTGCCTGCCCGTTTTTTCTGGATGGCGAGCAAATAACGGGCCAATGCTGAAGAAGCGCCTCTTTCAAGAGTGACGTGTTCAAGATACGCAGCACTTTGATCGAACTGCTTTAAATCCGCATACCATTTCCCGATATTCGTATAGGCGCCGCTTGTTTCCGACTCCATATCCTCCATCAGCAGATTGGATGACAGCACGTACAGCGATACCAGTGATAAGATATCCAGTTCATTGTGGTATAAGACTTTCGCCAAACCTTCTGGGAAGCCACTTTTTACCGCATCCAGATAAATGGCTGGAATCAAGTAACCCGGCACATCCCCTTGCCGCACAAAACCGAGCTTTTCTTCTTCGATGGTGCTCAGCTTCATCCGTGCCAATTCATTTTTCCAGATTCGTTTGGTGCCGTGGAACAAGTCGATTTGCCGCGGAACAGGCAATTTCGGCAGAATCTGCCGGTGCATGGTCCAACGGGACATCAGCTGTGGCCAGTCGAAGCTTTTGCCGTTATAGGAAAAGATAATCGGATCATCGGTTTTCCACAAACCGGTTTCATACAGAAACGCTGCTTCATGCGAAGGGTCCGGCATAATGTACTGCATCATTTCAAAATGGTCACTGCGTTTCACCAGCAATCCAATTAAAAAAATATAGGCGCCGGTTCCGCTGAGTCCAGTGGTTTCCGTATCGAAAAACACCAAAGGATCTTGTTCGTTCAGTTTAAAAGGATGATCAAAATCCACATTCTCCCAAGCTTTCAGCACAGGATCCAGTTCATTCAGAACCACTGAACCATGGTGGGTATCGAGCGGGTAAACAATTTTTTTCCGGTATACAAAACCGAATTTATTTTCGACGAGCTCTAGCCCGATTTTATTCCATTTGTCTTCATGGAGCGGCCGCTCAACCGCTTTTGGCTGCTGCTTTTTGGCCGGCTGCTTTTTCAGCATGCCTTTCATCTGGAGAAGTTTATTTTCAAACGACATTTCTTCACCCCTCTTTACGGAGATCATCCAACAAGCGGATGACATGGCCTTTCATGCTGATGGCAGCATCCTGTGCACCAATGCATGACGGACATCCATCGAGGCATGGGCATTCTGAAACATGCTGCTGTGCCTTATCCAGCAAAGGCATCCACAAATCGTAGATCCGTTCACTGATGCCGATGCCACCCGGATAGGAATCATGGATGAAAAAGGATGGCATATCATTATGCGGCGACTTCACTTGCGGCACAACATGGACATCCCGGCGGTCGCATTGGACAAATACCGGAATGAACGACTCGATGGCATAGGCCGCTCCGGTCATCGTATCCGACAATTCCGATTCCGAGAAGTCCTCCGGCTTGGTGAAGCTCAGCCACGTCGACGAAGTATGCAGCTCTTCCGCCGGAAGCGAAATCGGTCCGGAACCGATATTGTCATGCGAATCAAAACGGATTTTCTTGAAAATTGTTGGCATTGCCAGAACAGCGATGTCTCCATAGAATACTTCCGATTTGTTCATTTTCTTGTCTTTGTCTTCACTCATCACCTTGAGCTCTACGGCCAAATTGGCATCGGTGAAATAATCGACATCGACTTCACGGACATAGGCTTTCTTTTCTTCCCAATCCAAAATTTCCACTTGGAATTGTGTACCTTGGTGCAGGTAGATGGCTTCTTCATGTAAAAGTGTCATGGCACTGAAACGGTCCATCTCGCCTATCACCCGTGTATCGGCAGGGACAGACTGGTCGATGATGACGACATTTTCCTGCGAAGCGGAGCGAAGGGAAATATCATGTGCCGGGAAACGGTCGCTCATCCAATGCCAGCGGTCCGAAGTCCGGACTAGCACGCCTTCTTCCTGCAGGTACTCAAGCAACTCCTGCACTTCGAATTCTCCGTACTGATCATCGATGCGGAACGGCAATTCAAAAGAAGCGCATTTCAAATGGTCCATCAGGATGATGATGTTTTCCGGATGGATGCGCGCTTCTTCCGGAGATTGGTCCAGTAAATATTCAGGATGGTTAATGATGTATTGGTCCAGTGCAGTTGATTGTGCCACGTAAATGACCAGGGATTCATCCTGACGGCGCCCCGCGCGCCCTGCCTGCTGCCAGGCACTGGCGATGTTGCCGGGATAACCTGTCATGATGCACGCCTGCAGCTGGCCGATGTCGACCCCGAGCTCCAAGGCATTGGTGGATACGACGCATTGAATCGAACCGTCGCGAAGCCCTTTTTCGATGGCGCGCCGCTCTGTCGGCAAATAACCCCCGCGGTATCCTTTGATCGAGTCGTCCTGCAGCTTCATTTTGGTGATGGCTTGCAGATACGTCACCAGCATTTCAACGCGTACGCGGCTCTTGGCAAAAACGATCGTCTGAATGCCATTTTTGATCAGATGAGTGGCGAGATCCCGCACCTCCAGAATCGCGCTTCTGCGTACGCCGAATGTCGGATGAATGATCGGCGGATTGTAGAAAACGATATGCTTTTTGCCGGACGGCGCACCGTTCTGGTCAATCAGCTGATGCGTACTATTGGTCAGGTTTTCCGCTAGCTCTTTCGGGTTGGCGATGGTGGCTGATGTGCAAATAAAGACCGGGTTGCTTCCATAAAATTCACAGATCCGCTTTAATCTGCGGATAACATGCGCTACATGTGTCCCGAATATGCCTTTATACGTATGCAGTTCATCGATCACTATATAATGAAGGTTCTCGAAAAGAGATACCCATTTTGTATGATGCGGCAAGATTGCGGAATGCAGCATATCCGGGTTGGTCATGACGATTTGGCCCGCTTTGCGCACCTTGGTCCGGATTGCGGGTGAAGTATCTCCGTCATACGTATAGGATAAAATTTCTTCTTCCGTCTTTTCGATTAAATCATGCAAATCACTTTTCTGATCTTGAGCCAACGCTTTCGTCGGAAACAAATACAATGCACGCGCGCCCGGATCGTTCAGAATCTTATGCAATACAGGCAAATGGTAACAATAGGACTTGCCTGACGCTGTTGGAGTGACTGCAGTAAAAGATTTGCCGGCTGTAGCCAGATCGAACGCTTCGCGCTGGTGGGTATATAATTGTTCAATGCCTTTTTTGCGGAGTGCCGCTTTTAGGCTGTCATGCATCTCCGGTGGAAAATCAGCATATTGAGGCGGTTTTTCCTGTCTAGTATGCCAATGGACAATCCGTTCCATCATATCCGGTTCCGTTTTCCATTCGTTCATCAATTCAGGCAGTTTTTTTCGCTTAATCATTTTCAGCACTCTTTTCATCGATGGCCAAAATGAATGTCTGCAATGTATATTGAGCCGCTTGAATCGTTTGGATAAAGCGTTTCTTGCTCGTTTCCTTGTAAAAGCTTTGAACAAAAAACTGCGTCATGCCTTCTGCCGCAGTGTCGATTGTCGGCTTGTGTACATACTTCGGACGCTGCTGCTGGATATATAGCAGCGATTCTTTTTGCCATTCATTTATTTTTCCATGCCAGTAATCGGCATATGGTTTAACATCTTTATAAAAGTCAGGGACCGTGTCTTTTTCACGCATTTCATAAAAACGGTCCAGGCATTTTCCACATTCATCGTATAATGCGGAAGAGAGTTCTCTAACTGTCATTGTGCAACCCCTCCATTGCCATTAGTTTATCATATTCACTAATGTGACACGACTTTTATCGAACAGACATTCTTTCGGGTTGGAGCATCCGATGAAATCCGCTATTATTAGAACATAAAGTTGAAACCTTTCAGCATATCAGTCGTCTAAGAGCTTGTGATATGATAGAGTAAGCGAGGTGTATCATAATGGCAATAAATTATCCGAACGGGAAAAAATTCATTCCGTCAACTGCTCAACCTGCCAAAGAGCAAGCGGCCAAAAAAAAGAAGAAGGATTTTTCCTTCAGCAACCGCGGCAAAACTTTAGAGGATGAACTGAATGAAACCAATGATTATTACCTTCAATTGGGATTGGCGGTCATTCATAAGAAGCCGGTACCTCTGCAGATTGTTAAAGTAGAATACCCTTCCAGAAGCGCAGCTGTGATTCGGGAAGCCTATTTTCAAGCTCCTTCCACAACTGACTATAACGGTGTCTGGAATGGCCGTTATATTGACTTTGAAGCCAAAGAAACGGAAAACAAAACTTCATTTCCATTGAAGAACATTCACGACCACCAAATACATCATATGTCTCAAGTGGTCAAACAAAATGGAACGGCGTTCATGATCATCCGATTCTCTTCCTGGCAGCGCTATTTCATCATGCCTTTTGCAGAACTCGAAGTTTTTTGGAACCGGATGATAACAGGCGGAAGAAAATCGGTTACTTTGCAGGAAATTGAAGAAACTTCATTTGAAATTACACCTGGAGCATTCCCCCGCATCGACTATTTGCCTCTTCTGAATAAGCTTTAAGCACCATCATATATATGAAAGTGAGGAACCGATCTTGAGCGACAAACAAATTTCGCGTGAAGAACGCCGAAAAGCAATCGAACGCCAAAAGAAAGCAAACAACAAAAAGAAAAAGAAATCCCCAGTAGTTTTATGGATGAAACGGATCCTAATGGCGATCTTCGCCATCGGCATTGCGGGACTGGTATTCGGAGCATCCCTGTTTGCCTACTACGCAAGCAGCGCACCCGAGATTGATGAGGAACTTCTGCGCGACCCGATCAGCCCGACCTTCTATGCAGCTGATGGCGAAACGGAAATTCCGTATATTACCGCAGAGAATCGGGAATATGTTAACTACGAAGACATCCCGAAAGTAATGGAAGATGCCATTCTGGCAACAGAAGATAACCGTTTTTACAAACACTCCGGCATCGATGTCATCCGTTTAGGCGGAGCTGTCATCGCTAATATCACTGGTGGCTTCGGATCTCAAGGAGCCAGCACAATCACCCAGCAGGTCATTAAAAACTCGTTCCTGACCAATGATAAGACCTTAAAGCGAAAAGCACAGGAAGCTTATCTGGCCTTTAAGTTGGAGCAGGAATATGAAAAAGAAGAAATTTTCGAGATGTATTTCAATAAAATCCTGATGTCTGGAAACATTTACGGTTTCGGAACAGCTTCAGAATATTTCTATGGCAAACCATTGGGCGAATTGACGCTTGCTGAAGCTGCATTGCTTGCAGGAATGCCACAGAGCCCGAACGGCTATAACCCGTTCACAAATATAGAACGTGCTGAAGAACGCCGAAATGTCGTCTTAAGCCTGATGGATCAGCACGAAAAAATCAGTACAGAAGAAAAAGAACAAGCGCAGGCAGCACCTGTTGCCGATTCACTGGTTCCTGAAGGTGAGCGCCAGCCTCAAACGGCCAGCAGCGAACACACTGCATTCATGGAAATGGTAGAGGATGAACTTGAATCATTGGAAGGCGACTACTCGCTGGACGAAGGCCTCACCATCTACACGACATTGGAACCATATGTCCAAACTAAAGTAAACGAAGCGATGGCTTCTGATTTGTTCTTTGATGATAATGTCCAATCGGCTATGACCGTCGTAGACACGAAAACAGGCGGAATCAGTGCAGTCGGAGCGGCTCGTGAGTATACAGGTGATGTACGCCATAATTATGCAATTGACGGCAGTCGCCAAGTAGGATCAATTATCAAACCTATTCTGGATTATGGCCCAGCTATCGAATACTTGGACTGGTCTACTGGGCAAACCGTTGTGGATGAACCTTACTCCTATGATGACAATGGCCAGGAAGTCCGAAATGTAGATGGACGATTCCTTGGAAGCATGACGATCCGTGAAGCACTTTACCGTTCACGTAATATCCCGGCTGTTAAAACCCTGGCCGAAGTAGGCACTGAAAACGCCGGCGAATTCATGAAGAATGTTGGACTCGATATGGAGAATATCTATGAATCAACAGCTTTAGGATCAGCAGAGTTTTCGACAGTCGATATGGCGGGTGCTTTTGCAGCATTCGGGAATAAAGGAGAATTCATTAAACCGCACACCATCAAGAAAATTGTATTCCGTGATGGTTCGACCGAGCAAATCGTTGAACCAGAGCCGGTACAAGCCATGAAAGACAGTACTGCCTATATGGTGACGGACATTTTGAGAGATGTCATGGATCCCAACCGCGCCGGTGCTACCGGTAAAGAAGCGGCTATCAGCGGATTGGACCTGGCGGGAAAAACAGGTACCACCAACTATACAGCCAAAGAAATGCAAGATTATAATCTAGATTCCAGCTCAGCACCAGATGTCTGGTTTGCGGGTTATACGACGGACTATGCAGTTTCCGTCTGGAGCGGCTACCCTACTCGAAAAACACCAATTGACACAGCATCGGATGAACGTTTGCTAGCTCAGCGTTTATTCAAAAGTGTAATGTCTGAGATTTCTTCTCCTGAAACGGCCCGTTTTGAACAGCCGGATTCAGTTACCGAGAAAGTTGTCGAAGTAGGATCTGTTCCACTGAAACTGGCTAGTGCGTTTACACCCTACAGCATGAGAAGCACTGAGCTTTTCGCTCGCGGAACCGAACCGAATTCCGTATCTCAGCGCTACGTTGTAGAAGATTTGGCTACACCAAGCGGATTGCGCGCAAATGTCAGTGGAAGCTCAGCCCAATTGTCGTGGAATCATGGAGACGATGACGTATCCTTCGAAGTCTCCGTTGAAGTGGACGGATCACGCTCGGTCCTTACCACTTCATCAAGCAAGTCCTACACATTCAATGGACTTGAAGAAGGAAAAACTTACACATTCCGTGTCGTAGCAGTCAACAGTACACAACGCAGCGACCCTGCTTCAACAGTAGTGGAAGTTGCAGCTGCTCCTGAAGAACCGGAAGAAGAACCAGCCGAAGAGCCGGTTGAAGAAGAACCGGTCGAAGAAGAGCCGGTTGAAGAAGAGCCGGTTGAAGAAGAGCCAGTTGAAGAAGAACCAGCTGTAGAAGAGCCAGCCGAAGAAGAACCGGCTGAGGAAGAACCAGCTGTAGAAGAACCGGCTGTAGAAGAGCCAGCCGAAGAAGCACCGATTGAAGAGCCGACAGATCCAACTGAAGAAGAGGAAAGCGAAACGCCTTCTGTCAACAGCAGTGGAAATGGCAATGCCGAAAGCAACAATAACGGCAACGGCAACAATGGCAACGGAAATGCCGATAATGGCAATGGACAAGAAGACGAAAATAATAACTGACAACACAAAACCCCCGAATGCAGATGCATTCGGGGGTTTTGTGTTGTCATTCAAGTGAACGCTTCAATTCAATGCGTTTTCTGGCAACTGTTTTTTTCAATTCAGCGAACAGTTCCGCAAGCTGTCGATAGGCAGCATATGTACCCGGAGAACCTTCTATAAAGGACAGGCGCTCCGAACCATTCAACGGCTCAAAATCCGGCTCTCCAAGTGCTTCACGGCAATGGGACAACAATCGTTTATATAGCTCGATTCCAACTTCTAGAACCATTTTCGCGCGTTTCTCGCGCTGCCTATGCAAAACGGCCAGTTCCACTGAAATTCTGTCCCATTCCAGAAAATACGGATCGAGTTGTTCTTTAGTTAACTTCTGTAACGATTTCACGTTTGACAAGTCCTTTTTTCTCGCGTTTCTGCCCTTCACGGCAACGGTCAAACAGCGGACAGATGTGGCAGCCCGGGTTCTGTGATTTGCAATGGTAGCGGCCGAAAAAGATGATTTGGTGATGTGTCTTGGACCAATCGTCCGCTGGCGTCTTTTTCATGATCGTCTCTTCCACCTGCAGCGGATTGTCTTTCCAACGGTTCAATCCGAGGCGTTTGGCCACACGTTCCACATGGGTATCTACTGCTAAAGCCGGTATGCCAAAAGCCACGGAAACAACCACATTGGCTGTTTTGCGTCCAACTCCGGGAAGTGTCATCAAAAGATCGCGATCGGCAGGCACGATGCTGCCGTATTCATCGATCAGGATTCGGCTCAGCGCCTGAATATTTTTGGCTTTGTTCCGGAACAGGCCGATCGAACGGATATCCTGCTGCAATTCTTCTAAAGAAACCGATACATAATCTTCAGGCGTATGGTATTTCTGGAATAAGTCAGCCGTCACCCTGTTCACCAACTTATCAGTACATTGCGCAGACAGCAGGGTGGCAATCAGCAAATCGAACGGGTTCCGGTGAACCAACTCACAATGGGCATCCGGAAACATCCGATCCATTTCTTCGAGACAGGCAAGCCATTCTTTTTTGGACATCATCTACTTCACCTTCTAATTGCGGTCTTCCAGCCAATTGTAAAACTGAACTTTTTTCGCAACGTTTTCTGTCGGCTGAATCCGGATATTTTTCTCTCTGAAAGAGCTTGCGTGTTTGGTGACTTGCGTGGAAGTTTTGATGTTTTTCTTTTTCCATTCGAATAAAATCCGGTCTACATAACGGAGACTGATTTTTTGTGAAATGACCGCTTCTTTCAATGCCATCCGAATCACTTCCGGCGTATGGCCATCCTGGTCCATCCACATCGAGATGGTTTCGATTTCCATCGGAGAAAGAAAACGTCCGAATTCTTGTTCGAACAATTGGAATATCTCTCCTTCCAATTCCTTCTGGGTGTTTTCTTTCACTTCGTGTTGTTCTTTGAACACACAATCCAGCAGTCGGTCCCATAAAGGCTGCAAAGAAATGATTTCCGTCAGCACATCATTTTCTGTCGTTTGTTCAATTGCTAGATATCCTTGCTGCATCAACTTTTGCAACATCGTCGTTACGCTTTTTTGCGAAGTCATCATACGTGCTCCAATTTCATCAGGCGTTGGAAATTGGTTCCCAGTTTGTTGGAATGCCTGAATGTGTATGAGCAGCATAGCTTCTTCGTCTGTAATCTTCAGTTCTTTATAAAACTGAAAAAAAAGCTGGGAAATGTTAACATTCCCCTGCTCGATCCACGTTTGCAGCCGATTAGGTTGTTTCATATCCCAACCACCTTTCCATTTATTTATTTTTAAGGATACAATCTGTTCAATAGACGCGGGAATGGAATCGATTCTCTGACGTGTTCAACGCCGCTGATCCATGCAACCGTCCGTTCAAGGCCTAAGCCGAAACCAGAATGAGGCACAGCCCCGAATTTGCTCAAGTCCAAGTACCATGCATAAGCTTCTTCATCCAGTCCATGTTCCTGGATGCGTTGTTTCATTAAGTCGTAATCGTGGATACGTTCTGATCCTCCGATGATTTCGCCGTAGCCTTCAGGTGCGATCATATCTGCACACAAGACCACATCATCACGGTCCGGATGCGGCTGCATATAGAACGGCTTGATGCCAATCGGGTAATTGGTGATAAAAATCGGCATATCGTAGCTTTCTGCCAAAGCCGTTTCGTGTGGAGCCCCGAAATCTTCGCCCCATTTGATATCATCAAAGCCATTTTCGTTCAACCATTTGATGGCATCATCATAAGAAACGCGCGGGAATGGTGCTTTTATTTTTTCAAGTTTCGATACATCTCTTTCAAGACGTTCCAATTCCAATTTGCAGTTTTTCAAGACGGATTGGACGATGTGGGAGACGTATTGCTCCTGCACTTCCAGGCTTTCTTCGTGTTCCATAAATGCCATTTCAGGCTCGATCATCCAGAACTCGATCAAATGGCGGCGAGTTTTGGATTTCTCTGCGCGGAAAGTAGGTCCGAACGAGAATACTTTTCCAAGTGCCATTGCAGCGGCTTCCATGTAAAGCTGTCCTGACTGTGACAGGTAAGCATCTTCATCGAAATATTTCGTTGCGAACAACTCAGATGTCCCTTCTGGTGATGAACCCGTCAAAATCGGTGGATCTACTTTTACAAAGCCGTTTTCGTTGAAGAATTCATAAGTCGCACGAATGATTTCGTTGCGGATTTTCATGATGGCATGCTGTCTGCGCGAACGAAGCCATAAATGGCGGTTGTCCATCAGAAATTCCGTACCATGCTCTTTTGGTGTAATCGGGAAATCCTTTGCTTCATGAATCACTTCAATGCCTGTAACAGCAAGCTCATAGCCGAACGCAGAACGTTCGTCCTCTTTTACTTCCCCTGTTACATAAAGGGATGTTTCTTGCGTCAATCCCTTAGCTGTTGCGAATAATTCCTCTCCCACTTCAGCTTTTACGACAACACCTTGCACAAATCCAGAACCGTCACGCAGCTGCAAAAATGCAATTTTTCCGCTCGAACGCTTATTGGCGATCCAAGCCCCTAACTTAACTGTTTCCCCATTATATTTAGCCATTTCGGCAATAGTAATTTTTTTCATCCAGCGATAGCCTCCAAAGAATTAGGTTGTCTTAGTCTTTCCATTTTGATGTAACAAATTGATGGATCCGTTCCACGGCTTCCGTCAACGTTTCAAGCGAAGTCGCATAGGACAGACGAATTGTTGAATGTGCACCGAATCCAGAACCCGGAATCACCGCCACATTTGCTTCTGTCAATAAAGCCGCAACAAAATCATCAACCGATGTGAAGCCTGTTTTTTCTGCAGCTTCTGAAACATCCGGCAATAAGTAGAACGCGCCTTGAGGGCGAATCACTTGGAAGCCTGGAATTGCCTGCAGTTTCGGGAATATGGCTTCCAATCGGCTTTCAAATGCCTGGCGCATTTCCTCTACTGCATCCTGTGGCCCATTATAGGCTTCGATTGCCGCATATTGCGAAGTTGTTGTCGGATTGGATGTTGAATGGCTCGCCAAATCCGTCATCGCTTTGATCAGTTTGGCATCTCCGGCTGCATAACCGATGCGCCAACCTGTCATTGAATGCGATTTCGAAACGCCGTTGATCAGAATCGTGCGGTTCTTTGCGTCTTCTGAAAGAGTCGCGATGGACGTATGTCCAACGTCTCCGTAGATCAGCTTTTCATAGATTTCATCTGAAACGATGAGGATATCAAATTCACGGCAAACTTCCGCCAGTGCTTCCAACTCCTCCTTCGAATAAATCATCCCTGTCGGATTGCTAGGCGTGTTGATGATAACCGCTTTTGTCCGGTCAGTAATGGCTTCTCTTAATTGCTGAGGAGAAATTTTGTATTCCTGGCTGGCTGTCGCTTCTATGTATACCGGAACACCCTGCGCCAATTTCACCTGTTCAGGATAGCTGACCCAATAAGGAATCGGAATAATTACTTCGTCACCTTCATTCAACAGCACTTGAAATAATGTATAAAGTACATGCTTAGCACCGATTCCGACCATAACTTCTTTCGGCTGATAGCTCAGCTGCTGATCGCGCTGTAATTTATTGATGATGGCTTCTTTTAAAGCAGGCAATCCGCCTGCTGGCGTATACTTGGTCTTGCCGTCTTTCATTGACTGATAAGCAGCTTCCAAGATGTTCTCTGGCGTATTGTAATCCGGTTCCCCGGCACCGAGGCCGATGATATTGACTCCTTGTGCCTTAAGCTCATTTGCCTTTGCAGTGATTGCCAAGGTTGTTGAAGGTGTTAAAGTTTGTACACGATTCGCTAAGTTGATCAAATTTTTTCCGCCCTTTCACAAATTCAATATGCGTTTCCACCAGGTTCCATCGCCTGCTGATAAATAAACATAATTCAAGCTGTCTTTTTCATTGAGAAAAGCAATCTCCCAGACCGGTCCGTCTTTTTCCATCCCAAGTCTGGTATGCAGTATTTCTTTGACATCCATTTCAGCAAGAGCAATTTCTCTGGCTTGCTGCGCCGTTATCTTATCTTCCAACGGAATTGCCTGCAGCTTGCCTTCCCCTGTCGGAACAAAGACTGCAACGAGTTCACCCTTGCCGTTAGTGCCGAGCACCGTCACAGAAGCGGCCGTATTGGTATAGACATAGGCCCGTTCCACTTCTTCAATCAATTGCTCGCTCTTAGCGCGGTCAATTGCCAGCTCTTCGGTTTCGGAATAGGGTTTATTGCCAAGAAACAATATCAGGATGATGATGGCAACGGCCAAAAAAGACAGAAAACCGAGTATGAATGTGATCCATTGTTTCATTTCATCACCTATGTTTTATATATTGTAAAAATTGCTTTTTCAGAGTCTTCTTTGTCAAGCGCCAGGCCGAACATTAAATTCTTGTCTTTTAAAGTGCGGTTCAAGGCGTCCACCACTTTATATAAATCTGACTGATACGTAAGCTCTACTGTAGAGATCACTTCAATTTTGGATTCCATGCATGCGCCCTTCCTTTCGTTATATCACTGCTTATTATACCAAGCTTCAATATCCGTTACCATCTTTTCTAAAGACACTTTCGATACTTTGACTTTCGGCAAAGCACTTATGAATTCCCGTCCATAGGATTTCGTCTCGATCCGGCGATCCAGCACGATGAACAGGCCTTTGTCGTTTTTGGAACGGATCAGCCTGCCGAATCCTTGACGCAGGCGAAGCACCGCTTCAGGCAGTGCATATTGCAAAAATGGATTAACGCCTTCACGTGTAATAACTTCAGAACGCGCTTTGAAGATTGGTTCATCCGGCGAGGTGAAAGGCAAACGCACCACGACGACCGCACGAAGTGCATCCCCTGGTACATCGACCCCTTCCCAAAAACTGTTTGTGCCAAACAACACAGATTTCTGGAAGCGCTGGAACGATTTCAATAACTTCATACGGCTGCCGGATGAAATGCCTTGGGCAAACAGCATATAATCATCGAGCAAACCTGTGTCCTGAATCAAATCCACTGTTTTCCGGAGCATATCCTGTGACGTAAATAGCACAAAACAACGTCCTTCTGTCACAATCACCGTCTGAATGACGGCATCCGCTACGGATTCAATGTATTCATGCTGGGAAACTTGCTGGATATCCGGCATGTCTTCCACAATATATACATGCGCACCTTGATAAAAATCTTTTGGCGGTTCAAATTTCAGGATAGGCACATGCTGCGGAATGCCGATTTGGTTGACGATAAAACGTTCGTTGGCGGGTACAGTCATTGTGCCGGACAACCAAATGACCGCTTTATCTTGACGTGCATTAGCCACGACCTTATCCACTAATGAAGCCACTGCAAAGGGCCGTTTATAGAGCGATAAGCTGGTCGGCAGACTTCTCATATCCCCTTCAATCCAACTTACTTCGTCCGTCAGAGGGAATACGAAGATTTCACTGAATTCAACGGCTTTAACCATCATTTCTTCCGTCCAATAGCGCCAGTCGGCGATCGTCAGCTGGTCTTGAATGGTTTTTTCCGTCAGGCGCTCTGCTTTTTGCAGGATGAGCTGTGACAAATCGATCCATTCGTTCAAATAGCGCAGCAGTTCCAGGAAACGGCTGTCTTCAAGATACAGTTCGCTTAAAAGCGAGGCATTTTTCTTATGTCGGCTCGAGGCGAATTTAGCGGCGAACTCATCAGCCAATAAATTCGAAACCTCATCGAACAGCGTGGTGAATTTTAAAAACAGCGATTCCAGCTTGAGCAATTCCGGCACAGTCGAAAAGCCGGTCCGGTTGGCCGCATCGTATAAAGCACGGAATAATTGCTGATCATCAAAACTGCCGAGCTGGCCGAAAATGTATTTCCATTGGGTATAGACAAAGGTTTTCTCATGCTGGGAAACAGCTGCCTGGACAACCTGATGGGCTTCATCCCAGATATAGGCATCGACACTGGCCAGTATTGATTTTTTGCTCAAATGCTGATTGAGCAGAAACGCATGGTTGGTGACGATGACATGGGCATGCTTCGCCTGATTCAAGGCAAATTCGTAAAAGTCGGCTTTCTTTTCTTGCTTCGACAGTTTCCGTATATGGGAACGCCGTATTTTGTCGAGTACAAATTGTCCGCCGCTCGATGAATTGAGTTCGTTTAAGTCACCGGTTTCGGTGGCTGTCAGCCAGACCAGGACCTGCATGATGGTGAACGTCTCGTCATAGGATTCGTCATCTCCGTGCAGCAACTCGACAAAACGCCCCAAATCGATGTAATGCGATAACCCTTTGATCAACGAAATGCGCACAGGCGCTCCAATGAATTGCTCGACCATCCGGCCTTCTTTCAGGACCAGCTGATCCTGAAGGTGTGTCGTATAGGTGCTGATCATGACTTGCCTGCCTGTGTCCAGGGCATAGTTGACCGCGGGAAGCAAATAGGCAATCGTTTTCCCCATTCCCGTCGATGCTTCGATGACCAGCTCTTTTTTATGCATCAATGCATCTTCAATGGAAGCCATCATGCCATATTGGCTCGGCCGCTTCTCAAAATTCGGAAAGACTGTTTCAAGCCCCTCCCGCCAATCGCGCGGCAATGAACTTTGCTGTTCCGGATCAGCCGAAAATGATTTTCGGGGCTTCAGGGGAACTCCCTGAAAACGGTCGAACTCATCTCCCTGTGCATTTCTTTTTTTCTGCGTCAATTCAAAAAACAGACGGGACAGATCCGACTTCAATTGGAAAGAACGTTTGTGTAGAAATGCCAAAGTATCGTACGGCAAGGATTCCAAGTCATTTTTGGCACGCAAAAATAACAAGGCTGTCGCCATCGCATCATCATCTGCACGATGGGCACTTTCGAGCGGAATCCCCAGCTCTGAAGTGATGTCCTGCAACTTATAGCTGAATGCCGTCGGGTACATCAATCGCACTAATTCAACCGTATCCATCGTAATGCCATGCCATTTCGGCAAACCGCTGCGTTTTAGTTCGGCCTGCAGGAAAGGCAGATCAAAATTGGTGTTGTGTGCAACAAAAATCGCATCCTGCATTTTTTCGAAAACCGTTTCAGCATAAAACTCAAAAGCTTTAGCATCCTTCACATCTTCGTCAGTGATATTCGTCAGATCCTGTATAAATAATGGAATCGTGCGTCCCGGATGGATGAATTTTGTATATGTATCGGTAATTGCACCGTTTTCAATCGTTACCATTGCGAGTTGAATAATCCGGTCACCTTTTGCAGGGGAATGGCCCGTTGTTTCAATATCGACAACGACATACTTTTGCGTGTTCATCTTAGCCCCTCTTTCTTAGGTGTTAGCCTAAAAAAATTGTAACATATCCAGCGGCTTTCCGCTTTCAAGATGAAAATTCAATCTTCTTGCTTTACTTCAGGCAAAAGAAAAACAGCCCCGAATCATATCGGAGGCTGCACAATTTACAAGACGGTTGCTTCAGGTTCGTAATGGATGATTTCCTTGATTTGATTGTCGGCATCCATAATGGCAACAGTTGGTTTGTGGTCACGGGCATTTTCGTTCATGACATAGGCATAAGAAAGGATAATGACGATGTCCCCACGCTGCACCAGGCGCGCTGCCGCTCCATTCACACAAATCACGCCACTGCCGCGTTCTCCGGCAATGATGTACGTTTCAAAACGGGCGCCATTATTATTATTGACGATATGCACTTTTTCATTTGGCAGCATCCCCACAGCATCCAGCAAATCCTGATCGATGGTAATGCTTCCTACATAATTCAAGTCAGCTTCTGTCACCGTTGCACGGTGGATTTTTGAATTCAGCATCATTCTAAGCATGAGTCAGTTCTCCTTTGGGTTAAAAATGATATTATCGATTAATCGTGCTTTTTCGAATTGCACAGCCAAAGCCAATATAGCATCGTTTTGAATATCCGCGGTCAAAGTCGGATAATCGAGCAATTCGATGTAATCGATTTTTCCGGACGTGTTTTCGGTGAGATAGCCAGTCATTGGCGCAATTGGATCCTGCCCCTGCAAAAATAGGGTTTTGCCCATCTCCAATGCTTTTTTCAAATGAGGCGCTTCATCGCGTTCAGCAGCACTCAAATAAACATTGCGTGAGCTTTTTGCCAATCCATCTTCTTCGCGGACAGTCTCCCCACGGCGGATCGCCATCGGAAAATTGAAATCTGCAACCAACGACTCGATGATCGCCAACTGCTGGGCATCTTTTTGGCCGAAATACGCCATATCCGCCTCAGTTAAATGAAACAGCTTGGTGACTACTTTCAGTACGCCATCAAAATGTCCGGGTCTTTTAGCGCCGCACAGGACATCCGCCTGTGCACCGGCTGTAATTTTGATTTGGCTTTCCCGTGGATACATCTCTTCTACACCCGGTACAAAAATTGCATCCGTCCCTGCTCCTTCAGCCAGCTGCCGGTCGCGATCCAGGTCTCTCGGGTAGCGGTCGAAATCTTCATTCGGCCCAAATTGCGCAGGGTTGACGAAAATGCTCATGACCACCCTGTCGTTTTCTGATTTGGCCTTTTTCACTAAAGATAAATGCCCTTCATGCAAAAAACCCATCGTCGGCACTAAACCAATGGTCTCGCCTGCTTTTTTGGTTTCCCGAACCCATTTTTTAAGTTCGTCCACCGTCTGTAAAATCAACAATTTTTTCTCTCCTCTCGGGAAGAAAACCATATAAAAAGCCCTTCCGCCGAAAAAAAGACAGAAGGACAGTAAATGTACGTTTGGTTTCCTCCGTCCCTGTCGTATAAGTGATCAAGGCAGAACTAGATTACTATGAATTTTTGGGTGTGTTGCGGTTGCTCGGTACAGTTCGCAAGCGATACTGCCCGTTAAAAACACTATACCAGAAATCCAGAAAAAAACATATTCCATGCTTAAGGGTTATGCAAGTTGGAGGCAATATGCTAGGAATGAATCCTGCACCCTCTAGTTGGTCATTTCGATATCAGCTGAATAGATGCCGTGGAGTTTGCCGTCCGCTGTCCGCAATTGCAGAACTCCGTCTTCGGTGATGCCTTCAGCGATGCCTTCAAGTGTCTGGTTCGTCATACGCGCCCGGATCGGGTGTCCGATGGTCGTCGAGTAGCTTTCCCACATGACTTTAAGCAGGCCGAAGCCTTCTTCAATGTACATCTGTGTATAAATTTCCAAGTAATACAGCAGGGACTGGACCAGTTTTTGGCGGCTTACCGTGTCCCCGCTCTCCATCTTCAGCGAAGTCGCAATAGCTTGGATTTCCGGATCGAAATCCGTTTTCTCTTGATTGATGTTCAAGCCGATGCCGATGATCAATGCCTGAATGCCATCTGCATCTGACTGCAGCTCTGTCAAAATGCCGGTACACTTTTTGCCGTTCAGGAGAATGTCATTCGGCCATTTGATCTTCGGCTGCAATTTGGTGACTTCTTCAATCGCTCTTACCACTGCGACGGCAGTGACCAGCGTAAACTGAGGCGCTTTTTGCGGCACGACATCCGGCCGCAGGATAACGCTCATCCAGACACCTTTTCCTGCCGCTGAATCCCATTTCCGGGCCATTCTCCCACGTCCGGCTGTCTGCGTCTCTGTCAGCACGACAGTGCCGCCTGGCGCCCCTTCCTGTGCCAGTTTATGGGCGATGATTTGAGTCGAAGAGCAGCTTTCCACATATTCGATGTTCTGTCCGATGTGTTTCGTCTTCAATCCTGTTTGAATGGCCAAGGGCTCTAATGTATCCGGAATGGAAACGATGCGGTAGCCTTTTTTCTTGACTGACTCAATGGCATAGCCTTTTTCTTCAAGCTCCTTGATGTGCTTCCAGATTGCTGTCCGGGAAATTCCGAATTCTTCTGCCAATTGTTGGCCCGACACGGCTTCACCGTTCGATTCGATTAATCGCTTCGCTAACTTATGCGTGACGGTGATATTCATTCACAAACCAGTCCTTTATGAGTTCTTTGTCATTCTTCAATTCACCATAGACAATCAGTTTTTCCAACTTTTCTATCCACACTTTCAGCCATGGGCCGGAACGCTCTCCGCTCCATTCCATAAACTCCCGTCCGCTTGCTGCAAGATCGGATTTTGATTGAATGGGCAATTCGGCTTTGGCGGCTGCCGGGTCAAGCAATTTCCCGCTTGCTTTAGCTGCCATCTCCAATTGGTCAACAGCATAATAGTAGAACGTCCATTGATCCCAAAATTCCAGCTTGGCCAACTCCAGGCTTTTCTCTATGAGCCGCTTGTCTTCATTTGAAAAACGGTAATCCTTTATTTCTGAAAATGGCCGATTGTTTTTATGCAATAAATAAAACCAGCCAAATACCGCTTTGCCGCTGGATTGGTAACGGCTCCAATCCATTTCGAAAAGCTTGCCGGCGGGAAGATAAGCCGTTAAATCTGTTTTCCCCAGATAATCCATGCTGCGGGCCGTACGAGGATTGGCGAATATCTTATCGATTTCCGACTTTAAACGTTCGACCGCGATGGCCTGGATCAACGATGCATGGCGGCGGATTGACTCAAGTGTGCGTTGCTCGATTGAAAAATCCAGCTGCCCCGAAAAACGCACCGCTCGCAGCATGCGCAGTGCGTCTTCTTGAAAGCGCTGATCTGGTTCTCCCACCGCCCGAATAATATGATTTCGGAGGTCTTCTGTCCCGCCAAACGGATCGATGATTTTCAAGTTTTCCGTCATCGCCATCGCATTGATGGTAAAATCGCGGCGCTTTAAATCCTCTTCCAACGATTGGACAAACTCCACCGAATCAGGCCGGCGGTTATCGGAATAGTTGCCTTCCGTCCGAAATGTCGTCACTTCTATGCCTTCACCGTCAATCAGCACCAATACTGTGCCATGCTCAATTCCGGTATCGACCGTTCGCTTGAACAGCGTTTTCACTTGCTGCGGTGATGCGGAAGAAGCCACATCAATATCATGAGGCGTCTGGCCAAGCAGAAAATCGCGCACTGCTCCACCGACCATATAAGCTTCGAAACCTGCTTCCTGCAAGACGCCGATCACTTTAATCGCCGTCTTCATTGTGCGTCATCCTTTGCCAGCAATTGTTCATATAAGCCTTCATAATGTTCGAGGATTTTAGAGGAATGGAACCGGTCAGATACCGTTTTCAAAGCACCTTCACGCAATTCTTCCAGCTTGCCTTCATCGCTCATCATCTCCACTGCATATTCAGCAGCTCGTTGAGTGTCACCCAGTTCGACCAGATAGCCATTCACGCCCGGTTCGATAATTTCGGGCATACCCCCGATATTGGATCCGATCACCGGCACCCCGCATGCCATCGCTTCCAGCAACACCAAGCCGAACGCTTCTTTTTCAGATAAAAGAATTTTGATATCGCTGATGTTATAGAATTCTGCCAGACTGTCCCGTTTTCCAAGGAACAACACATGGTCTTCCAATCCAAGGTCCCGCACTTGCTGAATGATCCGTCCCATTTCAGGTCCATCCCCGACCAGCAATAATTTACAATCCAGCTGCTGACGTGCCTGTGAAAATGTCTCTACAACATCCTGGACACGCTTGACGTTCCGGAAATTCGAAACATGGATCATCACTTTCTGATCGGGTTCTATTCCTAATTCAGCTTTCAGTTCTTTAGAGTCCTGCGGAAAATACTCCCTTTCATCAACAAAATTATAGACAGTTTCTATCTTTTTATCCGGTTTGATGAGGTCGTAAGTCTGGTCTCTTAACGAATCTGAAACGGCTGTGACGATATCGGACTTCTCGATGCCGTAGCGAATCGCTTCTTTCAAGGAAGAATCTGACCCCAATACTGTAATGTCCGTACCGTGCAGAGTCGTCACAATGCCGATATTGGAGCCTGCCATGTCCCGCCCAAGAATGGCACAGACGGCATGTGGAATTGCATAATGGACATGCATCAGATCCAGTTTTTCATTTTTGATGACTTCCGCGATTTTCGTCGCCAACGCAATGTCATAAGGTGCGTACTGGAAAACGGAATACGTATTGACTTCCACTTGGTGGCTGTAGATATTTGCATATGTTTTATTCAAGCGAAAAGGCGTACTGGACGTGATAAAATGCACCTCGTGCCCTTTTTCTGCCAGCATTTTTCCTAATTCCGTGGCAATTACACCTGATCCTCCAACCGTTGGATAGCAGGTGATGCCGATTTTCATTTTTCGCACAATGTTCTCTCCTATCCTCTTCTTTCTCCGAGCAGCCGCCAGTCAATAAAGCCTTCCTGCAACCCTTTCAAAAGCACTTCAGCAGTTCCCATATTGGTGGCCAATGGGATTCCGTAGACATCACACAGACGAATCAATGCCGTTACATCAGGTTCATGAGGCTGTGCAGTCAATGGATCCCGGAAGAAAATGACCATATCCATTTCATTTTTGGCTATCATGGCACCAATCTGCTGGTCGCCGCCAAGGGGGCCGGATTGAAAACGGATGACCGGCAATCCTGTTCCATCAATGACCCGTTGGCCGGTCGTCCCCGTCGCATAAAGCGTGTGCTGAGCCAATATCGGCTGATATGCTGTAACGAATTGGATCAGATCGTCTTTCTTTCGGTCATGGGCAATCAAGGCAATTTTCATATCATCTTCCCCTTTAAACGATTATGTGTTCCAAACCATAGATCAACTCTTCTTTTTCCATAACAGTGTTGATGGACAAAACCACGCCTGACATAAATGAACCGCGGTTAAACGAGTCGTGGCGAAGCGTCAATAATTGGCCGTCTCCTCCAAGCAGCACCTGCTGATGCGCAACAAGACCCGGCAAACGCACACTGTGGATGCGCATGCCGTCGTAATTGGCTCCGCGTGCCCCTGGAAGCGTTTCTTTCTCACGGGCATGCCCCTGCTCATGGATTGGGCGTTCCTGTGAAATCAAATGGGCCGTCTTCATTGCGGTTCCGGAAGGGGCATCCAATTTTTGGTCATGATGCATTTCGATGATTTCGATATCGGGCAAATATTTGGCCGCCTGTTCAGCGAACTTCATCATAAGAACTGCCCCTACTGCAAAGTTCGGTGCAATGATGCAGCCGATTTTCGAGTCTTTTGAAAGAGCGGTCAACTCTTCAAGCTGTTCATCCGAAAAGCCGGTTGTTCCGACCACCGGACGAATTTTCAATTCCAAAGCCTGTTTCGTATGCTCGTAAACAAACTCAGGCGTCGTTAAGTCAACCAATACATCCGGTTTGGTTTTCGAGTGCAGTTTCTGCAAATCCGTAAAGACCGGTACGGTATAGGAAGAAGGAAACAAGTTCGTATCTGCCAATGTATTTCCAACTTCTTTGTAATCCAGAACAGAAACCAATTCCATATCCGGATTGTTCATGACTGTATGTACAGCCTCTTTGCCCATCTTCCCTCTTGCTCCTGCAATTGACACGCGAATCGTCATTTGTCTCCATCCTTTCTTGTCCAGCGGTCTTTGTCTCTGCTCGCAAACTTCTCCATCACCCGGTCATGGGCATGCGCCAAATCGATATCCATTGAATTCGCCATACAAATCAAGACGAACAGGACATCGCCCATCTCTTCCTCAATACTGTTTTCAGCTTCCGAGCTTTTCTTTTTCTTCGGACCATATTGGTGCATCACTTCTCTGGACAGTTCGCCCAGTTCTTCGGTCATGCGAGCCATCATTTCCATCGGCTGAAAATAGCCTTCTTTGTACTGTCCTATGTATCGGTCCACGTCCAGCTGAAGCTGTTTCATCGTTTTATCTCCGCTCATATCATCACACTCCTCAGTCAATCGTAAAGAAAACTGATGATGTTGTCAAAATACATTAATTAAACGATAATACAGAAGTTGATATTCACGAAAGGGGTTTGAGTAAATTGAAAGAATTGAAAATGAAAAATATCTTTTTCATCCTGCTCGGAGCTGCCATCTACAGCTTCGGATTTGTCCACTTCAATATTCAAAATGAATTGGGCGAGGGCGGATTTGCCGGTATTACATTGATTTTGTACTTTATTTTCCATTGGGACCCGGCATTGATGAACTTGCTATTGAACATTCCTTTGTTTTTTATTGGCTGGAAGCTTCTCGGAAGAAAAGTTTTTCTTTACACGATTATCGGCACAGTAGCTGTTTCGGTGTTTCTGAAGATTTTTCTGATCTACGAAATCCAGATCAACTTGCAGGATGATTTATTCCTTGCGGCTTTGTTCGCTGGGGTCTTCGTCGGAGTGGGGCTCGGAATCATTTTCCGTTTTGGCGGCACTACAGGAGGCGTCGACATTTTGGCGCGTTTGGCGCAGAAATACATCGGCTGGAGCATGGGAAAAACGATGTTCCTGTTCGATGCCTGCGTCATTATGCTTTCCTGGCTGACGTTCCTGGATCATCGCTCTATGATGTATACGCTGGTCGCAGTTTTTGTCGGGGCACGTGTCATTGATTTCGTGCAGGAAGGTGCGTACGCCGGCAGAGGCGCTTTGATCATTTCAAATTCTCAGGAAGAAATCGCCAGCCGCATTGCTGTTGAGATGGACCGCGGAATTACCATTCTGCGTGGCTATGGCCATTTCACAAAAGAAGAACGCGAAGTATTGTATTGCGTCGTCGCGAGGAATGAAATTGTCCGTTTAAAGAATATCATCAACTCCGTCGACCCCCACGCCTTTGTTTCCTTAATGGAAGTCCACGATGTCATGGGCGAAGGGTTTACGCTTGATGAGGAAAAACAGCCGATCGGTTAAGAAGCATAGAAAAAACGGCCCTTTTACAGGGCCGTTTAGACTATAGACAAAGTCTTTCCAAAATGAATAGCAGTGCATACCCCAACCGGTCCGGCCACTTCGCGTTCCGTGGGCTCAGCTTCAGTCTCCTCGTCACTGCGTTCCTGCGGGGTCTTCAGCTTTCATCGCTGCGCTGCTCCCACAGGAGTCTCCGTGGCCGGCCCGATCGGGGGCGTGTAGCTTCAACCAAAGGAAATTGCCTGCTAGTCAGGATCCGGAAACCATCGTCCCAATAAACTTGGTAACTCCTTCATACAAAGATCCGTAGCGCAAGGCGGCGAAGGGCAAAGATATGCTCCTGCATCGCTTCGCTAGCTTCGTCGCAAACGAGTCAGGCACAGCCCGACTCGCTTCCAGCGGGATAGCGAAGTGCCGAAATCCACTCGGGCGTCAGTCCGAGTTAGTTCGGCGCAAGCCCGCAGGAAAGCGTCCGCCTGGAGTGCAGGATCCAATAGAAAGACAATAAATTGCATATTCACCCTTTGAACGACATAAATATTCTTTTGTCTACAAGCTGAACGGCCCTTTTACAGGGCCGTTTTTTTTTACGAACGATTCATGCTTGTATAGATCAAAATCAGTCGAGCCAATTCAAGAACTGCGACTGCAGTAGCTGCGACATAAGTCATCGCGGCTGCGCTCAGTACTTTTTTCGCATGGCGTTCTTCTTCGTTGCGGATGATGTTATTCGACAGCAATTGGTCCATCGCCCGGCTCGATGCATTAAACTCAACCGGCAAAGTCACCAATTGGAATACCACACCGGCAGCAAGCAGGATGATACCGATCAACAATGCGCCACTCCAAGCGGAGAAGAAACCGATCATAATGAAAACCCATGACATATTCGATGAAATATTAACGATCGGCACCATGCGATGGCGAAGGCGCAAGAAGGAATAATCCTCTGCGTCTTGAATCGCATGCCCTACTTCGTGAGCGGCTACTGCGGTTCCCGCAACAGAAGCTTCATGGTAGTTATGGCTGCTGAGTGCCACTGTTTTCGTTAATGGATTGTAATGGTCACTCAACATCCCACGGCTTTCAACGACTTTGATGTTCTGGAGTCCATTGGCATCGAGGATGGTACGTGCTACCTGTGCACCTGTATGGCCGGATGTCGACCGGACTTTCGAATATTTTCCATACGTTCTTTTTAATTTAAATTGTGCCCAAATTGGAATGATCAGCAAAAGGATAAAATAGAAGATATAGCTCATACCCATGTGTAAATCGCACCTCTTTCTTTCTGCTTGATACCTTTATTTTACTTGTGTTAGTCAATAATGGTCAACTGATATGGATTGAGATCGATTCAGATGAGCAACATATAAGGCAAAACTGACACAAGCAATCGATAACCAGAAAGTAAAGTAGCCGATTTGGCTGCTGTATTCACTTAAAGTGCTGTAGATCGGCATCTGTCCAAAGACATAATCGATGACGTCGTTATGCAAAGTCCAAACGGCGGTCAAGGCCACTGCCAGCCAGCCAAAGCGGAAATGCTCAATATACAGCACTGCCTGAAGCGCCATTGCAAAATGGGATGCGATAAGCATCCAGCCCATCCAACCGATGGACCCTGTTTCCCACAGCGTCAGCAAGTTCATGACGACTGCCCACAGACCATATTTAATTAAGGTCACAAAAGCCAAAGCCTCAAACAAACGGCTCCGTTTTCCAATAATCCAGAGTCCCAACACAATCGTAAAAAAGAGACTGGCTGTCGGACTGTCTGGAACGAAAATCAAAAAGATCGGCTCTGTAATCTTCAATTGCCAACCGTACCATATGTATCCATATATCGTACCGCCCAAATTGATGAGGAACAGAAGAATTAGAAAAGGCCGGTACATCAGCCACGTGGAAATCTTAATCGCGAAGGAAAGCATCGTTTTTCTTCCTTTCAAGGTAGAAAAAAAGAGCCGGTTTCCCGGCTCTTTTTTTATTTTTATTATTCAGCTTCAAGGCCTGAAATGAATTCCGATAGGACTTGCAGATCTTCATCTGTTCCGTCCCATGAAGGAGGCATTACTTGAGCCCCGTCTTTTTCAATACCGTTGACAGCAATGTCAGCGATTTCTTCAGGAGACAAGCCAGTTCCGATAAGTGTCGGTCCGACTGCGCCTTCTAAATTGTCGCCATGGCAACTGATACATGCAGCTCCAGAATAAATTTCATATCCCGGGTCCGCTGTATCAATTTCTACTTCCTCCGTAATTTCACCTTGCGCTGCTGCAGCTTCCCAGTCGTGGTTTGCTACCGACTCCCAAGTAAGGAAGATGATAGAAGCTACGGCAAGAAGCATGAAGCCAGTTGGCAAAGGACGTTTCGAAGGACGTCTTTCCGGTCCGCGATCCAAGAATGGTGCTAATGCCAAAGCTCCAAAAGCAAGTCCTGGAACGATGATGGCACCAACCACGTTGTATGGGCCGGAAGCGAATTCGTATTTCAGTAATTGATATAAGAACAAGAAATACCAGTCTGGCAAAGGAATATAAGCTGTATCAGTCGGATCTGCCTGGCCTTCAAGAGGCGACGGATGTGCGACGGTCAAAAGCAGATAACCGATCAAGAAGACTGCACCGATCATCCATTCTTTCAAAAGGAAGTTCGGCCAGAAAGCTTCTGTTTTACCAGGGTATTCGGAGTAATCTTTAGGAACATTCGGCTTACGGAATTCCATACTCGGAACACGCGAATCCCCTACAAATTTCATCCCTTTTCCGCGATGCATAAGTGTTCCCTCCTTAATAAATCCTTGTTGCAGACTAAATTATAGCGGTCCTGAAATACCCTGTCTTCTGATCATGATAAAGTGAGCAGCTAGCAACCCAAGCAAAGCCGCAGGCAAGAAGAAGACGTGGATAGCGAAGAATCGTGTCAAAGTCTGTGCACCAAGGATTGTTGAATCCCCAGCCAATAGAATCTTGATTGATTCACCGATAACCGGTACAGATGCTGCAATTTCAATCCCAACTTTTGTTGCAAATAGAGCTTTCATATCCCATGGAAGCAAGTAACCTGTGAAACTCAATCCAAGGATAACGCCGAATAGCATAACCCCTACGACCCAGTTCAATTCACGAGGTTTCTTATAAGAACCTGTAAAGAATACCCGCAGTGTATGAAGGAAGATCATAACAACTACAAGTGAAGCTCCCCAGTGGTGCATACCACGCACAATTTCTCCAAAAGCAACTTCGTTTTGAAGATAATAAACCGACTGCCAAGCATTTTCAATATCTGGTACATAATACATCGTTAAGAACATACCGGATAAGATCTGAATCACTGTAATGAAAAATGTAAGTCCCCCAAAACAATAAACAAATGCTGAGAAGTGGTGTGCGGGGTTTACGTGCTCAGGTACTTCATGGTCAGCAATATCACGCCAGATAGGCGTAATGTCTAATCGCTCATCAACCCAATCATATAACTTGTTTAGCACTGGTGTCGTACCCCCTAACTATTAAACTAATGTGTTGTCTCTTACTGCACCGATTGCAACAAAGCCATCCTGGTCTCGTACTTCGTACTCATCCAGTGGCCCAAGCGGCGGTGTTCCTGCGATGTTCTGTCCGTTTTTCTCATAACGGCCTGCGTGGCATGGACAGAAGAATTGTGTCGGGTTTTCTGTGTCGCCCGCCCAGTTCACTGTACAACCTAAATGTTTGCAGACAGGTGAAAGCGCGATTAACTTATCGCCTTCTTTATACACCCAAGCTGAATTCGTTACTTCAGATGTATACCATGCATCAACTTGTTCAAATGCAAAGTCGACACGTACTGGCTCTTCCGTAATATCAGCTACAGCTTGATCAGTTAAAACGAAATCTCCGCCTTCATGTTGCTGAAGTATCGGGTCTACCGCAAAACGAACCATTGGCATCAACATCCCTGCTGCCATAAAGCCACCTACACCAGTTAATGTGTAGCCTAAAAATTGACGTCGTGATACACGATTGTTACTCATCCTTTTCCCCCCTCTAACATTCAAGGTCAGTCCAATGGACATACTCATTCAAATATAATTACTAGGACAACCTAATAATATATCAATCAAATCTTTAGGTCAATATCGCAAAGAGCCTATTCCTGCAGATTGTGAACATTTCATGAATGATGTGACCATTCTTTCATAAATAGCGGCAATACTTGTCTCAACTGGTCTTCCATTACGGATTTCTTAAAAGATTGGTCCATATCTTCGATTGGAATCGCCGGCAGCCATAATACATTTTTTAAACTGTCAATGGTCCGCCATTCGGCATCAGTGGTCAAATAAAACACATGTTTGAACTTTGTCTGCTTTAATTCTTCCGTCAATTCTTCTGCTATCCGCTGGCGATTTGCTATTTTGGCATAAGAAATAGGCGGAAGCAAAAGTATCCGCCCTTTGAATTGTTTCTCCAATAAAGCAGTCAAAGATTGCAGGTATTCAGAAGCACCGGCACTCGACTTCATTCCGGCAGCGCTCATGTCCAACGGAAGAAGCGGAATTACAGCCGTATCGACATAATCCTGCTGGTTCAAATATTGATCGATCTCTTTTCCGAAAAAATGCATAAAGCTATTTCACACTCCATCTTTTTTTAAGGTTTTAAATGCCTGGAGCATAGCCGATAGTTCAAAGAACTTTTCGCGGTCGTTGGCATCCAGTGCTTCATCAATTTGCTTATGAATCGTTTCCTCCTGGAAAATCTGCATACTCTCTTCCAGAATCTTTTCAGCGATTAATTGGTCCTGCTCGCTGACAGAGACATTTTTAGGGATATACGGATTTTCTTCCAAAACCGATAAATACAAGGACGGTGGAGGAATGTTCGGGAAATTCAACTGGACGTATAAATCATCATCTGGATTCAGACGCAGATCGTGGAACGATTTTTCTGCATCTGCTGTCATTAGGTTCCCTTTGTAGAAGCGGAACGGGATTTCTTTTGATTCTGTTGAGGACATGACCATTGCACGTGGACAATAATGCGCTTCTTCAACAAAATGGGTTTTTTCAAGCAGTTCTTCGTTGCTCAACATATAATTAAGAATCCAAATGCATTCGCGTCTTTTCATTTTGTACGATTGCAGAAACCAACGGACGAATTGCTTTTTTTCACCTATCGATACTGAAGCGGTCATGAAATTTCCTCCTTTCATTCAAACGATTGCTGCCAGTCGAACCATTCCGGATTTTCCGGTTCCAGGGCCTGCAGCTCTTTAATCATTTCGAGGGCCGCCCCTCTTTTTCCTTCTTCTATGAGAAATAAAGCGTAGTTTTTAAGGAAAGCCGCATCGTCTTTAAATGACGGGTAAGCTTTCTCGTAATAAACTGTCGCCTGCTTGTAATTTTCAGAGCGCTCGTAAGCTTCCGCGATCATCGGGTAAAGGCCAGCCCAGTCATCGCCGCTTTCAATCACCATTTCTGCAAGTTCCAGAACATCTTCATCCATCTCTTCGCCATGGAAGTAAGACACCAAGGTGTAGATGGCTTCCATGTATTCGGGATCCAATGCGATTGCCTGGCGCAGATGGTTGACTCCTTCTTCGGGTTTGCCGAGTTTCATCGCCAGTTTGCCGGCGAACAAGTATAGTTCCTTATCGAATTCATCACGGCTTATGCCTTCAATTATTGCTTTGTATGCAGCATCATAGTCTTCTGACATATTCAGGCTTTGCGCCTTCAGCAAGTAAGCGGAAAAATAATCCGGATCGATATCGATCAATTCATCCAAACGCCGGACAGCCATTTCATACTGGCGTGTCTGGAAGGCAGCAAATGCTGCCCCGAACAGGACATCCGGAGTTGTTTGGTCTTCCAAGGCTTTTTCATAATGAGGCAAAGCTTCTTCATAAGCAGCTCCTGCACTGTATACTTCAGCAAGCCTTTCGGAAAAGTTGACGCCTTCAATCTCAATATTGCGCCCTTCCAATTCCTGATAGATTTTTGCCGATTCCAGGTATCGCCCCGAATCCAGCAGCAACTCGGCTTTCGCCTGTTGCAGGAGCGGTTCGTCCGGCATAAGCTCTATCGCTTCGTTTAAACGGTTTTCAGCGGCTTCCAGCAAGCCCTGCAACTGGAACAAATCCGCCAGTGTCACCAGCGCCTGAGCATAAAGCTCGTCGTCTTTCGGCACTTCCATCAATGCATTCAACGCATCGTCTTCACGGTCAGCGTCGATCAAAAGGTTCGCACGATCAATGATGAGCTGGGCTTCTTCCGGGAAAATGTACTGCAGATGTTCCAACACTTTGATCGCTTCTTCCACAAAACCGATTTCTGCCAGCCATTCCGACAAACCATATTGCTCATCTGGATCTCCCTGCAGCAAATATTTATCCAGCAATGTGTTCAGGAGATTGGGATCTCCTTGCTTAACGGCATTCTGTATCTCTTCAATATTAGACATCCTATCACCTTTTCCTTCACGTTCTTACTCTCATCCTACACGAAATACCTGCTTTATCATAATAAAAAAACTCTCCAACAGGAGAGTCATTTTGTCAGTAAATTCAAATGTTCAAAGAAATTAGGGTAAGAAATCGATATGCATTCCGGATCATCGATTACGACTTCTCCAGATGCAGCCAAAGCACCGATTGCAGCCATCATGCCAAGGCGGTGGTCTCCGTAGGAAGTCATTTCTGCTCCAGTTAGAGCAGTCGGCCCTTGAATGATCATGCCATCTTCTGTCGCTTCGATATTCGCTCCCATTTTTGACAATTCCTTGACGACTGCAGCGATGCGGTCGGTTTCTTTAACCCGGAGTTCTTCTGCATCTTTAATGACCGTCGTTCCTTCTGCCTGCGTCGCAATCAGAGCAATCAACGGAATCTCGTCAATCAATCGAGGAATCAGCTCTCCACCGATTTCTGTACCTTTTAACTTGCTGGAATAGACGGTTACGTCCGCAGAACGTTCTCCCTCCGTATCGTTTTCCACCAGCTCGAAAGAGGCGCCCATTTTTTCGATTACATCCAGAATGCCGGTGCGTGTCGGATTGATTCCCACATTCTTCAACGTCACTTTGCTGTTTTCTGTAACCAAGGCAGCCCCGATCATGAACGCAGCGGACGAAATGTCGCCAGGCACTTGAACATGGGCAGCCGTCAACTTTTGGCCGCCCTCCAACTTGATCAGCTGGTTTTCACGTGTAATCGTCGCTCCGAAATGTTCCAGCATAATTTCAGTGTGATCACGTGAAGCGATCGGCTCGTGAATGACCGTTTTTCCTTCTGCCTTCAATGCAGCCAGCAAGATAGCGGATTTCACTTGCGCACTGGCAACTGGCAACGTGTAGTCAATCGCTTTAAGAGCCGTTCCTTGTACCGCTAGAGGCGTATACTGGCCATCCATACGACCGCGAATGTCTGCACCCATTTCACGCAGTGGATTAATAATGCGTTTCATCGGGCGTTTGGCGATCGACTCATCACCGGCGAGCACAGAATGAAATGAAGTTCCCGCCAACAGTCCAAGCATCAAGCGCGTCGTAGTTCCAGAGTTCCCGGTATCTAGCACTTCAGAAGGCTCTTTCCACGAATCTTCTCCTTCACTCTGGATTGTCACGACTTCATCCGAAATGTCAATTTTCACTCCCAGCTTTTGAAAGCAGGAAATGGTGCTTAAACAATCATCTCCCATCAGGAAGCCTTTCACTGTGGTGGTACCCGAAGCCATAGAACCGAACATGATGGCGCGGTGGGAGATGGATTTGTCCCCGGGCACTTGAATGCTGCCTGTCAGGGAAGGTTTTTTATATGCTAACGATAATGCCATGGGCGTATCCGTCCTTTCAGGAAATATACGAATCGTAAACTGTCCGTGCCGAAATGCATTTTTGTGCACGGGCACGGTCTTCCGCTGTCTGGAAACTGATGACGAGAATACCGAATACGTCTTCGCGTGTTTCCAAAATCCGCAGATTGACGATGCTGATCTGTTCTTCAGCCAGGTAACCCGTCAATTCTGAAATGCTTCCCGGAACATCGGGGATATCAATATACAAATCAAATACAGAAAACATGGCACCATGCCCCGCTATCGGCAATTCATCACGAACCGTTTTGGCATGCGAAAAGAATTGTTGAATCGGTTCAGGATCGTTTTTCACGAGCATATCCTTTAGTTGATCCATCTGTTCCATCCAATTGTTCAATTGCTGGACGATCATGGTGTTGTTTTGTGTGGTGATATCGCGCCACATTTCCGGGTTCGATGAAGCAATCCGTGTTGTATCACGGAACCCACCGGCAGCCAATTGCCGTGCAAAAGGAAATTTCTCTTCTTGATCCAATTGATGCACTAAAGAAGCAGCAATCAAATGGGGGAAGTGGCTGACAATGGCTGTCATGTGGTCGTGTTCTTCTGCTGACAGCACTTCGATTTTTGCTTTTGTGGCAACCAATAGGCCTTTCAATAGCTGGAGGCTCTTGCCATCAGCTTTATCCCCGGGCGTCAGGATGTAGAAGGCATTTTCAAATAAGACATCCTTGGCTGCTTCTACACCGCTTTTATGCGAACCCGCCATTGGATGGCCGCCAATAAAGACATGATCCAGATTTTTAGCTGATTCCATGATTTGGATTTTCGTGCTGCCAGTATCCGTCAAAATAACGTCTTTTTTCAAATCCCAGTATTTGCTTTGTTCCATCAACTTGATTGTGGCACCGACCGGCGTAGCAAAAACAATAACGTCCGCTTCAGAAGCAGCCTGTTCAAGAGATGGCGGAGAACTATGTATAATGCCCATTTTAAAAGCTTTTCTAGCCGTTAAAGCGTCGGCATCGTATCCTGCCACATGAACATCGCTGTTGCGCTGCAGCGCTTTAGCCAACGATCCGCCAATCAAGCCCAGGCCGATGATCAAAATATGTGTTGTCACGTGGAACTCACCTGGCTTTTAGCCGTCAAATCCGGACGCAATTTTGTTGCTTCATTTAAATAAACATGATGGATTTCCTTTTGGCTTAACTCTGTATTGACATGCATCATGACTCGGATGCATAAAGGCATGCTGCCTGGAACATCCATTTCATGTGTGCACATGACCGGCACAAAATTCCACTCCTCAATGGTGCGTACAGCTTTAGCAGGAAAAGCAGATGAAATATCTGTCGTAGTCGAAATGATCACAGAAGCAACGTGGTCAGGTTCGATTTTGTTTTCCCGCGCCATTTCCAGCACCAGGCGTCTGGTTTCTTGCAGGACTTCCTCCGGCTGGTCTGCCGAAACTGTGATTGCTCCTCTTACTCCACGTATCATCAAATCACCTCTTCTATCTGTAGGATTAATTTTTCATAGGCGGATCTTGCCCGCTGCTCCTCCACTTTTTCCACAAACGGCATTCCCGTCTGTTTAAGGAGAACAAAATTCAATATTCCCTGTGAAGACTTTTTGTCTTTTTTCATGTAAGGCAATAACGCATCAAATCGGATGTCCTTTACTATATGAAGCGGATAGCCGTTTTCATGTGCCCATCGGATGTAGTCATCCAATTTTTCGTGCTCGGACAATAACAAGGCATAGGACATGCCAAGAACCACAGCTTCTCCATGGGTGAGATTGCCATAACCCAAATGGCCTTCTAGAGCATGTGCCAGCGTATGGCCGAAGTTGAGGTATTTCCGGACGCCGCCTTCAAATTCATCTTCTTCGACAATAGCCGCTTTCACAGCAATGCCTTTTTCCAGGTGTTGGTTCAATTCTTCCTGAGCCATATCTTTGAAGTCACGGATAGCCAAAAGCTCCTCCAACCATGTGGCATTGGAAATAAAAGCATGTTTGATCACTTCAGCCATGCCGGACCGCACTTCACCGGGAGGCAAGGTTTCGAGCAGCTTGCTGTCGTATAAAACAGCTTTCGGCTGGTAGAACGTCCCGATCATGTTTTTGCCGAGTTCATGGTTGATGGCTGTTTTTCCGCCTACCGCACTGTCATGGGCCAAAATGGTGGTGGGGAGTTGGATGAATGGAATACCCCGCATGAACGTCGAAGCGACAAACCCGGCCACGTCGCCTGTTGCGCCTCCTCCAAATGCCATGAGCAATGAATTTCTCGAACAATTTTCGGATAAGAGGAAACTATGGCAAGCCATGAAGGTTTCGACGGATTTTGCGGCTTCACCCGACGGCACCGTCAACACACGGACATCCCACTCTTTCAAAAAATCCAATAGATACTGCAAATGCAGTTCCGCCACCTGTTCATCCGCTATGACCACAATGCGGTCTGCTGCATCCAGCAAAGGGCGGTATTCATTGGCAAACAACCCGAATGCTCCTGCTCCGATATGGACTGTATAAGGATGGTCAGCTTCGACCCGCAATTGCTTCATGCTTAAAACTCCTTCGTGTAATTCATGTAATTTTTCAAGTTATCGATCAGGCGCGGCATTTGGTCTGCATCAAATTGATCCAGTAAAGCGTTCGCCACTTCCCACGCTACAACGTGTTCAGCAACGATGGAAGCTGCCGGAACGGCACAGCTGTCCGAGCGTTCAATGCTTGCCTGGAACGGTTCTTTTGTTTCGATATCGACACTATTCAATGGTTTGTATAAAGTCGGGATCGGTTTCATGACGCCTCTGACGATAATCGGCATCCCGGTCGTCATGCCGCCTTCGAATCCACCCAGGTTATTGGTTTTACGCGTATAGCCATTTTCTTCATCCCACAGGATTTCGTCATGCACTTCGCTGCCGGGTTTTCTGGCCATTTCAAAGCCTAAGCCGAATTCCACCCCTTTAAAAGCATTGATGCTCATGATGGCCGCCGCCAGTTTTGCATCCAGCTTGCGGTCGTAATGCACATAGCTGCCGATTCCGGCCGGCATGCCTTCTACAATCACTTCTACTGTCCCGCCGATGGAATCGCCGTTCTTTTTGGTTTGGTCAATCAAATCCGTCATCTGTTTTGTGACGGAAGGATCCGCACAATACACCGCATCATTTTCAACGATGTCACGGATTTCATCTGCAGACTTTCCAAGATAGCTTTCCGGATTCACTTTGATTCCGCCAATTTCTGTTACGTGCGAGACGATTTTAATGCCCAGTTCAGCAAGCAATTGCTTCGCTACTGCACCAACTGCCACACGGACAGTCGTTTCGCGTGCTGACGACCGCTCCAGGACGTTCCGGAGATCCCGGTGGCCATACTTCATACCACCGTTCAAATCAGCGTGGCCGGGACGTGGGCGCGTGATTTGGCGCTTTACTTCTTCTGTATCTTCAATTGGTTCAATCCCCATGATGGAAGTCCAATGTTTCCAATCGTCATTTTTGACGACTAAAGCGACAGGAGAGCCCAATGTCTTGCCGTGTCGAACGCCGGAAACGATCTCCACCGTATCCTTCTCGATCTGCATCCGTCTTCCGCGGCCATGTCCGCCTTGGCGTCTTTTCAATTCTTTATTGACCATCTCCGCCGTCAAAGGCAATTGCGCCGGCAACCCCTCTATGATGGCAGTCAATTGCGGACCGTGTGATTCTCCTGCTGTTAAATAACGCATTTACGCTTTCTCCCTTCAACGTGCTAAAGTATTTATGTATCACTATACCATAAGGCATTTCTTCAATTCTATATGAAATTCAGATAAAGTGAAACTTCAATCAATTGAGAATTTTTACCTTCATGAATTGTTCATTTCAACCAATTAAAAAAATAGAGCCAACCCCAAACCAGGACGGCTCTATCATCAAATAAAAAAAAGCAGCTAGGCTGCTTTTAACACGTTGGATTAGTTAACCCAGCTGTTGATTGTTTTTTCATATGAAACCAATTCTTCTTCTTTGAAGAACAAGCCGATTTCACGTTCTGCGCTTTCAGCAGAATCTGAACCGTGAATCATGTTTTTGCCGACAGTGACTGCGAAGTCTCCGCGGATTGTTCCTGGAGCCGCATCTTTAGGGTTTGTAGCGCCCATCATCTGACGTGCAGTCAAAATCACGTTTTCGCCTTCCCAAACCATTGCGAATACAGGACCTGAAGTGATGAATTCAACCAATTCTCCGAAGAATGGACGTTCTTTGTGTTCGCCGTAATGCTCTTCAGCCAATTCAGTAGGGATCTGCATCAATTTAGCACCAGCCAAATGATATCCTTTTTTCTCGAAACGTGCGACGATTTCTCCGATTACGTTGCGTTGAACGCCATCCGGTTTAACCATTAAAAATGTTTTTTCCAATGTAAACACTCCTCTATTAAAAGCTCGGGCTTTTTGCCCACCTTAAAAAATACTATCATTGTCGGCTCATTTGTCAACCAGCAACTTAAAAATTGCGCTTGCCGATGAAATACGCGATTTTGCGCATGGTCTTCACCGCTTTCCCTTTAGGCAAAAAGGAAAGTTCCCGCAAGGCTTTCTCCAAATAACGGTCACTCATGGCCTTCGCTTCTTCAATGGCAGAGCTGCTGCGAATCGTATCGACAATCATCAGCCGATCTTCATTGCTGAGCTCCTTATTGAGGTTAGCTTTCAGCATGGCATAGATTTCCGTATCTTTTCGTGCGCATAAAATCGGCAAAGTGATATTGCCTTGTATAAAGTCACTGCCAGCCGGTTTCCCCAACTCTTCATCCGTTGAAGTGAAATCAAGGATGTCATCGATAATCTGGAACGACATGCCAATAAAGTAACCAAAGCGGCGCAAATGCGCTGCGGTCTTTTCATCCGTACCTGACACCAATGCCCCTAATTCACAGCTTGATGAAATGAGTAGGGCCGTCTTCCGTTTGATACGCCGAAAATAATCCCGCAAGTTTTGATCAAGCTTGTACTTATCCTTGATCTGAATAATCTCACCCCGGCAAACTTCAATGAGCGTTTTAGAAAGAATCTCATGGATGCGAGGCGATTCAATTTCCGTAATTCGTTCCAATGCACGTGCCAGTATGAAATCACCTGTATACATCGCAACACTGTTGTTCCACTGTGCCTTGACGGTCGGGCGCCCTCTTCGGATCTCCGATTCGTCTATAACGTCATCATGGACCAAAGAAGCCATGTGAATCAGCTCGAGCGGCACAGCTACGCGTTTCATGACGTCTATATTGTAATCGCCAAATTTTCCTGCAAGCAAAACAAAAACAGGTCGGATTCTTTTCCCTCCGGCCTGCAATAAATGAAGAGATGCATCATTTAATAGGAGAGACTCGGAATCCACTGCCTGTTCCAATTCCTTTTCGATCATTTCCAGTTCCGGTCCAAGGTCGGAATAGAGCAATTTCAACTTCATCTTTTCCACTAAAATCCTTCTCCCGCTAATTTACTTTTTTATACCTAGGTGGAGGGCTGCGGCGCCTCCGGTGTAAGGCTTGTATTTCACTTTTTCAAACCCGACTTCTGTAAACAACTTCGCCAATTGTTTCATGCCTGGGAATGTTTTTGCCGATTCCTGCAACCATGAATACTCTTTGTAACTTTTAGCAAAAAGCTTACCGAAAACCGGCATGATGAACCGGAAATAAATTCTGAAAAACGGTTTGAACACGATGTTTTGCGGTTGCGATGTTTCTAGGCATGCAATCATCCCACCCGGTTTCAGCACACGGTGCATTTCGGAAAGGACTTGTCGGTAATCCGGAACATTCCGCAAACCAAAGCCGATTGTCGCAAAATCAAATGAATTATCAGGATATGGCAAAGACATCGCATTTCCTTGGATCAACTTGATCTGAGGCATATCCTTGATCTTCTCATGTCCGACATTCAGCATATTCTGGCTGAAATCCAGCCCTACCACTTGTCCTGTTTCACCGACTGCTTTACCAAGTGCAATAGTCCAATCAGCCGTTCCGCAACATACGTCAATGGCAGCGGCACCTTTAGGAACCTGCATTTTGTACATGGTATCTTCACGCCATTTGTTATGTTGTTGAAAGCTGATGACCGAATTCATTTGGTCATAGTTCTCGGATATTTTTTCAAATACTTCGTGGACTCTTTGTTCTTTCGTTTTAGGCATATCAGTCATCCTTCTCGGGTCAGCTGCTCAGCTCTATGCTGGTGCGGGGTTATTTGATGGAGCAAATATTTTTCCAGTTCATAATCCAACGAACAGTCAGCAATGGACGTCAAAATTTTCCCATGGAGACTGTCCAGTTTTTCCAGCAGCCAATGCTCTGTATAGATTTCGTGAACAAAACTGGTATTCAATTCGCGCAATGCATGCGAATAGTTTTTAGACTGCAACCGCTGCAATTCATCAGCGTAGCGGATATAAAGCAATGCTTGCTTAGCAAGCGTTTCGTATTCGGTAAAACCATAAAATCGATAAAATGACATTAAAAGTTCTGTTTCAATAATGCTGATGGCATCTTCCACTTCCTCCAGCGGACGAACAACTCCTTCAAAAAAGGATGTTTTCTTTTCGCTCACTTGGATGATAGCTGAAGCCAATCGCTGGACCATCGCAATATTTTTCGTATTGACCAGCATCTGGTAATAAATGCCGCTGTATAAATCTCCAGCCAACACCGTTAGCTGCTGCTCTTTGATAATTGGAGCATCTTCCCTTACTTGATCATGGGCATGCAAAGCGGCATAAACGATGGAAACTGTCTTTGCTGAGGCTTCAATTTCAGGCGACCACTCTTTTCCGTCAAAAAAAGGCAGTAGCAAAAAAAACAAACGGGATTCTTTTACCGATGGACCTTCTGTATATTGATCGAGTGTCCGCTGGCGCACAGCGTCCAAGACTTCAATCCCCATGGAAATAATTTTCGATTGTATTTGGTGTCCATTCATACTGCTTGCTCCATTCATGATTTAGCCATACTACAATAGTATATCACAGGCAAAGCCTTGCCTTCATCCAATATCGTTTATTTTTTAGCGTCACTTTCAACGATACCATGGGCAGAATGAATTTCCGCTTTGCCGCGGATTTTCATAGCTGAAGTATGCTCCGTAAATTGAGCAATCATCACTTCGCCTTTATCCAATTTTTCAGTATGGTGAAATTTTGTGTCATTACCGCGTGTCAGTCCGATTACGTTCACGCCATCTTCTTGGGCGCGAATTACAATGTATTCCGTTTGAGCCATGTCTACACCTGCTTTTCCAATTTAATTCATATTAATGTATGTGATTACTTCTGAACGCTTTATGTCGTCCGTTTCTAAAATGCCGCGTGCAACAGCGGTTACCGTCTTGGATCCTGGCTTCTTAATGCCTCTCATAGTCATGCACATATGTTCTGCTTCAATCATGACGTATACGCCATGCGGGTTTAAGGTTTCCATCAGAGAGTCTGCAATCGTAGAAGTAATGCGTTCCTGCAGCTGCGGGCGTTTAGCGACCGTCTCCACAGCACGAGCCAGTTTGCTTAATCCTGTCACGATTCCGTCGCGAGGAATATAGGCGATATGTGCCTTTCCGAAAAACGGAACAAGATGATGTTCGCACATCGAGTAGAAAGGAATATCTTTAACGAGCACGAGTTCTTCGTGGCCTTCATGAAAAACTGTTTTAAAATATTCTCTTGGATCTTCTTTTAATCCAGAAAATACTTCGGCGTACATCTTAGCTACCCTTTTAGGCGTATCCTGTAATCCTTCTCGGCTTACGTCTTCCCCAACTGCTTCCAAAATCATCGAGACAGCTTTTTCAATTTTATCTAGGTCTACTGTTTGTGCTTTCACATCTATCATTCTGTTTCCTCCTGTTGAAGACGAATCGGTTATTTTTTTGGCAGCAGGATGGCTAACCGGTGGATTTTCTTTGTATGTCAGCAATCTCCACTTGTATGTGCATATTTCTCATTGTACAGCTCCGGCGGCCCGCAGGATGTGGGTCAGGTAACCGTTGCGGCAGGAAGCCGCGGTTTTAGGTTACCTTCCTTAGCCGCCTCCGCTTTTTTCACCGTCTAGCTTCGGCGGCCTGCACCTCGGGTCATAAGCCACTCTGGCTGTGCGGCAAAGTACGCCGCTTCGCCAGATCGTCTTATGCCTGTCGGAGCAGAACGGCCGCCTCCGCTTTTCTCACTGTCTAGCTTCGGCGATCAAACCCTCGGGGTCATAAGCCGTGCCGCCTGTGTGGCAAAGTGCGCCACTTCGGCGGCCCGTCTTATGCCCGTCGGGTTTTGCTCGATCGCCTCCGCTTTTCTCACTGTCTAGCGTCGGGAGCCAGACCCTCGGGGTCATAAGTCAGCCCAGCTGTGCGGCAAAAAACGCCACTCTGCCGGTCTGCCTTATGCCTGTCGGGTCTTAACGGCTCCTTCCGCTTTTCTCACATGAATCGTAGCATACGCACAGGTGTTTCGCAAAATTGTTGACTCAAAAAAAGAATGACTTCTGCAAGATTGTGTCTCGCAAAAGTCATCCTATGTACAGAGGCTAAAGCTTACTTCACTGCGTCTTTAAGCGCTTTACCTGGCTTAAATGCAGGAACTTTGCTTGCAGCGATCTCAATTTCAGCACCAGTTTGTGGGTTACGTCCTTTGCGGGCCGCGCGTTCGCGTACTTCAAAGTTACCGAATCCGATCAACTGTACTTTTTCACCCTTAGTAAGAGCGTCTTGAATCGTCTCAAATGCAGCGTCAACTGCTTTGGCAGCGTCTTTACGAGAAAGTTCAGCTGCTTCAGCAACAGAGTTCACTAATTCTGTTTTGTTCATGCTATTCACCTCCTCTCAAAGGGGATGCAACCATCAATCCTGTAAAAAGAGTATCACATCGAAAATCGCATAGCAACAACAAACAGCCTGCTTTTTCAATAAAACCCCCAAATACTAACAAAATTTTCTAAAAAGGGGTCATTTCTATTAAAAACGCGTCATATCAATGTTTTTTACTCGGTTAAGAATACCGGTTCGTTGTCTTCATTTATAGTGTACGGAAGTGAATAAGCTGGCACCACTGCATGGTCTTCGTACAGAATAAAGCGAATGTCTTGACCGGCTTCCAGCTCCCCTTCATATTCCTGAAGAGCTGAATAGAGATCCATCGAGTAATCAATATAGACATCTCCGCTGCCCGTAATGACCATCGGCAAATTACGGCCACTGTATGGGCTGACTACTGTCGGTTCTTCCGAGAACCCCATCGCATCGTGATTGAACTTATAAACATTGTCTGCAAGGATTTCAGAAATCGGCGCTTTTCCGCCGTTTGCACTTTTCCGCACATTCACGGATCTGATTGCTTCTGCCGCCTGCAAATCCACAAGTTTTACGGTTGGATTCTCTTCTACATCCATCAGGACATATTGAAAAATGCCGCCCGTTTCAAATGCGTTAGTCGGGACCTCTGCTGTATAATCCGGTACGATTTTCGAAAAATCGATCGGGTACTTAATATATTGGTCCACTTCCATATCCCGAGTTTTGATCGGCAACAAGCCGCCTGATGCACCTCTGTATTGATTTACTGCATTTTGTACGGTAATCAATTGATCCTCATAAGGAATCTGGTTCTCCGCTCTCTCACTTTGCGGATATCCGCAGGCCGTCAAAAAGACGGTAATGAGCAAAAGCAGAATAAACATTGTCGGTTTTTTCATTTTCCTCACCTCAAGCGCCGCCTGTAGGGCCGCTGAATACTATGAATATCATGATAAAGAATCCAAGAATCAGCAAAATGTAAGCAACTAGCGCAAAAATAAATTTAAGGATGCCATTTTTTAACTTGTATCTGCTCAAGTAGATAAAACCCATCGAAATCATCAAAAAAGCAATTCCGGCAAACGATACCCACATTTTATCTAACGCACTCATAAATGCCCGCCTTTCATACTGTTTCAGTCAATAGTATAGCATAAAAAAAGAAGAGGCTGCAGCTTGCACCCTCTTCTTTTGTGACAATTAAAGCAAGTTGATCAAATCTTCCATTTCGTTCTTCTTCATGCGGCCCATCAGCTTTTCAACAGCGTCATCGGTCGACACATTATCGAATAGAACGGCATAAAGTGCAGACGTAATCGGCATCGGAACGTCATAAGCTTTTGATAATTGATACGCTGCTTTCGTCGTCCGTATCCCTTCGACAACCATGCCCATTTCTTCCAGCACTTCGTCCAATGATTTTCCTTTGCCAAGCATGTTTCCTGCCCGCCAGTTACGTGAATGCACACTGGTGCAAGTCACGATCAAATCACCCACACCGGTCAAACCGGAGAAAGTTAACGGAGTTGCACCCATCTTCACACCGAGGCGTGCAATTTCAGCCAGCCCCCGCGTCATGATAGCAGCTTTGGCGTTGTCGCCGTAGCCCAAGCCGTCTGTGATTCCAACAGCCAGAGCAATGATGTTCTTCAAGGCTCCGCCGATTTCCACACCGATTACATCGGTATTCGTATAAACACGGAAATAATGGTTCATGAACAGATCCTGAATGCGGTTGGCTGCTTCTGTGTTCGCACAGGCAGCCGTTACAGTCGTTGGATGCTCTTGCACTACTTCTTCCGCATGGCTGGGTCCGGACAGGACGACAACATCTTCAATCCATTGCTCCGGAATTTCTTCACGGATCATTTCGCTGATCCGTTTTAAGGAATCCGGTTCGATTCCTTTAGAAACATGGACGAACAGAATTTTCCGATTCAGACTTTTTTTAATGTCCTGGCAGACTTCACGGATGGCTTTGGTCGGAACAGCCAATACATAAATATCTCCATGCTCAACAGCTTCTGATAAATCGCTGGTTGCTTTCAGATTTTCCGGTAGCTGTGTATCTTTCAAATAGCGTTTATTGGTATGCTGGTTAATTTCGTCTGCTTGCTCCTGACGATGTGTCCAGAGCAATAGATTGTGGTTGTTTTGAGCAAGTACATAACTCAACGCAGTTCCCCAGCTTCCTGCTCCAAAAACAGAAACTTTTTCCATAAGATTAAACCACCTTTTTACCTTAAGTACGCGCTCTCGTGATAAGACGAAGCGGAGTTCCTTCAAAATCGAAACTCTCACGAATCCGGTTTTGCAAGAAGCGTTCATAACTGAAGTGCATCATCTCCGGCTCGTTGACAAAGACAACGAATGTCGGAGGCTTGATGGCCACTTGGGTTGCATAATAAACACGCAGACGACGGCCTTTGTCTGATGGTGCCGGGTTCATGGCTACTGCGTCTTCGATCACTTCGTTCAAAATACTCGATTGGATTCGTCTTGAATGGTTGTCATTGACTTTATTGACAATTTCCAAAATATTGTGGACGCGCTTGCCGCTGATTGCCGACACAAACATAATCGGTGCATAATCCAGAAACAGGAAATGCTCACGGATTTTGCGTGTCATGACATTCATGGTTTTTTCATCTTTTTCAACAGCATCCCATTTGTTGACAATGATAATGACTGCTTTGCCAGCTTCATGTGCATAACCGGCAATTTTTTTGTCCTGCTCCTGAATGCCCTCTTCTGCGTTCAAGACCACTAAAACAACGTCTGAGCGTTCGATGGCACGCAAAGCGCGCAATACACTGTACTTCTCAGTTGTTTCATAAACTTTCCCTTTTTTGCGCATTCCCGCCGTGTCGATAATGACATACGGCTGATCATTGTATTCATATTGCGTATCGATAGCGTCGCGTGTCGTTCCCGCGACTTCGCTCACAATAACGCGTTCTTCCCCTAAAAATGAGTTTACAAGAGAAGATTTGCCGACGTTTGGACGGCCGATCAATGAGAATTTGATGACATCATCCGGATACTCCTCATCGTCTTCGGTCGGAAAGTTTTTGGCCACTTCGTCCAAAAGATCCCCTAGACCCAATCCGTGAGATCCTGAAAGAGGAAAAGGCTCGCCCATTCCCAATGTGTAAAAATCATAGATCAGGTGGCGCATATCGGGATTGTCGATTTTATTGACGGCCAGAATGACCGGTTTTTTTGTACGATAAAGAATTTTGGCTACTTGTTCATCTTGCGTTGTGACACCATCACGCCCGTTGACAAGGAAAATGATGACATCCGCTTCGTCCATGGCAATTTCTGCCTGTTGACGGATTTGTTCAAGGAATGGCTCGTCACGAAGATCGATGCCTCCCGTATCTATAATATTAAATTCATGTGTCAGCCAATCTGCCGAGCTGTAAATACGGTCACGCGTTACTCCTGGAATATCTTCCACTATGGAAACCCGTTCTCCTACCACGCGATTAAAAATCGTGGACTTACCAACGTTCGGCCGGCCAACTATTGCTACTACCGGTTTTGACATATAAAATTCATCCTTCCACTTCTGATATGCCTATTATACACGAAAAAGGCGATGGCATCAGTTAAATGTCCATCCCCTTTAAATGTGTAATATTCAGTTTTTCTTCGGATTTGCATATGAAGCCGGACTAAAGCCTCTGGCACTGAGATACTGCGCCAATTCTCCCGAAATGACCGCAGGACATTTCTGCAGATCCGTCAGGTTTTCAGCTCCGAGAGCCGTCATCATCATCGCTAAGTCTTCATGCAGCGCTTCTATCTCTTCGATCAGCTGCTTTTCGCCTTCTTGCATGGCTGTCTTCAAAAAAGAGCCTGCCAAGCCGACAGCATCCGCACCCAATAAAAAGGCTTTGATCATGTCCTGGGCATCCTGTATGCCACCAGATGCGAGAACCATCTTTTTAAAGACGCTCTTCACTTCCACAATTGCTGCGGCTGTCGGAATTCCCCAATCTTCAAAATAGGCCAGCTTTCTTCTGCGGCGTTCGTTTTCAATCGAGGCGAAATTCGTGCCGCCAAAGCCACTGACATCAATAGCTGCAACTTCAGTTCCCGCTAATTTTTCAGCCGCTTCCCGGGACATTCCAAAACCTGTTTCCTTAACAATCACCGGGACTTGGAGCTGTTCAGCGATTGCCTGTATACGGTCGAATGCCCCACGGAAATCACGATCCCCTTCAGGCATCGTCAATTCCTGCACCACATTCAAGTGGATTTGCAGAGCATTGGCTTCGATCATTTCGACTGCTTCCTGTGCCTGCTGGACCGTAGCTTCGCTTCCCAGATTGGCAAATAGGATGCCATGCGGATTTTCTTTTCGCACGATAGCATAAGATTGCCGCTCATTACGGTCTTTAAGTGCCGACATTTGTGATCCGACCGCCATGGCTGCTCCCGTCTCTTTGGCAACTCGCGCAAGCAGGCCATTCAACTGTTCAGTATCTCTGCCTCCGCCACCTGTCATGGCATTAATAAAAACAGGTGATTTCAAGTTCAAATCACCTGTTTTCGGTTTTATGCTGATACTTGATACCGCGCTATCCGGTAAAGCCTGATGCACGAAACGAATATCATTGAACATGTTTTTTTTGCTTTGTCCTGTGGATAAAGCATATTGTATATGATCCATTTTACGCTGAGCTCTCGACATATTATTCGGATTTAAAGCCTTTCAGTTTATCACCGATTACATCACTGATCGAGAATCCGGTCGATTCTTCAGGCATATCGTACTCAGAAAAATCCTGGCCGCTTTCTTTTTCCAGCAATTCTTTGATGCTGAGGGACAAGCGTTTGTCTGCTTTGTTGACTTCCAACACTTTGACCTGAACTTCTTGGCCTTCTGTCAGCACCTCATTCGGTGTCGCGATATGCTTGTGGGCGATTTGAGAAATATGGACCAGCCCTTCAACTCCGGGCAATACTTCCACAAATGCACCATAGCTGACCAAGCGCTTAACTGTTCCGGCATGAACAGAACCTTTCGGCGCTTTTTCATCGATGGAATCCCATGGCCCTGGCAAGGTATCTTTAATGGACAAGGAAATGCGTTCTGAATCACGGTCGACAGACAGCACTTTGACAGTCACTTCCTGCCCTTCCGTAACAACATCAGATACCTTTTCTACATGCTCATGCGACAGCTGCGAGATATGGACCAAACCGTCCACTCCTCCGATATCGACAAAAGCACCGAAAGAAGCAATCCGTTGAACTTTCCCTTTCAGCTCGTCTCCAGCGTGAATGTGTTCCATTACCTGCTCTTTCTGGGATTCTTTTTCCTTCTCGACCACCGCTCGGTGAGAAAGAATCAGGCGATTGTTTTCTTTTTCCATTTCTACAATCTTGAAAGTCAGCACTTTGCCTTTGTAGTCCTCGAAAGACTCAACAAAATAGTCTTCCACTAAAGAAGCCGGTACGAATCCGCGCACGCCCAAATCGACTACCAAACCGCCTTTCACAACGTCTTTCACTTCAGCTTCGATAATCTCACCAGATTCAAACTTTTTCTCCAATTCGTCCCATGCCTGTTCGGCATCGACTTTGCGTTTGGATAAAACAAAATTTTCATCTTCCACTTTCGTGATGATCAGATTCAGTTCATCACCGACTTGTACAGAATCCGACGCTTTTTCGATATGCAGGCTCGATAACTCACTAATGGGTATAATGCCATCAAAAGGTGCCCCTTCAATTGTTACGGTTACTGCCTTTTCTTCAATTTTTGCCACTATCCCCTTCACGCGATCTCCTGTTTGGAAGTCACGGTTTTCCATCATGTTCGTTTCCTCTGACATAAGTAGCCCTCCTTCACAAACTATCCACCTTCTATTTTATTCGAATTCTCTAATAAAAACAAAAATTATCACTTATTCTCAGCATAGTTGTCCAGAATCTTCTGGATGCTTGCCATTATGGCTTCGGTTACCTCATCTACCGATGCTTTTCGTTCACGGAACGGCTGCATTAGAATCGGCTCACCGTACACCACCCTTACTTTGCGAAACGCTTTATAAGGTCCGATGATTGCACAAGGCATTACATCCGCATTGCCTCGCAGCGCAAAAAAACCTGCACCGCTCAGCCCTTTTTTTAGGACGCCGTCAGTTGAACGGGTTCCTTCAGGAAACAGTCCGACAACTTCGCCGCTTTTTAGGATCTTTAAAGCAGTCCGGAGCGCTTCGCGGTCACTCATCCCACGTTTTACAGGAAAGGCATTGACTTTCGGAAGGATCGGTCCGAGGATCGGAGCTTTAAATAGTTCCTCTTTTGCCATAAAATGAACGGTTCTTGGTGCTGTCATTCCGACAACAGGCGGATCGAGCGCGTGAATATGATTGGAACATAGAAGAATGCCGCCTTCTTTCGGAAAATTTTCAGCTCCGATGACTTCGAAACGATATAAAGGGCTTAATACGGTTTTGACCAAACCTTTGCCAACTGCATATAAATTCACTTTACACCAACCTCTCTTCAGCCAGTTTCAATATTTTCTGTGCCGCCTGATCAATCGTCAAAGCGGTTGTATCGAGATAAATGGCGTCATCCGCCTGCCGAAGCGGAGCAACTTCACGTTCGCTGTCCATTTTATCCCGTTTGGCGATTTCAGCCTGAAGCTCTTCTAGCGGAGTCAGGATATCTCTTTTCTTATTTTCTTCAAATCTTCTTCTCGCACGTTCTTCTACGGATGCCGACATAAACACTTTCAGCGCAGCGTGTGGAAGGACATGTGTTCCGATATCCCGGCCATCCATAACCACTCCGCGCGCTTCAGCCAATTGCTGTTGGAGCTCCACCATACGCAACCGGACCAATTCATGTGCAGCCATCTCTGAAACAGCCTTTGTCACATGCTGAGAACGGATTGCTTCTGTTACATCTTTTTTATCCAAAAAAACCAATTGGCCATCTTCTGACGGCTGCAGATCAATTTCCGTTTCTGCCAATAATTTGCCTGCCTCTGTATTGCTGGCCATATTAATGCCTTCATTTAATGCTTTTAATGTGATAGCTCGGTACATTGCACCCGTATCGATGTAAACATAACCCAGCTTTTCGGCCACGATTTTTGCAATCGTGCTTTTGCCCGCAGCTGCCGGTCCATCAATTGCTATTTGTATCGGTTTCGTCAAAATAGTCACCTCATCATATGTATTCATCATATTTTACCATAAGAAATGCACCAGCGCCCGGGCTGAACTTAACTCCAAACATAAAATGATCGGCTGAAAGCAAAATTTCTCCAACAAAAAAAGCCTTTAAGATCGAGGCTTTTCTTCGGGTATTTATTTCAGTTCGCTGGATTGCATCGATGAATTGCGGTCATGGTAATGCGATAAAGAGAGCAAATGCGCCTGTTTGACTTTTTTAAGGCCAAACCACCAGAGAAACAGCATAAATGGAATCGCTCCATACATGATATTATCGTAGACATATAGACTGGTATTATAAGCCATGTGCAGAATCACTGAGCTGAGGAATGCCCAGCCAAGCCAACGCCTGCGCTGGCTGCTTTTCGAGAATTTTGCTTTCCCGAAATAATAGCCCATGACAACGCCGAACAAAGCATGGCTGGATACCGGCAAAAATGCCCGCAGAAATGCGGTCTGCAATCCAAATTCCAGTAAATACAAAATGTTTTCCACCGTCGCAAATCCCAGAGAAACACTGGCTCCATAAAGAATCCCGTCATAAGGATCTTCAAAATCGACATGGCGGTATACAGCTATCAATAAAACCAGCCATTTGAAAAATTCTTCGATTACACTGGAAAAAATGACATTTTGGGCAAAGCCGCTGGTAAAAACGCCTTCAGCATCGAATACATATTGGACAAATAGAATTGGAAAAGTCAAAATAGCTCCGTATAAAAAACTTTGAAACAGCAGCTTCGAAGGTTCACTGGCAAATTGATCACGCAAATACAAGTAACTGAACAGTGCTAAACTCGGGGCTATTGCTACAGTTAATAAAATAATCATACGCTATACCCCTTTGTTTGTATTACCTTAATTGTATCATGTTTATTGCCATGATTTTCAGGTTTCCTGAGCTGTCTTTTAAGATTCCCTATCTTTCAAAAGCATTCGCTGGAATGTCCGCATCGGCAGACAATAAGACCGCAAGTTTGATGCGCGCTTTTTTGCTGTCATAGTCACTTCCAAGAATGACACCCCGAGTCAGCAAATCATGCGCGCTTCCCGGATAGCTATAAGCCGGATAAGCATTTCCTTCCTCCGCACTGGTCGTCACTACTACGGGAATCCCTTGTCTGATTGCATGGTCAATCGCTTCCACCATATGCGGTGATACCTGGCCTCTTCCTGCCGCTTCCAAAATAATCCCTTTAGTTGGCCCTGCCACCAACATATCAATCAAGTAACCATCCTGTCCGGAATGGCATTTTATGATATCCACTCTTGGCAATGGACTTTCAACCAAATGGACTTCGTGCATTACAGGTTTCTGGTATACACGTACCGTGTCATTGTCGATGATACCTAAATAACCATGCCCAAACGAATCAAATCCCTGCAGATTGCTGGAATGGACTTTTTTTACGTATTTGCCGCTGTAAATCCGTTCGTTAAAGACTGCCACAGCCCCTATGCCTCTTAAATTATGATCTACAGCCACATAAATGGAATTGCGCAGGTTTGAATAAACATCGGTTCCAACTTCTTCAGGTGAACGTTGAGACCCCGTAACGACAACCGTCCGATCATCGCCGATTGTCAGGTCCAGGAAATAAGCGGTTTCTTCCAATGTATCCGTGCCATGTGTAACGACAACCCCTTCCACTTCCGGATCCTGAAGTTCCCGGAGGATGGCTTCTCTGATTTCCAGCATTTGATCGAATCCGATATGCATGCTCGGCAATTGAAATACGTCAATCACTTTGACTTCTATTTCTTCAGGAAGTTGGCAAAGTTCAGCCAATTCCTTTCCTGAAATCGCTCCGGATTTCAAGAGCCCGTTAGACACCTGCCTGCTGGCAATTGTTCCGCCCGTTGTAATTAGTGAAACTTTCTTTTTCATAAATAAACACCCTTTCTTGTTCACGGTTTATATCCGTTCAAATCAAAACAAAAAAAGAAAGCACATTTAAACTGTGCTCAGACTAGAGACAAAGTCTATTCAAAATGAATAACAGTGTATAACTCCAACCGAACTGGCCACTTCGCTTTCCATGGACTCAGCTTCAGCCTCCTCGTCACTCGAAAAACCAGTGCTCCTGCATCGCTGCGCTGCTTCCAGAGGAGTCTCCGTGGCCGGCCCGATCAGAGGCGTGTAGCTTCAAACAAAGGAAATCGCCTGCTAGTCAGAATCCGGAAACCATCGTCCCAATAAACTTGGTAGCTTCTTCATACAAAGATCCGAAGCGCAAGGCGGCGAAGGGCAAAGATATGCTCCTGCATCGCTTCGCTAGCTTCGTCGCAAACGAGTCAGGCACAGCCCGACTCGCTTCCTGCGGGATAGCGAAGTGTCGAAATCCACTCGGGCGCCAGTCCGAGTTAGTTCGGCGCAAGCCCGCAGGAAAGCGTCCGCCTGGAGTGTAGGATCCAATAGAAAGACAATAAATTGCATATTCACTCTTTGAACGACATAAATATTCTTTTGGCTACAAGCTCAGCACATTTAAACTGTGCTTTCTTTTTTTGCAATAGCTTCCGCAATTTGCTGTCCATGAAAGCGCCCATTTTCAATAAAGATTTCATTGGCATTATTGCCTGCCGCAATCACGCCGGCGATATAAAGGTTCTCCACTTCGGTTTCCATTGTTTGCTCATTGAAAGTCGGGCGACCGGAAGCCGGATCAATGGAAATTCCCATCGACTTTAAGAAAGCATGGTCTGGATGATAGCCGATCATGGCAAAGACGAAGTGGTTGGGAATCGTTTCTTTTTGGTCGTTGACAGTCAGTTCCACGCTGGTATCTGTTATTTTGTCGACCATCGAATCAAACAACATGGTGATTTCACCTTTTCTTACCAAACCGTCAAATTCCGGAAGAATCCATGGTTTTATGCTTTTCGAGTAGCTCGTTCCATGATAGGAGACCGTGACGCGGCTGCCTGCTTTATGTAATTCCAGAGCAGCATCGACAGCAGAGTTCTTGCCCCCTATGATTAACACATCCTGATCAAAATAAGGATGGCCTTCTTTGAAATAATGCATCACTTTCGGCAGTTTTGCACCTTCTACATTCAAGGCATTGGGCTGATCGTAATAGCCCGTTGCCGCTATGACATATTTTGCTTGATAATAGCCTTTTGAAGTCTTGACGCTGAACGAACCGTCCTGCTCGTTCCGTTCCACGTGCTCCACGGTCTCAAACGGCTGCACTTTTATGCCGCTCCGTTTTACCACTTCACGATAATAGACCAGCGCCTGATTGCGCTTCGGCTTGCGTCCTTCAATGATGAACGGGACATCGCCTATAGACAGCTTTTCACTTGTGCTGAAAAAGGTTTGATGCGTCGGGTAATTGAAAATCGCATTAACGATATTGCCTTTTTCAATCACAACCGTCTGCAGTCCGATTTCTTTCAATTCAATGGCGGCCGACAATCCGCATGGGCCGCCTCCAATAATAAGAGCATCTACATATTCCATTCCAAAACATCTCCTGTACTTGATCCTTGTTTAAGCATAATGGATGGATCCACTTTGTGACAAATTTTATTTCAATTTAGGCTTTATGGTCAGCACATGAAATTCGGCTGGAGCTCCCAGACGCAAGTGGAGTGTTGTCGTACCGAATCCATTGCTGATCAACTCCACCCGGTCCTCTTTCACTTTCAGCGAGCCTTTTTTAAACAGTCCGAAAGGACCAATGCGTATCTGGCCACCGTGAGTATGGCCAGCCAGCAGCAATTCGGCTGAATAAGGCCCTTTGATTTTCCAAAAATCAAAAGGGGTATGGGATACAAACAATACGGTATCACCGACTTCAACAGCTTTAAATGCATTGTCAAAGCCATCAGGTTTGTAAGCGAAATGATCCAGCCCAACCAGTTTCAACCGGCTATTGCCGAATAGCGACACCGATTCGTCATCCAGCACAGTCACACCGTAATGCGCGAAAATTTTTCTGAGTGAAGTTTCATCCACTTCACGATCATTATTTCCCCATACAAAATAAACAGGTGCGATAGCTGTCAGGTTTTTGATATTTTCAGCGACTCGCTTCAAAGGCACTCCCTTTTCGACTAGATCGCCTCCGATGACAATAAGATCGATCGGAAAATCAATAAGATCAGCTTTAATGGTTCGTCTATGGATATCTGCTATGAAAAGAAGTTGAAATGGATCAAATGGCTTTTCTGAGGCCAGATGGATAGTTTGCTTATTCAGCTTTTCCGCAAAAGCGTTTCGCACCATAAAAAGAAGCAGCGCAAAAGCTGCTAGAGCTAATCGGATAAAATATTTCATCAGGGGATGCGTCCTTCCAAAAAACGAAAAAAACATAAGCGAGGCTTATGCTTTTTCATTTTAGTTTAAAATTAATCTTCTGCGATATCCAAGACACGGAAGCCGGATTTCTCCAGTTCTTTTACAAAACGGTCAATGTTGTCTTTCTTTTCAATTTTCAGGACAATGCGGCGAACCATTTTATTGGTCTCATCAAATGTCACAAGGGAAACAACCGATTCCTTGAACTTTTCGATGATCTCACCAAGGCGGCCGATACGGCCTTCTGATTCTACGGATGTAAATGTGATGCGATAGCCCGGTCTGTCCATGCCAAAAGCACTTTGCAATTGATTGACAACATCAAACCTCGTTACAATCCCCAAAAATTGATGGTCTTCAACAACTGCAATGATCGGGAAATCATTCAATTCCACCAATGCTTTTTCATAAACATCATTGATATTCAAATACACATCTTCATTTACAATGACGTCACGGACCTTAGTGGTTTTGGCAAACTCTTCTTTTGTTTTTCCGGAATGGAAAAATGCGCGATAGGCATAATACCAAGTGAAGATCCCTTTGTACTCGGTTCCCTCCACTACAGGCAATGCATCAATTGTGTATTTTTCCAGCAACTCAAAACCTACTTGTACGGAATCATCCAACTGCACAGTATGGCATTTTTCTCTTTTGACCATTACGCTTTTTACAAACATCTGCTCGCCTCACTTCTATAATCTATAAACATCTATTCCCTTTTCGGAAGTTTATTAATCAGCCGAATTTGCTTATGGCAGAATCAATGTCTGGCCAGGGCTGATGCTGTTTGAACTCAAGCCATTAGCCTGTTTGATCTTTTCGACTGCCGCAGCGGCTCCTGCAGCACCGTAATTATTGACGGCGATGCGGTAAAGCGTTTCACTGGACTGGACCACGTAAGTTTTGCCGTTTGCGCTTGGCACTTCTTCTTTTTTATCCGCTTCAGCTTTTGCTTCCGCTTCTTTTTTCGCCTGGGCTTCAGCAGCGGCTTTCGCTTCTGCCTCTTTTTTCGCTTGAGCATCAGCAACGGCTTTCGCTTCTGCATCCGCCTTCGCTTTGGCCTCTGCTTCAGCTTTTTCCTTCGCTTGTGCATCGGCTATTGCCTTAGCTTCAGCATTCGCCTTTGCTTCAGCTTCAGCTTTCTCAGCGGCATCGGCTTCTGCAGCAGCTTTTTTCTCAGCTTGTTTTTTTTCTGCAGCAGCTTTCTCTTTTTCTTCAGCTGCTTTTTTCGCTTTTTCTTTGTCTTTTTCTTTTTCTTCTTCCTCGGCCGCCACTACAGCAGAATTGGATGGTTGGGAATTCATCTCAAAACTCACTTCATTTTCTGCAGGTTTAGCTGTCAATGAATCATCGGGTTCATATAAGAAAGCTACAAAAATCAGTAAAGTAACGGGTATTAAGATAAAAATAAAGAATAACGCAGGCATCAATAGGCTTTTGTTCTTTTTAGGGTTTGGCCTAGGCTTTTGTGCCTGTCGCTGAGCTGCTCTCGACAAAGCAGAATTTTTGTCTATCGATATTTCCTGCCGGTTTTTTTCAACCGACTCATAATAACTGTTATTTCCCATTCATGACGACCCCTATCTGTACTAATATATCTATTATGACGAAAAAAGACTCATTTGTAAATGACAGTTAACGAGAATCTTATATAGGTAATATTACACGCAATCGATCTTGCCAATCAAGCGGTTGCTGCTTTTCTGCCGGAGGCAAAAACTCCGCAAACACTTCATAATTGATTCCATCGTTGATACAGCAATTCGAAGGCTTATCGGCAAGCTGTTGATCAAAACAGCTGATGATATAGCTCCGCAAACAACTTTCCAATGACAGCAATTCACGGATTTTTGCCGCCTGCTCCCATTTCCCTCGTCTCAGAAGCTCCATTTGCTTGTTTACGCCTTCCAATGGCAATTTGGTGATCCAATAAGAAGCAACCCGAAAAGCCGTCTCCCGGACAATTCCTTGGTCGATTAAATGAGTTGCAGCCGTGCCGTTTCGATAAACAGCTTCGATTTCATGCTGTGTCGGCAAGTCATCCATCACCAAACTTTCCAGCAAAGCTTCATCTCCTTGCGCATAAAGCAGGGTAGCCAATGCCGGCTGTCCATCCCGTCCGGCCCTTCCCACTTCTTGAACATAACCTTCTATCGAAGTCGGCAATTGAAAGTGGATGACGTGCCGGATATTCGGTATATGGACACCCATGCCAAAAGCATTTGTTGAGCAGATCCATTGCAGCTCTCCGTTTTGAAATTGCTGTTGGACAAAGACACGGTCCTGATGTTCCATACCGCCATGGTAAAATGCCGAAGAAACTCCCTGTTCTGCCAAAAGAGAAGAAAGTTCTTGGGACTTTTTTCTAGTTCCTGCGTAAATGATTCCGGGACCGCTGAACTTACGAATAAACCCCTTCAGAAATTCAAGCTTGTCACGTTGGTCATCGAATTTCTTGATATCATAGACAATATTTTCCCTGTCCATTGGATGCCTATAGATATAGGGTTCTTTCAAGGATAAGTATTCCCTTATTTCCTCCGTTACTTTATCTGTAGCAGTCGCCGTCAATGCCAGTACTTGCGGAAAGTTTAAAGCGGGCAGGATTTCTGAAATCCGCAAATAATCCGGCCGGAAATCAAATCCCCATTGAGAAATGCAATGGGCTTCATCAGCAACCAGTAAGGAAATTCGTATTTGCTGAAGCTTTTGTTTCACATATGGCTGAACCAGCATTTCCGGTGAAACAAAAATGAATTTATAGGAGCCCAGATTGCTCCATACCTTTTCTTTGTCCTCAGGCTTCAGAAAAGAATTGATAGCAACTACTGATTTTTCCCCCATCTTCTTCAACTGCGCCACTTGATCTTGCATTAAAGACAATAACGGGGAAATAATCAATACACTGTTAGGCAGAATCTTTGCTGGAAGCTGGTAACAGATGGATTTCCCCATTCCTGTCGGCAGCAGTGCAATGACATCTTTTCCAGCCAATACCTGCTCGACGATCTCCCGTTGACCTGGACGGAATGAAGAAAAACCGTAGGCAGAATACAATAATTTCTCTAGATTCATCCTTGTTCCTCCCTAATGGCTAAAGCCAAACGGATTTGAAAATAACTGGCTTGAGGCAAATGCTCTTTGATATCACGCAATCTTTTCGTTTTTCGTTGCCGGCTTTCAGCAATGATGGCTTCATACAACTGCGGATCTACAAACGGCGTAAAATTGAAATAGGGATCGTTCATCGCCAATTCCACGAAGTGATCTTCTATGGTGCTGGTTTTCAATTGCCGCAAAGAAGCTATTTGTTCCAATGAAAATCCTCTTTCAAATAATTTTTCTGTGCGTTTGGCGGTTTCTGTCAAAGAAGACTGCTGAATGATTCCTTCCATTAATCCAATGAGCAGGGATGGTTTTGCGTGTTCAATGGCAGCCATCCATCCATGCAGTGCTTCCACGAACATCAATTGGGCATCCAGAATCGCCAACTCCTTGGAATCGGCGATCTGCTGCCATGTTAGCCCACTCAATTCATGTCCTGATAAACGCTCCATCAGGATCATTTTATGTATTTCTGATATTTTCGTATTGGTTAAGGTGGCCAATAGTTGCTCTTTAAACGTTTGTACGACTGTTAAATCCCGAAATCCGATTCGCTTCAAATACGTTTTGACCCATGCCTGCACTTCTTCCTTATTGACAATGGGATCAAATATTTTAATGCCTTGGCTCGTATTAGATAAAGTTTGAACAATTAGTGACAACCGTTGAAAGAAAATAATCTCATTTCCACGGTATTTCCAGCCATTTAACGGGGATGGAGCGACCTCAGCATCCAGCGCTTTCGGAGTCAATTCAATTACCTGTTCATTTTCCAACAAATACCCCTCCATAAACAAGCGCTGAACCGCTTGGTCATAGGCTTTCTTATCCAGTTTAGGTAACACGCCGAAATAAGGATATAGGTTGAAATAACCGATATCCTGGATGGTCTGGCCGGACTTCTTTCCTTTGATCAAATGAAATGGGGAAGTGAGCGTCCGCTGCCTGTCGACGGCTTTCATAATGGCCAAAATCAGTTCGGTGAATAACAAGCTTGCGCCCCCTAGCGGTTTTGGGTTGAAAAACTACTCAAACACCTTTAGAATAAAAACGATAGTATAACTGAACTTGTTCGGAGATAAAGGAGAGGAAAACAATATGGCTAAGTATACCATTGTCGACAAGGATACTTGTATCGCTTGTGGTGCTTGTGGTGCAGCGGCACCTGATATTTATGATTATGACGACGAAGGAATCGCATTTGTTATTTTAGATAATAACATGGGGACAGAACAAGTTCCAGACGAACTCGAGGAAGACATGGAAGATGCATTTGAAGGATGTCCAACAGACTCCATCAAAGTTGCAGATTCATCATTCGAAGGCGACCCTTTAAAATACGAAGACTGATTTAAATGGAAAAGGCGTTCGGGAGTATATACTCCCGAACGCCTTCTTTTTATTGCGTTATGTCAGCTTCAGCTTTTCTTTTAAGGCCAGACTCCAGCGGCCCAGGTCCTAGGGTCATAAGTCAACCCAGCTGTATGGCAAAGCACGCCATTCCCGGTAAAGCTTCAAGCGCTTGTCGGGGCTTAACGGCTGCTTACGCTTTTCTATCTATGATAAATAATAGGAACGCTGCTTTTCGATCCACGTGTGCATACTGCTGAACATCAACAGAACGACCGCAGTCAAAAGTACGCCTTTGATTAAATTGAATGGTAGGATCCCTAAAACGATGGTGCCAAATAGGGCATTGCCTGTTTCTGCTGGCATATTAAGGAAGTAAGTGTACATTGGCAGAAAGACCAAGTAATTCAATACACTCATGCCGATCGCCATCGATAATGTACCGATCGCCAATCCGAATGCCATGCCTTTCTTTGTCGCTACTTTGTGGTAGATGGCATAAACCGGCAAGATGAATAGCAGGCTTGTCACGAAATTGGCCATATGGCCGACGGGAACGCCTGTCGGGCTTCCAGCAAATAGCCAATCCAATACATTTTTGAAGAATGCCACTAATATTCCGGCAACTGGCCCCATTGTAACGGCTGCGATCAAAGCAGGAACGTCACTGAAATCAACTTTCAAAAATGCAGGTAAAGCTGGCAACGGAAAATTGAAAAGCATTAAAATAAATGAAATACTACTCAACATCCCAATTACGATCATCGTTTGTAACTTCTTGTTCTTCATATTCCTCTCTCCTTGTCGTGATTCACCAGAAGAAAGGCTTGGACCCTGCATTTACATATAAAAACCCTTAAGCAACAAACACTTAAGGGAGAAAAGGCACACTTAATAAGCGTTCCGTCTACATGTAAACGACAAACGTCCGCACCTTCACCTTCTCCCATCCAGACTATACTGTCGGCTTTGGAGTCTCACCAAATCCTGCGTTTTACGGCTCGCGGGCTTATGAACAGAGTTCAATTACCGCCGGTAGGGAATTGCACCCTGCCCCGAAGATGAATCGATATTTTGTTATGGCCTAATCTTAGTATAAAAAAGAAGCGTTGTAAACATATTTGTTTTACAACGCTTCTTTTATTAAGGTATCGGCCAGTCCATTAAGTTCGGCGCTAACGGAACCGGCAAAGGTTGGCTAAAGTCGAAACTGTTCCACTTTTCCGGCTGAACGCCCGTTATAGCCAGTTCTTTATCAAAAGCCGCAGCGGTCATGGCCAGACTTTCAATCATCCGAACCGCTTCCCGCTGATCTAGCGAGTCCAAATCAACTGTCTCTTTAAATTCAACTTGCATTATGCCTTCCGCTTCCGTAATTTCAAAGTCCGTATCAATTGGTATGGTTGCCTGATAAAAATCATTTGGATTTTTCGCTAACGCTTCAATTGCTTCATTTGCTGTATCAAACGGCATATCGTATCCAGGAACGAGGTAAACTTCGCCGTTAGCAGCAGAATAAGAATAATAAGCGAGATTTTCCACTTCAGGTTTCATTGGTTCTACTGGACCGATTTCGCCGAATTCTGCTGGCGATCCATCTTCATTGGCAATTTCAATTTCATTTGCATCCGGGAATGTCGCTGCCAAGGTATTGAAGTAGACACCGATGCTTGCAGAAGCCAAGTCGTATGCATGGTCAGGCGGCAATAGATGCCGAATACCCATGGATGTTTCTTCAAAGCTTCCAGCGTACGGATGGTATTCGTCAAAGCCGAGAAGTGTCTCATCGATGTCATCTGCAAATTCCTGATAAAGCTCAAGTGAAGACGGAGCGGCATTTCCAAAAACCGCATTTATCTGTTCTTCAGGAACCAAAAACGATACCGGCACGACAAATGCATTTTCAGTGAGGCCGATCGTCATCAGTGTTTGGTCACCGATCAGTTCTTCATAGGCAGCAGTCCGTGACGGCTCGTCCACCTGCGCTGTGGTAAACCCTCCTGCTCCTTCCGCTTCAGGAACCTCGCCTGTTTCCTCTGCTGCACCATCTTGGGTAGCAGAAGGTTCTTGAGGTTCTTCGACCGGATTTTGGGGGTTTTGGGCAGAATCAATACCATTTTGATTGATGATTGCAGTAACCAAAATGCCGATAGTAATAAACGCCAATGCAGCTGCCAGCAAAGGCAACCATTTTTTCGGCCGTTTTGGACTTTTCTCTTTCTGAACCAACCGATTGTAAACTTCTTCTTTTGGCCGATGGTCTTTTATTGCGGGGAAATCCTTCAACAAATCTTCGATGGAATCATCGGTCCATTTGTTATTCGGCATTTTCATCTCCCCCTTCCTTGGCTATTATTTTTTCACGCAAGGCTTTGATTGCACGATGTTGAGTGGTTTTTACTTTGCCTTCCGTCCAGCCTAAAATATCGGCCGTTTCGGCTATCGACAAATCCTGAAAAAAACGCATGATGATCACCATTTTCTGATCGCCTGTGCAGGTATCCAATGTTTTATAGAGTAAAATCTTATCTTCGTTCAACATGGAGACTTCTTCAGGAATCCTTTCGGTCGACACCAATTGCTGGGTTTCCCAATCAAAAAACTCCATGGAATGTTTTTTTCGCACAGCTGTTTTCCGAAAATGATCGATTGCTACATTTTTTGCAATCGAAAAAAGCCATGTTTTCTCAGAACTCTTCCCTTCAAACCGGTCATATGCACGAAATACACGAATATAAACTTCATGCATCAAGTCTTCTGATAAGTGCCTGTTTTTCACAAGATAAATCAGGAACTGAAAAACATCCTGATGGTATTCTTCATATAACCGATGAAAAACGGAGTCATTCACTCTACTCCCCCCGTTCTTAGGATTAGTCGTCCAGCCTAAAAGAAAGTTACATTTTCTTCAAAGGCAGCAAAAAGACAAATGAAGTTCCTTGCCCCATTCTGCTTTCTGCATAGATTTTCCCTTCATGCGCCTGGATGATATTGCTGGCGATCGCAAGACCCAGACCTGTACCGCCCTTGCCGAGCGTACGGGCTTTATCCGCTTTATAGAATCGCTCAAAAACGAATTCCAGATCTTTTTCTGAAATTCCTACACCATTATCGTTGATCGAGATTTTGGCGTACTCTTCTTGATTTTCGACACGGACCACCACTTGCCCTCCTTTAGGCGTATGGCGAATTGCATTATCGATCAAATTGGTCATGACCTGTTCAATCCGGTCTTCATCCATATCACAAGCCGCCCAATCATCAATCTCGGTTTCAAACAACAACTGAATGTCATTTTCTTTAGCGATTTGGGAGAATTTAAGCGTCATTCTTTCAATGGCAGTATTCAGCTGAACGATTTCTTTGTAAAGGCGCATATGGCCCGATTCCATCCGTGCCAAATTCAATAAATCGGTAACCAGACGGCCCATCCGCTGTGATTCTTCATAGATGATCTTCGTCATTTCACGGCGTTCTTCTTCCGTTGCACCAACATCATCGAGAATCGCTTCGCTATAGCCTTGGAGCATGGCAATCGGTGTCCGCAATTCATGCGATACATTAGCGATAAAGTCTTCTCTAAGCTTCTCCAAGCGATGCTGTTCCGTCATATTGTGCAGGACAGCAACCGCTCCCCGAATAGACGCGCCGCTGTATAAAGGACTGAAATTGATGGCATAATAAGCCCCTTCGATTTCAAGCTCTTCCTCGATTTCTTCTTCAAAATCCAACACATGGTCAAGCATATGGAGCATTTCGGAAGGCAATGGTTGCGCTTCAGAAGACCCGTTCTTAAAAATCCATTGCTGCAGTAATTTTTCTGCTGGCGGATTGCTTAAAAGAATAGTTCGATCCTGATTAAAAGTGATGACGATGTCGGCCATGGATGTCAAAATACTGGATAATTGCTCTTTCTCCTGATTGATCACTTCGACATGATGCTTCAACTGGCGGCCCATCTGATTAAAAGCAGTAGCCAATTGGCCGATTTCATCACTTGAAGAGGCTGTGACTTTAGTATCGAAGTTCCCTTTCGCCAATTCGAATGCGCCTTCCCGGATTTTACGGAGCGGCGACGTAATCCGCGACGACAAAAAGAACGCAAAAAAGGTCGTTAATACTAGAGCGATAAATGCGGACAGAAAGACGATATTTGTAGTCCGCTCTGCTGTTCGGTCCATCACTTCAAGGGATTGATAGATAAATACTACGCCATGCTGCTCTTCACTGGTCTTTAGAGGGTTTGCCAGAACAATATAGGACTCAAGGCGATTTTCTTCTGTCAATGAAGGCAACAGCATTTCCTTCATGACCGTTTCACTGGTTTCAAAAACTTTTTGGAAGGACGGTTCATTTAATATTTTTTCTCTCGTGTCATCGCCATTCAACCCATCATGAATGTAATAGCTGCTTTCATAAGGCTCCTCAGCGATAACCGCATTGGTCTCCGGACCTAATACATCTTTAATGACCTCGAGTGAAGTTTCCACTTCGTCATGTTCGTTAAAAATGTTGGCAATCATGTTCGCTTCACTGTTCAGTGCTTCTTCCACTGTTTCACTGTGATAGTTCCCAAGAAACTCCAAAAGCAGGACTGTCACAATAAAAAGGACAAAGGAAACGAGAAGCAGGATCGTAATCCAAAGCTTCCCGACGACACTATTCCATATTCTATTCATTGCCAACCTCGAATTTATAACCGACGCCCCATACAGTGACAATCATTTTCGCTGCAGATTCAGACACACGATTCAATTTTTCGCGCAAGCGCTTAACATGCGTATCGACAGTCCGCAAATCACCGAAAAAGTCGTAATGCCAAACTTCTTTCAGCAAATGTTCCCGGTCGAATACTTTATCCGGCGCCTTCGCCAAAAAGTATAAGAGTTCGTATTCTTTTGGCGTCAAATTTACTTCCACACCATCAGCTGTTACGCGATGTGCATCGTGATCGATGGTCAGATGTGGAAAGACGACCAAATCTTTTGAAACGGTGGAATTGGAAACCGGAGAATAGGCCGATGATCTGCGCAAGATTGCTTTAACGCGCAACACGACTTCTCTCGGGCTGAACGGCTTGACGATATAATCATCCGCTCCAGATTCAAAGCCTTCTACACGGTTAGCTTCTTCCCCTTTAGCGGTAAGCATAATGATCGGGGTCATTTTCGTTTCGCGAAGTTCAGTTGCCACTTCGACGCCATCTTTTTCAGGCATCATCAGATCGAGAAGGATGCAATGATAATCTTTTTCCATTGCCATATCCAATGCCTGTAAGCCATTTTCGGCTTCTTCCACTAAATATCCTTCGCGCTCCAGATACATTTTCAGCAAGCGCCGAATCCGTTCTTCATCGTCTACTACCAATACCGTTATCTCTTCAGACATGCTAACCCCTCCAACTTTCTTCTGTTAATTTCTATTGTAACGATAACCCTGTCAAAAATAAAGAAAAGCGCTAACCCACGCCATATCTCAACGTCTAAGCCCGAACAATCAATAAAAGGCCTTTTCCGTTTCCGGAAAAGGCCCATTTGTTCATCCAGCTTTATGCGTAGGAATGCAATCCCGCGATTATTAAGTTTACTGCGACCAGATTGAACATGATGATGGCAAAACCGATCACAGCCAACCAGGCGGATTTCTCGCCCTGCCAGCCTTTGCCCAATCGTAAATGCAAGTAAGCGGCATAGAACAACCAAGTGATCAATGCCCATACTTCTTTCGGGTCCCAGCCCCAGAAGCGTGACCAAGCGATTTGCGCCCAAATCATAGCAAAGATCAAAGCACCCAAAGTAAAGATCGGGAAGCCGATAATAATGGCGCGGTAATTGATTTCATCCATCAATTGCAGATTGACGTTCTTGACGAACGGTTTCAATATGCCGGCAATGCGCTTTCTGAAAATCAAGCGGATCAGCCAATAAATAACGGTACCGAACAGCACTGACCAGAACACTGTCGTCAATTTTCCGGCATGAACCATTGCCGGTGTTTCAACTAATGGCGTCATGGCGCCATCTGTCAACGCCACGTATTCGTTCATACCAAAGACAGGAGGCATAGCATAGGTAATAGCCGCTTCATTGTCTTCCTTATCCACATAGTTGAATTCAGCTTCATAACCGGTCAACGAGAAGAACGAACTGGCTACTACAAAGCCAACTACCAATACCAATGAATACATGATGGCTTCAAGCCAAAAACGCTGTTTTGATTTCTTTGTAAGATCCACAACTTTCAATAGATAAATCAGACCCGCAGCCGCACTGATGGCCAGGATTCCTTCTGCAATCACTACTGTACTGACGTGGATCGCCAACCAGTTTGTTTGAAGAGCCGGAATAAGCGGGCTGACTTCACTTGGAAACATACTTGCAAATGCGATAATCAATAAAGCGACAGGCAATACAATCATGCCAAGGACAGGTGTTCTATAGAGGAAATACAAAATAATGAATCCACCGACCAACGTCATGCCGAATGCTGTTGTAAACTCGAACATATTGCTTAGTGGCGGATGTCCAGTTGCGCCCCAACGTGTAAAGAAGTAACCAAGATTGGCTGCAAAACCGATCAAAGTGATGGTAATCGCGGCAATGCCCCATCGTTTTTCAGACTTGAACGTACCTTGTTTATTTCCTTTTACTGCTCCGCCAAAGACGAATGTCGCAATAAGGTAAGCAATAAAGGCAACGTATAATAGATTTGAACTCATTTCAGCTAACGTCATGACAATGCTTCACCTTCCTTTTCCGCTTTCTCTTTTTTGTCGATTTCATCTTGCTGGTCTGTGTAAGCAGGCAATGATGCATAGTCAACAACTTGATCAAGGTCTTTCTTCAAGCCAAACCAGTTTTTATTGGTATGGCCAGCCAGTAAGATCGTACCATCAGCCTTCTGTTGAATCCAGAAACGGCGATGGTTGAAGTACATGCCTTGCGCTACACCGATCATGAAGATTAAACCGCCAAGTCCAAGAATCGGCAAAGTGCTGTCTTTCCGTACGGTTAGCCCCGAAACATCACGTGTTTCTACGCTTTGGAAAGTTAATTTGTAATCATTTTCCCCTAAAGGCTCAACCGTGTTTTGAATGGTGATAAAACTGGTCTCTCCTTCAGGCGTTTCAGGAGTAGTCAGTTTTACAAGAAAGCCCGGATTATTTGGCAGCGGTGTTGCCGTTTGGGGTTCTCCGCCTTCAAATCCTGAAAAGTCCGGATAATACCCAAGCAATTCAACTTTTGCACCACTTTCAAGTTCATACGTTTTTTCCGGGTCGATCAAATCGATGGTCAACTCGCCCAGGGATTCTTCTGTTTCCTTGTTGGTGAAAGCAAATTTCATCGCTTTCAGCTCGTCCAATCGGTAATCCATCTGATAGATGGCATAGCCGTCAAACTTCAAAGGCTGATTGACGCGGATCGCATATTCTCCAACGGCCTCTTGACTGTCAGAAGCCCCCGGCAATGCCTCTTCTGCTTTCTGATACAGAATAACATCCGTTTGGTAATTTTTCGCTACAGTACCTACACGGTCGAGGGCTTCGCCGAATACTTCTTCGCCGTCTTCACCCGTATAGTTTTCAAGCTCAAAGTTTTTGCTTTCCAGATAATAGCCTGGCACTTCAGGAATTGCTCTTGTTTCTCCTTCGCGCAGCCATAGGCTTTCATCGATATAGAAACCAGGAACCATACGCAACATCACACCAAATAGGAAAATAATCAAACCGATGTGATTCACATACGGGCCCCATCGGGAGAACCGGCCTTTTTCAGCCAGCAAGCCATTCTTATCTGTGCGGACATTGTATTTCAATTCTTTTAATTTCTCTTCCGCTTTTAACAGCGTATCTTCCGCTCCCGGACCTTCAGCGTAAATCCGCTGCTTGTCCATAAAGCTCGGATGGCGCAGAACCCGTTGGTTTTTCAATGATTTATAAAGAGGCACAAAACGGTCTAGACTGGCAATGACGAGCGAGATGGCAAGCATCCCGACCAACGCGATAAACCAGTAAGAACTGTATAAGTCATGAAATCCGAGGAAATGGTAGACACGCCCTACGCTGCCATATGTGTCGGCATAGTAGTCCTTGATTGTCGCTTCAGTGCTAGCTGGCACAAAGGCCTGTTGAGGAAGAATCGTACCGATTGCTGCAGCTACAAGCAGAATGACGATGATGCTGACTCCCACTTTTACGCTTGAAAAGAAATTCCAAATTTTGTCGATGATGGATTTGTTGTAAGTTTGCGACCTTCTGGCCGTTCCTTCGTACCGCATATCGACGAGTTTGCTGTTTTGCTCTTTTTCAGTCAAAGACCGCCCGCACGACTCACAAAGCTTCGTACCAGGCGGATTCGTATGACCACATTGACATTGTAAATTTTCCATCCAAAAAATCTCCTTATTCAGGTTTGATTTCTTCCATAAACCCTGCAATATCCTGTTCCGTCATTTCACCCGTAATGATGCGCTCGATGTTCCCTTCCGGATTCACAAGCACGGTAGTTGGCAATGGCCTGATGTTGTAGGCCGTCATCACACTTTTCGTTTTGTCAATCACTACTGGAAAAGACAAACCATATTGATCAGCGAAAGATTGGACTTCAAAATCTGATTGAGCAATGTTTACTGCAAGCACTTGAACGCCGTCATTAGAGAAAGCTTCGTATTGCCGGTCCATAGCTGGCATCTCTTTTGCACACGGCTTGCACCATGTACCCCAGAAATTCAAAAAGACTCCTTGGCCTTCATAATCCGATAATTTATGGTCATTGCCTTCAAGATCCACTAAGGCAAAGTCGGGTGCTTTATCTCCGACTTCCAGCAGCGTGACATCTTTAGCTGTAGCGCTATTGTAGATGGTGTAACCGATAGCGGCTACTAAAACCGCCAGGATGACCGTTCTCATCACAGCTCTTTTTTGTTTCTTGTTCTTCTTCTTCTGTTTTACTTGTTCGCCCATACATGATCCTCCTTCGAGGGATATTATGCAAACTCAATTATAGCAAAGTTTAAACTGTCAAAAATCGCGACTTTTGAAGGGTTTGTGAACGTTAGATGCGCTTGCCTGTTTCAGCCATAACACGCAGCAACTTCACCTCATGGGCAGACAGCTCGCGTGATTCGCCTGCATTCAGTCCGTGCAATGTCAGGAATGCAAATTGTTCCCGGCTCAATTTCTGGACAGGATAGCCGATCGCTTCAAACATTCTTCTGACCTGACGGTTTCTTCCTTCGTGTATGGTGATCTGGACAATGGCTTTGCCCGTCTTTTTATCGCCTGACAGAAACTTCACTTTAGCAGGGGCCGTCATGCCGTCTTCCAGCTTGATGCCGCGCTCCAATTTCTTCAGGTCTTCTCTTTCGGGAATCCCTTTTAAACGGGCTACATAGGTTTTCTCGATTTCAAACTTCGGATGAGTCAGCATGTTGGCAAATTCCCCATCATTGGTCATTATCAGCAAGCCAGATGTATCATAGTCCAATCGTCCGACCGGATAAATCCGTTTTTCAATATCGCCAAAGAAATCGGTAACGACTTTGCGGTTTTTGTCATCAGAAACCGCAGAAATAACGCCCCGTGGTTTATACAATAAATAATAAACTTTCTGCTCTTTTTCAAGCTGAACGCCTTCCACTTCAATTTTATCTGAACTGGAAACTTTCACCCCTAATTCTTTCACCGTTTTTCCGTTGACCCTCACTTTGCCGTCTAAAATCAATTGTTCCGACTTACGTCGTGATGCCACGCCTGCATGTGCAAGTACTTTCTGTAATCTTTCCATAAATAAGTTCACCTCATTAGTATTTTTTTCGAAAAGCGTACGCACCTTCCCATTCAAAAGAATGAAGGAGGTTGAAGCCAGACAAGCAGAAAAGTGCAAGAACCCACTTTCGGCCTTGCCTAGCCAAGTACTGCAAATTTTTTACAATAACTCGATATGCCGTTCGTTCCTCTCGGAATTATGTCACATTTCCCCGAAAAGCGAAAGTGCTTAGCTCAAAAGAAAAGAAGACTGTCAATGGCTCAGTCTTCCGGAAACATCTTTATACTTTCACTTCTTCTTTAAAGGTTTCTTGAAAATTGGTCATAAACAAATCCGCATCCTCGTCGAGGTCATTTGCCGCTTCTTCAGGCAATGGCGGAAGCTCATCCAAATTCTTCAAGCCAAAATAATTCAAAAATTCTTTGGTCGTTCCATATAAAATGGCTCTTCCTGTCCCTTCAACACGGCCCGCTTCCTGAACCAAGCCTTTTGCAGCTAATGTATGCAGCGCTTTTTCACTTTTTACTCCGCGCAAATCCTCAACTTCCACACGCGTGATCGGCTGTTTGTATGCAATAATCGCCAATACTTCCAGAGATGCCTGCGAAAGTGCTTGAACAGTAGGGTTTTCCACCAGTTTCTGAATCGTCTCAGCCACTTCTTGTTTGGTCACAAGCTGAAAAACGCCTGCCAATTCTTTTAAACAAATGCCACTGGTTGTGTTTAAATAACGCGTCTCCAGCTCTTTCAAAGCTTCCAGCACTTCTTCTTTATCTGCTTCCGTTAAAAATTGAAGCTGCTTGAGCGTCAATCCATCATCTCCGGCAACGAAAAGCAAAGCTTCTATTTTACTCGTAAGATTCGTCTTCATATTCCCACGTTTCCTTTCTGAGTTCCACCATCAGATCGGTGAAATTCATTTCCTGCTCTACCGCAACCACTTGGCGTTTCATCAATTCCAAAATCGAAAGGAAAGACACAACCAGTACGGATTTATCATCTGAAGGGAACAAACTGCTGAAAGTCGTGCGTCCTTTCGATATCTTTAATTGGTCAACGATTGCAGTCATCTGATGCTTGATGGAAATTTCCTGTCTGGCAACACGCGCCGATAATGGCGCTTTTAACTGTTTGCGCCGAAGCATTTTCTGAAACGCGCCTAGCATATCGTATGCGTTCACTTCAAGATCAACTTGATCGTGAGGAATGGCTGCTTGTATTTCCGATAGATCCATCGGTGCTTTCGTGTATATAAAGGAGCGCTGGCTTTCCAAGTCCTTTAGATTTTCAGAAGCTTCCTTGAATTTCCGATATTCGACCAGTCGTGATACCAACTCTTCCCGGGGGTCCTGTTCATCGAATTCAAATTCAATTTCATCCAGTTCTCCTTCATGGACCGGCAGCAGCGTTTTGCTTTTGATTGCCAATAAAGTAGCGGCCATCACAAGGTATTCACTTGCCTCGTTCAATTCCAGGACTTGCATCGCCCGTATGTGTTCCATATACTGTGAAGTAATCTGTGAAACAGGAATATCGTAAATATCAATTTCCAAACGGTGGATTAAATGCAATAATAAATCTAGAGGGCCTTCAAAAGCCTCCACTTTTACTTCGTACGACATGACTGTACCACCTGACTGTTAAAATACTCATCCATCCCAATTAATGGGCAGTTAACCTTTATTATAGTAGAAAGGGGATCAAAATGCATCCACTTCAACATCCGCTGTTTATTCAATACATCATCAATTTCAATGAAGAGAAAGACTTTTTCGAATGCCACGAAGTTGGCGAAGAATACTGGAAAGCCGTGGCCCCTAAAGACAAAATGCACCCGCTTACCGGCTGGATCCAACTGGCGGTCGGCATGTATCATTGGAGAAGAAGCAATTACCCTGGTGCTTTGCGCTCGTTCATCCGCGCCAAAGTAAAATTGGCTGCAGAAGGCGTTTGGGTCGAGGGTTTCGACCACGAAAAGCTGATCAGCATTTTAACCGATTCGATTGAAGCTGTCACTGACCGCCGCCCATTTTTTGTGCAGGAAATCCCGATTGTTTCAGAAGAGCTGAAAAAAGCAGTGGATGCCTATCATTCAGAACATCCGCTTGCACAGCAGGATCCCTACTTTCTGATGCACAAACATAGACTTCGTGACCGCACTTCCATCATCAGTTTGCGGGAACAAAAAAAAAGACGGAACCTTTAACTTAAAGGCCGCCTTTTTTTACTGGGCATTTTTTTAGAAATGCTTCGGTTTCTTCTGTTGCAAGCATTCTACGATTCTGCATGATATCTTGGATCTTGTCCACCATTTCATGGCCGATTCCATATCCGCGATGCGATGGATTTACCGATAAATGGTGAATCGTATAAGTTTCTTCGCCGACTTCCACTCCTAATAACCCGACAAAATCATCCCCTTTTTTCCAAAGGAATAATTGCCAATCGGGATTCTCTTCATAGATGTGCATGGTTTGCTGAAGTTTTTTCAGCTCTCGCTCTTTCGGCATAAACGACAACAGGCCCATAGCGATTTTCTCGAATGATTTCTTATATCTGTACAGCATAGTCAAATCCCTCATTTTCGTCTATAAGCGGCTTTTACCATACTACTATAGATCTTCCGATAACTCAAGAGAGCATCGCTTAGCCGGTTATGACATTTTCTGCAAAAAAGATCCAATAAACAATTCCCCAAGCCACTGCCATTGCCAAGATGAAAAGCAATAAAACTACGTTTCCTTTTCTCATTTCTTCAATGCCTGCTGCGAATACGAGAGATCTTGTTTAATCAGATCCTCATTCGTTTCGCGTTTTACTACCAGCTGATGATTGCCGTTTTCTGCGAAAACAACTGCCGGTCTTGCAATACGGTTGTAATTGCTGGCCATCGAATAGCCATAAGCTCCCGTACAGAAAACACTTAAAATATCACCAGGTTCGGCTGCCGGCAATTTAGCCTCTTCAATCAGCTTATCCCCCGACTCGCAGCATTTCCCTGCAATGGTATAGGTTTCGTCCAGTACAGCATTTGCTTTATTGGCCAATAGAGAACTGTATTTCGCTCCATACAATGCCGGACGGATATTGTCCGACATGCCGCCGTCTACCGCTGCGTACTTGCGGGTGCCCGGTACTTCCTTCATCGAGCCGATGGTGTACAGTGTCGTCCCCGCATCACCGATCAAAGAACGGCCCGGCTCAATCCAAATTTCCGGAATTGGATAACCCGATGCTTCGGAAGTCTGTTTGACGGTTTCAATCATTTGTTTTACATAGACAGCCGGTTCCAACGGCTGGTCTTCTTCTGTATAACGAATGCCGAATCCTCCGCCAAGGTTTAAGACCGGACACGTATAGCCCGTCTCTTCTTTCCACGCAGCCATTTTCTGGAGCAGTTTTTCTGAAGCCAGCTGGAATGCCGCTGTATCGAAAATTTGCGATCCGATATGGCAGTGAAGGCCCATCAGTTTTAGATAGCCATGATCATAGGTTTGCTGGAATGCTTTGTCAGCCTGTCCATTTTTCAAGTCAAAACCGAATTTCGAATCTTCTTGTCCTGTCGTGATGTAATCGTGTGTATGGGCTTCAATTCCCGGTGTTACACGCAATAGAATATTCATTGGTCGTTTCAATTGTTCTGAAAGTTTCTTCAATAAATCGATTTCGTGAAAATTATCCACAACGATGCAGCCAATCCCTGCCTCGAAAGCCATTTGGAGTTCTTCCAGACTTTTGTTGTTGCCATGGAAGTGAATTTTTTCAACCGGGTATCCGGCTTTGATGGCGGTGTACAATTCACCTGCAGAAACCACGTCCAACGACAGGCTCTCTTCTGCAGCCACTTGATAAATGGCGATCGTTGAAAATGCCTTACTGGCATATGCAACCTGATAGCCGATTCCTGCCTCTTCGAAAGTTTGCTGGAATGCTCTTGCCCGGTCCCGGAACAATTGGATGTCGTAGACGTAAAGTGGTGTGCCGTAGGTGTTCGCCAATTCAACTGAATCGGTTCCGCCAATCGTCAAATGGCCCTGCTCATTAATCGTTTGTGTGCCGTATAAATGCAATAAAAGCCCCTCCTGATTATGTCTATATGCGAAAAATCTTGCTGAGCAACTACCCAGCAAGATTTTTGTCAATCGGTGATCAAAGCTGAGATCAGCTTGATTTTATCAACCGGTTCACTTGTATATTCGATACTATTATATATCATTTTAGAACATTCTGCGACTTCTTTTGCATTGGAATAAATAGTTGCAATCGATTCTCCGGCCTTAACGAAGTCTCCCACTTTCTTGTGGAGGACGATGCCGACAGCCAAATCGATTTCTGATTCTTTTGTTGCTCTGCCTGCACCCAGCACCATAGCTGCTGTACCGATTTCATCCGCTTCCATGAAGGAAATGTAGCCTTCTTCTTTAGAAGGAACTTCTGTCACGAATTCAGCTTGTGGCAATAATGTGACATCATCCACTACTGCTGGATTTCCGCCTTGGTCTTTTATAAACTGCTTGAAAACTTCCAACGCTTGTCCATTTTCAATCACTTGTTCCAACATGGTGCGGGCTTCCTCCAAAGTTTCCGCTTTTCCGCCGACTACAACCATCTGACTGCCGAGGACCATGCATAATTCCGTCAAATCTTCCGGACCTTTTCCTTGCAGGGTTTCAATTGCTTCTTTGACTTCCAAAGCGTTGCCGATTGCAAAGCCAAGCGGTTGGCTCATATCAGAAATGATGGCCATTGTTTTTCTGCCGGTCGCGTTGCCGATTCCGACCATGGCATGAGCCAATTCCTTAGCATCTTCAGGCGTCTTCATAAACGCTCCTTCACCTGTTTTCACGTCCAAGACAATGGCGTCGGCTCCTGCAGCGATTTTTTTGCTCATGATGGAGCTCGCAATCAACGGGATGCTGTTGACAGTTCCAGTTACATCACGCAATGCATACATTTTTTTATCGGCAGGAGTCAAGTTGCCGCTTTGTCCGATAACCGCCAATTTATGGTCGTTCACTTGTTTGATGAAATCCTCTGTTGACAATTCAACGTGGAATCCATCAATCGCCTCTAATTTATCGATTGTACCGCCGGTATGGCCAAGGCCGCGTCCGCTCATTTTTGCAACAGGAACGCCGCAAGCTGCCACTAATGGACCCAGAACAAGAGTCGTTGTATCGCCGACACCGCCCGTGGAATGCTTGTCGACTTTGATTCCGTCAATTGCAGAAAGATCGATCTGGTCGCCTGATTCAGCCATCGCCAATGTCAGGTCAGCCCGTTCGCGCTCAGTCATGTTTTGGAAATAAACAGCCATCAGAAAAGCACTCATTTGATAATCTGCGATGTCGCCACTTGTATAGCCCGTGATAACGAACTTAATTTCTTCAGTCGACAGCTCGTGGCCGTCTCTTTTCTTTTCAATCAAATCTACCATTCTCATGAATTTTACCACCTTCTTGGTTTTGTTTTAAATCAGGTGAATCAACGTTTATTGGACTATCCGTTTAACCGGGCCAAAAAGCTTTTGCCGAATTTCGGCATTGCCACTGAAAAGTTTTCAGCGATCGTCGCGCCGATATCCGAAAATGTTTTGCCGGTTTCCAGCTGTTCGCCGCCTGTGAAGCGCGGAGAATAAGCCAATAACGGAACATATTCACGCGTATGATCTGTCCCTGGGAAGGTTGGATCGTTGCCGTGGTCGGCTGTAATAATCAATAAGTCGTCCTGCTGCATTTTTTCCAGCACTTCCGGTAAGCGGGCATCAAATGCCTCAAGCGCATCGCCATAACCTTGCGGATCTCTGCGATGGCCGTAAAGCGCATCGAAATCTACTAAGTTCAGGAAGCTCAATCCATTAAATTCTTCACCTACGACTTGCACAAGTTTATCCATGCCGTCCATATTGTCTTTCGTACGCAAAGCTTTCGTGACGCCTGCTCCGTTATAAATATCATCTATTTTTCCGATAGCGATCACGTCTTTGCCGCCATCTTTCAATTCGTTCATTACAGTGCGTTCAAAAGGCGCCAACGCATAGTCATGACGATTCGATGTCCGTTTGAAAGCTCCAGGCTGTCCCAAGAATGGGCGTGCAATGACGCGGCCAACCAGGTATTCAGGTTCCAACGTCAGTTCGCGTGCAATTTCACAGATGCGATAAAGCTCTTCGAGTGGAATGATTTCTTCATGAGCTGCAATCTGCAAGACCGGATCAGCAGATGTATAAACAATGATTGCGCCTGTTTCCATATGCTGTTGGCCAAGCTCGTCCAGTATTTCGGTTCCGCTCGCCGGCTTGTTGCCGAGAACTTTCCGGCCTGTTTTTTCTTCCAGTTGTTGGATCAATTCTTCAGGAAAACCATCCGGATATACTTTAAAAGGTGTATCAATGTTCAAACCCATGATTTCCCAGTGGCCAGTCATGGTATCTTTGCCGACAGAGGCTTCCTGCAATTTACCATAATAAGCTGCCGGTGAGTCTGAAGATGCAAGCCCTTTCACGGGAACGATGTTTGCAAGACCCAGCTTCTCCATATTCGGCATATTAAGTCCGCCTACCGCTTCCGCAATATGGCCTAATGTATCTGAACCTGTATCCCCAAAAGCTTCAGCGTCTGGCGCTTCGCCGATGCCCACTGAATCCAGCACTACTAAATGAACGCGTTTAAATGGTTTGATTGTCATATATGTTCCTCCTTATTTTCATTTAATTTTACCACACATCCGCCTCTCGTCGGAAGTCAGACCTCTTTTAAGCGCGCGGATGAAATTGAGAATAGACATCCTTTAAACGGGTTTTGCTGACGTGTGTATAGATTTGTGTAGTCGAGATATCTGCATGTCCAAGCATTTCTTGGACGGCACGGATATCTGCTCCGTTTTCCAATAAATGCGTCGCAAAAGAATGGCGCAGCGTATGCGGCGTCAATTCTTTTTGGATTCCTGCTTTTTGGGCATGCTGCTTCAGCAGTTTCCAGAAGCCTTGGCGCGTCAGCCGTTTGCCGCGTTGATTGATGAACATGGCATCTGTTTTTTCTCCGCTCTTAAGCAACTCCATGCGTCCCACCTCTAAATATGTCTGGCATGATTTCAATGCGGATTTGCCTAAGGGAATGATGCGTTCTTTTCCGCCTTTACCAGTGCATCGGACAAACCCCATTGTTAGATGGATGTCTTCTATATCCAAATTGATGCATTCACTGACACGCATTCCACTGGCATATAATAATTCCAGCATTGCCTGATCCCGCAACCCATTTGCTTTGTTGGTGGCGGGCGCCTGAATTAAAGCGTCCACTTCTTCAATTGACAGGATGTTCGGCAGCTTTTTATCCATTTGAGGCATCTCAAGATGGACGGTCGGATCCGTTTCAACGATCCGTTCCCGAATCAGAAATTGATGGAATGACCGAATGGAAGATATATGGCGTGCGACTGTCCGCGGAGTTTTGGTCGATTCTTTCAGATGGCGCAAATGATTTAAGATATGTACCCGTTCGACCCTGCTCAAGGATTCCAGCTGCTCCACTTCTTTTAAATACTGTAAATAAGCTTTCAAATCGCGTTCGTAAGACGATAATGTGTTGTCGGCAAGCTGTCTTTCAACACGGAGAAAATGCACATAATCGTCGAGTGCATCTTTGCCAAAGTTCATCTGTCTGCCCCCTTTATTTATTGCCCGGTAAGTAAATCCTAGTCTTCGTAAACATCTGACAGTTTTCCCATTCAAAAAGGACGGCCAGTATGGGCCGTCCTTTTGGCATCAGTTATTCTGATGGATTTTGAGAATTGCTGTCATTGCAGCGCCAGCAGATGCCATGAAAAGTAAGACGGTGGTCTTTAATTTGAAAATTCCAGCGTTTCTCTACTATATTCTCGACATCTTCCAATAGATCTTCCTGTATTTCATCGACTGCTCCACATTCCAAGCAGACAAGGTGATGATGGAAATGTGCTGCGCCTTCCTGACGCAAATCATAACGCGACACGCCGTCACCAAAATTTATTTTGTCGACAATTTTTAATTCCGTTAAAAGCTCCAACGTTCGGTAAACAGTTGCCAATCCAATCTCCGGTGCAATGTCTTTCACTAAAAGATAGACGTCTTCAGCACTCAGATGGTCTTCTTCATGGTCTAGCAAAACTCGAACTGTCGCTTCACGCTGTGGCGTCAATTTGTAACTCGCAGCGTGTAATTGCTTTTTAATCCGATCGATTCTGGTTTCCATGCGACGCCCTCCCTTAAACTGCCTCTATTATATCAAAAGGGAGTTCTCAATTACAACCATACTATCTGTGGTTTAATTAGAATCGTTACAAAGTGATAATTGTTTCAATTCTCAATTGATAATCGTTGCTTTGCCCACAGTATCGCAAATGCTGTTTTGGCATCATAAATTCGTTCGTCCAAAACCATTTGTTCTGCTTCTTCAATCGTTACTTCCATTAATTCCACAAATTCATCGTCGTCCAACACAGCGCCGTTTGTTGCTTTGCTTAAACCTTCTGCCGCAAACAAATGAACCACTTCGTCCGCAAATCCGGGAGATGTGGCAAAAGTTTGTATTTTAACCAATTTCTCTGCTGTGTACCCTGTTTCTTCTTCCAATTCACGCATTGCCGTATATTCAGGTGCCTCTCCCGGCTCCAGCTTTCCTGCAGGAATTTCCACCAAGGACCGTTCAAGCGCTTTACGGTATTGTTCCACCAAAACAATTTTGTTTTCGGGCGTAATAACGATGATTGCGACCGCTCCAGGATGCTCAATCAATTCACGTTTTGACGTATGGCCATTCGGAAGAGACACATCGTCAACTTTCAAGTTAATAATTTTCCCTTCATATATACGATTGGAAGAGATCGTCTTTTCTTCAAACTTTTTCATTGGAATCCTCTTTTCATTTGTTGTTTCTCTGAGGAAAAGTATACCATATAAGATACGACAGACTAAATGAGGTGCAGAAATGAAGAAACGTTTTTTGGGAAATAGCGGAATTGAGGTAAGTGAAATCGGCTTGGGCTGCATGTCCCTGCCAACAGAAAAAAAAGAAGCAGGCATCATTGTAGATGCCGCAATTGCCCATGGCATCAATTATTTCGACACGGCGGATTTGTATAACAAAGGCATCAATGAGGAGGTAGTTGGGCAGTCTTTAAAGCGCCACCGAAAAGATATTGTCCTAGCCACTAAAGTGGGCAACCAATGGAATACGCATTCTGATGAGGTCAAGTGGAATCCGACAAAAGCGTATATCAAAGAACAGATTCACGCGAGTTTAAAACGCCTGCAGACAGATTACATCGACTTGTATCAATTGCATGGCGGCATGATCACGGATGATTCCGAAGAAACCATTGAGGCTTTTGAAGAATTAAAAGAAGAAGGGCTCATTCGTGCGTATGGCATTTCCTCCATCCGGCCTAACGTCATCAAACGCTTTCTCGAAAAAAGTAATATTTCTTCAATCATGATGCAATACAGCCTACTGGACCGCCGGCCGGAAGAACTTCTCGACAGCATTGGACAAGCTGGAAAATCAGTCGTTACACGCGGGTCGCTTGCGAAAGGTCTATTGACTGGTGAAGGACTTCAGCGTGCAGAAAAAATGGGCAGCTATATGGGGTATGCGGCAGAGGAATTGAAAACCACTCTTCAGAAATTATCGGCAGTCCATGACAACCTGCATGCCTTGGCATTACAGAGCGTATTGCAGCACGACACGGTCAGTTCTGTCGTCGCTGGAGCCAGTTCAGCCGATCAGCTCAAAACGACTATCCAAGCATACAAAACACCGGTTTCCACCGAGCAAATCACAGAGGCTGAAACACTGACTCGCCAAGATCTCTATCAGGATCATCGAGAATAAGCTAAACCTAACAAAAAAACCAGCAGCAATCCGTTGTTAACCGACGGGATTGCTGCTGGTTTTCTATTTATAAAGCGACAAGTTTTCCATATCCACGATCCGGATGGCCCGTTGGTCGAATTGCTGGATCCATCCTTCATCTTCAAACTTGGCCAATTTCCGGCTGATCGTTTCCGGCGTAGTTCCGAGATAAGAAGCAAGATCTTTTCGCGACATCGGCAATCGGATCTCTTTGCTTTGGCTGGATTCAGCTTGCTGGATCAAATACAACGCAACTCTCGTCTCCGTATCTTCTGTTGTAAAACTGATCACTTGATGTTCTGCCTGATCCAGTCTCAATGAAAATTCCTTGATGATTTTCAAAGATATTTGCGGATATTTCAAAAACAAGTCGTTTATGTCTCCACTGCTGATCGTACACAATTCTGTAGCTTCCATCGCTTCTGCATAAGAATCGTGGACATTGTCTGTAAAAAGAGCTAGTTCTCCTGTGAAATCACCCGGCTGCAAAATCCGGATCACCTGCTCTTTGCCACTTTCAGTCAAACGGTATACTTTCAATTTTCCTTTATGGATAATGTACAAGGAATTGGATTTTTCGCCAGCCCTGTAGAGAATTTCGCCTTTTGGCAACTTTCGCCCTTTGGTCGTAGCAGCGACTTCTTTCAGTTCGGCTTGTTCAAGATGGTTAAAAATTGGAACGATGGATACACATAGATGCTCATGTGGCGAAGATGGTTGCTTTAACCCATTGCTCTCCATACTTTCCCTCCTGTATTGATCTATATAGTTAAATCTCTCCTTTAACTATACCCGAAAGATCAACCGCCTATATAAGACATGCCGATTTTCTTCCGGCTTTTGGCACTTTCTTCAGTCCGTTCATCGGAATAACGATCTCTTCTCCCGCTCCAAACTGCACCGATTGCATCAAGTAGCTGTAGATCATCCCAATCATCCCGTAGAAGTTTGCGGATATCGAATCCTTCCGTAGCGAAAAGGCACGTGTAGAATTTACCATCTGACGATAATCTGGACCTTGTACACGAAGAACAGAACGATTCTGAAACGGAAGTAATAAAACCAACTTGGGCTTCGCTGCCTTCATAACGGTACCGTTTAGCCACTTCCCCAAAATAATCTTCGTCGACAGCCGTTAATGTATAAACCGATTCGAGCTTCCGGAGGATTTCCTGTTTGGTTACGACTTTTTCAAAGCTCCAATTATTGTCATTTCCGACATCCATAAACTCAATAAAACGCAATGTGATTTCCCGTTCCTTGAAATATGCCGCCATAGGAAGGATTTCAGCATCATTGACATTTTTTTGGACCACCATATTCACTTTGATTTCAAATCCAAGAGCTTTTGCGTAGTCTATTTGTTCCAAAATATTTTCTGAGCTGACCCCTCGACCGTTCAAGCTTCCGAATAATTCCGGATCCAGTGCGTCGAGGCTGATGTTCAGCCTTCTGAGTCCCGCATCGTACAAAGCCTGGCCATGCCGTTTAAGCAGCAAGCCATTAGTGGTCAATCCGACATCTTCTACTCCTTCAACTGAAAAGATCATTTTGATCAATTCCGGCAACCCCCTGCGCAATAAAGGTTCTCCGCCCGTTAATCGGATTTTTTTAACCCCCATCGACACAAATAATCTGGTAAGCCTTTGGATTTCCTCAAAAGTCAGCAATTCCTGTTTAGGCAAAAATGCATAGTCGTCACCGAACACCTCTTTTGGCATGCAGTAAGAACACCGGAAGTTGCAGCGGTCTGTAACAGAAATGCGCAAATCCCTCATTGGACGCCCCAGTTGATCGGTCAATGGTTCCATCATCTTATCCACCTTTCTTAAACACTTCATTCGTATAAAAGAGATTTTTTGGTCTCTTGTTCATGTAGTCATCACTGGAATGGTGACGGTTTTTTTCTTGTATTCAGAAGTGATATCAGTGAATGTACCGACATATCGGACGACTTCACCCGTATCATCCTTTACTGCACTGATATTCAACCATTGAAGGTACTCCTCGCCATTTTTGCGGCGGTTCCAAATTTCGCCTTGCCACATTCCCTTCTGCTCAATTTCCTGCCACATTTCTTTATAGAAGTCTTTTGGCTGTCTGTCGGATTTCATGATGTTTGGGTTTTGGCCGATGACATCCGATTCTTCAAAGCCGGTCAATTTAGTGAAAGCCGGATTCACCGTTTTTATTTTTCCGGAAATGTCTGTCACCAAAATGCCTTGTCCGGTTGACTTGAAAACTTCGGCCGCCAGCTGCAGACGGTCCTGGTAGTACATCCAGACAACCAGCACGAGACTCGCCAATGCTACTTGGGAGAGGAGCATGAATCCGATTGAATATTGGCCCGTAACTGAAAAGATAATCGACAGCATAATCGGTGGGAAAAATCCGCCGAGGCCACCCATCATGGATACGATTCCGTTTGCAATACCGGCCTGCTTATTGAAGTAAAACGGCACTAGTTTAAAGATTACGCCGTTGCCAATACCCGCACTTACTGCAATAGCCAGCGTACCGACTGTGTAAATTCCGATTGTTGGAGAAAAAGCCAACACGATCGCAGCGATGGTATAGATGAAGAACGTCCCCATCAACAGCAGCAAAGGCTGCAGTTTATCGGCAAGCCATCCGCCTACCGGCCGAAGAAAAGTCGCAAGTGCGATAAAGCCGGCAGTCCGCATGCCCGCGTCCACTTTTTCCAATCCGAAATTGCTGACAAGGAAGTTGGGCAGATAAATCGTAAATGCAACAAAAGAGCCGAATGTGATGAAATAGAACAAGGAAAAGAACCAAAGTTTTTCATTTTTATAAACACCCTTAATCTGCTCAATAATAGGGGTTTTCACTTTCGGTTCATGGCGGTCACCAAAGAAGAAATTCAATGCTGCAAAAATCAGCAACAGGATCAGGTAGATCTTGACAGTGTTTGACCAGCCAATCTGTGTGGCAATCAGTGGAGCAGAAAATGTAGTGACGGCTGTACCGATGTTACCGGCACCATAAATTCCGTTGACGAGTCCGTGTTTCTCCTTCGGATAGTATTTCGGAAGCGAGGTTACCCCTACTGAAAAGACTGCTCCGCCGATTCCCAGGAATAATCCACTGATGATGAGGTCTGTAAAACTGGAGGCTTCACTTAAGTAAAAGACCGGAAACAAAAGCAGGATAAAACTTACTAGAAAAATAATTCGCGCTCCAAAGACATTGGCGTAATAGCCAAGTGGAATCCGCAGAATTGAGCCCAGAACAACCGGCACAGCCGTTACGATAGCCAGTCTTTCTGGAGCTATGGTTATATCTTCGCTGATAAATGGAATCAGGGAAGATATAATCACCCACACCATAAAACCGACCACGAGATTCATTGTTTGAAGGGGCAATTGCAGTTTCTTGATCATCAAAATCACCTTTTCCACTGAATTTTCTGTACGATTTTTTCATATTGATTCCCTGCCTTCATTGTATCCCGAGAGTACCTGCATTTTAATAAGGGAGAGCCCTTCTACTGGGAGGGGAAACCCTTAAATTAAGAAAAGCGCAAGCGCCCGTTTAGTCCCGACCAGCGCTGGAGGAAATGCCGGTAATGGCGTTTCTTGCCATTGTCGGTATTGCCGAAGCGACTCGAGGGACTGGGCGCTGGAGTCTGAAAAAATAAGAAAAGCGCAAGCGCCTAATCTCTTGACCAATAAAAAAAGGCTGTCCCAAAATCATTTTTTATGATTTTGGGACAGCCCCTCAAGCTTTTCAGGTGATAAGGGTATTCAGTTTTTTGTATAATTCATCCTGATCGGCTGCTTTCATGGCTTTTTCAGCCATCGGAAACAGCACGGTTTCCTCTTTCATGAAATGGACCGTCAAGACTTCAAATGCCTCTGCCGCATCCTGAGCGACTGTCTTCATCTGTTCCAATGTCAATAAGTCGATATTGTCACGGGTATGGTGAAAGAAATGACCGATATACGCATCGATCTCCTGATGCTCGTCTTGAATACCGACGAGCGGGCCCTGCTCGAATCCGATATAATTTCCTAATGCGGGAAAAAAGAATTCTTCTTCTTTGTCCGTATGATTTTTAAAAGGCTCAATAAACTCAAAAAGTTTTTGGCGTAAAATCTTCATGTTTTCACGGCCAGCTTCCAGGCTAAGCCCTTCATCTTCAAAAGACAGGACCAGCGCATGCCATTCATTCATTAAGAACGTTAAATAAGCATGTTCATTTTCCAATAGCCTCATACCAGGTTCCTTAAAACGAAGCTCTGATTTTTCTGTCATCAAAAGACCAACTCCCAGCTTTTCGTCAAAAATTCAATAGTTTTTTCTTTAATACGTATTCCACTAATTCAGGCCTGCTCTTCAACTGGAGCTTTTCCATAATTTTTGCTTTATGGGCTTCGACCGTTTTTACAGAAATGAAGAGCTTTTGGGCAATTTCCTTATTGCCATAACCCTTCGCAACCAATGGCAGAACTTCGATCTCCCGTTTAGACAATAATTCAAAAGGATCCGATTCTTTTACTTTGTGGTCTTTATTGACTAATTCGCGTACCAATGAAGTAGCCATTTTGGGATGGATGTAGGTTCCACCATTGTAGATGACGCGAATGGCCTGAAGCAATTCTTCATCCGGCGCACTTTTCAACATATAACCCGAAGCGCCATTTTTTAATACATGAAACAAATACTCTTCATCATCATGCATCGTGAGCACAAGAATCTTGGTTTCAGGAAAATCTTCCTTGATCTTCCCTGTCGCCACTAATCCGCTCTCGCCAGGCGGCATGCTCAAATCCAGCAGCAGCACATCCGGCTGATGCTTGGCTACCATCTGGTAAGCTTCAATTCCATCAGCTGCCATGGCGATCACTTCCATATCCTCTTGGAAATTGAGGATCATTGAAAACCCGCTGCGCACAATCGCGTGGTCATCCGCTATGACTATCTTCATTTCGCCACCTCCCGCTTTTCGTCTAAAGGCACACGCAAATGCACGGTCGTTCCTTTACCGACTTCAGAATCGATGGTTACATTCCCCGATACCAATTCAGCTCGTTCGTTCATGCCATAAAGGCCAAGCCCTGTGCCCATCGGATGGTCTCCAACGATAAAACCTGCACCTTTGTCTTTTACGCTCAACTGCAAGCTATCCCCTTCTTCGAATAAATGAACTTGGATAGTCTCCACTTGCGCATATTTTATCGCATTCAAAACAGCTTCCTGGCAGATCCGATACAATACGGTTTCGACTTCATTTTCATAACGGGTCTTTTTGACTGTCGACTTAAAATCAATGGTTAAACCGAAACTTTCCTCCACCCGTTTAAAGTGGGAACGGAAAGCCGCCTCCAGCCCAAAGTCATCAAGCGCTGAGGGACGCAGTTCTACAGACAGATTACGGATATCGTCCATCAACCGGATTAATGTTGACGTACTTTCATTGGTTTTCTTCAAGACTTCTGTGTCATCTGTCATGTATTTAAGTGCACGCAAATCCACGACCGCACTTAAAAGTTCTTGCGCAACGCTGTCATGCAGCTCTCTTGAAATCCGCTTGCGTTCATTTTCCTGGGCTTTAATGACATTTTTCATCATTTTGTTTTGCTGCAGTTTGTTTTGCGTTTCAAATTGCATCGACAAATCCCTTAAGATGAAGACCCTCGTGCCTTTTTCCGCATCGATAACATGGAAGGTTGCTGCGTACGGAACAATGCCTTTTCCGACTGTTTCCAAAAAAACCTGAAAAGAGGTGAAGTCCTCATGATTGGAACTTGTGAAATAACAGTCTTTGCAGGTTGTCAGATCGCTTTCGCTGGTATACCCTCTGCAGACATTGCATAAGGCGTTTTCGGCTCCTTTTTTCAGCTGTTCCAGCACATGGTCATCCATTATATTTTCTGCTGCCGGGTTCATTGAAATGGTACTGCCTTCGCTCGTAAAAAAGAAAATTGCTTCTGTGCTGTTTTCGTACATCTTCAGCATGAGATCAATCAATTGATCTTTTTTCCCCGAAATCAATTCCACATCAATTCCTTCCCGTCCAGCGTTCCTATGTCGGATTTAGACATGCTGATCAGCATCTGAAATCTTTCCGGTGTCATCAAATGGGGTTCTCTAAAGCCGCCCAACAGCACCCCTACCACTCTTCCGCTATGCCATAACGGAGCAGCGCCAATACTCTTTAGGTTTTCAAGTTTTAAAATAGGATAGTTGAATAAATCTTCCTTTGCTGCAAATTTTTCCACATCAGCCACCAGAATAGGTTTGCCATTCTTAAAAACGCCTCCCGCTATTCCTTTGCCTGATTGCAGCACTACTTTTTTTATGCGTTCACTTATGTTGCCTGAAATGTATTGCCATTTTAATACATGCAAGTTTTCCGCCGGTTCGACTAAAGCAAGCGCAATAATATCACAACCAAGAGCTTCCCGGATTTTTTCAATTTGCAATTGATATTCTTCTGTATAATCCATGCTTTTGTCTCCTATTAAACTAAAAAGAGAACATCTCTTTAATTTGTTGGTTTATGTCTCCTGTACAGGATATAACTTCTGCCTACATAATTCAACGGTACACTCCAAACATGCACAAGACGGGTAAACGGCCAAAAAGCAAATATGGCAAAGCCTGTTAAAACATGAATTTTAAACGACCAAGGCACGTCTGCCATGATAGCCGGATTTGCTCTAAACAAGAACAAATCCCTGAACCAGACTGAAATCGTCATGCGATAATCGAAGTCGGGCTGCACTACATTCGTGACCAACGTGGCATACATTCCGACGAACACAATGAACAAAAGCAGTGAGTTTACTGCAAGATCAGAAAAAGAACTTAATTTGCGGACACTGGACAGCGAAAAGCGTCGAAAAGTGAGAATAATCATGCCGATCAACGTCATGAAACCAAAAATCCCACCGATATAGATAGCACCGATATGATACAAATGATCATTGACGCCAATAGCATTCATCCAGGCAATCGGAATTGCCAACCCTCCGATATGGCCAAAAATGACAGGAATAATGCCAAGGTGAAACATCAAGCTGCCAATCATTAATTGTTTTTTTTCAATAAATTCACTGGATTTGGCTGTCCAATGAAATTTATCAACTCGGTAGCGATAGATGTGCCCAAAAACGAAGATGGCCATGCAGAGGTAAGGAAAGACCACCCAAATTAATCTATCAAGCGTTTCCATCGACAGGCACCTCCTGCTCGATACAGACTTTAAACGTTTCACGCAATCCTTTAACAAGATGGAAATAGGGGCTGTCTTTTTTCTCAAGTGATTTCAACAGATGATAGGTTCCATCCTCCAGAACGGCAATCAGCATCCGGAAACTCTGAGGCGCCCGTGGATCCCCCAGCCACTCAGCTGCATAAAGAAATTCGCAAATGAGTGGCAGGAAATCGGATAATTCCGAATCCGGCATTTCAAGACCGAACATTTCATACGAGACTTTCAGTTTAGCAAGCATCTGGCCCCGTTCTTTGGCATCTTCAAACTTGAAATAGGTCATGAACAGCGTGCTGTCTTTGTCAAAATCAAAAATATCGGTATACATTTCCTGGATTTCATCCAAGCTCAATTCATGCATCAGTTCCCAATATTGCTGAACATAATTATACGCCGGATGATCCGCATCGAATGATTCCTCAATCAACGATGGATGAAAATCAAGCTTCTGCGGATAGGTCAAGTGATGGGCAAAAAAACCGAATGACAATTTATAACGATATAGTTTCTCTAAATTAATCACGCCATATACCTCCGTAGAAGTTTTCTTCATAAATTTCTTTACCGGTTTTCGTAGCTGTTCCAGTTGGGCTTGGCGTTGCCGGGCCACAGCTGTCACAGGATCCACCGGAGTCAGTTCCCCACCCTCCCATGCCTTCTGTATCAAACCCTTCCATCCCCTGCGCACGGTACGGATTGACACGTCCTTCTCTATGCGTACTTGGAATGACGAAACGATCCTCATATTTGGCGATTGCCAGAAGGCGGTACATTTTCTCAGTCTGATGGGCTGTCATGCCGATCCGTTCCAGGCGGCTTTCATCGAATTCCTTGCCAGTTGTCTTGGCACGCATATACGAGCGCATCATTGCCATGCGCTGCAGCGATTTCTTAACTGTTTCCGTATCGCCGGCCGTCAGCATATTCGCCAAATACTGAATCGGGGTCCGCATTTCTTCGATTGCCGGGAAAATCATATCCGGATTTTTAATAGAATCTTTGCCTTCAAAATAGTTCATGATTGGACTAAGCGGCGGCACATACCAAACCATCGGCAAAGTCCGGTACTCCGGATGTAACGGGAAAGCGAGTTGATGTTCAATCGCCAGTTTGTAAACCGGCGAGTTCTGCGCTGCTTCTATCCAGTCTTCTGATATGCCATCTTTTCTGGCCATCGCAATCATTTCAGGATCAAACGGGTCAATAAATAGGTCACATTGCGCTTTGTATAAATCTTTTTCGTCTGGTGTGGAAGCCACTTCCAGCACGCGATCTGCATCATACAAAAGCACCCCTAAATAACGGATGCGGCCCGTACAGGTTTCTGAGCAAACGGTTGGCAGCCCCGCTTCGATCCGCGGAAAGCAGAATGTGCATTTCTCGGCTTTATTGGTTTGCCAGTTAAAGTAAACTTTTTTGTAAGGGCAGCCTGTCATACAATAGCGCCAGCCTCGGCAAGCTTCCTGGTCGACCAGGACGATACCATCTTCTTCGCGTTTGTAAATCGCGCCAGAGGGACATGATGCTACACAGCTCGGATTCAGGCAGTGTTCACAAAGTCTCGGTAAATACACCATAAACGCTTTATCGAAATTGAATTTGATTTCTTCTTCGATTTTTTGGATATTCGGATCCAACGGTCCCGTAATATGCGCTCCTGCCAGATCATCTTCCCAGTTCGGACCCCATTCAAGGTCCATCTTCTTCCCAGTGATGGCTGAATGTGCACGTGCAACCGGTGAGTGTTCCAATTCTCCAGCGTTGGTCAAATGCTCATAATTATATGTCCAAGGCTCATAATAATCCTTCATTTCCGGCATATCCGGGTTGTAAAAGATTTTCCCCAACGCGACTTTTGATAATTTATTCCCTGACTTCAATTCCAGTTTCCCTTTGCGGAGCTGCCAGCCGCCTTTATAAAGTTCCTGATCTTCCCAGCGCTTCGGATACCCGATGCCAGGTTTTGTTTCCACGTTGTTGAACCACATATACTCTGCACCTTTACGGTTGGTCCACGTGGTCTTACACGTGACACTGCAGGTATGGCAACCGATACATTTATCCAAATTCATCACCATCGCTACTTGCGCTTTAATCTTCAAGCCAGTCAACCTCCTTCATTTTCCGAACTGCCACGTATTCATCGCGCTGATTACCGATAGGGCCGTAGTAATTGAAGCCGTAACTGAGCTGAGCATATCCGCCGACCATTTGAGTCGGTTTGAGGTGAATGCGGGTCGGCGCGTTATGGCTGCCGCCACGGGTATCCGTAATTTCAGAACCAGGCACTTGAATGTGTTTGTCTTGAGCGTGGTACATGAACATCGTACCCCTCGGCATCCGGTGGCTGACGACAGCGCGCGCTGTGACAACGCCGTTTCGGTTATACACTTCGAGCCATGCATTATCGTCGATATCGTGTGCTTTTGCATCTTCGTTGTTGATCCAGACAGTCGGACCGCCGCGGAATAGCGTCAGCATATGCTGATTATCCTGATAGGTGGAGTGGATATTCCATTTGCCGTGAGGCGTCAAATAACGCAGCACCAGCGAATCAACGCCGCCTCTTATCTTTTTATCATTCTTGCCGAATACCATCGGCGGTAATGTCGGTTTATAGATTGGCAAAGCTTCGCCGAACTGCTGGAAAATTTCATGGTCGATATAGAAATGCTGTCGGCCTGTCAATGTCCGGAATGGCACTAAACGCTCAATATTTGTTGTGAATGGAGAATACCGTCGCCCCATTTTATTGGATCCACTGAACACCGGCGTCGGAATAACTTCACGCGGTTGGACAGTGATACTTTGGAACGTGATTTTTTCTGCTGCGCGGTCTGCTGAAATATCCTTCAACTCTACGCCTGTATCTTTTTCTGCTTCAATATATGCTTTTTGTGAAACACGTCCGTTTGTTGCCGATGAAAGGTTCAGCATGGCATCCGCCACTTGTCGAGCCGTTTGGATTTTTGGCAAACCATTTTTGATGGTTTCATCAAAGAACGTACCGTTGATGTGCTTCAATTCCTCATACTCATCCGCTACAGAGAAGCTGACACCATGCGCACCGGTTTTGCCGACAGCTAAATTAGGTCCCAAGGTAATGTATTTGTCATGTATTTTGGTGTAATCCCGCTCTACAATACTGAAATTCGGCATTGTTTTGCCAGGGATTGCTTCGATTTCCCCTTTAGTCCAATCTTTAACGACACCCATCGGCTGTGAAATTTCACTTTTTGTATCATGTGCAAGAGGGGTGATGACCACATCTTTATAGACGCCAGGCAAATGTGTTTTCGCCATCTCTGAGAATCTTTCAGCTAATTTAGCGTAGATATCCCAATCAGAACGGGATTCCCACAGGGGGTTGACTGCCGGATTAAATGGATGTACAAAAGGATGCATATCAGTTGAAGACAGATCGGTCTTTTCGTACCAAGTCGCTGCAGGCAAGACAATATCTGCGTATAGAGGAGTCGAAGTCATCCGGAAATCAAGTGCAACCATAAGATCCAGTTTGCCTTCAACATCTTCCCTCCAAACGATTTCTTCTGGTTTTTCATCGACGTTCGGTTCAGCCAACAAGCCATCTTTGGCACCTAACAGATGCTTCATAAAGTATTCCTGGCCTTTAGCAGAACTCGAAATTAAGTTGGAACGCCAGATGAACAGTGTTCTCGGAAAGTTCTCCGGTGCACCTGGATCTTCCACCGCAAATTTCGTTTTACGGGAAATAACTTCTTCCACTGCGTAATCGATAATCTCTTTATTGGTCTTTGCACCTTTTTCAGCAGCTTCTTCTGCAAACAGCAAGCTATTTTTATTGAATTGTGGATAAGAAGGGAGCCAGCCTAATCGTGCTGCCAGCACATTATAGTCAGCCGGGTGCTGATAGGCGACATCTTCTGCCAAAGGTGACGTCAACACATCTACGCCACTTTCCTCATATCTCCATTGTTCTGTTGCAAAATAGAAGAAGGAAGTTGCATTCTGCAGTCTTGCAGGGCCTTGCCAATCTTTCGCGAAAGCGACAGTCGACCATCCTTCAATCGGACGGCATTTTTCCTGTCCGACATAATGCGCCCATCCACCACCATTGACGCCCTGGGAAGCTGTCAGAATGACCAGGTTCAAAATTGCGCGGTAAATCGTGTCACTGTTGAACCAATGGTTGATGCCAGCACCCATGATGATCATCGAGCGTCCGCCTGTATCGATCGAGTTTTGTGCAAATTCACGTGCAATCTGCGTAACGATTGATGCTTTGACGGATGTCACTTTTTCCTGCCATGCAGGAGTATAAAATGAGGTTTCATCGTCGTAGCCTTTTGCATTATATTCACTTTCCGTACGAATAATTCCGTATTGGCTCATCATCAGATCATAAACAGTTGCCGCGTAGCGTTCTGTACCATCTGCCAATATTACTTTTCTTGCAGGAATAACCCGCTTGAAGACGCCATTTCCCTGATTATCGAAATACGGGAAGACGATTTCCTTCCATTCTTCCTGGTGGCCAACAACACTCATCGCCGGGTTCACTTTGGAGCCATCTTCATTTTCGAGAATCAGGTTCCATTTTTTATCTTCTTCCCATCGCTGCCCCATCGTGCCATTCGGCACCATCAATTTATCGGCCGCCTCGTCAAAGATGACCGGTTTCCATTCTGCATGCTCTGATGTATCTCCCAAATCGCTGGCGCGCAAGAATCGTCCACCTTTTAATGTATCTTCATGCGGATCCAATAAAATCATAAATGGCATATCCGTATATTGTTTCGCGTAATTGATGAACATCGGCTCTTGGCGCTTTTGATAGAATTCATCCAGAATAACGTGCGTCATGGCTTGAGCTAGTGCTGCATCCGTTCCAGGGTGAGGAGCCAGCCAATTATCGGCGAATTTAACATTCTCTGCATAATCAGGAGCTACCGATACCACTTTTGTTCCTTTATAGCGGACTTCTGTCATGAAATGCGCATCCGGTGTTCTGGTCATTGGAACATTCGATCCCCACATCATCAAATACCCGGCGTTATACCAATCCGATGACTCCGGTACATCTGTCTGTTCTCCCCATATTTGTGGAGATGCAGGTGGGAGATCCGCATACCAATCATAAAAACTAAGCATTTCACCACCAAGAAGTGAAATAAATCTTGCTCCTGAAGCGTAGCTGACCATCGACATCGCTGGAATTGGCGTAAAGCCAGCCACGCGGTCTGGTCCGTATTTCTGTATGGTGTAGATCAATTGTGCTGCGATCAATTCCAAAGCATCTTCCCAATTGACGCGGATGTGTCCGCCTTTTCCACGGGCAGATTTATAGAACATCGCTTTCTCAAGATCTTCTACAATACTTGCCCATGCATCCACCGGGTTCGGGTGGCTGGCTCGCGCCGCTTTCCAAAGACGCCAAAGTTTACCGCGCATATAAGGGTATTTCACTCGCAGTGGACTGTATTCATACCAAGAAAATGTAGCACCCCTTGGACAGCCGCGCGGTTCAAATTCAGGCATATCAGGTCCGCAGGAAGGATAATCGATCTGCTGATTTTCCCACGTGATGATTCCATTCTTCACGAATACTTTCCAACTGCATGATCCTGTACAGTTTACTCCGTGTGTGGTGCGGACTACTTTATCGTGCGACCATCTTTGGCGGTACATATTTTCCCAATCCCGGCTTTTTTCCTCCAGGATGGACCAACTGCCCGAATAACTTTCGACTGGTTTAAAGAAATTCAATCCAAATTTTTTCTTCATCGCGTATACCCACTCCTTCTCATGAATGAAAACTATTGAAGGGAATCAATTACAAATTCATTCGTATGCTTTTATTATGTTAGTCCCCTATACAAGTTCCCATTAGGGAATGTCCTACAGAAGCACTGGAATTCCCTTGTTCATTGAAAACTGCAAAAATACTGTTTAGCCCAAAATTTCCATATTCCATTATTTATCGAGGGTTTCCGATAAGCTGTCCAATAAAATCAGGTTGTTTTTCATTGAGATATGCCTCAAGACAGTGAATTCCAGCAGATTCTTATTTTCTCCAATGAAAAACCGAAAAAAAATGCCGATTTCCATCTATTTTTCCAGCTTCAAAACTCCCCGTTTCTCATCGGATAAGGGAGTTCCCTCTTTCACCAAAGGAAATGCCCTAGCTGGAAAATCAGCGGTTTTTGGCATGTTATACTGAAAAAAAATGAGGGGAATGAATGACTATGTCAGGACCATCTTTGCGCCAGCTGCATGCCCATCATGCCATCCATGAAGGCGCCTTATCTGGAGCAGTAACTAAAACAGAAGAAGTTGAAGATTTATTGAGAGCTAAAGAATACGAAGTTGCCCATCAAGCGGCGGATCATTTGCTGGAGTATTGGGAAACACGGATCATCAGCCATGCGGATGCAGAGGAAGAAGGATTTTACCAGGAAATGATCGACCAGAAACCAGAACTCAAGCAAACAGTGGCTGATTTGACACGCGATCATGATATCTTGCGCATCATTGCGGCTGACATCAAAATATTGCTTGCAGAAGAAGGCCTCAGCTATGAAGTCATGAAACAGTTTCATGCACTTTTGGTAGTGAACGCCATCCATAGCCGCGATGAAGAACGTCTGCTGCTTCAGGAGCCTTCTATATGATAAAAGCGATTGGCAGAAACGAGCTTTGCCATTGTGAAAGCGGCAAAAAATATAAAAAATGCTGTGGGACGGGCGGATCCTCCAAGCTGATGATTGAAGAACAAAACAAAGTACTGCAAGGGACGCTTCGGGATTTTTTTGAAAATAATCCCCGTCGGTCAGAACAGAAAGAATTGGTGAAATGGAAAGATAAAGTCGAAAACCTTCTCGTCCCACTTTACGGAGAAGATAAATCGAATGGCATTATCGGAGATATCTTTTTCTTTTCTGAACGCGTCGATGTATGGAATAGTTTTATTGAACGGAAGATCATCAAGGAAGAAAGAATGCAAATCAAACTGATCCTTGAATCCTGGCTTAACCCACTGTTTATGGCCGGCGAAGTTCTTTCCGTTTCCAATTACCAAGCTCAAGTCCGTGATTTGCTGACTAAAGATATTATGGAAATTGAAGTTAATGAGTCTTTTCCGGTTGAAGCTGGAACCATAGCCACCGGTTTCTATTTGCCCGATGTCCGGATAGGCGAGCATTTCATGATGGTGTTGAACAGCCTGACGGTTGCTGTTAAAGTGAAACCGGAAAGTGTCCGAAAGCTTCAGGAGATGTATCAGTCATCCGAAACGGCAAACGCAAAGGAATTCTACAGCCGGAACATTTTGGCTGTTTACCAGCTCCTAAGCAGTGGCCTTCTGAGCACCGAAAAAGTCGCTTATGCTGTTCTTGAAACTGTGGAGGAATTGGAGAATTTCCTAATTGCCCATGATTTGAAGAGTGACGAATTAATCGAAGCCTTCTTTCATTACGCAGAACCCTTAGCAATGATTCCTAAAGAAGCGGTCGCCGGCGCAGTCCAATTTGCCATCGATCACCAATTGGTGAAGCTCGACTGGAAGACTGAAGAAACCGCACAGCATTTTGGCGTGGATACAGAAGGACTGACACTTTTCAAAAATGACCTCGGTTCTTTTTATCACACCGCCAAAAGCAAAGAAGACCCAGAGAAAGGAGCCGTTTATGCATTTGAAGTCGGAACGGATCCCAAAGGCAATGAACTGCAGAATTGGCAATTATATATGCATTTGAAAAATGCGACCATTACAAGTGAAAATGAATTGAAACGCCAGATGGAGTACTACCACAGCAAATCCTATGAACCGAAAACCAAAGCTGAAAAAGCTCAACTTCTTGCCTACAGTGCCTATACAACTATAAATCGGACCAGCCAAGTGGAGCAGATTCAGAGGTTGGATCCCCAAAATACAGATGCCTTCCTACTGGCAGCTGAAATGGAAGAGAATTTGTCCTTAAAAGAACAATTTCTTCAAAAAGCGGTTTCCAGCGGAAAAGAACGCTTTGAACCGGAAATGGATGTAGCTTGGTTGTACGTTCCAAACCGGCCGTATTTGAGATCCCTATTTTTGCTTGGAAATTTCTATTGGGAGCAAGCCCGCTTCGAAGAGGCTTTCCCTATTTATTATGAGGTGCTGCGTTTGAACCCAGGAGATCATCAGGGGGTAAGATATTTAGCGGTTTCGGCGTTAATCGCCTTGGGCCGCCTTAAAGAAGCCGAGAGTCTGATCAGCCATTACGAAGAAGAACTCAACGATAATGCATTCTATGCTTGGTTGAGGTGGTCTATGGAGCGGCAGAAAGGAATACTTTCCCAAACTGCTCAAACGACTTATATAGAAGCCATCGATCAAAATCCATACGTAAAGAAATATGTCGAACAACGGATTGCCGCTTTGCCTTATCCGAAATCGTCTGTCATCACCCCACGTTCTCCTGAAGAAGCAGGGCTAATCTGGACGTTTTTGGCACCTACTCTCGAGAATCTGTAAGCAAGATTCGAATCAGCAGAACAACTGAATAAATCAAAAAAGAGGCTGTTCTTCTTTAATAGAAGATGCAGCCTCTTAATTTATTCAGCTATTGATTGAACTGGTTTGATTGTCGTCTTTTGCAGAATCAAAATTCCCTTGACCAACCCTTTGGCGAATTTCATCTTCAGTTAACTTTCTTCCGATGGGTCCTGTCGGAATATCAGTGGAACTATTCTCTCTTTCCGCACGTTCCACTCGCGCAAAACCTGCATTCGTTTCACGGCCAATCCGTTCTCTTTCAGCCCTGCTTGAATAAGTTTCTTCCGGTTTTTTTTCATCAGCCATTGATGTTCCTCCTTTTAATGATTGTCAACTAAATTTCCATCAAGCAGAAGTGTGGGTGGATACATATTCACCATAACATCATTTTTCTGATTATTCAAAACAGAAGAAAATTTATGGAATAATTTTGACTCAGTTTTCTTTTGGCATTTTAGGGACAAATCGGACCCTCAACGACAATTTTTCCGATAGTTCGCCCTGTGAGCAGGATCTCATAGGCTTCTTTTAATGTCTCTGGGTTGAGAGGCGCAAGTTTTTTGGACATTGTCGAACGAATTTCCCCTTCATCCACCCAATCTGCTAACTGGTTCAGAATATGATGCTGTGAAATCATATCCTTTGTTTGATACACTGAGCGCGTATACATCAACTCATAGGAAAAGCTGACCGATTTTGAAAACAAAGCTGGATGAAGCGGCTTCATTGCCGGTAAGATCGAACAGATTTTACCTTGTGGAAGGATAGCATTAGCCATGCTCTCCATGTGGTCATCGATATTGGTTAAACAGAATATATAATGAACCCCCGAAATACCCAAAGCTTCCAATTGCGGTTCAAAAGCTTCGTGATGATTGATGATAAAGTCTGTTTTATGATTCAACGCCCACTCTTTTGATTCTGGACGGGAAGCAGTTCCTACGACAGTCAATCCGGCTAATTTAGCCATTTGAGTGGCCACAGATCCCACCCCGCCTGCTGCACCGATAATCAAGATTACTTTTTCTTTGTTATCAGTCGGATTCCGTGATACACCAAGCCGATCAAAAAGCGCTTCGCTGGCTGTGACGCTGGTCAGAGGCAGTGCTGCAGCTTCCGCAAAACCGATGCTTTTCGGCTTCTTTCCAACAATCCGCTCATCTACCAGCTGGACTTCGCTAAGGCTTCCCGGCGCAATGCTTGTACCGGCATAAAACACTTCTTCTCCCACCTGAAACAACTTGCAGTCATCCCCTGTTTCTACAACAATTCCTGACGCATCACGTCCAACGACCGTTAATGTCTGATCATCTTCCCCTTTGGCGTCACGAGTCCGCAGATCCGTCGGATTGACCGATACCGCACGGACTTCAACAAGCAAATCTCTTCCTGCCGCTTTTGGACGGTCAATTTCAACCTTCTCAAAATTCGGCGCCGCTGTTTTCGATCCTGGATTATAAAAGCCTAATACATTCATCTTATCTTTACTCACTTCACTTCGCCGCCCTTTCAATCTTATGAATATTTATTGATAAATCTCCAGTCATTGTACTCTTCCCTCTAAATAGGTTCAAAAACTTTGCCTTTTTTTATGACAATGTTATCCAACTATAAAGCAGGTAATCCTGCCTTGTTTTATCCCATGTAAGCTGAAGGTAATGCTTCAGATAATTAAATATTCTAAAAATATGGAAAATTAAGTTGTTTTTTATTTTTTATTTGTTATTATGAATAAATAGGTTCACTAAAAAATAAAAGAAAGGATATATATCCCTAGTAAACTATTTTTTTATAATTAATTTTGTTTATTTAAGTCTTTTTACCTACTAAACATGCAACACCCATTAAAGGAGGACAACAGATGATTAAAAAGTTTTTCACCACCACAGCGGCAGTAGCTTTAGTGCTAACCAGTGTTTCGTTAACTCCACTGGCAGCCCCGCAAAAACCAGAACAGGTAAAGCCTGCTAATTACTCAAAAGATGTCAGCCTTACACCCACCTTAGAGGCTATTGTAAAAGATTCAACAGGGGCAGGCATCAAAACCGTCGATTTCAAAAAAGGATTCAAATATGATTTTGCAGGCAAAGGGATAACCGGCTTTGCAAATGATTCAGCCGACAACCCGATTACTGTGCCGATCCAAACAAATGCCACTCCTTTAACGGGTGAACAAATAAAAGCAATGGCAGCTGACGACGGAAAAACAGCCGTCACCAAAAGCAGCAACGGCTTTCCTTCTCAACGTTTTGTAGTTGACGTCTCCAAGGACTTGGCAGCCGGCAACGCGATCCAGCTGTATTGGGAAGGAAAAACTTTGGCAAGTGGTTTAGCCAATCTTTCAGCATGGGATTATAAAGCGGGCAACTGGGTCGCTTTGAACCAGGCGGAAGGAAATGCAAAGGGCGAAGAAATTGTCCTGAAAGCTGAAATTGATAAAGAGAGATTCGTCAAAGATGGAAAAGTTCAGGCCATGGTCCACGATTCCGGAACGCTGACAGATTCCAAAGATGAAGACTTCTCTATGGTCTGGTTTACGGATACCCAATACTATGCACAGGATTTCCCTGAAGTCTGGACATCCATGACAGACTGGATGATCGACGAATACAAAAAAGGAACTTATGAGTACGCCATGCATACCGGAGACCTTGTCAATAATGTAATCGATGAGGAACAATGGAAAGTTGCAGAGGAAAACTTGGATCGGCTCGATGCTGCCAACATTCCGTATGGGGTACTAGCCGGTAACCATGATGTAGGAATCGACACCCTCAACAAAACTTATGATTATTCCATTTTCGCGAGATACGCTGGAATCGATCGCTTTAAAGACAAATCGTGGTTTGGTGAAGCAATGAACGAAGAAAATCAAAACCATTACGATTTGTTTTCTTTCGGCGATCATGATTTCATTTTTCTATATCTTGGCTACGGAAGAGATGGATCAGCTGAAACCGTCGCTTGGGCAAACAAAGTTCTTAAGCAGCATGCAGACCGCAATGCCATTGTCGGCATGCATGAGAATATCAATTCATTGGCACAATACGTAACCGAACAAGCACGAGTGGTCAACAGAGAAATTGTCGTCCCTAATGAAAATGTTAAAATGGTCCTCAGTGGCCATCATCACGGCGCTAACTACCGTGTCAAACAGGTTGAAAATGAAGATGGCTCAACACGTGAAGTGTTGGAAGTGTTGGCAAATCATCAGGGCAATACTGCTCCTGACCGTGGACAAGGCTATTTGAAGAAGCTGACGTTCGATCCAACAGATGAAACATTGGATTTTGTATCATACTCTCCTTTTGAAAATGATTATGATTTCGAACAATTTGATCCTGCAAAAGAAAGCTTTACAGCGCAATTCGATTTAGCGGATGTAAAAGCAAAAGACAACCCTAGACAAATCGAAACGGATTATGTGGCCGTCAACATCTATACCGACCAGGCTATCGGCCAGGATAAAGACTTGAAATCAGGCGAAGTGGCTTCTGCCGAGTGGAAAGGCTTAAGCAAAAACACCGTTTATCATTGGTACATGAATATAACCAATGCGGCAGGCGAGAGTGAAAAATCACCAATTTATCAATTTACGACTGGTTCAACTGCACCGGATCCAAAACCAGATCCAAAACCAGAACCGACAAAACCAACTTTCCCGGATGTAACGCCTGAAAAGCCTGCTTGGGCTTACGAAGCAATTGAGCGCATGGCAGCAGAAGGCATTATTAAAGGACATCCAGACGGAACTTTCAAATGGAGAGATGGAATTCAACGTCAACATGTATCACTGATGTTCGATCGCGCAGTGGACTTAGAAAATGAACTTCCATATAAAGCGTTCAAAGATGTTCCGAAATCGCATCCGAATTTCGATGCAATCACAGCAACACAACGTGCCGGAATTTTCGAAGGATATAACAACCTATTCCAACCGAAAAGCAAGCTGACACGCGAAGAGATGGCTAAGGTGCTAGTAACAGCGTTTGATATCGAAGCAAAAGGCTCCCATAACTTCCCAGATGTTAAAAAGGGCGGATGGTCAGATAAGTATATCGATACTTTGTACGCTGCTGGGATCACCATCGGTTCAACTAATGGAAAATTCAATCCAAAAGCCGACGTCACGAGAGCAGAGTTTGCTGTCTTCATGGACAGAGCATTGAAATATGATGAAACACATTAATTTTCAAAAAGGAACCTGCAGCCGCGGGTTCCTTTTTTTTCGTCCGAATAGCATCCGAGATATTCCTTATAAATTAACCATAGCCCCTTAAAAAATTCTATAATGGCTTTATCGATAAGGAATAGTAAGGAAGTGAAACAATGATCACTCGCCGAACTGTTATTTCACTCGGTATCTCTCAACTTATCTGCTGGGGAATTTCCTATTATTCGATCGCTGTATTCGGGACACGGATCGCTGCTGATTTGGACTGGAGCGAAACGACTGTCTATGGTGGATTTTCAACAGCCTTAGTGATTATGGCAATTACATCTCCACTGACGGGAAGATTAATCGACCGCTATGGCGGAAGCTTCGTTATGTCGGGGGGATCTGCCCTATTGTCATTAGGCTGCAGCGGCATTGCTTTATCCTATTCTATTGGGATTTATTATGTGTCGTGGGTGCTGCTCGGGTTTGCTATGCGCTTGACTCTCTATGATGCGGCATTTGCAGCATTAGCGCGTATAGGTGGCATACATGCAAAACGCCCCATTTCACAAATCACTCTTTTGGGCGGATTGGCTTCCAGCGTCTTTTGGCCTGTCGGTTTCATGTTAGCTGAAGCTTTCGGATGGAGAGCAGCTCTTCTAATTTATGCGGGATTTTCCCTTTTAACCATCCCTTTGCATCTATCTCTTCCTAAACAGCGGTTCAATAATAAAAAGGAGCTGCCGCCTTCTCTCCTTCCTGTCATTACTGCAGACAAAGAACGATGGGTCGCAGGCAGCCTCTATGCATTGATATTCACGCTGTTAAATATTTTGAACTCTGCCATGTCGACTTACATGATTACTATTCTTGCCGGCCTCGGTTTGACCGCCGCTCTTTCAGTATGGATTTCAACTCTCCGGGGAATAGGACAATCCTTTGCGCGTGTCTGCGAAGTTCTGTTCGGCGCCCGCCTCCATCCTATTTCATTGACAATTTTAGCTTCAGGTATATTGCCCCTTGGTTTTTTCAGCGGACTTCTCAGCGGCCGGTTCCTTATAGCTGCTTTATTGTTTGCATTTCTTTTCGGAGCCGGCAACGGATTGATGACGATTACGCGTGGAACCCTGCCGTTGATTCTGTTTGACCACAATACTTACGGAGCCACCGTAGGAAAATTATTAGTACCTGGCTTCTTGTTGTCTGCGATTTCACCCATTTTTTACACTTTTATCATCGATAAATACGGAGAACAAACAGCGCTTGTTGTTTCTGCAATATTGGCGTTTATCATTTTCGTTCTATCTCTGGTTCTCAAATCACGTTATCTTCACTGCCCTCAACAGAAATAGTTCAAACCACCCGATTTCTTGAAACAGAAACAGCCAACCTCAATTTTCGAGGTTGGCTGCTGTGATGAGTAGATTCGTTGCCTTTTCATATAAGAACTATTGTGTTCCTTTTTAAAACTAAAATTTATTCCCTTTATCTCCATGGCGCTCCAGAAGTTCAGCAAATGATAGATTCTTCTCGCGTTCTTTGCGTTCGAATAAACGCTGTGCTTCTTTTTCTTCTTCCAACTTCTGTTCGTGTTTCAACAATTCTTTTTTCGTTTCCTTCAGTTTTGCCAACACATCGTCAGACAGCATACTGTTGGATTCTTCTTTTCTTTTAGCCATTGCTCTCTCTCCTTAAGGACGTTTAATAACCGTTGCGATCCCTTGGCCGCCGCCGATGCAAAGAGTCGCCAATCCCGTCTTAGCGTCACGTTTGATCATTTCGTGCAGCAAAGTGACAAAAATGCGTGTGCCGCTTGCGCCGATCGGGTGACCAATCGCAATGGCTCCTCCATTGACATTCAGTATATCATGATTAAACTTCAGCTCACGGTCAACCGCAATCGACTGCGCAGCAAACGCTTCATTTGCCTCGATCAGTTCAATGTCTTCTAATGCCATATCGGCTTTTTTCAAGGCATTTTTCACAGCTTGCACGGGACCGATTCCCATTACAGCGGGATCAACTCCTGCACTGCCGTTTGCTACTACAGTTGCCAGCGGCGTCAGTCCAAGTTCATCCGCTTTCGCTTTGGACATGACCACAACTGCAGCTGCACCATCGTTAATGCCTGATGCATTGCCCGCTGTCACACTACCGTCTTTTTTGAAAGCCGGACGCAGCTTTCCTAAACGCGCTTCATTGGAATCACTCTTAATGTATTCATCTGCCTTGAAGATAACTGGATCTCCTTTGCGCTGGGGAATTTCCACTGGCACAATTTCGTCATCAAATCTGCCAGATTCGACTGCAGCGGTGGCACGTGCTTGTGAGCGGGCAGCGAATTGATCTTGTTCTTCACGTGTGATGTCGTAACGATCACATAAATTCTCTGCAGTGACTCCCATATGGTAATCATTGAATGCACAGGTCAAGCCGTCAACGAGCATGCTGTCGACTACTTTCTGATCCCCCATGCGGAATCCACTGCGGGCATTTTCCATGAGATACGGTGCACGGCTCATGTTTTCCATTCCACCTGCAACGACAATGTCTGCATCCCCAGCATAAATCGCCTGGTAAGCGAGCTGAATAGATTTCAATCCAGATCCACAGACTTTGTTGATGGTCATAGCGGGCACAGTTTCCGGCAGCCCCGCATGGATGGATGCCTGGCGTGCTGGATTTTGGCCTAACCCGGCCTGAAGAACATTCCCCATAATGACTTCAGAAACTTGCTCCGGCTGAATCCCGGCGCGTCCGATCGCCTCTTTGATGACGATCGCTCCTAATTGTGTAGCCGGCACGTCTTTTAATGACCCTTGAAATGAACCTACCGCTGTACGGACAGCGCTTACAATAACGATTTCCTGTGACATGTACTTTTCCCCCTTGAGTGATTGTCTGTTAGTTGCTCTTTTATCCCTTCCCTATATACAATGGAAAGCAGGGGGGATATTATGTTCAGTTTACCAAAAAATGCAACAATTATCGAGGTCGGACCAAGGGATGGTCTCCAAAATGAAGGAAAACTTGTTACTACTGAAAATAAACTTCAATTTATAGCTGCTTTGCAGGACGCCGGAGTTCAGGAAATGGAGTTGACATCCTTTGTGTCTCCTAAATGGGTGCCGCAAATGGGTGATGCCCGGGATATCGTCACACAGACGAAAAAAACCGGGCGCCAATTCGTGTTGACACCAAATGAACGCGGCATCAATGCAGCTCTCGAAGCTGGAGCTCAATCACTCGCCGTCTTTGTTGGCGTTTCCAATACCTTCAATAAAAAAAATATCAATAAAACTACGGCTGAAAGCATGGAAACTTTAAAACCGTTGATTCTTAACTTGAAAGAACAAGGCATCTTTGTCCGCGCCTGTATATCGACTGCCTTTTACTGTCCATTTGAAGGAGCGGTATCACCGGAAGCGACACTGGATTTATGCCGCCAATTTGTGGAATGGGGAGTCGACGAACTGAGTGTCGCCGATACAATTGGCATGGCGAATCCGAAGGAAAGTTATGAACTGTTTACTAAACTAATCGAAGCATTTCCAGATGTTTTGATAACAGCCCATTTCCACGACACCCGTAGAATGGCCCTTGCCAACATACTGGCTTCGTTGCAGGCTGGCGTCACTCGTTTTGATGCTTCTGCAGGCGGCCTCGGAGGCTGTCCATTCGCACCAGGCGCAACCGGAAATGTCGCCACAGAGGATGTCGTCAATATGCTCCACCGGATGGGCATCGATACAGGAATTGATGAGAATCTTTTATGTCAAGCCATCGAAAAAATCGAGCCCCACGTAACCAATCCAGTTGCCACAGGCATGTATACCTTATATAAAAACCAACCTTAAGGAGCTTATGCCATGAAAAAAAGATTGCTTTGGACTTCCGCCATTATATCAAGCGTCCTTACAGCAACAGCTACAGTTGCGGGATTTATCGCCAGCAACCGGCTGATGTATGTAAAGAAAAAAGATGAAAAGCTGATTCTAGAAAGGGAAACGAGCGCTAAACGCTATGATGAAGTCTGGTATGCCAATGTCCCTAAAAGTGAGCAATGGATCGAATCCGAGAATGGCTACCCGATAAAAGCTATTTTTCTCGAACCTCACGATACTAATCGCTATGTCATCATTTGCCATGGCGTGACCGAAACGAAAGTCAATTCTTTTAAGTACGCACGGATGTTTGAGCGTTTAGGGTTTAATTCGGTGGTTTATGACCATCGGCGCCATGGAGATTCCGGAGGAAAAACAACCAGTTTCGGACATTTTGAAAAAATCGATTTGAAAGCTGTCGTAGCTGCATTAAAACTGCATGTTGGTGATGAGCTGTTTTATGGCATCCACGGTGAATCCATGGGGGCTGCTACAACTTTGCTTTACGCCGGTATGGAGGACACCGCAGATTTCTACATCTCTGATTGCGCTTATTCCGACATTTATGAACAGATTCTGCATGTCATGAAAACCACGACTCCCCTGCGCACAACTTTGGCTCTGCGACTCGCCAGTTTGTTCATGAAAATGCGTGATGGCTATTCCATTTCTACTGTTTCTCCGAGGGAAACAGTAGCCAATATAAAAAAACCTGTGCTCTTCATACACAGTATTCATGATGATTTTGTCCTGGCGAAAATGAGTGAGGAACTTTATGCATTAAAAGAAGGACCAAAACAATTGAAAATGTTTGAAGAAGGCGCACATGCGCAATCTTTCAACAGCAACCCTGATCAATACGAAGAGGCAGTTGCAAATTTCCTGATGAAGTATGATTTACTGACGCCTAAACAACAGGACCTACACACTATCTCAGCAAATTCGGCCGTGTCTATCGTAAAATGACAAAAGCACTCCGCGGAGTGCTTTTTATTATGGTTTCTTCTTTTTGTTGAGGACCAACTTCATGCCTGCCTGCCCTTCAGCGCCAATGAACAATTCCGTAATCGGTCCACTTTTTACAATACCGGTAACGTGGAGTTCGATTGTATCTAAGCTATAATCTGTCATATCTTTCACCAAATCATCGATCTTATCCAATGAGACGGGAAAAGCCTTTTTCAATTGATTGCTTTCAAGATGAAACTTCCCTGCTTCCTTGTCATCTTCTTCAATGACCGGTAAATAAAACAACAGTTCTTCATTTTCCGCCATCCTGAATTCCTCCTTTGATTTCTGCATACAAGCCGCCATCAAAAATTGGCATCTTACTGGCTCAATACCCGAAATCCGAAATTCTAATAGCAGATTCGAACAAAATAAAAAAAGCACTCCGAAGAGTACTTTTTATTTTTTAGCAGTTTTGCTAGGTTTGGTTGACGCTTTATTCATTTGAGTCATCATTTGATTGATTTTTTTCTGAGACGGTTTTTGTCCCATTTGCATCATCATGATTCGCAGCATTTCTTCATTGATTGGTGGGTTATCTTGCAAATATTTCATCATATATCGACGTGCGATAAAGAATCCAAGTGCAACACCTGCGAGTAAAGCCACGATAACGATTACGATCCAGATCCATGTATCCATTCTTGTTACCTCCTTCGTGTTGCGTAAATAAGTAGTGCACCACAATGGATTATACTATAAAAAAGTAATTGTGACCATAAGGAGGAAAATAATAAAGTGAAACTTCAATCAGTAGGGGTCTCCCCCTTACTGATTGTTAGTTGAACCAATCGGACTTTTACGGTCAGTGGATCTCCTGCTTGTCAAAGCAGGAGACCATACTGCCCGTTAAAGCGGGATAAAGTGAAACTTCACCTTTTCCACTGCTCATCAAATAAAAAAGAGGCTGCCCACTAAAAGTCATTTTTCATGATCTTTTGGGACAGCCCTTCCATATTAGTTTTCGTTGATTAAGTTTTTCACTTTGTTTGCAACATTGTCAGCTGTGAAGCCGAACTCTTCCATGATGCGATCTCCCGGTGCACTTGCACCGAAACGGTCGATTGCAAGAATATCGCCTTCGTCGCCTGTATAGCGATCCCAACCGAATGAAGTACCGACTTCAATAGCCAGGCGTTTCTTGACAGTTCTTGGAATGACGGATTGCTTGTATTCTTTATCCTGTTTTTCAAAACGATCCCATGATGGCATTGAAACGACAGAAACCGCAATTCCTTCTTCAGCCAATTGCTTTTGTGCAGCTACAGCCAAGCTAACTTCCGATCCAGTCGCAAGCAATAGCGCTTGTGGATTTTCAGCAGGGGACACAACGTATGCACCCTTCTCCACGCCAGCTTCTGCAAGTTCTGCGCTGTTTTCCAAAATTGGCAAGTCCTGACGAGAAAGAACCAATAAAGTCGGTGTAGTTTTCGCCGTCAACGCCAAACGCCATGCCGCTTTTGTTTCGTTGGCATCAGCGGGACGAACAACGCTCAAGTTCGGCATTGCACGAAGAGAAGCCAAATGTTCAACCGGTTCATGTGTTGGGCCATCTTCGCCTACAGCTACGCTATCATGTGTGAAGACATAAGTGACAGGAAGCCCCATTAATGCAGCCAGACGGATTGCTGGACGGACATAATCACTGAAGACGAAGAACGTTCCGCCGAAGACATGAAGTCCGCCATGAAGAGCCATACCGTTTAAGGCTGCTCCCATTGCAAATTCACGCACACCAAACCAGATATTGCGTCCTTCAGGATGTTCAGCGTCGAAATCGCCAGCGCCTTTGATGTTCGTTTTGTTGGATCCAGCAAGGTCAGCACTTCCCCCGAAGAAGGAAGGAACTGTTTTAGCGATTGCATTGATCATATCTCCTGAAGAAGAACGAGTTGCTTGTTTGTTACCGAATTCATATGTCGGGAACTCTGCATCAAAGTTCTCTGGAAGATCTCCACGGATCGCCATCTGCAATTGTTCCGCCAATTCCGGATGTGCTGATTCGTATTGTGAATACAATTCGTTCCATTGTGATTCAGCTTTTGCCCCAAGCTCTTCAGTTGCCTGTTGGAAAGTTTCATATACTTCCTCCGGCACATGGAAATCTTGATCGAAAGTCCACTCGTAGTATTCTTTAACCAATTTCATTTCATCTTCACCAAGCGGTGCACCGTGTGCGTCTGCTTTACCTGATTTGTTCGGAGCTCCGTAACCGATAACGGTTTTGACTTCGATTAATGTCGGTTTGTCTGAAGATTCTTTGGCTTGTGCGATTTTTTCTGATAAGTCGTCCAATACATTGCCATCGTCTACGCGCAAATAGTTCCAGCCGTATGACTCAAAACGTTTTTGAACATTTTCAGAGAAACTCTTGCCGAGTGGACCGTCCAACGAAATGTCGTTGCTATCATATAGAACAACCAATTTATTTAATTTCAAGTGGCCTGCAAGAGAAATAGCTTCTCCGGCAACGCCTTCCATCAAATCTCCATCACCGCATAAAGCGAAAGTGTTGTGATCGACGATATTCATGCCTTCTTTATTGTAAGTAGCTGCTAAATGACGCTCAGCCATTGCCATACCGACCGCCATACCAATTCCCTGTCCAAGTGGACCGGTCGTGGCTTCAACGCCTGTAGTGTGGCCATATTCGGGATGTCCAGGTGTTTTTGAATCCCATTGACGGAAGTTTTTGATTTCATCCATTTCTAAACCATAGCCGCTTAAATGAAGCAAACTGTATAGAAGCATGGAACCATGTCCAGCGGATAACACAAAACGGTCACGGTTAAACCAATCCGGATTTTTTGGATTGTGGTTCATATGCTTAGTCCACAAAGTATATGCCATTGGAGCTGCGCCCATTGGCAATCCTGGATGACCAGAATTTGCTTTTTCGATTGCATCGATGGAAAGTGTACGAATTGTTGTCACTGCAAGTTGATCTGCGTGGGTTGACATAGTAACATCCTCTCTCAAACAAAAATATAATCCCTTTCTAGTTTAGTCAACAATAGAAAAGAATACAATGAAAAAGAGAATAAGTATTTAATTCAAATACTTATTCTCTCGAATATTTTTGACCTTTTCTGGTGTTACATCGTTCCCATTCGGGTCAATTACTTTTACATTTTCAATTGTTCCACGCATCGTTTTACGGAACGTTTGCAAATATTCCTGGCGCAAAGAAGATTGTTCTTTTGCTTCTTCTTTGGATAATCCAGTCGTTTTCGATTTACGTGATAGTTCATTAATTCTAGTTAATTTGTCTGGTGATAACATAGACATCCACCTTTCTTCTTTTCATATGGTACAAAAAAAGTAAGGTTTCTGCAATGTTTTAGTCTTTCATCAGCTTTTCGTATTCCTTATATCGCCGATGAACCGTCGCCTTGCTCGCTTGGTAGCCGAATCCTTGCAGGGTTACAGCAATTTCACTGAAAGTCAGCCCATTGGTTTTCAGGCTGACAATTTGATCGATAGGCAAATCCAAGCGTTCCCGTCCATCAGGATTGCCTTTGCCTTTTAGATTTTTTTCCGGTTTATAGCCATTTTCCACAGCGCGTTTCATGCCCCGCTTGATTTTGGCATTATGTATTTTGCGCTGATATTCTTCAACGATTGCCAGAATTTCAAGCACCATGTCATCCATATCATTAAGGGCTATTGGCCCCATATCCGATAAGGTATAAACTTCCACGCCATATTTCTTCATGACATGCAAAAGAGCAATACGTGCATGCCCTCTGCCCAAACGCGTTTCATCCTGAATAAAAACGGCATCGATTTTTTCTGCCTTGATGCAATTAAGCATTTCAAGCAGACCGTCACGATCCATTTCGTATCCACTGTGCTGATCGGTGTATACACCATCCACTTTATAAGATTGTTCAAACGCAAATTTCATCAGTTCTTCTTCCTGTCTCTCAAGGGAGGATTCCTGCGTATCTTTGGTCGTGCTGACACGGCAATAAATTAATGCATTTTTCTTCATTCAGCATCACCTGCAAATTTAATGGTCTCATCAGGAGCAAATTTCAATTGGTCGCTTGGAATCTTAAGGGATTGTCCTGCAATGATTTTTGGAGTAGAAAGGTTGTTTTCTTTCATAATCTCCTCTATCCATTCATGATGGGGAGTCGCGCCACTGAAAGATTCAGCTAAAGTCCAAAGCGTGTCGCCTTCTTCTATTTCAACTTGGCTCATTGATGTACTGTTTGTATTATGGGACAGTATTGCGTAAAAAGTAAATACCACAATTAATGAGAAAAATGCGATAAGATAAGAATTTTGTCGAATGAATGTCATTTGAACCGCCTCCTAAGAATTTATGTTCGGAATGTATGTTCTCATATTAATGCGAACAGGTGTTTTTGTCAAGAATAAAATTCGAACCTATGTTTGCATTTCAATGCCCGAGTTGGTATACTATTGGTAGAAATCAAGTAGAATTACTCAAATGAGGTGAAACTGTTGAAAAAAGTATCCAAACGCCAGGAAGACATTCTGTCATTTATAAAAGAGGAAGTTCGGCTGAAAGGCTATCCGCCATCCGTACGCGAAATCGGTGAGGCAGTCGGTCTTGCATCCAGTTCGACTGTACATGGGCATTTAGCACGTCTTGAAAGCAAAGGCTTGATCAGACGGGATCCAACCAAGCCGAGAGCCATTGAAGTAATAAGCACTGACGAAGCGTTAATCGATAAAAGTCCGGTATTGCATGTTCCTTTAATCGGTAAAGTAACTGCCGGTGTTCCTATTACAGCAATTGAGAACGTGGAAGAGTATTTCCCGCTTCCGCAAAGTTATGGCACTGAAGATGATCACATCTTCATGCTGGAGATCATGGGTGAAAGTATGATCGAAGCCGGAATTTTGAACGGAGATTATGTAGTGGTTAAGCAGCAGCAGACCGCGGATAATGGGGACATTGTTGTCGCAATGACGACTGAGGATGAAGCAACAGTTAAACGCTTCTTCCGAGAAGAAAATTATTTCCGTCTTCAGCCTGAAAATTCATCGATGGATCCGATCATTGTAGACCAAGTATCGATTCTTGGTAAAGTTGTAGGCGTTTATCGCCAAATCCATTAAAAAAACCGGGGAAATCCCCGGTTTTTTTAATGGATATTTTTATTATGTAAACAATTTCATTTTAGCGTTTATGGCAGTTGAAAGCTAAAATTACAGGAATTCTCATTCTCCTACTATACTCTTCATCAGAACTGAAATTTTGACGCTCGGGCTTCCCTTCCCGAACATTCGTTACGCTAAATCCCGCATTTGTCAAAGAGGTAAAATAGCTTTCAATGGTTCGGTGATACTTGACGACAATTTTATCGATCCACGGTTCGTGCCGTTCTCCTTCTTTAAAGTAATCGTCCACCAGCCAATTGCTTCTTTTTTCTCCTGACATTTTACTTGAAAAAGATGAGGTCGTCAGTGGATGCTGCACACTAAACACAAATTTCCCCTCAGCTTTTAAGGATTCATATACATTTCGGAATAGTTCGTCCACTTCCGGTAAATAATGGATGGCTAGTCGAGAGGAGACGATGTCATAGGTATTTTCAGGAAAAACAAATGACTCCATAATTGCCAATGTCAGATCGGCATTGGCACCCTCCAAATTTGCAGCCGCTAAGTCGATCATTTCTTCAGACCCTTCCACACCATGATAATAATGCGCTCCTGCTTCCAACAGTTCTTTTCCGAATAAAGCATCTCCACATCCTAAATCGAGTATATCCTGGTTTTGAAAGTTGCCAAGCAAGCCATAGATTATTGGTTTTTCAATGCTGTTATTAGGGCTCTCCGTCCGATTTCTTCTTTGCAGAAAATTCTTCAAAAAATCTTTTTCCTCGTAAGCACTCGATCCTCTGAACTCCATTCATTTGCCTCCCAATTGAATTGTCATGCAAAAAATCTTTTAAAAAAAGGAGTTGCGCAAGCAACACCTCAAGTGCAGCTTGCCGAGAAAAAATCTTCTACAGTTCGCTGACGATAATATATTTAACTAAATTGATAGTAATGCGATAAATATTGCCTGTTTGTTCATCTGAAATTTCATAAGTGCCATTGGAAGGAATCTTGCTTAATGCCGATTCTTTATCTACAGCCTGGACATTGTGTACGATGGTATTGCCTTGATCAAAATAAAACTCTACGCGAAACGGTTTCATGCAATAGCCTCCTTTAAACTTTTACTTTATCTTCGTGACTCAGTTTAGCATATATCCTTTATTATTGCTGTTTGTATAATTCCTTGTATACGATCACTTTCAGGGCAAGCAGCTCTTCTTCATTCAAATCCTCTTCAAGCTTCTGAATCACTTCGTCTGCTGACATCGTGCCATCTTCAATTCCCGATTTCATTTTAGCCAGATCCGCAATGCCGACCTTTTTGATGACTGTACCCGCTGCATCTCCAGTTGTTTCAAATGGCAAAGGCATACTCTCTTCCTCTGCAATTTTGGCTTCTTCTACATATTCAAGCATTTGTGGATCACTTTCAACATATTCCACCACTTTTTCCATTTGCCCGTTGTTCCGAAGCTCTTCTGTCGCCTCGGCAACCAGCCGGTCGGTCGACAAATCGGGTCCGATAACATATGTGCCAATGCCTGCAAACGAAAAGAAGATTAAAAAAACAATGATAGACATTAAAAAGCGCATAGCCGATTCCCCCTCCGTTTTTAGACTATTATAACAGTAGACGCAAAAAAGTGTATAAAGTTACCAAAAAAGAATAACCTCGCAGTTCGTTCTTTGCAGAACGGACGACAAGGTTATTTCTTTTACTCAAGCATGTTCATCAATTAATCATCGTTTCTGCTGCTCAGCAATCCACCAGTCAATGTGTTCTAAATTAAAGATCACAGTGTCTTGGAATGCTTTGCGGTGCGGAATCTTTCTTTTCGACATTAAATCTGTAATCTGCTCTGCAGCCAATGGATAATTCACTGATTCCAAATATTCTACAAGATTCGAAAGTCCTTGGATTTTCCTCAAATTAATCGCCTCCCACAAAATCCTTCTTCTTTCAAGAGAAAGAAAAATTCAGTATGAGTTATTAACTTTTCAGGCTGCAACTAATTATAACCTTAATTCGCCGGCTGTAAACTATAAAAAAAGGTATTCTTCGCATACTCTGCATATTTTCATCATAAATTTCATTAAGCCTGTTTAGTTAGAATCAGGATATTTTCAAGCAACAGCAAGACAAGGAGATATCCGCTTGCCTCTGGAATCTTTCTTTGCCAGCACATAAAAAAACAGCATCTCCGAGGAGAAACTGTTTTCATGTTTACTTTTCTATAGAGTCAGAACAGCATAACCTTTATCGGCTTTGAGGCTCCAATCGACAAAAATTTCATTTATCGATCTCTTCAGTATCTTTTCCAATGTTGATTGTTTAAATAATTTATATTCTAATGGCCGTTTAGCCAGTTTCAAGGTGTCTTCAATGCCCATGCCTATCCATTCATTTTCGAGCAGAGTAAAGATGTCTGTACGACGAATCAGCAGGGTTCTTTCAATATCTCCGAAACGGTTCAGTAAATCCGAGATTCTTTGCTCCAGTTCACTTATTTAAAGATTCCATCGAAGAGAGCCTGCTCGTTAACTTCCATCAGCCTAGGCTCTATTTCTATCACGCTTTCTTCCAAGACAGTAAGAATCACACCCGACCTGTTCACTAAATTCCAAACGGCATACTGTTCTTTAATCTCGTGGCCTGCTTCTTTTAAAAACTCCGTTGAAATTCTTCGCCAATTATTTGAGGAGCAATTGAAGCCGGAATCCCTTTAACAGGAAACACACACAGATATTCCACCATCAACGAGAATCACTTAATTCTCAACCGTGAAGCATTCTGCTGATCAAGAATCGACGCGGTGGCTTTCTTCATAAGCACGCTCTTCTTTGTGGTAACGGATGTATGATTTTCCGAAAGCGACTAAAGACGTGATCCAGAGAGAAATTAGAATTGCGTATAAGATCATGAACATAATGATTCCTCCTCTTTTACTAATCAGCAACATAGTCAAATATTAACTTTCTTTTTTTAAAAACTTTTTAATATCTCAGTCTGCCAGGTCATTGCCAATTAGTCGCTTTAGCACACGAATAAGTTTCTATTAGTTTTCAATTTCTATTATTTTTTTCATTTTCTCTTTCTGGACTCGACGGAAAACAGAAAAAAGCCGTTGGCGCTTTGCAGCACCAACGGCTTAAGGTAATTTTTAGTACATTTTCAAGTATTGCTCGCGTTCCCACGGGTGGACGCTTGTGCGGAACATATCCCATTCGATTTCTTTCGCTTCGACGAAATTGTTCAAAATGTGGCTTCCCAATGCTTTTTTCATCACTTCATCTTTTTGCAATTCCTGCAAGGCGTTGTAAAGTGTGCTCGGAAGATCTTCGATTCCCACTGCTTCACGCTCTTTTTGGTTCATTGCATAGATATTGCGGTCTACGGCATTTGGTGGAGTCAGTTTTCTTCTGATTCCATCAAGGCCTGCGCCAAGAAGAACAGCCATCGCTAAGTATGGATTAGCTGCCGGATCGACTGAACGCACTTCTACACGTGTAGACAAACCGCGTGATGCTGGAATACGCACTAACGGGCTACGGTTCTGGCCTGACCATGCAATGTAACAAGGCGCTTCATAACCTGGCACAAGACGTTTGTACGAGTTTACAAGCGGGTTTGTTACAGCTGTAAAGCCTTTCGCGTGTTCAATGATTCCAGCGATGAATTGGTAAGCTGTCTCACTCAATTTCATTTCGCCGTCTTCATCCAGGAATGTGTTGCGATTTCCATCAAACAAGGAAAGGTTCATGTGCATTCCTGAACCGCTGACACCAAATAGTGGTTTCGGCATGAACGTAGCATGAAGGCCATGTTTACGGGCAATGGTCTTAACAACCAGCTTAAAGGTTTGGATTTCATCACATGCTTGTACGGCATCTGCATATTTAAAGTCGATTTCGTGTTGTCCTGGTGCCACTTCGTGGTGGGAAGCTTCGATTTCAAAGCCCATTTCTTCCAGTTCAAGAACGATGTCGCGTCGGCAGTTTTCGCCCAGGTCCATCGGTGCCAAGTCAAAATAGCCGCCGTGGTCATTCAGTTCAAGAGATGGTTCGCCTCTTTCATCAAGTTTGAACAGGAAGAATTCCGGCTCTGGTCCAAGGTTGAAATGCGTAAATCCTAGCTCTTCCATTTCCTTTAATACACGTTTTAAGTTTGTACGTGGATCTCCAGCAAATGGCGTGCCATCTGGGCTGTAAATGTCACAGATTAAACGTGCAACTTTTCCTTTTCCTGTGATCCAAGGGAATACAACCCATGTATCCAAGTCAGGGTATAGGTACATATCAGATTCTTCAATGCGTACAAAACCGTCAATGGACGATCCATCAAACATCATTTTGTTGTCGAGTGCTTTGTCCAATTGGGATGTCGGTATTTCAACGTTTTTGATGACCCCAAGAATATCTGTAAATTGCAGACGGATAAAATTAACGTTCTCTTCTTTTACTAATCGTTGAATGTCTTCTTTTGAATACTTGCCCATGTTCTCTTCACTCTCCTATAAATATTGTATGTAACCCCATCTCATTTAAAGAAACGGGTTAAATCACTTTGTCTGAAACCGCCTTTTTCAAAAGGACGGGCTTGGTGCTTCAATTCTTCGCGCAATAGTTTGCGCAACTCGGCATCGCTTAAGTTTTTCGGCTCTGCCTTTTCGTTTTTAGGGATTTCTTTTGTATCATATAATTTCTTGATGCCTGCAATATTCAGTCCCTGATCCAAATATTCTTTGATTTCGAGAAGTGTATCCACATCATTCAGGGAAAACATACGCTTGTTGCCTTCGGTACGGGCAGGGTTGATCAACTCATGCTCTTCATAATAACGAATTTGCCTGGCGGTCAATTCCGTCAATTGCATAACTATGCTGATTGGAAGAAGCGGCATCGTTCGTCGCACCCGGTTCGTCATAAGTTTCACCCATTTCACATAATTGCTACTCTTAAAGCATACATCATGTCAGATTACCTGTCAACAACATGTTATGTTTTCTTACATTAAATGATTTCCCGTATGCTCCATACGGGAAATCATTTAAATTAACTTCAATTTTTTTAATGCATCTACTGAATTCAATACGGCAATTTTTACGTGTTCATACGTAAGACCGCCTTGAACGAATGCTGTATAAGGTGGACGAATCGGACCGTCCGCAGTCAGCTCGATACTGGATCCCTGCACAAATGTACCGGCAGCCATAATGACATCGTCCTCATAGCCCGGCATGTAAGCTGGTTCAGGCGCAAACTGCGCATTGACCGGTGAACTCGCCTGAATGGTTTGGCAAAACGCAATCATCTGTTCAGCATTCTGAAACGACACTGATTGAATCAAGTCGGTCCGTTTGTCGCTCCAATGAGGCGTCGTCATCATGCCAGCCTGTTCCAGAAGCGCTGAAGTGAAAATGGCCCCTTTTAACGCTTGCGAAACAATATGCGGTGCCATAAAAAAGCCTTGATACATATCAGGCAGTGCATTAAGAGAAGCACCTGCCTCTCCTCCTATACCCGGAGACGTCATCCGGTAACCGCATTTTTCGATTAAATCCTTTCTTCCTGCGATATAACCGCCGATTTTCGCCAATCCGCCTCCCGGATTTTTGATTAACGAGCCCGCGATCATATCCGCACCCACTTCAATCGGCTCCTGCATCTCCACAAACTCGCCATAGCAATTATCGACAAAAATAACTGCATCCGGTTTTATCTCACGAACCCGGACTATCATCTCTTCAATTTCTTCTATTGTAAATGAAGGGCGTGTATCATATCCTCTGGACCGCTGGATGGCAATGACTTTTGTTTTGTCACCGATTGCATTTTGAGCAGCTTCCCAATCGATTTTATTGCCGGCATCCAGATCTGTATGCTGGTAGCTGATGCCGAAATCCCTCAACGAACCCGTATCTTTTTCTCCTCCTGAAACGATGGAATCCAAGGTGTCATAGGGTTTTCCTGTAAGGTAAAGCAACTCATCTCCCGGCCGCAAGATACCGAATAATGCAATTGTGATGGCATGGGTGCCAGAGATAATTTGAGGCCGCACGAGTGCCGCTTCCGCTTTAAAGACATCTGCGTAAACGCGTTCCAGCGTATCGCGCCCTTCATCATCGTAGCCATAGCCCGTTGACGGGTTGAAATGGTGATCACTGACACGCTGGTTATGGAAAGCATCCAGCACTTTCTTCTGATTAACGTATGCAATTTCATCAGCCAGCTGGAGCTGTAGTTGGATAGTTTCTTCTATTGTTCTAATCTGTGTATGCATGCAATTCTCCATTCTGTTAAACTTCTCATCTTATTATGAGGCACGACTTGAAATAGCGTCAAATTCTGATACAATTCATAGAGTCGTACGCAAAGGGGGATAAAAGGCTATGGCTTGGGAAGTACTGAGCGCCATTGGAACGATTGCTTTTGCAATTTCCGGGGCCATTATTGCAATGGAAGAAGAATACGATATTTTCGGCGTGTACCTTCTTGGCGTAGTCACTGCCTTTGGAGGCGGTGCCGTCCGGAATTTATTGATTGGCGTGCCGGTTTCGGCGCTGTGGGAACAGGAGTTTATGTTTCAGCTAGCCCTTATCTCTATCACGATTGTGTTTTTATTCCCGCATAAATTGCTTGGCCATTGGAATCGCTGGGGCTATTTCTTTGATGCAATCGGATTGTCGGCGTTCGCCGTACAAGGTGCCATTTATGCGGTCGATTTGGAATTGCCGCTTTTTGCAGTGATCGTTGCAGCAGTCCTGACAGGATCCGGAGGAGGAATCATCCGCGACTTGCTGGCAGGCCGTAAGCCATTGGTTTTGAAAGCGGAAATCTATGCGGTCTGGGCTGCTTTGGCGGGATTGTTTATCAGCTTTAATTTAGTGCAAACTGACCTGATGCTCTATTCTTTGTTTGTGCTGATTACAGCCTTGCGGATTCTCTCTTATACATTCAAATGGAGATTGCCTGCACGCAAAATCCAAACTTCATGAAAACAGACCACTCGGCTAAATTTCCCGGGCGGTCTGATTTTTTATGTTATGCGATTGTCTCGCCGTTCCAGGCAGTCATGCCGCCTTCGACGTTAATTGTATCGATGTTGTTTGATTCCAAAATCCCACATGCCATTTCGCTGCGGCGGCCTGCACGGCACACCATATGATATTCTTTCCCGGCATCCAGTTCCTCGATGCGGTCTGCCACTTCCCCCAGAGGAATGTGCTTAGCTCCAGGAATCATTCCCGCGGCCACTTCGTCCGCTTCGCGAACGTCAATGATGTTCAGTTCTTCTCCAGCTTCTACTCGTTGCTGTAATTCATCTGCTGTGATGGTTTTCATACATACGCCTCCTGAATGTAATTCCTTTTCCACTGAAAATGCTATACCGTCAAAAGCCACCTGTCAACCAGAAAAGCTGAAGCAGCCGTCTAGACCCGACAGGCATAAGGCGCTTTGGTTGTGCAGCATCTTTTCAGCTGCATTGCCGGAGTGACTTATGACCCTGAGCTGGCTGCTGAAGCTGAACATCAAGAAAAGCTGAAACAGCCGTTTAGATTGGACAGGCATAAGCCATTCTGGCAAAGCGACAGAAAACTGAAACTAAGCCCAATAAAAAACCGGACTGCAACGGCAGTCCGGAATCTCCCTTACTCTTCGTGTTCGATCGCTACAGCTTTTGCTGGAGAAAACGTTGAGATAGCATGTTTATAGATCAATTGCTGCTTGCCTTCCGTTTCGACCAGCACCGTAAAGTTATCATAGGATTTAATGGTTCCTTTTAATTGGAAGCCGTTGAGTAAAAAGACAGTTACATAAATATTATTTTTACGAAGCTGATTCAGATAGACATCTTGGATATTGATCGGTTTCATGAAAATCCCCCTAATTCTCTACTTGTATTAAATTTTGTTGTCAGTTTATCAATTCGACAGTCTCTGTCATTTTCCTGCATGAAGGCGATTATTTCCTGCAGATTCTTTTCGGGATCTGCCAATGCATCAATCCAGAATATCGGTAATTTGTTCTTGAAATAAGTAAATTGCCTTTTGGCATACTTCCTTGAGTTTTGCTTGAGTTTTCGAACCGCTTCTTCACGGGTTGCCTGCCCATCCAAATAAGCGTAGATTTCTCTATAACCAATGGCTTGAATGGATTGGACATCCCGTATGCCCCTGTTTCGCAATGACTCAACCTCAGCAATCAGGCCTCGCCCAAGCATCACCTCTACACGCTGATTGATGCGCTCATAAAGGATCTCTCTTGGAATATCCAATCCGATGATCAGTTCATTGTACATAGGCGATAAAGCTAACTCCCGGTCACCTTTTTTCTGGCCGCTCATCAGGATTTCAATGGCACGAATAACCCTGCGTGTATTATTGGGATGGATGTCCGAATCTGGGTCAAGTGCCAGCAATTTCCGGTGCATGTTGTCAGGACCCAGTTCCTCCAGTTCCTGATGCAGACTGTCTCGAAGTTCCTGGTCCACTGCTTCCTCCGAGAATCGGTAATCAAACAAAACCGCCTGCACGTAAAGTCCAGTGCCGCCAACAATAATCGGCAGCTTGCCGCGCGATTGAATATCTGCAATTTTTTCGCGTACCAGCGTTTGGTATTCAGCAACAGAGAAACTTTCGTCCGGATTTTTAATATCCAGAAGATGGTGAGGAATCCCCTGCATTTCTTCCGGCAAAATCTTCGCCGTCCCTATCGTCATGTCCCGATAGATCTGCATCGAGTCCCCATTAATGACTTCCCCGTCCAATCGCTTAGCCAGTTCGAGGCTCAATGCCGTCTTGCCGGATGCGGTCGGGCCAACGATGGCTATTACATCAATCATTTCCGCACATCCAATCACCGATCAGCTCAAAATGAAAATGGCGATCAATTTCGTTCAACAATTCATGGCGTCCTTGCTCCGCAAGATAAATTTTGACGTTCTTCATGCCTGCTTTATCGAATTGCTTTGCTGAACTGAAAACCCCTTTTCCATTGCCGCCAACAGGATCCATTGCGCCGCTGATCAACAGCACCGGCAAGTCTTTGCGGATGCGGTCAATTTCGGACGGTTTGTTGATGAGGGCCAAGCCTGAGAACAAATCCACATAAAACTGATTGGTCGATTCAAAACCGCACCAAGGATCCGCTTCGTATTTTGCAACCGCTTCTTTATCACTCGATAGCCAAGCACTCGCTGAACCTTCGTCGCCAAAAGGTTTATTGAAACTGCCGAAGGTCATTTTACCAAGAGTCTTACTGGGCTGCTGTTTGCCTTGCATTTTTGCAGAGGCCAATGCCACAGCCAACCCCATTTTTCCGGAAGCCCCCGGGTTGCCGCCTGTGCCTGATAAGACGACCCGGCTGATGTCTTCGCTGTAAAGCTGCATATAACGCCGGGCCACAAATGACCCCATACTGTGGCCGAATAAAATAAGCGGCAAGTTGCCGGTTGCCTGCTGGACTTCAGTGATGACTGAGCGGGCATCTTCAACGACTTCGTTAAAACCGTCATGATCTGCAAAATAGCCTTGCACACCGTTGCGTTCCGCAGTTTTCCCATGGCCGCGCTGATCATGGCCGGAAACAATAAACCCCCGCGATGCCAAATACTCAGCAAACTCTTCATAGCGGGCAATATGTTCTGCCATTCCATGAATGATATGGACATGTCCGATTGGGTTTGGCGGTTCATAGCATACATAATAAAGTTCGTGTCCATCAGACACATGCATATAATCTTTGCGTACCTGCATTCTCCACACCCTTCCTCACTGAGTCATATCACCTATTCTTTATACTTACCCAAAACTCTCCAAACTGAGACACCTAATTCATGACTCGCTTGAACATTTTTTCAACATCATAGGTTTTGAAATGAATGATTACAGGACGTCCATGCGGACAAGTAAACGGCTGTTCCGCTTGCTTTAAATCCGCCAACAGCCGCTCCATGTCATGCTTCTGCAAAAAATGATTCGCTTTGATCGACCGCTTGCAGCTCATCATGATGGCTGCGTCTTCACGCAACTTTTTAACATCGACTTTGCGTTCTGTCAGGACCTGTTCAATTAAGTCTTCGATGACTTCCTGTTCGAAGCCTTTCGGGAACCAGGTCGGGTATTCACGCACAATGAATGACGTATCGCCAAACTCCTCGAGAAACACCCCGCTGTCTGCCAGCACATTCAAATTTTCCTTTAACCGCAAAGCTTCATCGCGGCTGTAATGGAACGTCAACGGCAAGAGCAGTGATTGGCGCTCATTGCTGTCGATATCGCCCACTTTTTCGCGAAAATATTCGTATTTGATGCGCTCCTGTGCCGCGTGTTGATCAATGAGATAAAATCCGTCATTGCTTTGCGCCACAATATAAGTGCCGTGGATCTGCCCCACTACTTCCAGCTCAGGGAATTGCGGGCTGTCATCTTCTTCACGTTCCAGCAATGGCTGCAGCACTTCCTTGACCGGTGCGGCTTCCTCGGATTGCCGGCGAACCGGCTCCACTTCTTTTTCAATCGGCAGTTCGCTCCAGTCCTCCGCGGCCCTCTCAGGCAAAGGCTGCTTCGGCTCCTGGACTGTAAAGGAACTTTTCCACAGATCCAGTTGTTTGGTCGGCGCCTGCTTTACTGGTTTTGGTTTATCGATGACGGGTGCACGAACGACCGTACTGATCGTCCGGCGGATCGTTTCATGAATCAATTCCATCAATTCTTTTTCTTTGCTTAACCGAATCTGCAGTTTCGCCGGATGGACATTGACATCTGTCAAATAAGGATCGCCTTCAATATTCATCACCACAATCGGCTGCCGCTCAAGCGGCAAAAAGGTATGATAAGCGCGGTGTACTGTATTGGTGATCGCGTAATGTTTTACCCAACGGCCATTGACGAACAACGAAATATAGTTTTTATTGGCACGGGTGATTTCGGGTAGTGACGCGTAACCTGATATCTTATAATCATGCGATTGACCCTCAAAGGGCACCATTTTCTTGGCGATAGCCACTCCGTAGATATCTGCCAGTACACGCTTAATTTCTCCGCTGCCGGCTGTTTGCAGAATGGTTCTGCCGTCATGGGTCAATTTGAAGGCGATGGCGGGATAACTCAATGCAAACCGGTTCAGCAAGTCGATGGTATGGCCCAGTTCCGTTTGCAGCGTCTTCATGTATTTCAAGCGCGCCGGCGTATTAAAGAACAATTGATCGATTTTAATGTCGGTTCCTTTTCTCAAAGAACCGGCACTATGCTCTGTCAGGCGTCCGCCTTCCATTTGTACAAACGTCCCACTTGTTCCATTGGATGTGTGCAAAGTCACTTTGGAGACCGAGGCGATACTGGCCAGCGCCTCTCCGCGGAATCCAAGCGTGCGGATCCGGAACAAATCATGTTCATTGGCAATTTTACTGGTAGCGTGGCGGGAGAACGACAACAATGCATCGTCGGCATCCATTCCCACACCATTGTCGATGATCTGGATGGACGTCAGTCCGGCTTCGATCAGCAGCACTTCAATTGCTGTACTGCCGGCATCGATGGCATTTTCCACCAATTCCTTAACGACTGAAGTCGGGCGTTCGACCACTTCACCAGCGGCTATTTTATTGGATAAAGGTTCGTCCATCAAACGAATGACGCCCATGATTTCACTCCTTATTAATCAGTTTTTGCTGCAATTCGTTAATGAGCTGCAACGCTTCAAGCGGTGTCATCGCGGCAACTTGCACATCCGTGATGGTCTGAAGGATTTCATCTTTTTCGGTATCCATCTCATCAAAGAAGGATAACTGTTCAATGTTTTTTGGCTGTTGCTTTTTATCTTGTTCAAATGTTTTCAGCAGCTCGCGTGCGCGTGCCAATATCGGTTCCGGCAAGTTCGCAAGCTCCGCGACATGGATTCCGTAACTCTTATCCGCCGGGCCTTTTTTCACTTTGTGGAGAAACACCACTTTGCCCGATTGTTCCATTGCCGCCACGTGGACATTATGAAGCTTATCAAGCGTACCTTCCAACGCCGTCAGCTCATGGTAATGCGTGGAAAACAACGTATTAGCCCCGATTTCACGGTGGATGTATTCAATCATCGATTGTGCCAGTGCCATGCCATCGTAGGTCGAGGTGCCTCGGCCGATTTCATCAAACAGCAGCAAGCTGTTTTTGGTCGCGTGGGTGATGGCATATTGCGATTCCAGCATTTCAACCATGAATGTACTTTGTCCGGACACCAAGTCATCAGCTGCCCCGATGCGCGTGAAGATTTGGTCGACGATCGGCAGATTTGCGGATTCAGCCGGTACATAACTGCCGATCTGGGCCAAAACAATTGTCAATGCCACTTGCCGCATATACGTACTTTTACCCGACATGTTCGGTCCGGTGATCAACAACATGTTCTGGCCTTCTGCGAGCACGCAATCGTTCGGCACATAATGCTGCTTGTTGAGCATTTTTTCCACAACCGGATGCCGTCCTTCGATGATGGAAATTTCATTGGCATCGTTAAAATCAGGTTTAACAAAACGATATTTTTCCGCTACATTGGCGAAACTCAGGAAGACATCCAGCCCGCTCAAGGAGGAAGCCAATCGCTGAATACGAGAAATGTATTGTTTGACTTCATCTCTGATCGCTACGAATAAATCATATTCAAGTGACAGACTTTCTTCTTCAGCTGTCAAAATCAACGCTTCTTTTTCTTTCAGTTCAGGCGTTGTATAGCGTTCAGCGTTCGCCAGCGTCTGTTTGCGGTCATAACGCTCCAAATCCGCCAAATGCATATTCGCTTTGGACATTTCAATGTAATAGCCGAATATGCGGTTGTACCCGATTTTCAGGGATTTGACTCCTGTCAGTTTACGTTCCTTCTGTTCTAGTTCTGCAATCCAGTCTTTGCCGTTGCGTGAAGCATCCCGGTATTCATCCAGTTGCTGATTAAAGCCATCACGGATGACGCCGCCTTCTTTTGAAGACAAGGGTGGATTTTCACTGATGGCCTGCAGCAATTCACAGACCTCGATGCAGCGATCCAGTTTTTCACTGAACTCCACCAATGCCGGATTTCCCGAATTGGCCAATTCTTCAATCAGCACCGGCACTTTCTCAAGCGAGCTCCGAAGCTGCGCCAAATCGCGCCCACTGGCGCTCCCAAAGGCGATACGGCCGGATAGGCGTTCCAAGTCATAGACTTCCTTCAACAGCCCCTGAAGCTCTACACGCACGAAATATTGATCGATCAATGCGGCCACCATGTGCTGGCGTTCTTCAATCATCCGTTTATTCGCTAAAGGCTGGTGCAGCCACTGCTTTAATTTTCGGCTGCCCATCGCTGTAACGGTTTCATCCAAGAGCCACAACAAAGTGCCTTTTGTTTCACCTCCACGGATCGACTGCAGCAACTCCAGGTTGCGCTTCGAGTGGAAATCGATGCTCAATAATTGATTGTTCTCTTTGTAGGCAAACGCTTGAATGTGATCAAGTGATTGCTTTTGAGTCCGCGCAATATACGCCAGAAGACGGTGGCAGCTCATGTGCAGGTCATTCGGACAGTTAGCCACAAGCGAAGGGCTTAACGGAGCCGCTTCTTCCATCGTTTCGATAGACAGCACCAGGTCCTGCTCTTCTTCGGTCAATAAGACAAATAACTGCTCGGAAACTACCAATTCACGGATGTTCAACGATTGAAGTTCCTGAAGAAGGGCTTTTTCTGTCCCCATTATGTATGTAGCTGTTGCTTCGCCTGTACTGATATCAACATACGATAGCCCGAAGCCATCCGATAACTCGTCAGCAGCTGCAAGGAATACATTCGATTTGGAATCGACGCTTTTCCCTTCTGTATGCGTACCTGGGGTAACAAGGCGCACCACTTCACGCTTGACCACTCCTTTGGCCGTTTTCGGATCTTCCACTTGTTCACAGATGGCCACTTTATGGCCTTTCAGTATTAATTGATCGATGTAATTCTTCGCTGCATGATGGGGAACGCCGCACATGGGAATTCGGTCATCTCCAGTGCCTCCGCGGCTCGTCAGCGTAATTTCCAAAATCTGCGATGCGTTGATGGCATCATCATAGAACAACTCATAGAAATCGCCCATACGGAAAAATAAAAACGCATCCAGGTATTCGGACTTTATTTGAAAATATTGTTGCATCATTGGTGTCGGTGCCATTTTAAAACCTCTTTCAAATCGATTCGTCGTTTCTCTATTATACCAAAATTCAAAGGGGAAAAGAAAAAACTGAAAGAGCTTTGGCTCTTTCAGTTTTATGCTGATGGAAAAGTTATGAGTCAGTGTTGGTATTCAACACACAGCCGTTTCCGCTTTTCTTTGTCCAGCTCCAGCGATCGGCTCCTCGGGGTCATAAGTCAACCCAGCTGCGTGGCAAAGTGCGCCACTCTGCTGGCCTGTCTTATGCCTGACGGAGGTCCACAGGATGTGGATCAGGTAACCGTTGCGACAGGACGTCGCGTACTTAGGTTACCTTCCTTAAATGATCGTTTCCGCTTTTCTTTTTGTCCAGCTCCAACGGCCAGCCCCTCGGGTCATAAGCCACTCTGGCTATGCGGCTGAAAAAACGCCGCTTCGCCAAATCGTCTTATGCCTTTCGGAGCTGAACGGCCGTTTCCGCTTTTCTCTTGTCCAGCTCCAGCGATCAGCCCCTCGGGGTCATAAGTCCCTCTGGCAATGCGGCAGAAGAGATGCCGCACAGCCAAAGTGCCTTATGCCTGTCAGGACTACACGATCGCTTCCGCTTTTCTATTAATCGCAGCTTCCTGGTGTGTCGTTGCGGACTTTTGATCCAGTTTCGCCACGCAACAAGTCGCCGCCTGTTTCTGTGATGATGTTGTTTGTCACTTGGTTAGCGATGGCTGTTGAGACCATCTGCAATAAAGAGTTGACGTCACTTTGCGATTGTTTGAATTCCTGGACAATCGGCACAGCGTCAATTTCTTCTTCAATTTTAGTGATTTTGCCTTCAATCAAAGTCAATGCGCGTTCTTTACCGTATGCCTGGAAGTTGACTGCTTGTTTCTGCAAGCTCTTCAAGCTGGCGATTTTTTCGCGGATTTGTTGGTTCTCGTTAATTTGTGCTTCCGCGCGTTTAAAGAAATCCACTTCTTCTGTTGCTGCGATCATATCTGCTACTTCACGTGCTTTGTCGATGATTTCCTGCTTTGTATACGTCATTTATAGACACCCACTTCTTGGTCTGATACGACTTCCATAAGTTCACCGTTCAATGACCATGTTTTAGTTTTAGTAATTCTTGATGCGCCATGCAGTGCGGACGTGAATAGTTGCATACTGCATTCTTCACTATTGCCACTGAATCTGATTGTACAGGTAAATGGATATGGCAGACAAGATTTCCGCCTTGTACAAGCAATGCCTTCAATTATTCGCTGAAAGTTTTAGTCGCACGATGAAAAGAAGACAATGCATGGACAAGTTGAAAGTATTGCCTTCACTTCTATTGCATAAAAACTTTCATTCGATACCTTATTATACTGAAAATCACGCATGTTCTACAAGGCGTCTGCTCGAATTGTCGGTGTTTCGTCAAGAAGCTGCAGATTTAGCCTTGGAACGGATAATCTTCATTGATATATACACGTTCAAATGATTTTGCCTTGCCCGATTGGTCGTCCACTTCCGTAAAGAATCCACTGACCACTGACCGGCCGCGTTTCGGCACTTCAAAACGCGTCGGCATATTGGTTTTGAAACGGTAAAGTACGGCATCTTTATTCATGCCGAGTATTTCATCATATGGACCTGTCATCCCGACATCCGAGATATACGCTGTGCCATTTGGCAAAATACGTGCATCGGCAGTCTGAACATGCGTATGGGTTCCCACTACAACGGAGGCACGGCCATCTAAATGCCAGCCCATGGCGATTTTTTCACTGGTTGCTTCTGCATGGAAGTCCACAAACACTAACGGAGAAATTGCTTTGGCTTCCTCTATCAGCTCGTCTGCTTTTTGGAAGGGATCTTCATGCGGCGGCAGGAAGACGCGGCCATGCAAGTTGATGACAGACAAGGTTTGGCCATTTTTCGTCACAGTCGCCATGCCACGGCCAGGTGCTTCGTCCGAAAAATTAGCGGGACGGATCAAGTAATCCACTTCATCAATAAAATCAAAAATCTCTTTCTGGTCCCATGTATGGTTGCCCATCGTCACCATGTCCACTCCCATGAACAGTAAATCCTGATAGATAGCTTTAGTGATGCCGCGGCCTGCTGCGGCGTTCTCGCCATTGGCGATGATGACATCCGGCGAATACTTTCTTTTCAATCTCGGCAAATATGACTCCAATGCATCTCTTCCGATTGATCCTACAATATCTCCAATAAATAAAATTTTCACAAACTCACCTTTTTCCATAAGAAAAAGGCTTCTTTGAATAGACATTCATCGAAGCCTCACCCTTATTATTTTGCGTATTCAACTGCTCTGGTTTCTCTGATGACCGTCACTTTGATATGACCTGGATAATCCAGCTCTTCTTCAATCCGTTTCCGGATATCACGGGCCAGACGATGCGCCGTCATGTCATCGATCTGTTCAGGGCGAACCATTATGCGAATTTCGCGTCCCGCTTGAATGGCGAATGATTTCTCAACACCTTCATACGATTCGGAAATTTCTTCAAGCTTCTCTAAGCGGCGGATGTAATTTTCCAGTGTTTCGCTTCGTGCACCTGGACGAGCGGCAGACAATGCATCTGCTGCTGCAACGATGACCGAAATGATTGAAGTCGCTTCGGTGTCGCCATGGTGAGAGGCAATACTGTTAATGACAACCGGATGTTCCTTGTACTTGGTTCCAAGTTCCACACCGATTTCCACGTGGCTTCCTTCCACTTCATGATCAATCGCTTTACCGATATCATGCAGAAGGCCAGCACGTCTGGCAAGTGTAACATCTTCTCCAAGTTCTGCTGCCATCAAGCCTGACAAGAATGCAACTTCCACAGAATGCTTCAGTACATTTTGTCCGTAACTTGTGCGGTAGCGAAGGCGCCCAAGAATTTTGATCAAGTCAGGATGCAGGTTATGTACACCTACGTCAAATGTGGTTTGTTCACCAATTTCACGAATTTGTTCATCCACTTCGCGTCTTGACTTCTCGACCATTTCTTCGATGCGTGCAGGATGGATACGACCATCTGATACAAGTTTTTCAAGTGCCAATCGCGCCGTTTCACGGCGGATCGGGTCGAATCCTGATAGAATAACCGCTTCCGGCGTATCATCGATGATTAAATCGATTCCTGTTAAGGTTTCAAGCGTACGGATATTACGTCCTTCACGCCCGATGATACGACCTTTCATTTCATCATTCGGCAAGTTGACTACCGATACGGTAGTTTCTGCTACATGGTCTGCTGCGAAACGCTGCATCGCCAATGACAAAATGTTTTTCGCTTTTTTGTCCGATTCTTCTTTGGCGCGGGCTTCCGATTCTTTCATCATTACAGCAATATCAGTTGAAAGTTCTTTTTCAACGTCCTGCAAGATGATTGATTTCGCTTCTTCGCGTGTCAAAGATGAAATGCGTTCCATTTCGGACTGCTGCTGTCGGACTAACTCCTCAGCTTTGCTTTCCATCTGTTCAATATGCTGTTGTTTTTCTGCGAGCGCTTCGTCTTTGCGTTCCAGACTCGCTTCTCTTTTGTTTAAAGCATCATCCTTGCGATCTAAATTTTCTTCTCTCTGCAACAACCGATTCTCTTGTCTTTGTAACTCAGATCGGCGTTCCCGAATTTCAGATTCTGTTTCAGTACGCAATTTATGATTTTCGTCTTTCGCTTCCAATAAGGCTTCTTTTTTCAGCGCTTCAGCTTCTCGTTTTGCATCTTCGACTATTTGCTCCGCAGAGTTTTTAGCGCCTGCAATATTGGAATCGTTAGCTTTTTTCAATGCAAAATATCCAACAACCACACCGACGATGATACCAAGCAAAGCGAAGATGAACTCGTTAATACCCATTCGGACACCTCCTCTTGCTATTGATTTTTTTCAGTTTAAAAGATGAATAAGTAAAAATTTTTTCAACTGCAACTATTTAAGAATTAGTAAATTATACAATTTTAATTGTATAGATGGACTTATGTCGTGTCAACCAAGAAAAGCGCAAGCGATCGTGTAGCCCTGACAGGCATAAGGCACTTTGGCTGTGCGGCATCTCTTCAGCCGCATGGACAGAGGGACTTATGACCCCGAGGGGCTGATCGCTGGAGCTGGACTAGAGAAAAGCGCAAGCGATCGTCTAGCCCTGACAGGCATAAGGCACTTTGGCTGTGCGGCATCTCTTCAGCCGCATGGACAGAGGGACTTATGACCCCGAGGGGCTGATCGCTGGAGCTGGACTAGAGAAAAGCGCAAGCGATCATATAAGGGAAGTAGCCTAAGTATGAGACTTCCTGTATCAACAGTTACCTGATTCAGAGTCTGTGGAATTCTGATAGCCATCAGACATACGCTTTCCTGGTTCTTATACAAATCGAACCTAATAATTCATTCCTGAAATCGCAGAAAAGCCGCTAAGCATGTGCTTGGCGGCTTTTCCCTGCTTATTCAAGTGATTTTATTCGTCGTCTTCATCCAGTAACAGGTTGAAGTCTTCTGGGTCTTCTTTGTTGCCGGCAATTGTGTAGGATGCTGCCGCCATACCGTAAGACTCACGGATTTTCCCAGAAATTTCATTGCGGACTTCAGGGTTATTCAACAAGAACTGTTTAACATTTTCACGGCCTTGGCCAATGCGTTCGTCGTTGTATGAATACCATGAACCGCTCTTCTGGATAATCTCCAATTCTGAACCGATATCAACGATTTCACCTTCACGAGAAATCCCTTTTCCGTACATGATATCAACTTCAGCTGTACGGAATGGTGGTGCAACCTTGTTTTTCACAATCTTGATCTTCGTTCTGTTACCGATGATTTCAGTACCTGATTTCAAGGCTTCTGCACGGCGCACTTCCAAGCGTACGGAAGAATAGAATTTCAACGCACGGCCACCAGGAGTCGTTTCCGGGTTACCGAACATAACGCCGATTTTTTCACGGATTTGGTTGATGAAAATCACAATCGTGTTCGATTTGTTGATGACGCCAGAAAGTTTGCGTAGAGCTTGAGACATTAAACGCGCTTGCAATCCCATATGAGAATCGCCCATCTCGCCTTCGATTTCCGCTTTTGGCACCAATGCTGCTACCGAGTCGACAACTACGATATCAACTGCTCCACTACGGACAAGCGCTTCTGCGATTTCCAATGCCTGCTCGCCAGTATCCGGCTGAGACAATAGCAATTCATCGATATTAACGCCAAGGTTTTTTGCGTAAACCGGATCCAATGCGTGTTCCGCATCGATAAATGCTGCTGTTCCGCCGGTTGCCTGCACTTCTGCAATCGCATGAAGCGAGACAGTCGTTTTACCTGAACTTTCAGGACCATATATCTCAATCACACGTCCGCGCGGATATCCGCCTATTCCCAACGCTGTATCCAATGCCAAAGATCCACTGGAAACTGATGAGATATTACGGTCGGTTTTTTCCCCCAATTTCATGACAGAACCTTTACCGAATTGCTTTTCTATTTGTTTTAACGCCATGTCTAACGCTGCTTTACGATCGCTCAAAAGAAATCCTCCTCTAAATGAAAACCTAATTTTCTACCTGTTTCTAGTATACTAGCTTATTGAGAAATACACAAGAAAAAAGCGAACGTTTATTCGCTTTATTTATTTAAAAGCGAAATTTAAACGCCTTATAAAGTGCAATTCCCATTTATGGGCAGAAAAAAACACGCAAAATTAAATTTTGCGTGCATCTTCATTGGTTAACGTTCGAATCACATAATGCAACGCCAGTTTAACAGCCCGTAAGCGATTTGTATTCCGCATGCCAGATAACTGGAGCCGAAAAGACTGCGAACCGTTTTCTGTAGCGATGCCGATCCAAACCGTACCTGCCGGCTGATCGCCATGGGCATCGGGACCTGCTGCGCCTGTCAGTGAAACGCTGATATCAGTCTTAAATTTGCTGCGCACAGCTTCAGCCATCGCTAGCGCTGTCTGTTCACTGACCACACCGTGTTCAGCAAGAAGCTCAGAAGACAGGCCAAGCTGTTGTATTTTCATTGCCTCATTATAAGTGATGACACCGCCTGCAAGCACAGCGCTTGCTCCTGCGACCGATGCTAATTCAGACTGAAAAAGACCCGCGGTTAAACTTTCAGCGGCGGAAATCGTTTTCTTCTGCCCCTTCAAAAGTTCAACCGTTTTTGAAGCCAATGAATCGTCGTCATAGCCGTAGAGATAGTCACCAACCAAATCCAATATTTCGTCCTTGGTGCTGTTGATCAATTGCCATGCCTCTTCCACGGTATTGGTTTTGGCCGTAATGCGAAGAGTCACTTCCCCATCTGCAGCCAAAGGCGCAATGGTCGGATTCGACTGTTTATCTAAAATGTGCTGCAGCCGGTCTTCAAGTTCAGCTTCGCCAATGCCATAAAAACGCAGAACATGCGACAAAATGACATCAGCCTTATTCAGCAGTCGAGCCAGCTTCGGTTTTGCTTCGAACTGGAACATGGGCTCCATTTCTTTTGGTGGTCCGGGTAGCAGAATATAGACGCGTCCGTCTTTTTCGTACATCATGCCCGGCGCCATTCCGTTATGGTTGACGAGCACATTGCTATCTTTCAATACCAGCGCCTGCTTTTTATTGTTCTCGGTCATGGGTCTGCCTGCTCGCTGAAAAAAAGCAACGATGGAGTCCAATGCTTCCTGGTTCATTTCGAGCGTCGTGTCCAAGTGTCGGGCGATCGACTCTTTCGTCAAATCATCTTTAGTCGGTCCCAGCCCTCCAGTGAACAAGATCAAATCAGCGCGGCTTTCTGCAATTTTAATTGCATCTTCCAAACGGTCTGAGTTGTCTCCCACCACGGTATGATAATAAACATTGATGCCCAGTTCCGCTAAATGATTAGACAGGAAACGGGCATTTGTATTGGTGATCTGGCCTAATAATAATTCTGAACCTACCGCAATAATTTCAGCGTTCATCTGTTCAATCCCCTTTGCATGCGTTTATCCTGCAGTTAAAGCCAGTGAAGAAAAACACCTCCACTGCCTACAATTTTTTTGAGTTATTTTGAAGCCATCAATGCGCGGCGGTTGGCATAGAAATAATCCCAGCCCGACCACACCGTGAAGATCAAAGCAATATAGAGCATAATTTCACCGAACGGCAAGCCAACCAATGTGAAAATAGTATTATGCAGCAACAAGGCTGCAATCGCCAAGATTTGCGCGGTTGTCTTGATTTTCCCCAGGCTGCCAGCAGCGACCACTTCGCCTTCTCCAGCAAGCACCAATCGGAGGCCCGTCACTGCAAATTCACGGCTGATGATGATGATGACAATCCATGATGCGGCAAAGCCCAGTTCTACAAGAATGATCAATGCAGCTGAAACCAATAGTTTGTCGGCCAACGGATCCAAAAACTTCCCGAAAGTCGTGACGAGGTTATATTTACGGGCATAATAGCCGTCCACCCAATCCGTCAATGAAGCAAAGATAAAAATAAGTCCTCCTACAAAATGAGTGACGGGCATTTCAGCTCCGAAAAGCGTTATGTTTCCCCAGTCGAAACCTGCTAGCATGACCACCATAAATACTGGAATCAATAAAATCCTCGAAATGGTGATCTGATTTGGTATGTTCATATTGTTTCTCCTTTCAAACTGTCAAGAAAAATAGCCATCCAAGATGGCTATTCGGCGTTCCTAAATTGAATAACGATATTTTGGGGTTGAATGTTTTGGGAATACTCAATCGGTTCACCATTGAGCGTCAAGGTAATATTTGAATAATCGCCAATACGCAAACGAACGCTTTCCACTTCCGATAGATCGATTTTTTCTGTTTCCTCAGCTTGCATGACACGGGCTTCAGAAGTCAATTCCTGCTGATTTTCATCAGTAGCTGCAATCCACGACGGGCCGCTTGCCGTTATTTCCAACTCACGTTCAGCGGGCCCCTGCCACGAGTAAGTCGTTGTTTCCCCTTGCGTTCCTTCAACAGTCAATACTGCTTCCGGCTCTTCAGGTTCTGCAGCAGGCTCATCGGCAGGCTCTTCCTCAATAGGTTCTTCCGTCTCCTCCGGCACAGCAGGAGCCGGTGTCTCATAAGGAACACCGTTGCCCTCCTCCACAGGCGTACCCGTAGAATCCCTGTTTGTTGATGCGCTGTAAAAATACCAGGCAACCGCAAGGATCAGGACTATAAACAGCGCCACCAAGACTTTAGGGATAAATTCGGCATATGCTTCATTGGGCGCTGTCCTTGTGACTGAGCGGCTTCTGGAAGAAAAGGTATTTGGCATTTGTGGTTGAGCAGCAGGTTGATCGGCCGGCATTTCCAATTTATGCTGCTCGAGCAATTCTTCCCCGTTCAGCCCAACAGCTGCAGCATATTGCCTGATAAACGCACGTATATAGAAAGCGCCAGGCATCATACTATGGTTGCCGTCTTCTATACCAGCCAAATACCGTTTTTGTATTTTGGTCAAATCCTGCAGGTCTTCCAAACTATACCCTTTGGCGATTCTGGCCTCTTTGAGCCGCGTACCCAATTCACTCAATACAATCACCTGCCTACTTAGAAGTTGAATCCGTCACCAAACATATCGCCTTGTGATTTTTCGTTCATAAAAGTGTTTTTTTCCAACACTTCATAGGTGATTTTTTCTTCTGGATGATGGCGCAATTCGATAATATAATCAAAATCTTCAATGCTGTAATCTGATTGCTCAACAAACTTATCCGGATGCTCCACTACTTTAATGGTGGGCATACGCATCATTTCACGCACCAATTGCATATGCCGTTCATCGGATGAACGGCGAGTGACAATGCCATCCAAGATAAATATATTATTGGCGTTGTGTTCGTCGCCCATCAATTGATTGCGGACGGTTTGCTTGATCATTGTGGAAGATAAAAATATCCATTTTTTATTGGCGCTGACACTGGCTGCGACAATCGACTCGGTTTTTCCGACTCGTGGCATCCCTCTTAACCCCACCAACTTATGGCCTTCCTGCTTGAAGATTTCAGCCATAAAATCAACCAGCAGACCCAATTCATCACGCACAAAGCGGAAGGTTTTCCGATCATCCGCGTCACGCTGGATATAACGCCCATGGCGCACTGCCAGGATGTCACGCAGCTTCGGTTCGCGGAATTTCGTCACTTTGATAGTTTCGATGGTCGACAGTATCTGTTCAAAGCGCTCCAGCTGAACGTCATGCTCAGCACGCAGCAGCATTCCACGCCGGCCTTGGTCGACACCATTGATGGTTACGATATTGACGCGCAGCATTCCCAGAAGAGAAGCGATATCGCCAAGCAGACCAGGACGGTTCACTTGAATTTCGTATTCAAAATACCATTCTTTCATGCAATACCAGACCTTTCTCTACAGGAATCTCTAGTTAATATGATAGCGGATTTACTGCTATGGGGAAAGGGGCATATAGTTACAGGAAATGCGATTATATCAGCCATCCGCCATTAATTCGGAGGGTTTGCCCAGTCATATAATCCGCTGTTCCGCCGACCAGAAATTCGACGGCATCCGCTATATCCTGAGGGGACCCCAACCCCAATGGGATATCGTCCTCGATTTCCTGCAATTCTTCTGCAGAAAAGGAATCATTCATTTTCGTCATGATGAACCCTGGTGCCACTGCATTGACACGTGTTCCAGACGGCGCCATTTCTTTGGCATAGGCTTTAACAAATGCCAGTTGGGCACCTTTCACAGCTGAATACACCGTTTCCATAGAGGCACCGGTCTCACCCCAGATTGAAGAGATAAAGACAACATAAGATTTATTGTAACGATGAAAAAAAGGTGAAATCGAACGGATCGCCGAAATCGGATTTTTCACATGCACACGCCAAAGTGACTCCATGTCCTGTTCTGTTGTATCAATGAGCATTTTCTGTAAGGAGTGCCCGCTCGCCACAATAACGCAGCTTGCATCATAAACATTTTCAGCCAACTGCCCGGCTCCTGCTTCATCAGCAAAGTCAGCCTGTATCGGAACAAACTCCTGTGCAGGATACTGTTCCGTTAACCGGGCCGCAAGCCTACTTGCTGGATTCGAATTCCAATGCAGGTACAGCGACCATCCGCTCTTTGCCAATTGATGAGCGATGCTTTCACCGATTTCTCCAGAAGCTCCTAATAAGACGGCAAACCGTTTCACTCTGCTTCTTTCGCAGTCGGCATAATAGTGAAGATCGATTGCTGGGATTCATGGCTGACTAAAGCAAAAGCATTTTGAAGGTCAACCACTTCCAGGCTCTCCAGAACGGGGACAACATCGAATAAGTTCATTTCATTGAACGCGTAATGGGTAAACTGGTTCGCGATATATTCAGGCGAATTCAACGCTCTCAGGAAAAAACCGATTTTCTTGCGGCGAACACGGTCAAGGTCTTCCTGTCCAAAAGGCCATTTTTCAATTGCATTTTGAAGCGTATGTTTGATTTCCTTTATCAGCACTTCGGGTTTGTGGGTATCAGAACCGATCAAAGCATATCCGAAACCATGCTCTAATGAATAATCAAAAGAATAAGATTCATCGATCCAATCGTTTTCGTAAGCATGATGATAAAAATCCGATGTCCGACCGAACAGCAATTCATAGGCCAATTGAGCTGCCAATTCATGCTTGAGCATATCAGGCCCAATCAAATCCAACTTTTCCGGTTTGATGCCGTAAAAGACTTTCGGCTTCTGAACGCTCATTTCCAGTACGCGTTCCTTGATTGCCACTTCTTTCGGCTCTTCCGGATAAATGCGTTTGATTTCTGTTGGCGCTTCAAATGTTTTCTGCGCTTGATCTTCTTTCACCAATTTCATCACCTGATCCGGATCGACATTTCCGACGACGAACAACAACATATTGGACGGATGATAGAACGTGTTGTAGCACGTGTATAAATGTTCAGCCGTGATGTCCTGGATGGATTCTACAGTGCCCGCAATATCAATTTTCACCGGATGGTTTTTATAAAGGTTTTCGATGATGCCAAAATACAGGCGCCAATCAGGCTGGTCATCGTACATCGTAATTTCTTGCGCAATGATGCCTTTTTCCTTTTCTACGGTCTTTTCCGTAAAATAAGGGCTTTGGACAAAATCCAAAAGTGTTTTGACGTTTTTATCGATTTCGCCCGTAGCCGAAAACAGATAAGCGGTCCGGGTAAATGAAGTAAAGGCGTTTGCTGAAGCACCCTGTTTGCTGAACTCCTGGAAAACGTCCCCTTCTTCTTTTTCGAACATTTTATGCTCAAGGAAATGAGCGATGCCGTCCGGCACTTTAATCGGTTCCATTCCACCTTGAGGGACAAAATGGTTGTCGATCGAACCGTATTTAGTAGTAAAAGTCGCAAAAGTCTTCGAAAATCCTTTTTTTGGCAGAATATAAACGTCCAGCCCATTATCCAACTTCTCGTGGAAAAGCGTTTCTTCCAATTGTTCAAATTCGACTTTATGCATCTTTTTCATCCTCCTTGCCTGATAAGAAATAAGTCATTTCCAAAGACAGTTCCTGAGCAACAGCGGCAATGTCGTCTTTGGTAACGTGTTTCCATCTGTTGATCATAAATTCCGGTTCAAATGAATCCGTCAATTCCATGTATTGATCATAAATATCGATTTGTCCACGCGCTGAATCCAATGCCTCTTTCAATTGGTTGGTCAGCAAGGCCTTTGTCTGTTCAAGCTCAATATCAGAAATATTGCCTTTTTTGACTTCTTCCAATTGTTCCAGAATCAATGCCACTGCTTTTTCTTCCAGTTTTGAATCAATCCCTGCCAGCACAAACATCAAGCCAAATTGCGAAGCGAAAGAACTTGATACGTAGTAAGCCATGCTTTCTTTTTCGCGAATATTAACAAACAGCTTCGAATGTGCATAACCGCCAAAGACGCCGTTCATCAATTGCATGACGGGGAATTTTTCGTCGCGGAACGTAATTGGTGTAAAGAATGCCATATGCAATTTCCCTTGTTTCATGTCTTCATATTCAAGCACGCGTGACTGTTCCGGTTTAACCAATTCCAAAGGCGGTGCAGCTATCGCTTTTTCCCGATCCTTGAAGTGAAAAAATTCACGGATATGAGACGCAATCATTTCCGGTTTAACGTCACCCACTGCATATATTTCAATTTCATTTTCAGTCAACATTTCTTTGTATTCGGCAACCAATTGTTCGTTGGTGACATTTTCTACATCCTCAATAGTACCATTCGATGTGATTGAAGCCGGATGATTGGGCAATGCCAATTCCATCATACGCTGCTGCGCATAACGCGTCTTTTCATCAAAAACGGATTCAATGCGTTGGATAATGGCATTTTTCTCACGTTTAAAAATAGCTTCCTTAAATAAGCCATGCTCAAAATTCGGCTTGAACAAAACGATGTACATCAAATTCAGGACTTTTTCCAAAACCCCTTTTTCAGACAGGTATTGATCATTCACCGTTTCAACGTTCAGCGTCACAATATGCTCATTGCCCCGCTTTGAAGAATCTATGTAAAGAGATGTACCGTACAGGTCGTCAAGAACCATACGCAGCGCCGTGTGTGAGGGATAGACCTCATTGCTGTGCTGCAATACATTTGCCAAAATCGAACGGGCAGATGCTTTTTCCTTGGTAAGTTTATCTTTGAATTTAATCGAGAAATTTATCGTTTTAAACTGTGTAGTTTCATTGACGTGCACATTAACGCCTTTAGCAATGTTAATCGTTTCAAACATGTTGAATCCCCTCTCGTCGTTCATGTTCTAACTATACCGAACCTTTTCCGTTAATTGCAAATAAAGAAAAGCGAAGATGCCCGTATTCGCCCTGACAAGCGCTGAAGGATTTGCTGTTAATGGCGCTTTTTGCCATCATCAGCAAGTCTGAAGCGACCTCGAGGGACCGGGCGTCGGAGCTGGATCATAAGAAAAGCGAAAGCGGCTGGATCGGCATACAATAAAAAGTGGCTTTTTCGTAAGTCTCTAAAATAACATGGCCGGAGAGATAAAAAGCCTTTCTCTCCGGTTATTTTTGGATGTAGGAATACGTTTTCTGAGAGCAGCCGGCTGATGGAAAGGAAAGCGGCAGAAGACGTGCCCGCGGAACGCATCCGCCGCATTGGACATCAGCCAGGTCTTTCGGGAACGACAAAAGGGCTGTCACCAAAAGTCATCTTTCATGACCTTTTGGGACAGCCCCTTTCAAAATACTTTATCGTTGTCCTTTGATATATGGTTTTCCGTTCGCCAGTGGTGCATTGGCGCGTCCGATAAATCCGGCTAGTGCAAAGATCGTCAAGACGTACGGCAAAATCAATAGGAACACATTCGGAATTTCCTGGATTATCGGTATAGATGATCCGACGATACTCAAGGATTGCGCGAATCCGAAGAACAAAGCAGCTCCCATTGCACCAAGCGGATGCCATTTACCGAAAATCATCGCTGCCAGCGCCATGAAGCCCTGGCCATTGATTGTGGCATGGCCAAAATCATTGGTGATGGTCTGCGCATAGATTGCACCACCGATTCCCGCTAACGCACCGGAAATCATAACCGCGACATAACGCATTTTCGCTACATTGATTCCCATCGTATCCGCTGCCATTGGGTGCTCACCTACAGCACGCAAGCGCAAGCCGAACGGCGTTTTATAGATGATGAACCAGGCTACAAAGGCAACCCCAATCGCGAAGAACGATGTATTGTAAACAGAAGTAAAGAATAATGGACCGATAACCGGTATGTCCGAAAGGAACGGAACATTGTAGCGCGAAAAGCGCTCAGTGATAAAGTCTGTCTGCCCTTTATCGAAAATTCTTTTCACCAGATACAAAGACAACGCAACTGCCAATAAGTTGATGGCAACACCTGATACTACCTGATCTGCGCGGAATGATATGGATGCAACTGCATGCAATAGAGATAACAGCAATGCGGCAACCATGGCGGCGATCAATGAAATCCAAGGTGTGGCTGCGCCGAACGTATCGGCAAACAATAAGTTGAACAAAATCCCGACAAACGCACCAATGACCATCAGCCCTTCAAGGCCGATGTTGACAACACCCGATCTTTCCGAGAAGACGCCGCCGATCGCCACCAAGATCAGTGGCGCTGCATAGAAGATCGCTGAAGGAATGATGAAGTATAGAACGTCAAGGAAACTCATATTACTTCGCCTCCTTCTTCTTAGCTGATGCGCGGAGCAGCAGCAAGCGAATGATGTAGCCTGAAGCTACAAAGAAGATGATAACCGCAATTACAATCTCTACAATCTCAATTGGAATACCGGCAGCGTTCGGCATATTCAAAGCTCCATATTTCAAGGAACCGAACAAGGTTGCACCGAAGATGACACCCAGTGGCGTATTCATGCCGAGCAAGGCAACGGCGATTCCATCAAAACCGATTCCGGTAAATCCACCCTTGGAAGAAACGTACTCGAATGTTCCAAGTGCTTCCATCGCTCCACCCAATCCAGCAAACGCCCCTGAAATGACCATGGCGAGAATGATGTTTTTGTTGACATTCATGCCGGCATATTGAGAAGCATTCTGGTTAAATCCAACAGCTTTCAGCTCAAAGCCGAGCGTTGTTTTCTCCAAAATGAACCACATGACACCGACCATAAGCAAAGCAATGACAATTCCCAGATGCAGACGCGAAAATTCCGTCAGATTCTCTAAAAACTCTGAGCGCAGGGAAGCACTTGCAAAAATGCTTTCTGTGCGGTCACCGCCATCAGAAACGGTCCGAATCAATGCATTTGTAACATGCAAAGCGATGTAGTTCATCATGATTGTGACAATTACTTCATGGACATGGAATTTCGCTTTCAAAAGACCTGGCACAAAGCCCCATAAAGCTCCAGCTACTGCTGCTGCGATAATGGCTAATGGCAAGTGGATGATCTTCGGCAATTCGACGGCTACTCCGACATACGCCGCAGCAAACCAGCCAACGATCAGTTGCCCTTCCACACCAATGTTAAAAAGTCCTGAGCGGAACGCAAAAGCAACTGCCAGACCAGCCAGTAAATAAGGAGTGATTTGGCGAATCGTTTCTCCGATCGTATACATGTCTCCAAAAATTCCGTTCCAAAGGGCGGCATAGCCCTCCAATGGATTATAGCCGCTGGCCAGCATGATCACTGCACCGACTAGCAATCCTAAAATAACGGAAACGATGGGGACCAGGAGATTGGTCGCTCTATTCGACATGCTGATCCTCACCTTTCTTCGTCAAATCCTGTGTATCTTTGTGACCGGTGTGTCCTGCCATCAACAAGCCCAATTCCTGCTCAGTGGTGGTTTCAGGCGTGACAATATCCACAATTTCTCCGTCGTGGATAACAGCAATACGGTCTGAAACGTTCATGACTTCGTCGAGTTCAAACGAAATCAATAGAACGGCTTTGCCGTTGTCACGCTGTTCAATCAAGCGGCTATGGATAAACTCGATTGCACCGACATCCAACCCCCGTGTCGGCAGCGCTGCAATCAATAGATCCGGATTGCGGTCTACTTCGCGTCCGATAATGGCTTTTTGCTGATTTCCTCCCGATAGTGAACGGGCTAATTCTGACGGTCCTTGCGTCCGGACATCAAAATCCTTGATAATTTGAAGCGCCTTCTCATTGATTTTATTGTAATCAATAATTCCTGATTTAGAGATGGGTTTTGTATAGTACGTTTGAAGTGAAATGTTATGGCCTACCGGGAAATCCAATACAAGGCCATGCTTATGGCGATCCTGGGGGATATGGCCGACTCCCGATTCTGTCACTTTGCGTGGTTTCATATTCGTGACGTCTTTGCCATTGACAAAAATAGTACCGCTTTTCACTTTTCGAAGGCCAGTTATGGCTTCGATCAATTCGGATTGGCCATTCCCATCAATTCCCGCAATTCCGACAATTTCACCTTTGCGAACGTTCAGATTCAAGCTTTTCACTTTATCGATCCCGCGATAATCCTGGACGACCAAATCTTTAATATCCAAGACTTCTTCGCCGGGGAAAGCTTGCCCTTTAACGGTGGTGAATTCCACTTGCCGACCAACCATCAACGACGCAAGGTCATTTGGATTTGTTTCTGAAGTGATGACTGTGCCAATTCCCTGGCCTTTGCGAATAACCGTAACCCGGTCCGACACATCCATGATTTCTTTTAGTTTATGGGTAATCAAAATAATTGATTTTCCTTCAGCAATCAATCTTTTCATGATTTGAATCAATTCCGTGATTTCCTGAGGTGTCAGGGAAGCAGTCGGTTCATCAAAAATCAAAATTTCGGCTCCGCGGTACAAAGTCTTCAATATTTCGACCCGTTGTTGCATGCCTACAGAAATGTCTTCAATAATCGCATACGGATCTACGTTCAACCCATATTGTTCAGATAACGCTTGAACTTTCTTGGCCGCGTCTTTTTTATTGGTGATGCCGTATTTGGTTGGCTCACTGCCCAAGATGATGTTCTCGGTGACCGAAAAGTTTTCGACCAGCATGAAATGCTGATGGACCATTCCGATTCCCAGATCGTTTGCGACATTCGGATTGGCAATATCCACTTTCTTGCCCCGAACCCGGATTTCTCCGCCTTCCGGCTGGTACAAACCGAACAAGACGTTCATCAACGTCGATTTCCCTGCGCCGTTCTCCCCTAATAATGCGTGAATTTCTCCCTTTTGCAGTTGCAGCGTAATATTGTCATTTGCGACAAACGTACCGAACTCTTTACGGATATTCAGCATTTCAATTACATATTCCACTGTTGTCACTCCCTCGAAACTGCTGACTTCTTTTATTTAATTAATACAGGAAAGGCTTCCGTTGCCAAAAGCCTTTCATCTATTAACTTCCTTCTTTAGACAAAAAAAATCATAAAGACCGGTTGACCCGGTCTTTATGATGACCGTGTTTCTGAGTGACTGTTACTCTACTTTTTCTGGTACTGTGATTTCGCCATCGATAACTTGTTTTTTAAAGTCTTCGATTTTAGTCATCACATCTTCTGGAATTGCTCCACGAGAATCCGCAAGGCCTACACCATCATCAGCAAGGCCGTAAGTGATTGTTTCGCCACCTGGGAAATCTCCAGCCATTGCCTGTTCAGAAATGTTGATTACTGCTTTGTCTACACCTTTCAATACAGATGTCAAAGTTACGTTGGCATCGCCAGTTTGGCCTTCATCGTATTGGTCAGCATCTACGCCGATAACCCAGATGTTTGCATCCGGATCTGCTTCTTTGCGTTCTTTTGCTTCAGTGAATACACCGTTTCCAGTACCGCCAGCTGCGTGGAAAATGATATCAGCTCCAGCTGAGTACATACGGTTTGCAGTTGTTTTACCTAATTCCGCTTTATCAAAAGCCCCTGTATATTGAACATCGACTTCAACTGTTTCGTCTACAGCTGCAACCCCTTCAAGGAATCCTGCTTCAAAACGTTCGATTACTGGAATTTCCATCCCACCGACAAATCCGATTTTTTTCGTTTCTGTCATTAGAGCTGCTGCTACACCCGCAAGGAATGCGCCTTCCTGCTCTTTGAACAGGACACTTGCAACGTTTGGAGCTTCTACTACCGCATCAATGATGGCGATTTGAGCTTCCGGCTGCTGCTCAGCAATTTCTGCTACAGCACCTTCCATAAGGTAGCCGATACCGAATACGACATCAAAATCACGGCGGATCAAGTTGTTCAAGTTGGTGTTGTAATCCGCATCTGATGCAGATTGAAGGTAGTCAAAGCCGCCATCGCCCTTTTCAAGGCCATTTTCTTCACCAAATTGCTGGACCCCTTCCCAAGCAGATTGGTTGAAGGATTTATCATCCACACCGCCAACATCTGTAACCATGGCAACCGAGAAATCAGCAGCTTCTTCCGTGCCTTCTCCTCCGCCAGTTTCACCTGTTGAAGTATCTTCTTCGCTTCCGCAGGCAGCAAGCATCGTACCAGCAGCAAGCATTAATGATAAACCTAGACCAAATTTACGTTTTGTCAATGTAATAACCCCCAAGGTTTTTTTGATATTAGCAGGAATTTGATGTTTTACACGCGTTTGCGAACCACATGAAAGCTAAATTTATCAGCTCTGAAGTAATTCTTTGAATAAAGCACCAATCGATCGTCTTCATCGTAATGGAGCTGTTTTAATACCAGTAAAGCCGTTTCCGGTTCACATTCCAGGATTGGAGAAGCATCTTCATGATACCCAGTCGGATCAATGAACGTCACCGCGTAGGATATATGAATATCGCCGGATTCTTCAATCGCTGTAAAAATGGAACTTTCCTTGCGCCCTAAAAAATTTGCAGGCAAATAGTCCGAAGGCACCTTGTCGATGCAGTAAACGACAGGCTCTCCGTTTGCCGTGCGAACGCGTTCAATTGTAATGACAGTATCATCGGCGGTGCAATGAAAGCGTTTTATATCTTCCTCAGAAGAAAGGGTCTCCGACGTGCTCAAGTAGATAGCGCCGGGTTCCATTCCTGCCTGACGGATCATATCGGACACACTCGTCAATTGTTCAATCCCAGATGTGAAAACAGGCTTTGAATTGACGAATGTGCCGACTCCGTGGCGTCTGACGATGATATTATCTTCTTCCAACAGCCGGAGCGCTTCTCGCAAAGTCGCCCGGCTGACTCCCAGGGTTTTTGACAATTCGAACTCGGACGGCAACTTCTCTTTTTCTTTGTAGACGCCCGCAGCAATATCCTGCTTCATTCGGTCAATAACCTGAAGGTACAAAGCACGATGATCCGATTTAATTGTCATATGATTCACCACCCATGACAGAGATCAGACATCTGATGTAAAACATTCCTACTAATCAAAATTACTATACCACTTATTAGAAATGAAATAAATAGCAATTTGTCGAATTTAGCGAATTTTCATTTCCCTATATTCAAAAATACTAATCATTTTGTCACAAAAAAACCCAAATTACTCAATATTCTTCCTGCTTTGGAACTAACACTGTCCGCGGTTTGCTGCCTTCATAAGGTCCGACGACTCCCCGCTGCTCCATTTGGTCTATGATGCGGGCAGCACGCGAGTAGCCCACACGGAAGCGTCGTTGCAGCATGGAAACCGAAGCTGTCTGCATTTCTGTCACCAACTGGACCGCATCATCATAGATTTCATCTGTTTCTTCATCGATTTTGGTCTCGTCGATTTCACTTGGAATCATGTCTTCCTGGTACTGAGCTTTTTGTTGCTCAATTGCAAAGTCAACAATTTTTTCAACTTCTGAATCCGACAGGAATGCCCCTTGCACACGGACCGGTTTTGATTGGCCTGCTCCAAGGAATAACATATCCCCGCGTCCTAGTAATTTTTCAGCTCCACCCATATCCAGGATTGTCCGTGAATCGATGGAAGATGACACCGCAAAAGCGATGCGTGATGGAATATTCGCCTTGATGACGCCAGTGATGACGTTGACGCTCGGGCGCTGTGTCGCAATGATCAAATGGATCCCTGCTGCACGCGCCATCTGTGCCAGGCGAGTAATGGCGTCTTCCACTTCGTTTGAAGCAACCATCATCAAATCAGCCAACTCATCGACAATGACAACGATAAACGGCAGCTTTGGATGCTTGTCTTCATTTTCCTCATTGAAGACCCGTACGTATTCATTGTATCCTTCGATATTGCGAGTTCCGGTGTGAGAAAACAGTTCGTATCTTCTTTCCATTTCCGAAACGATTTTCTTCAACGCTTGTGCCGCTTTCCGCGGATCTGTGACAACCGGTGCCAACAAATGTGGAATGCCATTATAGACGTTCAGCTCCACCATTTTCGGATCGATCATCATCATTTTCACTTCATGCGGCTTTGCCCGCATGATGATGCTGGTGATGATGCCGTTGATGCACACCGACTTCCCGCTTCCTGTTGATCCTGCAACGAGCAGATGCGGCATTTTATTCAATTCTGTCATCACTGCTTGGCCTGTAACATCTCTGCCTAAGGCAAACAGCAATTTGGCATCAGGCCGGTTGTTTTCTTCCGATTCCAGCACTTCACGAAGACTGACAATCGAGACTTCCGTGTTTGGCACTTCAATGCCGATTGCGGATTTTCCGGGAATCGGCGCTTCAATCCGGATATCGCGCGCAGCCAAGGCCAATGCCAAATCGTCGTGCAGGCTGACGATTTTGCTGACTTTGACGCCGGTATCGGGCAGCACTTCGTACTTAGTCACAGCTGGCCCTAAATGGACCTGCGTCACTTTCGCACGGACGCCGAAGCTCTGGAACGTTTTCTCAAGTTTCTTGGCGTTTTTCTGGATGCCCGAATACTCGCCGCTTTGGTCGTGGTGCGGCGGCAGTGTCAACAAGCTGAGAGGCGGCAGCTGGTATTCTTCGTTTTCCAGTTCTTCTGCAGTCGACATCAACTGGATATCACCGGCGTCCGGTTCTGCAGCAGTTTCCGCAGCAGGCACGTTCTGCACTTCCGGCTGTTTGGGTTTCACGTTTTCAGTAAATGCCGATATGATCGGTTCTTCAGGCTGTGGGCGGTACAGAAGGTCTTCTTCTTCCTCTTCTTCATAAGCCAGGGATTCATTGATTTCCAGCACTTGTTCAGGTGCTGATTTCTTGCGCGGAGCGCGCAGTTTTTTCGGCTCATTCCGCTGGAAACGATTCATCAGCGAATCGATTGCCGGACGTGCACTTGGAATTTTTTCGGCAATAAACGGTGCGGCCGCTTTTCCTGTCAAGATGATGGCACCAATCGACATCAGGATAATCGCGACGATCCAAGTTCCCGCTGTATCAAACAATACATGCAATAGCGCATATAAAAAGGCACCGACGATTCCGCCGCCTGTCGCCAAATACGTAGTCCAGATTGTGCCGGTCATTTGCGTATGGCGAATGGTTTCAGAAATGACATTGGCTGATGTAATCGGCAGGATGGATCCGGCCGCCCAGATTAAATGGCAAATCAACAAAATGCCGATCAGGATAAAGCCGGCTCCTGTTGCCACTTTCAGTCTTGGCTTTGGCCATTTCCGCTTAACCATTACATAGATAGCGACATAGACAAGTGCCAGTGGAATCAGGAAGGCCATATAGCCACCGATAAACTCGGCTAAATTGTAGAACATCTTGCCGATGACGCCCAACTGGAACACCATCAACACGGCGATTCCAAGCAGTACCAAACCGATCACTTCATAAGCGATCATCGGCATCGGCTGCTTTTTTTTATTTTTCGGCTTTTGCCGTGGTTTTGCTTTTGCTCTCGCTTTTGGTTTTGCTTTCGTAGTTGTACGAGCCCTGGTCATAGCGATCCCTCTTTTCTTCCATAATCGAAAAAGGATTCCCTCCGATTAGATCGGTATGGAAATCCTTTTGCTTTTTTCTTAGTATTCCATAATTATCGGGATGATCATCGGACGGCGCTTCGTTTGCTGGAATAGGTAGGAATTCAATGTATCGCGAATTTCCTGCTTGATGTTATTCCATTCGAATGCGTCTCTGGTGACATATTTTTCAACGACCTTGCGTACAAGTCTTGTAGATTCATCCATCAGCTCTTCTGATTCACGGACATAGACAAAACCGCGTGAAATCATTTCAGGACCGGAAGCGATTTTCTTCTCTTTGCGGTTCAGCGTAACCACAACGATGAAAATCCCATCCTGGGACAATAGTTTACGGTCACGCAGAACGATATTGCCTACGTCGCCGATGCCGATTCCATCAATAAGTACATTGCCGGCAGTAACGCGCCCGCTCATCCGGACTTTGCCTTCTTTGTATTCCACGATATCGCCTTTATCGGCGATAAAGATTTCAGACTTATGCAAGCCGACCTGCTGCGCCAATTTAGAATGCGCAATCAGCATTTTGTATTCACCCTGGATCGGAATGAAATATTTCGGCTTCATCATGTTCAGCATCATTTTAAGATCTTCTTGGCTGCCGTGTCCTGATACGTGGACTTTTTTGCTGGCGGTCAAAACATTTGCGCCGGCTTTCGCCAACTTATTCATTGTTTGGAACATTGGAACTTCCATACCGGGTGATGGTGTGAATGTAATTAATACTGTATCTGTTTCTTTGATTTTTACGTCTTTGTGCTGCTTGCGGACCATTTTGTCCAAAGCTTCAAGCGGCTCCCCTTGGTTACCGGTAACAATGATGACCACTTCGTCATCACGGTAGTTCTCCAGGTCTTTCAGGGAAATGACTGTATCTTCGTCGACTGTCAAGTAGCCTAGGCGCAGGCCAACTTCATAGCTGCTCTCCAGACTTCTTCCGGCTACAGCGACTTTTTTGCCTGTCGCTGCCGCGATATCGAATACCTGTTGGATACGAATAAAGTTTGATGAATAAAGGGATACCAGTACACGGCCTTCAGCAGCAAGGAATGCCGACAGGATATGGTCTGCAACCACAATTTCCGAAGTTGTATATCCTGGGCGTTCAGCTTCAGTAGAGTCGGACAGCAGCATCAATACGCCGTCTTCCCCTAATTTCGCCATTTTTGCGATATCGGGCTTGTAACTGCCTTTAGCTGACTGATCAAATTTAAATTCGCCTGTATGCACGATTGCGCCTTCAGATGTGTGGAAGACGATCCCAAATGCGTCAGGAATACTATGTGTCGTATGGAAGAACGTCACATGTGTTTTGTCGAAGTTCATGCGGCTCTTATTGGTTACTTCAAAGAACTTGACATGTTTTAAAGAACCTTGTTCTTTAATATGTTCTTTGGCTAACGCAATTGTCAATTTCGATCCGTAGACCGGCGCTTGGATCTTCTTCAGTAAATAAGCGATTGAACCAATCGCATCTTCGTGGCCGTGAGTCAAAAAGATTCCTTTGACACGGTCTTTGTTTTCTTCCAGGAAAGTCATATCCGGAATGACGATGTCGACACCCAGCATTTCATCTTCCGGGAACATCAAACCGCTGTCCACAACGAAAAGATCTTCATCAATTTCTATTACGTACATTGCTTTGCCGATTTCGCCGACTCCGCCTAAAGGGATAACTCTTATTACTTCATTTTTAATTTTACTCAATTTATTTCCTCCTAAAATTCACCCGTACACATCCATAGAATTCATTATACGGGAATCACCGGAAACAGTCCAAAGAAAAAAATAAACCGGCGCAATGGCCGGTTCTTTTTTTCGATTGCCGTTCGGGATTAAATGATATTTTCTTCAATCAGGGCTTCTGCAATCTGAACCGAGTTCAGTGCTGCGCCTTTGACCAGGTTATCTGAAACGACCCATAAGTGGAAACCATTTGGATTGTCCAGGTCCTGGCGGATACGGCCGACAAATACTTCATCAAGCCCTGCAGTCATCAAAGGCATCGGGTACAGCTGGTTTGATGGATCGTCCATCAGTTCCACGCCTGGTGCTTGCGAAATTGCCTGCTTGACCTGCTCAATAGTTGCCGCTTCTTTGAGTTCCACATAAACCGATTCAGAATGCCCTGTGACCACCGGCAAGCGTACGCATGTCGCTGCGACTGCCAGGGAATCATCGTGCATGATTTTTTTCGTTTCGTTGATCATTTTCATTTCTTCGAATGTATAACCGTTGTCGGTGAATTGATCAATTTGCGGAATTACATTGTAAGCGATCGGGTAATGGCGTTCAGCCGATTTAACCGGCAGCATTTTTGCATCAGCTGTTTTTGCGTTGTCAAAGTCGCCAGCTTGTTCTTTCAATTCATTGATGGCATCAATTCCCGCTCCCGATACTGCCTGATAAGTGGAAACCACCACTTTCGTCATGCCAAACAGTTCTTTTAATGGCTGCAATGCACAGACCATCTGGATTGTAGAACAGTTTGGATTGGCAATTATTCCTTTATGGAGAGAAAGATCGCTTTTATTCACTTCAGGAACAACTAAAGGCACTTCCTTGTCCATACGGAACGCGCTGGTATTGTCTATAACAACGGCACCACGCTTAACCGCTTCAGGGGCGAATTTTTCTGAAACACTTCCTCCTGCGCTGAATAAGGCAATATCAATGCCTTCAAATGATTCAGGTTTGGCTTCCTGAACGGTGAAAGTCTGGCCATTGAATGTAATCTCTTTTCCGGCAGATCGGCTTGAAGACAAAAAGACAATGTCTTTTATAGGAAAATTCCGTTTCTCCAATTGCTCTGTCATTTGCTGGCCGACTGCACCTGTTGCTCCCATTATCGCTACGTTGAATGTTTTCACAATATTCGCTCCTTCAATGTTGATTTGAATTATTGTAACATAATTTACTCTGCTAAAGGAGCAAAACAGCAAAAAAGCTCCCTTTATACTAAGGAAGCTTCTTTCGGACGTATAATGGAAACCGCTGGCGATTCCACCAGGATCTCCAATAAGGAATAAACTTTTTCTAATGTTACCTGGTCGATTTGAGAAAGCACTTCATCGTAAGTCTGATGTTTGCCCAGCAATAGTTCGTGACGGCCGTTGCGGCTCATACGCGCACTTGTGCTTTCAAGACCCAGCATCAAACTGCCTTTCAGCTGTTCTTTGGAGTCGGTCACTTCCTCTTCCGTAATACCGCCATTTTTCAATTCCTTTAACAAGGTCATAATGACTTGCTGCATTTCAGCCATTTGTTCATCTGATGTTCCTCCGTAGATCGCCAATGTTCCATGATCGGAATAAGCAGAATGATAGGAGAAAATCGAGTAGGCCAATCCACGTTGTTCACGAATTTCCTGGAACAGCCTTGAAGACATGGAGCCGCCGATGATGTTGTTCAGAACCGTGAAGCTGTAGATATCCGGATCATTTAAAGACAGGCCGGGAAAGCCAAGGCATAGATGCCCTTGTTCTGTTTCTTTATTTTTCAGTGAATAGCCGGATGTGAAAACAGGAAGCTCGTACTTTTTCGGACTTTCTTTTTTCTCGAATGAGCCGAATAACGCTTCAATCTTTTCCAGTAAAGCTGGAGTGATGTTGCCTGCCACCGAAACGACCGTATTTGCAGGTGTATAATGGCGATCCATATAGTCGCGGATCTTCTCAGGCGTAAAGCTTGCCAAGGTTTCAGCGGTCCCAAGAATCGGTGCACCGATCGAGTTCTGCGGATACATGACACGCCATAATTGCTCATGCACATCGTCGTCCGGCATGTCTTCAGTCATGCTGATTTCTTCAAGGATGACTTGGCGTTCCTTGTCGAATTCCACCGGATCCATCTGCGAATTGAACAGCATATCCGCGAGTACCGTTACAGCATGTTCCGCATGATGGTCCAAAACCTTTGCGTAGTAACAGGTATATTCTTTTGATGTATAGGCATTGATATCGCCGCCGATGCGGTCGAATTCCCGGGCGATTTCTTTCGCAGTGCGCGAATCCGTTCCTTTGAACAGCATGTGTTCAATAAAATGCGTAATGCCGTTTTCTTCCGGCAATTCATCCCGTGAACCGTTATTGACAAAAACCCCAACTGCTACGGAATGAAAATGGGGAATGTGTTCGGAAACAATGCGCAATCCATTTTTGCAAGTCTGTGTAGTCACCATGTGCATGTTCCTCCTCATAGTAAAAAATTGCCGACAAAGTCGGCAATTTGAATAGATGATTATTCTTGGTTTTGTTTTTCAGCTGCTTCTTTTTGTTCTTTCAAAACAACCTTACGTGATAAGTTTACACGTCCTTGGCGGTCAATTTCAATTACTTTGACTTGGACGATCTGGTCCATCTTCAGAACATCTTCCACTTCTTTCGTCCGTTCTTCCTGGATTTCCGAAATGTGAAGGAGTCCGTCTTTGCCCGGGAACAATTCAACGAATGCGCCGAACTTTTCAATGCGTTTGACTTTGCCTTCGTAATATTCGCCGACTTTCGCTTCACGCACGATATTTTCGATCATCGCTTTCGCTTTCGCATTCATTTCTTCGTCTACTGAAGAAATGAAGATCGTACCGTCTTGCTCCGTATCGATCTTAACGCCTGTTTCATCGATGATTTTGTTGATCACTTTTCCGCCAGGTCCGATAACATCACGGATCTTGTCAGGATTGATCTTCACCATGATGATTTTCGGTGCATACTTGGAAAGTGTCGTTCTTGGTTCAGCAATCGTCGCCAGCATCGATTCAAGGATGTGGATACGTCCGATTTGAGCTTGCGTCAACGCTTCTTCCAAGATTTCACGTGACAGGCCATCAATCTTGATGTCCATTTGAAGAGCGGTAATGCCTTTTGCAGTACCGGCTACTTTAAAGTCCATATCGCCAAGGTGATCTTCCATGCCTTGGATATCAGAAAGTACTGTGTAGTTTTCACCTTTTTTGACAAGGCCCATCGCAATACCTGCAACTGGAGCTGTCAACGGAACACCGGCATCCATCATCGCCAGTGTGGAAGCACAGATACTCGCCTGTGAAGTCGAACCGTTAGATTCCAATACTTCTGCAACAAGGCGGATCGTATAAGGGAAATCTTTCTCATTTGGAATGACTGCTTCAAGAGCGCGCTCACCAAGTGCTCCGTGTCCGATTTCGCGGCGTCCAGGCCCACGAAGGAATCCGGTTTCACCTACCGAGAACAACGGGAAGTTGTAATGGTGCATAAAACGTTTTGTGTCTTCGATGCCAAGGCCGTCGATGATTTGAACATCACCTAAAGCGCCTAGCGTACAGATGCTCATCGCCTGCGTTTGACCGCGAGTGAACAAGCCTGAACCGTGTGTGCGGTTAAGAATGCCGACTTCTGATGACAATGGACGGATTTCAGAAGGTCCACGGCCGTCCGGACGGATTTTTTCATCTGTGATCAAACGGCGTACTTCGTCTTTGACCATTTTATCAAGGATCTGGCCAGCCTGTTTTTTCACAGTATCATCCGATTCTTCGTATGCCGCCATTGCACGGGCTTTGACTTCGTCAATCGCTTCATTGCGTGCTTGTTTTTCATTGATTTGGACAGCTGCATTCAATTCAGCTTCTACTGCTTCTTTAAGCGTCGCCGTCAATTCTGCATCCAATTCGTAAAGCTGGATTGCCGTTTTTTCTTTGCCGACTTCTGCAGCAATCTGTTCTTGGAAGGCAATCAATTTCTTGATTTCTTCGTGCCCGAACATGATAGCTTCCAAAATCACTTCTTCAGAAACTTCTTTCGCTCCGGCTTCCACCATGTTGATGGCTTCTTTAGTACCGGAAACCGTCAAGTTGATCGAGCTTTGCTCAAGCTGATCGTTTGTCGGATTGATGATAAATTGTCCGTCGATCAAACCGACGATTACTCCAGCGATCGGACCGCCGAAAGGAATATCCGATATCATCAAGGCTAGAGAAGAACCGAACATTGCAGCCATTTCTGATGGACAATCCTGATCTACAGACATAACCATGGAGATGACTTGAACTTCGTTGCGGAAACCATCCGGGAATAACGGGCGGATTGGGCGATCGATCAAACGGCTTGTCAAAGTCGCTTTTTCAGAAGGGCGTCCTTCACGTTTGATGAATCCGCCTGGGATTTTACCGACAGCGTATAGACGCTCTTCGTAGTTGACCGTCAATGGGAAGAAATCCAAAGGTTTCGGAGTTTTTGAAGCGGTTGCAGTTGAAAGAACTGCTGTATCACCATAACGGATCAATGCTGCTCCGTTTGCTTGTTTTGCCAATTGGCCGACCTCAACCTGTAATTCGCGGCCAGCCCAATCAAGTGTGTAGACTTTTTTTGTTTGCCCCATAATATCGAGCTCCTCTCTCTTACCTTGTTTCTCTATACTATATGTATCCAATAGTAGTGTATCAAAAAAGCATCCGGTATGCGATGCGATAATTTAAAGTTTTATCCATAAAGAAAAAGCGGGACGAATCCCGCTTTTACTTTTTGCTATTAACGGCGTAGGCCAAGTCTTGCGATTAACTCGCGGTAGCGAGCAACTTCGTTTTCACGTAAGTATTTTAGCAAGTTACGACGGCGTCCAACCATTTTGAATAGACCACGACGTGAGTGATGATCTTTTTTGTGAGTACGTAAGTGCTCATTCAAGTTGTTGATGTCTTCTGTAAGAATGGCGATTTGAATTTCTGCAGACCCAGTATCAGTGTCATGCACTTTGTATTCATTGATCAATTCATTTTTACGTTCTTGTGTGATTGCCATACTGTTTCCACCTCCTAATTTCTGATATCCCCAATTACCGAGCAAACGTTGGTGATTCGATTTGCCAAGCAACGGTTTGTACATTCAGTACTCATAAATAATAGCATAAGCCATTTCCGAAATCAACCACACTGATTAATTAATGCCAGCGAAAAACTGCTCAGCCGTCATCTTGTCTCGCTGAATTTGCGCTTTCAACTCATCAATGCCGGAGAACTTCTGCTCATCCCGGATCCGTTCATGCCATTCGACTTCCACCATTTCCCCGTAGATCGATTTGTCAAAATCAAGAATATGCACTTCGATGACTTGCTTTTTCACATCGGGATTATTAAACGTCGGCTTGAAGCCAATATTGCAGACACCATTGTAAGTCTGCCCCTGCACTTGAATTTTCACCGCATAAACGCCGCGGCTTGGCACGACAGCACCCAGTTCCGGCTCTATATTGGCCGTCGGAAATCCGATGGTGCGTCCCCGTTTATCACCATTGACCACGGTTCCTAAAACACGGAATGGCCGGCCCAACAAATGGCAAACCTGCTCGACTGCACCGTTTTTCAATAGCTCACGGATGCGTGTCGAACTGATTTTTTCATTGCCATCTTCCTGTTTTTCTATGACAGTGACGCCGTACTGCCCGTCTCCCAGCTCTTTCATCAAGGTCATATCGCCTTTGCCTTTGCTGCCGAACGAAAAATCGAACCCGGCTGTGACATGGCTGACATTCAGTTCCTTAATGAATATCTCGATAAACTGTTGCGGCGTCAATTTGGCAAACTCTGAAGTAAAGCGCACGATAAAGCAATAATCGACGCCCATTCCTTCAAGGATTTCCATCTTCTGCTGCATAGGCGTAATATAAAAGACTTCTTCTTTTCTGCCGCCCAAAACCAATGAAGGATGTGGATCGAACGTCATAACCGCTGATTTAATGCCTTTGCTTTCAGCTTGTTTGATGGCGTCGCCTATCACGCGCTGATGTCCTTTATGTACACCGTCGAAAAAGCCGAGGGCCAAGGACAATGGTCCCGTCTCACTATCGGGTTTAACGTGAATCGGATAACTTAAATGAATAATTTCCATACTACACCTCGTCCGCTGTCGGAAAACCGAACATTTTTTCAGGCTTCATCTTATCCGCTTTTTCAGGATGGTTTTTATAGAGTGCCACAGGTTGTCCCTGATAGGTCAAAACTACAAATCCCATTTGATCAAGTATGGCATGACGCGCCAGTACTTGCCCGTTTTTTACAGCAAATATCTGTTTCGGTTCGATTTCCATGAATGGAAACACCTCTAGACCATAGCTGAGCGGTTTCAAAATGTCGCCGATAACTCCATTTTGAGCAAGTTCAGCCACTTCGGCAAGTGTTACGCAATCTTTTTTGGCGAATTTACCGGATTCTGTCCGGGTCAGCCGGGACATATGCGCAGGAAAGCCTAATGCTTCTCCGATTTGCACAGCCAAAGTCCGGATATAAGTTCCTTTGCCGCAGCGGATACGGATATTGAATTTGATTTGCTGGCCAGTCCATTGAAGATCATCATCCAATAACTCAATCGAATCGATGCGGACTGTCCGCTCAGGCCGTTCAACGGCGATTCCTTGGCGTGCATATTCATATAGCTTTTTGCCGTTCACTTTGACGGCTGAATACATTGGGGGAATCTGTTTAATATTTCCGGTAAGCTGCAAAAAGACTTCAGCAATTTGCTGGCGGGTAATGAGCTTCTCTGAAAGGTCCGTATCCACCGTTTCGCCTGTTGCATCTTCTGTTTCAGTCGAATAGCCGATGGTCACTTCCGCTTCATAAGTCTTTCCTTGGTCGGTGATATATTCTGCCACTTTGGTCGTATTGCCGATGCAGATAGGCAGTACGCCATCCACTTCAGGATCCAAAGTCCCAGTATGTCCGACTTTTTTCGTTTGCAGGATCTTCCTTAACTTAAAGACACAATCATGGGAGGTCATCCCTTTTTCTTTCCACAATGGTAGAATTCCGTTCAGCGCCATATGCCTTAACTCCTTTGCTTGATGCAAAAAAAGCCTGCTATCTGAAATAGACAGCAGGCTTTTTTTAATCTTCTTTTGGTTCTTGAATATCACGCAGTAATGTATCGATTCGATTGCCGTAAGCAACCGATGAATCGATTTCAAAAGACAATTCAGGAGTTTTGCGAAGACGGATCCGCTGTCCGATTTCGGTGCGGATAAATCCTTTCGACTTCGTTAACCCAAGCAATGTCTGTTCTTTTGCATGGTCTTCACCTAACACGCTGATATATACAGTTGCCTGCTGGAGATCTCCTGTAACTTCAACATCTGTTACAGTGACAAATCCGATACGTGGATCTTTCAGTTTTCGGCTGATGATATCGCTGAGCTCTTTTTTCATCTGCTCAGCTACACGATTCGCGCGCATTGTCATTGCTAATCCACCTCGTTCTTACAAATATTCTTTCTCAATCTCCAAACATTCCCAAGCGGGGTTGCTTTCCAAGTAGTAGAGAACCTGCGCCATTTCCTTATCAGCCATTTCTTTTGAGGAAGAGACGATAACAAAAGCGATGCGGGTCCGCTGCCAAACATTTTGGTGGTCAATTTCCGCTGCGGAAACGTTGAATTTTTGTCTGCTGCGGGTCAGCATGCTTTTCACGACTGCCCGCTTATCTTTTAACGAATGTGCCGTTGGAATGAAAAATTCGCATTCCATGTACAGGATCATTTGCGTACGATTTCTTCCATAATATACGCTTCAATGATATCCATTTCCTTCACATCGTTGAAGTTTTTGATTGTAATACCGCATTCATAGCCTTTAGCCACTTCTTTTGCATCGTCTTTGAAACGTTTCAATGTGTCAATTTCACCTTCGAATACTACGATGCCTTCACGGATGACGCGAACGCCGCTGTCACGTGTAATTTTGCCTTCGGTTACATAGCTTCCGGCAATCGTTCCGACTTTAGATACTTTGAATGTGCTGCGGATTTCAGCTTGGCCGATGATTTTTTCTTCGAATTCCGGGTCAAGCAACCCTTTCATTGCGAATTCAATTTCTTCGATCACTTTATAGATGATGCGGTGCAAACGGATATCTACGCCTTCTGCTTCAGCAGCGCGTTTCGCGTTTGCATCCGGACGAACGTTAAAGCCGATAACGATGGCATTTGATGCAGCTGCCAATGAGATATCAGATTCTGTAATCGCACCAGCGCCTGTGTGGATGATTTTCACGTTGACGCCTTCTACATCGATTTTAAGAAGTGATGCTGCCATAGCCTCAACTGCTCCTTGAACGTCTGCTTTGACGATCAGGTTCAATTCTTTCATTTCGCCTTGTTTCAACTGATCAAACAAGTTATCAAGTGTTACGCGTGTTTTTTCTGAACGCTGAACTTGAAGCGCAGATGTTGCACGTGTTTCGCCCACTTGACGAGCTGTTTTTTCATCTTCAAAGACAACAAAACGATCTCCTGCTTGTGGTACATCATTCAACCCAGTGATTTCAACTGGAGTTGATGGGCCCGCTTCTTTTACGCGACGGCCTACATCCGAAACCATTGCACGGACGCGTCCAAATGTGTTGCCGACAACGATCGGATCTCCAACATTTAACGTACCGTCCTGTACTAGAAGTGTAGCTACTGAACCACGGCCTTTATCAAGCTCTGCTTCAATAACCGTTCCAATTGCACGGCGTGCCGGGTTAGCTTTCAATTCCCCTACTTCAGAAACAAGCAAGATCATTTCAAGCAACGAATCAATGCCGTCTCCAGTCAATGCGGAAATCGGTACGAAAATCGTGTCTCCGCCCCATGCTTCAGGAACTAAGCCATGCTCAGTCAGTTCTTGCATAACACGGTCTGGATTTGCGCTTGGCTTATCCATTTTGTTGACTGCGATGATGATCGGAACTTCTGCAGCTTTAGCATGATTGATGGCTTCAACTGTTTGTGGCATAACGCCGTCGTCTGCTGCAACAACAATAATGGCAAGGTCTGTCACTTTCGCTCCGCGTGCCCGCATGGTTGTAAATGCTGCGTGTCCAGGAGTATCAAGGAATGTGATCTTTTTGCCGTTGTCTACAACTTGGTAAGCACCGATATGCTGCGTAATTCCGCCGGCTTCTCCTGCCGTCACTTTCGTGTGGCGAATTGAATCAAGCAATGTTGTTTTACCATGGTCAACGTGCCCCATGATTGTCACAACCGGTGGACGTTCTTCGTTCAGGCTTTCGTCTTCAGGTTCAAAGTAAACTTCAAGATCTGTTTTATCAACAAGAATCTCTTCTTCCACTTCAACCTCATATTCAGCACAGATCAATTCAATTGCATCTTTATCCAACTCTTGGTTAATGGTAGCCATTACACCAAGCATGAATAATTTTTTGATGATTTCAGAAGGCTCGCGCCCTAATTTTTTCGCCAGCTCAGCTACAGTCAATGACTCGCTGAATGTAATTTTAGCCGGCAATTCTTTCTCTTTTTTAGGCATTGGCGGCAACGGATTTACCGGTTGCTGCTGCTTCCCTTTACGGTTGCGGTTTTGGAAGCCATTGCGGTTTCCGCCTCCTGGACGTCCTGAAGAACGTTGGCCTGGGCCTGCCGTCGGTTTAGCTGCTTTTGGTGTGAAGTTCGAACCAGTTTTTGCTGGTGTAGTCGGACGCTGGCCGTTTCCTTGCGAACGGGATTGTCCTTGGCTTGGAGCTGCTGCCGGACGTGATTGGCTTTGCCCTGATGGACGTGACTGGCCGCCTTGTGATGGACGCGATTGCCCTTGTCCTGATGGACGGGACTGGCCGCCTTGTGATGGACGTGATTGCCCTTGTCCTGATGGACGGGACTGGCCGCCTTGTGACGGACGGGATTGGCTTTGTCCTGATGGACGCGATTGTGCTGCTGGACGCTGTCCTGCAGACGCATTTTTGTAGATGCTGTCTAATTTCGAAACAGCATTGTCTTCTAATGTAGCCATATGGTTTTGCACGTTAATATTGTGTTTAGACAATTCATTGATGATTTCTTTGCTTGGCTTGTCTACCTTCTTAGCGTATTCATGTACTCGAATTTTGGTCATCTGCTCGCCCCCGATTAATTTCTTCGAATAAGCTGGTTATTTTTTTTGCAAAACCTTTATCGGTGATTGCAATCACTACCCGCTCTTCTTTGCCTATCGCATGTCCCAAATCGAACCGCGATCCTAAAACATGCAGATCCACTCCAAATGATTTGCATTTGTCCTGCAATTTCTTTTTGGTATTGTCCGAAGCGTCTTCTGAAATTATCACTAATTTCGCTTTTCCTTTTCGAACTTCGTTCACGGTCATTTCTTCACCGGAAATGGTCATTCTTGCACGTGTCGCCAATCCAAGTAATTGAAGAATTTTTTGTTTCGTCATTATTTCAACTGCTCTCTGAGAACGACGCGAATTAACTCATCATAGATTTCGTCTGGAATCTTGACTTCCAATTGCTTGTCCAGCACTTTCTTTTTGCGGGCAGTCGCGATGGCATCTTCCGATTTCGAAAGGTATGCGCCGCGTCCTGATTTTTTGCCAGTCAAATCGACGGCTACTTCGCCTTCTTTTGAACGGACAACGCGGATCATTTCCTTTTTAGGATGCATCTCGCCTGTAGCTACACACTTCCGTAATGGAATTTTCTTTTGCAGAGCCAACGGACATCACCTTTTCTACATTATTCTTTTTCTTCGTAAAAATCAAAATCGTCCAGTTCTTCACCGGATTCCACTAATTCGATATCAGCATTCGGGTTCGGGTAGATGCCCATTTCCCGAGCGTCAGTCTCGCTTTTAATGTCAATTTTCCATCCAGTCAATTTTGCTGCCAAACGGGCATTTTGCCCACGTTTGCCGATCGCAAGAGATAATTGATAGTCAGGAACAACAACCGTCGTTGATTTTGCTTCTTCATTGACTTGCACATCCAATACTTTGGATGGGCTAAGTGCATTGGCTACAAAGACTACCGGCTCTTCAGACCATTCAACAATATCGATTTTTTCTCCACTCAACTCATTGACGATCGTTTGGACACGTCCGCCTTTAGATCCGACGCATGACCCTACTGGATCAATGTCATCGCGGTGTGCGAATACGGAAATTTTAGAACGGTCTCCTGCTTCGCGTGCAATCGACTTGATTTCAACGATGCCGTCATAAATTTCAGGCACTTCGTTTTCAAACAGACGGCGAAGCAATCCCGGATGGGTGCGCGACACAAATACCTGTGGCCCGCGAGTTGTGCGCTCCACTTTTGTGATATACACTTTGATGCGGTCATGAGGCTTGTAATGCTCATTCGGCATTTGCTCAGTCTGTGGAAGCACTGCTTCAACTTTGCCAAGTCCTACGTACAAGTTGCGTGCGTCCATGCGTTCAACGATGCCGTTGACGATATCGTCAGCACGATCAACAAACTCTTCGAAGATTAGGCCGCGCTCAGCTTCACGAACACGTTGAGTTACAACTTGTTTCGCTGTCTGTGCAGCAATACGTCCGAAATTACGCGGCGTCACTTCTTCTTCCACCACATCTCCAAGCTCGTAAGCAGGGTTGATGACTTTAGCATCTTCCAATGAAATGTGAAGACGTTCGTCTTCCACTTCTTCTACAACATCCTTGCGGGAATAGACCAGCATCGTGCCGGTGTCCAAGTTCAAATCCACACGGACATTTTGTGCCTGGTTGAAATTCCGTTTGTATGCCGTTACCAATGCAGCTTCAATTGCCTCGATCAGGACTTCACGGGAAATCCCTTTTTGTTTCTCTAGTACTTCAAAAGCATCCAATAACTCACTGCTCATTTTATTCACTCCCAGGTTCTTCAATCAGGTTTAACAGAAAAATCAATGGCCAAACGGATTATCGCAATCTTATCTTTCGGAATGTTGATTATTTTTCTGCGTGTTTTGATTTTAATTTCAATTTCCACTTGTTCATCGTCATAGGACTTTAAATAGCCTTCAAACTCTTTTGCATCTTCAACCGGCTCATAAGTTTTGATGTAAATAAATTTACCGATAGCTTTCTCGAAATCTTTTTCCTTCTTCAACGGACGTTCTGCACCCGGAGATGAAACTTCCAGGAAATAATTTTGTTCAATCGGATCGAGTTGATCCAAAATCTCACTGAGCTTTTCACTTACTAAAGCACATTGATCAATATCAATCGGTGCTTCCGGATTGTCCACATACACTCGTAAAAACCAGTTGCGGCCTTCCTTAAGGAATTCCACATCTACAAGTTCCAGGGCTAGTTCACTGGTGATGGGTTGTGCTATCTTCTCGATTTGTTCTGTAATTTTGCTCATACATGCCTCCCGCCAATTTTATGCCATAACAAACAGAAAAGAGCGGGAGAACCCACTCTTCTGCGACAGAGCTATCAGTAAATGTTACTACAATAATACCACAAATCGCGCTGTGGTGCAACTGGCTAGAAGAGAGACAGCTGGTTGGCTTCAGGCATCCCTTCTAAACAGCCATGATCATCCATGTACTCGATGATTGTTTTTGAAACGCGGCCACGTTGCTGAAGGTCTTCCTTGGACAGGAATTCCCCATGTTCGCGTGCAGCAACGATGGATTTTGCGGCGTTGGTCCCTAATCCAGGAATGGCATTGAATGGCGGAATCAGGCTGTTGCCATCTATGATGAACTGATCAGCAGATGATTTGTATAAATCAACCTTTTGGAAGCTGTAGCCCCGCTCCACCATTTCCAGCGTCAATTCCATAACCGTCAGCAAGTTCTTCTCTTTTGTCGATGCTTCCAGGCCTTTGCTGTTGATTTCATCAATCACAGCACGAATCGAATGTGATCCTTTGGCCATAGCGTTGACATCAAAATCTTCTGCGCGCACTGTAAAATAAGCCGCATAGTAAAGAACAGGGAAATGCACTTTAAAGTAGGCGATGCGGACAGCCATCAAAACATAGGCGGCGGCGTGCGCTTTCGGGAACATGTACTTGATTTTTTTGCAGGACTCGATGTACCAGTTCGGCACGCCTTCTTTTTTCATGGCTTCTTCAAATTCAGGCGTCAATCCTTTACCTTTACGGACAGACTCCATGATTTTAAATGCCAAGGAAGATTCAAGTCCCTGGTAAATCAAATAGACCATGATGTCATCACGGCAGCCGATTACGTCGGACAGCTGGCAGGTTCCATTTTGGATCAATTCCTGCGCATTGCTCAACCATACATCCGTCCCGTGGGACAATCCGGAAATCTGGACAAGTTCCGAGAACGTGTTCGGTTTTGTTTCTTCCAACATCTGGCGCACAAAACGCGTACCGAATTCCGGAATGCCGAGCGTGCCTGTTTTACAGCCAATCTGCTCTTTCGTCACACCGAGTGATTCAGGTCCGGCGAAGATTTTCATGACTTCCGGATCGTCAGTTGGGATGGTCTTCGGATCGATGCCGGACAAATCCTGGAGCATGCGGATCACTGTCGGATCATCGTGACCAAGTATATCGAGCTTCAATAGATTATCGTGGATAGAGTGGAAGTCAAAATGTGTAGTCTTCCATTCTGAATCCTGCGCATCTGCCGGGAATTGGATTGGCGAGAAATCATAGATGTCCATATAGTCCGGAACAACGATGATCCCCCCCGGATGCTGTCCGGTACTGCGCTTAACGCCCGAACATCCTTGTACAAGCCGGTCGATTTCCGCCCCGCGCAATGTCATGTCTCGATCATTGGCATAGCCGCGGACATAGCCATAAGCCGTCTTTTCCGCTACTGTGCCGATGGTGCCTGCACGGAAAACATTGTCTTCTCCAAACAGTTCCTTCGTATAGTTATGGGCAACTGCCTGGTATTCTCCACTGAAGTTCAAATCGATATCCGGAACTTTATCCCCTTTAAATCCTAAGAACGTTTCGAACGGAATATCCTGGCCTTCTTTTTGATAAGGAACATCACAATCCGGGCAATTCTTGTCTTTTAAATCGAATCCTGAACTGACAGAACCGTCATCAAAAAACTCCGATTTCTTGCATTTCCGGCAAATATAATGCGGCGGCAACGGATTGACTTCCGTTATTTCAGTCAGCGTCGCTACAAGCGAAGAACCGACCGATCCACGGGAACCAACCAAATAACCGTCATCCAATGATTTTTTAACCAGCTTATGGGAGATCAGATAGATGACCGCAAAACCATGTCCAATGATGGATTTCAATTCTTTCTCAATCCGCGCTTCCACGATTTCAGGCAAAGTATCTCCGTAAATTTGTCGGGCCATGTTGTAACTCAATTCCCGAACCTCTTCATCAGCGCCTTCAATTTTCGGTGTATACAATTCATCTTTAATTGGTTTGACAACATCGATCATCTCGGAGATTTTAACCGAGTTTTCCACAACCAGTTCATGGGCTGTTTCAGCACCGAGGAAATCAAATGCATCGAGCATTTCGTTGGTTGTTCTAAAATGCACTTTCGGCAGCTTGTGGCGATTCAACGGATTCGCCCCGCCTTGGGATCCGATAAGTACCTGTCTGAAAATGGCATCTGTCTCATCCAAGTAATGGACATTGCCCGTTGCAACCAAAGGTATTTCCAACTTACGGCTGATTTTCACCAATTTCCGGATAATGTCTTCCAAGTTCCATTCATCGCGGATCATTTCCCGCTCAATCAAATGGGAATAAACCTCTTTTGGATGAACTTCCAGATAATCGTAGAATTGCGCAGTCTGTTCAACTTCTTCCATTGATTTTTGCATGACCGCTTCGAAAACTTCGCCTTTGTCACAACCGGAACCGACCAGCAGGCCTTTCCGATGTCGTTGGAGCAATGAACGCGGAATGCGAGGCACCCGGTAGAAATAATCGATGTGAGATGCAGACACCAGTTTGAAGAGATTTTTCAGCCCCTCATCGTTCTGCGCCAACAGTGTGCAATGTGTCGGCCGTGAACGTTTATAAGCGTCTCCGCTGCCCACATAATCGTTTAATTGGTCATGATAAAGAATGCCTTTTTGATCTGCTTCTTTTAAGAGATGCGTCAATAAATAAGATGTCGCTTCCGTATCGTAAATGGCCCGGTGATGCTGTGTCAGCTCGATTCCGAACTTTTTGGCCAACGTGTTCAATCGGTGGTTTTTCAGTTCTGGATGAAGCATACGCGCCAATTCCAGTGTATCGATCGTGGCATGCTTTGTTTCAATACCGTATTTCTTATAGCAGACATACAGGAAGCCCATGTCGAATGAAGCGTTATGGGCAACCATGATGTGGTCGCCTGCCCATTCGTGGTATTTGCGGATCACTTCTTCCACTTCCGGTGCGTTTTTGACCATATCATCGGTGATGCCAGTCAAATCAATCGTTGTCGATGAAAGCTCATGATGAGGATTCGCAAAGCTCTCGAATTTATCGATGATCTGGCCGCCTTTGATTTTAACAGCAGCTAATTCAATGATGGTATCGTAAACAGCGGACAAGCCCGTGGTCTCTAAGTCAAACACAACGAACGTTTCATCTTCCAATAAAGCATGGCGCTCTTCATAAGCGATCGGTACACCGTCATCCACTAAATTCGCTTCCAGGCCAAAAATCGCTTTAATACCATGTTTTTTGCTGGCTGCATATGCATCCGGGAATGACTGTACGCCGGCATGATCCGTAATGGCAATCGCCGGATGGCCCCATCTGGCAGCTTGGCTGACCAATGATTCAACAGACGAAACGGCGTCCATTTGGCTCATCGGTGTGTGCAGATGCAACTCGACGCGTTTTTCTTCAGCTGTATCTTGGCGAAGAACCGGTTTGATCTCAACCATATCCTGTGCCATCATCACTAGATCCCGCACAAAGGTATCCGTCTGAATCGAACCGCGAGCTCTTAACCACATGCCTTTTTTAGCATTGGCCATCAATTCAGCATCTTCTTTGTCACGTGAGAACATCTTCACAAGAATCGAATCGGTATAGTCTGTAATCTTGACGGTCAATAATGAACGGCCGCTCCGAAGTTCTCTGACTTCTGCATCAAAGACGTAGCCTTCAATGGTCACTCGACGTTCCTCATCAACAATCGATTGGATTTCCACAATATTTTCATCCGGTTTGATAGCCGTACCCATCTGGAAAGGCCCAGAAGGCGTACCGTTCTCTTTTCGGTTCGTCTCCCGCTTTTTCATATCGGACAAGGCTTTATTCGCCATCTCCTCTTCTTCACGCAAACGTTCTGCCATGAATGCTGCATGTGCCGCTTCCTGGTCTTCGTTTGACAATTGGAAATCGATTGAAACATGCGGGAAGCCAAACTGGCGGTAGACACCCGCTAATTTATCGCTGTATTTTGATTTCAATGCCATCATTTCGTGTTCATGATTGCATTGCAGCAGAAGCTTGTTGCCGTTCCAAACCGGCGCCTGTGACAGCAATCGTTCACGCAGCGGCGGCGCCATATCAGCCAATTCTTCAACCGCGTATCTCCAGTAGGATAAGACGAGGTTTTCCTGTGCTGTCTCCTGTGCAGATTCGATGTTCAATTGAACCGAAGCAATTGGAGAAAATGTGCTATATAGTCGTTCTTTAAGTAATAGGTACAAATCGATCGGCAGGATATTCTTTACTTTTACAAGGAATTTCCACGATCGTTCTTTTTTATGGACAGTCATCCGTGTCAGTTCAGCCTCTTCGAAAAAGGGCATATGTACATCGTCCGTTAAGTCGAGATGCTGAAGCAGCATTTTAAACCGCATCTTAGGATCTTGCTGGTTTGTCATAATTATCCCCTTCGTAGTAGTGATTTAAGAAAGCGTACGTGCATTTTGTCTGGCGGCGTTGGATTAGGGCAATTTAACATTTGAACATACTAAACATTTGCTGGTATGGATTTTTCGCCATCCAGTTCCACTAAACCCCAAGCTTTAACATCTGCACAGCTGAGATAGCTCTGATACAAAATGAGAGCTGTATCACTGATCTGCTTTCCCGCAACGATTCCTTTACACTTTACACATTTAACTATTTTGCTAAAACCATTTCTTTCGTTCACCTTAAAAAAGTGCAAACTCACATTTACAATTTTCTCGAACAAGCAGAAAAAGAAAGGAAAGTACAATTTGTACTTTCCTTTCATCATATCAGATTTTGCTGTTATTTTTTAAAAAACTGCTGCAATTGATCAAGCAATTCGTCACGTGTCCATTCGAATGTTTCACCTGTCCGACGTATTTTGACTTCCAGAATTCCTTCAGCCGCTTTTTTACCGATGGTGATGCGAACCGGCAACCCAATCAGGTCAGCGTCTGTGAATTTCACGCCTGCCCGTTCTTTGCGGTCATCAAGCAGCACTTCGTAGTGATTTGATTTCAACAGGGAATACAACTCTTCACCCAGCTCGCGCTGTGCATCGTCTTTGACGTTTACAGGTACGAGATGGACTTCGTAAGGAGCAACGATGTCCGGCCATGTAAAGCCATTGTCGTCCTGGAATTGTTCAGCAACGGCAGCCATCACACGTGATACGCCGATTCCATAGCATCCCATGATATAAGGCATCGCTTTTCCTTGATCGTTCAGGAATGTGCCTTTAAGCGGAATGCTGTAAGTCGTGCCCAATTTAAAGATATGTCCGACTTCAATGCCTTTGGCAAATTGAATTGTGCCTTGGCCGTCCGGCGATGCATCCCCTTCCTGGATAAAACGAAGGTCGTGGTAAGCAGCGACCTTAAAGTCTTTTCCGGGCGTAACATTTTTGTAGTGATAGCCGCTTTCGTTCGCGCCAGCTACACCATTGACTATGTTTTCCACCGCGTGATCAGCAAACAAGCGGACTTCAGCAGGAAGATTAATCGGTCCAAGAGAGCCGATGTCACACGCCAGTAATTGCTGTACTTCTTCAGGTGTTGCCATCTCAACAACTTTAGCACCTGTTGCGTGTTTGACTTTGACGTCATTGATATCATGATCGCCTCTCGCCAAAACGATTACCAGTTCGTCATCCGCTTTGAAAACCAGGGTTTTGATGCATTTTTCAGCAGTCGTCCCCATGAATTCCGCTACCTCTGCAATGGTGTTTTTGCCTGGCGTTGCCACTTTTTCCATTTCTCCCGGGGTTTCGTCTGAAACCGGATAAGAAACATTGACTGCTGCCATTTCGATGTTCGCTGCATAAGAAGAACTGTCGGAATACGCAATCGTATCTTCCCCGATTTCCGATAATACCATGAACTCGTGGTTGTCTTTTCCTCCGATGGCACCTGAATCCGCAATTACAGCACGGAAATCAAGACCAAGGCGTGTGAAGATATTGGTATAAGCTTTCATCATGACGTCATAAGTTTCGTCCAGGCTCTCAGGAGTAGCATGGAATGAATAAGCATCTTTCATCAGGAACTCGCGGCCGCGCAATAACCCGAAACGCGGACGTTTTTCGTCTCTGAACTTCGACTGTATTTGGAACAAATTTAAAGGCAGCTTTTTATAGGACTTGATTTCATCACGCAGCAAGCTGGTGATCACTTCTTCGTGTGTCGCACCTAGAGCGAATTCACGATCATTCCGGTCTTTCAAACGCATTAATTCGTCGCCGTAAGAATACCAACGCCCTGATTCCTGCCACAATTCAGCTTGCTGAAGTGCTGGCATAAAGATTTCAACACTGTTAGCGGCTTCCATTTCTTCTCGGATAACGGTTTCCACTTTTTGCAGTACACGTTTGCCGAGCGGCAGGAATGAGTAAATGCCGCTTGTGTTTTGGCGGATAAAGCCTGCGCGCAATAAAAGCTGATGCGATTTTACTTCGGCATCGGCTGGAGTTTCACGTAATGTTGGGATAAAAGTTGCTGTTTGTTTCATTCCAGAATACACCTCAACTGACTATAGAATTTTTATAAAGGGATTAAAAGTTCAGGACAGGCAATAATAATCGCCTGTCCGGTAATGCTCAATCAATTATTAAAAGAAATATTTTTGGATATCGTTCCACGTGACGACAATCATCAACAGCATGAGAAGCATGATCCCGACAAAATGAACCATTCCTTCTTTTTGCCGATCAACCGGCTTGCCGCGCACCGCTTCAAGAATGAAGAACATAAGACGTCCGCCGTCCAATGCCGGAAGCGGAAGCAGGTTCATGATTCCCAAGTTGATGCTGAGCATACCTGCCCAGCTCATCAATGTGAAGAAACCGTATTTGGCTACTTCTTCAGTCGTCTTGTAAATTCCAACCGGACCTGATAAAGCATCAATCGTAAATTGGCCGGTTACAAGCATTCCTAGCAAACGGAAGATCTCTTTGAACCAGAAGACGGTTTGTTCAGCACCGTACACAAAAGATCCAAAAAAGTCTTTTTCGACAGGACTTTGATACAGTACGCCGATTACGCCGATTTCTTCAGGCGATTGTTCGGATACCTCAGGAGTGATGGTGAAATTCAATGGCTCTCCGTTACGTTCAACTTCGAACTCAAGAGCATTGCCGGCATTGTTCTGAACTGATTCAACCAGTTCATCCCAAGTGCCAATCGGATTCCCTTCAATTTCAGTCACCAAATCGCCGTTTTGCATCCCGGCTTCTGCTGCCGGACTGTCTTCTGTCACTTCGGTAATGACAGGTTCAAAGGTAGGAATTCCTTGCATCATGCCAAGCGCCGTGAAAATCAGAAACGCCAGGATGAAGTTGAATAACGGACCTGCGAAAATCGTCATAAACCGTTTTCCGACTGACTTCGAATCAAACTGACGGTCGTAAGGAGCCAAAATGGTTTCTCTGCCATTTTCCTCTACAACTGCATCTCGTGCCACTTCGATGCGGATCAGCTTTTCCTCTTCATCATATCCTTTGATCCACAATTCTTTTTCCAGGTCCGCTTCTTCTACTTCAAGAAACAAGATCTCCGGATAAACATGCTTTTGGTTCATGATGATCTTTTTAGCCTGGCCTTCTTTGTTCAACAGAACGCCGATGCGATGGCCTGCTTGAAGATGAATGGTATCCATATCTTCCCCTGCCATGCGTACATATCCACCAATCGGCAATAAACGCAGTGTATAAAGCGTTTCCCCTTTGGTGATCCCTAAAATTTTCGGGCCCATTCCGATTGCAAATTCGCGCACTAAAATGCCGGAGCGTTTGGCAAACAGGAAATGGCCAAATTCATGGAAAAACACTAAAGCACCGAAAATTATTATAAACGAGATAACTGTCTCCATTTTGAACCCATCCTTATAAAGTTATTCGGTTTTGATCTTTAGCTATTTTAGCATGTTTTTTACAGATTTTCTCGTTTCAGCATCGACATGCAAGATCGTTTCCAAGTCAGGTGTTGCAATAACTTCGTGCTGATCCATCGCCCGCTCGATCATTTCCTCAATCTCAAGGAATTTAATTTCCTCATTCAGGAATAGCGCAACAGCCTGTTCGTTTGCGGCATTGAGGACAGTGGTCATCGTGCCTCCTGCAACACCGGCATCAAATGCCAGCTGCAATGCCCGAAACCGCGTGTAGTCCATCTCTTGGAAATTCAGTTTTCCGATTTCAGCCAAATTCAACCGTTTCGCCTGCTCACGTGGAAGGCGGTCAGGATACGATAAGGCATATTGAATCGGGACACGCATATCGGGTGTGCCGAGCTGTGCCATAACACTGGTGTCCTGGAACTCGACCATGGAATGGATGATGCTTTCGCGGTGAAGCACCACATCTATATCCGCATATGCGAAATCAAACAAAATGTGTGCTTCGATCACTTCAAGCCCTTTATTGACCATAGTGGCTGAATCAATGGTGATTTTCGATCCCATTGACCAATTCGGATGGTTTAACGCATCTTGGACGGTGACGTTTTTCAACTGTTCACGCGTCAAGTCACGGAAACTGCCGCCTGAAGCCGTTAGAATCAAACGGCTTGCCTGGTCTTTCTTTTCTCCATTCAAGGCTTGGAATAAAGCTGAGTGCTCACTGTCAACAGGCAGGATGGCCGCACCGAATTGTTTGGCGCTTTCCATCACAAGATGTCCTGCTGTCACCAAGGTTTCTTTATTGGCAATCGCAATGGTTCGTCCAAGTTTGATGGCTTCAAGGGTCGGTTCCAGTCCCACACTGCCAAGAACTGCATTAACCAAAATGTCAGCCTCATAAACAGCAATGTCGATAAGCCCTTCAGCGCCTGATACGATTGCCACAGCCGGATATTCAGCCGCTAAATCCTTAGCGTCTTCTTTCCGCTGCACACAGACGATTTCAGGTTTGAATTCAGCAATCAGGTTACGTGTGACGTCCATATTTTTTCCGGCAGAAAAACCGACCAATTTAAATTCATGTGGATGTTCACGGATGATGTCAGCTGTCTGTACACCAATTGAACCCGTAGCACCCAGCAACGTAATTTTCTTAACCATTCAGCAATTTCCTCTCTTAGATGAAATGTAAAAAATGAAGCAAAGGCATTACAAATAAAATACTGTCAAAACGATCCAGAATTCCGCCGTGCCCCGGCAAAATCGAACCTGAATCCTTCACATTGAAGTGGCGTTTTAATGCAGATTCCACCAAATCACCCATTTGCCCAAAAATCGAGGCGATGATCGTCACAATGATAATCAGGAAGATTGAATGGTTTAAAGGAATAAAATAATTGAAGATCAAAGCAATTCCAATCGCCCAGATGATGCCACCCACAAAACCTTCTATTGTTTTGTTTGGGGAAATTTCCGGCCATAGCTTCCGCTTGCCGATTTTTCGGCCTGTAAAATAAGCACCTGAATCTGTGAACCATACAACCAACAATGCAAAAATCAAAAAGCTTAAACTGGCTTCACGTGTCTCAATAAAATAAAAGAACCCGATGCCGACATATAAAGTACCCATAATAGCGAAAGCCGCATCATCAAAGGTGAAGCTGTTTTTCACAATAACCGTATGTATCAATAAAAGAATAACAGCTAAAAAGGCAAATTCGACTTTTTCATAGCCTGTCCATTCAAGTACATTGTCTGCCCATTGATCGGGCAGCATAAACGCGTATAGCGCCAACAAAGAAATAAGGCCGGGAATACTCCATAAACTCCGGCCTTTCATTTTCAAAAGCTCTTGCAATGCGATTGTCCCCAGCAAATAGACCAAGAGGATAAATGGCACTCCTCCATAAATGACAAAAGGGATAAAAAGCGCAGCCGCAATAGCCCCTGTTATAATACGCTGTTTCATTTCACTTCGTCTCCTTTCAACCCTCCGTACCGGCGATTGCGTTTTTGGTAATTCTCAATCGCTTCCAGTAAGGAATCTTCATTAAAATCGGGCCATAAAGTTTCCGTGAACCAAAACTCGGTATAGGCTAATTGCCAAAGCATAAAATTGCTTAAACGAACTTCACCACTTGTGCGGATCAATAAATCCGGCTCAGGCAGCCCTTTTGTCATTAAGCCCCCCGAAATAAGGTCTTCGTTGATATCACTGACATCCAACGTTCCCGCAGCAACCTGTGCAGCAATGTCTTTGACGGCATCGACTATTTCTGCGCGGCTGCCGTAGTTCAAAGCAAAGTTCAAAACAAGCCCCGTATTTTCCTTGGTCGCCTCTTTTGCCTTTTTGATGGCTCTCAATGTATGCAAAGGCAAATTATGATGATACCCCATCATTTCCACACGAACATTTTCTTCAATGAGTTCTGGAAGGAAAGTTGTCAAAAACTCTTCAGGCAAACGCATCAAAAAATCCACTTCGATTTTTGGGCGTTTCCAGTTTTCAGTGGAAAATGCATATAAGGTCAATACGCCAACCCCAAGTTCATTGGCCAGTTTGGTCACTTTTCGGACCGTTTTCATTCCTTCGTGATGTCCAGCGACTCTTGGCAACGAACGTTTTTTTGCCCAGCGTCCATTACCGTCCATAATAATTGCTATATGGGCCGGAACGGCTTCATTCGAAATCAAAACTGAGCGATCTCCACTTTCCAAGACCAAATCAGTATTTCGCTTTAGTAGTTTATTAAACATAGTTAGTCCTCCACCTATTACAAATCGGCATGTCTATTGCTTATCATATCAAAAAAAACGGCATTGTGCGCTTCTTTCCCAATACAGCATTTATTTTTGGCATGAAAAAGCGTCCTGCTTAACAGGACGCCTGACATGAAATGAAGTTCGATTTAAACTTCCATAATCTCTTTTTCTTTATCCTTAGCCATTTCGTCGATCTTGGCGATGTTGTCATCCGTCAATTTCTGGACATCATCGGTATAGCCACGCAAGTCATCCACTGTAATTTCACTTTTCTTCTCCAGCTTCTTGAACTCGTCATTCGCATCACGGCGAATATTACGGATTCCGACTTTCGCTTCTTCTGCTTCTTTTTTCACTTGCTTCACAAGGTCTTTGCGGCGCTCTTCCGTTAAAGCAGGAACTGCCAAGCGAATCACTGAACCATCATTTGATGGGCTTAATCCCAGATCAGATTTAAGAATCGCTTTTTCAATATCGCCCAGAACTGATTTGTCGTATGGCTGAATCATGATTAGACGCGCTTCTGGAATCGAGATTCCAGCAACCTGGTTAACCGGTGTTGGAGAACCGTAATAATCGATCGTCAATTTATCCAAAATCGACGGCGTTGCACGGCCGGCACGGATTGAAGACAAATCGCGCGAGAAAGCCTGAATTGCATTAGTCATTTTAGATTTAGTTTCACTCATCACTGTTTTCGGCATTATATTGTTCTCCTCACTACTGTCCCGATTTTCTCTCCGAGAACAGCCCGTTTTATATTTCCGTTTTCCATAATTGAGAATACTACGAGTGGGATATCATTGTCCATACAAAGTGTGGAAGCTGTAGAATCCATCACTTGCAAGCCTTGTTGGATCACATCGAAATAAGAAAGCTCTTCGTATTTCACAGCTTCTGAATCCGTCTTCGGATCAGCTGAATAAACACCATCAACATTGTTTTTCGCCATCAAGATGACATCGGCTTCAATTTCTGCCGCACGCAATGCTGCTGTTGTATCAGTTGAGAAGTAAGGATTTCCGGTACCGGCTGCAAAAATGACGACACGCTTTTTCTCCAAATGGCGAATCGCTCTTCTGCGGATATAAGGTTCAGCTACTTGGCGCATTTCAATGGAGGACAATACGCGGGTTTCCACATCCTGCTTTTCCAATGAATCCTGTAAAGCCAATGAGTTCATAACTGTTGCCAGCATGCCCATGTAATCAGCTGTCGCACGGTCCATTCCCATTTCAGAACCGACTTTGCCTCTCCAGATATTGCCGCCGCCTACAACGACTGCCACTTCCACTCCGAGTTCAACCACTTCTTTAACTTGGCTTGCTACTGATTTGATAATTTCAGGGGACAATCCGAAACCTTGCCCTCCTGCCATTGCTTCACCACTTAGTTTTAATACAATGCGTTTATATTGCTGAACACTCATCGGTACCCTCCATTACATAATTTATTGAAAAATAGGGAACACATTCTCGTGTTCCCCGAAATGAATCATATGATAAATGATCTTATTTTTTGTTAACTTGGCTCATAACTTCATCAGCAAAGTTATCTTCACGTTTTTCGATGCCTTCTCCAACTTCGTAACGGATGAATTCTTTAACAGATCCACCTGTTGAAGCTGCAAAATCACGAACTTTTTGATCTGAGTTTTTAACGAATGCTTGGTCAAGCAAGCAGATGTCTTCGAAATATTTGCCAAGGCGGCCTTCGACCATTTTAGCAACGATTTTTTCAGGTTTGCCTTCATTCAATGCTTGCTCAGTCAAGATTTTGCGCTCGTGTTCTACTTCTTCAGCAGAAACTTCATCGCGTGATACATATTTAGGGTTCAATGCAGCAATGTGCATAGCGATATCGCGTGCAGCATCTGAATCAGTAGAGTTTTCAAGAACAACTAGTACTGAAATTCTTCCGCCCATGTGCAGGTAAGAACCGAAAGCATCTGCATCTGATTTTGTGCGTACTTCAAAGCGGCGCAAAGTAATTTTTTCACCGATTTTAGCGATAGCGTTAGAAATGTGGTCAGCAACTGTCAAACCATTAGACATAGTTGAAGCGTTGGCTTCTTCTACTGTAGCTGGTTTAGTTGTGATCAAGTGCTCGCCTAATTCTTTTACTAATGTTTGGAACCCTTCGTTTTTCGCAACAAAGTCAGTTTCCGCATTCACTTCGAAGATTACTGCTTCGTTTTCTTTTACAAGAATAGAAGTTGTTCCTTCAGCTGCGATACGGTCTGCTTTTTTAGAAGCGCTTGAAAGGCCTTTTTCGCGTAGGAAATCAAGAGCTGCTTCCATATTACCGTCTGTTTCTACTAATGCTTTTTTGCAATCCATCATACCTGCGCCTGTTTTTGCACGCAATTCTTTTACCATTTGTGCTGTAACTGCCATGATTAAATTCCTCCTCTGTATTTGCTTGCTATCATTTTCTCAAAAAAAGGTGATAAGAGGGGTTGGCCGCTTATCACCTGTGTAAATTACGAATTACTCAGCAGATTCAGCTTGAGTTTCTTCTTCTTCTTCCGGTTTTGATTCAAGCAAAGCATCCGCCATTTTACCAGTCAACAATTTAACTGCGCGAATAGCATCATCGTTTGCAGGAATAACATAATCGATTTCATCCGGATCACAGTTCGTATCAACGATACCAACGATTGGAATGTTCAATTTCATTGCTTCTGCAACTGCAATGCGTTCTTTGCGTGGGTCAACTACGAACATAACGTCCGGTAGTGAACTCATATCACGGATACCGCCAAGGAATTTAACAAGGCGTTCGTGTTGTTTCTTCAATTGAACAACTTCTTTTTTCGGCAGAACTTCGAAAGTTCCATCTTCTTCCATGCGCTCGATTTGTTTCAAACGGTTCACACGTTTTTGGATTGTACCGAAGTTAGTAAGTGTTCCACCCAACCAACGTTGGTTGATGTAGTAGTTGCCAGAACGTTCTGCTTCTTCTTTGATTGCGTCCTGAGCTTGTTTTTTCGTACCAACGAAAAGTACTTTACCGCCTTCTTCGCCCACTTGTTTCATGAAGCTATAAGCTTCCTCCAATTTGCGGACTGTTTTTTGAAGATCGATGATGTAGATACCGTTACGTTCCACGAAAATATATTTTTTCATTTTCGGGTTCCAACGACGAGTTTGGTGACCGAAGTGTACACCAGCTTCTAACAATTGTTTCATTGAGATTACTGCCATGATTTGTTTCCTCCTGATAGGTTATTTTTTCCCTCCGCATTTTTCTTCTCTGAACCGTTACCCGCATGGGCACCTACGACTCAAATCGAAATGCGTGTGTATTTAACACCATTTGAAATTATACCACGCTTTACGCGAAGACCGCAACAAGTTTCTCTCATAAAAACTAAAACAAATTTAAAATGATCAAATGCCTTTTCTTTCATCACTTTGGCAGTTTTACGGGAATACTCTCGCAGAAGCGCCCTCCATACATTCAAGTCATCCGAGCTCTTAAAGAAGAACTTGTATGCTTCAATCCGTTAAGTACAGAAAAACCGGTTTTAATCCATTAAAAAAACGATGCCAGGCAGATCCCCGCATCGTTTCTTGTTTACTTAGTTCATTTTCAATTGTTCAAGTTCAGCAAGGAATTTCGTGTTCAATACTTTGATGTATGTCCCTTTCATTCCTAGAGAGCGTGATTCGATAACGCCTGCACTTTCAAGCTTGCGAAGTGCGTTTACGATAACTGAACGTGTAATACCCACGCGGTCAGCAATTTTCGAAGCTACCAGCAAGCCTTCGTTGCCGTCAAGTTCTTCGAAAATATGTTCGATTGCTTCAAGCTCACTATATGAAAGTGAAGAAATCGCCATCTGCACAACAGCTTTGCTGCGTGCTTCCTCTTCGATGCGGTCGCCTTTTTCACGAAGGATTTCCATCCCTACTACAGTAGCGCCGTATTCTCCAAGAATTAAATCGTCGTCATGGAATTCTGCATCTACACGTCCAAGAAGAAGTGTTCCTAAACGTTCTCCGCCGCCATTGATCGGAACGATTGTTGTTAAGCCGTTTTTGAACAATTCACGTTCTTCCACCGGGAAGATCGTGTGTTCACTGTTAACATCCAAGTTCTCAGTTGTTTCAGTGATGTTCGAAAGCTTTTGAGTGTATTCAATCGGAAATTGGCGTTCTTCCAACATCCCTTTCATACGCTCGTTTTCGATTTGTTGGTTAATTGCATAACCTAATACTTTACCTTTGCGGCTAACTACGAAAGCGTTACATTCAATTACTTCGCTCAATGTCTCAGCCATGTCTTTAAAGTTTACTTTTTTACCGCCTGCTGCTTCCAGCATAGAGTTAATTCGTCTTGTTTTTCCTAATAAATTCATTTAAATGAACCTCCTACATAATTCGTACCCTGTTTATTCAATATTCTAAAGGTTTTTACTCTTTATTGAAACTAATTCGCCTTGATTTACAGAATAAATTGTGACAAGTCTTTATTTTTCGCCACATTTTCGAGCTTTTCATTCACATATTGGGGGGTAATGTCAATTTGCGCTGGTGAAATCTCGGAAGCTTCGAAAGACAAATCCTCTAACAGGCGCTCGAGTATAGTGTGCAGCCTACGAGCACCGATGTTATCTGTGTCCTGATTTACTTCATATGCAATTTCTGCAAGTCTGACTATTGAGGCATCATTGAAGTGTACCACAATCCCCTCAGTTTCGAGAAGGGCTTTATACTGATTTATCAAAGAATGTTTCGGTTCCGTCAAGATTTTGACAAAATCTTCAACTTCAAGCTTCTGCAATTCCACACGGATCGGGAATCGGCCTTGCAGCTCAGGGATCAGATCGGATGGTTTCGACATGTGGAATGCCCCGGCAGCAACAAACAACATATAATCCGTTTGGACTGCACCGTACTTAGTCGAAACCGTGGAACCTTCAACGATCGGCAAAATGTCACGCTGGACACCTTCACGCGAAACATCAGCAGATGAAGAATTGCTCTTGCTGGCGATTTTATCCATTTCGTCGATGAAGATGATGCCGTGCTGCTCAGCGCGGTCAATCGCTTCCTGCGAAATTTCTTCATCATCCACCAATTTAGCGGCTTCTTCAGTCGTTAAAATGCGGCGGGCTTCTTTTACCTGCAAACGCCGTTTTTTCTTTTTCTTCGGCATCAGCGATGATAACGCATCCTGCATGTTCGCACCCATTTGTTCCATTCCCGAGCCTTGCATGGCATCAAACATGGACAATGTGTTTTCAAGCACTTCCACTGTTACCCATTCATCTTCCAGCTTTCCAGCTTTCAGGTCTGCAGCAATTTCTCTTCTCTTCACCCGAACTTCCACTTCCGCTGTCGGTTCTTCCTCTTCCTGCTCGAATTTCTGGCCAAAAAGCATTTCCAGCGGGTTTTGGTTCGTTTGTTTCTTGCGCATGGACGGTGCCAGCAACTTGACGATCCGCTCATTGGCAGCGGTTTCCGCCTGGAACTTCACAGCTTCGAATTTTTCTTCTTTGACGATTCTTACAGCGGCTTCAACCAGGTCGCGTACCATCGATTCGACGTCACGGCCGACATAGCCGACTTCCGTAAACTTCGTCGCTTCCACTTTGATGAAAGGCGCTCCCGTCAGTTTAGCGATACGGCGGGCGATTTCCGTCTTGCCCACACCTGTCGGCCCGATCATCAAGATGTTTTTCGGAATGACTTCACCACGCATTTCTTCATCCAGCCGGCTTCGGCGATACCGATTGCGCAATGCGATGGCAATAGAACGTTTCGCTTCTTTTTGGCCGACGATGTAGCGATCCAAATGGTCAGTGATTTGTCTTGGCGTTAAATCAGATTGATTTTTCATTAGGACAATTCCTCCACAACGATTTGATGATTGGTGTAGACACAGATATCCGCGGCTGTTTCCAAAGCGGATTGTGCGATTTGCGCAGCGGTCAGATTATCGCCTGCGTATTTTTTCAAGGCACGCCCTGCTGCCAATGCATAGTTTCCGCCTGAACCGATTGCCAAAATGCCATCATCCGGCTCGATGACTTCACCTGTTCCGGATACCAGCAGCAATTCGTCTTTGTTCATGATGATGAGCATAGCTTCCAATTGGCGAAGCATTTTGTCCCCGCGCCATTGTTTAGCCAGTTCAACTGCAGCGCGTTGAAGATTGCCGTTGTACTCCGTCAGCTTCCCTTCGAACATCTCGAACAAGGTAAAAGCATCTGCAACCGATCCTGCAAATCCGGTCAGCACTTGCCCGTTGTATAATTTCCGTACTTTTCTGGCTGTATGTTTCATGACTACGGCGTTGCCGAATGTTACCTGGCCATCGCCTGACATGGCGCATTTGCCGTTATGCTGAACCGCGAATATCGTGGTGGCATGGAATTCTTGCATGATAAAATCTCCTCTCTAAGCTCTTGGGTGTGAATTTAAATAGGTATTCCGTAAATGCTCTTTGGTGACATGGGTGTATACCTGTGTTGAACTTAAATGGGAATGCCCCAGCAGTTCCTGTACAGTCCGGATATCAGCACCATTATTGATCAGGTGAGTAGCGAATGTGTGGCGGATCATATGCGGATAAATCGATGAATTGACAGATGCCTTCTTCATGCATTCACTTAGAATATGGCGAACACCCCGGTCTGTCAAAGCTTCACCCCGGCTGTTAACAAACAGATGATCGTGTTTTTGATTCTTCATCAACTTAGGACGCGAATCCTCAATGTAATGTTCCAGGGCATCCTGGGCAAACTGTCCGTATGGGATATAGCGCTCTTTCCGGCCTTTCCCCATCACTTTGACAATCTGCATCGTTTGATCCAAATCTCCCATTCGAATCGAAACGCATTCACTGACACGCATGCCCGTAGCATACAGCAATTCCAATAACGCGGTGTTGCGGATCGATAATTTATCTTCTCCCACAACCGATTTGAACAGCTGAGCCAGCTCTTCTTCATAAAAGAATTGCGGCAGCCGCTCTTCTTTTTTCGGATGGTACAATGACCTGAATGCTGCTTCATTCAATCCAAATTCACGGTTTCCATAACGGAAAAATGAGCGGATTGCTGAAATCTTCCGGGAAACCGTCGTTCTGGATAATTTGGCATCATATAATTTCGTCACGTAATTTCGTGCATGTATATATTCGACTTCTTTGATATCAGGTACGCCCTCGGCATTCAAAAACAGAAAAAAATCCATCAAATCATGTTCATAATGGTGGACGGTGTGTTCAGAATAGTTCTTCTCCAGTTGAATATAGGTCATAAAAGATTCAAGCATCTTTTCTTTTTCCATATATGCTCCACCTTTCACCAAATACAAAAGCCTCTAAATTATACCAACATTTAGAGGCTTTTATCAATTAAACAGTCACTGTATTCATATAATTTTGAATTGCCGCCAATGCACGATCGGCATGCTTCTCAGCTCGTTCCTGCTTCGAACGGATGCGTTCACCCAAGTCCGGGAACAGTCCGAAGTTGACGTTCATCGGCTGGAAGTTCTTGCTGTCGGCTTCCGTAATGTAACGCGCCATGCTGCCCAGGGCTGTTTCAGCCGGGAATACCAGCAATTCTTCACCTAAAGCCATTTTAGCTGCGTTGATTCCTGCCAGCAATCCGCTTCCCGCTGATTCAACATAGCCTTCGACTCCAGTCATTTGACCCGCGAAGAAAATGTTTTCATCAGCCTTCAATTGGTATGTCGGCTTCAGAACGCGCGGTGAGTTGATGAATGTATTGCGGTGCATCACGCCATAACGGACGATTTCAACATTTTCAAGTCCTGGAATCAATTTAAGCACTTCTTTTTGAGGTCCCCATTTCAAATGCGTTTGGAAACCCACAATATTGTAAAGTGTTCCAGCCGCATCATCCTGGCGAAGCTGAACGACTGCATAAGGGATTTTGCCCGTTTTCGGATCTTCCAGTCCAACTGGTTTCATCGGTCCAAACGTCAAGGTCTTCTCGCCTCTGGCTGCCATTACTTCGACTGGCATACAGCCTTCAAAATAAATCTCTTTTTCGAATTCTTTCAATGGCACCACTTCTGCTTCGACAAGAGCTGTATGGAAACGCTTGAACTCTTCTTCTGTCATCGGGCAGTTCAGATAAGCCGCTTCCCCTTTGTCATAACGGGATTTCAGATAAACTTTGTCCATATCAATGCTGTCTTTTTCGACGATCGGCGCTGCTGCATCATAAAAATACAAATATTCTTCGCCTGTCAAAACGCGAATTTTTTCCGCAAGTGCCGGAGAAGTCAATGGACCAGTGGCAATGATTGTGATGCCTTCCGGAATTTCAGTCACTTCTTCGTTGATCACTTCCACCAATGGGTGATTTTTTACTTTGTCGGTCACAGCTCCGGCAAACTCATGGCGATCCACAGCAAGTGCTCCACCAGCTGGCACAGATGCCCGGTCTGCAGATTCAATGATCACCGAATCCAATTTGCGCATTTCTTCTTTGATGACACCAACTGCATTTGTTAGGGAATTGGCGCGCAATGAATTGCTGCATACCAGTTCCGCAAACTTGTCCGTATGATGGGCTGCTGTCTGCTTTACCGGACGCATTTCGTATAGACGGACGTTTACTCCCCGTTTCGCGATTTGCCAAGCAGCTTCACTGCCCGCCAGTCCTGCGCCAATTACGTTTACATATTTCGTCATTTTCGAACACCTCTATAATTATTATTGAACTTCTTCTTTGTAATCACAGCTCGTGCAATTGATTTGAACGCCTTTTTTCACTTTTTTCTCTACCAGCAATTCGTTGCACTTCGGACACGGCCGTTCAATCGGTTTATCCCATGAAACGAATTCGCATTCCGGATACCGTTCGCAACCGTAGAATATCCGGCGCTTCTTGCTCTTTCTTTCAACGATCTCGCCTTCTTTACAGGTCGGGCATTTGACATCGATGTGTTTGACGATCGCTTTTGTATTCCGGCATTCCGGGAAATTGCTGCAAGCCATGAATTTGCCGTAACGCCCCAATTTATAGACCATCGGCGAACCGCATAACTCACAATCCTCTCCCACAGGCTCATCTTTGATCTGGACTTTTTCCATTTCACTTTCCGCGACTTCAACACTTTTTTCAAAGTCTTGATAAAATGCGTCAATAATAGCGCGCCAATCGACTTCGCCATCTTCAACGGTATCTAGATCGTGTTCCATTTTGGCAGTAAACTCGATATTCAAAATGTCCGGGAAAAATTCGAGCACCAGCTGATGGACAATCTCACCCAATTCGGTCGGGATAAACCGTTTGGCATCCAATGTCACATAGCCGCGTTTTTGGATGGTATCCAGTGTAGGCGCGTACGTGGACGGACGCCCTATCCCCAGTTCTTCGAGTGTCCGCACTAAGCGGGCCTCCGTAAAGCGTGGAGGCGGCTGCGTAAAATGCTGATTCGGCGTAACTTCAAGCGCTGTCACGATATCCCCTTCATCCATTTCCGGCAGAATATTGTCTTTTTCTTCTTTTTGGTCATCCGTGCCTTCAATATAAAGTTTCATGAAGCCCGGAAATTTGACCTGGGAACCATTCGCACGGAATACCGCTTCTCCGTTCTGCAATTCAGCCATAACCGTGTCCAGGACTGCCGGTGACATCTGGCTCGCTACGAAACGATCCCAAATCAATTTATACAAACGATATAAATCTCTTGATAGAATGCTCTTCATCGATTCCGGTGTCCGCATCACACTTGTCGGACGCACCGCTTCGTGGGCATCCTGAGATTTCGCTGATTGCTTGGCAGCAGCTTTTTGCGTGACGTATTGTTCACCGTAATTATCAACGATGAAATCGATTGTATCTTTTTTCGCTGTATCGGAGATCCGTGTGGAATCTGTCCGCATATACGTAATCAAACCGGTGATGCCTTCTTTACCCACTGCAATACCTTCATACAATTGCTGCGCGAGCATCATTGTTTTTTTAGCACGGAAGTTTAATTTGCGGGCAGCTTCCTGCTGGAGTGAAGAGGTTGTAAAAGAGGGGGATGGGTTTCTCTTTCTCTCTTTTTTCACCACGCGGTTTACCGTAAAGTCTTTGCCGGACATGGTGGCCATAACGGCGTTAACGTCAGCTTCATTCTGTAATTTCATTTTTTCTTTTGCATTGCCGTAGAACTGCGCTTCAAATTTCTTCTTGTCCTTCTCGAAATCACCAGTGATGGACCAGTATTCTTCTGGTTCAAAGTTTTTGATTTCGTTTTCACGGTCAATGACGAGTCGAAGTGCAACGGATTGCACGCGTCCAGCCGATAGGCCTTTTTTAACTTTTTTCCACAACAATGGGCTGATGCTGTAGCCCACGAGACGATCCAATATTCGGCGCGCCTGTTGCGCATCGACTAAATCCATATCGATTTTGCGGGGATGCTTGAATGATTCCTTGATGGCATCCTTGGTGATTTCGTTGAATACCACTCGGCAATCCGAGGTTTGATCAATGCCGAGCGCTGTCGCCAAATGCCATGCAATCGCTTCCCCTTCTCTGTCGGGGTCAGCCGCGAGAAAGACTTTCTTCGCTTTTTTCGCTTCTTTTTTAAGATCCTGCAAGATCGGCCCTTTGCCTCTGATTGTAATGTAACGAGGTTCATAATTGTTTTCAACATCCACAGCCATTTGGCTGCGGGGCAAATCACGTAAATGTCCTAGTGATGCACGGACTTTATATTTCTTGCCCAAATACCGTTCGATTGTTTTCGCCTTTGCAGGCGACTCAACAATCACTAAAAAATCCGCCATAATATTTTCCTCCTCATAGAGGTTTCTCAGAACTGCTTAAAGAATTACCTGTTGCAAAATGTATAACAGATTTTCGCTTAATGCAAGGCTTTTCATTTCCTCATTCTTTTTCAGCTGTCATTTGTTGGTACTCTTCAAGCACTTGCCAGCCATTCCAAACTGGTTTTGCACCCTCTAAAATTAATTTATGCGGCCCTTCGGATAATGGAGAGCTAATGTCCCCTGGCACTGCAAAAATATCCCTGCCATGATCTAGGGCATGTTCAATTGTACTCAAAGTTCCACTTTTCACGTAGGCTTCTGTGACAACAACGCCCTTAGACAATCCACTGATAATGCGGTTCCTCATCGGAAAATTCCATTTTCTCGGTTCCATATACGGTGGATATTCCGTTATAACCAAATGTTTTTCTTCTATTATATTATTCAATGACGCATTCTCTTTTGGATAAGGGTGAAGAAAGCCGCTGCCGGTCACAGCAATCGTCCGGCCACCAAGATCGATCGTTTTTTGGTGGGCCATCGCATCTGCGCCTCTTGCCAGTCCACTGACTATGACAAAGCCGTTTTCAACGAGTGGCGGCACAATCTTCTGCAACGCTGCCCGTGAGTAGGAGGATGCTTTTCGTGAACCAATGATCGCTATCTTTTTCGGTTCAGCCAATAAAGTAAGGTCCCCCTTAGCATAGAGCACAGCGGGTGGATCGATCAATTCAAACAGGTTCTGAGGATACAGGGGATGTTGATAAGATACGGGGATTATCTTATACTTTTCGTAGGTTTCAATCAAGGGGAATGTCAAAGATTGTCGGTAAGAGGCCTTCAGCTTGGTCGCCTGTTCCAGTTTTATGTTCAATAACAGCATCAGCTCGTATGGAGATTTTTGTTCAAGCTTCGTCAAATCCGGATCCTGTGCCAAAAGCGGCAGTAATTTCTGCAAGCTTTTCGGAAATACATAGTGCAACGCCAATAAGCGCTTCGTAAATTTTTTGTCCATTTTGTTCCTCCTGTTCTAGTTTGGATGAAAATAAACTGCTTCAGCAAAAGAGCACCTTGTCTCTATACTAATGGGTTTTAGGCTAACCGTAAACCGGAAAATATTATTATTGCTTGTGGGCTTGCCTTTTGATTTTTAAAATTGGTTTTCCGGCATTCCGCATACACCACATTGAAAAAAATAGCTATCCATCAGACACAACCTCCTGCTTTTTATGAGCTGATTATCGGAAGGAGTCCATATAATGCAGATCAAAATCATCATTCATTGCTTAGCGGCAGTCCTCTGGTCTTTCTCTGCTGCTTATCTCGTCTATATTTATTATTTGAATGCGGGGTATTGGAAAAATCCGTTGTATGTCAGCTTGTTTTTATATTTTATTGTCATTATAAGTCGGTTGGGCTTCAACAAAGTGAATTTGTTTATTTTCATTTTCTATATCGGATTCGCCATTTGGTTTACTGCAGATCTGTTTTTAGCTTTAACAGGGACATTTAGGTAGACCGACAAGGGGATGGCATTGCCATCATCTCTAAATTCCATCCACAAAAATCCGTTTTTCTTCTATATAATAATAGAAATACGCTAGATGAACACTTATCCCTTTCTGATTTGCAGTTTAAAAAGCTCACCCTGAAATTCACTTGTTGAATTCTTGAAACCATCGTTAACTTTGTCCGTATATAAAGATATTCGAACTTCTCCAGAATAAAATGATGGAGGTGCAAGTATGGGTGAAAATAAAGATGTTCAAGAAGAAAAACGAAACAAAGACAACGCTATCAACATGGGCGTCGGCATTGCACTTGGGGTATCTATTGGATCCGCTATCGGGGTGGCTATGGATAATTTGGCTATTGGCATCGCACTTGGCATAGGGATTGGAATTGCTTTTGGCAGTTCCGGGGCTTTTACAAGCAAAAAGTAATGAATGTACGGAAAGTTATCGAAGGTTTCATAAAGTTTCATTGCCTTCAAAAAACGCCCACTGGAAGCTGCGCAAGACTTTTCCGCTTCATCAATACACATACAAAGAAAAAGGCTCAAAACGCTATATAAGCAGCGTTTTGAGCCTTTATTATTAATGGGTTTTACACTTGTCGTACAACCCTTTTTCTCTGATGACTTTGATCAAAGTTTCTCCGATAACGGATGGAGTGTCTGCAACTTCGATGCCTGCTTCGTTCATAGCTTTGATTTTATCGGCAGCTGTTCCTTTACCGCCAGAAATGATCGCACCGGCATGGCCCATACGTTTTCCTTCAGGTGCAGTTTGTCCACCGATAAATCCTACTACAGGTTTCGTCATGTTCGCTTTAATCCACGCAGCAGCTTCTTCTTCAGCTGTTCCGCCAATCTCACCGATCATTACGACTGCGTAAGTATCTTCATCCTCATTGAATTCCTTCAATACGTCGATAAAGTTCGTGCCATTGACCGGGTCACCACCGATGCCTACAGCTGTCGACTGGCCAATTCCCTCTTCTGACAATTGGTGAGTCGCTTCATACGTCAAAGTACCTGAACGCGAAACAACGCCAACATGTCCTTTTTTGTGAATGTAGCCCGGCATGATGCCGATTTTACATTCGTCCGGAGTAATTACGCCCGGGCAGTTTGGTCCGACAAGACGTGTTTTCTTGCCTTCCATGTAACGCTTCACTTTGACCATATCCAATACAGGAATATGTTCAGTGATGCAGATGGCCATATCAAGATCAGCATCAACAGCTTCAAGAATTGCGTCAGCTGCAAAAGGAGCCGGCACATAAATTACAGATACATTGGCACCTGTAGCTTTAACTGCGTCTTCAACTGTGTTGAAAACAGGCACGCCTTCAGCTTCAGTTCCGCCTTTACCCGGTGTTACACCCGCAACGATTTTCGTTCCGTATTCAAGCATTTGCTTCGTATGGAAAAGGGCAGTTGACCCTGTAATTCCCTGTACTAACACTTTTGTGTCTTTGTTAATGTATACACTCATTTTTGTCCCTGCCCTTCTTTAGCCTACAAGTTCTACGATCTGTTTAGCGCCATCTGCCATTGTGCCAGCAGCGATAATATTAAGACCTGATTCGTTTAGCAGTTTTTTACCTAAATCAACATTAGTTCCTTCAAGACGGACAACTAACGGCACTTCCAAACTTACTTCTTTAGCAGCTTGAATAACACCTTCCGCAATGATGTCACACTTCATGATACCACCGAAAATGTTAACGAAGATTCCTTTTACATTCTTATCAGACAGAATGATTTTGAAAGCTTCTGTTACTTTCTCAGCAGTGGCACCGCCCCCAACGTCAAGGAAGTTAGCGGGTGTTCCGCCGTAATAGTTGATCGTGTCCATCGTTGCCATAGCAAGTCCGGCGCCGTTAACCATACAGCCGATATTCCCATCTAAAGAAACATAGCTCAAGTCGTACTTGGAAGCTTCAATTTCTTTTGGATCTTCTTCGTCATAGTCGCGCATCTCCATAATGTCTTGGTGACGGTAAAGAGAGTTGGCGTCAAAATTGAATTTCGCATCCAACGCTACAACTTGTCCATCTCCAGTGACAACCAATGGGTTGATTTCAACGATTGCCGCATCTTTGTCAACATAAGCTTGATACAAGCCAAGCATCAATTTAGCTGCTTTATTGACCAATTTTGCAGGAATGTTCATGTTGAAAGCCATACGGCGTGCCTGGAAGCCAGTCAATCCGACAACCGGATCGATTTCTTCATAGAAAAGGCGTTCTGGCGTGTTTGCCGCTACTTCTTCAATGTCCATTCCGCCTTCTTCAGAACCCATAAGAGTTACACGTGAAGTTTCGCGGTCTAGAACCAATCCAAGGTAATATTCTTTTTGAATGTCGCTACCCGCTTCAATGTACAAGCGTTTCACTTCTTTACCTTCTGGACCTGTCTGATGCGTAACAAGCACTTTGCCAAGAAGCTCTTTAGCATATGTACGCACTTCGTCTAAATTTTTTGCAAGTTTTACTCCGCCAGCTTTACCTCGGCCACCTGCATGGATTTGGGCTTTCACCACAACAACATCTGTACCAAGTTCTTTAGCGGCTTTTACGGCTTCTTCCGGAGAAAAAGCTACATAACCTTCAGGAACTGCTACTCCATATTGCTTTAGGATTTGTTTTCCCTGATATTCATGGATATTCATCTGTCATCCTCCAATCAAACATCTGTATCGTTATTTCACTACCTTTACCATTGTATTAAAGTTGACACAAAATGTCCACCGAAGTTAGCTGTATGGATGAAACTTCCTATGCTTAAAACAGAGAACTTTGCGTTAAAAGAGATTTAACAGGCTCAAACGTGCTGCGATGGATCTCACATGGACCATGCATTTCAAGTGCAGCAACATGATCTTTGGTGCCGTATCCGGCATGTTTCTCAAAACCATATTGTGGATATTGAACTGCATACTTTTCCATGATGGCGTCTCTTCCGGTCTTTGCCAAAATTGAAGCCGCTGCAATGCTCAAACTCTTGGCATCGCCTTTGATGATGGATTCACAAGGCATCGGCAATTCAAGCATCATGGCATCTGCCAGCACTACAGAAGGCGCAGGAGAAAGTGCCAGAGCTGCTCTGGTCATGGAATTCCTAGTCGCCTGGTAAATATTAAGACGATCGATCTCTGCCGGCGGCTGAACGTGCACTGAGTAGCTGACAGCAATTTGTTTGATAATTTCGGCAAACTGATCGCGTTTAAGTTTGCTTAATTGTTTGGAATCATTTAACCCTATAAGGCTGGAACAATCCTCAGGCAGAATGACTGCAGCCGTGACAACCGGGCCAGCAAGCGGACCTCTGCCTGCTTCATCGATGCCTGCCACTAAGGCAGAGCCTTGCTTTCTAAACAAACTGTCGAAATGCAATTTAGCATTATGGTTTTCCAGCAATTTTTCCTGCTGCATTCTTTTTCTATGCCATGAGGCCAATAAAGCCTGTACGCTTTTGCGTGGATCATCTTGGAGTTCATCCATCCACAGCTGCCATTCTGTGGTCGCGTTCAGCCTGATTTTTATTTCATTTGTTTTTTGCATCTTTCCAACTTCTTTCTTTTGCAATTTTTCTCGTTTGCCGCATACCTTGCCAAGATCTAAAAGCCCATTATTCTTCGCTTCAACATAAAAAGCTGTTCCTCAAACCTGAGGAACAGCCAGTTACCGAATGGAGCGAATCCTCACTCTTCTTCAATCATTTCATCTCTGTAATCGAACGTCACTTTACCTAAATGCTGGTTGCGGATATCCCGAACCACTACTTCTGCCGTCGTTTCATAATCGATATCGCCATGTTGGTCGTAACAACCGCGTTTTTTGCCGATGTGATCAAAGGTATTGACGATTTCCTCGTCAACATGGTCAATGCCATAGCGCTCCATCATGCGTTCCGGATAGCGCTCTTCCAGGAATTTCAAAGAGTAAATCGCCAATTCCTGCATTTGGATGACTGAATCTTTGATGGCACCCGTTACCGCTAATTTCAAGCCGGTCTCCGGATCCTCAAACTTCGGCCATAAAATACCAGGGGTATCCAACAACTCAATTTCCTTGCCGACTTTAATCCATTGCTGTGCTTTTGTCACCCCCGGCATATTACCGGTCTTCGCAAGACTCTTCTTCGACAAACGGTTAATGAGCGTCGATTTTCCGACGTTTGGAATGCCGACAATCATCGCACGAATGGCACGGGGCTTGATGCCTTTGGCAATCATGCGATCCCATCTGTCTGACAGTATTTCTTTCGACGCTTTTGTCACGAGCTGGAGCCCTCTTCCCTCAAGGGAATTGATGGCTACCGCCCGGGTACCTTGATCCTCAAAATAACGAATCCACTTTTTCGTTTCAACTTCATCTGCCATGTCCATTTTATTCAAGATAATGAGACGGGGTTTTTGCTGAATCACTTGATCGATCATCGGATTTCGTGAAGATAAAGGTAACCTGGCATCCACAAGTTCAAAAATGATATCAACCAACTTTAATTTTTCAGTAACTTGTCTCCGTGCTTTTGCCATATGTCCAGGAAACCATTGTATCGTCATAAAACCACTCCTTATTTGACAACTCCCGCTTCAGCCAACGGCCAAAAAACGAAACTTGTATCCCCGATCACTTCGTCGGTCGGGACCAATCCGATATGGCGGCTGTCTTTGCTTTGGCGGCGATTATCGCCCATCACAAAAACAGATCCTTCGGGTATGGTGCTTTCTCCCGTTACATCCTCCAGAGCAAAATCTTCTGTCAATGTACCGGTTATTCCTTGCTTGTAGATATCCAGATAGGGCTCTTCAACTGCTTCACCATTTATATATAACTGATCGTTTTCATAGGCGACATGATCTCCCGGCAATCCGATTATACGCTTGATATAATCTTTTTGTTCCGGTGCATGAAAAACGATGATATCGAAACGGTCAGGTTCTCCGACAGAATAACCGATCTTGTTGACGATCATCCGATCTCCATGTTCTAGAGTCGGCATCATCGATTCTCCATCCACTACAATCGGCGTGAATAAAAAGAAACGGATAATTGCTGCCAAACCGAAGGCGATCAACAGAGCTTTGGACCATTCCCACAGTTCATTCTTCTTCTTCACTTCAGTCTCCATGCGTGTTCCTCCCCATGCGTACTGCTTTAATTGTACAAGGAAATAAACTTTTTAGCAAAAAGAAAGAGGGCGCAAGCGCCCTCTTTCATTAATGCAATCTTATCGAATTTCTTTGATACGAGCTGCTTTACCGCGTAGATCACGCAAGTAGTACAATTTCGCACGACGTACTTTACCACGACGGGTAACTTCAAGCTGTGCAATTTTTGGTGTGTGTACAGGGAATGTACGCTCAACACCAACACCGTATGAGATTTTGCGAACAGTGAATGATTCACTGATTCCGCCTCCACGACGACCGATAACTACTCCTTCGTATACCTGAATACGTTCGCGTGTACCCTCTACAACTTTAACGTGGACGCGGACAGTATCTCCAGGACGGAACGTTGGAAGATCCGTACGAAGCTGTTCTTTAGTGATTTCTGTAATAATGTTTTGCATTATTTTTCTCTCCTTCTACAGATGCTCTTACACCCAAATGGACTGTTGCAGCGGAACATCGTGATCCTGTACTTCACATAAAAGTACAGTATCCATACTACCACTAAACATATTCCAGTGCAAGAGTATACTGCGATCTATTTTTGTTTTTTCAGCTGAGCGATTATTTTCTGTTGCTTGTCGTTCAATTCGATTTTTTCAAGCAAATCCGGCCGGCGCTCCAACGTCCGTTTCAAGGTTTGTTCTTCACGCCACTGATCGACTTTGCCATGATTCCCGGAAGTCAAGACCTCCGGCACCCTCCACCCTCTGAATTCGGCTGGGCGTGTGTATTGTGGGTGTTCTAAGAGCCCGGTAGAGAATGAGTCGCGAACCGGCGAGTCTGCGTTCCCTAATACCCCTGGAAGCAATCTGACGATACTGTCGATGACTGTCATGGCTGCAAGCTCCCCGCCAGTCAACACAAAATCCCCAATCGAAATCTCATCCGTCACCAAGTGTTCGCGGATGCGTTCATCATAGCCTTCATAATGGCCGCAGATGAATACCAGTTCCTTCTCAGCCGCCAGCTCTTCTGCCTTTTGCTGCGTAAAACGCTCGCCTTGCGGACACATCAAAATGACCCTTGGCGTGCTTTCTTGAGTCAGACTTTCAACGGCATTGAAAATGGGCTCAGGTTTCAATACCATGCCAGCACCTCCGCCGAATGGATAGTCATCAACTTGCCGCTTGTTATCGGCAAATTCACGGATATCCACGACATTCAAGCTGACCGCATTTTTTTCCTGCGCTTTTTTCATGATCGAATGTTGAAAGACGCCTTCAAACATCGGAGGAAACAGCGATAGGACGTTAATGTTCATCAAGACAACAAACCTTCCATCACTTCGATGATCACTTTCTTTTCATCTACATCCACTTCTTTTACAATATCTTCAATATAAGGAATGTAGTGTTTCTTCCCTGTTTTCGGGGTCACTTCCCAAACATCATTGGCGCCTGTCTCCAAAATTTCACTGATGGTTCCGATTTCCTCTCCATCAGTTGAAAAAACTGTACAGCCTAAAATTTCATGATGGTAGAACGCATTGTCTTCAAGCTCCGACAAATCGTGTTCAGCGATCTTTAAATAGGATTCTTTAAACGGTTCTACATCATTGATGTTTGGGTAGCCTTCAAACGTCACCAATTCAAAATTCTTATGCTGGCGATGGCTGGCGATTTTCACCATGATCGGTTTTTTTGCATCCGGCGTGAAAAGCCCCAGTTTCGTTCCTACCGCAAATCGTTCTTCCGGAAAATCGGTGCGCGACAAAACACGCACTTCGCCACGGATTCCATGGGTATTGACAATTTTCCCTACATTAAACCATTGCACAAGCAAACATCCTTTCGTTTTTTCTGAAAAAAAAGGAAGGAACCAGGGCTCCTTCCTTCTTCTTAATCCACAATATCGAGGTAAGTTTTCTTCTTATGATAACCACCTGCTGCTGAGTACACAATTGAACGGACAGCTTTCGCTACTCGTCCCTGTTTCCCGATCACTTTCCCTGTATCCTCAGGATGCACAGAAAGCTTGTAGACGATTCGGCTTGCGTTTTCGTCGGTTTCGACATGAACATGTTCCGGATAATCAACTAACGGTTTCACAATGGTCTCAATCAGCTGCTTCATAAGAAAATCTCCCTTACTTGCTTAATTTTTCGTTATGGAATTTCTCCATAATGCCTTTTTGAGAAAACAAGTTGCGCACAGTGTCAGATGGTTTAGCACCATCATGAAGCCATTTCAACACTAGTTCTTCGTCGATCTTAACTTCAGCTGGAACTGTCAGCGGGTTGTAAGTACCTACTGTCTGGATTTGACGGCCGTCACGTGGAGCACGTGAGTCAGCTACTACAATACGGTAAAAAGGAGATTTCTTAGCTCCCATACGTTTCAAGCGAATTTTTACTGCCATTTCTTAAAGCACCTCCGAATAGTTTCACACAAGATATTATATTAGCAAGCTTTAAATAGTTTGTAAAGTATTTTTTCTTAACACCTTAAATTTTTACTTGAAAAGTGAGTCCAGGCCTGGCATTCCCATTTTCTTTTTGCCTTTTTTATTGGTCATGCCAGACATTTGTTTCATCATTTTCTTCATGTCTTCAAACTGTTTCAAGAGCCGGTTGACATCTTGAATGCTCGTTCCTGAACCTTTGGCAATTCGTTTTTTTCGGTTTGCGTTGATGATTTCGGGTGTGGTTTTTTCCTTCGTCGTCATCGAATAGATGATGGCTTCCACACGATCCATTTGGCTTTCATCAACTTTAGCGTTTTCAAGGCCTTTAATTTTATTGGCCCCTGGAAGCATCTTCAGAATTTCATCCAATGGCCCCATTTGCTTGACCTGAGACATTTGTTCAAGGAAATCATCAAAAGTGAACGTGGAAGTTCTGAACTTCTCTTCCAGTTCTTTGGCTTTTGTTTCATCCACGCTTGACTGCGCCTTTTCGATCAGCGACAACATATCGCCCATCCCAAGGATACGCGATGCCATACGTTCCGGATGGAAAGCTTCCAGCGCATCCATTTTTTCACCCATCCCGACAAACTTGATCGGTTTCTGGGTAACAGAACGGATTGACAGAGCTGCACCGCCTCGCGTATCGCCATCCAGTTTCGTTAAGACGACACCTGAAATGCCGACAGCTTCATCGAAGTTCTGCGCCACGTTTACGGCATCCTGACCAGTCATAGCATCAACGACCAGGAAAATCTCATCCGGCTCTTTAAGGGCACGAATATCCTTCAATTCCTGCATCAAGGCTTCATCGACATGCAGACGGCCTGCCGTATCGATGATGACTGTATCCAAATGTTCTGTTTTTGCATGTTCAATCGCCTGGCGGGCAATTTCAACAGGAGACAGTTCTGTCCCTTTCGAAAAGACTGGAAGAGACAGTTGTTTACCGATTGTCTCAAGCTGCTGAATTGCAGCCGGACGGTAAACATCGGCTGCTACCAGCAGTGGTTTACGGTTGTGTTTTCTGCGCAACAGATTGGCGAGTTTTCCGGTAGTGGTCGTTTTACCGGCTCCTTGCAGCCCGACCATCATAATGACGGTTGGCTGTTTTGTGGAAAATTCGATTTTCCGTTCTTCGCCGCCCATCAATTCAGTCAGTTCATCTTTAACGATTTTGACGACTTGCTGGCCAGGAGTCAGGCTTTCCATGACATCCTCACCAACCGCGCGTTCGCTGACTTTCTTGACGAATTCTTTGACGACCTTCAAGTTGACATCCGCTTCGATTAAGGCGAAACGGACTTCCCGCATCATTTCCTTAACGTCTGCTTCGTTGACTTTTCCTTTGCCTTTGATCTTTGTCATGGTGCCTTGCAGGCGTTCGGATAATCCTTCAAATGCCATTCTTTCCGCCTCCTAGTCCCATTCCTTCAGTTCGTCCAGAAATTGCTGGACGTGTTCTTCTGTGAATGGCTGTTTTTCAAATGACGAAACCAATTGCTGCCGTTTCTGAAATTTCTCGAACAGCTGCAATTTGCGTTCATATTCTTCGAGCATCGCTTCCGTTCGGCGGATATTATCATAAACTGCCTGGCGGGTGATGTCGTATTCTTCCGCAATTTCGCCCAGTGAATGGTCATCTAAATAATACAGCATCATATAGCTGCGCTGTTTAGGCGTCAGGAGCTCCTGATAGAAATCAAACAAATAGTTCATGCGTGTTGTTTTTTCCAATCCCATCATTGATGCTCACCCCACTCATTCTACTGCTTAGAATACTGAATTTTAATAGTGCTGTCAAGTAATTTTACTTGTCTGTCTGTGCATCTTCCAATTGCTGCTCTTTATCCAAGCCTTCAGCAAATAAACCATAGACATATTTTTGGGCGTCAAACGGTTGGAGATCATCCAATTTTTCACCCAAGCCTACGTATTTCACAGGAATCTTCAGCTTGTTGCGGATCGCCAAGACAATACCGCCTTTTGCCGTTCCATCCAATTTGGTCAGGACAATGCCTGTGACATCCGTTACTTCTTTGAACGTCTGCGCTTGGATCATGGCATTTTGTCCGGTTGTGGCATCAAGTGCCAGCAGCACTTCATGGGGCGCGCCTGGAACTTCACGTGATATGACACGGTGCACTTTCTGCAGTTCATTCATCAGATTGACTTTGTTCTGGAGACGGCCAGCCGTATCACAGATCAAAACATCCACTCCGCGGGATTTAGCCGAACGGACAGCGTCATACATGACGGCCGCAGGATCTGAACCTTCGCTTTGCTTGATGACGTCAACGCCTACACGCTGGCCCCAAACATCCAATTGTTCGATTGCTCCCGCACGGAATGTATCACCTGCGGCCAACATGACGGTTTTGCCTTCGTTTTTGAAACGATGCGCTAATTTACCGATTGTGGTAGTTTTTCCGACCCCATTGACGCCGACCATTAAAATAACCGTCAGACCCTCAACGAAATTGATTTCGTTGATTTCGGCTTCGCCAGCCTGATAGATTTCAACCAATTTTTCAGAGATGACAGATTGAACGTTTGATGTGTCCTTGACGTTTTTCCGCTGCACTTCAAAACGCAAGTCGTCCATCAACTCAAGGACTGTTTCAAATCCAACGTCCGCCTGCAAAAGGATTTCTTCCAGTTCCTCAAAAAAGTCTTCGTCGACTTTGCGGTATTTCGCCACTAAATCATTGATTTTTGAAGTAAAGCCTGTACGGGTTTTGGCTAAGCCTTCTTTGTATTTTTCAGTTGATTCTTCAGCCTCGGCGTTCCCAGCAAATTTTTCTTTTAATTTTTTAAAGAAACTCACGTGACCACTCCTCTTTTAAATTTTCTCTTCAAGTTTAACGGAAACCAATTTCGAAATTCCAGATTCCTGCATGGTTATGCCATACAAAACATCCGCGCCTTCCATTGTTCCTTTACGATGCGTAATGACGATGAACTGTGTGTCTTCGCTGAATTTCTTCAGGTATTGACTGTAACGCACGACATTCGATTCATCAAGCGCCGCTTCTACTTCGTCAAGGACACAGAATGGCACAGGGCGCACATTCAAAATCGCAAACAATAAAGCGATGGCAGTCAGTGCACGTTCCCCTCCCGATAAAAGGGTCAGGTTCTGCAGTTTTTTGCCTGGCGGCTGAGCGATTATTTCCACACCGGTCATAAGCAAGTCCTGCGGATCGGTCAGTACGAGATCCGCCGAACCTCCACCAAAAAGCTCTTTGAAGACACGTTGGAACTGTTTGCGGATTGCGTGGAAGGTTTCATCGAAACGGCTGGTCATTTCCCCATCCATTTCACGAATCAATGTACGCAAAGTATCTTTTGCTTCATTCAAGTCATTGCGCTGCTCCGTCAAAAATGCATGGCGGTCAGAAACATGATCGAATTCCTCGATGGCGCCAAGATGCACCGGCCCGAGTTCCTCAATCGACTGCTTCAGCAACTTGACCTTTCTGCGGACAACTGTTTCTTCGTCCATCATTTCAAATTGTTTCGCCTGCTCCAGTGTCAGCTGGTAACTGGCTTCAAGCTGCGCAATAAGGCTTTGGATCTGGACATCCAATCGCGTCGATTTGACTTCACAGATTCGGATGGCCTCTACATAGCCTTTGTAGATGCGCTGTTGTTCCCTTAGGTTTTCTTCAAGCTCATTCAGGCCATTTTGCTGCTCTGCCCGCTGTTCTTTCGTCTGGTTGACAGTTTGCTGAATCTGCACTTTCTTCGCTGACCAAGACTCGATTTCACGAAGGATTTCCTCATCCGAATAGACTTTTGCCGCTTCTTCCGACTGGATCCACTGCAGTTCTTTTTGATGTTCCTGCAGCTTGCGGTTACTTTTCTCCAAGCGTTCAGAAAGTTCAGCTTCGCTGGCAGTCAATTGCGTGACACGTTCTTTTGTCACCGCATATAAGGACTTCTGTTCAGCTAATTTCTCCAGAACCTGATCGCGTGCTGATTCATTTTGCTGCTTGAACAGCGTCAATTCGTCGATTTTCACAGTAATGGCGTGCAATTCTTTAACGATGCTCTCAAGGCGGCTGGCGGCTGTTTCCTGACGCCCGGTAATGGCCGTCAAATCGTATTCCCTGTTTTTCTGTTGCGCTTCGAAAAGGCGGAAACGCTCAATGGTGGTTTTTAGTACCGCCTCAATTTCACGCAGGATAATGGCACTTTCGGCTTCCATATCGCGGTATTTTTCGCCTTCGGCCCGCAGAATTTGAATCGATTCTTCAGCTGCTTTGACATCCGCCTGCTCTTTCTGAACGGTTTTCTCTGCATTCAGGATCGTTTCTTTCAATTCCGAAGCCTGTACCAGCAATTGTTCAAGCTCCGCTTTTCGCGTAAAGAAAGAGGCTTGCATTTTGCTGGCTCCGCCTGTCATCGATCCACCGGCATTGACGATATCGCCTTCTAGTGTCACAACACGGAAACGGTTGCCGGTTGCTCTTGCAATAGCCGTGGCACCTTTTAAATCAGTCGCAATGATGACATTGCCCAATAAGTTTTCAATGATCATGCTGTATTGTGAATCGTAGCTGACCAATTCAAAAGCCATGCTGATATAGGAAGGATGTTCACGGACTGTGGCCAGTGTATGTTCTGGAATCTTTCTGGCCTTCATGACAGTCATCGGCAGGAACGTGGAACGGCCTGCTCTTTTCTTCCGAAGAAAATCGATGGCTTCACGGGCATGCTGTTCATTTTCCGTGACAATGTGCTGGCTGGAAGCGCCCAAAGCCGTTTCGATGGCTTTGGCGTGGGTTTTCTCCACTTGCGCAAGCTCAGCGACAGCCCCTCTAATTCCTGCTAGATGACCTTTTTCACGCGCTACCAACACTTCACGTACCCCTTGGAAAAACCCCGAAAAATCAGCTTCCAGTTCTTGAAGTGTGCCAATCCGTGCAGCTAATTGCTTCTGCGATTGATACGCCTGGAACAGCATCGACTGTTTTTGTTCGAAGTTTTGCTTCTGCTGTTGGTAGGCAGCTTCGCTGTCTTTGTATTGCTGGCGTTTGTCATCCAATAACGTTCGGATTTCTTGAGCGTTCTGCTCCGCTTTCGTTTTTTCACTTTCCAGCTTGGACAACTCTGCCGTAAAGTCCGTGCGCTGTGATTCGATGCGTCCTGTCGACTCGGATAATTGCTGTGCCTGCAAACCGATATTCTTCAATTCATTTTTAACTGTTGCCTGTTCATTCATCAATTCAATATAAATAGACTTGCAGTTTTCAATTTCATTTTCGATGTCAGCCGGGCTGCGGTTCAATTGTTCTTCAAGTTGTTTGATTGCCGCTCTAATTGTCTGCAGCTCCACTTTGCGCTCTTCCAGCAAAACTAATTGCTCGGTATGCTTCTTTTGCAAAAAAACATTTTCTATTTTTTCAGCATCCACATTTCCCTGCAATTGCTTGGCTTGCCGATGGGCATTGCTCTTTTTCTCGGACATGAGCAATTTGCGCCCTTGCCATTTCTCGGTCTCCGCACTCGCTTCCACAAGAGAATTCTGCGCCTGATCTATTTTATTATCCAGATCAGCCAAAGTACGGCGGATTTTTGCAACTGCACGTTCTTTCAGATGGATATCAGCTGATAATTGCTGTTCTTTTTCCGTATGTGCTGCAGCATCGAACGTCAGCTGTTCCAATTCCTGCTCCAAGTTGCCCGCATCAAATGCCAATAAAGCGATATCGGCATCTTTCAGTTGTTCGTTCATATCCAAATAATCGCGCGCTGTAGAAGCTTGGATCTGAAGCGGTTCCATCCGGCCATCCAATTCATGCAGGATATCCAGCACCCGATTCAGGTTTTCATCGGTTTCGTTTAATTTCACTTCAGCTTTTTTCTTGCGCTGTTTGTATTTCAGGACACCGGCGGCTTCTTCAAAAATCGACCGGCGCTCTTCTGCTTTGGAATTCAGGATCTCGTCTACACGCCCCTGTGAAATGATGGAAAAGGCTTCTTTTCCAAGCCCTGAATCCATAAACAGGTCGGTGATATCCTTTAGCCGGCAATTTTGCTTGTTCAGCAAATAGGCACTTTCGCCACTGCGAAAAACCCTTCTCGTTACGCTGACTTCGCTGTAATCGAGAGGGACACGGCCATCTGCATTATCTAAAATTAACGTGACTTCCGCAAAATTCAGCGGTTTTCGGGAATCGCTTCCTGAAAAGATCACATCTTCCATTTTGGCTCCGCGCAGTGATTTCGCGGATTGTTCACCGAGCACCCAACGGATGGCATCGGTGACATTGCTTTTGCCGCTGCCGTTCGGTCCGACGACGGCTGTTACTCCGGGTACAAAATCAATGCCAATGCGATCAGCAAACGATTTGAACCCCATGACTTCCAATCTCTTCAAAAACATCGTTAATCCTCCGCTGCTTCTTGCAATTTACGGATTGCCAGCTGAGCTGCCTGCTGTTCCGCCTCTTTTTTGGACCGGCCGTTGCCGACTCCGAGCTCCTGGTCTGCCAGAGACACTCGCGTCACGAACACACGGCTGTGTGCAGGTCCGGTTTCATCGATAATTTCATAACTCAATGCCCCATTATTCTTCTGCTGTATTAATTCCTGCAATTGGCTTTTATAATCCATCACATGCGAAAAAGCACCGATTTCTACTTTTGGAAACAATATCTTCTCCAAAAACGCGACAACTGGGTCCATTCCCTGATCCAGGTACAGAGCGCCGATATAGGATTCAAATACATCTGCAAGCAAAGCTGGACGCGTCCGGCCCCCTGTCAGCTCTTCCCCTTTTCCTAACAGGATGTATTTGCCGAATTGGAGTTCATTGGCAAATAAAACAAGTGACGGTTCACAAACGATGGCTGCACGCAGCTTCGTCAATTCGCCTTCGCTCATTTCAGGATATTTCATATAGAGGTAATGCGAAACCGATAGTTCCAGCACTGCATCTCCCAAAAATTCCAATCGTTCGTTATCGGTAAATTGTTTTCTCCGATGCTCATTCACATAAGATGAATGCGTAAATGCCTGATACAGCAGGGCGGGTTTATTAAATGAAACGTTCAGCTCTTTTTGCAGTTGTTCAAACGCCGCTTTGGCACTTTCTTTTATAACGCCTGGCTTTTGATGATTCGCTTTTCTATTCATTGCCATTTTTTATCTGCCTTCCTTTGTGGACTTCCATCAATTTTACCTTTTTTTCAGCTATTGTGCAAAAAGAGAATTGACGCACAACTGCTTAGTATAACAGCAATTGTGCGTCAATGGGTGTTTAAGTATCTTTTTCGAAAGGACCGCTTGGTCGCTTCTGCATTTCTTGGTGTCCAGCTTCAACGGCCAGATTCTAGGGTCATAAGCCACTCCAGCTAGGCGGCTGAAAACGCCGCTTCGACGGAGCGTCTTATGCCCGTCAGAGCTACACAGGCGCTTCTGCATTTCGTGGTGTCCAGCTTCAGCGATCAGACCCTCGGGGTCATAAGTCACGTCGACTGTGCGGCAAAAACACGCCGCTTCGTCAACGCGCCTTATGCCTGTCGGGTCTTAACGATCGCTTCAGCATTTCGGCCTTAAGCTTGCTTCTTCTCGATGTACGTTACTGCGTCGCCTACTGTAGCCATGCTTTCAGCATCTTCGTCAGAAATTTCCATATCGAATTCATCTTCAAGTTCCATAACCAATTCCACTACGTCCAATGAATCTGCACCTAGGTCACCGGTAAATGAAGCTTCAAGTTTCACTTCGCTTTCTTCTACACCTAGACGATCCACGATTACTTTAGTTACTCTCTCTAATACTGTTGACAATGTCGTCACCTCCCCTCAAATCAGTATACAAAAAACTTTCTTACATGACCATTCCGCCATCAAGATGAAGCGTTTGGCCCGTCATATAGGAAGCATCATCAGAAGCCAGGAAAAGCGCAGCTTTCGCGACATCTTCAGGCGCACCGAACCGGCCCAACGGAATTTGTCCCAACATCGCTTTTTGGACATCTTCGGTCAATTGGTCGGTCATATCGGTCGTGATGAATCCGGGCGCTACAGCATTGGCTGTGATGCCGCGGCTTGCCAATTCACGGGCTGTTGTTTTAGTCAATCCGATGACACCCGCTTTTGATGCGACATAGTTTGCCTGTCCCGCATTGCCCATGACACCTACGATTGAAGCGATGTTAATGATCCGGCCAGCACGTTGTTTCATCATTTGGCGGGTCACCGCTTTGGTGCAAACAAAGACACCTTTTAAATTGGTGTTGATGACATCATCCCATTCATCGTCCTTCATGCGCATCATCAGGTTATCACGGGTAATTCCGGCGTTATTGACCAAAATATCCACAGACCCGAAAGTTTTCATGGCTCCATCCACCAATGCCTTGACTGATTCTGAATCTGAGACATTGGCTTTGACTGCAATCGCTTCTCCGCCGTTTGCTTGGATATCTGCTACAACCGCTTCCGCTTTTTCTTGGCTGCCGCTGTAATTGACAACCACTTTAGCTCCGTTTGCTGCGAATTGCCGAGCGATTTCCGCTCCGATCCCGCGGGACGCTCCGGTAATGATTGCTGTTTTCCCAGCTAATTTGCTCATTTCGCCAACTCCTCTACCGCTTTTTCAAATGACTCCAGGTCATAGACCGGCAAGGTTTTAACCGAACGGTCAATTTTTTTCACAAGTCCGCTCAATACTTTTCCTGGGCCGATTTCGATGAAGACCGTAACGTCCAAATCGATCATTTCACGGACAGATTGCTCCCATAGCACCGGTGAATACAATTGGCGTACCAATAGATCCTGTATTTGAGCAGCATTCGTTTCCGATTTGGCCGTAACATTCGAAACCACCGGTACTTTAGCATCCAATAGGAAAGCAGCACTCAATTCTTTTGCCAGGTCCTGCGATGCCGAACGCATCAATTCCGAATGGAAGGGTCCGCTGACATCAAGCGGAATCGCTCTTTTGGCACCGCGTTCTTTGGCCAGCAGACAAGCCTGCTCCACTCCTGCTTTTGTTCCAGAGATAACGATTTGTCCTGGGCAATTTAAGTTGGCCAATTGAACAACACCTGTGGTATCAGTGACTTCATTGGTCACTTTTTCCAGCTCTGCACTGTCCATACCCAGAATAGCCGCCATCGTGCCTTCTCCTGCAGGAAAAGCGGTATTCATGAACAAACCACGTTTATGTACGATGTCGACAGCTGTCGGAAATTCCATCACATTGGAAGTAACCAGCGCGCTGTATTCACCAAGGCTATGGCCGGCTGTATAGTCAGGCCGGATACCAGCACGGATCAACCGTTCTGTAATCATTGAACTGACTGTCAGCAAGGCAGGTTGAGCATGATAAGTCAGCGTCAATTCTTCCTGCGGCCCTTCAAGCATCAGTTTGGATAAGTTCAGGCCTAGGGACTGATCCGCGTTTTCAAAAAACTTCCGGCTTGTATCATCAGTTAAAAAGCTTTCGCCCATTCCGACCGCCTGAGATCCTTGGCCTGGATAGATAAATGCAATTTTAGTCTTCATGGACAGTCTCCTTTTTCAGCGTACTGTAAATTGTTCCGGTTACATCATATTCCACCATCGTGCGTGTCTGGCGTATCGCATTGAACAATGCTGTAGCGTTCGACGAACCATGCGCTTTGATGACAGGCGCCTTCAAACCAAACAGGCCAGCACCGCCGTATTCGCTGTAATCCAGCATGCCTTTCAAGCCTTTGATATTGTCTTTCACCAAGAAAGCGGCAACTTTTGTTTTAGCAGAACTCATGAACACATCTTTAATCATGGAAAAGACATTCATTGCCGTACCTTCTATTGTTTTCAACACCATATTGCCTGTAAACCCATCGGTGACCACAACATCCGCAACACCATTCAACAGATCACGCGATTCCACGTTGCCGATAAAGTTGACAGGCGCTTCCTTCAATAAAGGAAAAGCTGCTTTGGTCAAATCATTGCCTTTTTTCTCTTCCGTCCCGATATTCAGTAACCCGACCGTCGGATTTTCAATACCTCGGACTTTTTCCGCATAGATGCTTCCCATGATGGCGTATTGCACAAGGTGTTCCGGCCGGGCTTCTGCATTGGCGCCCATGTCCAGCATAACAAACCCTTTTCCATCAATAGTCGGCAAGGTTGGTGCCAATGCAGGCCGGTCCACACCGTCAATTCGGCCTACAACAAACAAGCCTGCTGACATGAGTGCTCCTGTATTTCCTGCTGATACGCATGCGTCTGCCTGGCCGTCTTTTACAGCTTGAGCCATACGGACCATGGAAGCGTCTTTCTTGCGTCTGACTGACCGGACCGGATCATCTTCCGACTCGATGACCTCTTCACAATGGACGATTGTCAGGCGTTCATGTTCCTTAAGAAATTCCTGCATTTTTTCCTGATGGCCGTATAGTTGGATTTCAATATCACTGAATTCATCCAATGCTTTGTATACTCCTGCGATAATTTCTTTGGGGGCATTGTCTCCACCCATTGCGTCAACCGCTATTTTCATTTCTCGTCACCTTCACTTTGCTCTGTCATTCGATACATTTCAAATGTTCCGATGAAAACCGTCAGTTGATCGACTGCCGAAACGACTTTCACGAACGCCCGATTTTTTTCAGGATGGCTGTCGACCACTTCCGCTTTCGCAACGACACGTTGGCCCGCTGTAACCGGACGCAAAAATTGCAGTTCCGATTTCACGGTCAATGCCAACTCTTCGTTCATCACCGCAACTGCCAGAGAATTGGCCTGCGCGAACAGGTGATGTCCCCTGGCAATCTGATTTCGCTGAAAAACATGCTCCGGTTTTACATCAAAAATCGAAATTGCTTTTTTATCCAATTCAATATCAATAATCTCCCCAATGACTTCATCAATCGGGAGGGATTTCACTTCGTCTTCAAAGGTTTTTACGGCTACGTGCTTAATGCGCTCCCGCAATTCCGGTATGGCAAGTTCCATCCGGTCCAAACGGATCGTCTGCACGCTGACATCAAATTCAACCGACAGCTCTTCGTCCGTTACAAATGGATTATCCCTGATCGTATCCTTCAATGCTTGTTGCCGCTCTTTTTTTGGTCTTCTCACTATGTCACCGCCCGCTATTAGCACTTGGTACTAACATCAGTATATAAATAACAAAAAAAGAATGCAAGGGAAATTATGCACCCTGCATTCTTAATCCAATCTTCCACCTGATAATACACCGGACTGTTCTATTTGGCGGCGCAGACAGCGCATGTCATCCGCCTGCCAAAATTCTTCACTGTTGATCAATTGTTCTGCATCTTTTCTGGCTGTTTCCAATGCCCGATAATCGTGCACGAGATCTGCCATTTTAAATTCGGGAATACCGCTTTGCTTACGGCCGAAAAAGTCTCCAGGACCCCTCAGCTGCAGATCTTTTTCTGCAAGCACAAACCCGTCATTGGTTTCAGTCATCGTCGCCATACGTTCTTTGCCGATTTCCGTTTTCGGATCCGCCAATAGGACGCAATAGGATTGCTCACTGCCGCGTCCGACACGGCCGCGCAATTGATGCAGCTGTGACAACCCAAAACGTTCAGCATCATAAATGAGCATAAAGGACGCATTCGGTACGTTGACTCCGACTTCAACTACGGTGGTCGATACCAATACATCGATTTTTCCTTCTGTAAACTCGCGCATGGTCTGTTCTTTTTCTTCAGAATGCAGGCGGCCGTGCATCAGCCCGACCGTAAAACGGTCTTTGAAATACATCGCCAGCTGTTGAAACAGATCGACTGCGTTTTGGTAATCCAATTTATCGGATTCCTCGATCAACGGGCAAATGACATAAGCTTGTCGTCCAGCTGACAATTCTTTTTCCATTCGGCCAACAATTTTTCCGAACATCTCTTTTTTCATCCAGTAAGTCTCGATTTCTTTTCGGCCAACCGGCATTTCATCAATAATGGACACGTCCATTTCCCCGAAAGCAGAAATGGCCAAAGTCCTTGGAATCGGCGTGGCTGTCATGAACAACACGTCCGGATTATAACCTTTGTCTTTCAGGACACGGCGTTGGTCTACACCAAAACGGTGCTGTTCATCGGTTATGACAAGCCCGAGTTTACGGAACTGCACTTCCGGCTGAATTAACGCATGTGTACCGATCAGCAAATCGATTTCTCCCGCTGCCAGCTGCTGCAGGATCAACTGGCGCTTCTTGCCTTTTACCGACCCCGTCAATAAAGCGATATTCAAAGAAAACGGCTGAAACCATTGGGACAATGTATTGGCGTGCTGTTCAGCGAGAATTTCAGTCGGCGCCATCAAAGCACCCTGCAGCCCAGCCGTATGGGCTGCATATAGCGCAATGGCTGCCACAACTGTCTTCCCTGAACCCACGTCGCCCTGCAACAGGCGATTCATGCGGAACGGCTCTTTCATATCCTTGCAAATCTCATTGACTACGCGTTTTTGCGCAGCAGTCAAATCGAAAGGCAAGGCGTCAATAAAGAGCTTCAATCGCTCCAAATCATAATCGATAAACGAACCGCCTTCTTCTTCGCGGTTCTTTTTGCGGAGCGCCTGCATCTTCAATTGAAACATCAATAATTCTTCATAAACAAAACGCCTGCGCGCTTGTTTGACTGCTTCACCATCCGGCGGGAAGTGAACCCATTCCAAGGCATCTTGAATTGAAGCCAACTGATAAGTGGCAAGAAATCGCTGTGGCAGACATTCTTCAATGTCTTCTTTCGCCAAATCTAATGCCTGCCTCATCAGCTTACGGAACGTTTTTTGGTGGATACTGCCTTTCAGGCTATAGACAGGTTCAAAATCCGCTCCGCCGGTGCGCGGACCGATGGAATGGCTTGATACCGTAATTACCTGGCGGCCACGGTCCCATTTCCCTGTAAGTGTGATGACTTCCCCTAGATGCAATTTGGCTTTCACATAGGGCTGATTGAAGAAAATAGCCTTAACCAAGTGGCGTCCAACCAACACCCGTACTTGTGTGCGTGACTTTTTCTTACCCAAAAAAAGGATGGAAGCTTCGCTCTCCACCCTTCCTTCCACCGTCACGCGTTCATTATGCGGTGTATCTGCCAAATCCTTCAACTGAAAATCTTCATGGCGATACGGAAATGTCATGATCAAGTCATGTATAGTCTCAATCTTCATTTCCTGCAGGGTTTCGGCAGCCTGTTTGCCGACCCCTTTTAATGTGGCGACTGAATCTTTACTGCCCACTGCCAACAACTGCTCCACCAAAGATTTTGGACTCAAGCCACTTTCCGGTAGGTGTTGCAGCAAGTCCGCCTTTTGCAGTTTCCCGCAATGCACTCGGCATGGATTGGCCGATTTCGAACATGGCACCGATCACTTCATCGCATGGAATACGGCTGGTGACACCGGCCAAGGCCATATCCGCAGCTACAACTGCATTGGCGGCTCCCATTGCATTACGCTTCACACATGGCACTTCCACTAATCCCGCCACTGGATCGCAGACCAAGCCAAGCATGTTTTTCATCGTGATTGCAAAGGCTTCCGAACTTTGCTGAGGTGTTCCGCCCGCCATTTCGATTATCGCCGCCGATGCCATTCCGGCTGCCGATCCTACTTCTGCCTGGCAACCGCCTGCAGCTCCGGAAATCGAAGCATTATTGGCTACGACAAATCCGAAGGCACCTGCTGTAAACAAATAACGGATCATCTGCTCTCTAGTCGGATTCAATTTATTCTGTACCGCAAATAATGTTCCCGGTACAACGCCAGCTGATCCTGCTGTTGGTGTAGCACAAATAGTTCCCATGGCAGCGTTTACTTCGTTGGTCGCAACTGCTTTGCTGACTGCATCAAGCAATAGGTCGCCTGAGAGCGTGTTGCCTTTCGCACGATAAGCTTGCAACAGGACGGCGTCTCCACCTGTCAATCCTGATACGGAATGAACGCCTTGCAGGCCTTTTTCTACGGCTTCTTCCATGACCGTTAAATTACGGTCCATCTGCTTCATAATATCTTCACGTGAACGGTCTGTCATGAGCATTTCTTGTTCAATCATGATTTCAGAAATCAATTTCTGCTCTTTTTCAGCCCGTTCAACCAATTCTCGTACATTGCGGAATAAAGCTTCCATTTTTATACCCTCCAATTTAATCGGCGATTCTCGTCACCTGCGTGATGTTCGGAAGTTTTCTCAACTCATCCATTACTTCTCGATCCACATTTTGATCAACTTCGATGACCATCAATGCCATATGCCCTTTTTCTTTTCGGGATACTTCCATGTGGCCAATATTGATGTCGTATTTATACAAGCAGTTTGCCACATTCGCAATACAGCCTGAACGGTCTTCATGAACTACGAGTATGGCCGGATGATTCCCTGACAAGCGAAGCGGAAAACCGTTCAATTCCGTAATTTCAATTTTTCCGCCGCCGATTGAAATGCCCATCATCGACATTTCAGAATCCTTGTCACCGATGACGATGCGAGCAGTGTTCGGGTGGTCTACATGTCCGGTTTCGGGAATGAATTCAAACGTCATGCCCACTTTCTCTGCTTCCTCGAATGAGGTTTTGATGCGTTCGTCAAACGTATCGTAATCCAACAACCCGCCAATGATTGCGACATCCGTGCTATGTCCTTTATAGGTTTCTGCAAACGAGCCATAAAGATGCACTTTTGCCCAGTCCGGCTGTCTGCCGAATAAATCCCTCGCTACTCTTCCGATGCGGGCTGCTCCCGCAGTATGCGAAGAGGATGGCCCAATCATGACTGGGCCGATTATATCAAAAACAGATTTGAACTTCATGGCTCAAACCCCTTTCTTTCAATTTACGTATATCAATAGTTTACACTATTTCGACATATTTAACAAAAATAAAAGCGCATACAGGGTATGCGCTCAAATCTTAATTTTATTGGAAAATCTAAAAAATAATATTATTCTACAGCAATTATAAACGGATAAAGAGGTTGTTTGCCTTCATGAATTTCAACTTCGACGTCGCTGTTCAGCGTTTCAATGAATTGACCCAACTTTTCAGCATCAGCCGCTGTCACATCTTCACCGAAAAGAATGGTGACAATTTCCGCTTCACTGTCCACCAGCTGTTTAGCCAGTTTTTCGGTTACCGAATCCAGGTTGCTGTCAGAGACAACGATTTTGCCTTCAGAAATCCCCATGAAGTCATCTTTTTTAATTTCGATGCCATCGATTGAAGTATCGCGGACCGCAAATGTCACAGATCCTGACTTCACATGTTTGGAAGCGCTCGCCATGGCAGCCTGGTTATCTTCCACCGAAGCATCTGGATTAAAGGCCAGCAAAGCAGACATCCCTTGAGGTACATCTTTTGTCGGTACGACTGCTGCTTCTATATCCAAAAGCTCAGCTGCCTGTTCTGCAGCCATAATAATGTTCTTGTTGTTCGGCAAGATCAGCACGCGCTCTGCGCCGATCGACTTGACCGCGTTGACGATATCTTCTGTCGATGGGTTCATCGTCTGGCCGCCTTCAATAACATAGGAAGCGCCGATGCTGCGAAGCAAGTCTGCGATACCTTCGCCCATTGCAACCGTCACCACCGCGTATGGCTGTACTGTCTGCTGTTTTGGCGCATTTTTCTGGAAGTCTTCGCCGACAATATCAATATGCTGCTGGCGCATATTTTCTATTTTCATGCTGATCAGGCTTCCGTAGTCCTGCCCATATGTAAGCACTTTTCCTGGTTCTTCCGAATGGATATGAATTTTTGCGATTTCATCATCAGCGATGACCAGCAAAGAATCTCCATACTCACTCAAATCAGAACGGAATAAAGCTTCGTTAAACTCTTTCTTGCCTTTTTCAAATTTCACCATAAACTCCGTGCAGTAGCCAAATTCAATATCAGCTGTATCCATGAAGCTGGCAATATTTTTATGATGTTCTGCGCTGACCAAGTCCGTCATTGAGTTATGCGCATGTTTTTCCGGTAATTCTTCGCCTTTCAATGAAGCCAAGAAACCTTCGTAGACATATACAAGACCTTGTCCGCCACTGTCAACGACACCCACTTCTTTCAAAACGGGCAAAAGATCCGGAGTCCGCTCTAAAGAAGCCTGTGCTTCCGCCAAAACCGTTTCGAACCATACAATGATATCTTCTTCTGTCTTCGCTGTTTCCATGCCTTTGGCAGCCGCATCTTTTGCGACCGTCAAAATTGTTCCTTCAACCGGTTTCATTACAGCTTTATACGCCGTCTCTACGCCATGCTGAAGAGCTTCAGCAAACTTAAGTGCGGACAATTCCGTTTCGGCTGCAATGTATTTGCTGAAACCTCTGAAAAGCTGAGAAAGAATAACACCCGAATTTCCTCGGGCACCCATCAACAAGCCTTTTGATAAAGCGTTTGCTGTTTTGCCGATGTGTTCTTCTGCTTGGGCAGTCGTTTCCTTCGCTCCAGAAGTCATCGATAAATTCATATTCGTTCCTGTATCGCCATCAGGCACCGGGAACACGTTTAATGCATCAACATAATCCGCATTTTGAAAAAGATGGTGTGATCCCATCTGAACCATTTCAGCGAACTTTAATCCGTTTAATGACTTCATAACTGACTCTTCCTCCTCCTACGGGTTCGTTACACGAACTCCTTGGACAAAAATGTTTACTGCTTTTACTGACATTCCTAATGTTTGGTTTACTGTGTATTTCACTTTGGACTGGACTTGATAAGCCACTTCAGAAATTTTCGTACCATAACTGATGATGACATACATATCAATGACCAAATCGTCATCTTCCTGGCGCACAAGCACTCCTTTAGCAAAATTTTCTTTGCGAAGGATATCTGTCAAGCCGTCACGTATCTGGTGTTTCGTTGCCATGCCTACAATACCATAGCATTCGATAGCGGCGCCGCCTGCTATTTGAGCAATTACATCATTGGAAATATCGATTTGACCATATTCGTTCTTCAATTCAATCGACATTGAAATTCCTCCTTGAGTCCTATTTCACTCTTTTCATTCTACCTTAAACCCTTATAGAAGAAAAGGAGGCGTTTTAGGGTGTAAAGGTTTTTTTCTTTAAAGACCTCGAAATATAGTTGCAAACCCGATATGTCTGTGGTAAATTATTAAAGTATGTGAAACGAAAAACGAACTGAAATTCTATAATAATTTTCAGCTTCACTTGTGAGGAGGGACTTACATGCCTAAAGTATGTGCAATTAGTGGACGTAAAGCTCGCGCCGGAAATGCCCGTTCGCACGCAATGAATTCGACGAAACGTACATGGGGAGCAAACCTTCAAAAAGTTCGCATCCTTGTAGACGGTAAACCGAAACGTGTATGGGTTTCTGCAAGAGCCATGAAATCAGGAAAAGTTGAGCGCGTATAATCGCTCATGGATAATGCCGGTGCTGATCTAATCAGCCCGGCATTTTTTCGTTGTAAAAGTATGCTTACATAATCGCTTCAACGTAATATAAAACTGTAAAACAGGCAACGAGAAGGAGTCTCCTTCTCGCTGCCTGTTTTGTGTCGCTTTGAATGTTTAAGCGTCGGAACTTTCCACCATCAGACAGCTTCCGCTTTGTATAATGACACTGCCATGCCCAAGCAGTTCATTGCTGACAAAGCGCGTGGTCCCGTAAGGTACAGCTTCATCGGTCACTGGGTATTTAAATCCTGACAAAGTCAACCCCTCCACTTCCTCTGCAAATGGATAAAACGAAACATAACGGTAGCGTTCATCCTTTTCCACGGCGTGCGTGCCTGGACTTAGGAAGCGAATGCGGTTTTGGTTATTCAATAGGAGAAAGTGGGTTTCCGGGAATTTCTGCTGGTAACTGAACATGATATGCAAAGCACTCATATAATGATCGAGCCGCCCGCCTGTTACCCCTGTCAAGATGACTTGATCCGGATGATAGGTCATCGCCTTCTCCAGCCCCAACTCGGTATCGGACTGTTCTTTTTCAGATGGAGCCCGTGTCAATTCCGGCATGACTGCAAGTATTTTTTCATATTCTTCAGCAGTAACCGAATCAAAATCGCCTATGGCCGCTAATGGCCGAATGCCTTTTTCGAGAAGCGTCAACGTACCCGAATCGACGCCGATATAAGAAGCTTCCGGAAAAAAAGAAAAGTCCGGCAGTTCACCTGCCGGACCTCCTGCAATCAGGATGAGTTTCACGAAATCGCCTCTTCTCCCGCTTTCCTGATCGCTTGAAGAGCCTGCGTCCGGTCTTTCTTGCTGTAGATGGCTGATCCTGCCACAAAGACAGTCGCGCCAGCTTCTGCACAAGGTTTGATGGTTTCTTCGTTGATGCCGCCATCTATTTCAATTTCGATGGAAAGGCCTTTTTCCTTAATGATATCCGACAGCTGCTTGACTTTTGGAACGACAGAATGAATGAATTTCTGTCCACCAAAACCAGGGTTTACAGTCATGAACAGGACCAAATCGATATCTTCCAACACATGCTGTATCGTTTCTATCGGTGTATGCGGGTTCAAAACGACACCCGGTTTGACGCCAAACGAACGGATCAATTGAATAGTCCGGTGAAGGTGCGGGCATGCCTCTACATGAACAGTGATAAAGTCAGCACCTGCTTTCGCAAACTCTTCAATATAAAGATCCGGATTTTCAATCATCAAATGGACATCCATCGGTAATTTGGTCAACGGACGGATGGCATTCAAGACAATCGGCCCAAATGAAATATTCGGTACAAAATGGCCATCCATAACATCCACATGGATCCAATCTGCTCCTGCTTTTTCCACTTCCAATACTTCTTCTCCAAGTTTTGCAAAATCGGCTGCTAGAATAGACGGTGCAATTTTAATCATTTGAATACCTCGGCTTTCGGCTCATTATTTCTTCCAGGAATTTCAGGTAATGCTTATAACGGTAATCAGGAATTTCATTAGCCTCTACGGCCGCTTTAATCGCACATTTAGGTTCATTCATGTGCAAACATTCACGGAATTTGCAGTCATTGGAACGCGCTGCGAATTCCGGGAAACAGGCAGACAACTCTTCCCGTTCGATGGTTTCAAAATCGAATGAACTGAAGCCAGGCGTATCCGCCAATAAGCCATTATTGACAGCAATCAGTTCAACATGGCGCGTGGTATGCTTTCCGCGGTTCAGCGCTTTGGAAATATCGTCCGTCTTCAACTCCAAAGATGGCAGGATGGTGTTCAACAAAGTTGATTTCCCCACTCCCGACTGCCCTGCCAGAACGCTGATCTTCCCTTCCAGGACGGGCATCAAACGATCTTTTAACGCAGGATCATCAATGAAAGTCGGAATTACTTCATAACCAATCTTTTCGTAATCAGCTACATAGCGTTGGATTTTGTCTTTCTCTGCCTCTTTCAGCAGATCCATTTTTGTCAGGCAAATGATCGGCTGAATCGAATGCGACTCAATAGCGGTTAAAAAACGGTCCAATAACAACGGATGGAAGTCCGGCTGTTTGGCTGAAAAAACAAGGATGGCTTGATCGACGTTTGAAATTGGGGGCCTCACCAATTCGTTTTTCCGCTCATAAACATGCAGGATCGTCCCTTCCAAATCGTTGTTTTCCGCTTTGTAGTCAACATAATCCCCGACGAGCGGCGTTATTTGGCGATTGCGAAATACCCCACGGCCACGGCATTGGATGTAACGCTGTCCGTCTTCATCCAATACGTAGTAAAATCCGCTCAATGCTTTTCTGATTTGACCTTTCGGCATCTTTCCACTCCTTTAGTTGCTGTTTAGTCTACGCTTGAATATTCAAAAGTTTCTTCTTGGATGACCGTAGAATCCCGGACGATCCTGTAAGAAGCCCTTTCTCCTTCGGCAATCTGCATTTCGATGCGATGCTGCTTGTCTTCTGTAATGGCAAACTCCTCGACAGGCTCTACCATCGTCTGTGAATTGTCCTGGACATAGATCTGGACGGTCTGCTCCACAGGCTCTTCGCCTTCTGCGGCGGGTTCAGCAGGTTCATATGGAATTTCTACAGTATGGATATAGGTTTTCATCGGTTTTTCCGGTTGGCCTGCTGAGATAACGACTTCAATTGTACTGCCAGCTTCCAACTGTTCTCCAGCAGCAGGGGTCTGGGACATGACTTTCCCCGCTTCGACTTCATCAGATGCTTGTTCCGATATTATGCGGATATTAAATCCGGAAGAACGGGCGTATTCATTGAGGTTCTCTTCTGTAAATCCTGCCAAATTCTCCACATTGCGAAGATCCGGACCTTTGCTGACAATAAACTCTACAGTGGTCTCACTGATGATGACTTCTTCACCAGCTGCGGGTTCTTGAGTCAGAATGGTGCCCACCGGCTGATCGGAAAATTCTTCACTGGACTCAGCTGGCGCAAATTTCTGTTCTTCCAGTGCTTCTTCTGCCTCTTCGAGGGTACTGCCGACAAAATCATCCATTTCAGCAACTTCTTTGCCCATACTGACAAATAATTGAATTTGGGTTTCGCGATCCCTCATTTTTCCGGCTTCCGGTATCGTTCGAACCACATGACCAGCTGCTATCTGTTCCGAGTATTCATCTGTTTCTTCACCCGCAATAAACCCTGCGGCCTGCAGTTCTTCAAGTGCTTCGTTGCGCTCCATGCCGGTTATATCCGGAACAGCTACTTGTCTTGGTTCGAATAAACCCGGAAAAGCAATAGCGAGAACCAATCCGCTGATCAGCAGAAAAGCTAGAATCCCTAAAATCCATGGCCATTTTTTCTTTTTCTTCTTGGGTGGAACTTGCTGTTCATTTTTCACTTCATTGACCGGCAATGGCATCGTTTTCGTATCCGTCACAGTCGTATAAGCAGCGGCGTCTTTGATTGCTGGCATGGCACGCGTTTCATCCTGATCCTCAGGAACCATGAATTTGGGTTCATTCAGACGTTCCGGCAATAAAGCTGTAGCCAGATCTTCTTCCATTTCATCAGCCGACTGATAACGGTGTTGCATGTTTTTTGCCGTGGCTTTTAAAACGATATTTTCCAAACTTTGAGGAAGTGCCGGAACTGTATCACGCAAAGAAGGTGTTTCGGTCTGCAGATGCTTTAAGGCAATCGATACAGCCGATTCACCGGAAAACGGCAGCTTGCCCGTGATCAATTCGTACATGACAATACCGAGTGAGTAAATATCGGATTTTTTATTTGCTGTGCCCCCGCGTGCCTGTTCAGGAGACAAGTAATGGACGGTCCCCAGCACAGAATTGGTCTGGGTGTAGGACGTTGCACTCAACGCCATGGCAATACCGAAATCGGAAATCTTCACATTGCCTTCTGCATCCATCAAAATGTTTTGAGGTTTAATGTCCCGGTGGACGATTTGATTGTGATGGGCATGTGCCAAAGCCGATGTCAATTGTTTCATAATCTCAACAGCCCGCTCAGGCGATACTGGTGAATGTTCGATTATGTACTCTTTCAAGGTTTTTCCTGGAACGTATTCCATCACCAGGTAATGGACAGATCCATCTTCGCCCACGTCAAAAATATTGACGATGTTCGGATGTGCCAGACTGGTGGTGGACAACGCTTCCCGTTGGAAACGTCTGCGCAGTTCTTCTTCATTTGAAAAATCGTAACGGAGGATTTTGATCGCGATGTCACGGTCCAAAATCATGTCATGTGCCAAATACACATTGGACATTCCACCGCCGCCAATCAATTCCTTGATTTTATAGCGGCCGTTGACGCTTTTGCCTATCAACATACTTATACCTCCTCATCCACAGAGTACAGAAGAATCAAGGAAATATTATCTTCTCCTCCAAGATCATTGGCCAAAGTGACCAGCTCCTGCCCTTTCTGGGAAAGCGGAGCTGTTGATCTGACGATGGAAGCCAATTCCTCTTTCGAAACTTTATTGCTGAGACCATCTGAACAAATCAATAGATAGGAGGCTTCATCAAAAGAGAAATTGATCATTTCCCTTTCAATCTCAGCCTCGGTCCCGAGCGCCCGGACAATCCAATTTTTCTTCGGATGTTCTTCAGCTTCTTCCTGGCTGATTTCCCCGCTGTCGACCAGCACATTGACATACGAATGGTCTCGTGTAATCTGATTGATGCCGCCATTGATCAAGTAAGCACGGCTGTCGCCGATATGGCATAGAATGCCTTCTTTGTCATCAATCAGCGCCGCAATCAACGTCGTGCCCATCCCTTTGCATTCCGGATTGGCCAACGAATGTTCAAAAACCAGCCGGTTGACTGTTTGAATACGTTCCGAAAGCCATTTTCTTTTGCTGTCAAGCGTCAGGAACGACATTGCCTCATCTTCCAGAAAATACTGGCTGAGCTGATCGACGGTCATTTTGCTGGCAACATCGCCGGCTTTATGTCCGCCCATTCCATCCGCCACGACTGCCAATAGGAGGCCGTCGGGGCGTTTTAATACCGCCACACTGTCCTCATTTACTTCACGGATCCTACCTGTATCACTTTCTACCACATACCGAAACAAATCATGACACCCCGATTCTAATCTTATCCTGCTTTAAGCTGTTGCTGTTTTCTGGGTCTTTTGAAAAGCCGCGATGAAAAAACCATCGCTTCCATAATCCTGCGGAAATACCTGAACAAAGCCTGTATGCTTGATGCCCATGGCTGCAGGCAAGGCTGCCTGGATTTTCTCCATTTCAGGATGTTCTTTCAAAAACTGTTCAGCTGTCCCTCTGTTTTCCATGGCATCCACTGTACAGGTGCTGTAGACCAGTATGCCGCCTTCTTTCAATAGGCGGGCTGCCTGGTCCAGCAGCTCGAGTTGGATTTTCTGCAGACGGGCGAAGTCCTCTTCTTTTTTCGTATACTTAATATCAGGTTTACGTTTGATGACACCCAAACCGCTGCACGGAGCATCCACCAGGATGCGGTCGAATTTTTCTTCACCGAAACGTTCAACGCTTTTCTTGCCGTCGCCCACTTCTGTTTCAATGACCTTGTGGCCCAATCGCTTGGCTGTTTCGTCAATCAGCTTTACTTTATGTGCGTGCAGATCAAGCGCATACAAAGTTCCGCTATTGTTCATCTTTTCCGCAATGTGGGTGGTTTTGCCGCCAGGTGCTGCGCACATATCAAGCACGGTCATGTCCGGTTCAACCTGCAGGGCATAAGCCGGCAGCATGGAACTTTCATCTTGGATGGTGATAAAACCTTTTTCGAATGTAGCCGTGCGGGCAGGTTGGCCATTTGTGACAATCAGGCATTCCGGGATGAATTTACTCGGCACTGCCTCCAGTTCTTCTGATTCAAGCATTTCAATCACTTCTTCGACTGTGGCACGGGTGGTGTTGACACGGACAGTCTGCAATGGCGTTTTGTTGTTTTCCAATGCCATTTCACGTGTTTTTTCCAAACCGAATTGTTCTGCCCAACGTCTGATCATCCAGATTGGGTGGCTCGTTTCGATGGAAATCTTTTCGTATGGGTCACTGATGGTGTTGAACGAACGGACGCCATTGCGCTGAACTGAACGCAGAACGCCATTGACCACAGAAGCCACTCCGCCATGTCCACGGCGTTTTGCGATTTCAACCGCCTCATGGACCACTGCGTGTGCAGGAATCCGATCCAAGTAGACAATCTGGTACAAGGATAATCTCAGCAAGGTTTTAACCCAAGGTTCGATTTTCCCTTTCAGGTAAGGTTCCAGGTAATAATCCAGTGTCATTTGATGCTGGAGAGTGCCATATGTGATTTCCGTCAGCAAGCCCCTGTTTTTAGCTGCAATGCCATAGCTTTCAATCGTCTGGTGAAGCAATAAGTTGCTGTAAGCCTGCTTGTTCTCCACTGCCCATAGGATTGAGAATGCGGCATCGCGGACGTTGCCTTGAAGTTTTTTATTTTTCATTCGAATAAATCTCCTGCCTGGATTTTAGGTCCTTTTAAATACTCTTTTGCCGTCATGCGTTTTTTTCCTGCCGGCTGCAATTCGGTGATGGCCAAAACGCCGTCTCCGGTCTGGACCAAAATCGAGTCTTCGGTCAAGCCGACAACTTTGCCGGCTTGGCCGCTGGCATTTGATGACGTTTTTTCAGCCCACCAGATTTTCATATTCGCTCCATTGAACGTTGTGTAAGCAACTGGCCATGGATGCAATCCCCGAACTTGATTATAGATGGCCGCAGCTGGCTTCGACCAGTCGATGCGTTCCTGCTCACGCGAAATATTGCGGGCATAAGTAACCGCCTGTTCGTCCTGAGGTATGCGTTCGTTTGTTCCCGCAATAATCGGCGGCAGCGTTCTCTTCAACAAATCACGACCAGCAATGCTCAGCTTGTCGAACATGCTGCCGGTATGGTCGCGTTCTTCAATCGGTACGACCACCTGCGAGATGATATCGCCAGCGTCCAACCGGTCCACCATGTACATGATTGTAACGCCTGTTTCTTTCTGGCCATCCATGATGGCTTGATGGATCGGCGCGCCTCCGCGGTATGCCGGCAACAACGACGCATGGACATTGATGGCTCCAAGTTTCGGTGCTTCCAAAATCTCACTTGGCAAAATCTGCCCAAAAGCTGCAGTAACAATTAAATCAGCTTCAAGATCCAACACATGTTGAAGCTCTTCCGGATTTTTCAGTTTTTCCGGCTGATAGACCGGCAATCCAAGGCGCATCGCTTCTTCTTTAACCGGTGTTGCCGTCATAATTTTTTTGCGACCGACTGGCCGATCCGGCTGCGTAACGACGGAAATGACTTCATAGCCTTCTTCGACGAGCATCCGCAAGATCGGTGCGGAAAAGGCAGGGGTTCCCATAAATACGATTTTGGTCAAACCTGTTCCTCCTCTTCTTCCTGCTGGCGGATCATTTCATCCAATTCTTCCTGTGTCACATATTTTGTTATTTTGCTGGTAAACAAGACGCCGTCCAAATGGTCCATTTCATGCTGGATCGCGCGGGCTTCATAACCTTCTGCTTCCAGCTCATACCAGGAACCGTCGCGTTCCTGTGCCTTAATCTTGATGTGATCATAGCGCTCCACTTCCCCAAAAATCCCTGGGAAGCTGAGACAGCCTTCAATATCGGTTTCAGCACCTTCAAATAGCACCAGTTCCGGATTGATCATTTCAATCGGATCCTGCCCTTCACGGAAATCAACGATCGCGGCACGAATTGCTACGCCTACTTGAGGGGCGGCAATGCCGACGCCATCCGATTCCACCATCGTTTCATGCATATCATCCAAAAGAGCCGCCAGTTTTTTATCAAAAGCCGTCACCGGCTGACATTTCGTTTCCAATACTTCGTTCGGGTGTTTTACTACCATTCGAATAGACATATTCATTTCCTCTTTTCTTTTACATGACCGATGTCGGATTCATGTCAATCGACAGCGTGGCGCCTTTTTTCAGCCATTCCGTACGATGGATTTTGATCAGTTGCTGCATCGTATCGGTCAGTTTCGGTTCTTTTTTGTATTTTATCAAACATTGATAGCGATATCTATTGTTGACACGGGCGATCAGGGAAGCTGAGGGCCCGATGATCAAGGTATTGGGAGACAAGTGGCTCTTCAAATAACGGACCGTTTGATCGGCATATTCAGCCACTGTCATTAAATCTTCATGCGTAAACTGGATGTTGACGACATAGTAATACGGCGGATAACCGCTCGCTCTGCGCATGGCCATTTCCTGTTCATAAAACGGCTCATACAATTGGTCTTTCGCCAATGTGATGGCGTAATGTTCCGGCGTATAGGATTGGACAAAAACCGTCCCCGGCAGAATATCCCGCCCTGCGCGGCCGCTGACCTGCGTCAGCAATTGATAGGTCTTTTCCGCCGCCCGGAAGTCAGGCAGATGCAAAGTAGTATCCGCCGACAACACACCTACTAATGTGATATTCGGAAAATCCAAGCCTTTGGCGATCATTTGGGTACCCAGCAGGATGTCTGCTTTGCCTTCGCCAAAAGCGGACAGGATTTTCTCATGCGCACCTTTATTGCGCGTCGTGTCGACATCCATTCGAAGAACGCGTGCTTCCGGCACCACTTTCGCCAGCTCTTCTTCGACTTTCTGCGTGCCGGTTCCGAAAAACCGAATATGCTCGCTTTCACATTCCGGACAGGTTTTTGGTACGCGTTCATCATAGCCGCAATAATGGCATTTCATCGTTTCGCTTGAGCGGTGGTAAGTCAGCGAAATATCACAATTGGGGCATTGCATGACCGTTCCGCAATCCCGGCATAACACAAATGATGAATAGCCGCGTTTATTGAGGAACAATACGGTCTGCTGCTTTTTCTCCAGACGGTCGCGGATAGCATCCGCTAATTGCACCGAAAACATGGACCGGTTGCCGTTGCGCAGTTCTTCCCGCATATCCACAATATGGACATCGGGCAATGGTTGGTTTTTTGCCCGTTTTTCCAGTACCAGCAATTCATAGACGCCTTTTTGTGCACGTGCATATGATTCCAATGAAGGCGTTGCGCTGCCAAGAATAACCGGACAATTATGGTATTCACTGCGCCAAATGGCCATGTCGCGTGCGTGATAGCGTGGGGAATCGTCCTGCTTATAGCTGGATTCATGCTCTTCATCCAGAATGATCAGACCCAGATTCTGAAAAGGCGCAAAAATAGCCGAACGTGCCCCTACTACCACTTTCACTTCAGCCCGCTGGATTTTTCGCCATTCATCGTATTTTTCGCCAGCCGACAATCCACTGTGCAAAACAGCGACCTGGTCTCCGAAACGCTCTTTAAAGCGAATGGTCATTTGAGGGGTCAGCGAAATTTCCGGCACCAGCATGATCGCTTCTTTTCCTTGCTTCAGCACCTGGTCGATGGTCTGCAGATAGATTTCGGTCTTCCCACTGCCAGTAATGCCATGCAGCAGAAAGGTCTTCGGTGTATTCAATGCATTTTCAATCGAATCAAAAGCAATTTGTTGGGCTCCGGTCAATTGCAGCGACGATTTTTGCTCGATTTCAGTCAGCAGCTTCGGATCCCGGTACGATTCCATATTGGAAATCTGAGCGGCTTCTTTTTCCACTAAGCTGTAGATTGTCGGCAGCGAAACCTCCGCTTCTTTCTGAAGTTGGGAAGATTCGATCGAGCGGCCTGCATTTCTCAGGAAAAAGTCCATCAACTTGAGCTGTTGCTTGGCATTGGCACGAATTTCAATGGCTTCCAGCTTTTCAATGCTGTCAGAGATATGAATCATACGGACTTTTTTAACAGCGGTTTGCTGTTGAATATCGGTATCCGCAATGATTGTGCCTTTTTCCATCTCTTTTTTCAGCAGACTGTATATGTCCACTGCGTCCTGCAGCCGGATAAAAGGCCGTTTTTCGAAATAAATGCGCAAAGGCGCTGCAATTTCTTCAAGCGGTGCATTCAGTACAAAACGCTTCTCGTATTTTGCCCGCAAAGCTGCTGGCACCATGACCTGCAGCGCGTCAATTTCAAAACAAACCGTTTGCTCTTTCATCCATTGGGCCATCTTCAGCAGTTCTTCATTTAAAACCGGCACCACGTCCATCAGCTCATGAATCGGTTTCAGGCGTTTCGGGTCAAATTCTGAAGTCTCTTTGAGCTTAGTGATGAACCCCAGTACTTTGCGGTTGCCAAAAGGCACTTTGACACGCATTCCCGGCTCTGCCAGTACTGCCACTTCTTTTGGAATGGCATAATCAAAAGGGCGGTCGATCGGATGGGCAGCTACGTCCACAATGACTTCAGCTATCATGCAGTTTTTCCTTTTCCGTAATCAAGTCAAGCAATTGGCGGGCCAATTGCTGCTTGGACATCATGTCAAATGCTTGTTCAAAGCCGTTTTTCCCGTAGACTGTCACCCGATTGGTATCCGATTCAAAGCCCGCCTGTGCTTCTGTTACATCATTGGCAATAATATAATCTGCATTTTTACGTTCCAATTTATCTTTGGCGTATTGTCCAACATCATTGGTCTCGGCCGCGAAACCGATCAACACCTGGTTTTTCTTGTTTTCGCCTAACTGTTGAAGGATATCGACTGTCCGTTCAAGAACGATGGTCGAGCCGCCTTCTTGTTTCTTCATTTTTCGATCAGCTACTGTTTTTGGTCGGTAATCAGCCACAGCAGCCGTTTTGATGACGTAATCTGAACTGTCGTAATGCGCTTCGACTGCCTGCAGCATATCTTCAGCACTTTCCACCAGTATCCGGGTAACGCCGCTTGGCACCGGCAATGACACGGGACCGCTGATTAAAATGGTTTCGGCTCCCATCTCCGCAGCAGCACCTGCCATGGCATAGCCCATCTTGCCGCTTGAAAAATTGGTCAGAAACCGAACAGGATCGATGCGTTCACGTGTCGGCCCAGCGGTAACAATGACTTTTTTTCCAGCAAGTTTATGCTCGCGCGTAAAATAACCTTTGACGAGCTCTGTGATTTTCTCCGGCTCTTCAAGGCGTCCTTTGCCGACATAGCCACAGGCCAAAAAGCCTTCGGAAGGTTCGATAAAACGGATGCCGTCTGCATGAAGCTGCTGGATGTTGCGTTTCACTGCCGGATGGTCGTACATATGGACATTCATTGCCGGAGCAATCCAGATAGGAGCGGTTGCTGCCAACAAAGTAGTCGTGACCATATCGTCACCAATGCCGCCGGCCAATTTGCCGATGACATTGGCTGTGCCCGGCGCAACAATGATCAGGTCTGCCCAATCCGCAAGATCGATATGCGCGATGACGGAAGAATCCTTCTCATCAAATGTATCGGTATAGACATCGTTTCTGGACATGACCTGGAACGTCAGCGGCTGCACAAATTGCTGTGCTGAACGGGTCATGATGACTTTAACGGAAGCTCCCGCCTGAGAAAGCTTGCTGACAAGCGCCACAGCTTTATAGACGGCAATTCCTCCGCTGACACATAGTAGGATTTTACGATTCTCCAACAACTCAAACACCCTTTCTAAACAACAAACTCCCAAAGAACAAGTTTGCTCTGGGAGTCGTCTGTTGCGATTAATGGTTAAATTTCGTCTTCGTATACTGCAAATTCATCTTGTTTTTCCTGTGTCAAAGCGCCGGCGGCTACTTCTTCAAGTGCTTTTCCGACCGATTTAGTAGAAACATATGAATCCAATTTTTCATCACCGTGTTCGTGCAATTGGCGTGCACGTTTAGAAGCAAGCGCAACCAGCGAGTATTTTGAATCAATTCGGCTTTTCAGTTTATCAACGGATGGGTATAACATCAGACATTCTCCTTTAGCATATCAAAATATCGTTTTTCAACACGTTCACGTTTGCAATGCTCCGCAATAATGATGGCATTGATTCGGTCACAGGCATTTTCAACTTCATCATTTTCGACTACATAATCGTACAAGTTCATCATTTCCAACTCTTGCCTCGCGGCTTGCAGGCGGGAAGCGATCACGTCATCCGATTCGGTGCCACGCCCGACCAGCCGTTCTTCAAGTTCCGACAGGCTCGGCGGCGCCAAAAAGATAAACAGGCCATCCGGAACTTTCGAACGGACCTGGGCAGCACCCTGTACTTCGATTTCCAGAAATACATCACGACCCGCATCGCGCATCTTGTTGACGTACTCAAGTGGTGTCCCATAGTAATTTCCGACAAACTCTGCATATTCGAGCAGTTGATCCTGCTCGATCAATTCCTCAAACTCACTGCGTGTTTTGAAGAAATAATCGACTTCATCAACTTCCCCTTCCCGTGGCGCTCTAGTCGTCATCGAGATGGAGTATTCATAATTTGTATCCGGCTGTGAGAACAGCTCTTTTCTTACGGTGCCTTTTCCAACACCCGAAGGCCCTGATAGGACTATCAGCAGTCCACGTTGGTTTCTCATTTTATCCCTCACTTGCCTCATCATCATTTTCTTTCAAACGCCAGAACTACAGGTTCCTGCTCTGCCGTTACCGGATCACCCGATGTGCCGTTCCATTTTCGCATCCAGCAAATCGAACTGAATTCTCCTGCTTTTCACAGATTGTTTCACGGACATTTTCTGCTGAACCTTATTCTTCGTTTTCTAACTAACTGTCTTATTATATCATAATACACCGAGAAAATGATAAGATGGAACAAAACGATTTGAAAGAGGGATATTTAATGGCATTTGATGGATTATTTACAAAATCGATGACAAGCGAACTTCAACAGCTCGTCACCGGCAGAATTTCAAAAGTTCATCAGCCCAACCAGCTTGAACTGCTTCTACATATACGTGCCCAAGGAAAGAACCATAAATTGTTGATTTCCATCCATCCGTCCTATTCACGGATTCACTTGACGGCCGCAGCAAACATCAACCCTTCTGAACCGCCGATGTTCTGCATGCTGCTTCGCAAGCACATCGAAGGCGGCGTCATCACCGAAATCTCGCAATACGGGATGGACCGCCTGATCATGTTGAAGATCAAAGCAAAAAATGAAATCGGCGATGACATCGAACGTGAACTCCACGTCGAAATGATGGGTCGGCATTCGAACGTCATCCTGATTGATGCGGAGCGTACGATGATTCTCGACAGTTTGAAACATTTGCCCCCAAGCGTCAACTCTTTCCGCACCATTCTTCCCGGCCAGCCCTATATCTTCCCTCCATCCCAGGAGAAAAAAGATCCGTTCGAAGCTGCTGAGGAATTAGCGGTTACAGAGCCAACAGAAATCGTCAGCCAATTTTCCGGATTTTCTCCATTAAATGCGCGTGAACTTGCATTTCGTCTGGAAACTTCCGACAAGAAGGCGGCAATTGCTGAAGCATTTCTGGCAGATTTCCTGAAACAGCAGCCACAAGGCTATTATGTCGAACATGGCGGCAAAAGCTTTTTCTCTGCCACTCCGTTGACCCATATCCAAGAAGAAGGACTGGAATTCCCGACACTTGGTGAACTGCTTGACCGGATGTATTACGCAAAAGCCGAACGCGACCGTGTTAAACAGCAGGCCGGGGATCTGGAAAGATGGCTGCAAAATGAAATTTCCAAGTTGAAACTGAAGCTGAAGAAATTGAAAAAAGAACAGGATCAGGCTGAAAAACGTGAAACGCTTCAATTAAATGGCGAATTGATCATGGCCAACCTTCACCGCATCACCAAAGGCATGAAGGAAATCGAAGTCGACAATTATTACAACGATGAAAAAGTCACCATCACGTTGGATCCGCGGAAAACGCCGATCGACAATTCCCAGCGTTATTATTCACGCTACCAGAAAGCGAAAACAGCCGTCGTCAAAACCCAGGAACAAATCGACAAAACGACAGAGGATATCGAGTATTTCGAGACCTTGATGTCTCAAGTCCAACAAGCCGGCATTTCCGATATCGAAGAAATCCGTGAAGAACTCGCTGAGCAAGGGTTTATGAAGGCTCAAAAATCAAAGAAAAAGAAAAAACCGACCAAGCCTTCTGTAGAAGCCTATGTTTCTTCTAGCGGAACGCCAATCTCTGTCGGCAAAAACAACAAGCAAAACGATTACGTGACATTCAAAGTAGCTTCCAAATCCGATACATGGCTTCATACAAAAGACATTCCGGGTTCACACGTCATCATCCATGACAGCAATCCCGATGAAACGACTATACTCGAAGCTGCTACGATTGCTGCTTACTTCAGCAAAGCACGTGAATCTTCTTCTGTACCGGTCGATTACACTGAAGTCCGCCAAGTGAAAAAGCCGAATGGCTCAAAACCTGGATTCGTCATTTATTTTGAACAGAAAACCGTATTCGTCACGCCAGATGAAGAACTGGTCATTAAATTGAAAAAATAAGTTAGGATGCCGGAAAGCTTTATGCTTTCCGGTTTTTTATTGAAGTTAATCAGTGAACTGCAATTAACATGGAATTCCACAGTTTATTGGAGAGAATTGACCTATTTATCCAAGCAGTCTGTTTACTCCTTCATCACTCTTAGACATCATGTTAACAAGTTTATTTACTGCGAAATTGAAAGCGTAATGGCTGCACTCATTTAGTTTACATAACATTAATATGTTAAACCGAAAGAGTTTTCACACATATTAAGCATAACCCGTTGCCCTTGCCAGACTTAAATGCTATGTTCATAAAGGATTGAAAATTTAAGGGGGCTTTACACGTGTATACATACTCAACTAAGAGAAATTTATTTTTTGCTGCAAGTGCCATTGCTGTAGCTATGCTGGCAGGCTGTGGCAATGACGAAACACAAACTGAAGAAAAGAAAACCGCGTGGGATGAAATTCAGGAACAAGGAACATTGACTGTTGCGACTTCCGGGACGCTATTGGCCACATCTTTTCATGACGCGGAGACGGATGAACTGACGGGTTTTGAAGTGGAAGTTGTCCGGGAACTTGGGGAACGTTTGGATCTTGATATTGAGTTCACTGAAATCGGATTTGATGAAATGCTGACAAGTGTCAATACAGGGCAAATTGACATTGCAGCCAATGATATTGAAATCACTGAAGACCGTGCGGAAGAGTTTATCTTCTCGACTCCGATCAAGCATTCCTATGGGACTGCGGTTGTGAGAAAAGATGATTTGTCCGGCATCGCAAGTTTGGAAGACCTTCCTGGGAAAAAAGCAGCAGGTGCTTCTACGTCAATCTATATGGAAATTGCACGTGAATACGGCGCAGAAGAAGTAACTTATGACAACGCCACAAACGAAGTGTATTTGCGCGATGTTTCAATCGGCCGTACCGATGTTATCCTGAACGATTATTATCTATCCACATTCGGTGTCGCAGCTTTTCCTGACTTGAATATCACCATTCACCCTGACATCAAATATGCTCCGTCAGAAGTTGGGCTCGTTATGAACAAAGACAATACCGAATTGGCCGATAACGTCAATAAAGCATTGGAAGAGATGCTTGCAGACGGCACGATCACTGAAATCTCTGCAGAATTTTTCGGCGGTGCGGATGTCTCTGTCAAACCGGACATTGAAGAAAATTAAGCAGGAGGTTGTCTGATGAATGATATCGAATGGGGATTGCTGTTTGACCCGGCATTGGCGATCGAATCCCTTCCCTACGTACTGGAAGGAATCGGCTATACCTTATTGATTTCCGTAGTCAGTATGGTTCTTGGCATATTCATCGGCTTTTTCCTGGCACTCGCCCGTACATCGCGGTTACAGATTCTGCAATTTCCTGCACGCCTGTATATTTCCTTTATGCGAGGTGTTCCAATTCTGGTGATCCTGTTCTTGCTGTATTTCGCCCTGCCGGTCATCGGCATTGAATTTTCAGCCGTACAGGCCGCCTTGATCGGATTCACCATCAACAGCGCCGCTTATATCGCTGAAGTATTCCGTTCATCTCTTGCCTCAGTCGATAAAGGGCAATGGGAATCATCCACTGCACTCGGCTTGACCTATTGGCAATCGATGCGCCGGATCATTTTGCCGCAATCAGTGCGGATTGCGGTCCCGCCTTTATCGAATGTCTACTTGGATTTGATCAAAGCCTCTTCATTGGCTGCCATGATCACCGTTCCGGAGATTTTTCAGAAAGCGCGGATCGTCGGCGCCCGTGAATATGATTTATTGACCATGTTGATTTTGGTGGCGTTGATCTACTGGGCGATCTGTTCAGCGATGACCATTTTGCAGAACTACCTTGAAAAGCGTTATGCGGACTACCTTTAAAAAGCATCCGGAGATTTTTCTCCGAGATGCTTTTTTTTACTTTATTTTGTTTCTTCCTCAGTCATATAGAGGACTTCCCACATATGCCCGTCCAGGTCCTTGAAACTCTTGAGATACATATATTCATCATCCATTTTTTCACCGGCTTGTTGAGCTCCTGCTGCGAAAGCAGCATTGACCAGGCTATCCACTTCATCTTTGCTGGTTGCAGAAATAGCTGTGATCACTTCCGCACTGTTCGAGGTATCCGCAATTTCTCTTTTTGAAAAACTCTTGAAAAACTCTTCAGTCAGCAGCATCCCGTAAATCGATGGCCCGATAATCATGCAGGCTCCTTTTTCATCTGTCATCTCTTCATCAAACCCAAAGCCCATTTCTTCGAAAAATGCTTTGGACCGATCTAAATTTTTTACCGGCAAGTTGACAAAAATATGCTTGGATTGGACACTCATTTTTCTCCCCTCCTTTCCTGTTTTTTTGTTATCTGCATTATTCTCTGTTAGAACAAAATCTCCTGCCCAATAAAAAAAAGATCCTTTAAAAGGATCTTTTAAGCCAGGCGGTATCGCAATATATAAGGCAGCAAGAGAGAAATAACCGGAAACAAGACCAAGACGCTAAAAATTAATGCATATGTGCTAATTGGATAGGCAAAGGAGCTGAAAGCGAAGATTGGTCCAACTAGCAAAACCGATGCCAAAATCCTTGAAAGGAATTGGACTTTATAGAGCTTGCCGCAAGCCGGGCAGGCAATCGGTTTATAGGCCAGCCAAAGAGACTTGCTGACTTGTTTCCAAGTAAATGAAGTCTGGCAGATTTCACATCGCTGCATCATTCTCCACCCTTCAGCCCGTCTACATATTGTTTCGCTTCCAACAGTGACCAGCCGAATTCCTGTCTGGTTCGTTTGACGGCTTCGACTTTTTTCCCTTGCTGCAGCAGTCGCCGGAGTTCTTTATTGATTTCAGGTTCTGTAAACGTTTCACCTTGCGAGGATTTCTGGAGAAGTTTCTCCATATGCCTGACTCTGGTTTCCAAGGCTTTAATCCGCTGTTCCGTGGCATTATAAAAGATATAGACCAATACAAGAACAGCCCCAATAATAATCATAATCCATGACAAATCCATTTATTCAGCACCTCCCAAATAGGTTTTTCCGCGTTGGTAAAACCCTTCCATTTCTTCTTTCGGCACCAAGGCGCCTCCAGTCGACCAGACGATATGACTAGCCGCAGCCATCTGCAGCTGATTTGTTTCGGCATAATCTGTCGCCTGTATTTTCAACGGCCCCAGCAGTCCGGCAGTGGCCGATGGCTCAACAAAAATCGTTTCGCTGTCCGCCAGCAGCGCCAATAATTTGAACAGCTCCCGGTCTTCCACCGTGTAGATGCCGCTGACTGTTTGTTCACTGATGCCTGAAGCAAAGCTCGATGGCCTGCCGACAGCCAACCCGTCGCCTTCGGTCACATTGTCGATGCCAAAATCCTGGACGCTGACTTTGTTTTTTTCACCGGTCATCAATCCAATCAGCACGGCAGGCGAATGCGTCGGTTCCACAAAAAAGCAGTGGACAGCGTCACCAAAAACCTGCTTCAGACCGAATGCAATGCCGCCGGGAGCACCTCCCACTCCGCACGGAAGATAGACAAACAGCGGATGCTCGGCATCCACTTGGATGCCCCTATCCTCCAATTGCTTTTTGAGTCGGAAAGCCGCGACGCTATAGCCCAAAAACAGGTGTCTGGATTTCTCGTCGTCGACAAAATAAGCATCCCGCTTGGCAAGTGTCTCTCTTCGCCCTTCAGAAATTGCTTCGCTGAAATCTCCTTCAAATTCCACCACCCTGGCACCTTTTTCACGCAGCAAGTCTTTTTTCCATTGCTTGGCGTCTGCAGACATATAAACAGATACCTGGAAACCGAGTTTGGCACTGATGATGCCGATGCTGAGGCCCAAATTCCCCGTTGAGCCAACACCAATGGCATACTGGCTGAAAAATTGCTTGAACCGATCAGATGAGAATTGTTCATAGGATTTCCCGGCTTCCAGCAAGCCGGCGTCACTAGCCAATTTTTCCGCATGATGCAGCACTTCATAAACGCCGCCGCGAGCTTTAATCGATCCCGCTATCGGCAATTCGTTATCGCATTTAAGAAACAACCGGCCAGCTATAGCTCCATCAACATATTCACTGAGCCGCTTTTTCATGGATGGAATCTCGCGCAGCGGCGATTCCACAATACCGCCTGTTGCTGCGGTGTCCGGAAATTCCGTTGACAGATACGGGGCAAATCGTTGCCACAGCTTTTCTGCCTGCTCCATGTCCTGCAGACCGATAGGAAGCTTCATTGCATTGATTTTTTGCCGTTTCGGATTTTGCCAGACGACCGGTTTCAAATCGATGATAGTCTTCAGCAATGGATACTTTTCGATCCAGCTGTTTAATTCCTGTTGTCCCATGCTCATCTTACGAATCCCCTTTCAGTCGTTCATGCGGTTAGTTTAATCATACAGGACCACTATAAAAAATTAATCCTCATAAAGTATGTTTTTACTGGTTGGCAGACAACCGGCTCATTCCTTTGTTAATTCCTAGTAGAGCTAAGCCAATTACAATGAATAACCACCATTGTATATGGATGACTGGACCAATTCCATCAAAGAAAAAACCAATTCCTAAAACAAAAGCAAATGCTGCCATACTGAATAATCCTGAGTACACATAAATTTTCCATTCCTGATTTGCCGGTTTGAAAACAGTAGAGCGGATAATACGGAAAATGAAAAAAACTCCAATCACTCCAACAAGAATTAATGCCACTAAAATCATTAAACCGCTTCCTAAAGCAAAATCATTTTCTACAGAAGTAAAAATAGAAATGGCAGCATTTATTATTCCATAAGAAACTGCAAACCAACCGACTAGCCCCAATATTCCTGACGCGAAAAGCAACATGAGATTTCTCTTGTCTTCATTCGGCATATTGGCAATGAGTTCATCTGCATAGGTTTCAGGAGAATCACCGAAAAGATCTGCAGCAGCTTTACCATTTTCTTGCGCTTCGATCAAATGGTCTAGTAAATCCATTAATAATTCTTCTGCTGCCTGTTCATTGACTCGTAAGTCTGTCCGGATATATAGCAATAAATCTTCGTAAATTTTCTCGTTTTCCGCATTTAAAAAATCTCTTTTGTGGTTATTCTCTTTAATTAATTCCATTGTCTCCCTCATATCCTCCACCCCTTTTCAATAATTGGCTGACCGGTTTGGCGATTTCCAGCCATTCAGCAGCAATTTGTTCCAACTCCGCTTTTCCTTGATCGGTCAAAAAATAATATTTGCGGTTGGGTCCCGATGCAGACGGCCTCATTTCACCTCGGATAAATCCGTTTTTCTGAAGCCTCAGCAATACCGGATATATGGTGCCGTCACTGATGTCCGGCAAACCGATTCCTTGCAGTTTTTGCGAAAGCTCATAGCCATAAACAGGCTGTTCTTCTACTACCGCCATGACACAAGCATCCAGTACCCCTTTCAGCAACTGGCTTCTGAGAGCCATATCTGTTCCTCCTTACGGTACTTGGCGATACATGATAGTGATCCAAAAAAATAACTACCTTGCATTACCAATTAGTTGTTTTCATTGTATTCATTCAATTTCATTTTGTCAACCAATTCTCTTGATTCATTATAAAAACCGACCAAGAGGCCGGCTTTACAAAGTTCCTGCTTTTAATTTTTCGTGCCAATCCGCAAGCATCGGCATGTCGTTTTCACTAATAGCACCGGTATTTAAAGCTTGTTCCACCAGTGTAGAAAAATCCGTCAACGTATGGAACGTATAGCCTGCTCCGGTAATCGCTTGGATCGACTGCGGCAACTCGTAAGTGAAGATGGCTACGATGCCCAATACTTCAAAACCGGCTGCTTCAAGTGCCTGTGCCGCCTGCAGCACCGATCCGCCTTTAGAGATGAGGTCTTCCACCACTACCACTTTTTGGCCAGGCTCAATTTTGCCTTCGATCATGTTCGTTTGGCCATGCTCTTTCGCTTTGGACCGGACATAGACCATCGGCAATTCAAGCAAGTCGCTGACCCATGCTGCATGCGGGATTCCCGCAGTCGCTGTTCCGGCAACCACTTGGCATTCCGGATAATACGCTTTGATGGTTTCTGCTAATCCAGCCGCAATGTCTTTGCGCACCGCGGGATAGGACATCGTCAGGCGATTGTCACAGTAAATCGGTGATTTGACCCCTGATGCCCACGTAAAAGGATCTTGCGGACGCAACTCGACCGCTCCGATGGATAATAAGTGGTCTGCAATTTCATTTTTCAAGATCTTCCACTCCATTCTGCTGCAATTTGTGCATAGCTTTCTGCCGGATTCTCCGACTTCGTGATAGCTCGCCCAACGACGATATGGCTAGAGCCTTTTACACGCGCTTCCGCAGGTGTCGCCACCCGTTTTTGATCATCGGCTGAAACCGATGCCGGCCGTATTCCCGGTGTCACCATAAGGAAATCCGGGCCGCAGACTTTGGTGATGGCTTCAGCTTCCAGAACCGAACAAACCACTCCGTCCAACCCTGCCTGCATCGCCCGCTTTGCATAATGCAGCACGGATTCTTCAAGGCTGACATAGACAAGCTGATCTTCATGCATCTCTTCTTCGCTCGTCGACGTCAATTGCGTGACGGCAATGAGTTTTGTGCTGCTGCCTGCCAATCCGCGTTTGGCGGCTCTCATCATTTCCAGCCCGCCTGCGGCATGGACGTTGACCATGTCCACACCCAGTTTGGCCAAGCCCCGCATAGCGGATTCCACCGTATTCGGAATATCGTGCAGTTTCAGGTCCAGGAAAATGTCGTGCCCCTGTGACTTGATGTAACGGATGAGATCCGGACCTTCCTGGAAATAAAGTTCCATGCCCACTTTCACAAAAAGCGGCTCGGAAAACCGCGACAGAAGTTCCTCTACTTGTTCCTTCGATGCAAAATCTAAAGCGATGATGGGTTTATTCACAGACGGTGGCTCCTTCCGACAAGTTCTTTTACCGAATCAAATCCAAGTTCATGCAAGCGTTCAGGCAATTGCCCAATAATTTCGGGACAGACAAAAGGATTGACGAAGTTGGCTGTACCGACAGCCACTGCACTGGCCCCAGCTGATAAGAAGTCGATGACATCATCCACATTGGTGACGCCGCCCATTCCGATAATCGGCAGCTTGGTGTGCTTGCTGACTTCGTAGACCATCCGCAGCGCTACCGGCTTGATGGCAGGACCTGACAAGCCCCCTGTGATGTTGGCGATGATCGGGCGTCCTGTTTTGGTGTCCATGCGCATGCCGAGCAGTGTATTGATCATGGTGATGCCATCCGCTCCACCTTCTTCGACCGCTTTGGCGATCGACACGATATCCGTGACATTCGGCGATAATTTGATATAGACAGGCACGGAAGAAACTTCTTTCACTGCACGCGTCAGTTCGCGGGCTACATCCGGGTCTGTTCCAAAAGTGATGCCGCCGAGTTTGACGTTCGGGCAGGAAATATTGATTTCCAGTGCATGGACATTCGGCGCCTCCGAAATGGCTTTCGCGACTTCCACATAATCTTCAGTCGTCGTGCCAGCCACGTTCGCGATGATCGGCACATCGTATTGTTCAAGCCAAGGCAGTTCCTGCCCCGCTACTTTTTCAAGTCCGGGATTTTGCAGTCCGATGGCATTCAACATGCCGGATGCCGTTTCCGCAACCCGCGGCGTCGGATTTCCCAGCCGCGTTTCAACCGTCGTCGCTTTGATCATGATGGCGCCAAGCTGAGACAAGTCGTACAACTGCGCATATTCTTTGCCGAACCCGAAGCAGCCGGATGCCGGCATGATTGGATTTTTTAAATCGAGTCCTGGAAGTTCAACTGTTAAATCTGTCATGAAATCACCACTCCTGCTGGAAATACCGGTCCATCTGAACATACCTTGATGTAATCCGTTTCGCTTTTCGTTGTACGGCAGACGCAGGCAAAACATGCCCCGATGCCGCAGCCCATCCGCTGTTCATAAGACAAGAAGCCTTTTTTCTGGGGATACGCCCATTGCACAGCCTCTAACATTGCCGTCGGGCCACAGCTGTAATACGTATCAAAATCACTCGGGAGTTCATTGAGAATATGCGTAACAAACCCTTGGGTGCCATGAGAGCCGTCGACTGTAGCAATATGCGTGTCGCCAAGTTCTCGGAACTTGTCTTCGTAAAACACAGCCTGCTTGCTTTCGAATCCGAGAATATGGACGGTTTCAATGCCCCGTTCATTTAATTGCTTGGCGAGTTCGTATAAAGGAGGCACACCGATGCCGCCGCCGATCAAATACGCTTTTTTCTGCGCTTCTTCCACAGGAAACCCGTGGCCGAGCGGTCCTAGGACATCCAATAGATCACCCGGTTTTTTTTCTGAAAGCAATCCGGTGCCGCGGCCTTCTGCCCGGTAAATCATCGTGAATTGTGAAGCTTCCAAATCAATGGACGCCACAGAAATCGGCCGGCGCAGCAGCGGTTCAAAGCTGTCTGCGACACGGATATGGACAAATTGCCCGGGCTCGGCCATTTCATTGGCCAGCCCGCCCTGTACCGTTAATTCAAAGATATGCTTGGCGATTTCCTGCTGTTTGACGACCTGCATGCGCTCTTGTTTGATCATACGCCTGCACCCATTTCCTCCGCAGAGAAAGTCATTGATTCGATGACACGCAGCATCGCTTCGGCTGTATCCAGCGAAGTCAGGCACGGAATGCCGTTTTCGACAGATTCGCGGCGGATGCGGAAACCGTCACGCTGTGGCTGTTTGCCTTTTGTCAACGTGTTGATGACAATTTGCGTATCGCCGTTTTGGATGACGTCCAGTAAGGTCTTGCCTTCTGATCCGATTTTTCCGATCGGCGCAACAACAATGCCTGCTTCTTCGAAAGCTTTCGCTGTGCCGCCGGTCGCCATGATCTGGTAGCCGATCGCTTTAAAGCGTTTTGCCAAACCAACCGCTTCTTCTTTGTCTTTATCTGCCACCGTCAAGAGCACAGTGCCATGATCTTTGACTTCCATGCCAGCTGCTGCCAATCCTTTGTACAACGCTTTTTCAAGTGTCGTGTCTTTGCCCATGACTTCTCCTGTCGATTTCATTTCCGGCCCAAGTGTGATGTCGACACGGCGAAGCTTCGCAAATGAGAAGACAGGGACTTTAACGAAGACGCCTTTTGAAATCGGTGCAAGCCCAGGCGTAAAGCCTTGATCGACGATGCTTTGCCCTAAAATCGCTTTTGTCGCGATATTGGCCATCGGGATCGATGTGATTTTGCTCATGAACGGAACCGTCCGGCTTGAGCGCGGGTTGACTTCGATGACGTACACTTCACCTTTGGAAATGACATATTGAATATTCAGCAACCCGACGATGTTCAGCCCTTTTGCAAGGCGCGTCGTATAGTCGACCAGCGTATCCAATAATTCCGCTGAAATATTTTGCGTTGGATAAACCGCAATCGAGTCGCCCGAATGGACGCCTGCGCGTTCGATATGCTCCATGATGCCAGGAATCAAGACGTTTTCTCCGTCCGAGATGGCATCCACTTCGATTTCAATGCCTGTCAGGTAACGGTCGACCAAGACCGGATGTTCCGGGCTTGCTTCTACGGCATGTTCCATATAATGCTTCAGGTCTTCCTCGTTGTAGACGATTTCCATTGCGCGTCCGCCGAGTACATAAGATGGGCGGACCAAGACCGGATAGCCGATGTCTGCTGCAATGATGATTGCTTCTTCTGCGTTGACAGCCGTTTTGCCTAATGGCTGTGGAATGCCGATTTCGTGAAGGGCCGCTTCGAATTTATTGCGGTTTTCTGCACGGTCTGTATCTTCCAGTGATGTACCCAAAATGGTAACACCATTCTGTTCCAGCTTCTCGGCCAAGTTGATGGCTGTCTGTCCGCCGAATTGGACGACGACGCCTTTCGGCTGCTCCAAGTCGACGATGTGCATGACATCTTCGATCGTCAACGGTTCGAAATAGAGTTTGTCTGAAATCGAGAAATCCGTTGAAACGGTTTCCGGGTTGTTGTTGACGATGATCGCTTCATAGCCTGCTTCTTTAATTGCCCAGACAGAATGCACGGTTGCGTAGTCGAATTCGACTCCTTGTCCGATGCGGATCGGTCCTGAACCGAGAACAATGACCGATTCTTTGTCCGTTTTCACTGATTCGTTTTCATCTTCATACGTACCGTAGAAATAAGGCGTTTCGGATTCGAACTCTGCCGCGCATGTATCGACCATCTTATAGACCGGCATTAAGTTATTTTCTTTGCGCCAGTTGTACACTTGCTGTTCCGTCGTATTCCATAGTTTGGCGATTGTCCGGTCAGCAAAGCCAAGGCGTTTCGCACGCTTGGCAGTATCGTAGTCGAAAGCGGCGTTTTTCAGCACATCTTCGTATTTGACGATGTTCTCGAACTTTTTCAAGAAGAATAGATCGATTTGGCTCCATTCATTGATGGTTTCAATTGTCACGCCTCGGCGCAGCGCTTCTCCGATAAAGAACAAACGCTCATCTCCCGCACGGCAGATGCGTTTTTGTATCCACTCATCGCTCATGGCATCCGCATTTTTCAGCTCCAGATGGAATTGTCCTGTCTCCAATGACCGGACCGCTTTCAAGATGGATTCTTCAAAAGTACGGCCCATCGCCATCACTTCGCCTGTCGCTTTCATCTGTGTACCCAGATTGCGTTTTGCTGCTTCGAACTTATCGAAAGGCCAGCGCGGAATCTTTGTTACAACGTAATCCAGTGCAGGTTCGAATGCAGCATAGGTCCGGCCCGTGACTGGGTTCATCATTTCATCCAAGGTCAGGCCGACTGCGATTTTGGCAGCCAGTTTGGCGATCGGGTAACCGGTCGCTTTTGAAGCCAGAGCTGAAGACCGGCTGACACGCGGGTTTACTTCGATGATGTAGTAATTAAAGCTGAATGGATCGAGTGCCAGCTGCACGTTGCAGCCGCCTTCGATTTTCAATGCGCGGATGATCTTCAGCGACACGTTGCGCAGCATCTGGTATTCACGGTCCGATAAGGTCTGGCTTGGTGCCACGACAATCGAATCGCCAGTATGGATGCCGACCGGATCGATGTTCTCCATGTTGCAGACAACTATCGCCGTATCGTTTTTATCGCGCATCACTTCGTATTCGATTTCCTTGAAGCCGGCGATTGATTTTTCCAGCAAGCATTGTGTAACCGGGCTGTATTTCAAACCACTGGCGACGATTTCCTGGAGCTGTTCATAATCGTGGCAAATGCCTCCACCCGTTCCGCCTAACGTGAAGGCCGGACGGACGATGACCGGATAACCGACACGTGCGACAAAGTTTTCGGCTTCTGCCATGTTGTGGATGATGTCTGAATCCGGCACCGGTTCTCCGAGCTCGTTCATCAAGGTTCTGAACAAATCACGGTCTTCCGCTTTATGGATCGCTTCAAGCTTAGTGCCCAAGATTTCAATATTCAATTCGTCCAAAATTCCTGACTCGTCGAGCTCAATCGCCATGTTCAGCCCAGTCTGGCCACCAAGTGTCGGAAGCAAGGCATCAGGCCGCTCTTTGCGCAGAATGCGGCTGACGAACTCCAAAGTGATCGGTTCGATATAGACTTTATCTGCAATTTCGGTATCCGTCATGATGGTCGCCGGATTCGAGTTGATCAGGATGACGCGATAGCCTTCTTCTTTTAGAGCCAGGCAGGCTTGCGTTCCTGCATAGTCGAACTCTGCTGCTTGTCCGATGACGATTGGTCCGGATCCGATTACGAGTATACTTTGAATATCTTGTCTTTTAGGCATGTTGTTGCTCCTTTCGAGTTGCGTTCATAACATCAATAAAGCGGTCGAATAAGTAGTTCGAGTCTTCCGGTCCCGGTGAGGATTCCGGATGGTACTGGACAGTGAATGCAGGATAGTCCAGATGTGCCAGTCCTTCATTCGTTCCGTCGTTCAATGCGCTGTGCGTCACTTTCAACCGGGTGCCTTGAAGCGTCTCTTCATCTACAGCGTAGCCATGGTTTTGGGAAGTGATTTCAATTTTACCGGTGACCAGATCGCGTACCGGATGGTTGCCTCCCCGATGGCCGAACTTCAGTTTAAACGTATCCGCTCCGCAGGCTCTCGCGAACAATTGATGCCCTAGGCAAATGCCGAAAATCGGAACTTCTCCAAGCAGCTCGCGGACCACTTCTACGCATTCTTCCACGTCTTTTGGATCTCCCGGGCCATTCGACAGCATGACGCCGTCCGGCCCCCATGCCAAAATTTCTTTTGAGGAAGTATTGTACGGCACGACGATGACGTCGCAGTCACGGTTGTTAAGCTCGCGCAGGATGCCATGCTTCATGCCATAATCGATCAGCACCACTCGTTTGCCGCGTCCCGGACTTGGATAAGGGCGTGCTGTTGAAACTTGTGACACTTGATTGCTTGGCAAAACGGTTGCTTGAAGGGTCTTGACCACTTCTTCAACTTGAACGTCTTCACCTGCTGCAGTCAATACGCCTTTGATGGAACCTTTCGAACGGATCAGACGCGTCAATTTCCGTGTATCAATTCCTGAAATTCCGGGAATGTCTTTAATTTTGAATAATTCATCCAGCGTTGCGTTGTTTCTGAAATTGGATGGGAACTCAGCGATTTCACGGACAACCATTCCTTTGACTGCCGGTTCGATTGATTCGAAATCATCGCTGTTGATGCCGTAGTTGCCGATCAGCGGGTAAGTCATAGTGACGATTTGTCCGCAGTAAGAAGGATCTGACAAGATTTCCTGATAGCCGGTCATGCTGGTATTAAAAACGATTTCCCCTACTGAAGCGCCCTCGCCCCCGAATGCTGTTCCTTCAAATACCGTACCGTCTTCTAAGATCAAATAACGTTTCATCAATTTGTCTCCTCCTGCCATACGATTTCTCCGCCAAAAATGGTCATTACCGGCCAGCCTGTACAACTCCAGCCGTCAAATGGTGTATTTCTGCCTTTTGATAAAAAGGCATCTGCTTGAATCGTCTGCTCTTTTTCCAGATCCAGCAGTACCAAGTCTGCTGTTTGTCCGGGTTCCATGCTGCCATACGGCAACTGGAAAGTTTCACTCGGCTTGATCGTCAGCCAGTCGATCAATTGCTGCAGCGTCCATTTGCCTGTTTTGACAAACTTGCTGTAGAGCAGTGGAAATGCTGTTTCAAATCCCACGATGCCGAACATCGAACCGTTCATGCCGTTTGTTTTCTCTGCCGCTGTATGGGGAGCATGGTCCGTTGCAATAAAGTCCAGCGTCCCGTCAAGCAAGCCTTCGTGCAATGCCTGCCAATCTTCCTTCGCGCGGAGCGGTGGGTTCATCTTGTAATTCGCGTCGTCTGAAGGAATGTCATCTTCTGTCAACAACAAGTGGTGCGGCGTCACTTCAGCTGTGACGCGGACCCCTGCCCGTTTGGCATCACGGATGACGCGGACCGATTCTTTCGTACTGACGTGGCAGACATGATAATGTGCGCCTGCTGCTTCCGCAAGAAGGATGTCGCGTGCGATATGCACCGATTCCGCAATCGACGGTATGCCCTTCAACCCCAACTCTTTGCTGCGCTTGCCTTCGTGCATGACACCGTCGTAGATCAGGCTATTGTCTTCACAATGGGCCACGACTGCCATATCGATTTTCGCTGCATCCTGCATCGTTTCATACATCATTCCTGCCTGCTGTATGCCGACGCCGTCATCAGTGAAAGCGAATGCGCCGTTTTCCTTGAGTTCCTGCAAGTTCGTGCGTTCTTTTCCGGCTTCCCTGATCGTGATAGAGGCGTACGGCAAAACCCGGATAAGCGCATTTTTCTCGATCAATCCGTTGACCAGCTGCAGATTTTCTTTCGTATCGGGTACAGGGCGTGTATTCGGCATGGCGCAAATGGTTGTGAATCCGCCTTTAGCTGCTGACTTCGTCCCGCTTTCGATCGTTTCTTTCTGCTCACCGCCCGGTTCACGCAAATGCACGTGGACATCAACAAATCCTGGTGCGATCATCCGGCCTTTGCCGTCAATTTCTGTTTCGTTGTTCGCTGCTAACTCTTGACCGATTTCATCAATCTTGCCATCTGTGATGCGAACATTCGTTGGTGCCAATTCTCCATCTTGCAGCATGTTTACGTTTTTAATGAATAAATTCAATTCAATCTCTCCCTTTCAATGCGTATTCAAGTACTGCCATCCGGACAAATACTCCGTTAGCCATCTGTTTGAAGATCCGTGAGCGTTCACATTCAACGAGGCAATCTGCAATCTCCACGCCTCGGTTGATGGGCGCCGGATGCATGATGATGGCACCGTCTTTCATTCTTTTCTCCCGTTCAACCGTCAAGCCGTACTGCTCATGGTAATTATCCTTCGAAAAGAGAGCTGATACGGCGTGGCGTTCATGCTGAACCCGAAGCATCATCACGACATCCGTCTTGTCAATAAAGTCATCCAAGTGTTCCGATGAATCATACTCACCGCTCCACTCAGCCGGACAGATGAAGTTCACTTCTGCACCCAACTGCTGAAGAGCCGCTGCATTCGATTTTGCCACACGGCTGTGTGCGATATCTCCGACGATCGTCACATGTACGCCTTCGATGCGGCCAAACTCTTGAAAAATCGTCAACAAGTCCAGCAAGGACTGCGTCGGATGCTGCCCCGATCCATCTCCTCCGTTGATGACCGCTACCTGGCAGCCTTCAAGCTGCTGGTAATATTCTTCTTCTTCATGGCGAATGATGACTGCGTCCACGCCGATCGATTCCATCGTCTTGACTGTGTCGTACAGCGTTTCCCCTTTCAAGATGCTGGAAAAAGCTGTTTCAAAGGGCAGCACCGCCAACCCCATTTTGTGCTCGGCCATTTCAAAGCTCATCTTCGTCCGCGTGCTCGGTTCAAAAAACAGATTGACGACCGCCCCATCGATTGGGGCCTTTTCTCCCTGCCGGAATTGTTCTGCACGTTCCAGCAAACTCATAATCGTTTTATTTTCCAGGTTGTTCATGGATAGTAAGTTCGGCATAGTCTTCTCATCCTTTCATCCATCCTACAAAAAAAACACCTTCCCAGGGGCAGGAAGGTGTGAGGAAAAAAGGGCAGAGTACTCCCCATTCTTCAACCCTTTCCATGCCTCTCTGGACATTCATTAAAAGGTGATTATTCAGTTCCGTCATCTAATTCGTTTTTGTCCAGACCCGGCAGTATCAAATTCAGAATTACGCCGACAATTGCTGCGAGCGCCATTCCTTCAATCGAGAAGGTTTCACTGAACTCCAGCTTGGCTCCTCCGATGCCGATGACCAGGATAACCGAGGAGATCACCAAATTGCGGTTATTGCCGAAATCGATGTTATTGTCCACCAGCATGCGCAATCCGGAAGAAGCGATGATGCCGAACAGCAGGATGGAAATTCCGCCAAGAACTGCTGTCGGAATCGTCTCGATGACTGCCATCAGTTTGCCGAAGAAAGAAAAGACGATGGCGAATATAGCAGCACCGAGGATGACATAGACCGAGAACACTTTCGTGATGGCCAATACACCGATGTTTTCACCGTATGTGGTCTTTGGTGGACCGCCGACCAGTGAAGAGATGAACGTTCCGATTCCGTCGCCCAAGATTGAGCGGTGCAAGCCCGGATCTTTTATGTAATTGCGGCCTACGATTTTGCCGAGAACCAGCTGATGTCCGATATGTTCAGAAATCGTGACGATGGCAATCGGAACCATGACGAACAGCAAGGTGGGTGTTACTTGGAATGAATAATCCACTCCTGGAATCAGGAATTCCGGCACTGCAAACCATTTCGCTGAACTGATTGCCGTGTAATCGATGATGCCGATCGCGGCTGAGTAGCCGTAACCCACGATGATGCCGATCAGGATGGGCATCAAGGAAATGATGTTCTTGAAGTAAATATTGCAGATGATCGCGGTCATCAATGTTACGAGCGCTGCTGAGAAATGCAGCAGGCTGTACTCCGAAGCGTCGCCGACTGGAATAGTCATTGCCATATCCACCGCTGTTCCGGATAAAGCCAGTCCGATGACGATGATGACAGGCCCCACCACAATCGGAGGCAGCAATTTCATCAGCCATTGATAGCCTGTCTTCCAGATGATCAGCGCGACGATGGCGTAAACCAATGACACGAACATGGCACCGATCATTGCCGATCCGATTCCGCCGGTTTCAGTGGCGATGGTAATCGGCACGATAAAGGCGAATGAAGATCCCAGATAGGCCGGCACTTTAAATTGGGTGATGATGATGAAGATGATCGTGGCAATGCCGCTTGTCAATAAGGCGATGGCCGGGCTCAAGCCGACCAACTGTGGCACCAGGATGGTTGCGCCGAACATCGCGAACATATGCTGCAGGCTTAATGAAATCCATTGCCCGGCTTTCGGTTTATCGTGTACATCTAAAATGGCTTCGCTCAATTTCCGTTCTCCCCTGTCTCTAACTCTCTATTCGTGAATGGCTACCCGGTCAACCTGATCGCTTTCAATCATCTGGACGACAATCCGTTCATCGCTTGAAGTCGGAATGTTTTTTCCGACAAAGTCCGCACGGATCGGCAACTCACGATGACCTCGGTCAATCAGCACTGCCAGTTGGATTTGTGAGGGCCTCCCCAGATCCATAACTGCGTCCATCGCAGCCCGGACTGTCCGCCCTGTGTAAAGCACATCGTCCACCAGAATCACTTTTTTATCAAGAATGCTGTGCTTGATATCGACCTGTTGGACTAGCGGCTCCTGATTTTTTGTTTTGACGCTCAAGTCGTCTCTGTAAAGGGTGATATCGAGTTCGCCTTCCATAATTGGACGCCCTTCGATCTTTTCAATCTTTTCTGCCAGCCGCTTCGCGATGAAAGCTCCCCGCGTTTTGATGCCGACCAGTATGCATTCATCGATGCCTTTGTTCCGCTCGATAATTTCGTGTGCAATGCGTGTGATCGCTCGGCTGATCGCCTGTTCATCCAAAATATCCGCTTTTTCAACCATGAGATCCGCTCCTTTTCTGCAAATAAAAAACCTCTTGCCTGAGAGGCAAGAGGATAGATGCGCAGAAAAATTCAGCACGGAAGACAGACTTCCGGCTTGCGTAAATACCTTCTCAGCCTCTCTGGACTGTTATTAAAGGTGTTCAATATTCGATTCGTTTTTTCAAGTATAGATATAGATGGTGTGGTTTGTCAATCCTTGTCTCGAAGAGTTTCAAGAAGTTCTGCAAATTCAGACGGCGGCTCTGCAGAAAACTCCATGTATTCATTCGTTTTCGGATGAACAAATCCGATCACTTCAGCGTGCAAAGCTTGTCCCCCGATATCCATCGTTTTTTTCGGTCCGTATTTCGGATCGCCCACAAGCGGATAGCCGATATACTTCATATGGACACGGATTTGATGGGTTCTACCTGTTTCCAAGCGGCATTCCACCAGCGTGAAATTGCCGAAACGTTCCAAGACACGGAAATGTGTCACGGCATGCTTGCCTTTATCGACGATTGCCATGTTCTGGCGTTCTTTCGGATCACGGGCAATCGGCGCCTGGATTGTTCCTTTATCATGCGGAATATGGCCATGGACCAATGCCACGTATTTGCGTGTTACGGTTTTTTTCACCAATTGATCAACCAATGAGGTGTGGGCAACGTCATTTTTCGCCACCATCAGCAAACCAGACGTATCTTTATCGATTCTATGGACAATTCCTGGGCGTACGACGCCGTTGATTCCTGAAAGGTCTGTGCAATGATGCATAAGGCCATTGACCAATGTCCCTTTGGCATGTCCGGGAGCCGGGTGAACAACCATGCCTTTCGGTTTGTTGACGACCAGCACATCCTCGTCTTCGTAAACGATTTCCAAGTTAAGGTCTTCGGGCACGACATCCAGTTCTTCAAGCTCTGGAGGTGTGACGATGATGACATCCTGCAAACGCACTTTGTAATTCGGCTTCACGGTAATGCCGTTCACTTTTACCGCACCTTCTTTAACCCAGTTCGCGATCTGTGAACGCGACCAGTCTTCATCTATCGATGACACGGCTTTATCTACTCGTTCGCCGGCCATTTCTTCTGTGATTTCAATCGTTAAATCTTCCATTAAGACACCTTTTTCTTTTGTTGTTTTTCGTCATAAATAATATAGATGATCATCAATACGACACCGATCGTTAAAGCGGCATCCGCAACATTAAATATCGGAAAATCATAATTGATCACTGGAATCAGCACATCAACAAAATCGACGACTTCCCCACGCAGCATGCGATCAATAAAATTGCCGACTGCTCCGCCTAAAAGAACCATCAGGCTCAGCTGGAATAAAGGCTGTCCATTTGCATGTTTATGAAAATAGTATAGAATTCCGATGATGACCGCTACCGTGATGATTGCAAACAGCCACATCTGCCCTTCCAGCATCCCCCAGGCAGCGCCACGGTTGCGGTGTGAAAGCCACCCGAGATAAGGGTCGATCACTGAAATCCGTTCACCCAATTCCATATTCTTCAGGACCAGCCATTTTGTCCATTGATCCAATGCAATTATCAACAATGCGATTCCATAATAAATAAACATCCGTATCCTCCGTCAATTCAGCAGTCAATCTATTTTAACACAATGTCAGCAAAAAAAGTAAAGGTCTGAAAAACCGGCATTCCGGTTTTCCAGACCTCTACTATCGGCTTTATCCATTGCTGGAATTAAGCGTATTGTGTTTCTACGACACTTGCACAGCGCGGGCATAATGCCGGATGCGCTTCACTTTGGCCAATTTCTTCTGAAATCGTCCAGCAGCGTTCGCATTTTTCGCCTTCAGCTTTTTCGACTGTTACCGAAACTTCGTTCAATTTCACTGCGTGAGCCGGTGCCTGGTCTTGTGCACCACCGTATTCGTATTTGGATACGATGAACAATTGGGCCAGGTTGTCGTCTGTTGAAGCGAGCAATGCGGCCAATTCTTCATTGCCGTAAACTGTCACTTTCGCTTCCAGTGATTTACCGATCGTTTTAGCTGCACGCGCTTCTTCAAGTGCTTTCAGCACATCATCTCGAACATCCATGAAACGGCTCCATTTTTCATCCAGGCCTTCAAATGCCGGATTGGAAACTGCTTCTGGGAAGTCGGTCAATTGAACACTTTCTTCTTCAACAAAGCTCAAGTATGACCATAATTCATCTGCTGTGTGCGGGATGATCGGTGCTGACAACTTAAGAATTGCCATCAGTGAATCGAACATCACTGTCTGCATAGCACGGCGATGCGGATGATCCTGGCTTTCGATGTAAACAACGTCTTTTGCAACATCCAAGTAGAATGAGCTCAAGTCATTTGCGCAATAGTTGTTCAATGCATGGTAGATGGATGAGAACTCGTAAGTTTCATACGCTTTGCGCACAGTTTCCACCATCTTCTGCAATTTCATCGCCATGTATTGATCCATTTCGCGCATATCTTCAAATGCCACGCGATGCTCTTTTTCTTTGAAATCAGCCAAGTTTCCGTGAAGGAATTTCAGCGTGTTGCGGATTTTGCGGTAAACTTCCGATACTTGCTTGAAGTTCTCGTCAGACACACGGACGTCCGCTGTGTAATCTACAGAAGCCACCCATAAACGCAGGATATCCGCTCCCATTTGATTCATCACTTTAGCCGGCACGATGACGTTACCCAATGATTTACTCATCTTGCGGCCATTGCCGTCAAGCGTAAAGCCATGGCTCAGGATGCCTTTATATGGTGCGATGCCGTTGATGGCTACGCTTGTCGTCAACGATGAGTTGAACCAGCCACGGTATTGGTCAGATCCTTCAAGATAAAGGTCAGCCGGGTATTGCAGATCTTCGCGCTCAACCAGTACACCTTGGTGAGATGATCCTGAATCGAACCAGACATCCATGATGTCCATTTCTTTTGTGAACAAGCCGTTCGGGCTGCTCGGATGAGTGAATCCTGGTGGCAACAACTCTGCCGCTGGACGTTCAAACCAGATATTTGATCCGTTCTCGCGGAACAGATCCGCAATGTGGGCAATGGTTTCTTCTGTGATGACCGGATCACCGTTTTCAGCGTAGAAGACCGGAATCGGAACGCCCCACACGCGCTGGCGTGAAATATTCCAATCGCCGCGGTCACGCAGCATGTTGAACAGGCGTGTTTCGCCCCATGCCGGTGTGAAGGACGTTTCTTTGATCGCTTTCAGGATCTGATCACGGAAAGCATCGATCGAAACAAACCATTGAGCTGTCGCACGGTAAATGACCGGTTTTTTCGTCCGCCAATCATGCGGATACGAGTGTGTGATGAATGAAAGTTTTTCAAGAGCTCCTGCATTATCCAATGCTTCTGTGATGGACTTGTTGGCTTTGTCGTAGAATTCACCTTCGAATCCAGGCGCTTCGTCTGTCATGACTCCACGTTCGTCCACTGGACACAGAACATCCAGTCCGTATTTTTTGCCGATCAAGAAGTCATCTTCACCGTGTCCAGGAGCTGTATGAACGCAGCCTGTACCGGAATCGGTCGTTACGTGGTCGCCAAGCATCACTAGCGATGTGCGGTCATACAATGGATGTTTCGCCAGAATATGCTCCAACTCAGCCCCCTGCAACAGACGGACAACTTCATAATCCGTCCAGCCCAATTCATCAGCAACTTCCTTCAACAGTTCCTGTGCAATGATGTACAGCGATCCGTTTACGGAAACTTCTGCATAATCCAATTTGGCATGTACAGAAATCCCAAGGTTTGCCGGGATTGTCCAAGGAGTCGTCGTCCAGATCACTAAGTTCGTGCCTTCAGCCAATACGCCTTTTCCGTCAGTGACAGGGAAAGAGACATAAATGGACGGAGATTTTTTGTCATGATACTCGATTTCCGCTTCAGCAAGTGACGATTCACTTGATGGGGACCAATAGACAGGTTTCAAGCCTTTATAGATATAGCCTTTATTGGCCATTTTGCCGAATACTTCAATTTGGCGTGCTTCATATGCCGGTTTTAATGTCACATAAGGATTTTCCCAATCCCCACGCACACCAATGCGTTTGAATTGCGAACGCTGGCTGTCGATTTGCTGGTAAGCATATTCTTCACAGAGTTTGCGGAACTCAGCCAGAGACATTTCTTTGCGATTTACACCTTTATTCGTTAGAGCCTGCTCAATCGGCAAGCCGTGGGTATCCCAGCCTGGAACATATGGTGCATGGAAGCCCATCATTGAACGGGAACGGACGATCATATCTTTCAAAACTTTGTTTAAGGCATGGCCCATATGCAAATCGCCGTTCGCATAAGGCGGTCCGTCATGAAGGACGAAGAAAGGACGGCCTTTTGTCCGGTCCAATACTTTTTTGTAAATGTCCATCTCTTCCCATTTCTTTTGCATTTCCGGTTCCCGGTTCGGCAAATTGCCGCGCATCGGAAAATCTGTTTTCGGCATTAATAAGGTATCTTTGTATTCCATCTCTATTCCTCCTGTAGGCATAATAAAAAGCCCCCATCCCTGGAAAGGGACGAGAAGCTTAGACTCGCGGTACCACCCTTGTTGCAGCTAGATAGCTGCCACTCGATCACCGTAACGTGGCGTAGACGGAATTGGATACTGTCGTTCACCAATCCTGCTCAAGAGTGATTTTCTTCCATGCATCCGTGCCAGGCTTTCACTGTCCCTGGTTCGCTTTGCCTTCCTGCATGGCGTACTGTCTCTATCAGCGCGTTTTTTTGTATGTCGTAATTATAGAAGCAGAAAGTCTCAGAGTCAAGAGTTCGACTCTTCTTTATCCTTCTCAATCTTTTCTAAGTTCTGTGTATCAATATCGTATTCCAACAACGTTTCCCAATCATCTGTATCGATCAAATCCAATTGGGCTTCAACCAACATTTTGAAACGGTTTTTGAAAATGCGCGACTGCTTTTTCAATTCTTCGATCTCTGAAGCGATGCGACGTGCTTTCGTCAATGACTCATTGACGATCCGGTCAGCATTTTTCTCAGCTTCCTTAATGATCAATTCCGCTTCTTTCTGTGAATTCCGGCGAACCTCTTCTGAAGCTTCCTGAGCTACAAAAATCGATTTCTGCAAGGTCGACTCGATTGTATTGAAATGGCCCACACGCTCGTCGGTCGTTTTCAAACGATCTTCAAGTGCCGCCTTTTCTTTCAAAAGGATTTCATAATCTCTCATGATCTGTTCCAGGAATTCATTTACTTCATCTTCCTGATATCCTCGGAATGCTCGGCTGAATTCTTTGTTATGTATATCTAACGGGGATAATGGCATTGAGTAAACCTCTCCTTAACTTGTCATCTTATCTTCCTATTATACAGTCCACGGCCCAAAATTTCAGTATTATTTCGTTTTTTTTAAAAGCCGCCTAGTTTTTCGCTTCCAGGCGGCCGACTTGCAGACGGACCTTGTCTTTTTTCGTGCGCCCTTCAATCATGATCAAACGAACACGTCCGTAGCCTCTTGAAGAAATCATGTCCGATTCGTGCAGTTCAAAAGATGGCTGCTCCTGCAGCGTCCAATTGACCTTCACTTTTCCGCCATGAATTAAAGCAGACGCTTTCTGCCGTGAAATGTTATAGACCGAGCTCATGACAGTATCCAATCTCATCGAACTGACTGTGTACGATTCTTCGAACCATTCCTCATGCGTCTCAATCAGCTCTTCAGCAACGGTCACTTCATTCAAATGCACCTTCACTTTAGCCGCACTGACGAAATTGCTCTGCAGATAAGGGCTGATTTCATCCATGACAGCCAGCTGTACGCGCTCATTTTCTATCCGGATGTCACCAAATTTACTGCGGTCCAAACCTAACGACATCAACGAACCCAGAATATCAGGATGGCGCAGGTTCACGAACTTCGAAGGGTATTTCAACTCGAAGACTGTGATGTTGAAATCCTCCTGCTGTGGTTCAAAATAGGAAGGATACAACAGCACACGCTGTCTTTCCGCATCTTTAAAGCGTCCCGAAGCCATTATCTGCACATCACTCGAGCCAACGACCGCCTCAACGATAAAACGCTGGCGCGGATCCAGAAAATCAGTCAATTTCGGTGAATAGCGGTCTTCCACTTCACGCAGCCAGCCTGATACCTGCTCAATAAATTGCTGTTCTTCTTTTCTGAAATGCTGAAATATCTCTTCCATATGGATGCTCCTTTACCTATGGTCATGTGTTCAAGAAAAAAACCTCACATCACGTGAGGTTTTGAGTTAAATGAAGTAATTCGCTAATACAACAATCCCCTGGCTAGCCAGGCTTAACGTGAAAATCGCAACAATCGGTGAAATATCAATCATTCCGATCGGCGGGATAAAACGCCTGAAAATATCCAAATAGGGATCGGTGATTTTAGAAATCATTTGGCCGAATCCTGATTCCTTGATGCTCGGCACCCAGCTCATAAAGACGCTGACGATTAAAATGTAAAAATAGATATTAATGGCCGAGAGCAATAAATTTACAAGAACTATCATATTATTTTATGGCACCCCTCTTATTCTTGATCATCGTAATAATATCCTGAAATGGCGCCATCCACTTCAACAGTGTCTGGTACACATAGGAAGATGTCAGTTCCGATGCGTTGAATATCTCCACCTAGGGCGTAAACTGTTCCACTCAAAAAATCGATGATCCGAAGACCTTGATCTTTTTCAATACGTTGAAGATTTACGACAACGGCCTGCTTGCTTTTCAGGCTTTCTGCAATATCCTGCGCTTCTGCATAAACCCGTGGTTCTGCCAAGCTGACTTTTGAAGATTTTGAAGCACTCTGCAAACTAACTAAATTAGGCACAATGGTCTCCTCCACTTTCTGGCGCCGTTCTTTTGGTGTTTTTTTCGGCTCTTGCATGACTGCCGGTTTTTCATACCGCGGAGCTGGCTTTTGTTGAATTGCTGGTTGTTCACGAACAGGCTGTTCACGAACTTGTTCTTCTTCGTATTCATCTAAGTAGAAAAAGTTTTTAAATTTATTTTTCATGCTCATTGTTTTGCCTCACTTTCCGACCCGACTAATGCTGTTCCGATCCGGACGAAACTTGCCCCTTCTTCTGCAGCGATTAAGTAATCATTGGACATGCCCATGGAGCATTCTGTGCATGGAGCATGCGCCCACTGTTTCTCTGATACTTGGAGTTGGAGTAATTTTAATCCTTTAAATGCTTTACGAATCACTTGGTCATCCGTTGTATTCGGTGCCATCGTCATCAATCCGACTACCTGGATTTTGTCGAAGGCTTCCAAGGATTGTATAAAATCAATTGCCTCTTCCGGAGCAATTCCACTCTTTGACTCTTCACCCGATACATTTACCTGTACAAAACATTTTACTTGGCGGGTCGCACGTTTTTGAATTTCTTTTGCCAAGCTTAAACGGTCCAGGGAATGCAGGTAATCAATCTCGTCGATGACGTCTTTTACTTTTCTGGTTTGAAGATTGCCGATATAATGCCAGCAAACATCTTCGTCGATCGCCTCAAGTTTTTGGGCCAACCCTTCAGGACGGTTTTCACCTAAATGGCGGATTCCCGACTGTATGGCTTCTTTGGTGCGTTCCACACCTACTTGTTTGGTGACAGCAATCACTTGGATGTGTTCTCTTATCGAATTTAACTGTTCAGTGATTTCTTCAAAAACTGGTTTGATAGGTTCCATGCTTTCACAACTTTTCTATAGAAGTCCAGTATATTGTAACAAGATTCGGCTGATTTATCAATTAAGCCATTTCCTAAAAAAAACAGCTGCCCAACCGGCAGCTGTTCGGATTAACGTCTCTTTTGACGATTACGCAAGAACGTCGGGATGTCCAATGCATCTTCGTTATGTTTTTCTTGTCTTTGTGGTTCCTGATTGTAGTACGGCTGCTGCTCTTCACGGCGTTGCTCGTCGCGGCGTTGTTCTTCACGGCGTGCATCACGGATTGAAGGTGCAGGAGTCTGCTGTTGGATCGACTGGACACGGCTCGAGTTCAATCCAGAACCTCTAGGAGTTCTTGGCTGCAACTGTTCTTCATTAAATCCAGTAGCAATTACAGTAACGATGATTTCGTCTTTTAAGTTATCGTTGATAACCGATCCAAAAATCATGTTCACTTCTTCATCAGACGCTGAAGCTACGATATCCGCTGCTTCCTGTACTTCATAAAGGCTAAGGTTAGAGCCGCCTGTAATGTTCATCAAGACGCCTTTTGCCCCATCAACGGATACTTCAAGCAACGGGCTCGAAACTGCTTTTTTAGCAGCTTCAGAGGCACGGTTTTCTCCTGAAGAGACACCGATTCCCATCAATGCAGAACCTTTGTTGGACATGATTGTTTTAACATCGGCAAAATCCAGGTTGATCAATCCAGGGACGGCGATCAAATCTGAGATACCCGATACACCTTGGCGCAACACATTATCCGCTTCACGGAATGCTTCAAGCATCGGTGTGTTTTTGTCTACGATTTCAAGCAAACGGTCGTTTGGAATAACGATCAGTGTATCAACAGATTCCTTCATAATGGAAATTCCGCCGATTGCCTGTGTTGAACGCTTGCGGCCTTCAAATGTGAAAGGACGAGTTACGACACCAACAGTCAAAGCGCCAAGTTCTTTAGCGATTCCGGCAATAACCGGTGCTGCGCCAGTACCTGTACCGCCGCCCATTCCTGCAGTTACGAATACCATATCCGCTCCGCGCAATGCTTCTTCAATCTGTTCCTTGCTTTCTTCTGCAGCTTTTTTCCCTACGTCAGGGTTTGCTCCAGCACCAAGGCCGCGCGTTAATTTACCGCCGATTTGTAGGCGTACTTCCGCTTTTGACAAGTTCAATGCCTGTGCGTCTGTATTTACTGCAATAAATTCTACACCTTGGACTCCATGCTCGATCATCCGGTTGACAGCGTTGTTCCCGCCGCCGCCTACACCGATGACTTTAATTATGGCCATTGCATCAATATTTGTATCAAATTCCAACATTCTTTTTCCTCCTAAAATTGCTCAGCTTTTTTACTTGCAAGCTAGATACAATGTTGATTTTATTCAAAGAATCGATCAAACATCTTCTTGGCTTTAGTTACGACACCTTCGGAATTTTGTTTTGGCTGTTTTTGTTTCTTAGGCTGTTGTACTTCTTGGTGCTCAACTTTCACAGCGCTTGCGGCAGCTGTTCCAGTTCCAACTCGGCCATAGAAGACATCTTCCATGTATGCGTATTGGATCAGGCCAACTGCTGTTGTGTACTGAGGTTCGCGTACACCGATAAACTCCGGAGTGAACAGACGGACACGCGTTTGCAGGATGTTCCGTGCAAGTTCAGGCAAGCCATCTAATTTAGCCATACCACCGGTTAAAACGACTCCTCCTGGCAGGTCTTGTACACCTAAGCGGTAAAACTCATCCAAAATCAGTTCGAAAAGTTCTTCCAGGCGAACTCCGATTATTTCAGATATGTATTTTTGATTATATTGTTCTGTGGAATCTGATCCGATGACCGGAACTTCAAACACTTCATCTTCTGAAGCATCTTCAAAAAATGCATGGCCATGCTCGAGTTTGATTTTTTCAGCTTGATCCGTCGGTGTCTTTAGAATGATGGACAAATCTTTTGTAACGTGGTCGCCTCCAACTGGAATAACAGAAGAAGCGGTCAAGTGGCCTTCTTGGAAGATGGCAATAGAAGTAGAACCTCCACCGATATCGATACACGCTGTACCATGATTTTTTTCATCTTCAGTTAATGCGTAGCTTCCTGCAGCAAGCGGTTGTACGTAAATATCACGAATTTCCAAGCCTGCTCTTTCCACACAGCGAAGTACGTTGTGTAAAATGGTCTTTGAAGTCGTCACCATTGTACCATCCATTTCAAGGCGGATACCAATCATGCCCCGTGGATCTTTGATTTCACCCAAATGATCGACCACATACTGTTCAGGAATGATGTTGACCAATTCGCGTTCTGGCGGAATCGACATAACTTGTGCCGCTTCCAATACGCGATCCAAATCATCGTCTGTAATTTCCCGGTTTTCACTGTTAACTGCCACAATCCCTTTAACAGGTTGAAGCACCGCTTTGTTTGCCGGAATTCCCAATACGACCTCGTGGATGGATTTTCCGATCATGCGTTCTGCCTGATCGACTGCTTTTTTAATGGACTGCACAGTTGCATCTATGTCAACAATCGCACCTTTTCTGATTCCATTAGATTTTACATTTCCGACGCCGATTACATTCAGCGACTTGTTGGCCATTTCCCCGATTAAAACTTTAACGGATGACGAACCGATATCTAGACTAACGTATAATTCTGATTGACTCAATTCGTGGCACCTCCTTATAAACTGCTGTACTTATATTCTATTGCAAATCATGCACCTTGTCTAAGAAAATCGCAAAACTTAGAAAAATTTCCTTCAATTGTTCAATTTATTTCTCTAACTTCTTTCTTTTCTGCCCATTTCGCTAAAATGATGCGTCGAATGACTGCGATATTTTGGAATAGCCGAACGCCGAACGCAAAGATTGCCGCTAAGTATAAATCTACCCCTAAATGGACACCCAGAAAAGCAAGACCTGCTGCAAGGGCGATATTAAAGAAAAAACCGGATACAAATACCTTGTCGTCATAAACCTGCTGAAGATGTGCACGAATTCCGCCAAAAAGCGTATCGAGTGACGCCAATACGGCTATGGACAGGTAATTGGCATATTCCGGAGGGATTTGAATATCCGTCAAAAGCCCGAGCGATATTCCGAGTATTAAACCTAATATGGACAACCACATCGCTATTCCCCCTCTGATGCCTGTAAATATTTGGTGTCGATAGCACCGTCGTATGCCTCGATGACAAGGTCAGTTTGAGGCTCAGAGACTGTCAATGTCAAGTTATCGATATAGAAGTCGTCCAGAATACGCGACGCCAATAAATGATTATACAGCTTTTCCGAGTCTTCCAACGACTTCGAGATGATTTTGATGGAAAACGGCGGTGTATCGACCGGTTTCGTATTGACGGTCGTTTGGCCGTTTATATCCCGGATCGCTGTCGTGTTGATGATTCGTTTGCCATCAATCGATACATATAAGCCATTGAAACGGTTGATTTCATTTACCAGGCGAATAAGCAAATCTGGTGAAATCCCTTCAATGTCCAGTCCCATCGCAACCGCTTCCAGGGAAGGTTCAATCAGGACTTCGATGCCGGGTCCAACAGTTTCTGCCAGGCCAGCGGCTTTTCTAAGTTCACCCGCTGTTTCCCGCAGCGCTTGCTCTGGGCTCGCATCCGAAGCAGCTTCGTATTTGCCTAAAGTATCATCGAGTGAGCTGATTTCAGATAACAGCTCTGATTGAAGCTGATTTTCTCTTGCCAATTCCTGTCTGATTTCCCAGGCATCCCGTGTATCACGGATGTCCGGTTCATTGATCGTATTGTACTGAATGGCTGTCATTAAACCGATTATAAACATAATCACCGTAAATCGGGTAAGAATCCTTTTCTTCACGCAATTCCCCCCTGACTCATGATTCCGCCAGAAGAGCAGGCATTTCAATCAATTGCCCCTCATCCAACGTCACAATGATATTATCATTCAGCAATTGATCCATGATGCCACCCGTCAATTCCATCGAAGAAGTCAATACATCAGGTTCACCAATCGCTTCTATGACAAACGGTGCTGGGTATTGCACGCCATCGACGGTGATGACCGGCCCTGTACAGACGATGTAGGAGTTTCCATGAATGCGCTGGCCATTGATGGAAATGGCTTCAGCTCCGGAAATATACAATTCATTGATCACTTGGAAAACATGGCTTTCGTGAACAATGTAATCGTTCGGATTCACTGAATTGGGATTGTAATCGCCGTCCTGCAACGTCACTTTCAAACCGTTCCCTTGAACTGGCACCAACCCAAGGTACCGCCGCAGTTCTTCGGCTTCGGCTGCGTATTCGGTATAGCGATTTTCTCCATCCGCAAATGATTTTTCAAATTCTTGGACCTTGCCTTGCTTTTCCTGCAATTCTTCACGCAATTCCTTATTGTGTTCCTGCTGCTCGATCAGGTCTTTCCGATACCGTTCTTCCTGTTCAAAAAAGGCTCCACCTGTAAATCCTTCTGTTTCTTTATTGGCATTCGACAAGCTGTAGGAATAAGCCATGATAAAACCAAGAACCAAAAAGACCAGTGAAAAAACGATCGATTTACTGAAGTTTTTGCGGTTACTCTTCTTCGGGTTCTTCATCGTCGGCACCTTCCTTCTCGAGGCCAAAGACATCTGCATAAGAACGGAAGAAAATCCCGACTTCCATATCGATAATGCCTTTCTGCCCTTCTTCCAATTGAGCAATGACAGAAGGATAATAATTAATTTTTTCAGCCAAGGTACTCAAAATGCCGTGGATCTCATTTCCATCGTTCATATATAAAGTTACGTAGTCTGCGTCTTCCTGATCAGGATCCAGTATCACTTGTGAAACTAGTTGAAGAACCTCAGCATCGATTTCCAATAATTGATCTACCAGTTTCTTCCGTTTCTTATCGTCTTCAAAATTCGAATAGATCGGACCGTCGACGACAGTGACCGGCTGATCCAGAGCCAAATTATTGGATAGCACAATCTGGTAGCTGTTGCCACGGTCTAAGTAACCCATTTGAACATATTCAGTCAGCTTGATTTCCACGCCTGTCAGCCATTTTTTCTCGACAGAGGCGTCTTCAATCCACTCGAGTTTTTCCAATTCTTTCGCTACCGCTCCTGCATCGAAAGACCACATCGAATCTCCGACGGCTAATCCACTTGCAGCCTGGTAGCTTTCCTTGTCAAAGAGCACAGCGCCTTCAATGGTAATCGTCTGGATTTCACTGTACTTCGACTGGCTGTATAAAAGTACGGCAAGCAAAGTGAGGAAAATGAACAGCAGCGCCACGAACTTGCGATTGGTTCTTCTTTTCCGGCGCTCGCGGAGCGTCGGGATGCGTTCTTCGATGTCAATCACTTTGTCCATAATTGCTGCCCCTTATCTTTTATTCGTTGGCTTCCGTCATCTGCTGGACTGCGGTAATGAAAGCATCGCCTCGAATTTCAAAACTGTCGTATTGGTCCCAGCTTGCGCATGCAGGAGATAAGAGGATCGTGTCGCCGCTGGCGGAATGATTGATCGCTTTCTCGACCGCGTCATCCATTTTCCCTGCTTGTACGATATGTGCTACACCACAGTCTTCTGCAAAAGCTGTAAAGCGCTGTGCCGTCTCCCCAAACGTAATCAAAGCTTTGACCCGATTCATATAAGGACGGATTTCTTCGAGTGAATGGTTTCGCTCCAACCCTCCAGCCAATAAGATGATATTTTCCGGGAAAGCTTCCAATGCACTTTTCGTCGCTAAGGCATTGGTCGCCTTCGAATCGTTGTAGAATTTGCGTCCTTGCCACTCCACAATAAACTGGGAACGATGCTTAACGCCCGTGAAAGAAGTCAAAACACGTATGATGGTCTCCTTCGTTCCACCCCACAACATAGCTGCAGCGGTTGCCGCCAAAATGTTCTCCAGGTTATGCTGTCCGCCAAGTATAATTTTTGAACGTTCAATCAGCTTTTCGCCTTTCCAGTATATGAAATCACTGTCAGCACTGATACTTGTCGGCGTCCGTCCTTTTAAAGTGAACGGCACCAACTGCGCTTTGCAGTTTTTGGCATGGTTCACCAACAAAGGCTGATCGGCATTATATATGAAATAATCCTCAGCTGTCTGATTTTCAGTAAGCTTCATTTTTGAAGCTCGATAGTCTTCAATCGTCCCATGATAATCCAGATGCGCTTCGTAAATATTCGTGATAATTGCGATATTCGGGCGGAAAGACTCAGTTCCTTTTAGTTGGAAAGAAGACAATTCGGTCACCACCACATTTTCAGGCTTCGCTTTTTCAGCAACCCCGCTTGCAACTGTGCCGATATTCCCGGCAATCAATGGCTTTTTATTGTCTTGGTTGAGCATATGGAACAACAAAGTGGTCGTTGTCGTTTTGCCGTTAGATCCAGTGATGCCGATAAATGGCGCTTCACTGATCAGATAAGCCAACTCAATTTCAGTCCAAACCGGAATGTTCTTCTCCAGTGCAGATTCAATCAATACATTGGTATAAGGGATACCCGGATTTTTGACAACCAGTTCAAATCCCTCTTCCAGTAAATCTTCAGGATGTCTCCCACAAATAACGGTGACGCCCATATTTAATAACTCTTGCGCTTCCGGATTTTCTTCAAAAGGCTTGGAGTCGTTGACTGTAACAAATGCTCCCAGTTTGTGAAGGATGCGTGCAGCGGTAAATCCGCTTTTCGCAAGACCCAGAACCAAGATTTTTTTATGGTGTAATTGTGGCACCTCTTTCATTTACATTACCTCCAAAAAGACTGCGATTGCCGCGCTGATAAGACCGACTGACCAGAATACGATGACTACTTTCCATTCTGACCATCCGCTTAATTCAAAATGATGGTGGATCGGGCTCATTTTAAAGATTCGTTTCTGGCGCAATTTGAAACTGCCGACCTGCAGAATAACTGAAGCTGTTTCGATAACGAAAACAAGCCCAATCAGCAATAGCAGCAATTCCTGTTTCAACAAAATAGACACCATGGCCAATGCGCCACCCAAAGCCAATGAACCCGTATCTCCCATAAAGACTTTAGCCGGATATTTATTGAAAATCAAAAATCCAAGCAAACCGCCTGTGACGGAAAAAGTAAAGATGGCAATGCCGATTTGGTCTTGATAAATCGCCAATAGGCCAAATGCAGCAAATGCAATTGAAGCTGTGCCGGCCACTAAGCCGTCGAGCCCATCTGTCAAATTGACTGCATTGGAAAACCCGACCAGCCAAAAGACAATGAAGAATACATAGAACCAGGATAATTCCAGTGCGATATCTGTAAATGGAATTGTTACGCCAGTCTCAAAATCGATGCCGTTCAATACCAAGAACGAAATGACTGCGATGACGATTTGTGCGATTAACTTCTGCAATGAAGTCAATCCCAGATTTCTTTTTAAGACTACTTTGATAAAGTCATCCAGGAATCCGATCAATCCATATCCGAAAAGTACAAGCAATAGAATCAGTACTTTGGCATTCAAAAGTTCGGCAAACCAGGCAACCAATAGCACAGTGATGATGATTGAAATTAAGAAAACCAGTCCGCCCATAGTCGGCGTTCCTGTTTTCTTCATATGTGATTCAGGTCCTTCTTCACGGATGCTTTGCCCGAATTTCATCCGTTTCAACAACGGAATGAAAATCGGCATAAGCACGACCGTTAGGATTAAAGCAAGTCCAAGACCCATTATTGTATAAGCGTTCATTTAGAGAGCTCCTTTAAACACGAGATTACTCGGTTGTTTCTTCTGTTTCTGTTTCCGTGGCTTCGGCTTCATCTGTTGTTGCTTCTTCTGTTGTTGCTTCTACTTCTTCTGTTTCCACTGTTGCTGTTTCAGAAGTTTGTGCTTCTGTTTCCGTAGCTTCAGTGTCCGTTTGTGGTTCCTGCTGTTCACTTTCAGCTTCAAAACCTTTTGCAGCCTCTTCTTCAAGCAGCTGCTCGCCATCGTCTTCGGCGGCTGCGTCTTCTTGTGCCTGCGCTGGATAATAAATTTCCGGAGGATGAAGCTCAATTACTACAGGCTCATTATCCTCTACAATTTCGCCTTCCGCAATGCTTTGCGTCAAAACATATCCTTGGCCCGCAATTTCCAATGCTAAGCCGCTTAAGGACTGATAGGCAAGCAGTTCACGTTTTGACCAGCCAGTAAAATCAGGCAACGCCGTTTTACCCGCTGTCTTCAGAATAACTTTGCCGCCTTTCAGTACAGTGTCCTCATTTTCCGGGTACTGAGCCACGACTTCTGACTGGTCACCTGTAACAACGACTTCGACACCAAGCTCAGTCAACTCTTCAGTAGCCTCTGCCACAGATTTACCTGTATATTCTTCCACAGGCATCGTCGTAGCTTCCGCCATATTTTCTGGCTCAATGTTCAAATACTTCAAGCTATTTTCCATGACAGAAGTAAAGATTTTCGCTACCGGTACAGAACCATATTCATCAGCAGGCACATTCGGTTGCTGGACACCGATATAGATAAGCAGTTCCGGATCATCTGCAGGCGCCATTCCAAGGAACGAGAACAAATAATTGTTTCTGCCTTTCAAATAGCCGCCGCCTTCTTTCGGAACTTGCGCTGTACCCGTCTTCCCGGCAATCGTGTAATCCTGCAATGCAAATCCTCTTGCTGAACCGACTTCGGAAGTCACGGTTGACGCAAGAACTTCCCGTACTTTTTCAGCAGTTTCTGCTGACACAGGCTTCCCGGCTTCTTCCGGCTCACTTTTAACCGTGACTTTTCCAGTATCCTTGTTCTTGATTTGATCGATGACGTACGGTTTCATCATGACGCCGTCATTTGCAATAGCAGAGGCGGCTTGAATCATCTGAATCGGCGTTACTGTCGATCCCTGTCCATATGCTGTCGTCAATTTATTGATTGGGTATTGATCCAGTATTTTACCGGCTGCCTCTTTCGGCAGATCGATGCCAGTCTGTTTGCCAAATCCAAATGCATCCACGTATTTCATAAACGTGTCTGCTCCCATGCGCTCCAATAAATAGGCCATCGATACGTTAGAAGAGCGTTGAATCCCTTCAAGGAAGGAGATGGTTCCCCAACCGCGCCCACCGTTATGGTCACCGATGGTAGTGCCTAATAAATTATAGGTTCCAGAGTTATAGACAGCGTTCGGATCCCATTTGCCTTCTTCTATTGCAGCTGCCAATGTAAACATCTTCATTGGAGATCCTGGTTCAATCGTCAATTCGATGCTTTCGTTCAGCCAATTGTCCGAAAGTCCTTCACGTGTATTCGGGTTGAACGTCGGACGCTGTGACATAGCCAGAATTTCACCAGTTTTCGGATCAGCAACTACGGCGATCATTCGCGTCGGATCGTATTCTTCCTGAACTCCAGACATGGCGTCTTCCAGGAAATTCTGCAAGGTTCTGTCTAAAGTCAGCTGAACGTCTGAACCGTCTTCGGCTGGTGTAACTGCCGACTCACTATTAGGCAATAGGAAGCCCCATTTATCCGTATCGAATTCCATTCTTCCGTTCTTGCCGGTCAATACTTCATTGTGAATGGATTCCAGTCCCATCCTCCCGGTAGTCTTGGTTTCGCCATCCTTCAGCTCTTCTTTCATGGCATAGCCAATCAGGTGAGACGCAAAGACGCCGTTCGGGTATAGCCTTTTCAAATCCCGGACAAACAATAATCCCGGAATATTGGCTTCTTTCATTTCAAGCATCTTTGTGTGGCTGATTTCGCGTCCTGCAGAACCGAATTCCACTTGATAGCGATCTTTTTCCACGCCTTGTTTCAATGTCTCTAAAATACTTTCTTCAGAAGCATCCAGGTATCCAGCCAATTTTTGGGCTGTTTCTTCCACGTCTACGACATGCCGTGGATCACCGGCTTTTTGCGTTGCTGATTCGTCCAGTACCGCGACAAGTTTGTAAGTGAGTGTGTCTTCAGCAATCACTTCTCCGCTCCGGTCAATGATGCGGCCCCGTTCAGCAGTCAATACTTCTTCCTGGCTGTATTTCGCTGCTGCTCTGGCAGCAAGTTCCTGCCCTTCCACTTCTCCCGTTGCTTGAATCGTCACAATTCTGGTCAATAAAAGGAAAAAGAGCCCTGCAAATAACAAAAATAGCAGAAAGGCTCCTCCTTGAAATCGAAACTTTTTTTTCATTGTCCAGGCACTACCTTTACATTGTGCTCATTTAATTTAAGGCCAAGGTCTTTCGCTTTTGCCCAAATGCGCTCGTATGAAGACAGTTCTTTCACCTGTACGGACAAATCTGAATTTTGCTTCGTCATTTCACTGACTGATTGTTCAATTGTTTGGATTTCTTGTGTGGATGCCTGAATCTTTGATTGATTCTGCAAAATCACCAAGGCGCACAGGATACAGACTGCTACGAAAGTTACATACAGTATTTTTTCACCTTTAGTGATTAAACTCTTTCTTCTTACCGGCTGCCGACTCGGATTTTGAGGAACGGCCGGCTGTTGGATGTAGGTTTCAGTTCTTGCATTCAACGCCATTTGAACACGTCCTTACTCATTTATTTTTTCTGCAATCCGCAATTTTGCGGATCTTGACCGGTTATTGTGTGCAAGCTCTTCTTCTGTTGGCAGAATCGGTTTTCTTGTAATCAGCTTCAGTATCGGCTCCATCCCGTCTGGAATCACCGGCAAATTCGGCGGCAGTTCCGGGAGGGACGAGGCTTCTTTGAAAATCGCTTTGCAAAGCCGGTCTTCAAGGGAATGGAAGGTGATGACACTGATTCTTCCCCCAATGGCCAATAGATCAATTGCATCCTGCAGCGATGTCTCAGCAGCGCCCAGTTCATCATTTACGGCAATCCGAATCGCTTGAAATACCCGTTTCGCAGGATGTCCGCCTTTGCGGCGGGCAAAAGCAGGAATACCGTCTTTGATGCATTCGACTAGTTGCCCCGTTGTTTCAATGGGTTGCTTTTCTCGTGCAGCTTCGATTTTGCGGGCTATCTGTTTAGAGAATTTTTCTTCACCGTAGCGGTAGAAAATTCTTACCAAGTCTTCAAAAGACCATTCGTTGACGACGTGATAGGCGCTCAATTCAGCGCTTTGATCCATTCTCATATCCAGTGGCGCGTCGTTATGGTAGCTGAAACCGCGTTCTGGAGTATCTAATTGCGGGGAAGAAACACCGAGGTCATAAAGAATGCCATCGACTTTTTCCACTCCACGCATTTCCAGCTCTTCTTTTAAAAACTTAAAGTTGGCATGGATGAATGTAATTCTATGTAAGTAATCTTGCAGTTTTTCTTTTGCATGAGCCAGTGCCGTCGCGTCTTGATCAAAGCAATACAAATGACCTTGGTCAGATAATTGCTGAACCAAATATTCGCTGTGGCCTGCGCCGCCCAGCGTACAATCCACATATATGCCGTCAGGACGAACGTTCAGACCATCGACAGTTTCATGCAGTAAAACCGTGGTGTGGTTGAACAATCCATTTCCCCCGTTCATTTTTAAAAGTCAAAATCAGTTAAATTTTCCGCGATTTCGTTAAAGGAATCTTCAGATGCTGCAAAATAGCTTTCCCATGAATCTTTTGCCCATATTTCAAAACGGTTGGACACACCTAAGATGATGCATTCTTTTTCAAGTTTCGCATAAGAAATTAATGTCGTCGGTATATTGACGCGTCCTTGCTTATCAAGTTCCACTTCTGTAGCTCCTGAAAAAAAGAAACGTGTAAAAGCACGAGCGTCTTTTTTGGTGACCGGCAGCTCTTTCAGCTTTTCTTCAATTTTCTGCCATTCGTCCATAGTGTAACCAAATAAGCATTGATCTAGGCCTCGGGTAATGACAAAATGGTCACCCAGCTGCTCACGAAACTTTGCCGGAACGATTAACCGTCCCTTCGCATCAACGCTATGTTGATATTCGCCCATGAACATACCCTTCACCCCACTTATTGTACTAAATGTACCACAATCCCCCACTTGTCACCACTTGTTTTTGAAATATTTCACGTTTGTTACATTAAAATGTCTCAACAAGTTATTTTGACATAAAAAAAGCCTGCGAATGCAGACTTTTTGACAATTATAACCAAATAATTTTATGATTTTTATCATACTTCAATGGCAATGCCAGAAGATCTTTTACGAGTCCACTTCCGTATTGATTCATATAAATAAACGGGCTATAGATTCGTTCTTGGAACCCACCATTCGGCAGCAACTCGTTTTCAATGGCAGCGTAATGGCCAAACTCAATGCTATTTTGAAGCACCACTTCATCTTCCAGTTTATTCTTCAAAAAACTTAATTGCTTAACGTGCAATTGCAGATTTTTTTCCACAATCGGCGTTAATCCCGTGCTGATGGTAGAGAACTTTTTATGGATCTCTTTGTATGCTTTTTCGACCTGGTTCTGCAGCTCCGCAATCAGGGCCTCGGCTTCCTTTTCACGGATCGAGTCCATCAACTCATTTCTTTTGATGGCCACTTGCCGCTCGTTGACCACTGCAGCAAAATCCAAATTGTACTTTTCTAAAAGACGCTGCGTCTGGCGGTTCACTAAAGTCAGGCTTAAGCGCGGCATAACAACCGGCAGTTCCATGCCGAACAATTCGAAAGCGCCTTTGAAAGCTGCCCAATAAGCGATTTCTCCAGGGCCGCCTACAAAAGCCAGCACCGGGAAGACCATTTCCTGCATCAGCGGTCGTGTCACCACATTATTGCTCAGCAGTTCAGGAGTCTTTTCAGCTATATCCAAAAGCTGTTGCTTTGTAAAGCGGATGGCACCGTTGTTCGCAACAAACTCCCCGTCTTGGCGCTCTAGCAGCAAGCGTTCCCCCTTCACTGTAATAAACAAATGGGCTGCGTTTTCTTCGGCTCCGATGACGGCACTATAGCCGTCCTTCGCCAATGATCGCTCAGCGGCTGCAACCGTTTCCGCAATTTCGGCGGATCGTTCAATCATCTGTTTGAAATAAGGAGACTCATAGTTGCGAAGATTTTCATCTGCCGCATCGATATACAATAGTCCTTCTTCCTTGAAAAAATGATCGAGCAGGCATGCGAAGAAATCGGTGAAGGATACAGATTGTTCCAACAAACCGAAAACCAGGCCATGGATTTCTTTGGTATGTTCGGTTTCGGGAAGACTGCGGAAATACTCTTCCAGAAAAGAAGCGATCTTCGGTTTATTCAGCGTGGCAGAAGAAGCGGAATGCTTTCCATATTCAGCGTGCGGAATGTTTAATTTATCCACTCGTCCATTGACTTCTCTGTACAGATGGCTGATTTCAGCCAAATCGTGGTCTTCTCCGGCAATCCAAAATACCGGCACCACTTTGGTGTTCAGCTGCGCAGAAGCCTGTTTGGCCAGAACAATAACCGATATTGCTTTATGTACCGTATATAAGGGACCTGTTAAGAGGCCTGCCTGTTGGCCTGTCACAACCACCGGCGCACCTTCTTCGAAACTCTTCAAATGCCGTTCTGCTGATTCGGACAATCCATTCCGTCCCATGTATTGACGCAAAACGCCTGACAGTTTGATGCGATCGACAGAATGGCTTTGAAGCTTCTTCAATCGCCCTTCAAGTGACTGCATTTGCGGATCATATGAAAAATACTGGCGGATGGCCGGTCTGCCATTTACATAATCACTCATCAATTTACTGGCCGATTCTATATATTGTTCCTCTACCTTCATGAAAAAAAGTCCCCTTTTCCCTTTACATTTAAAATCTACTATATCAAACGCATCTCCTAAAGAAAAAAAATACGCCTGCTAAACTGATTCAATGATGATCATTACCAGTCCGGCCAGCCATACAAACGCATAAGCGAAAGCCAATAGCAGAAAGCAGGTTCTCCATAATTTCCGGAAAAACGGGATGATTTCAATTTCTTTGGCGGTTCTCCATTCGATGACCAGCAAGACGATCGCCAATACAAGTGCCACGAAATAAACAATCGCAGATACAGAATAGCCCCATAGGAAGTCTACCGACGCAGGTACGGAAAAAAATAGCAAGAAAGTGGTGATATCAGATGCCACACCAAGCGCTTTCCGTTTTTTCTTTCTTAAAAACAAAAAATAAACAAAGATGAAAAGAAGAAAGGGAATATAAAGAAAAATCGTTCCAATTGTATGTAATAGCGTCATTTTTCTACCTCAACAGTTTTTAATAGGTGATAGAAAGCCTTGAATAAAGGCAATTCCAATTTGGAACGATTCAATACATACAGCATCAATCCTTCAACTTCCATCGGATCGCCTGCCAAGCGATCTGTCAACATTGCCGATGCTCGTTCTGGCTCTGCTGCACAGAATGCAGCCACTTTCTCAATCGGCTGCAGCGATTCAATTTCAGGAAATGCCAAATAAAGTTCGTTGTACAGGTTTCTGAACAATTCATATGCATGTGGATTGGTGATCAATTCACCGTTGCGGATTTTCATCAACGCTGTCAATGGATCGATCAAGCTGCTGAACAGCAAGCTTTCAAAAAGCTGCTCTTCAATCGTCTCCACCCAATTTGTCTGCCAGGCAGAAGATTCAAGAAGCGGCTGAAACTCTTCCATATGGCCTTTTACCAAACCATAGGTGACGTGTGCAGTTTTGCTGAAACTAATTTCCGTATTGCTCAACTTGACGCAATCTGTTTCCAAAACAGCTGCTGCAATATGGCGATGCGACAAAGTTCTGGCTTTTTCCAAAAACAGCATCCCTTGCTGAAGGAAAACAATCCGGTTGCTTGGACAGCGGATTTTCAGAAGCCTTAAAATCGGCTGAAGATCTTCGTACTTCACCGTCAGAAGAATAAAAGCGTCCGGATCGATCTGCTCAATATCCGTGTAGGCTTTTATATACTGCCGGTCCTTACCATGTATGATTCCCTGCTCGTTGATCGACGCAGCTTGTTCTTCATGCTCCGTGACCACTTGTACATCATGGCCCGCTTTTTTCAATAGATAGGCTGGCAGCATTCCGTTGGCCACAGCTCCGACAATTGCATATTTCATAGAATCACTCCTTACAGTGCCACAGTTTCTTAAAAAAGAAGCCTGCCCATATTAGGCAGACTTCCAATAATAAACTTTATTATACAGGATAAATCGGATGTTTTCGATATGGCAATGGCAAATCTTTTGTTTCATAAAAAGACAGGCGTTGAGAAAGTACCGAACGCAATTGATGCGGCGCGACAATTTCATCAATGATCAATTCAGATGCCAGACGATAAATATCGATTTCCTCTTTGTATTCCTGATGTTTTTGCTGTACGTACTGAAGGCGTTCTTTCGGATCTTCGATGGCTTCAATTTTATTCGAGTAAACGGCATTTACCGCCGCTTCAGGACCCATCACTGCAATTTGCGCTGTCGGCAACGCGATGCAGACATCCGGTTCGAAGGCTGGGCCTGCCATCGCATAGAGACCGGCTCCATAGGCTTTGCGGACAATGACAGAGATTTTCGGCACTGTCGCTGAACTCATTGCGGCGATGAACTTGGCACCATGGCGGATGATGCCGGCACGTTCGACTTTTGTGCCGATCATAAAGCCTGGAACGTCTGCCAGGAACAACAACGGAATTGAAAATGCATCGCAAAGGTTGATGAATTTTGCTCCTTTGTCGGCTGAATCACCGAATAGGACTCCCCCTTTAACCTTTGGCTGGTTGGCAAGAATGCCGACCACCTGGCCGTCGATACGTGCAATTCCTGTAATCAATTCCCCAGCGAACAGCTTTTTGATATCAAAAAAGCTGCCTTCATCGACTAATTGATCAATCAGTTCATACATGTCAAACGGCGCATTTTGGTTTTCCGGGATAATTGCTTCCAGCGAACGCCCTGCTTTGGCTGCTTTTGCCTCAATCTTTTCAGGCTTGAGGGCAAAATTAGACGGGAAATTCGTCAAATAGCGGCGCGCTTCAGAAATTGCTTCTTCTTCCGTGGCCACCAATACATCGCCGACACCACTGACGGTGCAGTGCATGCGGGCTCCACCCATCTCTTCTAGCGTCACTTTTTCTCCGATGACTTTTTCCGCCATACGAGGCGACCCCAAATACATCGAGGCATTGCCCTCAACCATGATGACGATATCACAGAAAGCCGGAATATAGGCACCTCCTGCAGCAGATGGACCGAACAATAAGCACACTTGCGGAACCATTCCGGACATTCTCACCTGATTATGAAAAATTTTGCCTGCTCCCCGGCGATTTGGGAACATATCCAGCTGATCTGTGATCCGGGCTCCCGCAGAATCCACCAAATAGAGCATCGGTACTTGCATTTTTTCAGCTGTTTCCTGGATGCGGATGATTTTTTCTACTGTACGCGAACCCCATGACCCGGCTTTGACCGTTGAATCGTTGGCCATTACACAAACGGTTTCCCCGTTGACTTTCCCAATGGCTGTAATAACGCCATCCGCCGGAAGATCTTCTGCTTCGACATTGGCAAAACGTCCATCTTCCGCATAGTTCTCGTCATCAAACAATAACTTCAAACGATCACGGACAAATAATTTATTGCTTTCTTTCAGTTTGTCGTGGTATTTTTGCTGCCCCCCAGCAAAAATTTTCGACAGTTTTTGTTCCAAGCGTTCGTTATACCCTGTTGTTTCAGTCGTTTTCGTCATCTCACTGTCCCCTTTGCAATAAAATCGATTATCCCGCTTTAACGGGCAGTAAGACTCCCGCTTCTGCAAGCGGGAGATCCACTGACCGTAAAAGTCCGATTGGATCGGGCCGACAGGATGCCGGTTACATAGGCGTTGCCGCAGGACGCGGCGCGTTTAGCCGATGTTCCGCTTTTTACCAATGGGGGATGAAGAACCCCCACTGATTGAAGTTTCTCTTTATTCGCCGACCGTCAACAGCAGATCGCCTTCGTTGACAAAGCCGCCAACTTCGACATGAACTTTCTCGACTTTTCCGCCAAATTCAGCTTCTACTGGAATTTCCATTTTCATGGACTCGATTGTCAAAACAGCTTGTCCGGCAGTTACCGCTTCCCCTTCAGCCGCCAATACGTTTAATACCGTTCCTGCCATAGATGCTTTCAATTCTTTCATAATGTGTGTTCCTCCTTTATTTTTTCCATCCATTGCGGCAATACCGCAGTTGCGTAATCACCTGAAATAAATTCCTCTGACCTAATAAATTCCTTAAATAAAGGAATATTGGTTTTTACACCAGTAATTGTAACATGATTGAAAAAAGTCTGTGATTTTGACAAAGCATCAATCCGGTCGGTTCCGCGGATGATAATTTTTGAAATCATCGGATCGTAGAAAGGCGTCACTTGGTTGCCTTCTTCGTAACCCGTTTCAATACGTGCGCCTTCTCCCCATTGAAGCTTTTCGAGCTTACCTGGAGATGGGAAAAATGTTTTTGGGTCTTCAGCATACACGCGGTACTCAATGGCGTGGCCTTTTGTCTGTATGCTGTCCTGAGAAGGCAATTCTCCCCCATCAGCTACAGTCAGCTGCCATTCAACAAGATCCAGCCCTGTCACTTCTTCGGTGACAGGATGCTCGACTTGCAGACGCGTATTCATCTCCAGGAAATAAAAGTTATTATCCGGGTCGACGATAAATTCGACGGTTCCCGCATTGGTGTAGTTAACCGCTTTTCCAGCCTGCAGCGCAGCTTCGCAAAGCCGTTCGCGGACATCTTGCGGCAAATTCGGCGAAGGCGATTCTTCAATCACTTTCTGGTTGCGGCGCTGGACTGAACAATTCCGTTCGTATAAATGAACAAGATTGCCATGGTGGTCGCCGAAAATCTGAACTTCAATATGGCGGGCGTCAGCAATAAATTTCTCCAAATAAACCACATCGTCTCCAAAATAGGCCTTCGCGCGGTTTTTAACAGAGACAAACTGTTGAGTGAGCGCTTGCTCACTTTCACAGCGCACCATACCGATTCCACCGCCGCCTGCACTGGCTTTCAGCATCAATGGATAACCGATAGCTTCAGCTTCCTGCAAAGCTTCTTCAAGTGTCGTCACACCTTCTTCTGTACCAGGGACGACAGGTACAGAAGCCTTGATCATCGTTCTGCGGGATTTAATTTTATCCCCCATCTTTTCGATGATATCGCTTGAAGGTCCGATAAAGACCATCCCGGCTTCTGCCACGCGACGGGCAAAACCGGCATTTTCCGACAGCAGCCCATATCCCGGATGGATGGCGTCCACACCGTGTTTTTTAGCTTCTTCAATAATTTTATCGATTTGCAGGTAAGACTGTACGACCGGATTTGGACCGATCAGTACAGCTTGGGTCGCTTCACTGACGTAAGGCAGATCCCCATCTGCCTCAGAATGAATAGCAACCGTCTCGATACCGAGTCGTTCGCAGGTCCGAATGATTCGGCGTGCGATTTCTCCCCGGTTCGCGATCAGGATTTTTTTCATATTAGAAATACCCCCTATGTTTTCTCCCTTCTATAGCATATACGAATTTTGTAAGCGATTTCAACTATTCATTAAAATATTTCTTTTTAAGTAGAATGAAACATAAAATTATTCTCTCAAATCGCCAAGCCCATGTTGTGTGGAGCTATGACCCAGTCTACTCTTCAAGCGCGCCACACCCGGACTTTCTGAAGAATTCCATAAAAAAGAAACCCCTCCGAAAAGGGATTTCATTTTTTCGTTTTATTGAGGAAGCCATCGACCGCATCATGATGGGCGTCTTTCTCCCATAAAATAGCGCATCTTCTAACTTCCTGTTCCACACGTTCTTTCAAATCGGTCTTCTGCCATTTGCGGATGGCCATTTCCTTATAGGCGCGGTGAACGTCGGGATGGACTTTCTTCATCGATTTGAAAAAGTCAATGATATCTTGGTCACTGCGAATAATCACTGATGCCCAACCGGACTCTTTTAATTCAGACGCTGTGTATACCTTAGCTTCACTGAGCATTTGCAACGCTTTGTCATGCTGCAAGGTTTCCAGTAGATATGTTCCGCCTCCCCAGCCGCTGGTGATAGCTAGCGTGCCTTGGATAAAGCCGCACTTGGCATGGTCCCATACAAGCCTGTAATCGCACGCTGTGGCGATTTCGCAGCCGCCGCCGACTGCTGCACCATTAACAACTGCCACAACCGGTACAGGCAGTGTTTTGATTGAATAGAGCACTTCGCTCATGCGCTTCAGCATGCCGTATGCCTGTTCTTCCGTTCGAAGGGCATGGAATACCGACAGGTCGCCGCCTGAACAAAAGGCCTGCTTGCCGGCAGCTGTGATGATAACGGCCCGGACAGAAGGATGCTGTGCCTTTTCCACCAATTCCTCCAGTCCCATTGTGACTTCATCGTTGATGGCGTTGCGGATATGGGGCCGGTCAATCGTAAATGTCATAATTCCCTCTGTAAGGTTGATTGTATAAGACAATAGAATCCCTCTCTTCTGCCAATTTTTCTGTTGGCGGTTAAATCCGCCACTTGCTTATGTATAGAGAAAAAGGCTATCGAGAGCCATGGCCTCTCAATAGCCTTTCAGCAGCAAATACTGTTTTATTTGCTTGCTACTACTTCTTTCCCTTTGTATGATCCACATGCTTTGCAGACGTGGTGAGCCAATTTACTTTCGCCACAGCTTGGGCAAATTACCATGCCCGGCACTGACAATTTAAAATGTGTACGGCGTTTTCTTTTAGCGGTTTTGGACGTTCTTCTAGCTGGTACAGCCATTGGTGACACCTCCTTACACTAATTCTATTCATCTGACTGATCAAAATACTTTGCTAAATCAGCAAGTCTTGGATCCGGTTTTGGTGGTGCCGCTTCTTTCTCAGCTTCGTACTCTTCGTCTGTTGAATACGACCAATCATTCCCGCCTTTGATGACGGCCTGATCAGCGTCTTCCTTAAACACCTGAATCGGTATTTCCAGCAAAACTAATTCTTCCAGTATCGGCTGAAGATCAATGATCTCAGTTTCTACAGGGTGAACATCGCTTAGCTTATCCTCTTTGGCATTTTCAGACCAATCGAAGACTTCAACCGAATCAACGTTTATCGGAAACTCAACATCCTCCCAAGTTCTGGCACAAGGCAGCGTAAGCATACCTTCGAGATGGATTTGGCACGTTAATTGTTGCGAACCAATTGTGCAATGTCCTGTAACATGTACAGGCGAAATTTCCCGAATATCGCTATTCCGTGATTTCACTGCATCCAAATGAACCATTTGGTCAATTGGCAGTCCGTCTTTGCGATGCTTTTGAAGCTGTTGAATCGCTATTTTCATAAGTAATCACCTCAAGACAACAAAGTTGATTATATAATGCACAGAAAAAGATGTCAAGAAAAAATCTTGTCACACTATTTCAAACATCGGTATACTATTGTTAATTCTACCAAAGAGGTGAGCAGATTGGAAGCTGTAGGAATTATTGTTGAATACAACCCTTTTCATAACGGACACCTCCATCACGCCCAGCAAGCCCGTAAAGAGTCAGGCGCCGACATCGTCATCGCAGCGATGAGCGGACAGTTCCTGCAGCGCGGGGAACCGGCATTCGCCGATAAATGGGCACGCACAGAGATGGCATTGGATGCCGGCATCGATCTGGTAATAGAACTTCCCTATGTGTATGCAACGGCTCAGGCCGCAGATTTCGCAAAAGGCGGCATCGCGCTGCTCGATGCCATCGGCTGCTCTTCTTTTTGCTTCGGCAGTGAACAGGGGGCTATTGAGCCATTCTTGAATTCACACCAATTGCTGACTGAACATGCGATGGCATACCAGCAGCTTATCCATGAAGCTGTCCAGACCGGCATCAGCTACCCCAAAGCACTGAATAACGCCTACTTGTCTTTGGTTGGCAATGGCACGGACTTTGCCGATTTGACGCAGCCGAATAATATTTTAGGTTTTCATTATCTGGAAGCCGCTCAAAAACTCGGCTCTTCCATAACCCCCCTGACCATCCAGCGTATAGGCGCCAATTATCATGACCCGATCCAAGCAGGACTGCCGATTGCCAGTGCCACCGGAATTCGCGATGCATTCTTTAAAGGAGACTCCGTCGAGGAATTATCGGCTTATATGCCAAAAACTTCGATTGCGTCATTAAAGAAAGCGGAAAAAGAATACGGTTCCTTCGGCAGCTGGGAACAGTTCTATCCTTTGTTGCGCTTTACAGTTTTGCGGGAAGGGCCTGAAAGGTTGAAACTGTATGCCGAAGTGACTGAAGGCATCGAAAATTTAATCTACCAGTCCGCCAAAACAGCAGACAGCTTTGAAGCGTTCATTTCACTTATTAAATCAAAACGGTTTACACGGACACGGATCCAACGGATGCTGACGCATATCTACACAGGCTTTACATGGCAGCTCCTGCGCTCATTTGAAGCTCCGGCTTATATCCGGCTCCTCGGCATGTCAGAAGCCGGGAGAAGCTATCTAAATCTGCAAAAAAAGAATATCAAGCTTCCTGTAGTGAGCCGTGCAGCTGAGCTGAACGATCCAATGGGGAAACTTGATATTCATGCTACTGCGATGTACTTGCAAGGTATGGGCTCCACTGAGTTAAAAAAAGAATTCACAACACCGCCGATTTACCGGGGCTGAAGTTCTTCCAAAAATGCCAAGGCATCTTCCACTGTATCGACGGGAACGATTTCCATCGCTGTCCCGATTTTTTCGGCCGTTTCCACAGCGATGGTATAGTTGCTGTCACCGCCGCCTTCCACTGCTGCGTTCGGTGCAAAGAAAATGTCAATGCCTGCAGAATCAGCAGCCATGATTTTTTGATCGATGCCGCCAATTCTGCCTACAGAACCATCGCTTTCCATGGTACCGGTGCCGGCGATATCATAGCCTTTAGTAATATCTTCATCCACCAGCTGGTTCAGGATCTCGAGTGTGAACATCAAGCCGGCGGAAGGGCCGCCGATGGTATCGGAATCGATTTTTACTTCGGGCGTTGTTTCAATCCTTTTATCTTCGACAAATGATATCCCGAGACCGACCCGTTCTGGATCCGTCGGCAACGGCGCCAATCCGATGTCTGTACTGATTTCGCGATCATCCCGCTCATAGAGCACTTCCACCTGTTCCCCGGCTTTTTTGTCGCTTAAATAATCGATGAATTCCTGCATTTCACTGAAGTTATTGCCATCCACTTCAAGAACACGATCTCCAGGCGCTAAAATGCCATCTGCGGCCCCCCCATCTAATACGTTCAGGACAAAGACGCCATCGTTGATGACTTCGTACGGCAACTCCGCCTGCTCAAATGCAATCTGCAATGCATTCACCTGTGAATCGGACATGAGCTTCAACTGACGCACATTGTATTCTTCATCGCTTTCATGCGGGCTTCTGACCTGCTCCGGCGGCATGACTTTGTAGCCATCCTGGAATTTTGCCCAGACATACAAAGCGGGAGTCGCCGTCAGCATGGAGACTGTCATTAGGCTGAGGCTTCCTTCATCGTCTTCATCGCCTCCTGCGACTTCTACAAGCGGTGACAGCTCGTATGCGCCTCCGGGTCTTGTGATATAGGCATCCAAACGATATGAAGACAGAAAGACCACCAGAGCCACCACCGCGACGAAAATGAGTAATCGTTTATTTTTCATCCAGTTCTTCCTTTCATTGGCTGAAATCGTTGCTGCCTTAAGCGTTGCATAAGAAAAAGCCACGAAATTCGTGACTCACTGAAATTTTGAATGAAGAGCCTTTTCAACCGCTTCGGGTACAAGACCGGTAATGCTGCCTTTGTATTTTGCCACTTCTTTAACAATACTCGAACTCAGGAACGAATATTGGTTGTTGGATACCATGAACAAAGTTTCGATATTTTCATTTAAGAACCGGTTCATGGATGTGATTTGCATTTCGTATTCAAAATCACTGACAGCTCGAAGGCCGCGAATGATAGCGTTTGCTTTTACTTCAACTGAGTAATCAATCAGCAATCCTGAAAAAGAATCCACTTTGACATTCGGAATCGATTGCGTCACTTGCGAAATCAGATCCATACGCTCGTTGACGTCAAATAAAGGATTTTTTGAAGAATTATTCATAACCACGACTTTCACTTCATCAAAAATAGTGGATGCGCGTTTAATGATATCCAGATGCCCCATTGTTATCGGGTCAAAACTCCCTGGAACTACAGCAATTTTAGTCAATGCGTTCTCCCTCTTCCCCCTGGTAACGGTAAATTGAAATGATGGTGCTCCCGTAAAGTTCTTTTTTATAGCGTTCAAAATATTTAGTGCGATCCGGAAGCTCCACTTCCTTGTCGTGCTCACAAACTATAATCGCATCTTTCGTCACGATTTCCAATTCTCCCGCTTTGTCCATCAAATCATAGGATTTTTTCAAATGATATGGAGGATCCAGGAACAACAACCTCGCCTGTACACCGTTCTTCTTTATGGCCTTGACTGCCCGTTCCGCATCGGCCCGAAATACTTCTGCCTGGTCCGTAAGGCGTGTCTTCTCCAAATTGCTTTGGATCGTTTCAACCGCTCGGCGGTCCTTGTCTGTAAAAATGACATGGTCAATGCCGCGGCTAAGCGCTTCAATGCCCAGTCCGCCGCTTCCGGCAAACAGGTCCAACGCAACCCCTCCATCAAAAAATGGGCCGATCATATTGAAAATGGATTCTTTCACTTTATCTGTCGTCGGTCTGGTGGAATTGCCAGGCACCGCCTTTAATGGGATCCCTTTAACCGAGCCTGCTACAACACGCATACTATCGCCTCTAACTTAAATGATTTTCTTGATGCATTTTACATGCATAATGGTAAAATGAAGACTGGAAAGGACGTGAAATGATGATACAACGTTTTATCGAACTCGGAGAAGGGTACGGAGATATCTATGAGCTCCGCGAACTCATCACAAGCAATCAACAACGTTTCATGCATGGATTTGTTTTTCTCTCCACCAATCCGCAGGGACAGGATGTACTATCAATTGCTGCTGCATTCAAACCGGCTGCTGAAGGAAACTTTATGCCGATCTATATTTGCCGCGAAGGAATTCCAGTCAATTCCAAGCGGTTGGACGTATTTGAACAAGCGGTTGCTGCACTCGGACATACGCCGATCAAAATGGAAGTTAAACACTCTTCCGTTTATGCAGACAGAAAATTTTTCCACAACCACTTGATTTCCGTTTTAAGATTAAACCATTACATTCCGCCGATGCAATAATTACAAGCCAATCTTGTAATCATATTCTTTTGCTTTATCAGGCTTGGCATTTTCATATTCCGTTTTCAGGAAGGGACGGTATGATTCGAGCACTTGTTTTACATAAGGCAATTTATTTAATTTCGTTTTGGTCGCTTCTATGACATCCTGGTCCATATACAGGACGACGTATTTCAATCTGCGGGAAATATAATGGACATGCCCAAATTTCCGCAGCGATTTAGCTTGTTTCAAATGATGCACATAGACAATGAGGCCTTGGCGATCATGCATAAGTATCCCTCTTTTCTTAGCTTCTAGAATACCATAGGAAAGAAAAAAGCCGCAACCGAATAGCGAGAAACTTCCATTGCTTCAGAAGTGTTGATCCGCAGCTGATTGTCCAAGCTTGTTAATAGACTTTTGCAGACAGCTGATTTTTTCACTTGCAGACGCTGAAATTTTTCCGGTTGTTAAAGAGGGATAAAATGACAGTGCACCATTCAATTCGCTATACTGTTTTTATTACGGTATTTCAGGGAGGTAACAACAAGTATGGGTAAAAAGACAAAAATCGGCTTAGCAGCTGCGGCTGTCGGAGCTGCTGCGTGGGCAGGCTCTAAAGCATTGGCTAACCCCCAGCAACGGCCCGCAAAAGAAGTTTTGAATTACGAACGTCCAATCGTCCTGGCACATCGGGGCGGCAGCAAATTGGCGCCTGAAAACACGATGGCTGCATTCAATCGCTCAGCTGATCTTGGAGTCCATGGTTTCGAAATCGATATCCGTATGACCAATGATGAAGAAATCCTGGTTTTCCATGATGAATTCATCGACCGGACTACGGATGGGGCTGGCAGAGTTGCAGACATGTCGCTTGACCAGTTGAAGGCTTTCGATCTCGGCTATCATTTTATCGATACCGATGGCAACCATTCTTACCGCGGGAAAAACGAACGGGTTGTACTGTTGCGCGAACTGATTGAAAAATTCCCTCAAATGTTTATCAATATCGATATAAAGGACGATCCTGCAACCTATGAAGGCAGTTTAGTCCCTTCGAAACTATGGCGTCTGATCGATTCACTCGGAGCTCAAGACCGCGTGGTCGTGACTTCTTTCTTCGATGAACAAATTGACCGATTTAATTTATATGCACAAAACCGTGTAGCCATCGGCGCAGGCGAGAATGAAGTCAGAAAAGCATATACGGCCTACAATAGCCAGTTTGGCCATTTGTATCAGCCGCGGGCAGACGTTTTCCAGATTCCTGTCAAATCCTCTGTGTTCCGGTTGGATTCTCCCCGCTTTATTGCGTTCTTGGAGAGTTTGAATATTCCCGTGCATTACTGGGTCATTGATGAACAGGATGCAATGCGTGATTTAATAGGCGCAGGAGCCAAAGGCATTATCACCGGACGACCCGATCTAGCTGTGGAAATCATTTCCGACATGGAATAAGAAACCGCATAAAAAAAGTGCAACGCAAGCGTTGCACTTTTTTTATGGCCTTTGGTTCTAAAAAGCGATCATGCCGAACAAGAACAGCCGCCGCCTGTACCGCAACTTCCTCCACAGGAAGATTCGGATGAGAAAAATGGATTGGAAGAAGGGATTTTTACTGCCTCTGAAACAGATCTTCCAAGGATAAAACTCACTTGGTCCATCAGGTCCTGAAGCTCATTTTCAGCCAAGCGCAGATTGGCCACTTTTTCATTCAGGTCCAAGCGTCGTTTATCGACTCGGATCTGTTTCATCACCCGTGAGTACTCCGGATGATATTTCCCAAAACGCTGTACTTCTTCATATTGGTCTTTTAATCTGGCGAAAGCCTGGATTTCATCCGCAAGATTTTTATCATTATAGACAGAGGCATAAGCAGCCCGGTAAAGGTCAGCTTGCTCTGATTGTAAGATCATTTGGCCTAACTCATCTGCAAAGTCAGTTATTTCAGCCCATTCATAGGTCATAATCATAGCATTTTCCTCCTTTACGCTTTAATCATAGCAGATATTTTTGAATTTCACTACAGACTTGAAAGGATTGTCATCATGAACCCGATAACTCATCAATTGGAGCGCATTCTCGAAAATAGCAGCGCTGAAGATTTAGAAATCCTGAATGATTACCTGAAAAATTTCGAAAAAAAACAGCAAGGTGAATTTGCTACCTATTTAAGCGCAAGTTTGGACATGACCCGTATTACAGACGACCAAGCTTCTATGGTGTCTATTCCAAATACTCCCCACATCCATAATAACGTAGGGATTCCCCATGGTGGGATTCTGGCAGTGCTGCTCGATACTGCGATGGGCACACTGGCAAATAGCAAATGCGATCCCGGATTTGCAGCTGTAACCACGACGCTGACGATCAACTATCTCACTGTGGCTGATGAAAAGAAAATAAGTGCACAGGCACGTGTGATTCGCAGTGGCAGACATACGATGGTACTTGAAGGAAATATCTTTCAGGAGGATGGAAAACATATTGCGACAGCAACCGGTTCGTTTTTCATCATCCCCAAAAAGGAAAAGCCTGCTATTGCTTCTCAACAGTAGCAGGCTCTTTTTCAAGGAAGGTCTGGGTATAGTACTTGCCGAAAACACCGACTCCCGTTTGGTTGTATTGTTGGCTGAGCAAAGTTTTACGATGGCTGTCCGAATTGGTCCAGCCATGCACTGTCTCCGCTGCATCGTAATAGCGTGTTGCCGTGTTGACAGCCGCTTGCTTAAACACGATATCTGCTTCTTGTAAGCGGGCATGCAGATCTTTGATTTCCATTTCCTCGGAAGAAAAATTCTGCTTAGCCATATCTTCGCTATTCGCTTCAGCGACCTTGTTGGCCACAGGATTGACGGCCAATGGCTTGGTTTGATGATGCAACCGGTAAACATTGACTAAATCGACAATCTGTTTAGCATTCCCATCATTGATGGATTGCTGAAGCGTTGAAGAGGGTGTTTGGATCGGCAATAACTCACCTGAATACATCATGTCATAAGGCTGGTGGCGAATTAAAGTTTCCGCGTCCATAAAACGGACGGCCTCCAATGAGCGGTCGATAGAGTCGATATACAATTGTGCGTAAAGCCCGTCAAATTTGACCAGCAGCCGTTTGTCCAAGTCTTCCGCTGCAATATTGAAGGTATAGGTATTGGTTTCATACTTGATGGTGACTTCATTTTCTATAATAGTGAAACGGTACAGGTCATCCAGGCTTTGTCCAATTTTATAGGGAGCTGCATCTGCTGCCGCTCCAGCCGTATAGACTTGGACGATTTCCCCTTCTTTCACGCCGATCATCGTAAAATGGGCGTATGATGCGTTATATATCCACCAGTCGTATCCGAAGGCAGATGGCTCAATCCGTTCGGGTTCTCCGTATCGCTCAACCCATTTGTCGCTGGACTCCCCGATATAGGTGGAGATGCCTGTGGCCGGCCGGTCGATATCCAGTGATTCATCCACAATATCTTCGTTCGGCAAAGGCTCTACCGTCCGCGGTGCTTCTAGAACATCATTTTCGTTTATAGCAGGATCGAAATAAAATAAGCCGATTAGAACGATCGATAGAAAAATCATAATGCGCAGCAAGTCTTTCAACCGAACAGCCCCTTTGCTATTGTATCAACACTATTATAACAGCCGCCTTTACACTGACACAATCTAGCCATTGCAACAACTCAAATTATGATCTATTATTAAAGGAGCATTTAGTCTTTTTTGTTATAGAGGAGGAGAGATCCTATGTATTTTGAAAATACAGGACTTGAAAACATTCACGTAGATATTGCATTACTTGAAAGCATCATGAACAAACATGGTCTGACAAAAGAAGGACAATGGGATTACGAGCGTGTCACTTATGACCGCAAATTCATCGTACGCGAAGGCACATATTATCTGCGCGTATTCGCTTATGCTACTGACGGAGATGTTGATTCAAACGATGCCACTATGCGCGTCCTGAAGCCGGTACTCGGTAAACATTATTATCCGCATGGTGTTGAATATGGTGAAGACGAAGAGTTCCCAGAACACTTGGTTAAAACTTGTATCGGATTATTAGACTCCATCAAAAAGGATGTTCAATCTTTCGAAATCAATGTATAAAAATTCCGCAGTTCACTATTGAACTGCGGTTTTTTAAACCGATTCATGAATATCCTAATTTCATAAGGAGGACTTGATTAGTGAAGTGGTTGACGAAGAGAACATTAACGACCGCCATCGTCATTGCGGTCTTAATTTTAATTTCCATATACATACTGCCTATTTCCATACCATTAATTATCGCCTTAATTACGGCTATTTTTTTGGAACCACTTGTTAATTTTATACAAAAAAGGTTTAAATGGCGTAGAAAAACCTCTGTAATTTCTGTTTTCATTCTATTTCTTGTTATTGTTTCCGCTTTGCTTTATTGGACCATCACGCAATTGGTTGGCCAAATTATTCAATTTACGAAAATGGTACCCGAATACATCAACTCCCTATCTGCTATGTGGGATGAGTTTCAACGGTTCTTTTTCCGTTCAACTAGAGATATGCCCGTTGAAGTGGTCTCTTCATTTGAAACTGAACTTGCGGGCATCATGGAAGAAATCCGCAATTGGATTTTGACCATTGTCAATTACGATACCATTTCAAATCTGCTGACAGGCATCCCTTCTTTTCTCGTCAGCTTTATCGTCTTCCTGATCGCGCTCTTTTTGTTCATGTTGGACTTGCCGGATTTGAAAGTCATGCTTTTCAACCGACTGAAAGATTCAACAGCGGAAAAAGTCCGTTTTATGTTTGCACGTTTGAACAAAGTGATTTTCGGTTTCTTAAAAGCACAATTCCTGGTCAGTTGCATTATCTTTATCGTTTCACTGGCAGCTCTGGCGTTTATCGCACCGGAATATGCGATTGTGATGGCCCTGCTGATTTGGCTGATTGATTTCATTCCTATTTTAGGTTCGATCATCGTCCTGACGCCTTGGTTTGCTTACGAATTCATCACCGGTGACATCGTCCAAGGAACCCAATTGGCTATTCTGGCTTTAGTACTTCTGATCATCCGCCGGACTGTAGAACCGAAAGTGATGGGAACTCAAATCGGCCTGTCTCCTTTAGCGACATTAATAGCCATGTTTATCGGGCTGCAGCTTATCGGCTTCCTTGGATTCTTCGTCGGACCGCTGATTGTCATTCTCTTTACTTCAGCTCGCGAAGCAGGCATGATTAAAATTGATTTTAAAGTATAAAAAAAGGAACCCCTCGGGGTTCCTTTTTTTATCCACCTAATATCGCTTTAAATACAGAAGTTGTGTGGCCGCCTTCATAGAAAACATAAAGCAGCAGATAGACCATAACCCCTGTTATCGCAGTGGAGAACCAGATCACACTGGTGATCGGTCCGATTTTACGGTGTTTCGACAGTTGGTTTTTCCAACCCCAATAGATTGTGATCAAGCCCATAACTCCGCCTGTCGTAGCCAAGGTGATATGGAAAATCAAAAAGACTGTGTAAAAGATTTTCAACTCGTCAGGGCCACCAAATGCGGTGTTTCCGACAAAAATCGTTCGAGACATATAGATGATGAAGAAAGTCAATGCCGCAGCACCTGCTCCCACCATCACTTTCTTGTGAGCTTCAATTTTGCGGCGACGAACCAGATTCCAGCCGATCGCCACCAAAATTGCGCTTAATACGATAAAAAATGTACTGATAGTCGGCAGTAGCGGCAAATTCATTTAAGTTATTCTCCTTTAAGCATTGTGTCTGTGGTAAGCCATGTCTTTTCGATCCTGTAAAACTTTTGCAGTGATTTCATCAGCGTTATCGTTTTCATTGCGCAGCCATTCATAGAATACCAACCAGATAAAGACTGTGAAAACGAGCTCTTGAATTATTTTCATTGTAATTCCGCCCGTCCGCTGGTCCTCAATCGTCGACATCGTAGAGAATAACTCAGGCCCTGAAAGGTTCAACTGAGAAAGAGTTCCTGCAGGTACACATAGAGCCATTGCCTGAAGCCAGGCTTCTCCATTCGTATATGTTGCATAGAAAGGTGTATCACTAAAGATGATCAACGCACACGCCGGAGTTACCAATACACTAAGTCCGAATAAGTACGCCAATTTCTTCAAACCGTGGAATTTATGCACGCCCTCCAAATTGTTGACCACTGGCCACCAATACAAAAGCGCTGATGTGAACAATACGATATTAACAGCGCCATGGAGAAGAACATCCTGTTTAACAAAATCAAAAACCATTGGAATGTGATAAAAAGAAAAGGCCATTCCAAACAGGATCAACGCAAGCATCGGTTTTGTTAAAAGGTTAAATAATGGTTTGATGACAGGCAGCTCAGTGAAAGCTTTCCAAATATAACTCGGAATTCCCATAATCAAAAGCGGTGGAACCAATAGCAGCAATAATGCCATCTGGACCATGTGCATGGTAAACAAAATATGTCCGTATAAATCCACTGGTGAACCTTTAATAATATAAAGTAAAGCGATGCCTGAAGTAAAAAGCGCAGCTTGTTTTACACTAAGCGGTTGATTTCCTTTAAATTTCCCACGCCACTTTACAGTGACCAAAAAATAGAGAATCGTCACCAGAACGAGGACTGCTAAGTAATACGGACTCCATAAAGCCTGAAACCCGAAAATACTGATTGGCATTGTAATGGGACCTCCTTTTCCTCAAGTACCCTCATTATATAGTGCTCTTCAAACTATATCAATGAACGAACTATGAACAATCCCAAATGCGCAAACCCCTTCTTTTATGGAGAGATGATCAGAGGACCGATTGCCATTTCTTCTTGCACCAACAAACCGGACATCTACTTTTACTATATCAGTAGGAATAGCCTTTATTCTTCTCCAGGCTCGTTTTAACGCAGCTTCATGTTCTGAGCTATAACTGATCCGAAAGACAAAAAACCCCTTTACCTCGAAAGGTAAGGGGGTTTTAAGATATTCTACCACCAAACAATTGTTACTAATGCAAGAATGGTGATGAAAGCTACAAACATTCCACAGAACATGAAGAACGCGACCATGCCGTGCCCTTTTCCGCTCATGTGCATGAAGTAGTAAAGTTGAAGAACGACTTGAATAGCTGCAAGCAAAAGAATAATAGGAACAATCAAGTAAGCTGAGAATCCAGCGGTAACCATTGTAAAAGCAATCAATGTCAAGAAAATCATGATTGCAAATGTGGCTAAATGGCCCCGCATTTCTTCTGCTCTTTTTTTCTTCGTGTATTCGAATTCTGCCTGCGATCTTACATGAATATGTGTATCGTGTGCCATTATCCGATCACTCCCATCAAATAGACGACAGTAAAGATGAATACCCATACGACGTCAATAAAATGCCAGTATAACGAAGCTAAATAGAATTTCGGTGCGTTGTACATATTCAATCCACGTTTTGAGTTGCGCAGCATTAATGCGATAAACCAGCTAAGACCAAATAGTACGTGAGCCCCGTGCGTTCCAACTAATGTATAAAACGCTGAACTGAAAGCACTATTCGTATAGCCGAAGCCTAAATGGACATAATGGTTAAACTCATAGATTTCCAACCCTAGGAAAGTCGCACCAAGCAGGACTGTAATTCCAAGCCAAGCCTGCATTGCTTTGAAATTGTGGTTTTTCATATGGTACATAGCGTAAACACTTGTCAATGATGAGGTCAAGAGAATCATTGTCATTGCAAAAACAAGTGGCAGTTCAAAGAGTCCAGCGGCAGAGAATTCCATGCCGCTTGGCCCTTTATCTTTTAATGCAAGGTAAGTTGCGAAAAGCGAAGCAAACGTTACTGTCTCCGCAGCAAGAAGCAACCAGAAACCAATAAACTTATTTTTCCCCTCCATCGTAGCCGTTTCAGGATGTTCCGGCCATGATTGAGGAGTATATTTTTGATTAATGTCCATCGGTGTTGCCTCCCTTCGCGTCTTCAAGTAATTCTGCTTTAGTAATATGGAAGCCCAGATCATCTTTCAATGAACGCAATAGCATTGAACCGAAAGTGATTCCCAGACCAATAATCAACACTGCCAACGCCCATGGCTTGTCGCCATCGAGGAAGTACAATGCTCCGAATGAAGCGATGAACATACCAAGTGAAATTACAAATGGAATGATCGAGCCATTCGGCATATGGATATCGCCAAGAGGTTCAGCGAAAATCATACCTTTTTTGTTGCCATCCATTTTTTCGATCCACACTGAATCAAGACCACGAACTAATGGAGTTTGAGCAAAGTTATAGAACGGCGGTGGAGATGCAATTGCCCATTCCAATGTACGGCCGTCACCCCACGGGTCATTGCCGACGCGCTCGTTTTTAATAGATGTCAATACTACGTTGACTAAAAGGATGATTACACCGATAGCCATGAATACTGCACCAACAGAACTGATTGCGTTGAATAGATCCCAGCCCTGGTCTGCTCCGAATGTGTAAACACGGCGTGGCATACCCATCAAGCCAAGGAAATGCTGAATGAAGAATGTTAAATGGAATCCGATGAAGAAGAACCAGAACGTCCATTTGCCTAATTTTTCACTAAGCATCGTTCCGAACATTTTCGGCCAGTATAAATGTGTACCTGCCAAAATTGCCAGAACCACCCCACCTACAATTACGTAGTGGAAGTGAGCTACGATAAAGTAAGAGTCATGCAACTGGTAATCCAAAGGAGCGATTGCCTGCATTACCCCTGTAACCCCACCCGCAACAAATGACGGAATGAATGCTACAGCGTAGATCATTGGTACTGAGAAGGAAATATTCCCTCCCCATATCGTTAAGAGCCAGTTGAAGATCTTGATACCGGTTGGGACTGCAATGATCATAGTCGCAAGTGCGAAGACAGCGTTGGCTGTTGGCCCTAAACCGACTGTGAACATGTGGTGAGCCCAAACCATGAATCCGTAGAAACCGATAAGGATTGTTGCGAAAACAAGTGCAGTGTAACCGAATAGGCGTTTACGTGAGAAGATCGCAAAGATTTCGGAGAAAATACCGAAAGCCGGCAAAATCAAGATGTAAACTTCAGGGTGACCGAAGATCCAGAATAAATGCTCCCAGATGATCGTGTTACCGCCCATTTCAACTGCAAAGAAGTTAGCGTCGAACATACGGTCGAAGACCATGAAGAAAAGTCCAACAGTAAGTGGCGGGAATGCCAATAAGATCAACGCAGAAGCAACGAAAGTTGTCCATGTGAACAAAGGCATTCTCATGTAAGTCATACCCGGAGCACGCATGTTGATGATCGTTACCAGGAAGTTAATCCCTGCGATCAGCGTACCAAAACCGGAAATCGTTAATCCCAGTGAATAGAAGTCAATGCCTTTTCCTTCGGATGCAAGGGCAAGAGAAGCATAGTTCGTCCAACCTGCATCTGGTGCTCCTCCCATAAACCATGAAAGGTTAAGGAAAATACCACCAAAGAAGAAAAGCCAGAAACCTAGTGAATTCAAGAATGGGAAAGCTACATCACGCGCGCCGATTTGCAAAGGCATAATAGCGTTCATGAAAGCCAGTAAAATCGGCATCGCTGCCAAGAAAATCATGGTAGTACCGTGCATTGTTATAATTTCGTTATATGTTCCAGCACTTAGGAAATCATTCCCTGCTTTAGCCAACTGGACACGGATCAACATCGCTTCCAATCCACCGATCAGGAAGAAGATACCACCTGAGATGAGATAAAGGATTGCGATCTTCTTATGGTCGACCGTTGTCATGAAGTCCCAAATCGTAGCGCCGAAGCCCTTTTTTTGAGCAATAGAACTCACACTGTATACCTCCCTTTTTTAAGCTTTATTTCTACTCTTCGACTGATAAGCCCATTAAATAGGCTGCAAGAGCATCAAGTTCTTGGTCTGTCAATTCGTTACCGCCGTTTAAAGAAGCGGCATCCGGCATCAAGTTGCCCGGCTTGTATTCTTGTGGATCTGCAATCCAGTTTTTAAGGTTTTCTTCATTGTGTTCTAAGTATCCTGCAACACGGTTGCGGTCGCCGAATGTCGCCATGTTAGGGCCTACTCCAGAAGCAGTGACTGCACCTGAAGTTGCGTGACAAGAAATACAAGCTAATCCGTCTTGTCCGAACAATTCTTCACCTTGCTGAGCAAGAGCGCCTTCGGCAGGAGTTGGTTCAGCCTGCATTGCCGTTACCCATTGGTCAAACTCTTCGCGATCTACAGATTTCACTTTGAAATCCATCAATGCGTGAGAAGGTCCGCAAAGCTCAGCACATTTACCGTAGAATACGCCATCTTCAAGTTCTGAAGATTCCTGGTCAAATTCAAGGTAGAAAGTGTTTACGTTTTCAGGGTTAACATCCAATTTACCGCCAATGGATGGAATCCAGAATGAGTGTTTGATATCCGCAGAAATCAAGTTGAAATAAACACGCTCATCAGTCGGTACAACTAACTCTTGTGCAGTTGTAATGCCTTGTTCCGGGTATTCAAATTCCCACCAGTAAAGTTTACCGGTAACGTTGACTGTCAAATGAGTCGAATTGCCATCCTCTGCCTGAACGTCCATTGATGTAACGTCAGCCAAATCGAATGTCGAGTACACTGTCGGAACAGCAAGAATCAAAAGAAGAACAATCGGAACAGCTGTCCAGATAAATTCTAATCTTGCGCTTCCTTCGACTTGCTCAGGGATCATGTCTTCTCCCATTTTAGAGCGGCGGAACTTAACAATTGCCAATACGAAGATAATCGATACAACAATAATGACAAACAACATAACGACAGATGATAAAATCAATAGATTAAATTGATCTTGAGCAACTTTGCCTGCTGGTATTAAAGTTGAAATCTCTTCACGTCCGCATCCCGCAAGAAAAACCAGTAATGTGGTCATCAATGCGAAAAGGCGCCATTTTTTAATCCCTTTCATCATAGCTTTTCATACCCCTCTCTCATTTAAATAATTTCTCTTTAGAAATATTGATCAGACAAAGACAGCAAAAATAATCATTGAAACAAATAAAATGGTCATATAGTTCAATGAATAGATAAACATTGTCTTCGCCCATTTCAAATCATCAGTCACTTTAAAACCGCGAATAGCCAATACAAGCCAGCCGATATTCAAAAGTGTAGCTAAGATGATGAAGCCTGTCCCGAGTTCCATTAATAGGAATGGCAGAGGGAAAAGCATTACAACCCATGCAAGCATCGATTTTTTTGTTCGGTGAAAACCCTTAACTACCGGTAGCATAGGAATGTTCGCTGCCCGATACTCTTCTGTCCGTTTCATAGCCAGTGCATAAAAATGCGGTGGCTGCCAAATGAACATGATTAGGAATAACGCCCAAGCGCCTGCGCCCAGTGATGGTTCTACAGCTGCCCATCCGATAAGTGGCGGAATCGCACCAGAGATGCTCCCCACGATCGTGTTGCTGACATGCCGTCTTTTTGACCACATGGAATATAAGACGACATACGCTAAAACTCCGGCAATTCCCAATACACCAGCTGATACAGAAGCGGAAAACAAAAATATTTCGCCTATAACGATGAAAGAAACAGCGAGTGCCAATACAGCAGATGGCTTAAATCTTCCTGTCACTGTCGGACGTGCTTTCTTACTTTCCATTAACGGGTCTATATCCGTATCGATGTAGTTGTTCATGGCTGCAGAACCCGCAATGATCAGTGCAGAACCGACTATTGTATAGACGAGGATATTCAGCTCACTCAGAAAATGTCTGTCAGAGAACTGGAAGGCGAGCCACAATCCTGTAAAAACAGTAATTAAATTAGAATTCACGATTCCAATTTTTATAAGTGCCAAGAAGTCTTTCAGAAATGTGGACGCTTCCGGAGCTTCGTTCGCCTCTGCAGACATTGCCCGGCCGTTTGACATATAATTCCCCTCCTTTCAAAGTTGTAAGCATATTCCGCTAACCATAACTATATCTAAATTCCAGTTGTTTTTCTACATATAACTGAAATTTCCTGATAAAAGAGATGATTTTCACGCAAATGGTCTCACAAATATCCATCTCCTATCATACATGAACGGCCTCACTATTTTAAGATAGAAAAATAATAGTTTTTGAACAGTTTGTGAAGCTCCAATTATTATGTCCAAATCTTGAAAGTTTCTACTATTGCTGATTTCTCGTTGTGTTTTAAAGAAACTTTCGCTATTATCGAGTATGCAGGTAAATGAATCTTGAAAAGTTTTCTATAGAAAAAAGTAGGTGGTATTTTGCAGCAAAATAGATATATCAAATGGTTTGCCGTTGCGGCTACCATAGGCATGCTGTTTATTCTTCTGGGCGGCGCCCTGGTCACTAAGACCGACAGCGGTTTAGGCTGCGGACGAAACTGGCCAGACTGTAATGGCAAGCTGATCCCGGATAATATTACAGCTGAAGTATTGATTGAATTTTCGCACCGCCTTGTTACCGGGGTCGTCGGTATCCTGATAGTCATTTTAGCAGTATGGGCCTGGAGAAAATTCGGCCATGTACGAGAAACAAAATTTTTGGCAATTATGGCCGTTTTCTTTTTAGTTCTGCAGGCATTGATTGGTGCAGCACAAGTTCTTTGGGGACAAGGTGATTTCATCTTAGCTCTTCACTTTGGCATCTCCCTGCTGTCGTTTGCTTCCATCTTATTATTGACGCTGCTGATCTTTGAAGTGGATCGGAAGTTTGACGCTGATCGTTTGCAGATCGGCAAAAAATTGCGCTTCCATACAATAGGCGTTACGTTATACTCCTACATCGTAGTCTATACGGGCGCTTTAGTACGCCATACCGAATCCAGTTTGATCTGCGCGGATTGGCCACTATGCCGAAACGATGACTTTGCATTGCCCAGCAATATGTACGAATGGGTCCAAATGGGCCATCGCGCTGCAGCCGGCTTAATCGTCATCTGGCTCGGTTACATTGCCTGGCACGCATTCAAGCAATACAAAGACCAGCGTGTCATCTATTGGGGTTGGATCATCGCTTTCATCATCGTCCTTCTTCAAGCGACCACCGGCATGCTCGTTGTTTTGACAAAACTGAATTTGTTTGTGGCACTTCTTCACTCGCTGCTCATCTCTATGCTTTTCGGTTTATTGTGCTATATGGTGCTGCTCGTTTCACGCAGCCGAATTAAAAAGTAAAAGTAAAAACAAAAATGGCTGGCGCTTTGGCGCCAGCCATTTTTTATTTTTTCTCCATTTCAATCAATAGGTCGCCTGTAGAAATGCCATCACTTGCCACTACATGGATATCTTGAATGGTTCCATCAAACGGAGCCTGAACAGTCGTTTCCATCTTCATTGCTTCAGTTACCAGCAAGTGATCTCCACGTTTCACCTTAGTGCCTTTTTCCGTTAGGACTTTTAATACTGTCCCCGGCATAGTCGCCGCAATATGGCTTTCATTGGTCGGGTCTGCTTTCGGTTTAGCGGTACTGTCCGTTTCCACCGTCATGTCCTGAATGCTGACTTCACGTGGTTGGCCGTTCAATTCGAAATAGATGATGCGCGTTCCATCTTTTTGCGGTTCGCCAATTGATACCATCTTGATCATCAATGTCTTGCCTTTTTCAATTTCCACTTCAATTTCTTCCCCTAATCTCATCCCATACAAGAATGTCAGGGTGTCGAGAACAGAAACATTTCCGAACTGAATATTGGTAGCTGTATACTCCTCAAATACCTTCGGATAAAGCGCGTAAGCCAAAACCTCATGGCTTGTAACCGGACGCTCCAACTCGTCGTAAAGAGTTCTTTTGATTTCATCGAAATCAGCAGGATCCAGCAATTCGCCAGGGCGAACTGTAATCGGTTGGCGCTCTTTCAAAATAACTTTCTGAAGCTCTTCAGGGAATCCGCCATGAGGCTGTCCAATATAACCTTCAAAGAATTCGATGACTGATTCAGGGAAATCGATTGTTTGCCCTTTTGAGATGACAGTCTCTTCATCCAACTCGTTTTGAACCATGAACAAAGCCATGTCTCCCACCACTTTAGAAGAAGGCGTTACTTTTACGACATCCCCAAACAGCAGGTTGACGCGTGAGTACATGGTTTTGACTTCTTCCCAGCGCAATCCAAGCCCAACTGCTTTTGCTTGCTGCTGGAGATTGCTGTACTGTCCGCCTGGCATTTCATGCTCATAGACTTCTGCATGCGGACTGTTCATGCCACTTTCAAAGTCAACATAGTACTTGCGGACATCTTCCCAGTAATGGGACAATTTTTCGATTCCTTTAATATCTGCTCTGACTTCACGCCCGCTGCCGCTTGTTGCGTAATAAAGTGAATTGGCGCTTGGCTGTGACGTCAGCCCTGCCATCGATCCAAGTGCGGTATCTACGATGTCCACGCCTGCTTCGATGGCTTTTGAGTACAAATAGATGCCGTTGCCGCTTGTATCATGTGTGTGAAGATGGATCGGCAATGAAACCGTATCTTTTAATTCGGATACCAAGCGATACGCTGCTTCCGGTTTCAAAAGACCCGCCATATCTTTAATGGCCAGAATATGGGCGCCCGCTGCTTCCAGCTCCTTGGCCATATCCTTGTAGTATTGAACCGTGTACTTGTCACGGCTTGGATCCAGGATGTCTCCTGTGTAGCAAATCGCTGCTTCAGCGATCTTGCCGGATTGGCGGACTTCATCAATCGCCACTTCCATTCCTTTGATCCAGTTCAAGCTATCGAAGATGCGGAATACATCGATTCCTGCATCACCGGACTTGCGGACAAATTCGCGAATGACATTATCCGGATAGTTTTTGTATCCGACGGCATTGGCGCCGCGGAACAGCATCTGGAACAACACATTCGGAATTTCCTGGCGCAGTTTAATCAGGCGAGCCCATGGATCTTCTTTGAGGAATCTGTAGGATACGTCAAAAGTGGCGCCTCCCCACATTTCCAGTGAAAACAGGTCATTCTGCAACTGAGAAGTTTCTTTGGCGATTTCAAATAAATCATGTGAACGGACACGCGTTGCCAATAACGATTGGTGGGCATCACGGAATGTTGTATCCGTCAACAAGACATCTTTTTGCTCATGTATCCATTTCGTCAATCCGTCAGCACCCTGCTGATCGAAAATCTGCTTTGTCCCGCTTGGTGCCGGAGCTAATAGATCCACTTCCGGTTTGCGCGGCGCTGCATGAATCGGTTTGTTGTTCTTCTCGATCCCTGGGAAACCGTTGACGGTCACATTGCCGATATAGCTCAATAACTTCGTACCGCGATCCTGTCTTACCGGGAAGATGAACAATTCCGGTGTGTTGTCGATAAAGCTTGTATCAAAGTCACCTTTGATGAAATTTTTATGCTTGACGACATTTTCCAGGAACGGGATGTTCGTTTTGATTCCCCGGATACGGAATTCCTGAAGGTTGCGGTCCATTTTACCGGCAGCTTCCTTGAACGTTACGGCCCATGTAGATACTTTCACCAAAAGCGAATCGTAATAAGGTGAAATTACAGCACCCTGGAAGCCATTTCCTGCATCCAGACGGACACCGAATCCTCCACCAGAACGATAAACCATCAATTTCCCGGCATCGGGCATAAAATCGTTTAATGGATCTTCTGTTGTTACACGGGATTGGATCGCGTAACCGAATAACGGAATATCCTTTTGCTGTGGAATGCCCACTTCTTCACTATGGATCATATGCCCTCTGGCAATATGGATCTGTGCATGGACAATGTCGATTCCTGTAATCATTTCTGTAATGGTATGTTCCACCTGAATGCGCGGATTCACTTCAATAAAGTAAAATTCATCGTTTGCTACAAGGAATTCGACAGTTCCCGCATTTATGTAGTCAATGTTTTTCATCAATTTAACTGCAGCATCACAAATCTCATTACGCAATTCGTTGCTGATTGAATTGGAAGGCGCGATTTCTACGACTTTTTGGTGGCGGCGCTGAATTGAACAATCTCTTTCATACAAATGAACGACATTGCCTTCTGTATCGCCTAATATTTGAACTTCGATATGTTTTGGCTTCTCAACGAACTTTTCAACGTACATTTCATCCGATCCAAAAGCCGCTTTCGCTTCGGACTTTGCGCGTTCATATGAAGATGCCAGCTCTTCCTGCGTTCTGACGATGCGCATTCCGCGTCCTCCACCGCCAAGAGAAGCTTTGATCATTAACGGAAACCCAGCTGTTTTACTGAATTCTTCAACTTCCTGTAATGACTCTACAGGACCATCTGTTCCTGGAATTACGGGAATGCCTGCAGCGATCGCCTGAGTACGCGCTTTCACTTTGTCACCGAACATGTCTAAATGTTTGGAGCTCGGGCCAATAAAGACAATTCCTTCTTCTTCACAGCGTCTGGCGAAATGGACGTTTTCCGACAAGAAGCCATATCCCGGATGAATTGCATCCACGCCGGAATCTTTTGCGATGCGAATGATATCTTCAATATCCAAGTAAGCATCAATCGGCTTTTTGCCTTTACCCACTAAATAGGATTCATCTGCTTTGTAGCGATGATACGAACCGCTGTCTTCCTGTGAGTAAATCGCAACAGTTTGAATTTTCAGTTCTGTACAAGCGCGGAAAACCCGAATAGCGATTTCTCCGCGGTTTGCTACCAAGATCTTGTTAATCTCCTTCACACCACAGCACACCCTTTACTTTTTCGTTTTTTCGTATTTATTGAACATGGAAACATTCATTAATACTCCCATAGCTAAAGATAACAAAATTACCGAGGTTCCGCCATAGCTTATGAAAGGAAGTGTGACTCCAGTTAACGGAATTATGCCCGTCAAGCCACCTAAATTAACGAAAGATTGAATTCCGATCATGCTGGCAACACCCGCTGCAAGCATTCTTGCCAACGGATCATGCGTGGTCATGGCAATCCAAAGCCCCCGCAAAACAATGAAAGCCAGTCCCCCTAAAACGAAAACGACACCCAGGACTCCCAGTTCTTCAGCAATGACAGACATGATGAAATCCGTATGCGGTTCCGGAAGATAGCCAAGCTTCTGTATGGATTGGCCGAGTCCCAGCCCGCTTAATCCACCGGATCCGATGGCCAGATACCCATTGACTATTTGAAAGCCAAAGCCCAGCTCATCGGAAAACGGATTAAAGAATGCATCTAAACGGCCAAGGCGTTTCTCGGTAAAAATCATGTCTCCAGCAAATAGCATGAAAGGCACAATAATGATTGATGCTGCAGCGATAAAAACACCAGCCAGACGGATAAAGGGTTTTAAGCGAACCCCACTTGCCGACATGACTGCTAAACCAACTGATCCGATAATCAACATCGAACCAAGATCCGGTTCAAGAAATACCAAAAATAAGACGAGCGTCAAAATAATAACCGGTGGAATGATGGATTCATTCAGCTTGTTGATGGTCCCTTTATTGTATTTGTTTGAAAAAACACCTGCCAAGTACAAGATGATGCCGACTTTCGCCACTTCCGACGGCTGGATATTGGCAAAGCCGAGGCTGATCCAACTTTTTGCCCCACCTGCTGCAAATCCAATAAAATGAACAGCTATCAATCCGGCAAAAACAACAGTTAAAATCGTCACCATCATCCAGCGTTTTTTAAAATGCTTGTATGGAAAGATTGCAGCCACTACAAAGACCGGGAATGCGATGGCTAAGTTGATTAATTGCTGTATGTAAAAACGATCGGGCGCTGAACCGTAATAGTTGACCGACCAGGCCATACTTGAACTGTAGATCATGATCAATCCGAATAAGGTCAGTGCTAAGTATGCGAAAAACAATGGGTAGTCGAAGAATTTTGCGTATTTCTTGATGTAAGATTTCATTTTTATACCTCTTTTAATTTGATAGTTTTAATGGCAAAAGCGCAAGCGGCCTACACTCACTTCGTTTGCGGCTTTCGCAGTACTGAATGATTATACTTCTTAAATTGTAAAAAAACTCAAACAGCGTTCGTTTGAGTTTTAGATCATTTATTTGTATACGCTTCATGCAGAATGGAAAGTTTCTTCTCCAGCGTATCCATTAAATTTTTTCCAGCCTCACGTTCAATGAGCCCCAGCTTTACCGCAAAATCAATTTCGCGTGAAAGACCGAACATTTGGGTGTCAAGCACCTCTTCGTATAAAGGACAAGATGGCAATGTCAAATGGTCCATTTGCACCTTAATCAGCTGCTCGATTTTTTCTGCATCAGCTTTGAGGAGTTCTAAAGCCTTCAGATGGTATGTTTGTTCTTCTGTATGTTCCATGAGGACTCCCCCATTTTATGAGTTTTCTTCTCTATTTTCCTGTTTAAAGTGTATCTTTTAAGGAGGGAAAATGCAAGCCTCTATAAAGAAAGAGATGAATCCCTTTGGCAACTTGACACAAAAAGGTATACTGTTAAGAGAATGAATATTTTAATGGAGGGTTTACCCATGGAATTTATCGTACCTTTTAAAGGTGAAGTGAAGTTCAAACTAGTATTAGATCCCACTGTCTGGATTTTTGATGACCGTAAATTGAATCTGGAGACGTATTTCCAGGAAGAGCGGATAGAGAAAGACGAACTTGAAGAGTATAAACGCGGAATGGGCGAGCATTGGTCCCGTGAAATCATGGAAGGCAATACCGTTCCGCCTACCTTGAATTCAGAAAAAACGTATAAGAGCAAAGAAAAGAAAGAGATGCTGACAGGTACGTTCGGTATCGCATTCAAGCCATTCCTATTAAATGCAGAACCATTTGAACACACTAAGCGCGTTGTTTTCGAAACGGCGAATGGAGAGTTCGAATTCCCGATTGAACATGCCCAACAGCTGATTTTCAAATTCAGTGAAAAAGGACAGCCTCTAAGAGAAAATGGCCCTGTCCATGTGTTGCTTCCGGATGGCTCCAATCAGGATAATCCGATTACCGATATCCAAGCCATCCGATTCGAATAGGAGTGATAGACCATGCGTGTCCAATGCGTAATCTGCGATAAAATTGAAGAATTAGTGGATGATACCTTACAGGCCAAGCGCTTGCGCAACCGGCCCATCCACACTCATATGTGCAATGAATGCCATGACCGGATCACCGAAAGGACCAAAGAACGCCTGGCGACCGGTTCCTTCCGTTTTTACCGCAGCTCCCGCAGTATTGAGGATGACTTCTGATGAAGCTCTTAAAAGGTCTCTGGATCGGTTTTTGGAGCGGGTTGATATTGGGGCTTCTGCTGAAATGGATTCAATCTGTCACTGGCGAACAAGTATATACCCTGTTGCTGAATGTCGATTTTATCCCGTTGATCGGCGATGTGCAATGGTCTGAGATAACCGAATTCATTTTCCACTTGCTCATTTCACTTATCATTGGCGTTGTTTATGTCTATTTGGCCAAAAGACGCAAGTATCCATTCGGCCAACTAGTGCTGATCAGCCTGTTCCTGTCCGTGCCTTTTCCGTTTCTCTATTTCTTGTTATCCTGGCTGGCAGTCGAAGCTGATGTGCCTGCAGCCACTGATTGGGGAGCGTTTCTTTATTGGCTATTCGGACATCTTACTTATGCTTTATTATTGCCGATCCTTTACAAAACCTTTGAACGCAAAAACGCTGTATCTCAATGAGATACAGCGTTTTCGCGTTTTTCGCGCCATAGGCGGATTTTATAAAGGATCAGAATAAGCGCCGCAATGACTAGCCCCTCCACAATCGGCAGGAAGAAGGCTAAGAAAGTTAGCCCCAATCCTCCGACCGCAAGAAACAGGCCGATTACTACGTTTTTCCCAATTGATAGCTTTTTAGCAAACCCCAATTTATAAACAAATGCCGAAAGCAGGAAGATGACTGCAAAAAGTGCATATCCTGCAGCTTCGAAACTTGGCATACTTTGGTATAGAATTCGGGCTACCGGATACATATTGTCATAGACAAAAGCTTGATCGTCCACGGATTATACATCCTTCCATTCCACTTATTCTTCGATGGCAACTTTTTTCTTCTTAGCCATACGCTCACGTTCAGCTTTATCAAGAATTTTTTTGCGCAAACGAATCGTTTGTGGTGTAATTTCACATAACTCATCATCATTCAAGTATTCAAGTGCTTCTTCAAGACTCATCAAACGTGCTTTTTTCATCGTAGTCGTTTGGTCTTTGTTGGCTGAGCGGATGTTCGTTGCAGCTTTGATTTTTACAATGTTCACTGTCAAGTCACTATCACGGTTATGTTCTCCAACGATCATGCCTTCATAGATTTCAGCACCGACTTCAACAAATGCAGTACCGCGGTCTTCGATGCCCATCAAGCCGTAAGTCGAAACTTTACCGCGCTCCATAGATACCAATACACCTTGGCGACGTCCACCAACACGGCCAGAAGCAACTGGCTGGTAGCTGTCGAATGTATGGTTGATGATTCCGTATCCGCGAGTCTGTGTAAGGAATTCAGTTGTGTAACCGATCAATCCACGAGCCGGTACGTTAAACACCAAACGGACTTGTCCGCTTCCGTTATTGACCATATCCAGCATTTCGCCTTTACGTTCGCCTAATGATTCAATGATTGCGCCTGTATATTCTTCAGGAACATCCACTTGAACGCGTTCAACAGGTTCGCAGCGAACTCCGTCTACCATGCGGACGATAACTTCTGGTTTTGAAACTTGAAGTTCAAATCCTTCACGGCGCATGTTTTCGATCAAGATCGACAAATGCAGCTCTCCGCGTCCAGATACAATCCATGCATCCGGTGAATCTGTAGGTTCTACACGCAATGATACATCAGTCTGCAATTGTGCATCCAAACGTTCCTGGATTTTTCTTGACGTAATCCACTTACCTTCTTTACCTGCAAACGGGCTGTTGTTTACTAGGAAAGTCATTTGCAAAGTAGGCTCGTCGATGCGCAGGATCGGCAATGCTTCTTGATGATCCTGTGGACAAACTGTTTCCCCAACGTTGATGTCTTCCATACCAGAAATGGCAATCAAATCTCCAGCTTCCGCTTTTTCGATTTCCACCCGTTTAAGGCCCATGAAACCGTGCATTTTCGTCACACGGAAGTTTTTGAATGACCCGTCAAGTTTCATTAAAGAAACCGATTGGCCAACTTCGATTGTTCCGCGGAATACGCGGCCGATTCCGATACGTCCAACATAATCGCTGTAATCAAGAAGAGCTACCTGGAATTGAAGTGGCTCATCTCTGTTATCGATTGGCGCTGGGACGTGTTCCAGGATCGCATCATAAATGACCTGCATGTTTTCTTCCTGATCAGCAGGATCTGAAGAAAGACTTGCTGTGCCGTTCATGCCTGATGCAAAGATAACCGGGAATTCCAATTGATCGTCATTCGCTTCAAGTTCAATGAACAATTCGATGACTTCGTCAACCACTTCTTCAGGACGTGCAAAGTCACGGTCAATTTTGTTTACAACAACGATTGGCTTCAAGTTTTGTTCCAATGCTTTTTTCAGAACGAAGCGTGTCTGTGGCATACAGCCTTCGTACGCGTCTACTACTAATAGAACACCATCAACCATTTTCATGATACGTTCAACTTCTCCGCCGAAATCAGCGTGTCCAGGAGTATCCAAAATGTTGATTTTAGAATCTTTGTATTGGATTGCAGTATTTTTCGCAAGAATCGTAATTCCGCGTTCTCTTTCGATATCGCCAGAATCCATCGCACGTTCTTCAACGTGTTCGTTTGAACGGAAAGTTCCGGATTGTTGTAGAAGTTGATCCACTAGAGTTGTTTTACCATGGTCAACGTGGGCAATAATAGCAATGTTTCTTAGGTCGTTACGTAATTTAGTCATAATTTCACTCCAATATTCTTTTTTCATGCCTATAACTGTGCTAGTATAGCACATATAGGTGTAAAACCCTAAGATTTTATTTCAGGCTATATGCTACAGGAGGAAAATCGCTTGATTGGCTTATTGAAAAACGTAAAATGGATATTTGTCTTTTATTCTATTGCAGCATTACTGGCGATGGCAGGAATCGGCTTAGCTGTAGGCCTGCGCAGCGTTTTGGGTATTTTCGCAGCAATTTTGGTGCTTTGCCTGATTATGGGCATGGGCTTTAAGAAAAAGAAAGAGATGCGGGAAGCCGGATTACTGTAATTATAAAAAAAGATGCGGAATTCCGCATCTTTTTTTACTTGAGTCGGATGTATTTTTTCAACAGCTCCTGATGGATGGCTGGATTAGCTGCAATAAATGTATCTTGCTTCAATAGATTTGCAGGTTCCCCTTTAAAGTTCGTCGTTACCGCCCCAACTTCCTGGGCTATGACCATGCCACCGGCGATGTCCCACGGCGATAGCCTCATCGAGATATAAGCATCAACCCGTCCGCTTGCCAAATAAGCAAGCTCTAGAGCCGCGGAGCCATAAGAACGCATGCCTCGTACGTCACGGATCAATTGAAGAGTTCCTTCATGGTCAAGATAACGGTTCGGCACTGCCCATGTTGCATTCATAGCAACAATCGATTCAGCAATCACCGTCTCCATAAGCGGCCGCATCTGTTCATCATTATAATAGGCTCCTCTTCCTTTAACTCCGTGGTATAAATCATCATTGACAACATCATAGATATAACCTAATTGGCCAACTCCATCTTTGAAGATTCCCAACGAAATAGCAAAGTTGCGTTTTTGATGAACAAAATTCATTGTGCCGTCAATCGGATCTAACATCCAAATGACCCCTTCCGAAGTTTGGATATCGTCTCCAAATCCTTCTTCCCCAAAAATTCGGTGGCCCGGAAAATCACGCCGGATGCGGCCGATGAAAAATTGTTCAATTTCTTTATCGATATTCGTCACCAAATCATTGGCATTCGATTTTGATTCAATGGTGATATCCGTTAAGAAAGAATTGCAGATGCGATGCCCCGCCTCTTTGATCAATGACTTTATGTACAAATCCATTGCATGCAAATCCATATGTGTATCCCCTTTCCTCTTTGTTTCAGTATAACGAAAAAGGCATCTGCTGTCTTACTTCAGCAGATGCCTTTAATGTATAGACGTATTAGAGCGCATGAAGGGCCTCCAGTTCCACGTGAATCTCTTGAAGCCGCTGCTTGCTTTTCGACATTTGTTGATCGTCTTTTTGCTGCATCGCATCGTATAAAGAAGCAAGTTCATAATCAAGTTCCAGTTTCAGCACATGTACGTATTCCTTCTCTACATCCGCTTTGCGGATTATCTGAATCATCTGTTTCATAATGAGCACCCCTTTCTCATCATACTCCGAAAATTCTGACTAATCTTGTTACAATTATTATAATACCACTTTCTTCTAATGAAATCCATTGGCAGAAACGTATTTATATTCTTTTTTCCCAAACTTCGTTAAAATGAAACCTGATTACCTAATTTTAAGGAGGATATTTACTTGACGTCTTATTGGAATGAGCAAGATTTCGATGTTTTCACTACTCCTGGCCTGGATGCCAGGATGTCTGCATTAACTGAATATGTCCGTCCGAAGTTCGAGGAACTAGGAACTGAATTTTCTTCTTTCTTCTCTGGAAAAACAGGAAATGAGTTTTTCCCGCACGTGGCAAAGCATATGAGAAGAACCGTAAATCCGCCAAATGACAGCTGGGTTGCGTTCGCTCCTTATAAAAGAGGCTACAAAGCGGTCCCGCATTTCCAGATCGGCATGTGGGAAAGCCATGTGTTCGTCATTCTGGCGGTCATCTATGAAGCGCCCAATAAAGCGATCATGGCTGAAAACCTATTGCATTCTGATGCCCTTGCACAGCTATCGGATGACTTTGTAGCCTCTGGCGACCATATGAAACCCCAATCCGATGCGCTGATCGAATTAGGTGAAGAAGGCATTGAGAAATTACTGACCCGACTTCGCGATGTCAAAAAAGGCGAATTTGTGATTGGCCGCCATTTAACTCGAAAACAGGCGGATTCCATGAACAAACAGCAGTTTTTCCAATTTGCCGAAGAAACTTTCGAGGCATTGCTTCCGGTTTACAATACCCTGCTACAAAAATCAAAAGAACCTGTCAGCCGTTAAAGCTGAAGGTTCTTTTTTTCATTTTATTTCGTTTTAATTTTGATGACTCCATCGCCGCTTCCTGCTTTCATCTCCTTGATGACAGGGAAACTGGCATAGCCGCTTTCTTCTTCAAATTCACGGAAGTATGTCTTTTCTTCCGAAATCGCAGGAACCACCTGCTTGAATTTGCGGTAACGCGTCAGCAGCTCCTGCCTGTTGATGCCTTTTTCATAAGCCATTTCGATTCCTTCAAAAAAGCTAACGACATCAATGATTTCTTCGGTTGACCATTCAATTGAAAATGGATAGGAATAATCCATAGTTAATCCCTCTTTTCATTCAGTGATTGACCATTTCTTTCGTATTTCTCCAGCTTGTTTGACCATGCCATCAATCAATTCCCGGACTGACGGAACATCTTTGATCAGGCCTGTAACTTGCCCTGCCCAGCCAAAGCCCTGGTCCTTTTCCCCATTATAAATGAAGCGTTTATTGGCTTCACCGCTAATGAATTCTTTTAAGGCTTCGTAGCTTGGCGTCTGTTGTTCGATTTCAAGGATTTTGTCGGTCCAGCTGTTGCGCAGTGTTCTGGCAGGAGCTCCAATGCTGCGTTTAATGATGACCGTATCGTTCTCGGAGCTATTAATCAATTGTTCCTTATAGGCTGCTGAAGCATGGACACATTCTTTAGTGGCAATAAAGCGCGTGCCCATTTCTATGCCTTCTGCCCCTAAGGCATGAGCAGCCATCCAACCGCGGCCGTCCCCGATCCCGCCTGAGGCGATGACCGGTATATCCACCGCATCGACCACTTGAGGAATCAATACCATCGTACCGATATCGTCTCGTCCCAAATGTCCGCCGCCTTCATGGCCGACAACCATTACAGCGTCAGCTCCCAGGCTTTCCGCTTTTTCAGCTTGTCTTGTGGCAGCGACGAGAACCAGCTTCTTGATATCCGTCCCTTTCAGCTGTTCAAAAATCGGTGTTGGATTGCCGCCTGTCATGGAGACGACTGGTACATTTTCTTCGATTGCCACATCCAGCATATGAGAAAATGCACGGCCGTGTTCGCCAATTGCAAAATTAACACCGAATGGCTTGTCCGTCAATTCCCTGACTTTCCTGATTTCTTCCCGCAATTGTTCAGGTGTAGAAAGGCTCATTGCTGTAATTTGCCCAAGGCCTCCTGCATTTGAAACTGCAGCTGCCAGTTCTGCATAAGCCAGATAAGCTAATCCTCCTTGTATAATGGGGTACTGAATGCCCAATAGTTCTGTCACCCTTGTTTTGAATTCCATGGACTCACTCCTTTTCCCTTGCTTATTTTGTATTCGCTGCCACACGAGGAAATCCTTTTATTTTTATAGTATAGCAACTTGCATCATGCTATAATTCTCCTTGTTTTCATTTTATATATAGTGAGGTGGGCTTATCATTGTCTCAATTAGAAACTCCGTTATTTGATGCGCTGTTAAAGCATCGAAACCGGCACCCGATCCAATTTCACATTCCAGGCCATAAAAAAGGCCAGGGCGTCGATCCCGCATTCCGGGAATTTGTCGGCGACAATATTTTATCGATCGACTTGATCAATATCGCCCCTTTGGACGATTTACATTCACCAAAAGGCGCCATTAAAGACGCGCAGGAATTAGCTGCAAAAGCCTTTGGCGCAGACCATACATTCTTTTCCGTACAAGGAACAAGCGGTGCCATCATGACCATGATCTTAAGTGTGGTCGGCCCCAACGACAAGATTCTTGTGCCAAGGAACGTCCATAAATCCATTATGTCCGCTATCGTATTTGCTGGCGCCATCCCGATCTTCATTCATCCCGAAGTCGATCCGGAGCTCGGAATCTCCCACGGAATTTCTGCAGAAGCGGTGGAGAAAGCGATTCTTGAATATCCGGACGCCAAAGCCGTGTTGGTCATCAACCCGACTTATTTCGGTGTAGCCGCTGATTTAAAACGCATTGTCGACATCGCGCATGGCCATGACATCCCAGTCCTGGTCGATGAAGCGCATGGCGTCCATATCCATTTCCATAAATCATTGCCTGTTTCTGCTATGGCTGCAGGCGCAGATATGGCGGCAACGTCTGTCCATAAACTTGGCGGGTCCATGACGCAAAGTTCCGTATTAAATGTCAAAGAAGGGCTGGTATCACCCAAACGTGTCCAGTCCACTCTGTCCATGCTGACGACAACTTCGACTTCCTATCCGATTTTGGCGTCTCTTGATACGGCACGCCGTCAGCTTGCCATTCATGGCTATGACCTGATTGATCAGGCAATCAGACTTGCACAGGATGCACGCAAGCGCATCAATAAAATTCCGCACTTGCATTGCGTAGGCAAAGAAGTGCTGAATTCTTCCGCAACTTTTGATATGGATCCGACCAAATTATTGATCAGCGTCAAAAATCTTGGCATCACGGGGCATCAGGCTGAAGAATGGCTAAGAGAAAACGCCAATATCGAAATTGAACTTTCCGATCTTTATAACATCCTATGCCTGGTGACTATCGGCGACACGCGGAAAGAATTGAATCTGCTGATCAACGCTTTGCAGCGCATGAGCGAGTCTTTAGACAGCGATGCTGCCATTGTTGAACCGGTTGTGCTGCTTCCGGATATTCCCCGGCTTGCCATGACGCCGCGCGATGCTTTCTACGCTACGACGGAAGTCATATCAATCAATGAAGCAGTCGGACGCATTTCCGCAGAATTCATCATGGTTTATCCACCGGGCATTCCTATTTTCATCCCCGGAGAAATCATTACGGAAGAAAATATCAACTACATCCATATGAATGTCGCAGCCGGGTTGCCTGTCCAAGGTCCGGAAGACGACACATTGCAAATGCTGCGCGTAATAAAAGAGCAGCAGGCTATCAGATAAAAAAGATCCAAGAGCAGGACGCTCTTGGATCTTTTTATATGCCTTCTATGTCTTCAGGATCTACAAAGCCGTATCCTTTGTCCTTCAGGCCTTGAATGATCCCTGGAAGGGCCTCAGACGTCCATTCCCGGTCATGCATCAATAGGTTGGCGCCATTGTTTAAGAACTCGCTGTTGACCATGATATCCGTCAAAGATTGAGCATCCCGGTATTGCTGCTCCCAATCATAGCCATAGGTCCAATTCATGAGGACCATTCCTTCCTGCTCGACCAGCTGTTTGCTGAAGTCGGTGTTTGCCCCGTGCGGCGCCCGGAAAAATTTTGGCTTTTCTCCAATGATGTCTTCCACCGTTTTGTTCAATAGGAGGATTTCTTCTTCCTGTTGCTGCTCTGACAAATCCCTTAAATTGGGGTGGCTATTGGTATGGTTGCCGATGGCAAAGCCCATGTCATGAAGTTGCTTTAACTGTTGTTTTTCTTCATCGGTATCCAAAAAATGGCCATTGACGAAAAAGATTGCTGGAATGCCTTGCTTTTTCAACAGCTCTGCCATTTCCAACGCGTGTTTGTCCGGAGCATCATCGATGGTTACCAGTACAACTTTTTCATCGGCTGCTGCTATGGGCTGTACAGACCAGTTCGCCGGATTGATGCGGTACTGGGGCTCATCAGCAACTTTTTGTTCTTCTTTCTCTTCTTCATTCACTTGCTGTTCTTTCGATTCAGTTGTTTTTTCAACTTTCTCGGTCTCTTCTTTTTCATTTTCCGCTTCTTCTGCAGACGGATTTTTTTCTTCAGGTGGAGCACCCTGTTCTTCTCCGCAACCTGCCAACACGAGCAAGGACACTGCAAGAACAGGCCATTTTTTATGTATCAAACTAAACACCCCTTTACTAAACAAATCTTACCACGCCTCATCCATTGTTTCCAAAAAAAAGAAGCCGCATAAGCGGCTCCCTGTTTCTTACTTGATGATGTGAATTGGTGTTCCAAGAGCTACTTCCGCAGCTTCCATTGTGATTTCCGCAAGTGTTGGATGAGCATGGATTGTCATTGCAATATCTTCTACTGTCATTCCAGCTTCGATGGCAAGACCAAGCTCAGCGATCATATCTGATGCGCCAGCTCCGACAATTTGAGCACCTAACAGCAAGCCGTCAGATTTACGTGAAACAAGTTTCACAAATCCTTCAGTTGCATTTAATGAAAGAGCACGGCCGTTTGCAGCGAATGGGAATTTCGCAGCCGCAGCTTCGAATCCTTCTTCTTTCGCCTGTTCTTCAGACAAACCTACGCTTGCAAGTTCCGGATCTGTAAAGCAGACCGCCGGAATAGCCATATAATCAACTTCAGACTTCTCGCCTGCAATTGCTTCTGCAGCAACTTTACCTTCATATGAAGCTTTATGCGCCAATTGAAGACCAGCTACCACATCACCGATTGCATAGATGTTGGAAATGTTTGTACGGCATTGCTTGTCGACTTCGATCAAGCCGCGGTCAGACATGTTCAGGTTCAACTCTTCTAGACCCATTTCGTCTGTGTTTGGACGACGGCCTACAGTGACAAGAACGTAATCCGCTTCAACGGTTTTTTCTTCTCCGCCTGCCTCATATGTTACTTTAACGCCTGAATCAGTTTCTTCTACACCTTTGGCAGATGCTTTAGTGATGACTTCAACGCCTTTTTTCTTCAATCCTTTTTTGACGATAGCTGTCATTTGCTTTTCAAATCCAGCAAGGATATCCGGTGCGCCTTCAAGGATTGTTACTTCAGAACCCATGTTTGAGAATGCAGTACCAAGCTCTGTACCGATATAGCCGCCGCCGATAACGACGAGTTTTTTAGGAAGCTCAGTTAATGCCAAAGCTCCTGTTGAATTAATTACACGTTTTGTAAATTTAAAAGTCGGGATTTCCACAGGACGTGATCCGGTAGCAATAATCGCGTTTTTGAATTTATACGTTTGTGCTGAATTTTCATCCATAACACGTACTGTATTTTCATCAACGAAATAAGCTTCGCCGCGCAGGATTTCAACTTTGTTGCCTTTAAGAAGCGATTCAACGCCGCCAGTCAATTTCTTAACGACGCCATCTTTGAACGCTTGCGCTTTTTCAAAGTTGAGTGAAACTTCTTTGGCTACAATACCCATATCTTCTGAGTGTTGAGCTTCTTCAAAACGGTGTCCAACTGAGATCATTGCTTTTGAAGGGATACAGCCGACATTCAAACAAACGCCGCCAATATATTCTTTTTCAACGATTGTTACTTTTTGGCCAGTTTGTGCTGCGCGAATAGCCGCCACATAACCGCCAGGGCCTGAGCCGATGACGAGCGTGTCTGTTTCAATTGGAAAATCTCCTACTACCATAAGTTTTACGCCTCCATTAATAATAATTCAGGTTGACTTAATAAACGTTTAATATGATTTAATGCGTGTTGCGCTGTTGCACCATCGATCATTCGGTGATCGAAGCTCAATGACAATGCTAACACAGGTGCTGCTACAATTTCACCATTTTTAATTACAGGTTTTTCTGCAATGCGGCCAATTCCGAGAATTGCCACTTCAGGATGGTTAATGACTGGAGTGAACCATTGCCCACCAGCAGAGCCAATATTGGTGATCGAGCATGAAGCGCCTTTCATTTCAGCAGCAGTTAATTTACCATCACGCGCTTTTGTCGCCAACCCGTTGATTTCATCAGAAATCGCAAATATGGATTTGCGGTCTGCGTTTTTGATGACTGGAACCATCAAGCCTTTTTCCGTATCAGCAGCAATGCCGATATTGAAATAATGCTTTTGGATAACTTCGCTTGTTTCATCATCAAACGATGTGTTCAATGCTGGGAATTCACGCAATGTGCTGACCAACGCTTTTACCACGTAAGGCAAGTAAGTCAGTTTGATTTCTTTTTCTGCTGCAATGTCCTTGAATTTTTTGCGGTGTGCTACCAATTCAGTGACATCCACTTCATCCATCAACGTTACATGAGGAGCAGTATGTTTCGAGTGGACCATCGCTTTGGCGATCGCCTTACGTATACCAGACATCTTCTCACGCGTTTCCGGGAACTCCCCTTCAGGAGCTGCTGCTGCTTTAGGTGCTGCTGCCACTTTGTCAGTGCTTTCTGCTGCCGCTTCCTGCGTTGTTTCTTGTGGCGCTTCAGAAGCTGCTGGCGCAGCTGCTTTCTGGTCACCATTCATGAAGGCTTCTACATCTTCTCTTAGAATGCGGCCATTATTGCCGGATCCGGTGACTTGTTTAATGTCAACATCGTTGTCGCGTGCAAATTTGCGGACAGACGGCATGGAAATGACACGCGCATTCGGATATGCTTCTTCTGTAGAGTCAGCTTGCGGCTGAGCTCCTGCGCCAGTCTGTTCTTTCGGCTCTTCTTCTTTGGCAGGAGCCTTATCGACTTCCTGGCCTGATTCAGCAGTGCCGGACTGGACTTGTTCTTCTGTTTCTTCTTTCACTTCAGGAGCAGCTTCTTCTTTATCGCCGTGGTCTCCTTTAAAGTTCATTTCTTCAGCGTCAGGCGCGTCAATACGGACCAAGATATCGCCAACTACTGCAACCGTTCCCTCTTCAACCAATACTTCTTCAACTGTTCCTGAAACCGGTGAGGGAATCTCGACAACGGCCTTGTCATTTTGCACTTCAACAAGAATATCGTCTTCTTCAATTGTATCTCCTGCTTTTACAAACCATTTTACGATTTCACCTTCATGGATACCTTCACCGATATCCGGCAAACGAAATTCAAAAGCCATCTATATCACCCTTTCGGTTCTGTCTAATTAGAAAGTAAGTACTTTCTTCGCTGTCTCTACTATATCCTTCGAGTTCGGAAGCCAAACTTGTTCTGCTTGTGAGAATGGGAATACAGAGTCCGGCGCAGTAACACGAAGAACTGGTGCTTCCAGGCTTAAAATAGCGCGGTCCGTGATTTCAGCCACGACACTCGCTGCGATTCCAGCTTGTTTTTGCGCTTCTTGGACGACCATAGCTCGTCCAGTTTTTTCTACTGAAGCAATGATTGTTTCAATATCAAGCGGCTGGATGGTACGAAGATCGACCACTTCAACCGAATAATTTTCTTTTTCAAGCTCTTCTGCCGCTTTGATGCTTTCCTGCACCATTGCGCCATAAGCGATGATCGTCAAATCTTTGCCTTCACGTTTCACTTCAGCTTTGCCAAGTGGAATCGTGTATTCTTCTTCCGGCACTTCCTGGCGGAATGAACGGTATAGCTTCATATGCTCAAGGAAAATGACAGGATCGTTATCGCGGATTGCTGAGATCAACAAACCTTTTGCATCGTAAGGTGTAGAAGGGATGACCACTTTCAAACCAGGCTGAGCCGCCATTAACCCTTCCAACGAATCAGCGTGCATTTCAGGTGTGTGAACACCGCCGCCGAATGGAGAACGGATGGTTACAGGAGAATTCAAGCTGCCGCCGCTGCGGAAACGCATACGCGCCATTTGTCCACTGATGGAATCCATTACTTCAAAAACAAATCCGAAAAACTGGATTTCCGGTACTGGACGGTATCCTTGCAATGCTAAACCGATTGCTAGACCACCAATCCCTGACTCAGCTAAAGGCGTGTCGAACACGCGATCTTCGCCAAATTCTTTTTGCAAACCTTCTGTTGCGCGGAAAACACCGCCGTTATTTCCTACGTCTTCACCGAAAACAAGAACGTTTTCATCGTTCTTCATCTCTGTTTTCAGAGCGTCGGTAATCGCTTGGATCATCGTTAATTGTGCCATGGCTTACTTCGACTCCTTTGCTTTATAAATATCCAACTGTTCCTGAACATTAAACGGCACGTCTTCGTACATGATCTCTAATAGATCGGATACTTTTTGTTTCGGAGCGCCGTCAGCTTTTTTGATTGCTGCTTTGATTTCTTCTTTAGCTTTTTCAATTACTTCGTTTTCTTTTGCTTCATTCCAGATGCCTTTTGCTTCCAGGTATTTACGGAAACGGACAAGTGGATCTTTCTTTTCCCATTCGCTGTCGATATCTGAAGTACGGTATCGGGTCGGATCGTCACCAGCCATTGTGTGCGGTCCGTAACGGTAGCAAAGTGTCTCAATCAATGTAGGTCCGTCGCCTTTAACTGCACGTTCACGAGCGTCACGTGTTACCGCGTACACCGCTAACGGATCCATACCGTCTACAAGGACGCCTGGAATTCCGGCTGCAACCGCTTTTTGTGCAATGGTTTTCGCTGAAGTCTGAAGTTCGCGAGGCGTAGAAATCGCATACTGGTTATTTTGAACAATGAAAATAGCCGGTGCGCGGAATGCGCCTGCAAAGTTGATTCCTTCATAGAAGTCACCTTGTGAAGAACCGCCGTCTCCTGTATAAGTAACCGCCACTGCTTCTTTCTTGCGTTTTTGCATGCCAAGTGCCACTCCGGCTGCCTGGATGATTTGCGCACCGATAATGATTTGCGGAGGCAAAATATTCAAACCTTCAGCCATTTGGTTCCCCATGAAATGTCCACGAGAGAAAAGGAATGCCTGGTGCAACGGCCAACCGTGCCAGATCAATTGCGGAACATCACGATAGCCCGGCAAAATGAAATCTTCTTTTGACAAAGCAAAATGCGAAGCCAATTGAGAAGCTTCCTGCCCTGCTGTCGGAGCGTAGAATCCTAGACGGCCTTGGCGGTTCAACGAAATTGAACGCTGATCGAGAATACGTGTATAAACCATCCGGCTCATCAATTCCTGAAGGTCTTCATCCGATAATTTCGGGTCTGCCTCTTCGTTGATGATTTCGCCTTCTTCATTTAAAATCTGGACCATTTCAAACTTTTCTTCGATTGTGTTAAGCGTTTCCACTGGATCGAACTGCTGTGATTTTTTCGCAGCCATAAAAGCAACTCTCCTTTTTATCTGTATTAAAATAATTACATACAATTTATGATACAATTTCACATTCCACTTCAGTATACGTTACTCGAATAGCTCGGTCAATCATATAGAACCTAACATTTTTGCATAATAGTAATAATGAAATAATTTAGATATTTAAAACTGTATCAGTTGTTTTTTTCACCTGTATTATAATACAGAGAACAAATACACTATCTTTTATAGCACAGAAAAAGCGGCCGTAGGGGCCGCTTACTCTTCGTTTTCATTTAATTTTTCCATTGTGGCATCTTTCAACTCATTTACCTGTTGGGTTAACTCATTAAACGCTGTCACAGCATTTTGCACTTGCTCATTTTGTTTATTAACTTCTCCAGCTTTTTCTTGAAGCATCTGCAGATTATTTTCTTCATCCTTCAACATTTCATATAATTCTTTTTGAAGTCCGATCAGCCCCTCATACGCTTGCGTAAATTCATTATGAGCAGCAAAGCGCTCGTGCATTTTTGCTTTCAATGCTTCGAGGTCAGTTTTAACAGCTGCTTCTTCGGCATCTTCAATCACTCCATCAATCTCTGTGAAATTTTCTTTGGCTGCCTGCATCGATTCCTTTTCAGTTTGAAGGAAATCAAGGCGTTCATCTGCAGAATCAATTGCTGATTGAGCCTGTTTTTCAACATCTTCTTGCTGCTCCTGTGTTAACGCCATAATTTCTTCAAACAATTGCTGCTCTTTTTTCTCGCGTTTTTCCAGGTCATCCTGGACATCCCGATATTCTTCTTCGGCATCGAAAGTATCATTCAGGACTTGATCCAATTCTTCACGAGTTCCCGAACCTGAACAGCCAGCCACTAAAAGAAGAATGATGAAAGCACACAGTACCCCTAATTTCCTCATCCTTTTCACCCCTTATTTCCATGAATTAACTATAGTATGCCATTAAGTAAAATACAACACCGGCCAGCAGCTTTTTCTTTTTTCAAAACAGCCGCTTTACGTTATACTGATATGTATAGCAAGCCAATTGAAAGGATGAAATCACTTGATACGAATGAAAGACATTATACGTGAAGGTCATCCTACACTCAGAAAACGCTCAGAAGAAGTGAAATTCCCACTTTCTGAAGAAGACCGGAAACTGGGTGAAGACCTTCTGGAATATGTAGTAAACAGCCAAGACGATGAGCTGGCTGAAAAATACGACCTGCGCCCAGGCGTTGGAATCGCAGCACCGCAAGTAAATGAAGCGAAACGAATTTTTGCCCTGCATTTTGACGAAAGCTCTGGCGAAAACCTCAGCATGATTGCTGTTAACCCCAAAATCGTCAGCCATTCTGTAGAAAAAGCTTACTTAGCAGCTGGAGAAGGTTGCCTGTCTGTTGATCGTGCAATCCCCGGCTATGTGCCAAGATACGCCCGCGTCACTATCAAAGCCTTCAATTTGGATGGGGAAGAGTTCAAAATGCGCTTAAAAGGACTTCCTGCCATCGCATTCCAACATGAACTTGATCACTTGAACGGCGTCATGTTCTTTGACCATATCGACTCAAAAAACCCGTTCGCTGAAATTGAAAACGCCATCGCAATTGAAAGAGACTCGGCTGAGTAAGCCGAGTCTCTTTTTTGTCTGATTCTCTTTTTAGCTTTGGGCGCTTGCGCTTTTCTTATTGTCCAGACTCCAGCGCCCAGCTCCTTAGGTCATAAGCCAACCCAGCGCCGCGGCAAAATCGCCACTCTGCTGGTCTGTCTTATGCCCAGCAGAGGTCCGCAGGAGGCGGATCACGTAAGCGTTGCGACAGGAAGTCGCGCCTTTAGCTTACGTTCCTCAAACGGGCGCTTGCGCTTTTCTTTATCAAATCAACTTCAAATGCTTGAACGCTTTTGCCAATCCGTCATTGTCTACATGATCCGTTACATAAGAAGCACGTTTCTTTGTTTCTTCATGGCCATTTTCCATTGCTACACTGTATCCTGCAACATCCATCATCTGCAGATCATTCAACCCATCGCCGAATGCGATGGTTTCTTCTATAGAGTGTCCAGTAGCTTTAATCAAATGTTTGATACCACTGGCCTTGGTTCCTCCTTTTGGCGTAATATCGCATGATACCCGGTGCCAGCGGACAAAATCCACTTGTTTGAATGTGTCATGGTATTGCTGCTCTTCTTCTTCTTCACAAAATACCAAAGCTTGATAGACATCATTATTCAGGTAAAATTCTTTATCCACTTCAGGATGTGCCATTTTCAAGGTTTTGATGCTTTCGTCAATGTCCGGATGGAAGTCGATCGAAGACACCATTTTATTTTCATTCATAAATACCAGAGGATGGTCACGCTGATCCGCAAATTCAAAGATATCGTTCAGAACATCTGCATCAATTGCCTGCTTATGGATAGCCTCGCCTTTATGGGCTACGTACTGGCCGTTAAACGTAATATAAGTGTCGATATCCAGCTCTTTTAGGACATTAGTGATCATAAATGGGCCGCGCCCTGTTGCAATGGCTAAATCATGGCCGTTCAAACGCGCTTGCTGCAAGGCTTCTTTAGCAGAAGCCGGTAATTTTTTATGGGAATCCAATAAAGTCCCATCAATATCGAGCAATAATAATTTAGACATTTTCTCGTCTCCATTCCATGTGATTGGGCCCTTAAAATAAAGCCCGCATCCTTTACAATTGTCAGAAAACGCAGTATACTCGCCTTAAGGAGTGGTAAGCCATGTTGAAACGTTTGAAACGAAAACTTCTCAGACAGCTCAATGGCATCATGAACAAAAAGAAAATTGCATAAACGATTTAGCCCTTCTTTATAAATAAGGAGGGCTATTCTTTATTTTAGTACAACGACATGATAATATAAAGGAAGTGCATTTATTTGAGCGTGGAAAAAGGAGAGCAAACAATGATTTTTAAAGTATACTACCAAGAAAACCGTTTTGAAGTACCAGTTCGTGAAAATACCCAAAGCCTTTATGTGGAAGCAGCATCCGAGCGCGAAGTCCGAAACCACTTAAAAGACCGTAACTACAATATTGAACTTGTTCAATTACTTGAAGGCAATCATCTCGAGTATGAACAAGCCAGCCAAAATTACGAAGTCGAGAGCGTAGAATAACGATGAAATTCGTTAAAAACGATCAGACAGCTGTTTTCGCACTTGGCGGACTAGGCGAAATCGGTAAAAATACGTATGGTGTCCAATTCCAGGATGAAATCATTCTGATTGATGCAGGCATTAAATTCCCGGAAGACGATTTGCTCGGAATCGATTACGTTATTCCGGATTACACATACTTAGTAAAGAATGTCGACAAAATTAAAGGCCTTTTCATTACGCATGGCCATGAAGATCACATCGGCGGTATCCCTTACCTTCTTAAGAAAATCAATATTCCTGTATACGGCGGAAAACTGGCTCTAGGCCTATTGCGCAAAAAGCTGGAAGAACATGGCTTGTTGCGCCAAACGAAGATGATGGAAATCGAAGAAGATGACGTCATCAAGTTCCGTAAAACGGCTGTTAGCTTTTTCCGTACTACTCACAGTATCCCTGATGCTTTTGGTGTCGTGGTAAAAACGCCACCCGGCAATATTGTCCACACAGGAGATTTCAAATTCGATTTCACACCGGTAGGCGAACCTGCCAACTTATTGAAAATGGCCCAAATCGGCAGTGAAGGCGTTTTATGCTTATTGTCCGACAGTACCAATGCTGAAGTTCCTGACTTTACCATGTCAGAACGAAAAGTCGGCGATTCCATCAAAGACATCATGAGAAAAATTGATGGACGCCTGATCTTTGCGACTTTTGCGTCAAACATCTACCGTCTTCAGCAAGTAACGGATGAAGCGGTCGCACAAGGCCGTAAGATTGCCGTCTTCGGACGCAGCATGGACAACGCCATGACAATCGGCCGTGAGCTAGGCTATATCAATGCACCTGAGGATGCCTTTGTAGATACACAAACCTTAAACCGTTTACCTGCAAACGAAGTTCTGATTCTTTGCACCGGTTCACAGGGCGAACCGATGGCTGCCCTTTCAAGAATCGCCAACGGAACACATCGCCAAATCCAGATTCAGCCAAACGACACAGTTGTCTTCTCGTCTTCTCCGATTCCGGGCAATACGAGCAGCGTCAACCGTACAATCAACTTGTTGTTCCGCGCTGGAGCAGACGTGATTCATGGATCACTTAACAATATCCATACATCAGGCCACGGCTCAGAGCCCGAAAACAAATTGATGCTTCGTTTAATCAAACCAAAATACTTCATGCCGATTCATGGTGAATTCCGGATGTTAAAAACGCATGCAGGATTGGCCGTTGAATGTGATGTTCCTTTGGAAAACACATTCATCATGGAAAATGGCGAAGTTCTTGCTTTAGGGCAAGACGAAGCTTCTGTTGCAGGACGCATCCCTTCTGGTGATGTCTATATCGACGGCAGCGGCATCGGAGATATCGGCAATATCGTTTTGCGTGACCGCCGTGTCCTTTCCGAAGAAGGATTGGTCATTGTTGTCGTCAGCGTTGACATGAAAAAGAACAAGATGGTTTCAGGTCCCGACATCATCTCACGCGGATTCGTTTACATGCGTGAGTCTGGCACAATGATCTATGAGGCTCAGCAAATGCTGAATCGCCATCTCAATAAAAAAATACACAGCAAAAACACAGAATGGGCAGAATTAAAAAATGATATTTCTGACGTTCTCGGACCGTATTTGTATGAAAAAACAAAACGCCGTCCAATGATTTTGCCGGTAATTATGGAAGTTTAATTAAGCAAATAAAAAAAGGTGCACCGGATAATCATTCCGATGCACCTTTCTTTATTTTCATATAATACAGGGAAACAAAGACCGGAAAAGGATGCACTCCCTTTTCCGGTCTTTTTCTTGTTTTGCAGCAATCAATTCATCATTTTTTTCTCGAAACGATTGATGTCCGCGTCTGATCCAATGATGATCAGGACATCTTCCTGTTCAATCTCCATATCGGCCTGCGGAGAAACGATAATGTCGTCTTTCCGTTTAATAGCTACGATGTTGATGCCGTACCTTGCCCGGATATCAAGCCCAATTAATGTATAGCCTGCCAATTTGTGATTGGCTTTGATTTCCATAATGGAATGTTCGTCGGACAGTTCGAGATAATCCAGCACGTTATTGGACAGGATGTTATGGGCAATCCGGATTCCCATATCCCGTTCCGGGTGAACCACTTTATCGGCGCCAATTTTATCCAGCACTTTAGCATGGTAATCATTTTGCGCTTTTACCGTAATTTTTTTTACGCCTATTTCCTTCAACATCAGCGTCGTCAATATACTGGCTTGGATATTTTCCCCAATTGCCACGATGACGTGTTCAAAATTTCGGATTCCCAATGATTTCAGAACCGCTTCATCGGTCGTATCCGCTACAACCGCTTGTGTCGCGATGGACGAAAATTCATCTACCCGTTCCGAATCCTTATCGATTGCCATAACGTCCGCATCCTGTTCGATCAACTCACGCACAATGCTTCCGCCAAACCGGCCAAGCCCAATGACTACAAATTCCTTTTTCATATCCATCCTCCACATTTTCAATTGCTTCTATTCTAGCATACATAATGCAAACTAAAAATCTCAATATGCCGAACAACTTTCGGTAAAATAAAAAAACCCCGCTTATCGGCGGGGATCCAAAGGTCGTTTTGGACGATTTTCACAATACTCGCAACTGATGTCTGTGCAAGGTTCTTCCCGCCATTCATTGCAGTCGGCGCAGTAGCTTGCATCAAATTCATCGTCAAACGTCAGTGCCGACAAACAAGTGTGGCAATAGGTATGGACATCCATCCAATTGATAAAACGCTTGTCTGCTACAAGGTACAATCCTTGCTGGTCCTGCTTGTAATTCATAATCGAAGGTTTTTGAATGACCCGGTTTTTAGGATCAAGAAAAAAATTCATTTTGCCGTTCACATTGATCACTCCTAGAGTTTGGTCGTGCTATAGTACTTGGATTCATCAGCTGTATCCGGACAGCTGCTCTACTCCCAATGCCGGTGACAACGGGACATCGGCTGAAATCGCGCAGAGGCTTATTGTTCCGTCCAGCCATCATTTTTATATGTTAGTTTCATTCATCGGAAAGCTTCCAGTAGTCTGTTATAAGTTAAATGTACTATTTTTAATTTCACACTTTCTCTATGATAGTAAAAACCCATGCCAAATTGCAATAGATAACAATCCTTTATTGAAAATAAATTCTTACTTGAAAATTATCGCTCTTCTCGTATAATGAATATATGCTATTAGTAAACTAAAAGTATATTTTAACTAAACTTTATGAAATTTTCACTTAATAGGAATCGAGGAGAATTCTGTTGGAAATCGGAACAAAAATCAAACGTCTTCGATTAAAGAACGGATTGACACAGGAAGAATTGGGAAAACGGACCGACTTGAGCAAAGGCTTTATTTCTCAGTTGGAACGTGACATGAATTCCCCTTCTATAGAAACCTTTTTCACATTGCTTGAAGTGCTGGGGACCACTCCCAAAGAATTTTTTTCCGATGAACGGGAAGTCAAAGTTGTATACTCCACCGCCGACCACACTGCACACGTTGACGAAGAAGCCGGATATGAAGTGGAATGGCTTATTCCCACATCCAATGAAAAGGAAATGGAGCCTGTCTATTTAACTTTCCAGACAAATGGGCATTTTAAAGAATTTGAACCCTCTTCTGCAGAAACATTCATCTACGTTCTCGAAGGACGGGTTCTGCTCAGAATCGGTGATCACCAATATTCGGCAGCTGCCGGCGATTCCATCTATTTTGAAGCTTCCAATCACCATCAATTGATCAATGATTTTGATGGCATCTCTGAAATGATCATCGTTACCACACAATCTTATTTATAATTCAGGAGGGATCTTATGTCCGAAAAATCAATTATACGTTTTGAAAATGTCACGCAGACCTATGAAGGTGCCGGCAATGTATTGAACAATGTCAGCTTTGAACTGGAAAAAGGAAAATTCTATACGCTGCTTGGTCCATCAGGCTGCGGGAAAACAACCATTTTGCGCCTGATAGCCGGTTTTGCAACACCGACCAGCGGCGATATCTATATAGAAGGCAAAAAAATGAACACGATTCCTGCAAACCAGCGCCAAGTCAATACGGTGTTCCAGGACTATGCTTTGTTTCCTCATTTGAACGTATTTGAAAACATCGCATTCGGATTGCGCATCAAGAAAGTGAAAGGCCCGGAAGTGGAGCGCCGCGTAAGAGAGGCTTTGGCTTTCGTCAATCTGCAGGGCTATGAACAACGTGAAATCGCAGAGATGTCCGGCGGTCAGCGCCAGCGCGTTGCCATCGCACGTGCAATTGTCAACGATCCTGAAGTCATCTTGCTCGATGAGCCCCTTTCTGCCTTGGATTTGAAACTGCGGACAGAAATGCAGTATGAATTGCGGGAACTTCAGCAGCGCCTTGGGAAAACCTTCGTCTTTGTTACCCATGACCAGGAAGAAGCACTTGCCATGTCTGATGAAATTTTCGTCATGAACGCTGGCCAAATCCAGCAAAGCGGAACCCCGATGGATATCTATGATGAGCCTATCAACCGTTTTGTCGCCGACTTTATCGGTGAATCGAATATCGTCAGCGGCGTCATGATTGCCGATTATCAAGTTCGTTTTGCCAATAAAGACTTTGAATGTGTGGATGCGGGATTGAATCCGAATGAACAGGTGGAAATCGTCATCCGTCCTGAAGATCTCGAAATCACTGCGGCAGGTGTCGGCAAAATGGCCGTCACTGTTGATACCCAATTGTTCAGAGGGGTGCATTTCGAAATTTCCACAATTGACGAAGTAGGCAACGAATGGCTCGTCCATTCTACGAAAAAAGTTGAGGTCGGTTCACAGATCGGCCTGGATTTCTCACCAGAAGCGATTCACGTTATGCGTTTGAACGAATCGGAAGAAGCATTTGATGCACGGTTGGAATCCTACGGAGCGGCTGTCAATGAAAGATAACCCATCGCGCCCGTTATACCTTGTCCCTTATTATATATGGATTGCCTTATTCGTTATTGCACCGATTGCCTTGATCTTCTATTTCTCGTTCTTGGATTTGACTGGTGCCTTTACATTGGAAAACTACCAGAACTTCTTTTCTTCCGTTTACCTGCGGATGACATTAAGCTCGTTCTGGTACGCTTTCCTGATTACCGTTATCACAATCCTAATTGCCTATCCAACAGCTTATTGGTTGACTAAGACCAAGCATAAGCAGCTGTGGTTGTTGTTGATCATCATTCCTTCATGGATCAACTTATTGTTGAAGGCTTACGCCTTTATCGGGATTTTCGGATTGTACGGCCCTGCCAACAAGCTGCTTCAGACACTCGGAGCAGGCCCGTGGCAGATATTGTTTACAGATTTCAGCTTTATCTTTGTATCGGTTTATATTTTCATTCCGTTTATGGTATTGCCGATTTTCAATTCGCTGGATAAAATAAATCCGGCATTGATCGATGCTTCACGCGATCTGGGAGCTTCGTCTTTCACGACTTTCAGACGTGTTATTTTCCCTATGGCCATCAATGGGGTGAAATCAGGTGTACAGGCTGTGTTTATCCCTGCCTTGTCGCTTTTTGTCATCACTCGCCTGATTGCTGGAAACAAAGTCATTACACTGGGTACAGCAATCGAACAGCAATTTCTTGTGACACAGAACTGGGGAATGGGTTCAACCATTGCCGTGTTCCTGATCTTGTTCATGATCATCATCATGATGCTGACTGGCCAGAAAGAAAAAGGAGGTGCATATAATGGCAAAACTAAGTAAGTCCGCAAAACTATATTTGGTAGTCGTTTTTGCCATTCTCTATGCGCCGATCTTTTATCTAATCTTTTACTCCTTCAATAGCGGAGGCACCATGTCGAGCTTTGAAGGATTCACTTTGGAGCATTACGGCGCTGTATTCAACGATACGCGGCTGCTGATCATTTTAATGAACACTGTCATTATCGCTTTGTTGTCTTCACTTATCTCAACAGCAATCGGCGTTCTTGGCGCAATTGGCATCGTCTTTTTGCGAAACCGCAAAACGCGCAACGCCGTTCTGTCTTTGAACACCATTTTGATCGTCAGTCCGGACGTCATCATCGGGGCATCGTTCCTGATTTTGTTCACGATGATCGGCGTCAAACTCGGCTTTGCTTCTGTTCTGATTTCACACATCGCCTTCAGTATTCCGATTGTGGTGATCATGGTGTTGCCGAAGCTGCAGGAAATGAGCGGGTCGCTGATAGACGCTGCGACCGACCTTGGCGCATCGAAACGGGATATTTTGACACGCGTTATCATTCCTTATATCAAGCCGGGTATTTTCGCTGGATTTTTCCTCGCCTTGACTTATTCGCTTGATGATTTTGCAGTTACGTTTTTCGTTACAGGAAACGGTTTCTCGACCTTATCCATTGAGATCTATTCAATGGCCCGTGCAGGGATCACTTTGACCATCAATGCACTTTCCGCGTTGATTTTTGTAGTAACGCTTGGACTGGTCCTCGGCTACTACTTCTTTAATCAACGGGCTGGACAAACCCCTGGAACAGGAGGCGCCAAACTATGAAAGAAATCGTCAGAGCCGCTATAGCCATCCTGCTGGTATCGGCCATTCTCTTATATGTGGTCAACGCCATGGAAAAAAGTTCGGCAACTATTGGCGGAGGCTCCATTTCCGTCTACAACTGGGGTGAATACATCGATCCCGAACTGATCGACCAATTTGAAGAAGAAACCAATATTTCAGTGGTTTATGAAACATTTGATTCAAATGAATCGATGATGACCAAAATTGAACAGGGCGGCACAACTTACGATGTTGCGATGCCTTCTGAATACGCCATCGAAAAAATGAAGGAAAACGACCTGCTGCACCCAATAGACCATGAGCTATTGCCGAATCTTGAGAACATCGATCCGTATTTCCTCGACTTGCCTTTTGATCCAGGCAACGAATACTCGATTCCTTATTTCTGGGGAACAGTCGGGATTGCATTCAATCCGACCTTGTTGGAAGGACAGACGTTCGAAAGTTGGGATGATTTATGGAATCCTACACTCGAACAGGAAGTGATTCTTGTCGACAGTGCGCGTGAAGTCATCGGCATGGGGCTGAACAGTTTAGGCTATTCACTGAATTCGACCGACATGGGTGAATTGCGTGAAGCCACGGATAAATTGAAAACGATGGGCCCGAACGTCAAAGCCATCATCGGTGATGAAATTGTTGAAATGATGCGCCGGGAAGAAGCTGCAGTAGCGGTTACTTGGTCCGGACAAGCTGCCGATATGATGTGGATCAATGAAGACATCGATTACGTGGTCCCTGAGGAAGGCTCGAACTTATGGTTTGACAATATGGTCATTCCAAAGACAGCCGGAAATGTGGAAGGCGCCCACGCATTCATCAACTTTATGCTGGATGCGGAAGTGGCAGCGCAAAATGCGGATTACGTCGGATACTCCACTCCGAACGAAGAAGCGATTGCGTTGATGGACCCGGAAGTTACCGGAGATGAACGATTCTATCCCCCGGAAGAACTTCGGGAGCGCCTTGAAGTCTACGAAAATCTGGGACTTGAAATGCTGGGAATCTACAACGAACTATTCCTGGAATTTAAAATGGATATGGAAAACTGACAGGCAGAACTTTTGCCTGTTTTTTTTGTGGGAATTGGGGTATAGTATGTAGATTCTATAGACTAAAGTTTAGTAATACGAAATAACAATGAAAGAAGGTCTCTTTATGGCCGTAAAATCAAATAAATTCGCACTTTATGTGCTGATGTTCAATATGTTCATTGCCATGAGCGGCATCGGTTTGATCATTCCGATTATGCCAGCTTATCTGGACACTTTCGGCGTGGCTGGCCAAGCTCTCGGCACCCTAATCGCTACATTCGCTTTAGCCCAGTTCCTGTTTTCGCCTTTGTCCGGTCAACTTTCCGATAAATACGGGCGAAAAAAGTTGATCATCTTTGGATTGATCGTTTTCGGTCTATCCCAACTGGCATTCGGGCTCGCTTCCCATCTGTGGATTTTGTACCTTGCCCGTTTCTTCAGCGGACTCGGTGCTGCATTCCTGATCCCCCCGATGATGGCCTTTGTTGCTGATATCACAACGTTTGAAGAACGTGGAAAAGGAATGGGGCTGCTCGGAGCTTCCATGTCGCTCGGCTTTATGATCGGGCCGGGAATCGGTGGGTTTCTCGCCGAAGTCAGCATCCAGTTTCCTTTCTACGTTGCAACGGCAGTGGCACTCATTGCTGCATTTATTTCTTTTGTCGTGTTGCCGAATGTCGCACCTACTGTACAGGCTGCAGATCAAAAATCCGAAAACCTGCTCCAGCAGCTCAAGCGTTCTACTTACACCCCTTACTTCGTCATGCTGCTGGTCATGTTCATTTTCGCTTTCGGTTTGGCTAATTTCCAATCGACCATCGCATTATATGCAGATAAGAAGTTTGGTTTCACACCGAAAGAAATTGCTATTCTGATTACAATCGGCGGATTTGTCGGTGTAGTGGTCCAAACTTTTGTCATTGATAAGCTCTTCAAACGTTTTGGCGAAATGAAAGTTATCCTTGTCAACTTGCTGGTTTCTGCAGGAGCCATGATCGGCATTTTGTTTGTCAGTTCGTTCTGGGCCATCCTTCTGGTGGCTGCGGTCTTTTTCACTGCCGCCTCCCTGTTGCGGCCGGCCATCAATACGCTCATATCCAAACTGGCTGGCGATGAACAAGGATTTGCAGCCGGTATGAACAATGCCTACATGAGCCTCGGCAATATGATCGGTCCGGCACTCGCCGGCATCCTTTTCGACATCAACATGAGCTATCCGTATATATTAGGGACCGCCATCTTGATCACTTGTTTTTTCATTGCCAATACATGGTCGATGCGGAAACAGCAACTCTTGGCTACCAGCCGGAGCTGAAACATTAAATTAAGAGCAAAATATTTTACTTCCATAAATCAAAAAGCGAAAAAGAGTCAATTCCTCTTTTTCGCTTTTATTAATTGATCAATTGCCGCAGGAGAAGAGTCCTCTTCTTTAGCGGTTTTTCTTTTTTGTATGAGTTTCGGCAGACCAAAGCGTCGGAGTGTGATGTCTGTAAAGAACAGAACCATCCCCGCCAACAGCAGCCACAATTGAATCGGGCGGACCGTACCGCTGGTATAAGGCATGTCACGGAACGCTTCATCCAGTGTACCCAATACTTGCCCTCCTGTCCGTTCAGCCAAGGCTGTCAAAAGAGGCATATTGGCTGATGCCGTTCGGTATTCATCGCCGTATGGAATAGTCAGCCCTGTTTTAAAGGCCGCTCCGTTTTCATTGCTGACGCTGAAAAAGACCAGTCCCGGATCGGCATCCAACTTGACTTCAACTTTTCCAGGTGCCACCGGCTCTGTCTGCAGTGGAATGTCATTGCCTTCTTCGTCAACTGCCGCCACCGTCAAGATCGCAGAACTCTGTGTAGGATCTTCTACCGTGTAGACTCCTTGTTCTTTCCGAATGACCGAATAAGGAATCTCTTCAAATGTAGGCTGCAATTCAGCCACGCTGCGGTTCCAGAAATCCGGCCACTGAGCCCAGCTTTGGAAGTCCCCACTCCATGCACCACTGCCGGAAGTGAAAGCAACCGTTTTTCCAAGGCCGTAATTCCAGCTCGCCAGCACAGGATCGCCTTCTTCACTCTCCAGTGCAATGGTTGCGGTACTCTTGGCTGTAGTTGCAATATAGGCATTGAGTTGCGGAACACCTTCTGCAAATAAATCATCCCATTTGCTGCTGTAAACGATCGGGTAAAACGGTTGATCGACAATGTAAGTCCGCGACATCATGATAGTTTCACGCGACAGGATGGCAGGAATCGTAGTAGCATCCGTCACATCATAGAAACGCCCACTTCCTGTGTCCGCCAACTGTTCCAGCAGATTGCGGTCAGCATCTTGTCCGATCGACACTGTCGACAAGGTGATGTTATTGTCTTTGCCATTTTCAATCAACGCGTCATAGTCATTTGATGTAGCAGATTGGCCATCCGTCAATAGAATGATGTGTTTCCGCTGCAGTTTCAAATCTTCCAATTCCATATAAGCCTTTTGCAAAGAACGATAGATTTCAGTCCCGCCTCCTGGCGTAATTCCCAAGACCTTATCCACCGCGGCCTGCGGATCGGCCATTTTGGCAGTCGGCAAAATTTCCCATGGCTGGTCATCAAATGCGATGACGCCCAAGGTATCATCCGGACGCAGCAATTCGATAGAGCGGGCTGCCGCTTCTTTGGCGAGCTCCAACTTCATTCCCATCATGCTTCCTGAACGGTCCATCACAATCATGAGGCCTAGTGAAGGCAATTCATGTTTGCCTTGGACTTCCATTTCCACCGGCAACAGGCGTTCAATCGGCGTCTTGAAATAACCTCCCAACCCAAAACTTTGATCGCCGCCGACCATCATAAAACCGACACCGAATTGCTGGACAGCTTGTTCAATAATGGCCATTTGCTGTTCACCGACAGAAGTTCCTGATACGTTGTCGAAAATAATGGAGTCATAACGAAGAATAGCGGATAAGCTGCTCGGCAGTTCAGCGCCAGAGAGTTCGGTTACACGCAAATTATTTGTGTCCAATAAAGCGGCAATCGGACTCGGCTCTCCGCCATTGACCACCAGTACTTCCGGATTGCCGGAAACTTCCGTAATGCTCGCCAATGAATTGTTCTCGAGAAAAGCATCTTCAGCAGCCTCCAAACGCACTTCATACTTCAGCAAGCCTTCCGAACTGGCCGGATAGGTATAATTGAAGACATTTTGGCCTTCTGCCAAGGAGATCTCTTTTGCATCCAAATCGCGGTCGTTAACCGAAAAGATCAATTTTGCCTGAGCTTCTGCATCTGAATCAATGGAGACAGAAAATGCCTGTGCCTCTCCCAAAAATGCCCGTGAAGGCGTTTCAAAGCGGCTGACGGCCATATCGTTCACTGCAGATTGTTCGATGGGCCAAACATCCACTTGCAAACGGTCCGATTCTAGGCGATTCAAGCTTTCGATGGCAGAAGATTGTGTTTCATTGCCATCAGTCAAAACCACCAACCGTGTCGCAAGGTCTGTGTCTCCACTATTTGAAGCCAGCTCCAGTGCCCGGGCGATATTGGTATGGCCGTTCTGGCCGATCGCCAGTTCCGCAGGCAAAGTCTGAGGTTCTGCTGTCATCGGCAGAAGGCTCAGGAAATCCTCGGCGAATGTATAGACGGCAACCGACTGATGATCTTTTTGAGCGTTTAAAGCTTTTTCCACTGCTGCCGCCATTTCGGTCTCCATTCCTTCAAGAGACGCCGATCGGTCCAACAGGAAAATCACTTGTTCTTCTTTTACCGGACTGAACAGCGATGGCCCCGCCAAGGCGAAGATCAATAAAGCCACCACGAATACACGAAGAATAAAAACTGTTTTCGCCATTTTGGAACTGGCAGGAAAATTCTTTAAACCAAACCAGCCAAAGTAGAGGGCGGCAGGAAGGAGCAAAATCAGCCAAAGCGGTTCATCGAGTTGCAATTCCACGGCGGTACACCTCCCATTCCACAGCAACCAGCAGCAAAATCAACACAATAATATACGGCACGAAAGAAAAACGGACTGTGTCCTGGGCGGTTGTCGCCAGCCCCATCGCATAGGAAGAACCGGCTCCCAACGTCTTCTCTTCATTTGCCAGCTGAACAATCATGTTCCTGGTCTCTTGTTCACCAATCACTTCATAAACTCCTGGTTCAGACGGTGAAATAAACGGGCCGCTGCCTTCTATATAAGAATAGAGGTAAGTGCCATCTTTAAAGATTTCCCATTCTCCTGTATCGGAAGCGAGAGAAACCGAGCGATGTTCGTTGGGCTGAAAAAATCCGAGAAACGCTGCATCTCCAGATAAACTATCCATCGCGCTCCAAAGAAATAACGGAAATGACGGATACAGCGGCCAGTCGGTCAACTGAATATCCGTCAGCACGGCAATATCGCCTTCAGGAGACACTTGAATGAAAGGATGCCCATCAATCGACGCAATTGTTTCGAACCCTTCAAAAGGTGGATACAGCTGGGATACATAGACATCTTCCAAAGAAGCGTAAGTAAAGAGCGGATGCGCTTGTGCTTCAATTTCTCCGGCTACTTCGAAAGCTTTTTCATCATTACGGCCAATCAGTAGAACCGGCGCTGTTCCATCCAATAATTCGCTTTGGTTGGTAACCAGCGGCAGTGCTGAATCCGGTTCTAACTGGACCGACTCTGCCAGGTGAACTTCCAAATCCGTTGAACGGAACCCGCTGGCGATCAGTTCATGCAATGATGAGTCAATCACGACCGCATTTCCTGGCGGCGCCAGATAAGTCGCCATTGTGTTATCAGCCGCATAATCATCTTCCACTTCTACAGTCGCCTGCCACAACTTTTCATTGGGCAGCTCTTCGAAAGGAACAAGCAATTCCATTGAAGGCTCCAGCTCTACTTCCGCTGTCTTCTCTATGTTGCCTGCCGATAGACGGACTGTCGCCTGCAGGGGATCTTCACTGTTGTTTACCAGCTGGACGATGCCCCGTGCACCCGCTTCAGTCTCTGATAGACCGAACTGCTCAATGGAAACATTGCGCAGTGATTCATTAAATCCGTGGACTTGATAACGTTGGCCGGTTTTGTTGGCCAGTACAGCACGGTCCAATGAATCCGTAAAAATATGAATGACCGTTGATTCGTTGGCTGCAAGCGTATCAGCAAACAAAATTGTCTGTTCCATTTCAGCCTTTTCATACCTTACTTCCAGTTGGTCAATCGCCCGCTCCAAAACTCTTTGGTCCTGTTCATTGCGGACCACTACTTCTGGACTGGCTCCTGTCGTGACGATAGTGACGGGTTTCCCTCCAGCTTGGGCTGCCAACTTTTTCATTTCCTCCTGCTGCTTTTCAAAATGTGTGGGGGAACCCGCAAGCATCGTCGCCGATGTGTCGACGACAAAGATAAAGTTATTGCCTGCCAGCGTTTCCGACTCGCTGAACGGCCCCAATAATCCCAGTACACAAAACAGGAGAGCCGCCAGCTGCAAATAAAACAATAAATGATGCTGCAATTTTTTCAGGTACGGTGAAGCTTTCAGCTCTTTCATCCGTTCCTGCCAGAACATTGTTGATGACACGCGCTGGTCCTTGTATTTTTTCCTGAAGAAATAATAGAGGATCACGGCCAACGGCATAACTGCTGTCCAGATCATTCCCCAATTCGATGCCCCCATGCCGTTTCACCTCATTTAATCCAATTTTTCCGAACCATCTGCTGAAACAGCACCTGCTCGATTCCTTCTTCTGTCTGCAACGGCAAATAAGCGATTCCATATGTTCGGCAAAGCGATTCCAGCCCTTTGGTGTGAAGCTCACTTTGCTTCCGGTATGCGCGAAGCGCTTCTTCTGTAACCGTGACGTTCAATACCTGCTGGGTTTCATCATCGATAAAACGAAGATCTCCTTTATACGAAGGTGACCGTTCGTCTTCCGTCGTAATATGGATAAAGCGGATATCATGCGCATAAGCAGGAGCCTGTTTGAAGAATACCTGCCAGTCTTCCAGCGGTTCCAATCCATCCGATAGGATGAACAATACCGTCGAGTCTTTTGCTGCATGAAAACTTGCCTGTTTTGCGAATGACAGATTTTCGGGATCCGGCATAGAAGCCATAAAATGCTCGAATAACTTTCTGGCCGACTTCCCTTTTTTCCGAAAAGGAATCGTCTCTTTTTGTCCAGCCGAAACCGTCAGGCGGTCATCGTTCGACAACGCCATCAGACCCAAAGAAAAGGCCAGCTGTTCGGCAAACAGCCATTTGCTGTCCATTGACTTGGAGCTGTCTAACAAGATGTGGATACGCATTTCCTGTTCATCCAAAAACCGTTTGATATAGACCTTTTCAGTCCGTGCGTATACATTCCAGTCAATGTGGCGGACATCATCTCCTGGATGGTATTCCCGAAAATCGGAGAAATCCAGCGAACTGCCAAACCGCATAGAACGATGTGACCCTTTATGGTGGCCCCTGATTTTTGCCTTTGTTCCAATGGCATAACGGCTCACACGTGAACCCCAATCGGCAGGCAGATTCAACAACATCATTTGACAACGCCTTTTCCAGCATTGCTGAGCACCAAGTCAATCAACTCGTCCGCTTCTTTGCCCATCGCTTCAGCTTCGTAATTCAACAGCATGCGATGCCGAAGTACCGGTTTGGCCACATACTTCAAATCACCGATCGATACATGATAGCGTCCTTCCATCAAGGCACGCGCCTTAGCCAATCGAATCAGGCTCTGCAAGCCGCGTGGTCCACTTCCATACTGGACATATTGCTGGATTGCTTCGTGCTCTGAATGCTCAGGATGGGTATTTTGTATAATATCCACAGCCACCATTAAAATATCATCTGCCATCAGCACTTCTTTTACCATCTGTTGCGCCTCGACCAACCCTTCTGTATTCATCTTTTTGCTGAGGCTGATCGTTTGGGCTCCTGTCGTTCGGCGGCTGATTTCAGCCAATTCGTTGCGTGTCGGATAAGAAACCAGTATTTTGCATAGGAAGCGGTCCATTTGTGCTTCCGGCAACGGATAGGTTCCTTCCATTTCAATCGGATTCTGTGTTGCCAATACAAAAAATGGGCGTGCCATCTTTTTCGTATCGCCAAGAATCGTCACTGTTTTTTCTCCCATCGCCTCAAGCAATGCACTTTGTGTTTTAGGAGTAGCCCGGTTAATTTCATCAGCCAATACCATTTGGTGGAATATTGGCCCTTCCCGGAACGTAAACTGCTGGCGCCCTTCTGCATCCCGCTCAATCAGACTGGTCCCTGTAATATCCGATGGCATCAAATCAGGAGTAAACTGGATTCTTGAAAACGACAAATCGAGTACGTCCGAAATGGTCCGGATCAGCATCGTCTTGCCAAGCCCGGGAAGCCCTTCTAGCAAGGCATGGCCATCCGCTAGAATCGCGTATAAAGAAAACTCGACAGCCCGTTCCTGGCCGACGATAAAGCGTCCAATTTCTTCTTTGACTTCCTGAAGCAATTGGCTCATTTCTGTAAATTGATCCGTTGTGTATGTCATGAGAACCCTCTTTTCTATTTGTCGGTTTCAATATCCGTAAAGTATTGCTCTACAATGGTCTGCAGATCAGGCGGCAATTGTAGACGGTCCGCGCTTGAAAAATAGGCATCCGAATAATCGCCCACGACCTCTTCATATGGCTGGATTGTGCCTTTGGTGGCAGGAACGGCTCCTTGCTGCTCTCCCGCTGCCTTGCCTTCGCCAATTTCGCCACTGTCCACTGCCGTTTCTCCTTGACCGCCAATTCTGGATGGGACGGTCAATAAATCCCGACTGCCTTTGCCCTTCCCGGCCCCCTGGCCTTGTCCTTGACCTTGCCCCTGACCCTGGCCTTGTCCCTGGCCTTGTCCCTGACCTTGTCCTTGTCCTTGTCCTTGTCCTTCTCCTTGTCCTTGTCCTTGTCCTTGTCCTTGACCCTGACCTTGCCCTTGGCCTTGGCCTTGGCCTTGTGCCTGGCTTTGGCCCTTACTCTCACCTTCGCCTTCTTTTCCTTCTTCATTATTGGATGATTGGCCGTTTGCATCGGAACTGCCGGCGTCACCTGTTCCCTCAGATGATTTGCCGGTTTCAGATTCACTTGGATTTTCTTGTGTTGATTGTTCACGGTTAGCGATGGTCTGCTGCAGAGGAAATGCTACCGGTTTCCCCATATTGCTCAAAGCTGTTTGGGTTTTTCCGGCTTGTCCAGCTAATTGATCAGCAGCTTTCCCAATGTCTTTGGATATTGCTTCGGCACTTGCATCCTTTTTTTCAGCCAGTTGCCGTTCCTTCAAGTCCAGTTCTTTTTGCTTTTTCACCACTTCTCTCAATACCGCTTCAGGGTCTTTTTCATCTTCAATCGTTGTTTTTAATGTATCCAATTCTTTTTTCACAATTTCTGTTTCTGCCTGTTTATTCATTTCATCGACTTCTTTTTTTATGTCTTCCACCAATTCGAGCTCTTTTTCTACGTCATTCGCCTGGTTTTGCAAATTGCTCGGAAAGATCAGGAGCAGCACCATTAAAGTCGCACTGACGACAGCCCCAATCAACCACTTGGGCCGCAGCCAGGCTTTGCGTTCTTTACGGAACAACTGATAGCTGAAAGGAACGGTTTGTGCAGTCTTTTTAGTCAACTCTTCCGCTAAAGGATTTTTTTCGGTCAGCCTCCACACCGTCAGCAGCTGATTATGTGGTGTGAACCGGTCCAACTCCTGAACTGCCTGCTGAAGGTTCGGCAAGTTTTTGAACGACAGTAATAGCCAACTTCCTACAGCAAAAAATCCCGCAGCATATGCATAAAATTCATAATAAGGAAGCACAAACAAGCGCGACACCAACAGCAGAGCCACTGCCAAAACAAGGCCTGCAACTAAAGCGGACTGCAGAGTGCGGCTAAAATGGAGCATTTTCAATAGCTTGTCTGTCTTTTTGACATACTTATGGATGTCGCGATTGTTCATGGGAATCCCTCCTTATTTGTATTTATTCATATTAACGCGAAGCTTTTTGACCGCCATGAAAATGCAGAAAACAGTCAGCAGAATATAAAAAATCGTATAGCCGATCCATAGTGGAACCGGAATCATCGTCAAGCTCTGCAACTGCCCTTCCATCGTCGGCTGCAGCAAAGTCAGCAGCACCGCCGGCGGGTTGATGGTGGCCCAGAAATGAGCCATCGGCGACATAGACGGTGCCGCAGTGCCCATTTGAGATACTTGGACCGAAATCAGCAGGAAAAATGCAGTGACGCCGGCAAAGAAGATCATTGCCCCATAGGTCGCAATGATCGCGACAATCGTTTTACGGATTAATGTGGAAAACATGACGCCGATGCTGGCTAATGCCAACAGTGTCAGCAGATAAAACAGGAAAATGAAAAGCAATTGGCTGGGAGAAACCCCTCCGTACAAGAATACCAGACTGTATATAGGCAGCCCAGATACAATCATCAGCAGCAGAAAAGCGATGGATGATGTCATCTTTCCAAAAATGATTTGGAAAGATGTTTGAGATGTTGTCAGCAGAATATTCAAGGTCTGTTTTTCACGTTCCGAACTGATGGTTCCTGCCGTCAGTGCCGGAGTGATGAATAAAATCAGCCCTAGCTGGATATAGGTCATGCTGCTGAACAGCATAAAGCTTTCATCAGGACGGAAGAATCCGCTTCCCGTCAGCGAGGTGGCCAAAAAGATGAAACCGAAAACAAAAACGCTCATGGCTATCAAATAGAACAGGATGCCCGTAAAACTTTTCAAATTACGGAAACGCAATTTAAGTTCCTTAATTAATACTGGATTGGCAGAAAGAGTTTTCATCCAATTTCCACTCCTTTTGTGATCGCCATAAAGACATCTTCCAGATCGGTTTCTTCTTCTGAAAATGACAGGATCGGAATTTTTTGTTCAATTGCCCGTTGCAGCATCCGCATTTGGTCTTCTTCTGCTCCCCGGTAGAAAAACTGAATCGTGTTTTTGTCACGCTGTTCTTCAATCTGAGAAACGAAGGGATCCATTTCAAAAAATGGAACAACCGGCTGTGTATCTCCCATTACTTTAACGCGCAGCACTTTTTCGCTTTGCAGTTGCGCTTGAATATCATGGACAGAGCCTTGTGCAATCAATCTGCCATTATCGATAACGCCGATGCTGTCGCACATTTCTGCAAGCTCGGGAAGGATGTGGGAAGAAATCAGGATAGTTTTGCCCATCGCTTTCAGCTCTCTTAAAATATCCCGCATTTCTACACGGGCACGCGGGTCAAGACCGGAAGCCGGTTCATCAAGAATCAGGATTTTTGGATCATGGATCAAGGCACGGGCCAAACATAGCCGTTGCTTCATTCCTCTCGACAACAAATCGACATAGTCATACCGCTTGTGCTCCAAATTTACCAATTCCAAAAGCTTCGGAATCAATGCAGCCCTTTCTTTCGGCTTGATGCCATAGCTCGCCCCATAAAAATCCAAGTACTCTTCAGTTTTCAGCTGATCGTATACACCGAAGAAATCCGGCATATAGCCGATCTGTTTTCTGACTTCCTGAGGATTTTTCGTGACGCTTATTCCATTGATGAATGCGTCACCCGATGTCGGCTGCAAAAGAGTCGCCAAAATCGAAAAGGTGGTTGATTTCCCAGCGCCGTTCGCACCGACGAATCCAAATACGGTACTGTCTTCAACTATCAGATTCAAGTCCTGCAGCGCATAAAAAGAACCATATTTTTTAGTTAATCCGATGGTTTCAATCACGGGGTAATCACTCCTTTCAATTTAACTTTCGGTACGACTACTTCAGGATTCCCCGAATTCATGGACATTTTCAGCTTCAATTTAATCGTCCCTTCCGGCCCCACATAATTTTTAGCCGTATCGGTGAATTTTTTATTGGAATCCGTAATTTCTTCATAATTCCCGGTATCGGCATTCAAAATGGAAACGCTCAAGCTTTGCCCTGAAGTAATGACGGACAGCTCATCCCAGGCAGATTTGTCCTTCTCGATATCCTCAGGCAGCGTGTAGATCATGTCATACTCGCCTTCTTCCAAATAATACAGGTAGGGGTCGGTTGAGACGTTTTCAGAATAGGCATTAGTGGTGGTCCCGGTGATTCCCATCCCAAAAGCATCAGCATTTAGCGTGATTTCTCCACTTAAGGACAATTTCGGTTTAAAGCTTTGCGCAATCAAATGAATGGAATCCACTGAAGCACGCTGGTTTTCAAGAGTAATTGGAACGATGGCATCTTTTGTATAAGCAATCACATAAGGCGTTTTGCCGTTCTGTGACATCTGTTCATAGGACGTCGAGAGCAAAGTCTGGCGTCGGGCTTTTTCCAGTTCTTTCAGATCCGCTATCGGCATATAGCCATAGGATTGGCCGATAGCAGCGGCAGGCGACAAAATAGCTGACTGGATTTTCTCGTCCACTGCTAGTTCCTGTTCTGGGTTCAAATCGCCCAGATCCAAAAGGCGTGTCCCTGTCCAAATTGAGACGTCTTCGACAGCGAATGGAAAATTATTACGGATTGTTCCTGAAATTTTTTCTTCAGCCACTTCCAAGTCGATGGTGAAATCCCCACTGTTTTCAATATACGACTGGCCCATGATGGACTCTACAGACCAATAGCGCATATCACGCAAAGTCATTTGGTTGTTGGCAGCCCCTTTCTCCATCATTGCAGAAAGGTAAGGCTGTGTGCCTGAAAATTCACTGGCCATGCGATAAGTCATGGTAGTCGATGAAGGTGCGGTGAATTGATAATTCCCGCCACGGTTTGATAACAAGGAATTGACATAATAACCGTTCAATCCGCTGTCCACGTCCACTTCAAAAAAACCGGTCTGCTGAATCTGCGGATTGCCGATCCGATCTTTGGCACCATATGCGAAGAGACCGATCGAGGTCAGTAAAGCGACTCCCGGAATGATGAACCAGGCATATTCCCGTTTGTCTTTTTTCTTCAAGACAATGTAAAGAACAGGCACAATCAAGAGGATATAAAGCAAAATGACAGCAAGGATAAACGGACGTGACACAGCAAAGCTATCGAATAGCTCGTTGACATCCCCCACCTCATAGCTCATGTAATCAAGGATCGATTGGCCGCCCATAGAATTGTATGCATTCAACGACGTCGGAAAGAAGTTCGACATCATCTTGCTATAGCCCTTTTGGGCAGAAACCGTTTCATCTCCAAGAGAAAAGCTCAGCTGCGTCAAACTTCCGGTACCCACTGGCTGGGTCGCAGCAAAAACCTGCCCATCTTTCTGCAGCTTGACAGCGGCTCCTTCTCTAGCAACCGCTTCGTATGCAGGTACTGGCTTCTCCAACCCTGGAACGGCTGCTTCAATCGAATTCCCCAGTTCCAATGGCAAGTATTCACTTAAACTGCCAAGTTCAGCTTCTGCGCTGCTGGATGAACCGACGATCATGTTGCCGCCTTGCTGCATCCATTGCAGAATTGCCTGTTGTGCCGGATCCGGCAAATCACTAAAGGCAAACTCATCAATGACCAAGTAATCGATCATGTCCCAAGCCTGTGCTTCGGTCGGCAATGAGAAGTTTTTTAATTGATTCAGATGAAACACTTCCACTCCTTCGCTTGCCGGAACCGCCAGTTGCTTCAACGGCAACAGACGGTCCGGATTATCCGTCAAGGTGGCTACAAATAACGTCATGGGCGAATAATAGGAAGGCTGGACCATCTTTGCACCTTTGAAGGCAATGGATTTTCCGTCTTCCCAGCCACCTTCAAATACAAAGATGTTCTGGTCTCCTGGACCTCCTGTGTAATACATATCCGACAATCCGGATGAGGCAATCTGCAAGGTCTTGCTTTCGCCTTCAGCCAGCTCGATCGGCATCGCCAGACCGGCCCCAAGATTGTAGGTTTCAGAATAGCTCAGCACGAGGTCTCCGGAAAATGCAGAGCCTTGATTGGTCACTGTAAATTGCAGCGGCAGCCCTTTTTCGTACTTGACCTTATTTTGAAAACCGGCGCTGGAATCCACCGTGATTTGCGGTGCTGCCAATGTTACCTGCGGCACAATAAACAAACTGATAAATAATGCAAAAACCAAAAATGCCAGCAAGCGTTTGTGCATGTTGATCCCCCTTTTTCTTGTCTCTTTATTAGTACGCTGGCTAAGTTAAATAGTTCCATTTTCTCATAACAATTTTTCAATTATTTTTAACGAAGAAGTGCTTGTTGCAGTACCCGTAAAATAGGAAGACAGGCATCTCGTTGTAACGCCTTTTTTCCTGGGCTGGCGGTTAAACGTCCATCCTCTCTCCCTTCCTATTTTTCTCCATAAAAAAAGAACGGCAGCCTAAGCTGTCCGCCCTACAATTCTGACATGAATCCATGGATAAACCCTGGCATTAAGTCCAGAATTTTTTCATCCGGATCCAGTTTCGCGTGATGCAATCCATAAGGTGAAGAAACTCCTGCCCAAAACATCAGTCCTGGCAGCTGTTCGGTAAAGTAACCAAAATCTTCGCCTGTCATAGCCGCTTCGCTGCGAATGGCTTGAATGCCTTCAGATTCGCTGGCATAACGGAGAAACTTCTCCGCCAGTGCCTCGTTATTATTGACTTCCAAATACCCTGAACCGTAATCGATGGTGACCTTGCAATGATTGGCTTCTTCGACAGCCCGGCAGATAGCTTCAATCCGTCGCTTCATATGAACCATGGATTCACTGTTCAGCGTACGGATTGTCCCTTCCAAACGTGCATGCTCAGCAATAATATTTTGCACCGTTCCGGCAGTCATTTTGCCGACCGTCAGAACGGCAGAGTCCATCGGATTAACAGTTCGGCTGACGATGGTCTGCAGCTGAATCAATAACGAAGCAGCAGCAACGGCCATATCTTCCGTCAAATGTGGATAGGCTGCATGGCCGCCTTTGCCCCGGAGGTCGATAAACAGCTCGGACGTATTGGCAAACAGCAAACCTGGCCGGGTGCCGACTGTACCGACCGGCAGTTCAGGCGCAATATGCAGCGCACAAATCACGTCCGGAAGAAAATCCGGTTTGTCATTTTTCAGCCATTCACGAAATGGCAATGCTCCTCCTGGACCTTCTTCTGCAGGCTGAAACAAAATCACGGCATCATCCTTGATGGGTTTGTCAATCAGCTTTTCAAGCAACCCGAGTGCTACCGCCATATGGACATCATGTCCACAGGCATGCATATATCCGGGATGAGTCGATTTGAAATCGAATCCGGTCTCTTCTGTAATCGGCAGAGCATCGATGTCCGTACGCCAGCCAATCCGCTTCTTGGGATGGCTGCCCCGCACTTTAACCGCGATGCCGGTACGCCATTCCACCACTTCCAGCCGCTCTTGAGGCAATCGCGAAATGGCTTCCAATAGATAAGCCTGTGTTTTAACTTCCTGAAAACCAATTTCCGGAATTTGATGCAGATCTCTTCTGATTTTCACTAATTCCATTGGATTCATCGATTACAGCTGTCTTAGTTCTTGTTTGATTTCAGTTTTCGAACGTGTTTTCTCATCCATCAATTTCAATACGCGAGCTGGAGTTCCACCTACTACCGAGTTTTCAGGAACGTCTTCAATCACGATAGCCCCTGCAGCAACTACGGCGCCTTTGCCGATGCGAACCCCTTCAAGAACTACTGCATTGGCTCCGATCATTACATTATCTTCGACGATGACAGGGGTAGCTGATGCCGGCTCGATCACGCCGGCCAGTACAGCGCCGGCTCCGATATGGCAGTTTTTGCCGACAGTTGCACGGCCGCCTAATATAACGCCCATATCGATCATTGTTCCATCTCCGATAACAGAGCCGATATTGATGACAGCGCCCATCATGATGACACAATTATTGCCGATTTCCACGTTTTCACGGATAAACGCACCCGGTTCAATGCGGCTGTTGATGTTTTTCATATCCAATAATGGAATGGCTGAATTTCTGCGGTCGTTCTCTACAACCGAATCTTCGATGACAGAAGCATTCGCTTCCAATGCCTTTTGAATATCTGCCCATTCACCAAATACAGTAACTGAACTGCCTTCTCCGAATACTTTGGAATCTGTTCCATAATCCAAACCAGCGACGCCCTGTCCTTTTATGTATACTTTAACGGGTGTAGATTTTTTGGCATTCTGTATGTACGAGATAATTTCATTTGCATCCATCTGTTTCATCAATATAACCTCTTTCTATTATGTGATGCTGTTATTATATCTGATATTGCATAATAATTCATCCGCTTCACCTTAATAAAGCGGCATGTTTTTTGACTATATTGACAAATGCCTCTACTTGGCGAAGCTGGAATGCTGATTCATAGCCAATCAGCCATGTATCCCGCGTCAATTCAAGTTCTTCTTTATTGTTTGTCAAAGGCATCATATGGACATCTTCAGTGCCGGTCAATGTAATGGAAGGCAGGATGGCATAGCCGATGCCATTGACGGCCATCTGCTTACAAGTCTCAATCTGGTCTACTGTAATCTGCCGTTTCGGATTGGAGGCAAAATGCTTTTGCCACCATTGCTGAATCTCCTCGTAATAAGTCGAGTCGCTTTTGAACTGAATGAATGGCCGTTCCGTCTGAAGCAACTCTTCCAGCGATCGAATTTCCTTATCGACAAGATACAGCGTATCTTTGAATAAATGCAGTTTAGGCCCTTTCCAATCCGTGTGTCCTCGGACAATTCCGATATGTGCTTCACCTTCGTACAATGAACGGACGATTTCAGAGCTCCAGCCGGTAATCAATTGAATTTTGGCTTCCGGGTAAAGCGTGACGAAATCCTTCAGCACTTTGGGCAGCCAGTTCTGGCCGATGATTGTCGCGCATGCAATTTTCAAAGTGCCGTGAACTTTGGATGTCAACGTGTGCAGCACTTCGAAAACTTCTTCTTTGCGCTGGATGGTTTCATTGGCGTATTGAATCACCAATTCTCCCGCTGGTGTTGGAGATAACCCTTTTTGAGAACGGATGAACAATTGCTGTCCCCAATCCTTCTCGATTGTTTGAAGGCGTTGGGATAAAGCCGGCTGGGATAAAAACAGCCGCTCTGCCGCTTTTCTCATATTCCCTTCTTCCGCAAGCACTTTAATGATCAATTCTTCATTTGACACTGCTCTTCACTCCTTTCTGTCCGCGAAGCCCAAAGATCAGGATGAAACTGAGCAGCGCAAAAAATGCAGTAACCACGTACACATTCTGGAGCGCACCAGCCAATGCCTGCTGGAGAAAATCCAGTGTCTGGGTTGAAATTCCGGCACGGCTGTCCACGCTCAATAAATCATTGATTGAGCTTAACGAATAATTCTCGCCATTGTCAGCAAAATAACGCAGCAGAGAACTATTAAGTATGCTGCCGAGCAATGCCACGCCTATCGTGCTGCCTAAATTTCGCATGAACATATTCGAGGCCGTCGCCGATCCACGCTGTTCGTAGGAAACGGCAGCCTGTATCGAAACAATAAAGGCCGTGCTGGTCAGCCCCATTCCAATTCCGATGCAAAAACTCGACATGGCTGCCCATAAAGGACCGAACCCTGGCTGCATCAAGACAAACAACAATGTTCCCGCTACCAGAAATATTCCGCCAGCTAAAGATGTTTTGAAATAGCCGATCTTCAGCAGCAACCTTCCCGAGAAGAAAGCTGCCAGTGGCCAGCCAATCGACATCGCGGACAGAGTGAAGCCTGCAATAGCTGCAGGCTGTTCCATCACCCCGGTCACATAGGTCGGCAAATAACTGGATATGCTGATTAAAATGACACCGGTCGCCAAAGATACGAGATTGGCATACAGAATGGTCTTATTCTTCCAGATTTCAAAAGGCATCATTGGATCGGCTGCTTTCCGTTCTGCCCAGACAAACAATGCGATAAGCACTAAGCTAGCTGCCGCTAAAATGAGCGATTGCCTGGACAACCAATCAAACGATACGCCGCCTTCAACCAATAAATACAGCAAGCTTGATAAAGCGGCCGTTAATAAGAATGCCCCTTTATAGTCAATTGCCGGTTTCTTCGTATTTGCGGGTTCCTTTAAAAACAGCACTACACCAAGAAGAGAGACGATGCCAAGAGGAAGATTCAGCCAGAAGACATATTCCCACCCGATGGTCGCCACAAGAATCCCGCCGATTGCCGGTCCAGTGACTGCTGAAATTCCCCAGACACTCGATAAATACCCTTGTATTTTTGCGCGTTCTTCCCTGGAGTAAATATCACCGACAATAGTCGTGGCAATCGGCATGACTGCCCCTGCCCCCATGCCTTGAATAAAGCGATAAAATATCAATTCTTCGATAGAATTGGCTAATCCGCATAAAAGCGAACCGACTAAAAAGAGCAGCATGCCAAAAGCAAATACCCGCTTTCGCCCAAAAATATCGGATAATTTCCCGTAGATTAAAACCGTTACGGTACTCATCAGTAAATAAGCTGAGAACACCCAACTGTATTTTGAAAAGCCGCCCAGCTCAGAAGCAATGCTGGGCATTGCGGTCGAGACGATTGTGGCTTCAACCGCACTGACGAACATGGCCAGCATGACAGAAGCCAAAATCAGCGGCCTTTTTGAATTTTCCATTGAACAGACCTCTTTTCGACTATCTCCAATTAGCAGCACCAACCGGGGTTGATCTAGTGCAGTTCCCTACACGTTTGAGTGGTGGCCTGCGCTCATAATATCTCTCGTATGGGAAATATCCCATCCTTTTTTAAGCATAAAAAAGGCCTCAAAACGAGACCTTCTCCATTATTGCCTTATTCAATTCTTCAGCTGATAAATTTGTTTTTTCAATTGTTTCAATACAACACGCCGCGTCAAAATCCCCATGAACATTCCTTCATTATCAACTACGCAAAGAAAGTTCTGGTTGATGACCATATCAAGCGCTTTTTGAAAACGTTCATTGACGTGGATCAAGGGCAGATCTGTTTCCATGATATCTTCCACACGGATGTCTGGAAGCCGTTCGTATTCTATATGATCCAATCCAAGAATCGCATCAGTAATCCGTTGTGCATTGATCAAACCCCGAAAGCGGTATTTTGAATCCAAAACCGGAATTGCGGAATAGCCCGTCTTGGTGAGTACGAGCAATGCATGTTCAGCACTGTTTCCCATCTGTACATGAGCAACTTTCTCGGAAGAAATGATATAGTCTTCGATTGGTGTATCTAGAAAATCTCTGCTTGGTAATGAAATCATGTGCTCTACTCCTTTTGCTGCGCCTGTATTGGATGCCGACCATTCAGGTTTTATCATAACACATCGTGTTTATGGACACTATTGAATTGCTGCGCAGAATCCCTTAAAAAGGAAACTTATTCAGCCATTGTCCCCCGTCCAAAGTAACAATTTCTCCATTCATATAAGACGCTTTTTCCGACATGATAAAGGCTGCAAGTTCTGCAACTTCCTCCGGTTTTCCGAGCCTGCCAAGAGGAATAGATTCTATTGTCCGTTTCGCCGCCTTTTCGGATTCCCAAAGTTTATCGGCTCCGCCGGTGCGTTCGATCGGTCCAGGCGCAATGCCATTGACGCGTATGCCAAACTGCGTACCCCATTCTACAGCCAATGTGCGGGTCAATGACATGACACCTGCTTTTGCAGCAGCTGAATGTGCTACGCCCGCCCCAGCGTTCCAGGCGTAGGTGGCAAGCATATTCAGGATATTTCCTTTTGTGCCGTTCTCAATCCAGTAATTGCCGACTGCATGGGAACAAAAGAAAGTTCCGTTCAAGACAATGTCGATCACCGATTTCCACCCATTAGGCGACAACTTTTCTGCGTGGACAATAAAATTGCCGGCGGCATTGTTTACAAGTCCATCCACTCTCCCAAACTTATCGTGTGCAAATTTGACCATTGCTTTGGCGTGCTCAGGTTCACGGACATCCATTTGAAAAACTTCGACTGATCCCCGCTCTCCTGTAATCGCTTTCACAGCTTCGTTCAGTTTTTCCATATCCCGTCCAGTAATGACGACATTGGCCCCTTCCGAAGCGAACTTTTTTGCCATGTGCAATCCCATACCGCTTGACCCACCTGTAACAATCATTGTTTTGTCCGTGAACATTCAAACATCCCCCTTTTGATTATGCTTTATATGCCGAATTGACGAGTCCCTCTTATGATAGTCACAAGCCCTTTGAAACTCAATCGGGATTTATTTAATTCGACTTGATTAATAGAGTTCGATGCAAGACGTGCTTTTCCCTTTTATTGACCATGCCCTTCGGTATACAGTGCTTGGAAATTTTGATATGATAAAGTCGAACCACACGTAATTTCGGATGAAAGGAATGAGTCCATGACCTCTTCTAAATCAGATTCAGATATCGCACAAGCCATTTTCACTGTAAACCGGCACGCAAAAACTGCTCCTGACAATCAATACTTGTATGCCTTGAAAAAAGAAGCTTTAAATTTGATGATTGAACAGCAGCGCGCACAAAAAATCGGTTTGCACTTCAGCAAAAACCCCCAGAAAAGCCAACAACAATCTTCAGTCCTCGTAAAATGTGGCAATTATTATTTTCATATGCTCCCGAAAAAGGAAGATTTCGCCTCACTCGAGCATTTAGGCCATTTAGACGATACGTACCGCAATCCTCCAAGCCGGATGAATTTAAAAGTGGCGAAGGAAACCTTGCGCGTATTGACAGGATTGGAACCACAGAAAAAAGAAACAACCGTTTCCAATTTCACCAAATCCTATCAGCCTCGGCAAGTTGATCGATTTTATTCACCAAAAAAATCTTATTTTGATTGATGACGGTTATCAGCCGGAAACCTCCAAAGGTTTCCGGCTTTTTTATGCTTCATAATGCTTGATGAGTGCTTGGGTGCCTTTATCCTGATAGCCCTGAGCCGCCAATTCTTCATACATACTCAATGACAAACGGAGGCCAGGAAGTTGCAATCCCAGATTCTCCGCTTCTTCTGCAGCGATTTTCATGTCTTTGATGAAATGCTTGATGTAGAACCCGGGACGAAAATCTTCATTGATCATTTTCGGTGCCAAGTTTGCCAACGACCAGGAGCCAGCTGCACCTGTAGAAATAGATCTCAAGACACGTTCTGGATCAAGCCCTGCTTTTTTGGCATAGATAAGCGATTCGCAGACGCCGATCATGTTGCTGGCAATTGTAATTTGGTTGCACATTTTGGTATGCTGGCCAGAACCCGCCGGTCCTTGGAAGACGATATTTTCACCAAATAGATCCAGTATCGGGGATATTTGTTTGAAAATCTCTTTCTCACCACCGACCATAATGGACAATACTCCATTTTTAGCACCGATATCCCCGCCGGATACCGGAGCATCCAATGCGTGGAGCCCATTCGCAGCAGCGGCTTCGAAAATGCGTTGTGCCAACAAAGGCTGGGAAGTGGTCATATCTACAAGCACGGTTCCTGCTTTCGCGTTTTTCAACAATCCTTGTTCCCCAAAATAAACTTGTTCCACATCGGAGGGATAGCCGACCATTGTGAAAATAACTTCGCTTTTTTCAGCTACTTCCTGCGGTGATGCCAGCAAAACAGCTCCAGCTTCTACTAGATTCTCGGCTTTTTTAGCTGTTCGAGTGTAAATGGAGACCTCATGTTTGTGATCCAATAAATGTTTGACCAGGCTATTGCCCATAACACCAGTTCCAATAAATCCGAGCTTCATATGTAGTTCCTCCTTTTGTTGATGTTCTCAGTTTAGCAAAAATCTTCCGTAAACTAAAGAAAAGTGGAAGCGATCGGGTAGGTCCGACAGGCATAAGGCACTTCGGCTGTGCGGCATCTCTTCAGCCGCATAGCCGGAGGGACTTATGACCCCGAGGAGCTGATCGCTGTAGCTGGACAATAGAAAAGTGGAAGCGGCCGTTTAAGGAAGGAAACCTAAGTACGCGACTTCCTGTCGCAGCGGTTACCTGATCCACATCCTGTGGACCTCCGACAGGGGTAAGACGATCTGGCGAAGCGGCGTTTTTTCAGCCGCATTGCCAGAGTGGCTTGCAGCCCGAGGAGTTGGCCGCTGCAGCTGGACAATAGAAAAGCGGATACAGCTGTTTTTTTGCAAAAAAAAAGAAGCCGATCCGCATAACGGACCGACCACAAAAGGGGGAAATGAGAATGTTGCTGTGTTCAAGTATACTATCCCCTTCCCACCAACACTTTAAACATATTCATTTAAAATATTTACCTTTTTTTATTTTTATTTAATCAACCTTATGGCTTTCAAGAATAGCTAGGCTGCTTTGTTCCTTTAAAATACTTGATTGCTGCGGAAAAAACTCACTTAGAGGGTTCTTCTGTATAAGTATAGACAGTCAGTCCAAGATGGTAAGCTGTGCCTCTGAAATGCTTAAAATCTTCACGTGCGATCAGCACAGTCCGGAAATCAAGAAAATCTTCCTTTTGAATAGTGATCGATTCAATTTCACCGTTCTTCAAGTCTTCAAGCAGCTGGTTATAGTCAGTCATGAATTGTTCTCCTTTTGCCATAGTTTTAGTAACCCCTTCTGTTATAATACTAGACGGATGATATAAATCGTATATATCCGGCATTTTTCGGGCTATCTCCAGACAGATTATAAAACTCTGTTCCAGTAAACAGTATACAGCAACAATACAAACCGGACATCTTTGTCCATTCCACCATTTGTGTAATTAAGCATGGCTTTGATTTTTAGGAGGATTTACATGATTAATTTTTTCAAGCAGCATACCTTGATTTTCATGCTGCCATTGGCTTTCTTTTTATACAACTTAGCTTTCGAAAACACTTCTATTTTCTGGTATATGTATACATTTGCGATGTTGACTTTAATGTCCGCCGCTATCATATTCGTTAAAATCCATGATGAGCTTGTTACGTGGAAATCCTTGATTTACGGATTGGGGTACGGGACACTTCTGTATGGGCTTATTGCTATTGGCTTACAATTGCTTCTCCTGACACCCATCGATGTTGCGGGACCGGTTAAATCTTTCCTGTCCGACTTCTCCCCCTTCTCAATTTGGCATTACTTGCTGCTGATGTTCATCATCGTCCCCGGAGAAGAGATTTTTTGGAGAGGCCTCGTTCAGCAAAAGCTGAAACAATACCTCTCCACCTCCTGGTCAATTCTCGTCAGTTCGATTCTGTTCGGTTCTGCACTTGCCTTAGGTAATTTTTGGCCTGGGGTTTGGGCTGGAATTGCTGCCGGCTTGGTTCTCGGTCTGCTCTATGAATGGAAAAAGAGCCTGCCAGTCATCATTATCGCTCACCTGGTCATGATTGTCCTATTATTCCTGGTGTTGCCATTGCCTGTTTAAACGAAACATTCCTTCTTGTCGAACGTCTACTTAGACGAACCGATAGGGAGGTTTTTTTATGAAGAAGAATTTATTCATCCTGTCATCCATTCTCACCACCGGATTATTGTTAGCTGCTTGTGGATCGACGAATACAACAGATCAAGAAACGGAACCGACACCGGAGGATGCAGCAGAAGAAGTCGTTCAGGAAGAAACGGACGACAGTACCCCGGCAACTGATGCGGCCGAACCTGAAGGAACACTGACTCAGAGTGACGGACAGAATTTTGAAATGCACGTCCTTGAAGGGTATGAACTGACAGCAGAAGAGCCGAAAAAAGATTCTCTTTATGTAAAGGATCATCCAGCTGTCTTTATGCGAATTGAAACATTCACACCCGAAGAAACCGATTTCGCTACTGCAGAAGAAACCATGATCCAAACTCTTCAGGCTGTAAGCCCAGATGAGGAAGCTGTTGAAGTTACGGATTTTGACGGATCCGGCTATACTCAGTCGACTGCATGGAAAGTTCCAAGTTCAGAAGGCAGCGTGACAGGACTTGTCTATGAAAAAGATGATTTGCTGGTCCGTTTAACTATTTTTGACGATAGCACTGTCAACGCCACTGAAGAATTTCTCGCTATGGGAAAAACCATTAAAGCAAAAGCGCAATAAACCATTGTTCTGCAAGTCCACAAAAAGGCCATCCGGAAAATTCCGGATGGCCTTTTAACGTGCTCAATATGACAGGTCTTTGATCGACAAGCCTAATTTTTTCATCAATTCGATGGCTTGTTCTTTTTCTTCGTTTGACAGCACGTTCGTCAATTCATGCAATTTCTTTTCGTGTTCCGGAAAAACCTGAGCCATAAATTCTTTTCCTTGCTCAGATATCTCCGCATATGTCACGCGCCGGTCGCTCGGACAATTGACACGGTTAATATAACCTCTTTTTTCAAGCTTATCGATTACGTATGTAATCGAACCGCTCGCCAATAGAATTTTCCCGCCTATTTTCTGGAGCGGCTGCTTGCCTTTATGGTATAAAAGTTCAAGCACAGCAAATTCTGTCGGGTTTACCCCACTCGCCTGGAAAAACTGGTTAGTTTGTTCCGATATGGCTTTGTGCGCACGTGACAGCACAATAAATAATTTTAACGATTGTTTAATATCTTCATTCATTAGGTTCACTCTTTCTACTGTTTAAGCTGCATTACACTAATTATAGTCTTTTTCCGCTAAAATAACACCTTTGGGAGTTAGCCAATGATAACACGCTCTTTTGGATAATGAAATTTCGTTGGATCGGTTTTTCCGCCAATAGTGAAGAGGAAGGATATCAAACCGACACGTCCCACAAACATCAAAGCCATGATGATGATTTTGCCGATCACCGACAGGTCATCCGTTAGGCCAAGTGACATGCCGCAGGTTCCAAATGCCGAAGTGATCTCAAAGACGATTTCCACGAGCGTTGCCTGGGGTTCCGTGATGAGCAATGTAATGGTTGCAGCAAGCACCATGAAAACCGCCAGAAAAATAACAGCGAACGAACGAAAAACATCAATCAATTCAATTTCACGCTTGAATATCTGGATGGTGTTTTTCCCTCTCGCAAAATTGATCAGGAACAAAAACGCGATGGCGAAAGTGGTAGTCCGTATTCCGCCTCCTGCCGAACTCGGTGAAGCTCCGATGAACATCAGCGCACTCATAAAGACATTTGTGGCTTCATTAAATTGGGTGATGTCGACGGTAACCATTCCACCAGAGCGTGAGGAGACCGAATGGAACATCGCCGCAAATGCCGCTTCATGCCAACTCATTCCTTTAAATGCCCGGAATGATTCGAGCAGTAAGATGCCGGCTGCTCCAACCGCCAATAAAATCGCAAAAATGCTTGTGGTAATTTTAGTAAAAAGAGAGAAACGGAAATGTTTTTCTTTATTCGACAAAAATTCTTTTATTTCAATCAGTACAGGAAAACCGATGGCCCCCAAAATAATCAGGATCATATTGATGATCTGCACAAAATAATCATTGAAGTAAGGGACCAATGACTCTCCTGTAATATCAAAACCGCCGTTCGTCGTTGCGGTTACAGCACCAAACACACCATGAAGCAAAGCTTCCTGGAACGTCGGGAAATACTGCGTAAAATAAATAGTCAAAATGAGTGCTCCCACCGCTTCTATCAGAAGGAGGATTTTAACTATTTCACGAATCAATTTAACTACGCCAGCCATACTCGACTGGTTATGGTCAACCATGATCAATTGGCGCTCCCGCAAGCCGATTCGTTTACCGACCAGCAGCCAGAAAAACGTACCGATGGACATGATGCCAATACCGCCTAACTGCAAAATAACCATTAATACGATGATGCCAAAGACTGTATAGGTCTCCACTACATTGATTGCCGTTAAACCTGTTACGCTCACCGCACTTACTGCCGTGAAAAGACTATCAATCATTGGGATGGTCATGCCTGGTTTGTGGACATTCGGTAACCTCAATAATAAGAAGGAAATGGCAATTGCCACAAAGTAATACGAAACAATCGCCTGTGCAGGTGTAAGATTCCGTACTTTTTGAAATGATTTATTCATAGGACATTGATTCCCTTCAGCGTTTTTCTCTCTCCCCATTCTATGAAAAGAATAGGCAAAAGGAAAGAGAAATCGAAAATCTAATGATTGCAATTGAAAGTCCCGCTTTTAGGTACTAAGTGGTGATTGGGCAAAGTATCGACAAAAAGCACTTAGTCCAGGTTTTTAGTCTCAATACACAGCTAGCGAGTCAGCATTCCGGGTTCCGAAAAAATGAAAAGAGCAGAAGTCAATCTTCTACTCTTTTCCTTGATTTTCTTTGCCTTTTCCTTTTGCCGAGTTTTCTTTGCCATTTGCCTCATGGGTGTTTTTTTGTTTTTTATCGGGATTCTTATTATTCTTTTCGCTTTGTCCAGGCGGAGCATGAGTATCTTTATTGTTTTGTCGTTTATCGCTGTTGCCAGGAGAATGATTCTTCTTTTGTTGGCCTGGAGCTTTGCTATTTCCTTGCCCTTTATTTTCCGGACCGCGTTTTTCAATTTTTTCTTTCGGTTTTTGCTTAGGCTCGTGTTTTTCTTTCGGCTTAGGTTCCGGTTTTTCTTTCGGCACAACTTTAGGCTTTGGTACTGGTTTTGGTACTGGTTTTGGTTCTGGTTTTGGCTCAGCTTTTTGCTTCGGTTCAGCTTTAGGCTGTGGATTTACTTTTTGCTGTTTCTTTTCGGGAAGAATGTTCTTCGGTTGAGCGGAAGATTTTTCAGACTCATTATTTTGCTTCGAATTTTTTTGATGTTCCTTTACTTCTCTTTTCTTCTCTACTGCAGGGGGAGTTGCCTTTTTTGCATTTGGCTGTTTCTTATCTTTTGAAGTGCTGCTTTCATCTATTTCCCTGTTATCGGTTTTCTTGTTTTGATCCGATTTCCCTTGTTTATTGCCGTTTGTACCCTCTTTATGAATGGGTTTCTTGTCAGACTCATGTTCCTTCTTTTTGACGTCTGGCTGTTTTTCTTTTTTCAGGGTTTCCGACTCTTCTATCAGTTTTCCAACGGGCACATGCTTTTCTTTCGACTGCCGCCATTGTTTCTTAGTGGCTGCCTTCAAATGAATGGCCATATTTTCGTTGTCTGTGCCGGACGAAACTTCCGCTGCTACTTTCTTGATGGAATCCCCAATCTCTTTGCCTTCCTCTTCTACTGCCGTGATAGTGATGTCTTCGGTTTTTTCTGTTACAGCCAAACCGATGATTCGGTTTAAAATTTCAGGAAGGGAACTGTCTTTCCAGTCGCCAAGTTGATGAATCAGCTTTTCTCCATCGCTGTTCAATTCACGGATAGATACGACTTCATGCTGCTCGTTGACTCCCAGCTCGATGCCTGGATTGATTTGTATTTGAACGTAACCAAAGGCCTCCTCAGCCGGAGACACGAGCACAGACATAAACAATGCCAAAGCAGCTATCGCCGCTGCCACAGGGGCGATAATGGGCTGCCGACGAATCAGCGATTTTTTTTCAAAAGGATAAAATTTGGCTTCTTCTCCGATAGAAGTCTTGCCTACAGGAGTTCCGGTTACAAACTGTCCATCTTTCATCAGAAAAATTGAGCGGTCTTGATTCAGTTCAATACATATTCCCGATTGTCTCTGCATCAAATTAACCTTCCCCTCAAATAATCTTTTAAGAAATATAAATCGCTCATCTGTAAGAGCGCAATTGCCATTATGTATTTCCGATTGCGTTCAATCGTTTTCCGTGACACTTTAACCAGTTTTTCAATTTCCTTAATCGGCAATTTTTTCTTTTCCAATAAATAATGTTTGTATTCATCTGTTTCAGCAACCAACTGCGCGATTTGGATAGCCGTGAGGCGTGCATCCTGATGAGATGGCGACACTTTCACCAAAACTTGGAAAGATAGGCCATATTGCTGGAGTATGTTTTCATATAAAGCAATTTCCTCACGTCTTTTCTGATTTTCCTGTTTGGTATCATAGGCAAGAGATGCCGCATGGTCGGCTATCTTATTATGCGTTTCCGGTTCAGCTGCCGGCATGAAGTCATGACTGAATTCGTCTCGCCGGCTCTCCTTGCGTATAAAATCGATGATGCGCCTGCGGATGACCATATGGGCGAATGTCAGAAATGAAGCGTTATTGGTTTGATCAAACTTTTGTACAGCTTCATTAAATGCGGAAAGTGCGACACTGTACTCATCGTCGTGATCATCGATGAACCGTTTGCACACTTGAGAAGCCGTTTTTTTCATAAAAGGTGAATAAGAAAAAAGTAAATCGTGCAATGCCTGTTCGTTTCCGTTCTGCGCTTGAAACACCATTGCTTCAAGATCAGTTTTTTCGTCGCGCCCAAAAATCCCGCTTAATGTAGACAAAAGCACTTCATTCACCTCTTTTCAAAGTCACTGCTTACTCGATTGTAGCTTTGAAGGAACTAATTTGAAAGAGGCAGTTTCTTCTGTTCCTACCATTATTCGCTTTTTAATCGTTTCTTTTGTCGGTAGTGAATCATTTTTTCGTCTACTGATTTCCAAATCATAGAAAAAGGTGTATTGAATTGGATTCAATACACCTTTTTTTTTGTATTCTATTCTGATAAACTTGAAATTTATTTAACTTCTTGTTCTTTAGCTTGTCTGACTCCGAGAATTCCACCTACCACTACAATACCAATCAATACCGTCCAGAAGATCAGTGTCCAAGGTGTGGAGTGCGGGAAATCATGCGGCAGAATACCGACATTTTCGTGAGCGAGTGTCATAACCAGTAACTTTACTCCAACCCATCCAACAATAACGAATGCGGCTGTTTCAAGCTGTGGATATTTTTCAAGCAATTGCACGAATTTATGTGCGGCAAATCGCATGATGATAACGCCGATCAATCCACCAGCAAGCATGACCATAAATTGCCCTGAGTTGATGCCGCCAATGTCATCCATTCCCAAAACATTCAAATGCGGCAAGGTTACAGCTAAAGCGACCGCTGCCAACATCGAATCGATTGCGAAAGCAATATCTGCTAATTCGACTTTTAATACCGTCATCCAGAAACCAGAACCTTTTTTCTCAGGTTTTCCATCAACGCCTTCAAGGATTTCATCTGTATCTCCCTTGCGCTGATCGTATATGCTCTTAATCGAAATGAACAATAGATAAGCCGCTCCAAGTGCTTGAATCTGCCAGATATTAACCAATAGCGTAATCATGAACAACGCTGCAAAACGGAAAACAAAAGCTCCTACCAATCCGTAAAATAACGCTTTTTTCTGTTGCGCTTTCGGTAAATGTTTTACCATTACCGCCATTACCACTGCATTATCTGCAGCTAGTAGCCCTTCAAGTCCAACTAGTACCAATAGGACCCAGGCATACTCCAATAAAATTGCTTCCATTCTGCTTTCTCCTCCTATTTTTGCCCACAAAAAAGACCCTTGCCTAAATAAAGGCAAAGGTCTCGCTAAGCAAAATTATCTGCTATCACAACCGATGGCTACTAACCATGTATTGACGACTGTGAAATAGGTTACCCTATAGCTACTCCCCCTTGACTGAAAGTCAAAGTGTATGAAGTTGTAATGTCAGTATAGCATCTTTTCAAACCAAGGGAAAGTTTAATGAATAGGGATCTGAAACTTTTTGTCATTTTTATGCATATTGTAAAACTCCACCATTGCCGGCATTGTTTCCAAAAAATCGGCACATCTGATGCTGCTCCCTTTCAACAGAAGTTCTGCATTTTTGGTGTCGAAGTCAGCGGTCCAGGTCAAGTAATCCAAGGTTTCAATTTCGACGCCCAGCCCTTTTCTTACGGGTGCTATGGATAAAGATATTTCCGCCAGCTTATGCGGCAAACGCCCTTTCGGATTTTTCCCTGTCATCAAATGGACCATTCCGCGATAAACTTCTTCCACCGGATGTGGATTTGGATCTGTCAGGTGGACAGTTTGGCCCGAAGCCGCATCTAGCTTGCTTAAATAAATTGAGGCATCCAATATGTAATCAACCGGTACTACATTAATATAGGATTTAGAACGACCAACGAATGGAATAGCAGGAAGGAACTTAACCCGATCAATCAAATTCAGGAAAAAATAAGGGCCATCAAATTTAATGGTTTCTCCTGTAACTGAATGGCCACGCACAATTCCTGGCCGGATAATGGTAATCGGCATTAAATCCTTCATTTTTTCGACCAGCAGTTCCGCTTCAAATTTTGTTTCTTCATAGAAGTTTTTGAAAGCTTCTGGACGGAGCAATTCATTTTCATAAATTGTCCCTTCCCGATTTCCTGCCACATAGGCCGTACTAAAGTAGATATATCGCTTCAGACGTGGCAATTCAGCAACGAACTCGTTGACTTGGCGTGTTCCTTCCACATTGACTTTCCATGCCAGGTCTCTCGGCACCGCCAAATCATAAATAGCAGCAAGATGCCAGAAAGTGACTTCTTTCGCCTTTAAATATGCCTGATCCTCGTCAGCAATTCCCAAATCGGGTTGGGTGATATCTCCTTCAATCAGTTTGATCGGCCGACAATGTGTTTCTTTTTCAATTCGGCTGGCTTCTTTTTCAGCTTTGTTGCGTTCGGATGGAAGAATAATGGCAGAAATCGCCTCGTTTTGCTGTGCATGCTTTTGTATCAACTGGCTGGCAATAAATCCTGGAAATCCTGTAAAGACCACTTCATTCATAGCTTCATACCCCTTTTTTAATAATCATACTAAATTTTCCAATAATTTTCATTAAAAATAAAAAGTAAACCCGAAGGCTTACTTTTTATTCATTCTTCTTGTTTGTCTGTCAAACAAGCTATAAACGATTGGCACGATGTAGAGCGACAGCAAAGTTGAACTGATAAGCCCCCCGATAACCGTAATTCCCATCGGCTGATTGATTTCAGTTCCTTCACCAATTCCGATAGCTAAAGGCAATAACCCTAGAATGGTGGTCAAAGCAGTCATTAGAATCGGACGGCGGCGATCATGGACAGAAGTTACGATAGCCTCGTAAGACTGCATGCCTGCCGCTTTGCGTTGATTGATGTAGTCAACCAGGACAATCCCGTTGTTGACCACGATCCCTACCAGAACCAGTATCCCGATAACAGCTGTTATACTGATCGGCGTTTGTGTGACAAAGAGCGCAATTGCCACACCAATTGCCATGAGTGGAACAGTGAACATGATGACCAGCGGGTACTTAAAGGACTCAAATTGCGCAGCCATCACAATGTAGACCAGTACAATGGCAAGCACGACAGCAAGCATCATGTCATTGATGGAGTTGTCCAGCAGCTCCCGGTCTCCACCAAACGAAATCATCGTATTTTCTTCCAGATTCAATTCTTCAATGGCGGCATCCACTTTATCGGACATATCCCCTAAAGTAATGCTCGATTGATGTTGCAATGTAAAAGTTACGCTGTCTGCTTGATCCACCCGTTGAATGCTGACCGGACCTTGAGCAACTTCAATATCAGCCAATTCCTGCAGCTCGACAAATTCGCCTGAAGGTGTCCGTAGGGATAAAGTCCGCAGCTTTTCAAGGCTGTTTCTTTCCTCTTCATCAAAAGCGACATATACACTCAGCACTTCATCATTTTCCGTCAGTACTTGTGTAGCTAAAACGCCACGCGTGATGTTATTGACGGATTGAGCGATTTGAGCCGGCGGCAATCCATATTCAGTCGCGGCATCACGGTCGATGGTCATCTGGATTTCATCGATGGTTTCCTGACGGTCATTTGTCAACTCCGTAATTTCCGGCAAATCCAGTAAAGCAGCTTCAATATCAGCCACTGCATCATCCAAGCGAGGCCGTTCTGTATCCGTCACTGTAAACGACAATGTATTCGGTGAAGAACCTGCAGCTGTCTGCAGATTAAAGTTGACCAGTGCCCGTTCTCCTACAGCCTCGAGAACCCGCGGCTGCACTTCATCCACAAATTCAAAGACAGAACGGTCACGATCCGCCAAGTCCACCAGCTTCACATAAATTTCAGCTGTATTCGATTCTGCTGAACCTTGGGCCTGTCCTTGCTGTGTCGAGCCGATCAAACTGACGTATACTTCGACATCCTCTTCATCTTTCAATTCTTCTTCTATCAGATTGACGACTTCGTCGGTCGCCGTTCTGGAAGAACCATTCTCCAGCTCAACAGAGACACTGACAAAACCTTCATCCGTTGCTGGAATAAATTCGGTGCCAACTTGCATAATTCCGAAAGCACCAACTACCAACAAGACCAGCGCTGTAAGCAGTACGATGATTCTATGGCGAAGAGCCCAAATAACCGAACCTTCGAATGCTTTGACGCTTTTGGATGTGTCTTTTTGTACTTTCGGCTTATCGCCTGGTTTCCCAAGCATTCTTGAAGCCATCATCGGAATGACTGTTAACGCAACAGCTAAAGAAGCAAAAAGACTGAAAGAAATCGTTAAAGCAAATTCAAAGAAAATTTCCCCAATCAAACCTGAAATGAATATGACTGGAATAAATACTGCCACTGTCGTCAGAGTAGAAGCAATGATCGCACCTGAAACTTCTCTGGCGCCTTCAGAAGCAGCCTTTTTGGAGTTCTTGCCCATCGCTAAATGCCGTTCAATATTTTCGATCACAACAATGGCATTATCCACTAACATCCCAATTCCGAGAGCCAACGCACCCAGAGTCAAAATGTTCAAAGCAAAATCCGCAAAAAACATTAAAACAAAAGTTACGATAACTGAGTACGGGATTGCGACACCAATAATAATTGGACTCTTGATGCCACGAAGGAAAAAGAACAGTACCAGCATGGCAAATATTCCGCCCAGAATCAGTGTCTGGCCAATATTTCCAATGGCCAATTTGACATAGTCGCCCTGATCAAACAGTACATCTGCCTGAACGCCTTCAAAACGCTCTTCACTCAGCAATTCGTCCAATCTTTCCTGGAAGGCATCTGATACCTCCGCCGTATTCGCCTGCGATTCCTGCAAAGCAGACAACAGGACAGCCGGCTCTTCATTCGCGCGCGTTTCACTATTGCTCTCACGTTCGCTGACATTCACTTCAGCAACATCCGCAATGGTGACATTGTTGCCGTCAATTGGATCAATAGTTAAAATCAGGTCACGTATTTCCTCAACACTGGTCAACGTACTGATGATGCGTGTAGTCAAATTACGGCCGTCTTCAGTTTCAATCGGTTCTCCTGGCAACGAAATATTGTTTGCCTGAATCAGCTGGACAACATCCGATTGCTGCAGACCTCGTTCTTCAAGCTCTGCCTGATCCAATTCGATTTGAATTTCTTCTATTAAAGAACCTGAAATGTTGACGCTGGCTACGCCGTCCGTCTGGCGAAGCTCTGTTTCCAGCTCTTCCGCAACTACTCGCACATCAGCATCCGGATCGCTCGAACGCAAAGACAATTGAAGGATCGGGAATTGAGAAGGGTCGAACTTCAAAAAACGCGGATCGTTTGAATCGTCTGGAATCGGCGTTTGATCGATTCGCTGCATGATATCTGTTTGGACATCATCGATATTGGTGGACCAATCAAATTCCAACAGGATAAAATTAGATCCTTCCTGGCTATTTGATTGAATTGATTTGATGCCTGGCAAAGTCGATAAATTCGCCTCTAATGGCTTTGTGACTTTTTCACTTACTTCTGTAGGGCTTGCCCCTGGGTAATTAGTCACTACCACGCCAATCGGCGGATTAAGTTCAGGTATTAAAGTAATTGGAATCCGGGTAAAAGATACCACTCCCAGAATAATGATCAAAAACATAATGACTAAGGTGAAAACAGGTCTTTTAATCGAAAAATCGCTTAGTTTCATTTCTTCAAACCCTCTCTTATCCGTGTTTCTTAATCATAAGAAAAAACGCTTACAACCGCAAATTATAAAGATAGTGTTCACTTATCTGCCACTTTTAACAATAAAAATAAAAAAACCTGCCGAAGCAGGTTTCATTTTTACAGAAGGCTGTACAATCGAATTCCCGGATTTTTGTCTTGGAACCAACGTGTTGCGAACTCATTCTCGAATAAGAAAACATAATTATCGAAACGGTCGCGAACCAGCATCGAACGTCCACTGGACATCGATTCTTTAACATCTTCTTCATTTTCGATCCAACGTGCGATTTTCGAACCGACCGGTTCCATCCGTACATCCACGTTGTATTCGTTTTTCATCCGATGTTCAAACACTTCGAACTGAAGCTGTCCGACTGCCCCAAGAATAACTTCCTCCAAGTGAAGGGTTTTGTAATATTGAATGGCTCCTTCTTGTACAAGCTGAAGAATCCCTTTATGGAAATGCTTTTGTTTCATGACGTTTTTGGCGGTTACTTTCATGAACAGTTCCGGTGTAAACTGTGGCAAGCTTTCGAATTGGAACTTCTTGCCGCTCGTAATGGTATCCCCAATCTGGTAATTCCCGACATCGTGAAGACCGATAATGTCTCCTGCAACGGCTTCGTTGACCATTTCCCGATCATCCGCCAGGAATTGAGTGGTTTGTGATAATTTGATGCTTTTTCCTGTCCGTGCCAGCGTAACGTTCATTCCCCGTTCGAATTTACCGGACACGATGCGCACGAAAGCGATACGGTCACGGTGAGCTGGATTCATATTGGCTTGGATTTTAAAGATAAATCCAGAAAACGGCATATCGACCGGATTGATTTCTTCGTTATCTCGCGTTTCACGCGGCTGTGGTGAAGGGGCAAACTGCAGATACGTTTCCAGGAAAGTCTGCACCCCGAAGTTTCCTAAAGCACTGCCGAAGAATACTGGCGTCAATTCACCTTTTTTCACTCGGTCAATCGAAAAGTCATTGCCCGCTTCATCCAGTAATTCGATGTCTTCCATCGCTTGAGTGTAATAAGACGTTTTGGTCATTTCATGTTCTTCCATCAATTTGCCTTCTTCATCCAGCTTCAGGAAACGCTCTCCTTCAGAACGGAACGGCTCGATGCGCTTATTGTAGCGATCATAAATCCCGAGGAATTCTTTCCCCATGCCGATCGGCCAGTTCATCGCATAGGATTGGATACCAAGTACTTCTTCCAGCTCTTCCATCAGTTCGAGCGGTTCTTTCCCTTGGCGGTCCATTTTGTTGATGAAGGTGAAAATGGGAATACCGCGCATTTTGCAGACTTTGAACAATTTGACGGTCTGGGCTTCAATCCCTTTGGCCACATCGATGATCATGACGGCACTGTCGACGGCCATCAATGTGCGATACGTATCTTCACTGAAATCCTGGTGTCCAGGAGTATCCAGAATATTGACACGGTGTCCGGCATAATCGAATTGCATCACGGAAGATGTTACAGAAATCCCTCGTTGTTTTTCAATTTCCATCCAGTCGGATGTAGCGAACTTGCCGCTTTTCTTTCCTTTAACGGTTCCTGCATCACGGATCGCACCGCCGAATAACAGCAGTTTTTCCGTTAAAGTCGTTTTTCCGGCATCCGGGTGGGAAATGATGGCGAAGGTTCTTCTATTTTGAATTTCATTCTTTAATTGGTCTGGCATGTTTATACGCTCCTTTAATCTACTCTCTTCATATTAGAGAACGCGACTGAAAAAAACAAGGAATTTTACTGTACATAGAAAAAAGAAGCCTGAAGAGGCTCCTTTTTCATTGAAACTTTTTCATTGCTTCCTGTATCGCAATTTCTTTATCGCTATGTGGATATTTGGTATTGCCGATAATTTGGTAATCTTCATGTCCTTTGCCGGCAAAAATAATGATGTCGCCTGGCTCAGCTTGTTGCACAGCATGGCGGACAGCTTGTTCTCTGTCGCCGATGCAAGCAAAATTGCTGTGCGTCATACCGGTTTCCAAGTCGCCCAAAATGCTGTCATATGCCTCATCGCGAGGATCGTCTGTCGTCAAGACGACATAATCGGCAACCGATGCTTTTTCAGCCATAATAGGACGTTTTGTCTTATCCCGGTTGCCTCCGGTTCCGACCAGGAAGATGATGCGGTTCTTTTTGAAGTCTTGAACAGCATCAATCGCTTTTTCGATGGCATCCGGTGTATGCGCATAATCAATGAAGACTGAAATCGGTGCTTCCAGTTCCACTTTCTGCATACGTCCTTCGACAGGCGCAATTGCCGCCAAAGCTTTAAGGATTTCATCCAACTTATAGCCTTCAGCGTATAATGCAGCAATTGCTGCCAGCGCATTGGAAACGTTGAACTCTCCCAGCAATTTCATCTGGACCGGGAACTTCCCTTCAGAACATTCAAGAGTGAAGCGGGTCCCTTCATGCGTCAATTCAATATCTGTTGCCCGGAATTGCGCTTCGTTCTTAATGCCGAATGTATAGACAGGATGCGGTGTCATTTTGGCGATTTCATAAGACCATGGATCATCTGCATTTAAGATGGCCTGCTTCCGGTTGGCAAGGTCCTGGCCAAGCTGAGAAAACAATAGCGCTTTGGCGTGGCCGTATGCTTCCATCGTGCCGTGGAAATCCAAGTGATCATGTGTCAAGTTGGTGAAAATGGCCGTGTCGAATTCCACGCCAGCCAATCGGCCGAGTATCAATCCATGCGAAGAAACTTCCATCGTCATGTGTGAACAATCTTCATCGCGTGCGCGTGCAATCATCTGCTGGGTCGTCAAGACATCGTTTGTCGTATTGGCTGATGGATGCAGTTGGCCATTTAAATTGAAGCCGATTGTCCCGGTCAATGCTGACTTTTCGCCCAGCTCCATCAACATGGAATGCAGAATGCCTGCCACACTGGTTTTGCCGTTAGTGCCAGTGACGCCGATCATATGCAAAAGCTTAGAGGGATAATCGTAAAACTTAGCGGCTAATAGCCCCAATATCCGCGAAGTACTGGCCACTGTGATCACTGTCGCATTATCGATCGTCAATGGCTTTTCAGCAATAATCACGGTTGCCCCTTGGTCGGCAGCCCGTTGTGCAAAATCATGGCCGTCCACCGTATATCCTGCTATACAAATGAACAAGGAATCCGGTTGGATATCCCGTGAATCGATGGTTAAATACTTAATTTTTTCAGGCAACTCACCTTTAATCTGCTTATATGGGATTGCCGCAAGTAATTCTTTGCTGTTCATGTAAATCCTCTCCTAACTCTTATGAAACCAATGGTGACAAGACATATGCGTGAAGCAATGCTGCCGCCGCTTTTAATGAATCTGTATGGGTGCGCTCATATGAATGGGAAGCTTCGATCCCAGGACCGAACAAAGCATGCTTCACGTCGTGGCCGGCACTGATGGCCGCCGATGCATCCGATCCATAATAAGGGTAGATGTCGACTTTGTAATCAATGCTCTGCTCTTTCGCCAAGGAAATCAAGTGGCGGGTCAATCCGTAATGATACGGGCCGCTTGAATCTTTCGCACAGATCGATACAGTGTATTCATCTGATTCCTGTCCGTCTCCAATAGCACCCATATCAACTGCAATATACTCCTGTGTTTCTTCAGGAATGCTGGAATTTCCGCCGTAGCCGATTTCTTCATTGTTTGAAATATAAAAATGGGTCGTATAAGGCAGCTTTTCTTGCGTTTCACTGAAATGTTTCACCAATTGAAGCAGCAAAGCCGTGCTTGCCTTGTCATCCAAATGACGGGATTTGATGTAGCCAGAAGCAGTCGCTTCAAACCTTGGCTGGAAAGAAACAAAATCTCCCACTTCAATTCCAAGGTTCCTGACCTGCTCCTGTGAAAAGGCTTTTTCATCCAAGCGCACTTCCATGTTGTCTGCATTCCGCTCAGCTGATCCCGCGTCCTTGTAGACATGGACCGTCGTCTGATGCAGCAGGATCGTTCCGGATACGGTTGAACCGTCCGCTTTATGTACCAGGCAATTTTCGCCTTCAATCGCATTGAATTTAAATCCGCCCACCAATGACAGCTTCAGGCGGCCACTGGGTTTGATTTCCTTCACCATCGCACCGAGTGTATCGACATGCGCCGTCAGCAACCGATGTTGCTGATTATTTTCTCCTTGGATCGTCGCGATTACCGCACCTTTATGGGTGGTCTTGTACTCGACATTCCATTGTTCAAATAACGTTCGGATTTTTGCCATGACGTCCATGGTATAGCCGGATGGACTTGGAATTTCCACTAACTCTTTTAATAAATTGATCGTTTCGTTTTGGTTCCATTGATAAGTCACCTTCATCACTCCTCGATCTTTTAATCATATCAAAATCAAAGTTGTTCGGACAGTCCTGTCTTATAGTATCATGGTATAAGTTGAATCAAAAAAATGAACTTTTGCCTGCCATTTTCCGCTTCCGGTTTGTTTGCCGGAAAACCGGAAAGAATAGTTCAACATACTATAGTTTATAAGCATAAACCTCGAGGTGTCCAATGGAAAGCAATGTCATCAAACACAGAAGAAACCAGTTATTTATCCACTTGTACGGATTTGCGAGTATTTTCCATTTTCTGCTTAACCAATTAGTGGAAATGAACACAGCCACCGTCTCCCCCATATTCGGCATTATTTCATATTCCGTATTGTTAAGCCTGGCTGTTGCCCAAGTAAACGATCGTACGCTTCAATTCATGGTTCTTTTAGCTATGAACTTATATGTATTCATCTTGAACTTCGAATCTTTGTCTTCCATCACCCTTATTTTTTTTGTGGTGCCAATCATTGCCTCCGCCTTATATAACGACACAAAGCCGATCGTTATCTTGGCACTGCTCACATCTGCAGAATTCATGCTGCTTTTGACTGTTTTTGACCGCTTTGCCGTAAGAGCTCCGCTGCCCTACAACCAACTATCGATGATCATGTTCTTCATCGCAATTCTGTCGATTACTTTGCTCGACAGCATCTATTTCAGCCATTACCTAAAACAGTTGGAATCAAAAAATGCATCGATGGAAAAGGCGCTGTTGTCAAAAGAAGGCTACCTGCATTTGTTTTTCGAGAATGCCAAAGATGCGATTGCTGTTTTTGATTCAACTAATAAAATCATTGCTGTCAATCCCGCTTTTGAAGAACTATACGGATGGCCTTCGGAAGAATGCATCGGCAAAACCTTGCCGCTTTACCCAGCGGATATGAAAAAAGAAGCGGAAATCCGTACCAGGGAAGTCCAGCAGGGCCAAAGCTATTCTTTATTGGAAACGATAGATGTCCGAAAAGACGGCAGCCGCTTTCATGCACAGGTCACGCTGTCGCCTATCTTTGATGATTCCAATGAGGTGATTGCTACTTCGATCATTTCCCGTGACATCAGCTACCAAAAGGAATCTGAAAAGCTGATATTGCAATCTGAAAAACTCAAGCTTGCTGGAGAAATTGCTGCAGGGGTGGCTCATGAAATCAGGAATCCCATGACCGTCGTCTCCGGATTTGTCCAAATGATGCATCAGGATCCCAAGCATCTCTTTCCTGAATATACAGCATTGATTCTATCTGAAATAGACAGGATCAATTTGATCATCAGTGAATTTTTAGTTCTCGCTAAACCTCAAGCTGCCACATTGAAGATTTTCAGCGTTCAGCAAACACTGAATGATATTTTGCTGCTCTTCAGTTCAGAGCTCAATCTGAACGGCATCATTTTGAAGACGGAATGGGACAAGGATTTCCAAATCAATGGGGAAGAACATCATTTAAAGCAGGTCTTTATCAATTTATTGAAAAATGCTGTGGAATCGATGGAACAGCCTGGCGAAATCGAGATTTCACTGCAAGCCGAAGCTGATTCCATGTTATCCATCAGGTTCAAAGATTCGGGGATTGGGATTGCTGAACAGGATCTGGAAGAAGTTTTCGAACCTTTTTACACCACTAAAGCCAGTGGTACTGGCCTCGGATTGATTGTTTCCCAAAAGATTATCCAAGAACACAAAGGTTCCTTGACGATATCGAGTAAAGAAGGCGTCGGAACAACCGCCACAATTCTTTTGCCTATAAAAACGACCTAAACAAAAACAGGAAGGGATCGATTTCCCTTCCTGTCTTTTCTATTTCAGCCTGTTATTCAGATGCATGCTGTAATCAATCCCAGTCGTCATCGCTGTCATCATCATCAAAATCCGAATCGACTTTCAAGATAGAACCGTCTTTTGCATTGACGTCGACATCATGTTCTGAGCGTCCATCTTTGATTTCAATTTCGTAATAAGCAAATCCGTCATCCATTTCGAGTTCAAATCCTTCCACAGTCCCACTTACGACCGCCAAAGCCGCTTCAATTGCTTTATCCGAACCGATCAAGTCTTTGTTTGAAACTGCCTGATTTCCTGATTTGCTGTCTGCTGTCTTTGTGCTTGCCGGTGAAACTGCTGTGCTGGATTGCTTTACATCATCATTTCTGTCTTTTTCGCGTTTATGTTCCAGCACTTCTCCTGTGTAGGCGTCGAATTCAAAATCATATTCATACCCTTCAAAGTCGACATCCACTTCGTAATGAGCTCTACGGTCATCTTTGTCCAACTCGATATCAGTAATGCGTCCACTTGCCAACTCCAATGCTTTTGCTGAGATTTCTTCAAAGCTGAGCATTTCTTCAGGTGTTGATGATTTCTGTACTTCGTTGGTCACCGTTCCGGTTTTGGCTGCCGGATTGGCTGCCGGCGTTTCCGAGTTAGCCAAAACGATGCCCCCAAAAGCTAAAACCCCTGCTGCGACTGGAATGTAAATTAATTTCTTCATGTAATTTCTCCTCCTCATTTGTTGTTACTCTTACAATAACCTTCTGTTCTGAGCAGAAGATTAAGGGTTTATGAGAATTTGATGAGAAATCCATGATAGTGTTCACAGAGTCAATCGTCCCACTCAACGGTCATGGTATCCCCTCGGATCGCATGAATCTGGATTGTTGCTTCCTGGTCAGTCTGTTCATTCTCAATTTCAACCAAGTAATACCCGCCGTCTCCAGTTTCTACAAACTCAGCTTCTTGCACTTCGCCGGTCAATGTTTTTTTAGCCAGTTTGATCGCGGCGTCTCTTGTAATGATCCTTTCAGGTTCGGCTTCCGGTTCTTCTGCAGGCGGTGCCGCTTTAATCGGCTCCTGGCTGATTTTCCGTACCTCTCCAGTTTCCGCAGATAAGATGACCGTCGAAACTTGGGTTTCTTCCTTTACCCTGACCTCGTATTCATTGCGCTCTTTGTTATAGTTGATGCCGTCAATCGTACCCGAAGCATTCTTCAACGCCATTTCCTGTGCTTGCTGTTCCGTCAATTCCTTGACCGCTTCTGTTTTATGAAGCAATTCCATGGTCTCCACTTGCCCGTTCTGACGGTTGACCAAAGCTAGATAACGTCCATCCGGCCGCACGAATTCGACCCGGTAAGCATCACCTTCTTCTATAGTCTGTTCTACTTCCCCCCCGTACAGGCTGATTACGGTTTCATTGGCCTGCTTTGCTGAAATATCAGGTCCAGAACGAGGAAACAGAAGAAAAGCCAAAACCCCCACTCCAAACAAGATTGTCGCTGACGCCATCAAAATCCATTTTCGCATCACAATCCCTCCTGCTTCGAGTGTACTTCATCAACATTAAAATTCTCTGAGAAAATGATGGATACTGTCGTACCAAGCTGTTCAATGCTTTCCAGCTCGATTCGGACTTTCAAGGAATCGGCTAGTTGCTTCGCTAACGAGAGCCCTAAACCAAACCCGCCAGTTTCACGGTTTCTGGCTTTATCCACCCGGTAAAAACGTTCAAAGACATAGGGCACAGCTTCTTTTGGAATGCCGATTCCCGTGTCGCGAACCTGGATGATGGTGTCGCCATTCTTTCTGGCCACCACTTCTACTTTTTCCGAGCTGTATTTTCGGGCATTGTCCAACAGGATATACAGCAATTGCTTGAATTTTGAAATATCGGTGACGACTGGCAGAGACTGCTCACTTGTGATCAGTTTGAATTCACGGTCATAGGAAGTGTTCATGGCTGTCACAGTCTGCTCCAATAGGTCAAGTGCATCCACCTGTGTCCACTCCACCTGGGATTCGCTTCGGCGCGCAATGTGCAGCAATTGCTCGATCAACGCTTTCATGCGATCGGTTTCTGCACGAATGGCGGCCACACTTTCTTCCGCAATTTTTTCATCCTGCATGCCTTGCCGCTGCAGCAGCTTGGCGTAACTTCCGATGACTGTCAGCGGTGTCTTCAGTTCATGCGATGCATTCGAAACAAACTCTTCCTGCTTGGAATAGTTTTCTTCCAATAGACTCATCATTTCATTGAAGGTGTTGCCCATCTGCGTCAATTCATCCTGAGACTTCCCTTCTATCGGAAGTCTTTCAAACTGGCCATTGCGCTGGATGCGTGTCATGGTATTCGTTAAGTTGGTGATCGGCTGTGTCACGATTTTCCCCAGAACGACACTGGAAATGACAACTGGAATCATCGCGAGCAAAGTTCCCGCAATCAAAACTAAACGAAGCGTATTCAAGTTATTGGTCGTTTCCCGCAATGACTGCGCGACCGTCACTTCCGCCACTTGGCCATCTGTCCAGATAATCGGTGCTTTTACATACGCAAAGCGCTCGTCATCCACTTTCACTGTTCCCGACTGGCCTTCCAGCTCTGCAGGAAGTTTCACAGTCACTGTCGGAGATTGGATAGGTGAAGGCTGCTTGCCTTCTGGAACTGTGACCTTCACAAGTCCGTTGACAGGCACATACGCTCGCAGTACATTGCTTGGATCTGAAGTTTCAGTTTCATTGAATTTAGCCACAAGAGCGTTTGTTTCTGACTGCAGTTGATTGACTTCCGATGAATACGTCAATTGGCTGAATGAAAAATAAATGACAAAAGCCAGTACAAGCAAAATAACCAACATCAGTAAAGTGGAGGAAATGTGAATTTTATTTTTCAGCTTCATGGCCTTGCTCCTTCAAGACATAGCCGACTCCGCGAACCGTCTGGATGTAAGTCGAGCTTTCACCAGCGTCCACTTTCTTCCGCAAGTAACGGATATAGACATCGATGACATTGGTGTCGCCGTAATAATCATAGCCCCACACTGCATTCAACACTTGTTCGCGGCTGAGCACCTGCTGTGGATTTTTAATCAGATACAGCAAAAGATCAAATTCACGCGGCGTCAATTCGATGGCACGGCCGTTACGTGTTACGTCACGCGTGCTTTCATTCATCTCCAGCTCATGAAAACGATGCAGTGAAGAATTGCCATTGCCATTCACCAAGCGCAAGCAAGCACGGATCCGGGCCAACAATTCTTCTATTTCAAAAGGTTTGGTGACATAATCATTTGCCCCTAAATCCAATCCGGCCACTTTATCTTTCACATCGTTTTTAGCCGTCAATAAAATAACCGGAATCGCTGCATCAGAAGAACGGATTCGTTTTAAGACATCCAGTCCATGAATTTCCGGCAGCATCAAATCGAGCAGCACCAAATCCCAGTCCTCTTCCCGAAATTGAATCAATCCTTCTGATCCTGTATGGGCAACCCCTGTTTCATATCCTTCAAATTTCAATTCCAATTCCAATACACGTGCAATGCTTTTCTCATCTTCCACAATTAAAATGCGTTCTACCACTACAATCACCTCTTGATACTTATAATAGCAGATTTAAGAAAAGCACAAGCAGCCGTTTAGCCCCGACAAGCGCTGGAAGTCTTCCCGGTAATGGCGTTCTTAGCCATTGTCGGAAAGGCTGAAGCGACTCGAGGGGCTGGCTGCTGGAGTCTGGACACTACGAAAAGCGCAACCAAGTAGACAAAAAAGAAATAAGCGACCCGAAGGCCGCTTATTTCAATACTGTTTTGATCCACTTCGCTTTGTTTTTATAAGGCGGGAAGACCAGGTTTGTTGATAATTTAGTTGATTTCTTTAGAATCGATTTGGCATGTGTAAAAGTTTCAAAACTGGATTTTCCGTGGTAGGAATTAACTCCCGATGTACCGATGCCGCCGAATGGCAAATACGAGCTGCCCACATGCGATACCGTATCGTTGATGCAGCCGCCGCCAAATGGCAATTGATCCAGGAAGAACCGGACAGCACGGTCGTTTTCAGAGAACAAGTACGCCGACAAAGGCTTCGGCAATTTACGGATTTGGCGCAACAGCAATGGAAGATCCGTATATGTGATGATCGGCAAAACCGGTCCGAAAATTTCATCTTCCATCGATGGGCTGTCCCAATTGACATTGTCCAAAAGAACCGGTTCGATATACAAATCATCACGGTCCATTTTGCCGCCGTAAATGACGTGATCAGCTTCCTTATTCACAATTTCCGCTAAGCGGTCAAAATGTTGGGTATTGACAATGCGCCCGTAATCTTTGCTTTGCTGCGCATCTTTTCCGTAAAACTTCTGTATCGTCTTCGTTAATTTTTTCAGGAATTCTTCTTTAACCGATTCATGCACACAAATGTAATCAGGCGCTACACAGGTCTGGCCGGTATTCATCAGTTTGCCCCAGGCAATCCGTTTGGCAGCCAGGTCCAAGTTCGCCGTCTGGTCTACAATTGCCGGGCTTTTGCCGCCAAGCTCCAAAGTTATAGGGGTCAAACGTTCCGATGCCGCTTTCATGATGACTTTCCCGACATTGACGCTGCCCGTGAAGAAAATATAATCGAATGAAGCATGGATCAACGCCGTCACTTCTTCACGTTCACCTTCAACCACACGAATGTAATAGGCAGGAAACGTTTCTTCAATAATGGTGCGGATGATTTTCGCCACATGAGGCGTTGCTTCAGATGGCTTGACCACTGCACAGTTTCCGCCGATAATAGCCCCGATCAATGGCTCCATCACCAATTGGAACGGATAGTTGAAAGGACCGATGATCAGGACAGAGCCGTATGGTTCACGGATGACAAAGCTTTTCGACGGCTGAAGATGAATCGGCGTCTTGACTTGTTCAGGCTTCATCCAGTCTTCCAAATTTTTCGCCATGCTGCCGATGCTGTCGAGCACAAAGCCTACTTCGGTTGCATAGGCTTCAAATTCACTTTTGCCCAGGTCTTTCTTCAAAGCTTCAATTACGTCGGTTTCATGGGATTGGATTACGCTTTTCAAGCGGTGCAATTGTTCAATCCGAAAGTCCGTTGATTTTGTGGCACCCGTATAGTAATAATCACGTTGTTCTTCAATCATCTGTTCTACGTCATTTGCTGTAAAATTCATTTTCCAACCTCCCTCAAGTGTTTTCATTATACCAATGGAGTTCTTGAATTCAAAAAATGAACACTTATTCAGTCAATAAATAATCGATATAGCGTTGGATGACCAGGCCTTCTTCAAAATTAACCAAAAGAGTCGATTGGCTATCCATTTCTGTGAAAAGTGATGGTACATTTTCAAATCCACTGATCAATCGCCGCTCTTGGCCTTTTTCTGATTCATAAAGATCCGACCAATTCTCCAATGTCAGAACTCCAGTTTCGCCGTATATTTTAAACTGCAAGTTCTCTTGTTGGCCGATGCCGCTGATTCCCGTCAACAAGAACGGAATTTGTTCTTGAGTCAAGCCATGCGCAATCAATCCCGTTTCGCATTTTTCTGCGTCTTCCGGATAGGTGATGTGATGGGAAGTAAACGACAACTCACCGAAAAGACGGTTCATCAATTGAAAATAATGGGGAAAGACTTCACGGACAAAGCCTCCTTGGCTTCTTGAAGCAATCCATGGATTTTGTTGCCACAACCTCGGCCAATCCGGGAAAAATGTCTGGAGCTCGATCCGTACCACTTTTCCAATCTGTCCGTTCTTGATGCGCTTGGCCATTTCGCGGATTTCCGGTTTATACATCAGCGGGAAATGCATGGCCGTCTGCACACGATTGTCTGCAACAGACTTGACCATTGCTTCGCCATCTTCCACGTCATGAGCCAACGGTTTTTCGCAGAGGATATTGATGCCCGCACTGGCTGCCAGTTCAGCGATTTCCGAATGAAAGGCGGGCGGTGTCGCAATATATACCCAATTGATATCTGAATGCAACACGTCCTCTACTGATTTTGCTGCAGGGATTCCATAGGCTTCGCTGATTTCTTCGAGGCGTTCTGCCTGCTGGTCATAGACCATTTTTATTTCCACTTGTTTTTCCTGCTGAAGCTGTTTGATGATGCGTTCACCAACAATTCCTGTTCCAATGATGCCAATTGAAATCATAAAAAATCTCCCCTTTTATGGCCTTTCGGCTTTTTTATGCTCTGTGTTTATCAGTGTAACCTTTAGGGGTATAGAATAGTCAAACAATACCATTACATCCTGAGGAGGAAACAACATGAATGAACAAACGAATTGGTGGGAGCCTATTTTCACAGGACAATTAGAAGTAGGCGTCAATAAAGAAAAGTTAGAAAGCGTTACGGAAGAATCCATTTTATACTATGAAGAAACTTCAAATCAGACGGAGTCAGCTTTTTAATTGCTGAAACTTACACACGACTTTTGCCGCTGCAATACATAGAAAACGCCTTGTTCAATTTACAATTGATCGAGGCGTTTTATTATGCAAATTTCCCGGACAGTTATAGCTGAACCCAAATCCGCAAACCGCTGTCGCATTGCCAGAAAGCCTAATTATCCATATAATAATGGAAACGAAAGCAGGGATCCTATGAAACTAAAACTTATGCTGCTGGCCTTATTCTTTCTTTCAGGATGCGGCATGCTGGAATCGACTGATACATCCGGCACAACCGACCGGATCGATGTGGAAGTGACGCAGGTCATTGATGGCGATACCATAAAAATCATTTATGAAGGCGAAGAAGTCACTGTCCGCTACTTGTTGATGGATACGCCGGAAACCAATCACCCGCGCTTGGGTGAACAGCCTCTTGGCAAAGAAGCGACAGAAGAAAACAAACGGCTGATCGAATCAGGCGATGTCTCGATCGAGTTTGACGTCGGCGACCGTTTTGACGATTATGACCGCTTGCTGGCTTATATCTACGTCGATGGCGAAAGTGTTCAGGAACAGATGCTGGAGTCTGGACTGGCCCGGGTTGCCTATGTCTTCCCTCCAAATACCCGTTACCTGGATGATTTTGAAAAAGCGGAGCAAATCGCCAAAGATGAGGAAGCAGGAATTTGGCAATACGAAAACTATTCCACCGACCGGGGCTTCAATTCAGAAGCATTTGGACAGGAATCTTCCGGAAATGCCCGTCCTTCCACTGAAGAGCCAATAGACGGTGATTGTGAAATCAAAGGAAATATCAACCGCAACGGCAATAAAATCTATCACATGCCGAGTGATTCTTCTTATGAACAAACCAATCCCGAAGAATGGTTCTGTACAGAACAAGAAGCGCAAGACGCCGGTTTCAGAGGGGTTGGACAGTAGGACAACAGTTCTTTATGGGGCCTTCTTCCGGCTGTGTCGTCGATGAAATGCAGCGTATTTTCGCATGCCCTGACAGTGCTCCGGGCGGGACGGATAAAGGGAAATACAGCGCTTATTTTTCTTTTCCAAAAACTATTGACTTTTTCCGTGGACAAGCTATACTTATATTTGTCCTGGAAATTGAGATTCCTTAGCTCAGCTGGGAGAGCGCTACCTTGACAGGGTAGAGGTCGCTGGTTCGAGCCCAGTAGGAATCATATAGTACGATGAAGAACCGCACAGCCATTTAGGCTGCGCGGTTTTTTTGTATCACAAAAAACGGGATGCATAAAGCTCCCGCACCAAATTTGAAATCCTATTCATCTTTATCTTCAACATCAAAACTGCATCAAAAACAGCAAGGCGATCCCCAGTAAGTTCATCCCGTAAAAATAAAAGCCATCTTGAAAACTTATGTGCTCTTCACCAAAAAAATACAAATTCATCCGTTTCATTTTATCATCCTTTTTTGTCACTTTTTTAGGCCATGCCTGCCGGTTTAATCCACCATCACAATCGACACGATTTCATCCACGGGCAGTCTGCGCTGCTTGAATGGATCCTCATAAATCAACATTCGAGTTTTCCCATCAATGCTTTTAATCGTCCCCCTGTGTGCCTCGATGGCACCATCTTTCCAGCAGCGGATGAGAACTTCGCATTGCCGCTTCAGCGCAATCTCCATCTCTTCCTGAATCAACTGCAAGTCGTCTCCGTTCAACTCGGGTTTTGGCACTTGTTCGTCTTTCTCGTACCATTCCCGGATCATTTCGACATGTTCCGGCAGCATCAAGGCTGTCCATTTAATGTTCCCGCGATCTTTAATATCGCCGACTGTCTTTAAATACTTATTGCGTTTCATCGGACCACCCCTATTCTTTGTTGTGTCCGCCGATCAATTTTGTCCGCGCTATGGCGGTGCCCGCCTGTGTGCCCGAGATGCCCCGATAGATAGCCGAATAGCCATACTTTTTCCGGATGGCATCCATGGCACTCCCCAAGCGCCTGTTTTCAAACTTCCTTTCATCGAACAGACTTAACTGCATCGACGACTCTTCTTCCAGATTGCTGATGGACAACGAAATCTGGCGAACCGGTTTATGTTGGAAATGCTCATGAAAAATCTCCTGGCAGACGCGATAAATTTTCAGCGTATCATTCGTTGCTTCGTCAATAGAGCGCGAACGGGAGAATCCGCCGCCGAATACGGACTTGCTGTAAACAACACTCAAGTGAATTGTCCGCCCCATGCGGTGAGCTTTACGCGTACGCATCGCAACATCTTCACACATTTCCAGAATAATCGTCATGATGTCTTTTTCTTCTATGTAATCGCGATATAAAATCTGTCCTTTTCCGTAACTGACCTGTCCCTCCACCAAAGGCGCACCTAAATCCGACAAGTCGATGCCATTGGCGTGTTGGTGGAGTTGATTGCCCATAATCCCAAAGCGCTCCTCCAAAAGAGAGACGTCTGTACAGGCCAAATCTCCAATACAGAAAATCCCCATGCTGTTTAAGGTTTTTTCCATCCGAGAGCCGATGCCCCACATTTTACTGAGAGGCGCCACTGGCCATAACTTTTTCGGCACATCGGCATATGTCCAATTGGCAAAACCCGTTTCTTTCGCCTCCAAATCGAGAGCCAACTTTGCCAGCAGCATATTTGGCCCTCCCCCCACCGAAGAAGGCAGTTTGAAACAGTCCAGCAATTCCTGTTGGATGCGGCGCATTGTCTGTTCAGGAGGCCCCCACAACTTCTCTGTCCCTGTCAGTTCAATAAAACTCTCGTCTACACTGTAAACATGAATCGATTCTTTTGGCACGTAGCTGCCCAACAGCTCAGTAATGGCCATCGATTTTTCCAAATAAAGCTTCATTTTAGGCTCAATCAGTAAAATATCCGGATGGTTCGGAATTTCAAAAAGCCGTGTGCCAGTTCTCACACTAAAACGCTTTTTCATCATAGGCGATGCCGCTAAAACCACACTTCCTTTCCGTTCCTGGTTTCCCACCACTGCAAGACAAACTTCCAACGGATCGAGTCCCAGTTCTACCGCCGAGACGCTGGCATAGAAACTGCACATATCAATACAAAAGATATGACGTTCTGGCAATTCAAGTGCTTTCATCACTCTCACCTCTCGAAAGGGAACGTATGTTCTTATTCTATACCACGATGATCGTAACGGCAATCCTTTTTAAAAAAATAAACTTCTGCCATGCGGTTCACTGGATCTGAACTGCATAGCAAAAGCGATATTCTAAAAAAATCCAACCGTTTCTATGCTTCAACTATAAAAAAGATTTAAAAAAATTGAATGCCCCGCCTTATGGATCATTCAATTTTCTAACAACTTTACATTTGCCGGTATGCGTATTATGATAAGTGCAGTAAAAGATTTGACATCCACCATTCTTATCAGCGCACCGGAAAACAGTTGGAAATTGCTGTTCCGGATTCGCAGGAATCAATGGGTGCCAAACCCACTGCAAGCTTTAGGAACAAAGTTTGCTTTGAAAAAGTCATCGCCTTCGGGTGATGGCTTTTTTCGTTTTTTAGCCAAAAGAAAACCGGCCAGGCATCAGCCCGACCGGTTTTTTCATAGTTTATTATGCTTCTACAGTTTTGGCAGGCTTTTTATCGCGCGCCAGCCACTGGATTCCAAATAGAATAACAAAGGCAATGGCACCAATCGTATCAGACAAGCCCTCCGGATAAATCAAAGCTAATCCGGTTGCAAATGCCAGGATGCGTTCAAGCCAGTTCAGCTTGCGGTACCAATAACCGATCAATCCTGCTCCGATGGCAATCATCCCTGTCAATGCTGTAATCAGTACCCAGATCAGCTCAGGCCAAGTGGTATCGATCATCAGCAGAGCGGGTGACAACACAAACATATACGGAATGATAAACGCGGCGGCCGCCAATTTGGCTGCAATAAAACCAGTCTTGATCGGTTCGCCACCTGAAATCCCTGAAGCTGCAAATGCTGCAAGCGCAACAGGCGGTGTAATATCGGCAATGATCCCAAAGTAGAACACGAATAGATGGGCAGATAAAGCGACCACCAGCGGTACTGCCGCTCCAACCGGCTCATCCATCATCAATAACGTGATAATGGCTGGTGCCGCTATCGTAGAGGTGATGACATAATTGGCAGTTGTCGGTGACCCCATTCCGAGAACAATCGCTGCCAGCATGGTGAAGAACAAGGTCAGCAGGATATTTCCACCTGAAGCTGAAACCAGACCATTTGCCAGACTCAGGCCAAGGCCGGTCTTCACAACGACACCGACGATGATTCCGGCGGCGGCTGTTGCCGCTGCAACAGCTAAAGCCGTTCGTGCCCCATCAACAAGCGCTAAAATGATATCTTTGAAGTTCAAGCGTGTTTCTTTATTAAAAGCACTGACGAAAATCGTCAACAGAATCCCGTAAAGTGCTGCCTGCATGGTTGGAATGCCGATCAACAAGAAAACGATGATGGCGATAATCGGCAGCAAGAGATAAATCTTTTTCAAAACTTCCTTGCGGTTTGGCATTTCTTCAGGCGAAAGGCCTTTCAGTCCAATCCGCTTGGCTTCAAAATGAGTCATGATCCAAACTCCTGTGAAATACAAAAGAGCCGGTATTGCAGCAGCTTTCGCAATTTCCCAGTAGGTAACTCCTCCGATAAACTCCACCATCAGGAAGGCTGCAGCACCCATGATCGGCGGCATCAATTGTCCGCCTGTCGAAGCTGCTGCCTCTACGCCTCCGGCAAATTCCTTCTTATATCCCAGTTTTTTCATCATCGGAATAGTATAGGAACCTGAAGTTACTACGTTGGCTACAGAACTCCCGGAAATGGTCCCCTGCAACGCACTGGAGAAGATGGCCACTTTCGCAGGCCCCCCAGTCAAATGACCGGCCAAGGATACAGCCAAATCATTGAAATACTGTCCGACTCCGGTCTTCACCAGGAACGACCCGAACAACAGGAACGTAAAGATAAAGGTGGCTGAAACGCTGATTGGCGTTCCCAGTATTCCATCTGTGGTATAGAACATGAGCTGGACGATTGAATCCAGATCCTGTCCTCTATGGCGCAGGAAGCTCGGGAAGTAAGGCCCGAAAAAGGCATAGGCCAAAAATAAACTGGCAATGACGGTAATCGGCATACCCACGGCTCGCCGAGTTGCTTCAAGCGTCAGCAGGATCGCTAAAATCCCGACAATCAAATCCAGTTCAGTGACCCGTCCGAGACGGAACACCAAATCGTCGTACATGATCGGCCAGTAGGCAGCTACGCCAATTGAAAGCAGCGCCAGAATATAATCATACCAGGCCACTTTATGCCGGATTCCTTTGCGTTTTCTGGCTGGGAATAATATGAAGATCAAAGATAATGCAAACCCTAAGTGGACAGACCGCTGAATATAAGCAGTATATTGGCCGAAAATAGCGGTATAAAGCTGGAATAAAGAAAAAGCTAATAACCCGAAAAAGACCACATGCTTAATGATTCCGCTTAAATCCCGCGTATTGGATTCAGGATCGTATTTCTGTAGAATTTCCTTCTGTTTTTCTTCCGAGATGTAAGATTCATCTTCCGGCGGAAGCTTTTGCTGTTCGCGTTCTTCTGGAGACAATTTATCGCTCATCAATTCTCACTCCTTGTCTTAGTTGAAAAAGGGATAAGCGTTCTACCCTAAAAGTATACGACTTCCCTCTTTCAAGCGTTTTTTTCAAATCCATCTTCTGTCCTTTTGTACTGAATGATAAACCGGCATCCACATCTCCGACGAACAGCCGAAATTCGGGCAGTTCCCTTGTCATATTCTTGATAAAGTATTTACCGTCCTTTTCGACAAAGGTCTCGCCTTCTCCTGCATTTGAGGGCATGCCGATATTAAAATCTTCATATTCAAGCTCTATCATCATTAAAGCGTTATCCTCGATCACTTTATAACTTTCAATGACTTCTGACAAATGGATCGAATGGGTATAGATCAATTGGAAAAACCGGCTTTTGACCGGCACATAAGCCGTTATTTTTTCAGTCTCGTTATCGATAAACACATAATTCTTCTGGAATGGGGTGAATGCGATTAAGGAGCTGATTAAGATGAGGGCAATCATTAACGGAAGAAACTTCTGTATCCGGGGGAACTGCATCGTCCATTCTCCTCCATCTTGAAAACAAAGAACTGACGGCAGAGCTTTCGCTTTACCGTCAGTTGTTCGCTCATTCAATTACTTTACTTCGTCGAAATACTTCTGTGCTCCAGGGTGGATATCGATTCCGATTCCATCAAGAGCCGTTTCAGCTTTGATCAATTCCGCTTTAGCGTGCTGGATTTGATCTGTGTTTTCATAGATCGCTTTAGTGATGTCGTACACCAAGTCTTCTGAAAGTTCGTTCTGTACCACTAACATAGCCAATACAGAAACAGTCGGAACTTCTTCAGCCAATCCGTAGGTGCCGGATGGTACAACATCATTTGCATAGTAAGGATATTTTTCGATCAATGCATCCGCTTTATCCTGTTCGACAGGTACAATCACTACGTCTGAAGTTGCGCTAAGGCTTTCAACAGCGCCTGTCGGTGTCCCGGCAGTGATGAATGCCGCATCAATTTGTCCTGACTGCAGGCTTTCTTGTGATTCCCCAAAATCAAGATTTTGAGCATCGATGTCTTCCATCGTCATGCCATGGATTTCCAGTAATTGTTCAGCATTAATATAAGTCCCAGATCCAGGGGCACCTACAGAGATTTTCTTCCCAGCCAAGTCATCAAAAGAAGCAATTCCTGAATTTGAAGTTGTGACCAATTGGATGGTTTCCGGGTAAAGCGCACCGATAGCGGAAACGGTATCAATCTTTTCCCCTTCGAACATGTTCGATCCTTCAGCTGCGTAGAAGGCTGTATCCGTTTGAACAAACGCAATCTGCGCCGCTCCATCAGCAAGTGCAGTCATGTTTGCAGCGGAAGCCTGGGAAACTTCAGCAGTGGTGTCCAAGCCCGTTTCATTTTCAACGATCGTAGCCATCGCGCCGCCAAGCGGATAGTATGTTCCTGTTGTTCCGCCCGTCAAGATGCTGAGGAATTCGGGATCAGAAGCCCCGCCACCGCCTTCTCCTTCGGGTTCTGTTGCTGCGTCATCTCCACAGCCTGCCAAAAATACAGATCCTGCAAGAGTTACTGCAGCAAATAAACCAAATTTCTTCTTCAACATAAAGTGACCTCCCCTTTGCTCAATTCGTATTTTGTGTTTCCTTTTCATAATAGCATGTCTTTCTTACTACTTTCAATGCATTTCAGGAAATACAACCGCTTACATAGAGAACATTTAGAAAACTCGAATCAAGTTTCAGCACCTTCTACATGAGTTTCAGGAGTTGTTTCTCCCGGCGCCAGATCTTCAAAAGTCCGCCCCTGTTCTTCAAGGTCACGCGTCCGGTGGGCAATCCGTGCCGATGCACATGCCGCAACACTAGCTACCAGGTCATCCAGGAATGTGTGGACTTGGCCGCCGTATTTCGTATCAAGCTTATGGATAATTCCAGTTTTATTTTTGTCCAAATGGCCGAATGTGGTTACAGCGATGCTTCCATAAGTCAATACTGCACCTAAACCGATCATTTCATCGACCCCGAAAAGCCCTTCGTCTGCTCCTACGATCTGCTGGAGTGGACGGGATAACTTCCCTTGTTCTGCCAATTCATCCAACTCAATTCCCACAAGCAGGGCGTGCTGCATTTCACGTTTGCGCAAAACACTTTCAACGGATTCCATGCAATGTTCAATTGTCAGTCCTTCATTGAAAGGCAATTGCATATCCAAAACGATTTTAGCTATGTCTTCATTGGTGACGCCTCTTCGCTCCAACGCCTCGTGCGTCGCTTTCGTCACTTCGTCCGAATGTACTCGAAATCTTCCGCCATCCATAATCAAAAACCCCTTCCTTCTATAGTCTTGGTGTTCTTTTCCCATTATACCTTGTCCATCCAGTATGGTACAATTTTCTTACAAACCACTAGAGGAGGCATATAAATGACTACTGGAAAGGTAGAAGATTTATCCATTTACAGCAAGGAACTTCAAGAAGACATGCAATTGCTTGTCTACCTTCCTTCCAATTTTTCACCCTTGTACAAATACACACTGGTCATCGCTTCAGATGGCAAGGATTATTTTCAATTAGGGCGGATTCCGCGTGTCGTAGATGAGTTATTGGCGAATCAGGAAATCGAAAATATCATCGTGGTCGGCGTGCCTTATAAGAGCGTGCCCGACCGCAATAAAAAATACGAACCGACCGGTGAACAGCATGGTGCATACGTGCGCTTTTTAGCACATGAGCTGGTGCCTTTCCTGGATGAAAAATACCCGACCTATCAGGTCGGCATGGGCCGTGCATTGATTGGGGATTCGCTGGCTGCAACAGTATCGCTAATGGCAGCTTTGAAATACCCGAATATATTCGGCCGCGTCATTCTGCAGTCACCAAAAGTCGGCGAAGACATGCTAAAAGCAGTCGAAGCCTTTAATTCAGCGAATTCTTTCACCGTTTACCACGTCATCGGAAAAGAAGAAACAGCAGTCAAACTGAGCAATGGCGGAACAGAAGATTTTGTTGAACCTAACCGGAAATTAAATAATTTAATGAAAAATAAAGGGTTTTCGATCTTTTATGAAGAATTTGATGGAGACCATACTTGGAAGCATTGGCAGCCAGATTTGCGGCGTGCATTGATTCAGAACTTCGGTATGTAGAAGCTGATGAGGCGTCAGGACTAACTGGTGGCATTCAGAGAAATGGTCATTACAGACAAGGAGGTCATTAGGATGAAATATGGAGTAGCAGCTTTTCCTTCAAAAAAATTGCAGGATATCGCAAACTCATACAGAAAACGCTATGATCCGCATTATGAACTGATCACCCCTCACATGACATTAAAAGATCCATTTGAGGCGGACGCATCAAAAATAAAAGACGTTGCGGCAGAAATGCAGAACATCGCAAAACGCCATAAACCGTTTAAATTGCACGCGACGCGTGTCAGCACGTTTTCTCCGGTCACCAATACTTTGTATTTCAAAGTGGAACCGAATGCTGATATCTCAGCGTTGCATGAAGACTTACATTCCGATTTCTTTGGCGGTATGCCGAAGCATTCTTTCGTGCCGCATGTTACGATTGGACAGAAATTGTCTGATACCGAACATGCCGATGTTTTCGCCCAATTGAAGATGGCAGGCATCGACCACGAAGAAATTATTGACCGCATTCATTTACTTTATCAATTGGAAGATGGTTCATGGACGGTCTACGAGACATTCCGATTAACTGGAGATGATCAATAAGTGCTGAAAGTAAAAATAACCGAAAACCAATTGGAAAAAGAACAAGCCTTTGATATCCGCAGAAAAGTTTTTGTGGAAGAGCAGAAAGTTCCGGTTCATCTTGAAATGGATGAATACGATGACAGTGCCATTCATTTTGTCGGCTATCAGCTTGAACAGCCGATTGCTGCCGGACGGATGCGGGAAGTAGAAGCTGGCCTCGGCAAAGTCGAACGGGTATGCGTGCTCCCCGAGTACCGTGGACAGCATATCGGTGTCATGATGATGAACGAGATGGAAGAGTATGCACGGACAAACGGGATTTTCAGACTTAAATTGAATGCCCAGACCCACGCTATCTCCTTTTATGAAAATATCGGCTATGAAGTGACATCAGAAGAATTCATGGATGCGGGAATCCCTCACAAATCGATGGAAAAAGTCGTTAACTGATGGTTTTGCAGACATGAAAAAACAGGACGACCGCTAATCTGGTCGCCCTGTTTTTTGTGTTCTTTAAAGGATATGGTATCCGCTGTCTACATGGATGGTTTCCCCTGTAATCCCGCGAGACATGTCGCTGAAGAGGAATGCTGCTGTATCGCCCACTTCTTCCGGTGTAGTGTTGCGGCGCAATGGCGCTTTTTCTTCGATTTCATGCAAAATCGAATTGAAATCACTGACTCCTTTAGAAGAAAGTGTACGAATCGGACCTGAAGAAATCGCATTGACACGAATGCCATGACGCCCCAGATCTGCTGCTAAATAACGCACCGACATTTCAAGAGAAGCTTTTGCAACGCCCATGACATTGTAATTCGGCATAACGCGCTCGCCGCCGATGTATGTCAAAGCTACAATGCTTCCGCCTTCAGCCATCAATGGCTTGGCGTTTTTGGCAATATTGGTCAATGAGTATGCACTGATGTTTTGTGCCAGCAAGAATCCGTCTCTTGACGTATCCGAAAAATCTCCCGCCAGTTCCTCGTTCTTCGCGAAAGCGATGCAATGCGCAAGACCGTGGATGGTGCCCACCTGTTCCTTAATGGCCGTAAAGCATTCTGCTACAGCTTCGTCATTTGTCACGTCACATGGCAAAATCAGTTCGTGGTTGCCATCCAACGTAGCCACCAAATCACGCACAGATTTTTCAAAGCGCTCACCTGCATAAGTGAAAATCAGGTTAGCTCCCGATTGATCCAACGAACGTGCGATTCCCCAAGCGATGCTCCGCTTGTTGGCTACTCCCATAATGACAAAAGTCTTTCCTTCTAATGATATTGACATGTCCATTCCTCCTGCATCTGTTATTATTACCTGGTACTAATAATACATCACAAAAAAGAAAAGTGCAATTCGCACTTTTCTAGAGGCTGCCTAGGAACGTTGTCGCTAAACCTAAATAAATCAAAATGGAAATGATGTCATTTAAAGTAGTGATAAAGGGTCCTGAAGCGACAGCCGGATCAATCTTCATCCGGTGAATCAATAATGGAATGAACGAACCCGCAAGAGTCGCCACAAAAATAGAGCTGGAAACAGCGGTTCCGACCAATACACCGATCAGCAATTCACCTTTCCAGAAGTACACTAAGCCTACCACTACGATGCCACAGACCACGCCTGTAATCAGACCTGTGCCGGCTTCCCGGAACAACAGCTTGATCTTGCTTTCTTCTTCGATGTCTCCTGTCGCAATCCCACGGACTGCTACGGCCAAAGCTTGAGTTCCGCTGTTCCCTGCCATTCCCGCAATAAGCGGAATAAAGACAGCAAGCAACGCTACCTGATCCAATGTCGCTTCGAACATACCCATGAGGTTAGCCGTCAGCATTCCAAGGAACGTCAATAAAATCAACCAAGGCAGCCGTTTTTTAGCCGCGGTAAAGGATCCTTTGTCAAACGTGTCCATATCCGAGACAGCGGCCAGTTTGGAGTAGTCATCTGATGCTTCTTCTTCCAGCACGTCAATGATGTCATCGACGGTGATGATGCCGAGCAGATGGTGCTGATAATCGACAACCGGCATGGCCAGGAAATCATAATCTTTGATCATCCGTGCCACTTCTTCCTGGTCTTCGCTGACAGAGACACTGACGACCCGGTCATTCATGATGGAGCTGATCAGAGTATCTTCTTCCGCCAGAATCAAATCACGCAACGTCACGATGCCTGAAAGCTTTTGATCATCATCTACCACAAACACATAATAGATGGTTTCCGCATTCGGAGCGGCATTGCGAAGAATGTTCATCGCGGAACGGACAGTGGAGTTTTTCGGGATAGCCACAAACTCCGTCGTCATAATGGAACCTGCAGTATATTCCTCATAATGCAGCAAGTCTTTAATTTGCTGCGCCGAGTCTTTGTCCATAATCGTCAAGTAACTGGCGACTTGTTCTTTATTCAATTCGTTTAAGACATCGACCGCGTCATCCGTGTACATATAGGACAAGAGATCAGCGGCATAACTAGCATCCATCTCGCGGAACAAATCTTCGTAATCATCATCGTCCACTTCGATTGCTTCAAAGAGATCTGCCATCTCTTTAGGAGAGAGATACTGATACAGCACTTGCCTAGTGGCGGAATCCGCCTTTTCATAAAAACTTGCCTGGTCGTATGGATGGTGCGATAAAAACTCATCACGGAATTCTTTAACATCTCCGCGGATAAGCAATTCATTGAACAATGCGTCGTTCATTTCCTCATCACGTATAACTTTTTCTTCCATCATGTATACTCCCTCCTTTCGAGGATTGTGTCTGCTTGCTATAGTAGTCTATACGCTTCACTATAGAACTGTATAGTAAATTTTTCATTAAAGAGGTGGTTTACTTGAAATACGATATCATCGGCGACATCCATGGCTGCTACCAAGAACTATTGCAGCTCGTCGAACGCTTAGGTTACCAGAAACAGGGCGATGTATTCATCCATCCTGAAAACAGAAAGCTGGCGTTTGTCGGTGATGCGATGGACCGTGGACCAGAGTCGTTGAACGTCCTGCGCCTACTGTTCGCCATGCAGGATGAAGGCATCCTTTACTATTCCCCTGGAAATCATTGCAATAAACTTTTCCGTTTTTTCAAAGGGCATAATGTTCAGCTTGCCCATGGACTGGAAATGACTGTCGCCGAATGGGAACAGTTGCCCAAACAGGAAAGGCAGCAGTTCCGGAAACGCTATATCCATTTCTATGAGCAGCTTCCTCATTATCAGCAGCTTGAACATGATTTGATTGTCGCCCACGCGGGTTTAAAGGCTGAAATGATCGGCAAGCCGCTGAGCAAAGGCATCGCGGTTTTTGTGCTGTATGGTGACATCACAGGCAGATTCCATGACGACGGGCGCCCTATCCGGCGCGACTGGGCTAAAACATACAAAGGAACGAAGTGGGTGGTCTATGGCCATACGCCGACCGCTGAACCTTATGTCATCAACCGGACCGTTAATATCGATACCGGCTGTGTGTTCGGCGGTGCCTTGACGGCATTTCGCTATCCCGAAAAAGAAATCGTCTCTGTTCCATCTCAGCAGCCCTACCAACCCGACCGTTTTCACATCTACAATTAAACCAATGCCTGCATGTCCTCATTCAACGAAGAACTGAAAAACAATTTCTCTCCGGAAACCGGATGGATCAATTCCAATTCCGTACAGTGAAGCGCCTGGCGGTCCAACCGTTCCCTTTTGCCGCCGTACAAATCATCTCCAACTAAAGGGTGGGCGATATGGGCTAAATGCACACGGATCTGATGGGTCCTTCCAGTATTCAACTGGAGGCTGATATGCGAATAATCGGGAAGCCTTTTAATCACCCGTACTTCGGTTTCCGCAAATTGCCCGTCTTCACGGACTTCCCGTTCAATGATGCTTGTATTTTTCCGTCCAATCGGAGCCGTTATTGTAAATTCGTCCTTTTCTACAAGCCCATGAACCAAGGCCTCATACCGCCGCTTCATCTTCTTCTCCTGCTGCTGCATGGAGATCATATGATGGATGTGGCGGTTTTTTGCAATACAGACAAGGCCGGACGTATCGCGGTCCAACCGTGTGGCAATGTGCAAAGTCGAAGGGATTCCGTGGTCATTAAAGTGCTTGGCTACAATATTGGCCAGGCTTCCAAAGGGATGCTCGCGAGAAGGAATCGTGTTCTGCAAAGGGGGTTTCTCGACAATCAGCAAAGCATCATCCTCGTAGACAATATCCAGGTTCCCGTCTTCTGCCAGCAGGCCCTTGCCATGTTCTTCGTTCGGAAAAATAACGGTCACCGCATCGCCTTTTTCAAGGGGATGCCTGACCGTTACCTCTGCACCATTCACTAAAATTTGTCCGCCGCCATACTTGACGGAAGCCAACGTTCGTTTGGAGATGCCCCATTCTCCCAATGCTTCACGCAGCAGGCTTTGGCTTTCAGCAGTATACGTCAGTTGAAAAGGTTTCATGGCGTTCAATCTGAAAGCTCGCTGTCAATGAAGGAGTCGTGGACACGCTGCCAGAACGGGAATGAACGGAATCTGGCAAAACGGACTTTTTCGCTGGCCACTTTGTATTCGATTGATTTTACATCTTTATGAAGCAATTGCAGATGGTCAACTGTCACCATGAAATCCGGCGCCTTGACCGGGCGCAACGCACATCTGTGATGCGCAGGCAAAACCAATGGTGAACCGACTGTGCGGAAAACCCGGTTATTGATGGAGGCCATCTCCGTCAATTGCATCGCCTGCAAGGACGGATGGATGATCGCCCCGCCAAGCGCTTTGTTGTAGGCCGTACTGCCAGAAGGCGTCGACATGCACAGGCCGTCTCCTCTGAAACGCTCAAAATGGCTTTCATTCAAAAAGACATCCATCACCAATGTGACATCCGGAGATTTCACAGTTGACTCATTCAACGCCAGATAAACAGCCGGCTCATCGAGGTTCTGATAGTGGATGCTAACCTCAAGCAATGGATATTCGATCACTTCATAATCTTTTTTGGCAATCGATAAAACCAATTTTTCGATTTCGATCGGCTTCCAGTCGGCATAAAAACCAAGATGGCCCGTATGTATCCCGACAAAAGCTACATCCGCCAGTTTTTCACTGTATTTATGGAAGGCGTGAAGAAGCGTGCCGTCTCCACCAATCGATAAGACAACATCCGGTGCCTCTTCGTTCCATTCCATCCCAAAGTCCTCCAGGTAATTCTTTGCAGTGGCCATCAATTCATTGGATAATTTGTCCGTTCTCGATATAATATAAAACTTCATCTTTCAGATCGACCTCCTTCTCTGTCGGTTCGGAAATGGGTTCCAGGCGATTCCTTAAATTCAGTAAAATAAGCTTGAGCTTCCTGAATTTCATCCCGGATTTGCGACATTTCCTCGTCCAATTGAAACGCGGCTTCCGCCGCTCGCTGCAGGCGATTCTTTATCTCTTCCGGAAAAACACCTTTATATTTGTAATTCAAGGAATGCTCAATCGAGGCCCAGAAATTCATCGCTAAAGTACGTATTTGGATTTCAGCCAAAATCAGCTGTTCCCCATCAATGGTCTGGACCGGATATTCTACGATGACATGATAAGACCGGTAACCGCTTTGCTTTTCATTGGAAATATAATCTTTTTCTTCAACAATGCGCAGATCCTTGCGTTGTCTGAGCAGACTGACTACCGTTTCGATGTCACCGACAAATTGGCACATCATCCGGATTCCGGCAATGTCCTGCAACTGGTGGGCCAATTGTTCAGAAGGCTCGAACGGGATGCCTTTTTCCAGCGTCTTGTCATAGATACTCGCTAGAGGCTTGACTCGGCCTGTAACAAACTCGATTGGGGAATTTGTATTGCCATTTTCAAATTGGCTGCGCATTCCTTTAAATTTCACTTTCAATTCATCTACGGCTTGTTTATATGGTGCTAAAAATCGATTCCATTGACCCATTTCCGGTCCTCCTCACTTCTCTTTAAGATCTTGAAGCAAGTGCCTCATGAAATGCCTGTTCAACAGCGATGCGGAACGCTTCACCATAATTGTCATTGCCTTCTATATTCTCCACCAGCATCCATAGTTCGTCGTGGAAATTTGCCAAAGGCATAACTTGCTTGCCCCACGTTAAAAGGGGGACGTTTTTAAACTGAAGCGCTTTAGTCAACGCCGGCCATGTATGTATATCAAATTGAACGTATATATAGTCAGTACCCGTATCCAACAAGTAGACAAACGCCTGGTTGTCGGAATCTGTCAGCATTTGGCCAGAAGCTTCAATTGCTTCGACAGGTTCTGTTTCTTCAATAATGAATTCTATTTCATTGTCGGTAATTTCAGTCCTAGATACAGCTACTAATTTATGCAAATTCATACATCCTCTCTGGCTTCCTGATAATGATATTTTAACACAGCTCTGCCATTCGTTGCAGTTTGCGCTAAACTATCCGATAATGAAGTTACTAGAGAGGTGCATCTTATGACAAAAGAACTTGAAATCGAATTTAAAAACATGCTCACTAAAGAAGAATACATGCGTTTACTGAAGGATTTTTCTGCTTTCCACAACGGGCCTAAAACCCAGCACAACCATTATTTTGACACGCCCGACTTTCAATTGAAGAACAAGCTCGGCGCTCTTCGCATCCGCAATAAACAGGGGCGCTTCGAATGTACGTTAAAGATTCCGGCGCCAGTCGGACATTACGAAATCACTGATAAATTGACCAGAGAACAAGCGCGCCGCATGCTGGAATTAAAGACTTTTGAAGCACCTGAAGTTTCGCTTGCCCTGCAGGAGCTCGATATTCCATTGGCGCAATTAGAATCGATCGGCACATTGACCACTCATCGTGCAGAGTTCGACTATCTGGATGGGCTTCTGGTGATTGACCATTCCGAGTACAACGGCCATGAAGATTTTGAATTGGAATTCGAAGTAGCTGATGCTGAAAATGGCCAAAAACGCTTCTTGGATTTCCTGCAGCAGCAAGACATTCCACAGCGTCCCGCCGACAAGAAAATCGCCCGCTTCATGAATTCTGCTTCTGTCCGTTCTGTTGACAAATAAATTTTATTGCCTAATTTTCCCAACTGTTCAATCGATTTGTTTGAGATATTTGTGCTGCGTTGTTAGAATGAGTTTACAGCTAAAGCAAAGGAGACACGATGATGACTGGAAAACCGATTATTCCGTACGAAGAGATTGGTGCGGAAACATTATCACAGTTAGTCGATGCATTTTATGCTCGCGTAGCGGCACATCCAAAGCTGCAGCCTATTTTTCCAGATGACCTTTCCGAGACCGCCCGTAAACAAAAACAATTCTTAACCCAATATTTAGGTGGACCGAATTTGTATTCAGAAGAACATGGGCATCCGAGACTAAAAGCAAGACATAATCCATTCGCAATAACGCCTGCTAGAGCTCAGGCTTGGCTTGAGTGCATGAGTGAAGCAATGGACGAGGTGGGATTGAGCGGAAAATTCCGTGAAACCTTATACAATCGACTTGTTTTAACTGCACATCACATGATCAATGAGTCTGACAGTGAGGAGGAGTTGGAGTGAGCAATCTAGATTTGGTCCAGGAAATTCGTGAACCTGCGAATTCTTTTAAACCAATGGAGTTGTATGTTTTCGTAGACCCCTTGAACCCAGAATGTTGGGAGCTTCAAGCAGTTATACGGAAACTCCAGATCGAATACGGCCATTACTTTTCTATGCGTATTGTATTGAGTACACAGCTGCTCAATTTAAATAAAGGAACACTTTCATCAAACATCGACACGAACAACTTAACCCATCCTGTTTTGCCGTCTGTGGCGATTAAAGCAGCAGAGCTTCAGGGAAAACGTTCTGGAAACCGATTCCTGCACAAATTGCAGGAGCACTTGTTCCTTCAATCAAAAGATGTTTCTTCATATAATGTTTTACTGGAAATTGCGGAAGAAGCAGAATTGGATCAAGAAGAGTTCAAATTGGACTTCCACTCTGTACATACCGCAAAAGCTTTCCAATGCGACTTACAGATTACACGTGAAATGGAAATCAACGAAGTGCCAAGCATCGTATTTTTCAATGAATGCATTGAAGATGAAGGTGTTAAAGTATCCGGACTTTATTCATACGATGTCTACCAGACAATTTTGCAAGAGATGATGGGTGAAGAAAGCTTAAATCGTCAGTCCCCGCCACCCTTGGATGATCTTTTTACTAAATACTCGACAATGGCCACTAGAGAAATTGCTTCTATTTATAATATTTCCGAACAAACAGCCGAATGCGAACTGAAAAAACAAGTGCTCCAACAAAAACTGGAACGCATCTGCATGGCAAAAGAAACCATATGGAAAGTAAAATAGCCTGCCTCCCCTTTTGGGGGAGACAGGCTATTTTTTTGGCGTCAAGATGGCTATGGAAAGTATATATTCTGTAATAGAAAGTATTTGTGCTGAAACGGAAAGTATTCCGTATTTATTGGAAAGTATTTGGGTTGAATTAGAAAGTATCTGAATCGAATCGAAAGTCTGCCCAATAAAGATGCGAAAAAGCGAAAGGCGCCTTCCACGTCCGGAAGGCGCCTTTCTATATTACACAAAGGGGATGGGAGAAATGTTCACGCTCAAACAAAGGGGTGTATGTTTGTATGTGATTTATTTCACAACCTAATCTTAGCACGGCATAATAGTTAATGCAATAATTCACAAAGACTTTCACAAATTTGTCATAAACGAGCTGTGTATTATCCAATGTCTGTTTGAACTTAACTATTGTGTAATAACAAATAGAAAAGAGAAACTAACTAATATCGTTAGTTTCTCTTCCTTCTTATTTATTCAACAATAGTTTCTCAAGCTCATTAAGTTTTTGTTCGAACACTTTGCAGGCTTCTTCAACGGCTTTTGATTGTGTCATATCGACACCGGCTTTTTTCAGCACTTCAATCGGATAATCCGAGCTGCCGGCTTTCAGGAATTCATTGATATAGCGGCCGACAGCGGGTTGTCCTTCTTCTAGGATCCCTTTGCTCAAGGCAGTTGCTGCACTGAAGCCTGTCGCATATTGGAACACATAGTAATTATAGTAGAAATGCGGGATTCTCGCCCACTCCAAACCGATTTCTTCATCGACTGCTACATCCGGTCCGAAATATTTCTGATTCAGTTCATAATAAACTTCTGTCAGGCGGTCTGCAGTCAGCGCTTCGCCATCCTGATCCATTTTGTGCATCATATGCTCGAATTCAGCAAACATGGTTTGGCGGAACACCGTCCCACGGAATCCATCCAACCAGTGGTTCAGCAGATAGATGCGTTCCTGATCATCTTCAGTGGCGTTGACCATGTATTCATTCAAAAGGGCTTCGTTGGTGGTAGAAGCCACTTCTGCCACGAAAATTGAATAATCGCCGTAAATATACGGCTGATTGGCGCGCGTATAATAACTGTGGACACTATGGCCGAACTCATGCGCCAATGTGAACAGGTTATCGACGTTGTCCTGCCAGTTCATCAGGATATACGGGTTTGTTCCATAAGTACCCGAAGAATAGGCTCCACTGCGCTTGCCTTTGTTTTCCTTGACGTCCACCCAGCGATTATCGATGCCTTCTTTGACGATGCCAACATATTCTTCTCCAAGTGCTTCAAGGCCTTTAAGCATGATGCCAGTGGCTTTTTCGTATGGAATCTCCATTTTCACTTCTTTGACCAATGGCGTATGCATATCCCACATATGAACCTTATCGATGCCAAGCACTTCTTTGCGCAGGGCAGCGTAACGGTGCAAGAGGTGAAGGTTATTATTGATGGTCTCCACCAGATTATCGTAAACCGCTTCCGGAATATGGTCATCAGCTAAAGCTGCCTGGCGAGCCGATTCGAATTTACGGATCCGCGCATTGACGTTATCACGCTTAATATTGCCTGAAAGTGTAGAAGCGAACGTATTGCGGAATTTGCCATATGTCGCATAAACGGCTTTAAATGCATCTTCCCGCACACGGCGGTCTTTGCTTTCAAGGAAGCGAATATAGTTGCCATGTGTAATCTGTACTTTTTCGCCCGATTCATCTTCAATTTCCGGGAATTCAAGATCTGCATTATTCAGCATGCCGAACGTTTCGGAAGAAGCACGGCTTACTTCAGACATTTGGGCAAGCAGGGATTCCTGTTCTGCCGGTAAGACATGAGGACGCAATGAATTTAATTCTTCGAGTGCTTGTTTGTATAAACTCAAGCCTTCATGGTTTTCAACATAGTCATTTAAGACGGATTCCTCCAGCGCCAAAATTTCCGGTGTCAGGAAGGACAAGCCCGCTGATACTTTCGCAAACAAAGACTTTACGCGGCTATCCAACGCCTGATATTTTGAATTGGTGGTGTCTTGGTCATAGCGCATATGGGAATACGTGTAAAGGCGTCTTAAGCGTTCAGTCAACTCATCTTTATAGACCAGCACCTCATAGAGCGCTTCCGCATTTTCCTGCAATTTCCCTTGATAGGATTCGGCTTTATCTCCAAGAGCTGCAACTTCTACAAACTCTTTTTCCCACAGCTCGTCGGTTTCAAATATATCTTCCAATCTCCACGTCAGTTCTGTTGGTATTTCTTCTCTTGCCAATACTTTCTCAACCATTTAATTTCCTCCTCTGTCCCACTCTTTCGGGAATCGAACTACACCTTATTTTCTCAATTTTCACAAGGTTTTGCAATAGTTATGGTAGACGATATCCAAAAGACTGTTATCAGTCAAGGCACTTCCTCCAAAAGACAGAAAACAGGAAAGGTAATCTTCCAAAACTGCTGCTGCCTGTCCTTCTTGCGTACCGGCACTCAATGTCAGTTTGCCCGAACGGATCAAGTCACGAAGCGGAATCTTTTTTTCCTGTGCAGCCACAGCATGCAATTGCCACAACACTACAGGTTCTTTGAAACACTGGGCGCCTCTGACTGGGATACCGATGAACTCTGGTACATTTGCCATATCCATTCGCAACTCGTAGCAAAGACGGCAATAAACGTTTCTAATCCGATTTTCAGCGTACAGCTGATTTCGGATATAGCGCTTTTTTTCAGCCTTAAAAATTTCCATCACTGTTTTGAACTCCGCTTTCGACAGCGGCTTCGGAACTGCAAATGGAAAGACCTGCATAGCAGCTGAAATCGACTTCGTTTTGCCCACCCACCGATTTGAACTGATGAACAATAAATTGGAGTGATAATAAAATCGATTAGCCGGAGGGAAAAACAAAAGAATGAAAGGAAGCGCTCCCCTTTTCTGCTGCATGGCAATTTCGTGGGATTTCAATCGCAACAAGCCGATTCCTTCATTGCAGGGCTCTTGTAAGCCTTTAATCCATATGTCCTTGATGTCTAATCGCCGATAGCCTTGCGAGCGCTGCTGGAGGTCCTCAGGTGATATGGTGCTGCATTGGAACTCAATGGCATATTGGCCATCTACCAGAAGATCTGCACGCTGCCGGATTTCAGGCAAGTAGTTTTCCAGATTGACTTTAAAGTTCCGCTGTTTGAAGAATTGATGGAGAAGGAGTTTTCCTTGAAGGTGTAAAGATGATTCAGGTTCGCTGTAGTGGTCGCAGCCTGAAAGAGTCCGATGGGCAAAATGAGGGATGTTGATTACGCCAATTTTTAAAAGCAATGGAGCTTGGCAGGATGGGCAAAAGAATCGACGCTGGGTGCGAATGTACTGAAGTTCATGCCTATCGTGTTGTCCGGTCAAATAAAACAATTCCTGTTGTTCTGTTTTAGCCACTAATATATCAATCACTCTCCTTTTTTCCATTCTATGGAATCCAGCCTATTTTGGCAATAAAAAAAGACCTCCTGTAAAGGAGGCCTTAGCCAAAGTAATGCAGTACATTTGAGAGCGCGTCTTCTTTGAAGATGGGCTTGCCGTATTCTTCAAGTCGGTGAACTGTAACAGGTGATATGCGCAAATACTCTGTGATGATGCTGACATTGTTTTTGATATCTTCTTCAGAATGAAGAATTTCATCAAAACTTGTGTAAAGGTAGTATTTGTTCTCAAAGTGATAAACCGCAGATTCAATCGGCACATACATCAAGCGCCGTGCAATTGGCAATAGTTCTTCCACTTCTGAGAAGACAAATGTATATTCAAGTTTCTTAATATCGGGTTCATCAAAAACCGGTTCGAATTCATCAAATTCGGGAGTCACCGCATCTTCACTTGCAAACATTTTGCGGCGTTCCTCTATGTCATCAGGCAAATCAAGCTTTTGCCCATCTTTAGTCAATTGAGCACGTGTTACTGTGACTTCGAGTCCTTTATCCATCGCTTGGACTTGGATCCACAGAGGGCCTTCCATTACGAAATCGGCTTCTTCATTAACTTCATCCATCATTTCCCAAAAAAGTTCTTCGCTCTTATCTCTGTTAAACCAGATTTCGTCACGGCTAAACCCTCGCTCTTCAACGTCGAGATAGGAAATGTAAAATTTAACTGTGTTGTCGTTAATGCGTTCTATTTCCATTTTACACCTCTCCTTTACGGTTTGGACTAAGAGAACCTTCCTCCGAGCCGTGCTTGTGTTGCTTCTAATAAGTATAACTTCTTTTGCAAGCAAAGAAAAAGTTTATGCCTATCTTCCAAAGACAAGTTACAAGTACATAGAGTTTAAATCACTTAACTGATTTATGCAACTAATTAAAATAAAGAAAAGCTGCCCCAGGATCTATTATGAAATACCATAAAGACCGGACAGCTGATGTGCTTATTGTTAGTTTACCATTCGCTGAGCTTCAAGCAGTTGATAAGCTCTAACTTTACGCGGTAGGAATCGACGGATTTCATCTTCGTTATAGCCGACTTGCAGACGCTTTTCATCCATGATGATCGGACGGCGCAGCAATCCTGGATGTTCCTGAATTAATTCGTATAAACGCTGAAGTGGTAAACTTTCAACATCTACATTCAATTTTTGGAATATTTTAGAACGGGTTGAGATGATTTCATCTGTACCGTCTTCAGTCATACGTAAGATTTCTTTGATTTCACTGATTGTCAAAGGTTCAGAGAAAATGTTGCGTTCTGTATATGGAATTTCGTGTTCCTCAAGCCAAGCTTTTGCTTTTCTGCAAGATGTGCAGCTCGGGGACGTGAATAATGTAACCATCATAATGGAGCACTTCCTTTCGGATTCATGAAAATTTAGTGTGGTTCATTTTTCAAATTAGAATCATTATAGTTTAGAGGCTCTACATTCATTATACAATGTATGGGATGAATTTAATAGTGTATTTCAGTAAAAAAATTAAATTTCAAGCTTTTTGTCACATATTCGCTATACATTCTTTATACTTGTAAGCTTGTATATTTAAATTTACCCCATTTTCTTTTGTCGTAAACTTCCAAACTAAAATTTTTTATTCTCAGTTACAGCTTCTTTTTGAAAATCGATTCTAGTATATATTACGTTTCAAACTGAAAATAGTTCCATCTAAATTTATGATTGCTATAAGATATTTTTATTTCCTTAGCCAAACACCCTATTCACAATCCCACGAACCAGCTTAAGGCGTATAATCCACACCTTTAGAATAAGTATTCCCTGCATTCCAAAGAAGAAACTCTTCAATTCCATTATCGTTCAACGCCTTGATCTGAGCTTCCACTTCTGCTTTTCCATACCGCAGATAGTTGCCTGATCCAAGATAGCTGGCGGTGAAATCCTGAAGCCAAGGCCTCGAAACTGGCGGATTTTCCAAAGCACCCAACACCTGGTTTTCCACCTTGGCATATTCCGCAACCAGATTATAAGGTTCGAGATCCGGCTTGGCAATTCCAAAGTAAGAGGTCCAGTGGCTTGGATAAATCATCGATGAGATGACATCCACATTCTCAGAAATCTTGGAAAAGTTCTGGCCGATGCCTGGAGCTTCCGGCAGTGTTGCCGCATAGCCGAAAATATCGACCGATACATCCACTTCATACGGTTCTAATTGTTCTTTTGCATAGGCAACAAAATCCGTTACCGCCTCTACTCGCCGCTGTATCGGATCAGCATCAGAGTTTGCGTAATCCCCGAGCGAATAGCTGAGATCATCAGCACGGTGTTCAAATCCTTCCGGAAAACGGACATAGTCGAATTGAATTTCCTTAAAACCAAGCTTAGCGGCTTCGATAGCAATTTGGACATTGTAGTCCCACACTTCTTTCAAGAATGGATTGACGAATGATTCTCCGCGATTATTTTTCCAGACCTGTTCTCCATCCATAAATGTCAGCTCAGGCTGCTGTTCCGCCAGTACGGTATCTTTAAATACCACCACGCGAGCGATAGGATAGATTTCTTTTTCTTCCAGCTGCTCCAGCATAGCTCTTGGGTTTTTAATCAAAGGCTGGCCCAATCCAAGTTCCGCCAGTGCTGAGCCGTCTTCCGGTATGTATGTCAAATGGCCAAAATCTTCTTTGATATCGATGACCATGGCATTCAATTCTGTTTGCTCCACCAGTTCAACCAGTGATCCAAACCGCTCCCCGCCTGCAGAATGAGCTGTTACAAAAATCCCCCGAACGGCATCCGGATAGGCAAATTCGAGGCCTGAATCAAATTTAAACAACTGGGAAGCTGCCAAAACACTCGAATCAAGTTCTATTGTATTGTATGTACGCGGTGTAAAATCCGGTGTTTCGCTTTCTTCAGCTGCATAAACGTTGTCAACACTTGCCAATAAAACGCCTGCTGTAAGAATTACTGCTGTCTTCAATGATTTCGCCATCTTCTTGCACCCCTTATTCCACTTTTACGCCAAGTTATTTATACTTGCTTACCCGCCTTCTAATTTGATCAATCACCTAAATCGGCTCCTTAGCTCAGAGCCCTCCTTATATGAATAAACTTTAATATCCAGTGTTATTCCATTCTAACATTTATCTGACTAATTGAAATAAGAAATCATCCGCCTGGATGCAGCTATTGATAACTCTTTCACTATGCCAGCCAATAGATTGTTCCCAAAAAAAAAAGAACGATGCCCATTAGGACATCGTTTTGCTGTTACTTCGACACTGATGCTGATTTAATCGATTCGAATTCACGTTCTGAGCATTGAACAAAATGGCCAGGACTGATTTCTCTCATACGCACGTCATCAGCTTCTGTGTATTTATGGATGGCCGGATCGTAGGACTTGCGGATCCGGTTGCGTTCATAGTTGGGGTCAGGCAATGGAATAGCTGACAACAGTGATTGCGTATAAGGATGCAACGGATTATTGTACAACTCCTCTGCAGGAGCCAACTCCACCAATTTTCCGAAATACATGACACCAATGCGATCAGAAATGTACTTGACCATCGATAAATCGTGGGCAATAAACAAGAACGTCAACCCTTTTTCCTGTTGAAGTTCTTTCAATAAGTTGACGACCTGAGCTTGGATGGATACATCCAATGCAGAGATCGGCTCATCCGCAATGATGAAATCCGGATCTACTGCCAAAGCACGGGCTATGCCAAGACGCTGGCGCTGTCCACCCGAGAATTCATGCGGGTAACGGTTAGCGTGCTCTTTGTTCAAACCAACAGTTTCCAACAAATCGTAAACCATTTTTTTCCGTTCAGTCGAGTTTTTCGCCAAACCATGGATATCGATGCCTTCAGCAATGATATCCATAACTTTCATACGCTGATTTAACGAAGCATAGGGATCCTGGAAAATCATCTGCATTTTACGGTTGAATTTCTTCAAGTCCTGCTTGGACTTTTTGCCATGGACATTCTCACCTTCATAGAAGACATCCCCATCTGTTGCATCATATAAACGGATGATGGAACGGCCAGTAGTCGATTTCCCACAACCTGACTCTCCAACCAATCCGAGGGTCTCACCTTTGTAAATATCAAAGCTGATGTCATCTACTGCGCGGACTTCATTGGCTTTGCCGATGTTGAAATATTGTTTCAGGTTTTTGATTTCCAGTAATTTTTCAGCCATTACACCGCGCCCCCTTCATAATATCTGCTTCCTGGGAATTTCTTCATTCGTTCAATGACAGTTAAAGGCGGTTCTACCTGCGGCGCATCCGGATGCAACAACCAAGTGGCAGCTGAATGCGTATCGCTGACTTTAAAGAAAGGAGGGTTTTGCTCCATATCAATTTTCAGAGCGTATTCGCTGCGAAGCGCGAAAGCATCTCCTTTTGGCGGATCCAATAAATCAGGTGGCGTTCCTGGAATTGCATACAACTTGGCATCCTCCGTGTCCAATGAAGGCATGGAGCTCAATAAGCCCCATGTATAAGGATGCTGCGGGTTATAGAAAATTTCATCGACTGTACCGATTTCGACGATTTTCCCGCCGTACATAACCGCCACACGATCAGCTACGTTCGCCACAACTCCAAGGTCATGGGTAATGAAAATGATTGATGTATCGATTTTCTTCTGCAGATCTTTCATCAATTCCAGAATCTGCGCTTGGATTGTCACATCAAGTGCTGTTGTCGGCTCATCCGCAATCAGGATCTTCGGATTGCAGGCGAGTGAGATGGCGATAACAATACGCTGGCGCTGTCCACCTGAGAATTGGTGCGGATATTGCTTCATCCGCAATTCAGGTTTCGGCATACCGACCATGCGCAATAAATCGATCGCTACTTTTTTTGCTTCATTTTTGCTGATCTTTTGATGCTTCAGCAAAGGTTCTGTCAGCTGCCGGCCGATTGGCATTGTCGGATTCAAGGAAGTCATTGGATCCTGGAAAATCATCGAAATTTCTTTTCCGCGGATTTTCTGCATTTCTTTATCGCTCAACTTCGTCAAATCACGGCCGCCAAATAGAATTTCGCCATTTTTGAACTCAGCGGAACTTTCAGGCAGCAAACGCATAATCGATTTCGTCGTTACAGATTTGCCTGAACCCGACTCCCCTACGATTGCCAACGTTTCACCTTTATTTAGATCAAAGTTAACCCCGCGTATCGCTTTAACTTCCCCGCCTTGGGTGTTAAAGGAAAGCTCAAGGTTTTTCACTTGTAAAATTTTCTCCATTTTAAACTTTCCTCCTTAATCTTTCATCTTCGGATCGAGGGCATCTCGAAGTCCATCACCGATTAAGTTAAATGCAATCATGATCAAACTTAGCAAGATAGCTGGGAACGCTAAGATATGCGGTGCGAACTGAATTAACGCATAGCCATCGTTAATCAATGTTCCGAGTGAAGCATCCGGTGCCTGCAGCCCCAATCCAATAAAGCTCAAGAAAGCTTCAAAGAAAATAGCGCTTGGAATTGTAAACATGGTATTGATGATGATTACGCCTAATACGTTAGGCATCAAATGCTTCCAGATTATACGAGTGTCGCTGGCACCCAACGTGCGGGCGGCCAAAACGAATTCCTGGCTCTTGTACTTAAGCACCTGGCCACGGACAACTCGAGACATCCCTGTCCAACCGGTTATCGTCAGAGCGATGATGATGGCTAGTATTCCCGGATCCATGATTAGAATGAACAGGATAACCACAACAAGGTTTGGAATACCTGTTAAAATTTCAACGACCCGTTGCATGAAATCATCCACACGTCCGCCAAAGTAACCGGAAATCCCGCCGTAGATGACGCCGATCAACATATCAATCGCTGCTGCAACGAAAGCAATGAATAGGGATACTTGAGTCCCTTTCCAGACACGTGAGAACATATCACGGCCAAGTCCATCAGTTCCGAACCAGTAGTTGACTTCAACGTTTTTCATTTCATACAAATCGACTTCTTTGCCGCCTAAAGTTCCGACTCCATCAAGGATCCCCAATTTTTCAATGACTGGGATCTTTGGTGGCAAGTTAGCGTGAGTAATAGTTTGGGCATTTGGTGCATACGGGCTGATGACCGGCCCTAAAAACGCCATAATGACGATTAGACCAAATAACACAATGCTGAATAAAGCGCCTTTGTTTTTGCGGATACGGTACCAGGCATCTTGCCAGAAGCTGACACTCGGCTTTGTGATGCGTTCCGCTTGATGTGCATCTAATGTAATGCGTTCAAACGAGCCTTTCGGCAGTTCCGGAATTTTATCGATTTTTTGAGTCATTAACTTTTACCTCCTGAAAGACGGATACGAGGATCAATGACACCATAGAGAATATCGACCAGTAAAATGATGACAATCAAGAATACTGAGAAGAAGATAGTGGTTCCCATAATGATGGAGAAATCACTGACCATGATCGATTTAACGAATTGTTCCCCGATGCCCGGAATTGCGAAAATCTGTTCCACTACGAGTGATCCAGTAAGGATGGATACTGCCATTGGCCCAAGAACTGTAATCAATGGAATCAATGCGTTACGGAATGCATGCTTGAATGCGATTTCTGAACCGCTTGCGCCTTTGGCTTTCGCCAAGGTGATGTAATCCGAACCCAGTACTTCAATCATTTCAGTACGGATAAAACGTGCAGCTGTCGCAAGCGGGAACATGGCCAACGCGATGGATGGCAGAACGCTGGACATAAAGCCGTCTTTCCATAATGCAACCGGGAACAATTCCCATTTCAATCCGAACCAATATTGCAGTAAAGATGCAAAAACGAAGGACGGAATTGAAATACCAACAATAGCGATAAACGTACTGGTGTAATCCATCCATGTGTTTTGCCTTAAAGCGGCAACCATGCCCAATAGAATTCCAAGCACAGTTCCGATCAGCATACCTTGGAAACCAATTTGAGCTGAAGGACCCATACGGCTTAAAATAACATCTGTTACATCTGCGCCTTTAAATTGGTTAATGGAAATCCCTAAATCTCCTTGCACTAACCCGAACATGTAATCAAAATACTGAACCGGAAGAGGTTTGTCCAAGCCATATCTTGCCTCTACAACTGCTCTTTGATCTGGAGTTAATTTATCTGCGGAAGCGATTGGGGAACCTGGTAGTACATTCATCAAGAAGAACGTGAACGTAGCGATTAAAGCCAGAGTGATAACCATATAAATTAAACGTTTGCCAATATATTTACCCATTGTGCACCTCCAAAAATAAGTCTATTTGACAAGCTCTATGCATAATAAACAGAGTCTTGTTATATTCATGAGTTAGCAGAAAACCGTTAATTTTCGGTTAATTCCTTTACATTAGAAAAGAGAGTATATCGTCCTAACAATGCGATATACTCTCCTTCTATTTTGTTTTTACAGTAACGGGATTAAATTATTCTTTTCCAGAAATAGAAGCCCACTTATAGCTGTATTCCCCACCGAATGGGTGTTTGATGATACCGTTAACGTAAGGTTTTTGAAGAGCTTTTTCACCACGTTGGTAAATTGGTGCAATCGCTGCATCGTCTTCTAACAAGATTTTTTCAGCTTTAGCCATTGCTTCCCAACGCGCAGCTGGATCTTGTGCAAGTTCTGCTTTAGCAGATTCTACTAATTTATCAAATTCTTCGTTAGAATAAGACATCAAGTTGTGTGAAGATCCTGTTACGAACAAGTCAATGAAAGTCATTGGATCTTGGTAATCAGGGCCCCATCCAGATGTTTGGATGTCATAATCCTGTGCTTCGTCAAGTTCAAGACGAACTGCAAAAGGTACTGCTTTCAGATTAACTGTCAAACCTTCAAGATTTGTTTCAAGTTGATCTTTCAAATATGCATCCATGTTCTTAGCTGTTTCTGTATCGCCACCAAGCAATTCCAAAGTGACTTCAGTCAAGCCTTCTTCCTCTAAGCCTTTAGCCCAAAGTTTCTTAGCTTCTTCAGCGTTGAATTCAAGCATGTCTCCGTTTACTTCACGGAAATCTTTTTTGCTTTCATCAAAAGTGAATTCAGTTGGAACTAAGAAGTTTGCAGGAAGTGAACCATTCGCCAATACAACATCTGCTAGATCTTGTTTGTTGAAAGCTGTTGCAATTGCTTTACGGATATTTACGTTTTTAAGAGCTGTTGCTGCTCCTTCACGTTCTTGGTTAAATTTCAAGTAAAATACAGTTGGCTCCAAATCAGTTACTACTTCTTCGTTATCGCCATACTGCAATGCAAATTCTCCACTTAGGATTGCTTGGTCTTTTTCACCTGAGTTGTACAAGTTCACTGAAGTAGCAGGTTCTTTAACTACGTCAACATTGATTGTTTCAAGTTTAACTGTTTCAGCATCCCAGTACTCAGGATTTTTCTGCATTTTCCAAGTCAAGCCAGTGCCGTCCCAATCAGTAAGTGTGAATGGTCCGTTGAAAAGAAGGTTGTCAGAGTTAGACGCATATGCATCGCCTTTTTCAGTAACAAACGCTTCGTTTTGCGGGTAGAAAGTTCCGAATGCCATTAATGACATGAAATATGGAACCGGGCGTTCAAGTTTTACTTCAAGAGTTTTTTCATCAATAGCTTTAACGCCTAGTTCTGCTTTATCCATAGAACCTTCAGAAATTGCTGTAGCGTTAAGGATTGTTCCGCTCATCATGTATGGACCATAAGGAGATCCAGTTGCAGGATCAATCGCACGCTGCCAAGAGAACACGAAATCTTCAGCTGTTACAGGAGTACCATCTGACCAGTTAGCATCACGCAATTTAAACGTGTATGTCAAACCGTCTTCGCTTACTTCTGGCTCGCCTTCAGCCAATGCCGGAATAGCGATGTTTTCTTGATCTAAACGAAATAGTCCTTCGTTTACGTTATTCAAGATATTGAAAGCTACTGTGTCTTCAGCGATTGCCGAATCCATTGTTGGAATTTCTGCGCTTTCCATCAAGTTAAGTTCTTGTACTGAGTCTAAATCCCCAGCTGTCTCTGTACCTTCTTTTTCGTCTGTAGTTTCAGTCCCAGTGTCAGCGTTATCGCCGCCCCCACATGCTGCTAGAAAAGCACTTAGTACTAAAACTAGGCTTAGTAGCCAAAAAATCTTGCTGTTCTTCACTAAATTGACCCCCTCGAATTTTCTGAAAACTTGGTACACTGCTAATTATACATAATTTTTTTTTGTTGTACAGAACTTTTTTTGGAAATTTTTACACTCTTGTAACAATTGCGTTACATTAACATTACATAAAAGCGCCAGAATATTGGATTTGTAAGCGTTTTCGCCGTCTAAGATAAATAAAGAATTTTTGATTTTTTTTTTAATTTCTTCTACAATTGATAAGAATCGAGGTGCGAGTTTTGAAGAAAATAGGTTTCTCTTTAGTAATTATCCAAGTATTGATTTTCGTGACAATATTTTTCCGGGCAGAAAATCTTTCCTTGTTGTCCTATATCAACAACTCATTTATTTACGGTGGCGTTCTGCTGTTTTTCGGTTTGTGGGTTTTCGTCGTCCGTACAGGCGTATTTGATATATTCACCATCAGCATGAGAAAAGCTTTTAAGCTGAAATCCACACTGGATGATGATGAAATGCGTCCCCCATCCGAAGCATTGGGATTTTCCAGTTCTCTGCTGTTGACCACAGGTGCAGTCACTATGCTGATCATGGGAATTTGCCTGATGATTTACAGCTTCTAACATTGCACCTCAAATCGCTTATGTATTATAATAATAAGACATATATTGAGCGATGAAAAAGAAGAGTAAATGCAGTTCCTTCTATAAAGAGAGTCTGTGGTTGGTGGAAACAGATGGAGGATTGCATTGAATGGGCTTTTGAGCTGAACCGGTGAACGTGGAGTAGCCGGTTCCGTGTTCTTCACGTTATGAAGAAGAGTGGCCGGTGACGGCAACTAGGGTGGTACCGCGGAAAACACATCATTCGTCCCTTCTTTTAGGGGTGTGTGCTGTGTTTTTTACTTTGAGGAGGAATATTGATGAAGAAAATTTTTTCAGGCGTTCAGCCTACTGGTACGGTGACACTCGGAAATTACATAGGAGCGTTTAAGCAATTTACAGATTTGCAGGACGAGTATGATTGCATCTTCTGCATCGTCGACCAACATGCCATTACAATGCCCCAGGATCGTTTAGAGCTCCGGAATAACATTCGTGCTTTAGCAGCTCTCTATTTGGCTGTCGGAATCGATCCGGAAAAAGTCACTTTGTTTATCCAATCTGAAGTTCCTGCCCATGCACAAGCCGGATGGATGCTGCAATGCGTCTCCACTATCGGTGAACTTGAGCGCATGACCCAGTACAAAGACAAGTCCGCGAAAAACACGTCTGTTCTAGCAGGATTATTGACTTACCCACCATTGATGGCAGCCGATATTCTTTTGTATCAGACGGATATCGTCCCTGTCGGCGATGATCAAAAGCAGCATATCGAACTGACACGTGATTTGGCAGAACGCTTCAACCGCAAATACAACGACATCTTTACGATCCCTGATATTCGCGTGCCCAAGAACGGAGCACGCATCATGTCCTTGCAAGATCCGTCGAAAAAGATGAGCAAATCCGATACCAATAAAAAAGCCATCATTACTTTATTGGATGACCTGAAAACGATCGAGAAAAAAATCAAGAGCGCTGTCACGGATTCTGAAGGAGTAGTCAGCTACGATCCGATCAACAAGCCTGGTGTTGCGAACTTGTTGACTATTGAAGCTGCATTGACCGCAGAAAGCATTGATAGTCTGGTGGCTAAATATGAAGGTTCCGGCTACGGAGATTTTAAAGCTTCTGTTGCCAAAGCCGTCACTGAACATTTGGCACCGATCCAAGAACGCTACGCTGCGCTTCTCGGTTCTGAAGAGCTGGATGCGATACTCGATGCTGGTGCTGAAAAAGCCAATTATCTGGCAAATAAAACGTTGAAGAAAATGGAAAACGCTATGGGTCTTGGACGGAAAAGAAAATAAAATATACAAAAAGGAGCTGCGAATTCGCAGCTCCTTTTCCATGTTCTTTTATTCAGCTACTTCTGCTGATTCTGCGTTTACCGCAAGATCAGACAAGTACACTCCAGTGCCATCACCGATTGCATAGTTCATTACGCGTTTATTGACAGGAGCCAATAGTGCACGGTATAGCGTAGGGAATACCGGTACTTCGTCAACCATCAATTGCTGCCATTCGTTGTAAACTTCTTGGCGGTATGCTAGGTCAAATGCTTTTTCTGAACGGCCTTCTGCTAGAAGGCGATCATTTTCTTCATTTTCCCAACGGCCGAAGTTGTACAATGTGTCAGCGCCGTACAGACCTGAAGGATCTACGTCAATTCCAACTCCCCAAGCTGCTTGGTAAACATCTACGCTTGGATCATCTTCTCCGCCGTTACCTACACGATCGTAGAACGAGTTAAACTCAACCATTTCCAAATTCACGTTCAAACCAACAGCTTCCCAAGACTGAACATAGTATTGTGCCAAAGGCTCAGCTGTATCGCCGCCAGTCATAGAAACGAAATTGATTTCCAATGGGTTGCCTTCTGGATCTTCACGGAAACCGTCATCATCTGTATCAACATATCCAGCTTCTTCCAAAAGTTGTTTAGCGACTTCAGGATCGTATTCTCTGCCTTTATTGTTTTCATCATGGAATTCAGGATGGGATGGCGGAATCAATGTTGTAGCATTCCAACGCAAACCGTTATAGAATTTTTCGCCGACAGCTGCGTTATCCACTGCATGCCACATTGCTTGGCGAAGCTCTACATCGCCCATTTTCGATTCTGGGTCATACGCAACACGGTTGTTTTCAGCATCCCATGTTCCCTGCTTGAAGCCGATATACGTATAAGCACGATCAATTGTTCCCAAATACTCTACGTTCGACATTTCAGCGTTATCCGGGAATTGATCTACAGGGAAATCACTTACCAGGTCAACACCGCCAGTTTCCAATTCCTGAACGACTGTCGAACTGCTGATTACTTTAATTGTTACACCATCAAGTTTTGGTTCTCCGCGCCAGTAGTCTTCGTTTTTAGAAAGAGTCACAGACTCTCCAGGTACGATGCTGTCCACTTTGAATGGCCCAAAACCGATTGGCTTTTCACGCACTTCAGGTGAAGACGAGATATCAGCAACTGCCATGTCTCCGAAGATGTGCTTAGCCAATGGGTAAGTCCAGATACTTCCTGTTAATAGAGAAGGTGTTGATTCGATATACGTAATCGACAAGGTTTTTTCATCGATCACTTCAATGCCTGAAATTGTATCAGCTTTCCCGCTGTTATACTCTTCCATTCCTTCAATGTTGGTGAAATCAGTATTGTAGCGAGGGCCGTCATAATCAGGGTTACCGATTACTTCGTGCGCAAATAGCCAATCTTCTGCAGTTACAGGTTCGCCGTCATGCCAATTGACATTGTCGCCAATTTTGAAGGTAAATGTACGGCCATCTTCTGAAACTTCATATGTTGCAGCTCCATCATTGGTATACACATAGTTTTCATCCCATGTTAATAGACCTTCATCAAACCAGTTCAAAATTTCAGCATCCGGTGCACCGGAGTAGAAGTTCCAGTTCAATGTTCCTTCAAATACTGTATCCGACACCAAACCGAATGTAACGGTTCCGCCATCAATGGCTTCCCCTTCATTTGTTTTTACATTGTCGAAATCTTCAATTGAGTACATGCCGCCATTCTTCAGATCCTGTCCGCCGTCGGCTTCTTTTTCCCCGCCTTCTTCTTTAGACGTATCGTCTCCGGAACAAGCTGCCAAGACCATTACAAAAGACAACATCGGCAATGCTAAATATCTGGACCATTTGTTTTTCGCCATTCTCTGTTTCCTCCTCTTTTCTAATAACTAAAGGTATTTCTGACTGATGTTGTACTCGAATAGAGTTGTTTATTTCTGGTACTGAGAACCCTACTCCTCCTTTTCCCCCGCTTTTTGTCACCCTCTACGCTGTCGTGCGTCAGTAGCGCGTTTTAACGCTTGCCCGACATTATTTATGCTAAGCATCAAAACAAAAATCAGGATTGATGCAGGTAACCAAATCCACCATCGTAATTCCAGTGTTTGCGGATTTCTTGCATAACTGATCAAGGTCCCCAAACTCGGAGTCGATTCCGGGAAGCCGAACCCTAAAAAGGATAAGCCTGACTCGATTCCGATATTGCCTGCCAAATTCAACGTCATCGTAACAATGATGATCGAACTAAGATTCGGCAGGACCTGGAAAAACATGATTTTAAAATCGGATGTCCCTAATGTTTTAGAAGCTTTTACGTAATCCAGTTCTTTTTCCTGCAATGCTTTTGAACGGATCAATCGCGCAATTCCCATCCATAGGAAAGCTGTCATGATCAATGAAAAAGATACAATACTGTATCCTGGTACCGCTGTAACAAATGCGATAACGATCATCAAAATCGGCAAAACCATGAAGAAGTCAACAAAGCGCATGAAGATATTATCCACAGTACCGCCGTAATAACCAGAAATCAATCCTACCAATATGCCGATGATTCCAGTCAGTAATGTGACCAAAAATCCAATAGCTAATGAATTCCGTGTACCGATGATCAATTGCCCGAAAATATCGCGGCCGCCGTAATCCGTCCCCAGCCAATAAGTGGCCGATGGCGGCTCATATAGTGCAAAAAGATCTACTTTGATAATCTCAGACTGGTCCATAATGATCGAAGTGCCGAAGACGCCAGCAATGATCAAAAACAGGAACAAGAGAGAACCAAATGCAACTTTGTCCCGAATCAGCTCTCTTAGTAATATACTGAATCCAGATGGGCTTTTGCCAAGATCCACATCAGGGATTTGTGCTCCACTGTCTTTATCAATTCTCATATTTACACCTCTAAAATTGTCATTTATTATTTAATCCGTATGCGTGGATCAACCAAACTCAAGATGATATCGGATAGCAATGCCCCGATAATCGCTGCTAGTCCAAACAACAGGACAAGAGCTGTCATAACGCTGTAATCACGTAAACTGATTGAAGAAAGGAACAATTCACCCATTCCTGGATAGCCGAAAATATTCTCGATGAAAATGGTCCCGCCAATCAAGCCCGTGATTTCATAGCCGAAGAAGGCGGCAATCGGCAACAGGGAATTCCGCAAAATGTGGCGATTGTAGACCCGTGTCTCAGAATTGCCTTTTGCTCTGGCTGTTACGATAAAATCTTTTTGTTTTGTATCAATGATCTCACTTCTCAAATACTGGACTGTTGAAACAGTTGTAATTAATGCCATAGACAATGCCGGCAATAATAAATGATTCAGTTTGCTCAGGAAATATGCGAAGGTTCCCGGTTCAGTACCCGGTGTCACACTTCCGCTTGTCGGGAACCAGCCCAACTGGAATCCAAAAACAAACAGCATAACCAAGGCGAAAATAAATAATGGAGCTGCAAAGCCTATATACGTATATCCTGTGATGGCACGATCCAACCATGTGTCGTTAAAGCGGCCGCTGATGATTCCAAGTGGAATGGCAATCAAGTAAGTCAGGATCAATGTAGCCAATGACAGCCACAATGTATTGATCATGCGTTCGCCGATCAATTCAGATACTGGCATCTTAAAGCGGAATGACTGTCCGAAATCCCCTTGAAGCACACCTTTGATCCAGTCGATATACTGTACATACCATGGATTGTTCAATCCAAGACGTTCTCGCATCGCTTCGATGGTGGCAGGGTCGATATTGGGATCGATCAGTCCGGTTAATGCATCTCCAGGCATTGCTTGGGCCAAGATGAAGACCAAGACACTCAAGAGGATAATTTGCGGGATAGTTATAAGTGTTCTGCGTAAAATTAATTTCCACATACCATTCAACCTCTCTCAGGCAACGCTACTTGGTGGGTAGCTGAAATTGATTTTAAAGAGAAAGGCAAACCTTCTTCATCAAAAAAGTCTTTCTCCAACTTGTCGTACTCAGATTTCACCAGTTTGCGATTTTCGTAATGCATTTCCCGATTGCGCGGGTTGCTGTCCGGAATGGCCGCAATCAACCGTTTTGTATAAATGTGCTGCGGGTTGTTGAAAATTTCGTCAGATGTCCCATGTTCAACATATCGCCCTTTATACATGATGCCGATGTGATCGCACATGTGGCGGATAATCCCCAAATCATGGCTGATGAATAAATACGTCAAGTTCAATTCTTTTTGTATTTCACGCATGAAATTCAATACTTGCGCCTGGACGGAAACATCCAAGGCAGATACCGGTTCATCCGCAATGATCAATTTTGGATTGAGCGCTATTGCCCGGGCAATACCGATCCGCTGCCGCTGTCCTCCGGAGAATTCATGCGGGTATTTATAGATAGCTTCTGGACTGAGCCCAACTAATTCCATTAGCTCCTGAACACGGATCCGCTCTTCTTTAGCCGATAAGTTTTCATAGTTGCGCAGAGGTTCTGCCACAATATCCACTACTCTTTTTTTAGGGTTCAATGAGGAAAATGGATCTTGGAAAATCATCTGGATATCTTTTCGCACATCAATATACTCTTTCTTGTTGATCGTAGCCAAATCTCTTCCTTCAAACATGACCTTGCCTGAAGTGATATCGTTCAAACCGATAATCGCGCGTCCAGTTGTTGTCTTTCCTGATCCAGATTCGCCGACAAGCCCATAAGTTTGGCCCTGTTCAATAGAGAATGAAACACCATCTACTGCGCGAACATGATCTTTTACTGTCTGAAAGACTCCTCCACGTACGGGGAAATGAACTTTCAGGTTTTCAACTTCAATTAGCGACATAATTGCGCTCCTCCTCGGCTTGTTCTGGGAAGTAAAAGTCCTTGTAGCATGTGCAGCGCACAAAATGTCCAGGACTAATTTCATGGAGTTCCGGTGAAGCTTCGTGTGAAGATTCTTCGATCCAAGGAATTCTGGCAGCGAAACGGCAACCGGTTCTCGGCAGTTTCTGGAGCGATGGCACTACCCCTTGTATTACGTGAAGTTCTTCCTTCACGTCGTTCAATGTAGGTATTGAATTTAAAAGTGAACGGGTATACGGGTGCTGTGGATTTTCCATCAATGTATAAACATCCGCAATCTCCACAATTTGGCCCGCGTACATGACTGCTACCCGATCGGCCATTTCTGCTACGACACCCAAATCGTGTGTGATTAGGATAATGCCGGCATTGATGGTGTCTTTCAATTCTTTTATCAAATCAAGGATCTGTGACTGAATCGTCACGTCTAATGCAGTTGTCGGTTCATCTGCAATCAACAGTTCGGGCTGGTTGGAAATCGCCATAGCGATTACAATACGTTGGCGCATTCCGCCTGACAGTTCATGCGGATACTGGTGATATGTTTTTTCTGGACGGGGAATGCCCACTTGATTCAATAAATTGATGACCTGCTTTTTTCGCAGGCTCTTGGAACTTTTCGGGTTGTGCAGGAAAATTGCTTCATCGATTTGATCTCCCACCACCATAAGCGGATTCAGAGCTGAAAGTGCATCCTGAAAAATCATTCCCATATCTTTGCCGCGCAATTTTCTCATTTGGCTGGTGCTGGCCTTTACCAGGTTGATCCCTTTGTAATCAATATCTCCTTCGATTTTGGCTCTTGTATGAAGACCCATGATAGAAAAAGCAAAAGCACTTTTGCCGGATCCTGATTCACCTACGATCGCCAATACTTCGTTCTTTCTAACGGTCAACGATACATCATCAACTGCAGCGTAATAATCATCTTTAATTCTAAAAGACGTTTTTAAATTCTTGATATTCAACAAAACATCATTCACATTTATCCTCCTCAAAATGAATCCGTTCTATGGTTGTCTTCTTGCTGAACTGAGCGACTTAATACATGCAATGAAGTTTTCAATTTTCAGACATATCATCCTAAAAAAAATGTTAACACTTGCTGGGCTGTTTCCCCGGAACAGCATATCAACGTTAATGTTTTCTTCGGATAATGGTTTCTACCATTAATTTTATTACAATAAAATTACAAAAACAATGATTATTATTAATTTTATGAATTATTTCGTAATTCCGAATAGCAATTTCTCTTTAGAAAACCAGTCGTACCAACGTTTCGATAGAGATTAAATTATTGTGAATATCCACTCATTTTTTAACGAGAGAGAGCCTAGTAAATATTGTTCATATAATTTGTATTGTACATCCATATAATTAAACACTAATACTCTGTGTAAATAGAATAACACAAGCTAAACAATAATCGGAAAACTTTTTCAATTTTTATAAAAATATGTCATAACCCCCTTATTTCTACATGGAAAGCATAAAAACAGCTAGTTGCGTCAATAAAGCGCAACTAGCTGTTTCATTTAGATAGTAGTTAAATTTTCTTGAATACCAGTGAAGCGTTATGTCCACCAAAGCCTAATGAATTGCTCATAGCAAATTTCAAATCCGCTTTGCGGGCTTCATTTGGAACATAATCCAAATCGCATTGCTCGTCCGGTGTTTCGTAATTCGTTGTTGGGGGCATAATGCCTTCTTGAAGAGCCAACGCAGTGAAGATCGCTTCTACTCCACCTGCTGCACCAAGTAAATGGCCTGTCATAGATTTTGTAGAACTCATTCCTAATTTATAGGCATGCTCACCAAATACCGTTTTCACAGCCATGGTCTCGTACAAATCATTATATGGTGTACTTGTTCCATGCGCATTGATATAACCGACTTCCGTTGTTTCAACACCGGCATCTGCCAAAGCTTGTGCCATTGCACGGGCCGCTCCTTCTCCACCTTCAGCAGGAGCTGTAATATGGTGGGCATCGCCAGTCGAGCCGTACCCGACCACTTCCGCATAGATTTTGGCGCCACGTGCTTTTGCGTGTTCATATTCTTCAAGGATAACAATCCCTGCACCTTCACCGATAACGAAACCATCGCGGTTCTTATCGAATGGACGGGATGCTGTAGCTGCATCCGGATTGGTCGTCAATGCCGTATTGGCTGTAAAGCCGGCTACAGACAATTGCGTGATCGGTGCTTCAGCGCCACCCGAAATCATTACATCTGCGTCTCCGCGCTGGATGACTTTAAAAGCATCTCCAATTGAGTTGGTGCCGGACGCACAGGCAGTCACCGAGCAGGAGTTGATGGCTTTTGCGCCAAAGTAAATCGATACTTGCCCTGAAGCCATATCAGGAATAATCATTGGAATCAGGAACGGGCTGATGCGGCGGACGCCTCTTGTATTCAACACATTCATCTGGTTTTCAATGGTTTCCATTCCGCCGATGCCAGAACCGATCCAAACTCCCGTACGCAAAGCTGTATTGTCATCCAGTTCAAGGTCAGCATCTTTCATGGCCATAATGGAGGCTGCTAACGCATAATGCGTAAAACGGTCCATTTTCCGGGCATCTTTCTTTTCTACATAATCTTCCATTGAAAAACCTTCTACTTCAGCTGCCACTTTTGCTGAATACAAATCTGCATCCAATCTAGTTAAGGGACCGACACCGGATTTCCCGCTTTTTACAGCTTCCCAGGTTGTTTCGATGTTATTGCCTAAAGGTGTTACAGCACCAATTCCCGTAATGACTACACGGCGATTATCCATTCTATCTTCTTCCTTTCGCATAGCTGATTATTTGCCCCACTTCATTGCAATTGCTCCCCAAGTCAAGCCACCACCGAATCCTACCATGACGATGACATCGTCATCTTTGACACGGCCTTCTTCGATGTCTTCGACAAGAGAAATCGGAATTGAAGCTGCTGAAGTGTTGCCATACTTGTGAATCGTTTTTGACATTTTTTCAATTGGAAGCCCCAAGCGTTCTCGGGATGCTTCCATAATTCGAATATTCGCTTGATGCGGAATCAGAAAATCCACGTCCTCTTTCTGCAATCCCGCTTTTTCAATAACGTTTACAGCAGATTCACCCATCTGGCGAACTGCAAACTTGAATACTTCCCGGCCGTTCATCTGCAGATGATCTTCTTCATCTTGGAACAGGTGCTTCCCGCCAGACCCATCAGCCCCCAGTTCAAAGGACAGAATCCCTCTTCCTTCGGATACTTTCCCAATGATGGCGGCTCCCGCTCCGTCACCGAAAAGGACAGCCGTATTGCGGTCTTCCCAGTTGGTGATTTTTGATAATTTCTCGACGCCCACAACCAGAATATATTTATAAACATCATTATCGATGAATTGTTTTGCTGTGATAACTCCATACATAAAGCCGGCACATGCTGCTGAAATATCCATGGCTGCAGCATTGACAGCACCAATTTCCTGCTGGATGACACAAGACATCGATGGGAATGGCTGGTCCGGCGTTACGGTCGCCACTAGGATCAAACCAATTTCAGCAGGATCGATTCCAGCATCCTGAATCGCTTTTTGCGCAGCTTCACGAGCCATATGAGAAGTGTCCTGTTCCTCTCTCGCGATTCGGCGTTCTTCTATGCCTGTCATTGTTCGAATCCATTCGTCACTGGTATCCATCCGCTGCTCTAATTGAAAATTCGTCAATTTATCTTCAGGCAAGCATCTGCCCATACCGATTATGCCAGCATTCATTTCATATCCCTCATTTCACTTGTCATCATATATTAGTACCTGGTGTTAATAATACGTCATCTATCCTTTAATTTCAACTAACTGACATATTTCCGACAAAAAATCTTCAATCTCTCCAATCTTCCTTTCTGTCTGTCGGAGCTTGTGCTATGATTAATCTAGATATTCTATGTAGAGGTGAAACTAGATGCAATATATTGGAACGTTCTTATGGTCATTCTTATTGATTTCATTGGTCAACTATGTGGTAAGCGCAGTACAAAACGTACCGTTCGACTTCATGATCGGCGTTTACATTTCAGTCGGAGTTTCAATCATGATCTTCGTTATGTCAGCTGTCATTTCTAACGAACCAGCTCCTGAAAAGCATTAATAGAAAAAGAAGCGTAAACCGGTTAGCCGGTTTACGCTTCTTTTTTGTTGATGATGATTTGCTTATTGTCGCCCATAGTCAATTTCAACTCTGTATTTGCGACGATTCCACCTTTGATCAATTCACGGGCGATATTCGTTTCGATATTCCGCTGGATAAACCGTTTTAATGGCCGTGCCCCGAATACCGGATCGGTTCCAGCTTCGACGATATAGTCGATGACGGAATCATCCACTGTCAGCTTGATTTGCTGCTGACTGATGCGGGCTGCCAATTCAGCGATCATCTTCTTAGCAATTCCGTAGAAATGAGTGTTGTTGAGCGCATGGAAAATGACGATGTCATCAATGCGGTTCAACAGCTCCGGCTTGAAATGTCTGCGCAATTCGCTCATGACAATGTCTTCAATATCATGTTCATTGCTCGTATCGCTGATGTGGGCTGATCCGATATTGGAAGTCATGATCACCACCGTGTTCGAGAAGTTGACTAAGCGCCCTTGGCTGTCGGTTATGCGCCCGTCATCCAGAATCTGCAACAGGATATTGGCGACATCCGGGTGGGCTTTTTCAATTTCATCAAGCAACACGACAGAATAAGGGTTGCGGCGTACCGCTTCGGTCAACTGTCCACCCTCTTCATAGCCGATGTATCCTGGCGGAGCTCCGACCAAACGGGATACACTGTGTTTTTCCATATACTCGGACATGTCGATTCGGATAAAATGATCTTCCGAATCAAACAGATTTGCAGCAAGAGACTTGGCCAATTCGGTTTTACCGACACCGGTCGGACCTAGGAAAATAAATGAACCAATCGGTTTCTTCTCATCCTTGATGCCTGCCCGCGCTCTCCATACAGCTTCCGTCACCAGTTCAACTGCCTTATCTTGTCCGATGACACGTTCTTTTAAGGTCTCGCCTAAGCGAAGCAATTTTTCACGTTCACCTTCCACCAATTTGGTTACCGGGATTCCAGTCCATCTGGCGACAATGCCGGCAATTTCTTCTTCCGTCACTTCTTCACGCAACAACCGTTCTGCGCCGTCTTTTTCAAGGTTGGCTTCGAGCGCTACCAATTCCTTTTCCAGTTCCGGAATCTTGCCATGCTGCAGAACGGCTGCCGCATTTAAATCATAGCGGTTTTCCGCATCTTCCAGCTGGCGGCGGAACTGATCCAATTGTTCCCGCTTTTCCTGGATTTTCTTCAACGACTCTTTTTCTTCTGTCCACTGGTTTTTCATATCTGCAGAAGAATCGCGCAGCTCCATGATTTCTTTACGCAAAGTATCCAAGCGTGTTTTGCTGGCTGCATCGGTTTCTTTCATCAATGCCTGCTCTTCGATTTCAAGCTGCATAAGGCGGCGCGTCACTTCATCCAATTCCTGCGGCATGGAATCGATTTCCGTCCGGATCATCGCACAAGCCTCATCGATCAAATCAATGGCTTTGTCCGGCAAAAAGCGTTCAGTGATGTAACGATCCGACATAGCCGCCGCAGCTACAATGGCACGGTCATGTATCCGCACAGCATGGTGCAGTTCAAAACGTTCCTTTAAACCGCGCAAAATCGACACCGTATCTTCTACAGAAGGCTCTCTTACCATTACTTGCTGGAACCGGCGTTCCAAAGCCGGATCTTTTTCAATATGCATCCGGTATTCGTCCAATGTGGTCGCTCCGATGCAATATAATTCCCCTCGGGCAAGCATCGGTTTCAGCATATTTCCTGCATCCATCGCACCTTCAGTTTTACCCGCTCCGACGATGGTATGAATTTCATCAATAAACAGGATGATCTGTCCTTCACTGTCTTTGACCTGCTTTAAAACACCTTTCAACCGTTCCTCAAATTCCCCCCGGTACTTGGCTCCAGCAATCAATGCGCTCATATCAAGCTCATAGATGGTCCGGTTTTTCAACCCTTCCGGTACGTCATTTCGGACAATTCGCTGTGCCAATCCTTCAACGATCGCCGTTTTACCGACACCCGGTTCGCCGATCAATACCGGATTGTTTTTGGTTTTCCGCGACAGGATGCGGATGACATTACGGATTTCCTGGTCTCGTCCGATGACAGGATCCATTTTCCCTGATTGGGCTTGCTCCACCATATTGCGGCCAAACTGCTCCAACGGGGATTTTTGTTCTGTGTTATTTTGGAATTGAACCATAACAACCACACCTCTCAATTAGTTTGACTATCTTTGACTAATTAGATTATAGTCAAATTTTCAGGAATATGCAATTATTTTGGTCTTAAAAAAAGGCCGTTACGGAATAAAATCCGTAACGGCCTTTCAAGTATAGATTATCTGACGCCAAGCGCCATTTTCGCGTAACGCGACATATGTTCTTTGCCCCATACTGGCTGCCAGACGATTTTAACATCGACTTCTTCCACTTCAGGCAGCTCATATAATGCTTCTTTGACCATTTGAACGATTTGAGGTCCCATTGGGCAACCCATTGACGTTAATGTCATGGTAACCACTGCAAATCCGTCTTCTGTAACCATTACATCATATACAAGGCCCAAATTGACAATATCGACACCCAATTCAGGATCGATTACTGTTTCTAAGGCACCCATCATGCTGTCTTTCATATCTTGATCCATTCAGAATCCCTCCCTTTACTGTTAGTACCATCTTAACAAACTTTCACCGGAAATGAAATTCACACGCTTATTCCAGCAAATACTTAGCCAGCCAGTTTGTCGCTTCAAGCATGCCGGTCCGGCTCACTGCATGTCCCGCTTCGCGTTCACGCTTGAACTCGATCTTCTCAGGGATCGCTTCATATTGTTGTTTCAATTCTTTATACAAGCGATAGGTCGGTTCAAATGGAACCGTGACATCCTGTTCCCCATGCCAGAAATAAATCGGGCGTCCATTGAATTTCTCCAAATGGCGGCGGCTGTCAAAAATAGCTAAAGTCGACAGCATCTTTTCGCGTTCTTCTTCACTGATCGGCAACTGGAAACCTCTCTTTTCGTATTGGGCCATCTGTGCCTGTGCCAATTCCACATAGTTTCCGGCACCCATCATTACTGCGGCCGCTTTGATCCACGGATAGACCGTCATTGCGCCCAGTGTCGTAATGCCGCCCATTGACGTACCGCCTACTGCTGGTTCACCGGCCATCAATCCGCGTTTATGTAATTCGTCCCGCAGAAATGCCAATTCTTCAATTGATGTCAAAACGATTTCCCAAAATCGTAAGCTTATCTGGACTCCATCCAATCCTTCACTTCGTTCTCCGTGAAGATGGGAATCAGGTAAAATCACACGAATTCCTTTATCAGCCAATTGGTATGCATAATGCAGATTATGCTCTTTAGCACTCGTATGCCCATGAAAAAAAATAACGGTCGGCAACTCTTTTCCATCCTGATCCGGCGTTATGTTCAGCAATGGGATATGTCCCCAGACTTGTCGTTCAACTCTCATCTCAAATCACTTCCTTCATTAGTAATCCTACCAATCTTAACCTTATCCAGCAAATGTCAATCTACTTCCCAAAAAACCCTGTCGATTTTCTCAAGATTTTTTGACGAAACCCTCGTATTATCGCTACACTAGTAGTATAGAGAAAGGAGTCGGCAATTTATGAAGCAACATTTGATTGTTCTAGATTTAGATGGAACCTTATTAACCGATCAAAAAGTCATTTCACCCAAAACGAAACTGACTTTAAATAAAGCACTTGAAGCAGGGCATCAAGTTATGATTGCCACTGGACGTCCATACCGTTCAAGCGAACCGTATTACAAAGAATTGGGGTTGACGACACCAATCGTCAACTTCAATGGAGCTTTTGTGCATCATCCAGCCAATCAGTATTGGGGCATGCACCATAACCCGATCGGGCTCGACGTTGTCCATGAAGTGGTCGAATCCATGCACAACTATGAATTCCACAATATCGTCGCTGAAGTATTGGATGATGTCTATGTCCATCACCACGATGAAAAACTAATGGATATCTTCCGGTTCGGTGATCCGACCATCACCACGGGTGACTTGCGAAATTACTTAAAAACAGATCCAACTTCTATTCTGATTCATGCACCTTTTGAACGCGTACAGGAAATTCATGATCATCTCTCTTCTGTCCATGCGGAAGTCATCGATCATCGTCGCTGGGGAGCTCCTTGGCACGTCATTGAAATTGTCAAAAGCGGAATGAGCAAAGCTGTCGGACTTGACCGCGTCTCTAAATCGCTCGGGATTTCACGGGAAAACATCATTGCATTCGGCGACGAAGACAATGACCTGGAAATGATAGATTTTGCAGGCGTCGGAGTTGCAATGGGCAACGCCATTGATCCGTTGAAGAACATAGCTAACGAAATAACTTTAACCAATAATGAAGACGGCATCGCTGAATTGCTGATCGATCGATTGAAATTGTAAAAGAAAAGGGGGATTTACATGAGACTATTTGCTGACAGCGCATCTGATTTGCCGAAAGATTTTTTTGAAAATGAAAACGTCGTTTTATTTCCGCTTCGTGTCCATATCGGAAATCAGGATTATGAAGATGTAAGAGGCATTCAATCCATTAAAGTATTTGATGATATCCGTTCAGGCAATCATCCCAAAACATCACAAGTATCACCTGAAGAAATGCTGTCCGCTTTTGAGAAGTTAGCAAAAGATGGTGATGAAGGTTATTACATCGCCTTTTCGTCTGAACTATCAGGCACTTACAGTACAGCCGTAATGGTCTCAGATCAAGTACGCGAGGAATACCCGGAAATGAAGCTCACCATTCTTGATTCTAAAGCAGCATCCCTCGGCTACGGGCTTCTGGTGAAAGAAGCTGCAAAAATGCGGGATGACGGCCAACCGTTAAACAAAATTATAGAAAAAACCCGTTTTATGGCCGACCACCTGGAAAGCCTATTTACTGTCGAGGATTTGGATTATATGGCCAAAGGCGGACGCATCTCTAAAGGCAGCGCTTTTGTAGGCGGGTTATTGAACATCAAACCATTGCTCCACGTAGAAGACGGCAAATTGGTGCCGATTGAAAAATTGCGCGGACGCAAAAAAGTCATCAAGCGAATGATTGAATTGATGAAAGAACGCGGAAGCCAATTAGACCAGCAAACAATTGCCATCAGCCATGGAGATGATGAAGAATTCGCCAATACTTTGAAAGAAGAAATTGAAGAAAACTTCCATCCCCAAAAAGTCGAAATCCATATGATCGGTTCGGTTATTGCTGCACATACGGGCCCCGGCACATTGGCTTTATTCTTCTTCAACAAAATTGAATAAGGAAAGGGCTGACTTTCTTATGAAAAAAATAGTCATTGTCGGTGCAGTTGGCGGTGGAGCAACAGTAGCCGGCCAAATTCGTTTTTATGATCCGGATGCACACATCGTAGTATTCGACCGTGATTCGACGATGTCCTACGCTGCCTGCGGCACTCCCTACGTCATTGGTGGTGTCATCGAAGATGAACGCTCCATCATCATGACAGATCCGGAAAAATTCAAAAAGAAACGCGATGTCAATGTTAAGTTGCAGCATGAAGTGTTGGAAATCGATCGTGAGGGCAAAAAGGTACACGTTCAAAACTTAGTAACAGGTGAGCAATTCCAAGAGTCCTATGACACGTTAATCTTGTCTCCTGGCGGTTCTGCTGTGATGCCTGATGTGGAAGGCATCGAGTCTTCGAAAGTTTTCACTTTGCGCAATTACGAGGACATGCAGCGCATTGACCAATTTATCAAGACACAGCAGCCTAAAAATGCCATCGTCTCAGGGGGAGGTTTTATCGGCCTTGAAATGGCTGAAAACTTGAAGCATCTTGGGTTGGATGTCACACTCGTCCATAAGTCCCCAACCATCATGTCCATTTTAGACACGGACATCTCCTTGCTCATCGAAAAAGAATTAGCGCTTCAAGGCGTGAAGCTTTTGACAGGAACTACGATTGAGAAAACCGAAGGCAAAACGATTAAATTGGGGAACGGAATTGACCTGCAGGCTGATTTCATTATCATGAGCATCGGATTGAAGCCCAATACTGAGCTTGCTGAAAAAGCAGAGTTGAATATCGGCGAAACCGGCGGCATCCAAACCAATGAGTTTATGCAAACAAACGACCCTTCGATTTATGCAATCGGAGATGCTTCAGAGAATTCCGACATGGTCACCGGAGATCCTAAAAGGGTTCCTCTTGCGTCCCCTGCCCATCGCCAGGCGTTCATTGTAGCCCAGCACCTGACAGGGAACAAACTCGCAAAAAAAGGGTTGCTCGGGACTTCTGTTTTGAAAGTTTTTTCACTGACTGCAGCTATGACCGGATTGAACGAACGTTCCATAAAGGATAAGAATCTCCAGTCCGCTACAGTCACTCATACCGGCAACTCGAACGCCGGCTATTATCCGGACCACGCTCAAATCACGTTAAAGGTCCATTACAATCCGGAAACTCGTAAGATTTTAGGCGCGCAATGCATCGGCGGCAAAGGAGTCGACAAACGCATTGACGTGATTGTTACAGCCATCTATGCCGGTTTAACGGTTGATGATCTGCAGGCACTTGAGCTTTGCTACGCGCCTCCCTACTCGTCTCCGAAAGACCCGATCAATATGATTGGCTATAAAGCCATCACTAAATAAAAGCAGAATCAAAAACAGGACGGAAAAGCATATCGCTTTTCCGTCCTGTTTTAGTTTTTGAAACTACTGTACCGCTTTTTCATTTTCTTTTTGTTTTGCAGCATCTGCTTTGCGCTGTTTGCCTTTGCGCCAGACGAACCAAAGGAACAGCATGAACACGACATACATGATAGCAAGTGTTGCAATATAGGCCGTATTGAGGCTGGTTTCTTCAGTAACGTGGAAAACTTCCGCAATTTCACGATCTTGTGTCACACGGTACTCGCCATTTTCTCCTTGGCGAATGATGTCACTTTCAAACAAACCACGAAGCTCCTTGCCTTCTCCAATTACGTCAGTCGACAAATTGAAGTTCTGAGTCGAAGAGGAATTGTTGATGGCGACAATCCATGTCTCTTCATCATTTGAACGTTTGTATACCAGCCACCCATCCTCGTCATGGAGCACTTCCAAGTCTCCTGTCCGCAAAGCGGCAGAGGCATTGCGCAAGGACGTTAGGTCAGTAATATGGTCAACCAGTTCTTTATCTACTGCCATGTCCAAAATTTGATGCGATTCCGTTGCTTCAACGCCATTCATAGCAGCTTCAGAGCCGTATTGAATGACTGGAATTCCAGGCATCGTCAATAATTGAGTCAGCAATAAAGTCCAGCGTGTGGGCGGAAAGCCGTTCACATCGACAATATCGGCCGTAAAGCGCGACCCCAATAGGGAATCGACTTGAATCAGCTTGCCTTCGCTTTGTTCCATGATAGTGGAAATCCCGGTCATGTCCTGATCAAAATTCTTATACGCGGCGCGCAGGGTTTCTTCCACTCCCGGCAAGACCACTGCGTCAAACCCAGGAGTTTCTTCCATTTCACGATCGCTCAGCAAATAGCTGCTCCCCGCGCCTTTCATAGCTTCAGAAAAATCGAGAATAAATGCAGGGTCCAATTGATCGGCATTCTGAAGACGATACCCATCAACTTCGTAGGTTTCCGTGAATTCCTCGAATACTGAGATCAAGGCTTCTTGAACTTCTGAATTCGCTGTATCCAGTGCCAGGCTGCCATCTTCATTTTCTGTAAACCACTCTGGATTTTCAATTGCCCATACATGGTTTTCATTGACTTGTTGCGTTGGAATATCCACAATCACTTTCATTTCCTGGTCGTGGACTTCGGTAACCAGCTCTTTAAATTCTTCATCGGTACCGAAATGGCGTTCAAATTCAGTATAATCCAATACGCTTTTTCCATCATATGTAGCTGTAGAGAATACAGGTCCTATTGAAAGAGCAGTAAAGCCCATTTCTTTAACAAACAGGATTTCACTGGCCATGCCATCGAAATCGCCTCCGTTAAAAGCAGCAGGGTCAACTGCATTCACTTCATAGTCGTTGTCGATCTTTTTGTTGAAATACCGGTCGACCAGTGTATCGTATATGAACTCGTCTTTAAGCTCCAGCTCATCTTGAGCAGATACCGGACTAACCAAAGTCAGCAGCAGCACACTTGTTAAAATGCCTGAAATCCATTTTTTCTTCACTCTAAAATCCTCCTTCAATGAGGTCGTACTTATGTTCCACCCGGTTTATTTTATCAAACTCCAGCTACTGCCGCCATGTTAAGTTAAGGTTTCCTCAGTGACTTGTCCGAGTTTCGTCTAAACTGTGAAAATCGCTTTAGAAAAGCGGAAGCGCCCAACTGAAGGAATGGAAGATATGAGCAGAAAAGCTGAACACTTGCAGCTGAAACAAAAGAAAAAGGCAGGTGCTGGATGCACCTGCCTTACTTTCATTAAAAGAAATCCATACCGACCGGCAACATGAAGCCGATAAACATAGTTGCAAATAGGAATAATGCAAATAATGCCCAGAACATCGTAACCGGTTTTTGTTTCTTCGAACGGACCAATACCATCTCCATCATTCCGATTGTCAAAATGCCCAATAGGAACTTGATGCCGTATACCATCGGATCAGAAGAAGACCATTCAATGAATAAAGTAAGTCCGGTGATGATGATCAAGATATAAAACAATCTCAATACCATGTGTAAAATCTTGCGTCCTTTGCTGTCACGCTGCATGAATGCGGCAATCAGGAATAAAACGATTGCAATGACCCATGTCGTGATGTGTAAATGTGTAGTGTCTGTAAAAATACTCAAAAGCTCACCTCTTCCAATAATGTCCTCTTCAGTTTATCACAAAGCGGACGATGAAAAGAGCTCTGATCTTATGACAAATGTGTGACGAGGGTACCGATTGATTCGATCGACACCTTGATGGTATCCCCCGCTTTTAGGAACTTCGGCGGATTAAAGCCTTTGCCGACTCCGGCGGGCGTACCCGTCAATAATACATCGCCCGGTTCCAATGCCACGTACTTCGAAATTTCAGCTACCAACTCATCCACGCGGCGGATCATTTTTTCCGTATTGCCGTTTTGGCGCACTTCATCATTTACTTTTGTTACAATTGATAAATTCTGCGCTTGCGGAATTTCATCCTTAGTGACAATATATGGCCCAAGCGGACAGGAATCCGGCAAACTTTTCCCAAGAAAATACTGCTGGTGCTTATCCTGCAGATCCCGCGCGGTCAAGTCATTGGCGATTGTGTAGCCAAATACGTAGTCATAAGCCATTTGCTTCGGTATCTTATGCCCGGCTTTGCCGATGACGACAGCCAGTTCCCCTTCATAATCATAGGAATCGGTTAAATCACTATGCACAGAGACAGTTGCCCCATCCGCTGAGATGGTTGCAGGCGCTTTAGTGAAAACCACTAAATCCACAGGCGCTTCCGCTCCCATTTCTTTTGCATGATCGGCATAGTTTTTGCCGACGCAAAGGATATTTTTTGGTGTTTTCGAAATTGGCGGCAACCATTCAATTTCTGAAAAAGAGTGTTTGAATTCTTCAGAGCGGTCAGATTGGACTGCGGCTTCGGTCAGTTTTCGAATTGCTTCCACAAATTCCATGCCTTGCGGAATTCCTTCAATCAGTGAGGCAGGAAACGCAGGCAGAACCTCCAATTGCTGTTGAATGGCAATCAGGTCCCAAACAGCTTCTTCCTTTTTAACTTTTGGTCCGAATCTTTCTTCCCCTGCATAGCGAAATGATAACAGCTTCATTCGTCAAACACTCCTTTTCTTTGATTGAATCCATTATACACATTCAGAGTTTTGAATTGTTAGTTTTTTCGAATTTATTTCCATATGTCCAATTTCTCCAGATAATTTCAAGTGGTCCTCGCTGGAATTTTTCGAACCAGAGCTCCGCAAAAATCACTTGCCCGATGAATATTCCAAGAGCGATCAAGGTTCCTGTCAGCAAATCCACTTGTCCATAAAGACCGAATCCATAGGAATAGAAAATCAATGTTGCCAGGACAGATTGTGTAATGTAAGTTGTCAGCGACATGCGTCCGACTTTCGCCAACGGAGAAAGCAATTTTTGCATGAAGGCATTTTGTGCAAGCAAAGCGATCAGCGCTGCATAACCGATGGCTACAAGCGGCCCGCCGAAAATATCCTGCAGATAGACAAAGGCATAATTCGATTCGAAAAGGAAAGGTGCAGACTTTAATAATAAGCCGACTGTCAGCGGCACAATAGCCAACACCAACCATAATTTGCGTTTTTCCTGTGTCCGCTCAATCAGCCGCCATTTTGCTGCAGCTGCTCCGACCATCAAAAATGGCAGAATCGTGGCAATCAGGACAATGTAGTTGACCAGGTTATTGCTGTAAGTCCAATCCGCCAGGCGCTGGCTGAAGATTTCTGCAAAACTGCCAGACTGATAGGATTGGATGGAACTTTCAATTTCCATATATCCGACATACGTGTTCGGATCCACTGCCACTGCCAAAAACATGATGCCGAGCAGCAACAGGTGCGGTACCGTATAGATGACCGCTGCAAAGGCCATCAGCCAGGCGGATGGCAGGCGGATCATACTGATCAGCAGAAGACCCATGATGGCATAGGTGATCAGTATATCGCCGTACCAAATCAAAAACGCATGAATGATGCCGATCAGCAGAAGAATCAATAACCGTTTGACCGCAAGTGGCATGAATGGCCGGTTCCGCGCTTCTGCACGCATGAATTGCATCGCAAGGCCATAACCGAATAGCATCGCAAACAGAGGATAAAAACTGGCTTGAATAAATATATCAATAACCATGTATATTCCTTCGTTCAAACTCCCATTAAACCATTTGTACGGATCAATATACGACAAAGGTGAATGGAAGGCCAACATGTTGATGATTAAAATTCCCAAAAGCGCGAAGCCTCTCATCAAGTCAATCGCTTTTACTCGTTCATTTATTGAAACGGGCTGTAAGTCCAAAATAATCCCCCTAAATATTCACTTCTTGGCTCGCTGCAAACAAATATAGCAACCTTTCTTTGACCGGGATGCGGAGAATCGCTTCTACCGCTTCCTGATAGACAGTCAGCTGGACGCCATATCGCTCAGCCATTTCCATTTTAACATCATTTAAATGTGCTAGCCTGTCTGTTTTGTAATCAAGCAAAACCCAGCCATCCTGTTCCTCGAAAAGGCAATCGACAATCCCTTGTATAATTTGGTGGTCTCCATCAGCGTCCGCTTTGGCATACGTAAAAGGGACTTCCCGTTTAACATGTTTCGCCGAACGGAGACGTTCAGCAGTGTCGCTGGCATAAAACCGTTCGATTTCTTCAACCTTTACGGCTTTTCCTTCATCGGGCGACAATATTTCCATGCCGACCAAATTGTCGATGAACCCCTTGATTTCCGCAGAATCCATTGTGCGGTCCAATGGAATGTGCTGCATGACTGCATGGACGGCAGTACCGATATCAGCAGCCGATAAGCGTTTGTCCATCATAAAATCCGGACGGTGCAAGAGCATCGTTCGTTCAGGTTTTGCGGTTTGGATAAAGGACTCAGGTTCATCCAGACGCTGAAGCATCTGCAGCCGTTTCATTTCAGTGACTGATTGTTTGGAACGCTTTTCAACCGCCCGTTGATGCGGATAACGAAAATCGAAACGTTCGTTGACAAGCTGCTGATAATCTTCATTTACGTCATCGCCTTTCAGCAATTCTTCCAAATTGATTTCTCCTGGAAGCAATGACTGGGACTCGATGATTTCGATGTGGAAGCGGGAAGAATGCGGCAGCACATTGCCATTGATACTCAATAGCTCTGCAGCATCGGGATGTCTGGCCACGGCCGGACCAATCCAGTCCAAATAGCCTTTGGCACGTGAACGCATGAAATCCGGCAGACGGACATCATTGCCGCCGACTTTCCATTTTTCAAAGAGCTTGTCGATTTCTTTGACAGAAGCCGTCAGAAACAGCCGTTCTTTGGCTCGTGTCATCGCTACGTATAACACCCGCATCTCTTCTGCTTTCATCTGCAGCTGCTTCATTTCCTTGACTGCCAGGAACGGCAAGGAAGTGTATTCGATTCTCGTGTCGGGATTGACCGCTTTGACGGCCAATCCATAATCCTGATCGAACAGATACGATTTTCTAAAATCCATTTCATTGAACGACCGTCCAGTACCGGCAAAAAAGACCACCGGAAACTCAAGTCCTTTTGATTTATGGACCGTCATGAGCCGAACAACATTTTCTTTTTCACTGAGTGATTTGGCGGTTCCCAGATCATCGCCCCGCTCGCGCATCCGATCAATGAAGCGCAAGAAGCGGAATAACCCGCGGAAAGAAGTTTTTTCATATTCCAGTGCCCGGTCATGCAGCGCACGCAAGTTTGCCTGCCGCTGCTTGCCGTTGGTCATGGCCCCTGCCATTTCATAATAATTCGTATCCAGGTAAACCTGCCAGATCAACTCCGCAAGCGAACCCCTGCGTGCCTGGTTGCGCCATCCTTCCAGTTGAAGAACAAAGCGCTGCAGTTTATCAGCCGCAGCCCGGTCGATTCCGGTCCCTGCGCGCATAAAGGTTTTTACTGCTTCATAAAACGAGGCGTTTGGCGCAGCCAAACGGATTTCGGCCAATTCATTTTCTTTTAAGCCGATAAACGGTGCCCGCAAAACGGATGCCAACGGAATATCTTGATACGGATTGTCGATGACGCGCAATGTATTGAGCATGATCATCACTTCCAACGCATCAAAATAACCGCCGTTCAGTTCGGCATACAAAGGAATGCCAGCCATTTTGAACTCATCCACAAAATCTCCCGACCACGTCATAGAACGCATGAGGACGACGATGTCCCGATACTCCAATTTCCGCTGCTGCTGTGTCCACGGGTCATGGACGAGCATTTCCTGATCCATCATCTCTTTGATTTTCTTTGCAATGAAACGTGCTTCCCATTGGGATTTCGCCAAGTCTTCATCCGGCGCTTCCTCTTCGGTTTCAGGTTCATGAATCAACGCCAATTCAATCGGAACCTGCTGCTCCGGATAAGGTGCTTTTGCTTTTAAAGCTGCTGCTTCATCGTAGTCAATTTCCCCTACACGTTGTCCCATGATCTGCGAGAAGATGTAATTGGTGCCATCCAGTATCTCTTTGCGGCTTCTGAAATTCGCATTCAAGTCGATGCGCAGTCCCGTGCCTTCCGCATCATGGCTGAACCTGGAATACTTCCCTAAAAAAAGCATGGGTTCTGCAAGGCGGAACCGGTAAATCGATTGTTTGACGTCGCCTACCATGAAGAGGTTTCCATCCTGTTCATTTCCGGACTTCACTAAGTTCAAAATGGTTTCCTGAAGCATATTGGTGTCCTGGTATTCATCGACAAGCACCTCTTTAAAGCGATTTTGGTACTCTTTCGCAATTGCAGACGGTTTCCCCTCATCTGACAGGATTTCCAGCGCATAATGTTCCAAATCCGAGAAGTCAACCAATGCCCGGTCGATTTTCAATGCTTTATAGCGATCGGCGAAAAGCTGTGTCAGTTCCACCAATGTAGCCATCATCGGTGCCATTTCACGCATCTCGTCAAGCAGGCGCTTAGGCGTCCGTGTAAAATACGAATCAAACAGCCCCGTAACGATTTTCTTCACATCGTTGCGCATGCCTTTCGCTTCTTCAGCAACTGCAGGGTCGCAGGAATCCTTTTTGATGCTTGCTGCTTTCTCAAATTTAAACGACTTTGAAAAATTATATAAGCTGTCCCAGGATATCTCCAAAGCGGCAATTGCCGCTTTGATTACTTCTGCATCCGTTTTGAATGTTTCTTCCAACAAAGCAGGTCCATCCGGCTGCAATGCCAATTGCTGACCTTGTTGCGTCAACTGCAGCGCTTCCTCTAGTGCATGACGTATGGTCAGCTTTAAGTCGCCGATAAAAGGCAGTTCATCGATAGTGGCAGTTTCCGGAACCGCATATAAAGCCGGAACCTGCTGAAGCCACTCTTCCGGATCAGGATGCACCCGGGAATAGTCGTAAAGCTTGCTCAACAGGACTTCCATCGCCTGGTCACTGCGATCCGAAGTAAAGCTGTCTGCCAGCCGGTAAACCGCGTCAGCCCCTTCTCCTTCGTAGGATTCCTCCAGAACCGACTCAAGGACATCGTCCCGCAACAGGGCAGCTTCAGTATCTCCTGCAATCCGGAAGCCGGGATCAATTTCCAGCAGATAGGCATACTGTTTCACCACCTGCAGGCAAAAAGAGTGCAGAGTCGAAATCTGCGCTTTATTGATCAGGCGCAATTGCTTTCTCAAATGGGCCGATTCCGGGTTTTCAGCCACCGCTTTTTCCAAGGCTTTGGACATACGATGGCGCATTTCCGCAGCTGATGCGTTAGTGAAAGTTACGACAAGCAATTCATCCACTGATATCGGTTCTTCTTCAGCCAACACTTTTTCAATCATCCGATTGATCAGGACGGCTGTTTTACCCGATCCAGCTGCAGCTGAAACAAGCATATCCTGGCCCTTGGCCCATATCGCCTGCCATTGTTCATCAGTCCATGTGGCATCAGTCGGTTTCTTCGGTATCATCTTCAGCGGTCTCCTTTCTGATCAATTCTACTGCCTTGTCCGGAGACAATGCCGGCAGTTTCCGGTAAGTTTGCGCCGGGTCCGCCGGATCGAATTGGCAGACTGAACGGTAAGAACAGAATTGGCAAGGTGTATCTTCCTTCACTTTATATGGTGTAATGCTTGTATTTCCATCCAATATGCCATTGCCCGCGCTCTGGTGCTTGCCGCGGACATAACGGCGAATTGCCTGCATGTCTTCTTTCATTACGGTTTTCGATTGGGAAGCAGACACAGTGCCGCTCTTATTGAGCCTTACCGGTATGACATTCGAATAACCGTCAATCGCTTCATCCATTGCCTGGATCACTTCCGGATCTTCGACGACCAACCCATTCATCTTAAAGGACTTAGCCATCTCTTCTTCCAGCTCCTCCTCTGTCATCAGCTTCGTCAACTTCAACATGGGGTTGTGCATATGGAAATAAAGCACTCCGGCAGGTTCTGCCTCTTCCCCTAGCCAACGGTCTGAATGTGTCAATGCCACATCCAGATAGGTAAACGTCTGAAGGGACAAGCCATGATAGACATTTCCGAGGTCAAGTCCTTGCTTCGATGATTTGTAATCAACCACGCGCAAATAAGGTTTGCCATGAATTTCAGTCGAATCAATCCGATCGATACGGCCGCGCACATTCATTTTCCGGCCATTTTTCAACGGAATATCCAGCGGCGGAATCGTTTCTTTCGGACCGAACCCAACTTCCAGGGCAACCGGCACGAATCCTGAAACTTTGGCATGCTTGCTGAGCATGAACGCTGTCTGGCGGATAATTCCTTCCAATTTATATTGGATATACCGATAGCGGTGGGAACTGATCAGGATGTGGTTGACGAAATAAGGCGAAAGCTGTTCAATCGCTTCTTTTGCCAAGTCCTGGCATTGTTTCCGAGTCAGTGATGACCAAGATACGCCGAGCCTCATGACTTCATCAGATATCCACTTGATCGCTGCATGGAAAAGGTCCCCCATCGCCGGCGCTGCCAATTTGTACTGGCTGCGCTCTTCCAGACGCAGGCCGTAAGCAACATAATGCGCAAACGGACAGCTATAATAGGTTTCCACACGTGAAACACTGGAAGAAATCGGCGTGCCGTACAACGGTTCAGCAATATCTTGCCGCAGCGGATCTGCAATATTCGGTTTGATCGGTGCTAAAATGCGTTTGATGACCGAAGACCAAAACGGATCGTCTTCGTAATAGTTCAAAACAGCGCGCCATTCGGCAGTTAAGTCACCGCTGCGGATCTGCGAAGTCAAATAAGCCAGGCTTGCACGCGGATGCGAAATATAAGCCATTGGGGACACGTCCAACAGTTCTTCCGGATCGATGACCGCAGGCACCGTGTCGATCGACAGCATATCCTTCAGTTTCTGGATATAAAGCGATGGCAACAGCGCTTTTCCTTCTTCATCTGCAATCGGATAGGAAACTGTCAATACATCCGAAGCTGACGTGAATGCCCGGTAGACCATATACGTTTCATCCATCAGACGCATTTTCGAAGTAGGTGCCAGCTCGAAACCGATCTGGGCAAACCATTCACGGTCCGTATCGGTCAAAATCCCTTCCTGTTCGATGCGTTTCGGCAATACGCCGTCATTGGCTCCGATGACGAATACCGACTTGATATCCATCAGGCGCGCCAAATCGATTTTGGACACTGTCACTTGATCCAAAGATGGCGGGATGCGGGAAAACTCCAGCGTTTCAAATCCTTCATCCAGAATTTTGACAGCTGTAGCCAAATCGATTTCTTTGTCTCCGAACATCAGCACAAACTGATCAAGGACACCCACCCATTGATTCCACGCCTGTTCATGCTCGGTTGCAGCCAATAGGCGATGTTCATTTTCTTCGCGTTCTTTCAAATCTTGGATCTTCGCGTAAACGTCCATCTTTTCCACGAAAAGAAACAAAGCTTCCGCAATGTCTCTGCCTGTTTTGCTTTCTTTCATTTGCTCTTTCAATTGTGCCAGTGGATCTCGAATCAAGTCACGGACTGCATGCAGTTCCATTTGGGCCGCCAATTCTTCGTCTGTTTGGATGGACGTATGAAATTCCAGTCCCTTGTATTTCTTAAAGAACCAGCGCTTTTCTTCAAACCAGCGTTCTCCATAAATGCCGTTGGCGATAACGAAGTTCTCCAGCAGATCGCTTCGCTCCCGCCATTTTGTTGCAGGACCACGCGGAAAGAATAAATCCGTTTTGACCGCCCGGAAAACCGACTCATAGGAGTAATTGGAGACAGCCGATTCAAGGACCGAGCGGCTGAACTCAATTAAGGGATGATGCAGCATCGATTTTTTCTGGCTGATGAAATAGGGAATATCATATTGCGGAAAAATCGTGTTGATCAATTCATCATAGATTTCCGGCTGGCGGTACAAAATGGCGATTTCGTTATAGCGCATTCCTTTTCTGGCCTGGTCTCTGATACTCCGTGCCACGGCATGTAACTCTGCTCTTCTGTTTGATGATTCCACCAAAGATACATGGCCTTGCCCTTGCATTGTCTGAATCGGATAATCATCAAAATGCTGTTCGATATGCTCCAGTTCCGGATGCGCAAACCTGCGCGGAACATCCAAATGCACTGGCTGGTCAATTTCAATGCCGTCTTTTGCAGCTTGTTCACTGAGCCGGCGTGCCGTGTTGGCAGACTGATAGAAAAGGGCCTGCTCATCGTTGGAATCTGTGCGGTCATCCATCGGCAAGGCAATCGTCACCGATTTGGCATGCCTCATCAATTCAAACAGAATTTCATATTCTCTTGCAGTGAATGTGACAAATCCATCGATATAGACGGTCGCTGATTTAATCAGCTCGGAATAAGGGATTTTTTCGCTCAGCAAAGCCAGGTGCCCTTCAGAATCCACAAAGACTTTGCCCAGGCGGCTTTCGATTTCAGTTAAAATCAGCTCCAGGTCTTCGGCCTTATCGAGCAAGGTTCTGGGCGCCCCTGCTTCTGTTAGGGATGAACGAATGGAACTCAATTCTCCACAGTCCACACAATAGCGGGCGAATTCTTTCACCAACTGCTCGATTTGATCCGTAAAGCCCCGTTTTCCAGCCGCTCTACGGAATAATTGAAAGTCGTCCCGATGTTCTTCCAGCAAGCTTCGGATCAGCATCCGGTAACCAAAGGTATCAACTTCTTTTCTGCTGATGCCGCCGACTTCCTGCAGCACGCGCCAGGCCAGCCGTTTAAAAGTGACTGCCTGGGCACGGATCATGCCATTCATGCCATAGGCGGCAGAAAGGCGATACTCGGTAGAAAACGACATCTGGTCAGGCACGATGAGAAAAATCGGTTCTCCATCGGCTTGGCGCTGCAGTTCTTCCACAATTTCTTCCTGTAGATAACGAGTTTTCCCCGCTCCTGCTCGGCCGTATACAATGCGTAAAGACACATGATCACTCCTCAATTAAGAACGTTTGTTCTAATTATACGACTAACTGAATTTGATTGCCAATTATAGAAAAGCTTTTAGGATTGGCGCTTTTTACGTTCTTCGCTTGCCAAACGGAAATCCGCTTCGACTTTTTTGTGCAGCCTTTTCTCAAGAATTTTTCCGATGATGTAAAGGAGGACGATCACCAAGATGACAATGGCCGTTCGAATGGGTTGTGTAAACAAAGCCCGCAGGTCATAACCGACATATGAAATCGTAAAGACCATGACGAACTTGCCTGCCATGACCGTCAATAAATAATAATGCTTGCGGATATTGGACAAACCCGCTACGAGATTGACCAATGCTGAAGGTGTAAAAGGCAGGCACAACAGCAGGAACAGCGGGCCGAACCCATTTCGCTCCACCCAGTGGATCAATTTCTGCACTTTTTCATGCCTTGTCATAAAATTCATAAACCGGGCACGGCCATACTTGCGGATTACTAAAAATACTGCATATGCTCCTACTACAGAGCCGCTCCAGGACAGCAAAAAGCCGACCCACAGTCCATAAGCCGTAGCATTCGCAAAGACGAAAACGAACAATGGCAAAAAGGGCAGAAAGGCTTCAAAGAACGGCAATAAAAAACCAATGATTGGACCGAAAGCCCGGTAGGATTGTGTCAATTCAACAATATTCTCCATGGAAAAAAAATCCGACATAAGCTCAGTCCTTTAAACTACCTATTTTTTAGAAATGGTCTGCAAAATTTTAAAGATTATATGATATGCTATTATAATTACTTTACACTCTTTCAAGAGGTTTGGAAAAGGAAATACTTAATCACAAGGAGCGAGAAAAATGAATGGTCGTGAGTTCTCGTCCGGGCTGAAGGCTGGAACGAGCATAGCCGTCGGTTATTTTCCGATAGCATTAACCTTTGGTTTGTTGGCTAAAACCACTGGTCTATCACTGGTTGAAGCTGTAGCGATGAGCATTTTCGTCTATGCGGGTGCTGCACAATACATATCCCTATCACTCATTACTGCCGGAGTGGCACCAGCGGTCATTGTATTAAACACGTTTATCGTCAACATTCGCCACTTTCTTATGACGGCCGCACTCAATGAAAAGATGCAGCCGGACGACCGGTGGAAAAAAGCGCTGTACGCTTTTGGAATTACAGATGAATCTTTTTCAGTGCTGGCTACACAAAAAGGACATAAATTAAGCACTGCTTTTGCTGTAGGTGTCATTGTCATCGCCTACGGAAGCTGGGTCATTTTTACAGCAATCGGCCATTTAATCGGAGCCAACTTGCCTCAATTTCTCCAGGCTTCCATGTCGATTGCACTGTACGCCATGTTTGTCGGCCTTTTAGTGCCTTCGATGCGCGGCAATCGAAAAGTGGTCAGCCTCGCCCTTATTGCCGGGGCGGTCAATTCCTTATTTTATTTTACTGAATGGCTGTCCACCGGCTGGGCAATCATGGTTTCGACTTTGGCGTCCGCCATTTTCATTGAATGGATTTCCCGGAAAGGTGTGACACACTAATGGGCTCTTGGTACTGGTGGATGATACTTGGCATGGCAGTGGTGACCTATATCCCGCGCGCCGTTCCACTTACTTTTTTGGAAGGCAAGGAACTGCCTCAAACCCTTCAGAATGTTTTGCGCAATATTCCTTATGCCGTTTTGGGTGCTTTGATTTTTCCGGCGATCTTTTTTATTCAGGAAAATATTTGGTATGGCATAATTGGCGCAGTTGCCGCATTCGGCATCGCTTTTACCGGAGCCAATGTCATGGTAGTGGTCCTCGGTTCGATTGCCGTATTGGCAGTTTTAAGTTTAATCATTTAAATTTATCCAGCAAAAAAGCCGTTACTCATTTTCATGAGCTTCGGCTTTTTTTCTGCGGTTGAACATATTTGTGGAATACCAGAATCCGGCGGTTAAAGAAGCTGCATTGGCAATGAACAATAGCCATGTGTGGGTATAACCCGCATAGACAGCCGCCGCCATAAGCGCCACAGTCAAAATCAATGCAACAATGTGGTTGAACGTGACTCTCGTAAACAAAATGACGAGCAGCCCAGGCACCAGCAGAGACAAGAAAAATTTCGTTACCATTGATTCCATTTAGTTAGCTCCTTAATTGACTACTAATAACCCCAGACGATGATGGTCATGCCGGAAAATGACATGCTGGCGCAAACGAACTTCCAGGTTATGGTCCAGCACTTCCAGACGGCAATGTGCCGCGTTGACTTGAATTGCTTCATACAGCTCTGATTCATTCGTAATAGCGATACCGTTTACTTTACGGATCACTTCGCCGCGCAGCAAGCCCATTTTGTCAGCGGGAGAACCCGGCAAAACATCGACGATCATGACGCCTTGAGATTGTGGAGTTACAGCGTAATTGCCGCTGCGTTCTTTCATTGCAAAACGGATAGCAATGGCGATGCGGCCGATTACTCCAGCTGCCAATGCTACTACTGCCAACGGCTGCCATAACAATGCAGCTAACCCGACAACCAGAATGCCGATCCCCAAAGTGGAGACCGCTTTGGCGACTTGCGGATATAGATACACTGGCAAGGTACGCTGCGAGCGCCCCTGAAAACCAAAGATGAACGGGAACAAAATCAGCGAAAAGCTGGATTCGCCGATCGGCAATTGAGGCCAATAAGGTGCATATGATTCAATCAATGAACCTGGCACCACCAATAAGATCGGCAGCAGCCACAAACGTTTCGAAATGTAAGCAGCAGCCTTAAGGCCCCGTCCTGACTTATGCAAACGCGGAGAAGCGGCTTCCGCTGCCGCTCTGCCGATCATTTTGCCTTCTGCGAATACTAATGCTCCTGCAATCAACGCAACCGGAACGAGCCATTCGTAAGAAAAAGCCACTCCTTCAAATTTGAAAAACCCGAAATTCAAGGTCCAATCATTTGCACTGAACAACCAACTTAACCCTACAGCGGCGGCAGACAAATAAATGAATGAACCTGCCTGGTAAAAAGTTGTGGCCATCAATACGATGGAAACGATGCTCAAAGCAATCAGCCAATCCATCGGTACAACCAGCCCGATTCCTGCAAACAGCACAGAAAAGATTAGGGCATACAGCCAGCCATCTTTCATAAGCCGCTTGAATTCCGTCAGACCATAGACAATACGGATCCTGAAAATCTTTCTTTCTTTCTTAACTCTGTAATATCCCAATAACACTGCAGCAAGCAATGCTATGTAAAAAACCGGATTCACAAAAAATCTGCCTATAGCTACTATTAAATCCATTATCACTGTTCTTACACCATCCTATCACCGGCAATTGACTTTAGTTATTATTGTACCAAAGAAAACCGGCTTTCTGCACTTCTTTTTCAGTTAATCAAAAGCGGCACCCAATTGTTCCAAAATATCTTCAGTGCCTTCAATTCCAGCAGACAGCCGGATTACTTGGCGTGTCACGCCGATTTTCTCTTTTTCTTCTGCAGACAACGCCCGGTGCGAGGTTCCGTAAGGATACGACACTGTTGTTTCGACGCCTGCCAAAGTCGGCACGATTTTTATCCAACCAAGAGATGAAAAGAATTTCGATACATCAACTGCTTCAGGCAATTCGAATGACACGATGGCCCCCACTCCCGGATGCCAGACGCGGGCTTTGTCTTTCAGGAAAGCAGCAATTGCTACAGCATTTTCGGTTTGTGTCTTCATTCGCAGCGCCAGCGTTTTGATTCCCCGAATCGTCAGCCAGGCTTCAAAAGGGCTTAAGTTCAATCCTAAATTCACCACACGTTTTTCAGCGATGCCAATCAGATCGGCATCCCCTACCAAAACACCCGCTGTGACGTCACTGTGGCCACCAAGATACTTAGTCGCACTGTGAGCAACCAAATCAGCACCAAGAGCATAAGGCGTCATTGTGTAAGGCGTAGCGAAGGTGTTGTCAATCATGAGCCGGACACCGTAATGCCGTTTCAATTGTCCCAGAGCTTCGATATCTTCCAGACGCAAAAATGGATTGGTGATCGATTCACTGAATACCAGTTTGACTTCAGGGAAATCGACTAAAATCTGTTCAATCTCATTGATATTCGAAAAATCAGCAAAATGGACCTGAATTCCCATCAGCACCAGTTCTTCCTTCAACAAATGAAAAGTTCCGCCGTAAACATCCTGTGCTGCCAGGATATGGTCTCCGGTTTTCACCACCGACAAGATTCCCGCCAAGATAGCCGAAGTCCCGGAAGATGCCGAAACGCCTCTAGGGGCTCCTTCGAGATCAGCTACAGTCTGGCCAAGTGCATCGGTATTCGGATTAGCTGTACGAGAATACAAATACGTTCCATTTCCTTCGTAATAACCTTCAAGCTCTTCCAACGAAGAGAAAGAAAAAGCGGAAGTCTGGTAAAGCGGCATAACTTTTGATTGGATTGTCCGTTCTTTCATTGTTGCAGTGTGTACGGATTTCGTTTCAATTGAGGTCATTAGTCCATCTCCTATTCCAATTCTTGAATCAGTTGCTCCATCATCGTTTCATCCATCGGGCCTACTACTTTGTTCTGAATGCGTCCTTCTGTATCGATTGCATATGAAGTCGGAATTGATACCGCCTGATATAAAGCTCCCACATCCCCGTTTTCATCCATCGGAATCGGGAACTCCAATCCAAATTCTTCGACAAAATCTTCGATCTTCCCGAGTCCCTTGTCTTCAGTCGTTAAATTGACTGCCAGAATCACGACATTTTCATCTGTTGCCTGCTCGTCATAATAGGTTTGCATATGCGGCATTTCGGCTCTGCAAGGAGGACACCAGGTAGCCCAGAAATTCAGCAGCACTTTCTTTCCCTGATAGTCCGACAATTTAACTTCTTCGCCATCCAATGTAGTCAACAGAAAATCCGGTGCTTTTTCACCTTTGGCAAGGCCTTCCTCTGTCGGCAAAAAATCCACATCGCTGCCGATTGCCATGCCATCCAATGCATCAGAATCCGCCATGTTATTCTTCACAGCTCCTATTACAACAATGGCTATCATAACAGCCAACACTAATAAGCCAATTATCTTTTTAGGCATCTGTTATTCACTCCATTCAACTTTCATCCCGTTTTAACAAACGGGTGATCCACTGGACGTAAAAGTCCGATTGGATCAACTAACAATCAATGGGGGATGAAGAAACCCACATAAATTGAAGTTTCTCTTTATCATACGATAAATCAGGTGACTTGTTCCACTATGTTTATTGCGAAATGTGACAGAATCGCAGAATAGAAAAACAGCCGGCATCACGAGGCCGGCTGTTTGTACTTATAAAGAAATATAGCTTGCTGGATTCACTGCGTTTGTCCGTCCGCCATTCCAAGGTCCAACATGGATTTCGAAATGCAGGTGATCACCGAATGAACGTCCAGTGTTCCCCATTCCGCCAACTTTTTGTCCCTGTGAAACTTGCTGTCCGACTGACACGCTAATCGAATTCAAGTGTGCATAAACAGTCGCATGCGTTTGTCCGTTGATCGAGTGAGTAATGATAACTACATTGCCGTAGCCGCCCATCGATCCTGCATAAGAAACGAATCCGTTCGCTGCAGCTACAATTGTAGTGCCTTTGCTGTTGGCAATATCTACGCCCTGGTGGAATTCCGGACCAGAACCGATATCACGCCAGCCGAATTTAGAAGTGAAGCGTCCAGCTGCTGGACGAATAAATCCTGAGCTTGCGCTTACTGACACTGCTGGTTCAGGAGCACTGTAAGCTGGAGCCGGCGTTGAAGCCGGTGCACTTACTGCTGCCGGTGCTTTGGCTGCTTGAGATTTGCTGGCTGCTTTTTCTGCTGCCGCTCTTTCAGCTGCTGCACGTTCTGCTGCAGCGCGTTCTGCCGCCGCTTTTTCTGCTGCTGCTTTTTCTGCTGCTGCACGTTCTGCCGCTAGCTTACGTTGGCGTTCTTCTTCAGCTTTTCTCGCCAATTCTGCCAGACGCGCTTGTTCATTAACGATTTTTGTTTCAAGATCAGCACTTATATCAATTGCTTCATCGCGTTGTTGCACGAGTGAAGTTTTCTCTTTTGCCAAGCGTTCCTGCTCAGCTTTCAAATCTTTCACGAGGCCTGCTTGCTGCGCTTTTTGGCCTTCCAATGATTCCTTTAAATTAACAAGTTCTGCACGGCGTTCTTCCTGCTCTGCAAGTTTTGTTTCAACTAAAGCCTTTTGTTCGCCCAATAGCTTTTTATCTTCCGCCTGTTCTGTCATGATTTCGCGATCTGCATCAATCAATGTATTGACTGCTGAAAAACGGTCAATAAAATCAACAAAACTATTGGCACCCAGTAATACATCTATGTAATCCACAGAGCCGCCGCTCAATTGGATAGCACGTGCACGTTCCTGAAGAAGCTCTGTACGTTCAGCAATTTTTCGTTCCAGTTCTTCAATTGATTTCTGCAGCTCTTCAATCTCAACGATTGTTTGATCAATTTCGCCTTGAACTCCATTAATTTTTGACTGGGTTTCTTGCATTTGGTTCTCCAACTCCTGGATTTTAGCCATGATGCTCTCCAGTGTAGATTGGTTTTGATTCATTTCGTTGGATTTTTCACTGATTCCAGAATTTAATTCATTTTGTTTTTGTTCTACTTTTTGTTGTTCTTGCTGTAATTCACTCAATGTATCTGCATTTGCTGTTGGAATCAACAAGGTAAGTGCTAATACCGATGAAACACCAGTCAACATCCATTTCGACTTCGAATTCAAGTTCGTGATCCCCTTTCGGCTTTACGCTCTTTTTCTATCTATTTCCGTTTTTTCTATGTAAACGGCCTACATGCAGGCCGTTTCTAAATCTATGTTACACACGCAAGAATTTTCTGATGGACATGAAGCTTCCCCAAATCCCGATAAATACACCCATCAGCAAGATCAAGGCGCTTACCTGGTAAATGAATGGTGTAAACTCCAATAGCTGGAACAGTTCGCCACTCAAGCGGGGCTGTGCAAATTCGGTGATTTTGCTGTAAAGCAATGCTACAAGACCAATTGGAATGATGGAACCTAACAGGCCAAGCCACATACCCTCCAAAATAAATGGAATTCGGACAAACCAGTTTGTTGCACCCACCAATTTCATGATTTCAATTTCACGTCGTCTCGCAACAATTGTGATTCGAATCGTATTGGAAATCAAGAACATGGCTGTAAACAGCAATGCAAGGATTAAAATCAACCCGACATTTCTTCCGGCATTCAAGAAATTAAAGAGTTTTTCTATTTTGCCTTCTCCGTACTTCACATCTTCTATATGTTCAAAAGCCGCTATATCTGTGGCCACTTTTTCAGTTTGCTGCGGGTCAAGTGCTTTTACATAAAAAACATCGAACAATGGATTGCTTTGTTCGAATAAGCTTAACTCGTCCCCAAAATCAAGAACCAAGTCAGTCAACTCTTCTTCTTTTGTCGAGAAGTTGGTCGATTCAACACCAGGCATTTCAGTTATTTTCGATTCCAGGTTCTGGACCGTCTCTTCCGAAGCGTCCAAGGAAACGAATACTTTGATTTCAACATCGTTTTCAAGATCATCGGCCACTTTGTTCAAGTTCATCATGATAAGAACAAATACCCCGACCAACAATAACGTTACTGTTACAGCACTTACAGATGCAAATGTCATCCAGCTGTTTCTTCCGATGCTTTTGAAACTTTCTTTGAAATGGCGTACCAATGTTCTACCCTTCATAGCCGTAATCACCTCCAGCTACATCACGGACAATTAATCCGCCTTCTATTGCAATAACGCGATGTCTGAGCGTATTGACGATTTGTTGATTATGCGTTGCCATAATTACAGTTGTTCCTGCTTTGTTGATCCGCTCGAACAAATTCATGATGTCCCATGCTGTCTCCGGATCCAGGTTTCCAGTCGGTTCATCCGCTATCATTACTTTCGGCATGTTGACGATCGAACGCGCAATTGAAACACGTTGCTGTTCGCCACCGGATAATTCAGTCGGAAACATTTTGGCTTTGTGCTTCAAGCCAACCAGATCCAATACTTCCATGACACGCTTTTTGATTGCTTGTGGTTTTTCTTCAATTACTTCCAAGGCAAATGCTACATTTTCATAAACATTCAACTTCGTCAGTAATTTGAAATCCTGAAACACGACTCCGATCTGACGGCGCAGCATCGGAACTTTTCTGTTCTTCAATGTTGCTATATCGATATCATCCACAAACATCTGGCCTGAAGATGGACGTTCTTCGCGATACATCATTTTGATGAATGTTGATTTCCCTGCTCCACTCGGACCTACAATATATACGAATTCTCCTTGTTCGATTTCAACGTTCAGACCGTTCAAAGCGACAATGCCATTCGGATATTTCTTGTAGACATTTTTCATTTGAATCATTTTATTACCCACCTATTATTAATTGGCTAAATGCCAAAATTATTTCCATAGAATTTTGCAGCAAACTCATTATAACACCTTAAACATATATTTTTATTACATTTCTGTATCATTTAAAATTCAATCTGAATAATCAGAACTATATGAAAAAATACTTCTTGTCCTAATTATAGACCTTTTAAAAACTATTTTTTTCCTTTTTCTAGACATAAATATGCTATTCGGACCTATTTTTTGGCAAAAAAAATAAATCTGCTAATTAGCAGATTTATTTCATGCTTGCTAAGTACTCTGCAACAGCATCGGCTTCTTCACCTTCAATGATGTTTGCTGGCATTGCACCTTTACCATTTTCGATTACTGAGCGAATTTCATCTTGCGATAAACGCGAACCAACATTGTTCAAAGGCGGGAAATTCCCTGCACCTTCCAGGTTTTCACCATGGCAGGAAATGCAATTTTGCTGAACCACTTGTTCCGCATCCACCGCTGCTGCTTCTTCACCGCCACTGTCAGCAGGTGCCTCTTCCGGTTCAGTCGTATCTCCGCCGCCGCACGCACCAAGGATAAGTGCTGATCCGAATAATATAGCCATCAACTGTTTTTTCATTTGGTGACCTCCTCAGATGTATTATCTCTTCCTATTAGAGTATACCAAAGTTACGCCCGTTTAAAACCTTCACCTAAAACTTCTGAGGCATCCGAGACAATAACAAATGCGGAAGGATCGATAAATTTCACCAATTGTTTCAGTTTCGTAAATTCCGTTTGAGGAATAACCACCATCAATAAAGGTTTTTCTGTTCCCGAATAACCTCCGGTTGCAGCCAATTCTGTAACCCCCCGGTCCACTTCTTCATAAATGGCATCACGGATCTCCATTTGTTTTGTAGTAATAATATAAACCAATTTGGATTGGCCAAACCCTACCTGGACAAGGTCGATGGTTTTGGTCGTCACGTAAAGGCCGATCAATGCATAAAGGCCTTTCTCGATATCAAATACCAATGCCGCAGCCAATACGATAAATCCATCAATCATGGCAACACTTGTCCCGAGCGTCAGCCCAGTAAATTTGGTAATGATCTGAGCGGCCAGATCCGTCCCGCCTGTAGATGCTTTCCCCCGGAATACGATTCCTAATCCAAGACCAACCATGATCCCTCCGAACAAAGCCCCAAGCAAAGGATCACGCGTCCATGGTTCCCATGATTCCGTCAGAAAGACGACAAACGGAAGGAATACGGTCCCTACAGCCGTTTTAACGCCAAAATTTTTCCCTAATAAAATCAAGCCTGCAATAAACAAAGGGATATTGAATGCCCATTGCACAAATGCTGGTTTCCATTCAAATAACCCTTTCAATAAAGTACTGATGCCACTTACTCCGCCCGAAGCTACTTCGTTAGGCAGCAAAAACACGTTAAAGGAAATGGCCACAATCGCTGAGCCGATTATGACACTGGCATAATCTATGAAAACCGTCAGCAGTGGATGTGGATCTTTACGGATACGTCTATTTTTTTTAGCCATCTGTTTCTTCCTCTTCTCTGTTATGTTCGGTTAAACCCTGTCAGAGTATACCAAACGCATGGAACTTTGTGAACTTCATTCAAGTAAAGCAGGGCATTCGCCAGACACCCAAAGAAAAAACGCCGCGAAAGCTCATTGGCTTTCGCGGCGTTCGTCTAGAACTGCAGCAATTTTTCACAATCCACTACATAATTCTATTCCATTTTAGAACGCAATAAGGAATTGATGAATCCATCAATATCGCCGTCCATGACGGCACTCAAATTGCCTGTTTCATAATTCGTCCGGTGATCTTTGACCATCGAATAGGGATGGAACACATAAGAACGGATTTGGCTTCCCCATCCGATTTCTTTTTGTTCTCCACGAATTTCAAGAAGACGCGCTTCTTCTTCTTCGATTTTCAGCGCATACAATTTCGCTTTCAACATTTGCATGGCTTTTTCCCGGTTTTTGATCTGCGAACGTTCCTGTTGGCACGTCACAACAGCCCCCGTCGGAAGGTGAGTGATACGGACAGCGGAATCCGTTGTATTGATATGCTGTCCACCGGCGCCGCTTGCCCTATACGTATCGATTTTCAAGTCTTCTGTACGAATATCGATTTCAATTTCACCTGTAAATTCCGGCATGACTTCGCAGGAAACAAAAGAAGTATGACGGCGGCCTGATGAATCAAAAGGCGATATCCGAACCAGGCGATGAACCCCTTTTTCAGCTTTCAAGTAGCCATAGGCATTGTGTCCACGAATCCCTAAAGTCACCGATTTAACACCTGCTTCATCTCCAGCCAAGTAATCCAGTGTCTCTACTTTGAATCCGCGTTTTTCAGCCCAGCGTGTGTACATGCGCAAAAGCATTGAACACCAATCCTGAGACTCAGTTCCGCCTGCCCCTGGATGCAACTCCAATATGGCATTGTTTTTGTCATACGGTTCGCTGAGCAGCATCGTCAATTCGTAATCTGCCAGCTTAGAAATGAATTCCTTCATTTCAGTGTTAACATCTTCATGCAACTCTTCATCGTCTTCTTCTCTTAGTAGCTCTAAAGACATTTCCATGTTTTCCTGGGTTTCTACGAAACCGTAATAAGCATTAACGATTTCCTTCAACCCATTCAATTCCGATATGACTGTCTGCGCCGATTCTTGGTTATTCCAAAAATCCGGATCGAGCATCATTTCATCCAATTCCTGTATGCGGGCTTCTTTGTTTTCTAAGTCAAAGAGACCCCCTAAAGTCCGCCAATTTACTGGCTGATTTGTCGAGCTCGTTACGGATGTCTGCTAATTCCATCATTATATGTTCCTCCTCAAAATAACACCGAAGAGCATATGCTCTTCGGTATTTTCACACACTCTTATGAAGCTGTGCCATGGCAATTCTTAAATTTCTTGCCGCTGCCGCATGGGCAAAGTTCATTGCGCCCAACTTCCATGTCTTTGCGGACAGGAGCCTTTTTCTTTTTCGGTGCCGGTCCGTCTTCTTTCGGGTTGACGGCCTGCCCTTTTGCAACTTCTTCACGTTCAAGATTATTGCGGATTTCAGCTTTCATGGAATACTTCGCGACATCTTCTTCGATGGCTTCAACCATTGCCTCGAACATGGCGAATCCTTCACTTTGGTATTCGCGAAGCGGATCATTTTGTCCATAAGCACGCAAATGAATTCCCTGGCGCAACTGATCCATTGCATCAATGTGGTCAATCCATTTCGTATCAATCGAACGAAGCAAGACAACTTTCTCGAATTCACGCATCCGTTCAGGCGTCATCTCAACTTCCTTTTCATCGTAACGCACAGCGACAGCTGCCTTGATGAAGTCGATCAATTCTTCCTGGTTTTTTCCTTGCAGATCAGCTTCAGTGACTGTATCTTCGGGAAGCAGGTTGGCAGCTATTGTTTCAGAAAGTGTCTTCAGGTGCCAGTCTTCCTGTTTTTCCTCAACAGTATGCGTATAAACCATGCGTTCAATAGAGCTATTGATCATATTTTCAACCAATGTACGCATATTGTCAGTGTCCAAAACTTCCATACGCTCTTTGTAGATGATTTCGCGTTGCTGGCGAAGCACATCATCGTATTGGAGCAAGCGTTTCCGTGCATCAAAGTTATTGCCTTCAACCCGTTTTTGTGCTGATTCCACAGAACGTGTCACCATTTTTGATTGCAATGGCTGTGAATCGTCCATGCCTAATTTGCCCATCATGTTGCGCATCGCATCTGATCCAAAGCGGCGCATCAAGTCATCTTCAAGAGACAGGTAGAATTGAGTGACACCCGGATCGCCTTGGCGTCCTGAACGTCCGCGCAGCTGATTATCGATACGGCGTGATTCATGGCGCTCTGTCCCGATAACAGCCAGTCCGCCTGCCTCGATGACACCTTCGCCAAGCTTGATATCTGTACCGCGTCCAGCCATGTTGGTGGCAATCGTAACAGAACCTTTTTGGCCTGCGTTCAAAATGATTTCTGCTTCATGGGCGTGGTTTTTGGCATTCAATACCGAATGCTTGATGCCTTTTTTCGTCAAGTACTCTGAAATGATTTCAGAAGTCTCGATCGCTACAGTACCCACCAATACAGGTTGTCCTTTTGCGTTTCGTTCAGCGATATCGTCGCCTACCGCTTTGTATTTACCGGCAGTTGTAGAATAAATCAAATCTACACGGTCTTCACGGATGATCGATTTATTCGTCGGAATGACCACAACGTACATATTGTAGATATTGCGGAACTCTTCTTCCTCCGTCTTCGCTGTCCCTGTCATACCGGACAACTTATCATACATACGGAAATAGTTCTGGAATGTAATGGTAGCCATCGTCATAGATTCGTTTTGGATTTCCAGGCCTTCTTTCGCCTCAATTGCCTGGTGAAGCCCATCCGAATAACGGCGCCCTTTCATTAGACGGCCCGTAAATTGGTCGACAATGACGACTTCGCCTTCCTGTACCACGTAATCAACGTCTTTGTGCATGGTGACATATGCCTTTAATGATTGGTTGATCGTGTGGTTCAGCCGCACGTGTTTGATATCAAAAAGATTATCGATTCCAAAGGCTTTCTCAACCTTTTCGATGCCTTCTTCCGTCAACACCACACCTTTGGTCGTTTCATCGTAAGTATAATCCTGGTCTTTTGTCAGAAGGCGTGCAAACGCATTAGACTGCTGATACAATTGCGCCGCTTTGGCTGCCTGTCCGGAAATGATCAGCGGAGTCCGCGCTTCATCGATCAAAATTGAATCGACTTCATCAATTACAGCGTAATTCAATGGCCGCTGAACCATATCTTCTTTGTAAAGGACCATATTATCCCGCAGGTAATCAAAGCCCAATTCGTTGTTGGTGCTATATGTTACGTCAGCCTGATACGCCGCCCGTTTTTCGTCTTTGGTCAAATTGTTCAAGTTCAATCCAACAGATAGTCCAAGCCATTCGTAAAGTTGGCCCATCTCCATAGCATCTCGGCTAGCCAAATATTCGTTGACCGTCACGACATGCACACCTTTTTTGCTGATAGCGTTCAAGTAGACGGCTAAAGTAGAGGTCAAAGTTTTACCTTCACCTGTCTTCATCTCAGAAATATTCCCTTCATGAAGAGAAACAGCCCCCATGATCTGTACGCGGAATGGGTACAGGCCAAGTACACGTTTCGACGCTTCACGAATAGTCGCGAATGCTTCAGGCAGCAAGTCATCCAATGATTCGCCTTTTGCATGGCGTGCGATAAATTCTTCGGTTTTCGCCTTTAATGCATCATCGGACAAAGCTGCAAACTCAGAAGCCAACGCTTCTACCCGATCTGCCGTTTTTTCTAATCGCTTCAAATCCCGTTTATTCGGATCAAATACCTTATTCAATACTCCTAGCATAATTATACCGCTCCCTGCGTAAGTGTCCGCCGGCACCTGTCATGCCGGATGATCGCTTTAGCTTTTATAGTGTTCTTTTAAGTAAAACCTATAAGAACATATTTACCCAAATCATCATCGGTTGTTTCAAAAAAAATCTCACTATTCATTTTAACACTGCGCTGAAATGCGTGCAAATTATGGATTCTCTTTCTTTGTCGTTAAAGCGCCTGAATCCGCCATCTATTGTCTCTAAAGCCTAATATGAAAAATGTTTCCTATCGAAAAAAGCAACTAAAAAAGCCTCTCGCAAGGAGAGGCTTTAACATCCTATTGGAGATGCCTTTATTGTGCAGAAGTCTCGATCAGTCCGTAGCTTCCGTCTTTTCGTTTATAGACAATATTCGTTTCATTGGATTCTGCATCCGTGAAGACGAAGAAGTTATGCCCAAGCATGTTCATCTGTAAAACCGCTTCTTCTTCATCCATCGGTTTCAAGTCGAACTGTTTAGTGCGAACGATTGTCAAATCTTCTTCTTCTTCCTCAATTTCATTCTGTGCACGTGTATCATTTTCTGCTGTTGCAAAAGCAAGCCCAATGCCATCCCGCTCACGGAATTTGCGGTTGACTTTAGTTTTGTACTTACGGATTTGGCGCTCTAGTTTGCTGACGATCAAATCAATTGCAGCATACATATCATCATGCCGTTCTTCAGCACGTAATGTTAAATTTTTCATTGGTATTGTGACTTCCACTTTTGTTTGGCTATGATTGTAGGATTTTAAGTTGACCATCGCGGTAGCATTTGCTCCGTCGGTAAAATAGCGTTCAATTTTTTCCACTTTCTTTTCGATGTGGTCGCGTATTGCGGGAGTTACCTCAATATTTTCGCCTCTGATGTTAAATTGCAACATGTTAACTCCTCCTTCTATTGTGCTACTTGTACAATTCTACATCTTCCCTAGTCTTTCCTTCTTAAAACCAAAAAAGTTTTAAGAACATGGATTACAGGTAAACATTATGACAAGGAGATGAAGTTCATGTTCACTAATAAAACCATTGTCGTTACAGGAGCATCGCAAGGAATTGGCCGCAGCATTGCCACACATTTCGCAGCTGAAAATGCGCGTGTTATCGGGTTAGATATCCAACCGGTCGAATTGGAGAACGTGGAATACCGAAAATGCGATGTGGGAGATTTCACGGAAGTAATGGCTGTATTCAAAAAAATCCATGAGGATTACGGTGCTATCCATGCATTGATCAACAATGCCGGGATTTCAACGTTCAAATCCATCTGGGAAGTGGATGAACAGGAATGGGATCAGGTTCTGGACACTAACTTAAAAAGTGTCTTCATCTGCAGCCGTGAAGCAGCTCGCTATATGAAAGACGATATCCGTTCCATCATTAACATGGCCTCGACACGGGCTTTCATGTCGGAACCCAATACAGAAACCTATTCGGCATCAAAAGGCGGCATTTTCGCATTGACCCATTCACTCGCCGCCACTTTCAGCGAACAAGGAATCCGCGTCAACTCAATCGCTCCAGGCTGGATCCATACTGGGGACACTGCCGAATTGCGCGATGTGGACCACAAGCAGCATTGGAGCGGACGCGTCGGAAATCCCGACGACATCGCACGGGCTTGCCTGTTTCTGAGCAATCCACAAAACTCATTCATCACGGGCGAATGCCTGAATATCGACGGCGGCATGACAAGAAAAATGATATACGAGCACTAAAAAACCGGCCAAGGCCGGTTCAGCTTGTAGACAAAAGAATAGTTATATCCTTTAAAGAATAATTATTCATTTTATCTTATTTACACCAGATCCTGCGCTCCAGGCGGACGCTTTCCTGCGGGCTCGCGCCGAACTAACTCGGACTGACGCCCGAGTGGATTTCGGCACTTCACTATCCCGCTGGAGTCGCCGCCTTGCGCTACGGATCCTTTGATGGATTTACCAAGTTTGTTTGGACGATGTCTTCGGGATTCTGACTAGCAAGCCCTTTTCTTTGATTAGAGCTACACGCCCCCGACCGGGCTGGCCACGGAGACTCCTGTGGGACAGCGAAAGCTGAAGACCCCGCAGGAACGCAGTGACGAGGAGGCTGAAGCTGAGCCCACGGAACGCGAAGTGGCCGGACCGGTTGGGGGTATGCACCGCTATTCATTTTGTAAAGACTTTGTCTACAGTCTGAACCGGCCAAGGCCGGTTTTATTTCATTTCTATTTCTTTCAGTTCTCTGATTTCATTTAAAATAAGCATTTCCTTGATTGAATTGCGTTCGAAATCTGCACCGTAGATCCAGCCTTCCTCGTATTGCTGTTTCCAGACAATCGTTGCGCCTGACCGGATTGTTTCGTGGTTTAAGACAAATTCCAGTCTGACATTTTCTTCTCCCGGCTGCAATTCCCTTTCGGAAAACAATTTGGCTCCTTTTGGGGAAACATCAAGCATTAGGCCATATATTTTAGTCGTCTTGGGTGGACTTTCTGCTGCCCCCAATACGTGCATATGGATTTCCGGCGGTGTGCCGAAGGTGTAACGAAAACTTTCTGACCTTTTATAAAACATCCATGTTCCTCCTCGTTATCCTGTATTAAAACTTCACCTCTTAGGCACGGATGAGCGCCAGAATGGTAATTTCTTTGACGCCTTCCGCTTTTAAGGCTTTCGCAGCCATTCTCATTGTGCTTCCTGTGGTGTACAGATCATCGAACAGTAGCACTTTTTCAGGGACCGGTTTTCCATTCCACCAAAAGACATCTTCCGAAGCAATTCGATCAGCTTTTGATTTCCCTGCCAGTCTTACTTCGTTTTTCTCGAGATAGTGGACATAAGGCAGAGAGGCCGCATCCAACAGCCGATCGACTTGTGGAAACGTACGCTCTTTCAATTTGTTTTCATTCATTGGAATTGGAACGATCACTGCTTTTTGGCTGCGCAGCTCTTCCCGCAGGACTGGTGCGAACACTTCTGCCAACACGATATCTTTTAAAAACTTATATTGATGCAAGTATTCTTTCATTGCAAGGTTGTAGCGGAATAAACTTTTGCCGGAGTCAATCACTCCGGCGTAGGCTGTCGTTTCCCATTTGCTGCAGTCGGAGCAGATGTCTGTTCCTAACCCCCCGCAAATACGGCAGCCTTTTTCCAGCCGTTCGAAACTGCTGCGGCACCGGCTGCAGATTACTTCTTCCAGATCGTTTAAAAAAAGGCTTCGCCAATTTGCTTGGAGAGGCATATCCCGCTCGCATAAATAACAGTTCATCGGCGGCTCCCTCCATTATAGGAAATGATTAACTGCTTGGCTTTATCCATTTGGCGAACGATGCCATTATGGAAAAACACAACTTCTCCATCGGGATAATCCGCTGATCTTCCAGCCCGTCCGGCAATCTGAATCAAAGCAGCCGCATTGAAAACAGGCTGATCAGCGCCCACTACTGCCACTTGCACATTAGGAATCGTGATTCCGCGCTCAAGGATGGTCGATGTCAGAACTCCTGGGATTTGCCTTTGGCGCAACTTCATCACTTTTTCTTTTCTATCCGGATCTTTTGAATGCACCGCCGCAATTTCCGGATGGCGCTCTTGCAATAAAGGGATGGCCTGCTCAATCATTTCGATTGTCGGAAAAAACACAAGAAACGGCTCTTCTTTTTCTATTTTTTCATCTACCCAGGCAATCAGCTTTTTGGGAATCTTCCCTTTTGCAAAAGCTTTGTCGTATCCCCATAATGACCGAAATTCAGGAACCGGCAAAGGATGCCCATGAAAGCGCTGAAAAATTTGAGATATCTCCGGCACTTGCTTCTGCAATTGATCCGAAGGAGTAGCAGATACATAAACAATAGGTGCGTCTTTCTTCCGCGCTTTTATCACTGCATTTTTCAAAGCAAGGTCATAAGAATAGGGAAATGCATCTGCTTCATCGACAATCATGACATCGAAGGCATTTTGAAATCGGTATAATTGATGGGTCGTTGCAATGACCAGCGACGCAAAACCCGATTCTTCGGGAGAATTCCCGTACAGGCTGTGGATGATCGTATCCGGAAAGACGGCACGCAAGCGCGGTGAAAGTTCCAATACGACATCCGTTCTGGGTGCAGCGACACAAACGCGTTGCCCTTTTTGCAACGCAGCGAAAATCGGCGGAAACAACAACTCCGTTTTTCCTGCTCCGCAGACGGCGTAAACAAGATGGTCATTTTGTTGAAAGAGGCTTTTTTGAACTTCCTGGGAAGCTCTTTCCTGCAAAGGTGTGAGGTTGCCATTCCAGTGAAAAGAATGGCTCTGAGGAGTAATCGTTGAAGGAGATGACCAGGTGATCAATTCTGTACAGGAACTGACGCGTCCCATTCTAATGCAATGTCTGCAATAATAACAGATGCCGACACATGCACTGCAGAAAAAAGAAATAATTTTTTGTGGTGACTTTTCGAGGCAACGGGCACACTGAAGCTCATCCGTAATGCCTCGGCTGATGCTGATTTTCCCGTTTAAAATAGCCTGGTCAATCTGCTCTTTTGGAAAGGGCGTGAAATTTCTAAGCCACACCCGCCCAGTCAAAAACTCTTCTATATCTTTCATGGACTACCACCTTTCGATAGAGAAAAAGCCTCAGCAGGTTTATTTCTTCACCCAACCAAGACCCATTGCTCCTTCTCCTAAATGTGTTCCGATGACTGGCCCAAAATAGGAAATTTCAAAATCCACTTCAGGACAGGCAACCTCCAATTCTTTTTTCCATCGTTCAGCTTCTTCCGGCCGGTTCGCATGGATAATTGTTGCCTGGAATCCCAAACCCTCGTTGACGTCTGCTTTCAATAAATCAACAATCCGATTCATCGCTTTTTTGCGTGTCCGTATTTTTTCAAACGGAACAATGACTTTTTCCTGGAAATGCAAAATCGGTTTGATTTGCAGCATACCGCCGACCAGCGCCTGTGCAGTCGACAATCGTCCGCCGCGCTGCAGGTGTTTCAGGTCTTCCACCATGAAATAAGCACGCAAGGTTTTTTTCATTTCGTTTAATTCGGTTAAAATCGTTTGGGCATCTGCTCCATCTTCAGCCATTTTGGCGGCCTTAATTGCATAAAACCCCTGTAGGCCACAAGTAAGTTCTGTATCAAAAGAATAAACTTTGACGCCATCAACCATTTCAGCAGCCTGTTTGGAACCTGCGTAGGTGCCACTGATGCCGCTCGACAAATGGATGGATACAACTTCAGCGTGGTCGGCTGAAAGATCTTCATACAGCGCAACGAATTCTCCCAGAGGCGGCTGTGAAGTTTTCGGGAATTCTTCTTTAGCTTTCTGATAAAATACTTCTTCTGTTAAATCTATTTCTTTAAATGACTGGTTCCCAAACGTCACTTCCAGTGAAACTGTATGGATCTTTAATGCTTCACGTGTTTTTATAGGCAAATAAGATGTGCTATCTGTTACAATTGCTGTTTTCATTACTCGATCAAGCCCCCCTTGCTAGTTTACCAAAAAAAGACATAGAAAAGACATAAAGTGAAAAGTCACAATAAAAAAAATCCCGCACATAGCGGGATATCTTTTATTGATTACCGATAAAGTGAACGCTAGTTACTTTCCATTCATCATTCTCTTTTTTGAATACGACCACTTGGCGTCCTGACTGCTCGATGGCGTCAGATGACTTTGCATCTTTCATCTTAACATTCAGGGTTGCAAAAACTTCCGCACGGCTTTCTTCATATTTGACAATTGTTTCGTCATTGGTTTCATATTTGCTGTCAAAAGCTTCAAAAGCCTGAGCCAATGCTGCTTTGTCTTCTTCGCGATCGAAACCGTCCGGTTCTTGTGCAATGGTTTCCATATACCGATCAATATCTTCAGAATTGAAAGCAGCAATATATTCATCATAGGCAGCAAGAAGTTCACTTGCCTTTTCTTCAGGCACATCTGCTTCAATGACATTTCCTTCATCATCTACTGTAAAGCCGACTTTTTCATCCTTATTTTCTTTAATGCCATGGTCAACAGCATTATTTTCATTAGAGGCATTGCCGTCTTCGACCGTATTTCCATTGACTGAAGGTTCTTCTGAATTCGAACAGGCAGCTAGCGTCAAAATCAGCCCAACCGCAATAATCATTTTTTTCATCATGCATTCCTCCTGCGCTTCATTTTGCCATAGGCAGATGGCGAATACAATGAAGAAACTGTGTCATCTGCCAAAACGGAATTTTTTTCAGTTTTGCGGTACACTAGAAAGTAAAAAAGGAGGCATCGTATGGAAAAAAGAGATGCACGGCAGATACTTGAACAGAAAATGAAGGAAACACGGCCTCAGTGGAGCCGCAAACAGCCTGTCCGTCCTAAGAAGTACAAGTCGAGCATGCAAAAAGTCGAAGACTATGTCGTCCTCGATTTCGAAACCACCGGCTTGCGTGCAGGAAGCGATAAAATCATTCAAATCGGTGCTGTCAAATACATCAACCACGAGCGCATGGAAACGATGTATCTCATGGTCAATCCCGAATGCTTCATTTCGAGCACCATCACCCGAATTACCGGCATCACCAATAAAGACGTAGAAAACGCCCCCACCATCGAAGAAATTGCACATGAACTGATCGCTTTTATCGGCGGTTTGCCACTTATTGCACATAATGCACCTTTTGATATGGGCTTCCTTTACGCTTTGGAAGAAATCACGCCCATTCCTGAATACACGGTTATTGATACAGTCAAATTGGCGAGAAAAGCGATCACTCAGACACCTAACCACAAACTAACCACCTTGACCGCTTTTCTAAAGCTCGAGCATGACGCCCACGATGCATTAGGCGACTGCCTGGCAACAGCGGCCATCTACCAATACTGCTACGACCGGCTTTAAAGAAAGAAGCTGGCATCTGCAAATAATGATGTTCAATCCACAGTTAAGTTGGCTAATAAAAAAGACGGTGTACCTGCCAAAAGGCAGGTACACCGTCTTCACTATTTGGCAGTTATCTTACTTCCACCCAACCGTTTTTAATAGCCGTTACAACTGCTTGCGTCCGATCATTGACCTGCATTTTCTGTAAAATGCTCGACACGTGGTTTTTGACTGTTTTCTCAGAGATGAACAGAGTTTCCCCGATGACGCGATTGCTTTGGCCATCCGTCAATAATTGAAGAACTTCACTTTCGCGTTTCGTCAATAAATGATAAGGACGACGGATTTCCGTTTGATGGAAAGAACCTTTATTTTCACGTTCGCTTAGACGGCGGAATTCCATCACTAAGTTGCGTGTAACTTTTGGATGTAAATAAGAACCGCCTTTCGCTACAACTTTAATTGCTTGAATAATCGCATCTGCATCCATTTCTTTAAGCATATAACCTAAAGCACCAGTTTTCAAAGCATGGGTCACATAAGATTCATCATCGTGAATGGACAGCATAATGACTTTTGCATCCGGGAACTTTTCAATCAATTCCCCAGTAGCTTCTACACCATTTTTTTGTGGCATATTGATATCCATCAATACCACATCTGGTTGATTTTCTTCATATAATTTGATGACTTCGTTGCCGTCTCCGCCTTCAGCAACGACTTCAAATGAACTTTCAAAATCTAAAATTCTCTTTACACCTTCACGGAAAAGTTGGTGATCGTCAATAATAATTATTTTTGTCATTATGTCGTCCTCCTCGAATACCCTATCTTATATACCCTTTTCAAAAGGTATATGAAACATTAAGACTGTACCGTTCCCTGGCGAAGAATTAATGAAAAACTCTCCTTCGACCAATTCAATTCTTTCTCTCATACCTGCTAATCCGAATGATTGGTGTTTGACAATTCCTTGGTCAAAACCAGTTCCGTTATCTGTTACTGTAATTTTCACCTGGTCTTTCAACCAGTCCATTTCAACTGTAATTTCAGAAGATTTCCCATGGCGTATCGCATTTGAAATACCTTCTTGCACCAGACGGAAAATAGCGGTTTCGTATTTGTTCGGCAACCGCACTTCTTTTCCAATCGATTGGAAATCCATCCTGATGCCTTTGTTGTACTCTTCAATGGTGTCCAGGTATTTCTTCAGCGTAGGCACAAGTCCTAAATCATCCAATGCCATAGGCCGTAAATCGTATATGATTCTCCTGACCTCCGTAAGCGCCTGCCTGACCATATCCTTTAATGACGTAATCTCTTGAAAAGCGGGTTCAGGGCCTTTTTCACGATATGTCTTCTCAATTAAATCGGAACGAAGCAATACGTTAGCCATCATTTGGGCAGGTCCATCATGGATTTCCCTTGAGAGACGTTTTCTTTCTTCCTCTTGCGCTTCAATGATGCGGAGGCTATAATCTTGACTTGACTTATTTTTGCCGACGGCTTCATCAGCATTCTCGAAATCTGAAGTCAAATAGCTGCCGGCGACATTGATTTGATTGACCAAGCTTTCCGCCCGCTCTATTGTCTGCAGTAAAACTTGAAGTCTGCGCTGCAATTTATCACGCTTTTGCCGATACTTTTTTTCTTCGTTCCGGTTGAGTGATAATTGTACTTGAAGATTATTTGCCTGCTCGTATACTTGGCGAACCTGACTCTCTGTAAAAGAGTTGAAAAATTGCGAAACCTCAGCCAACCGCCGTCGAGCTGCACGTGTCTTTTCTTCCAAAACATCTCCATCTTCAATCACTCGAGCAATATTGATGCGGACATCTTCCAATTCGTCTTTCATTTTTTCATAACTTTGGCGACTTTCTTCACTAATGACGAAAATATCTTGTTTAGCCTGTTCTATTCCAGCAAGCATTTCATTAAAAATAGAATCAGGTGTTTTTGCACCGATTTTCTTTGCCATTCTAAAACCGCCTTAGCTATACTGACTGTATCAGGTAAAAACCTTAATTCTTTATACCTTGTCGGCTGTATTAAGTATATCACTTTATAAGCAAGACCATATTAAATATACGTTACAAATTATCTGATTTCATTTTACAACAGGAGGCGCTAAATTGCGAGAAAATTACACAACTGTAGGCGATTCTGCCAATGCAGAAATACTTATCCAAAAATCCAGGTTCATCGGACATGTAGCACGCGCTGAAACAGAACAGCAGGCGCTTGACTTCATTGATTCGATCAAACTCTTGCACCGGACAGCCACCCACAATTGCTCAGCTTACCTTATCGGAGAACACGATTCTATCCAAAAGGCAAATGACGATGGAGAACCTAGTGGCACTGCCGGGTTCCCCATGCTTGAAGTCTTAAAAAAACAAGGCTTGAAAGATACTGTACTGGTGGTCACCCGATATTATGGCGGCATAAAATTGGGCAGTGGCGGTTTAATTCGGGCATATGGCAAATCGGCTTCCGCAGCTATTGCTGCTGCAGGCGTTGTAGAAAGAAAACTTCATCATTTGATGAAAGCTTCTATAGACTATACATGGCTCGGTAAACTTGAAAACGAAATTCGTCAGTCCCCGTATCCGCTTGACCGCTTAGAATACATGGAAGGTGTAGACATCTATATTTACGTTCCTGTTGAAAAAGAGCAGGAATTCATCGATTGGATAAATGAAATGACGAATGGACAAGCAGACGTCAGCATCACGAGCAGTGAATTCCTCGAATTTTCAAAGTCATGATTCTTTTCATTTACGGCTGTTAAAAATCACTGTATAATGTCAACAGCACAGAAAAAACAGATTGTCGGCACATACAAAATTTTTTTTCAAGAGCAAAAAGCCTGTCGCTAATTAAGAAAATGGATTTATCCGAACAGATAACTCGGTTGGCCCATTACCTATAGAGGAGCAAATAAATATGAACCGAAAACATTATCGGAAAACCAAGTCGGACAGGAAACGAACAATTATAAAAGTGATTCTCACTTTAGTTGTTTCATTGTTGATCTGTGTTTCAGCTTACGGGATTTACCTGGTCAAACAAGCGGAATTGGCCGTCAACAGCGCTTATGAGTCTACAGGAAACGTAGATGAACCGGTTGAACCGCTTACGGACAACATCTCCATCCTGTTCATTGGCGTGGATGACAGCCAAGAACGCAACCAAAGTGACGACAATATCCGTTCAGATGCACTCGTCCTGGCAACATTGAACAACCAGGACAAGTCCATTAAACTGGTCAGTATCCCTCGTGATACGTATACCTATATTCCGGATAGCGGAAAAGAAGATAAAATCACTCATGCTTATGCTTTGAATGGGCCGAGTTCAACCATCGAAAGTGTAGAAGGACTTTTGGAAGTACCGGTAAATTATTACCTGCGGATGAACTTTGACGCCTTCATCGATGTGATTGATGCCCTCGGCGGCATTAAAGTAGAAGTGCCTTATGACATCACGGAACAAGATGAAAATGATTCGCAGGATGCCATTGAACTAAAAGAAGGCATCCAGTTCCTGAATGGCAGCGAAGCGCTGGCACTTGCGAGAACACGCCATTACGATAATGACATTGAACGGGGCAAACGCCAGCAAATGATTCTTGAATCCATTATGAACCGCGCCTTATCAGTCGGTTCAATCACCAAATACGGTGATGTTTTCGAAGCAGTTGGAGACAACATGAAAACGAACATGAGATTCGAGGATATGCGTGCATTGTTCGAATACGCTAAAAACGGTAAACCAGACGTGGAAACCATTACGCTTGACGGTTATGATGATATGTCCACCGGGATTTACTATTGGAAATTGAAAGAAGAATCCCTGATGGAAATACAAGATGTTCTGCAAAGCCACCTCGGTTTAAAACCGGATACGTCCAACTTAACCACCAATGAGATAGAACAAAACGTAGCAAGAGACCTAGCAGAAGACGACACATCACAGTGAAAACTGTGGTGTTTTTTTTCGTTCAATCGTCTCTAGAGCTTTCTAAAGCATTCCCCGTATCTTTTACCCAAAAGAAAAAAAGATTGAAATCAAAGCAATGCGCTTCAAGTTCAATCTTTTTTTATTTGCCTATAAATTTAACAAGATTCAATAATGGCCGGTAATTCTTCCCTGCCAACCCAACAACCTCAACGAACAATTCAATTGCCACCAGCATGACGCTGATCAACAGGATTCCTCCCCATAAGGTCGCCTGAGAAAACAATAGCGCTGCAAGCCCGAACAAAGCGGCAATTCCATAAATGATCAGCACGGTTTGGCTATGTGAAAAGCCGATGTTCAGTAAACAATGATGCAAATGGGACTTGTCTGCTTCTGAAATCGATTTCTTTTCACGCACTCTCCGAACGATGGCAAAAAACGTATCTGAAATTGGTACGCCGAGCATGATGATCGGAATGATCAATGCCACAACTGTGACATTCTTGAATCCCATCAAGGCCAAGACTGAAATCATGAAACCTAGGAACAATGCTCCGGTATCACCCATGAAAATTTTTGCAGGGTGGAAATTATAGACCAGAAATCCTGATGTGCTCGCTGCCAAAAGTGCAGCCATCGACATAACATAAACATCGCCCATAATGAAAGCCATTGCTGCCAGTGTCAATAGAGCGACTGTCGAAACGCCAGCTGCCAATCCATCAAGTCCATCAATTAAATTGATGGCGTTGGTGATTCCGACTATCCACAGAATCGTCAATGGAATACTCAAATAACCAAAATCCAAAACACCACCGAATGGCAGGTTGATGAAAGAAATTTCAAGTCCCCCGCCGACTACGACAATTCCTGCAGCTACCAATTGACCGAGTAGTTTCGCTTTTGCGCTGATTTCATACATATCATCCAGTACACCCGTGATGATAATCAATAAAGCGCCTATGATTATAGCTGTTTCAATCGGAATAAATGATGCTTCAATTGCATTGGAAATCGGATCTTGAGGTTTTAATATAAAATATGCTATCAAAAATGAACCAAAAATGGCTAACCCGCCTAAACGCGGCATAATTCTCGCATGAACTTTTCGGTAATTTGGTCGGTCAACTGCTCCTACGCGAAAAGCAATGCGTTTAACAATCGGAGTCAGCAAAATCGAAGTGATAAATGCCAAGACCATGGTAAGGTATAGCATATCTTTCCTCCTTAAAACATCTTCTATACATACATATCCATTGTCATTATAGCACGACTGGAACAGAAATAAAGAAAAACCTGTCTCTTCATTCCCTCTATATAGTATAGGACGCTCCCTCTTTCACAAAGTTTCAGCTGTACATATTTTGGTTAAACGATGTGTACAACCGTGTTGGAAGAATGGATTCTTTTTCAAATCACTTCATTATTTTATTCAATAATTCACGTTCCCTATTTTCACTAATTCCTGTTTTTAATCGTGACAAGCCCTCTTTCTGAGGCCACTCCAAAGTATCTTGGGCAGACTGCTTCACAGAACGCATGCCCAGCCCTGCACCTTTCGCTTTTTCATTGTCCACCAGCAGGAAGCCTTCCGGAAATTCTGCAGAAAATGGAATCCAAAACGGCAATTCGAATGCTTTCATCCCTTGTTCCAACAAAAAATGATCATCCGCCCAAACACAATCCGCTTCGCCACCATTTAAAGTTCGGACAAGTTCTTCCATAGACACAGCATCAGCCGCCACATTATAGACACCCGTCGTTTTATTTTCCATTTGAAGTACTGTGAACTCAGCTAAGTCTCTCGCGTCAACCCACTGAATTTTTCTTTCCTTACTGCCGGGAACGAGGACAGGGCCTTTGCCGTTTAATTTCATCACCCAATATGTAAAACGGTCTGTTGGGTCATACGGACCTACCACAATGCCCGGTCGAAGAATCAACGCCTTATCTGATAAAGTCTTTTCTATATAATTTTCACACATCACTTTTAACGGCCCATATGTACTTCCAGTAACCTCATCTTCTGTCACCTCCGTTTTAAAGAGGGATCCACTTTCTCGGACAGGGCCATTTTTAAAATCATCGTATACGGATATGGTCGAGATAAAGATATAATGGTTTGTTTTAAGATTCTTAAGAACTGGTTTTAAATCAGCTGGCGTGTAAGCTGACGAATCAATAACTGCATCCCATTTTTCTATTGCCAGTTTTTCTGCATCTTTCCTTCGGTCCCCCAGTATTTTCTGCAGTTGCGGAAAAAGGTGCGGATTGCTTTTGCCCCGATTGAACAAAACTACCTCATGCTCTTTTTCCAACAGTGCCTCTACTATATGACGCCCTACAAAAGATGTGCCTCCAATAACTAATATTTTCATATGAATGCTCCTTTATAAGTAATTTTGCTTACTATATCAATCATAATATGATATATTGAATAAAATAGCACGAATTTTCAAATATTTTTTAGGGGTGCAAACTAGATGGATGATGCAATACAATTTTATTCACTGAAGACAGTGTGGACGCCTTGGGATGAAGCCGCTGTTTTGAAAATGGACTACCAGTCCCGCGCAGAGCTGGCTAGCATCATTAATTGTGAAGGATTGCTTGTAGACCTATCGATGGACCAGCATGCTGAAGTAAGGTTCGGCGTCGCACAAAACGACCATACGCCTCTTCAAACATTAACGAGGCTTAGCGAGGAAGATTTATGCATTACGGTTAAAGAAACCGCCTCAAAAACTTTATGGAATCTTTCTGCCAAATCCGAATCTACCCGATAATGTTTAGATTCTTCTTCAGAAGGATATTATATAAGTAGTTATAAATTTGAAGGAGGAGTTATTGATGAGCGACAACAACGGATTCTCTGATAAATTAAAAGGTGCAGTAAACAAAGGCAAAGGCGAAGTGAAGGATCAAATCGGAAATGCTACAAACGATCCCAACAAACAGGCTGAAGGTAAAATCGATAAAGCCAAAGGAAACGTCCAAGATAAGATCGGCGATTTCAAAAAAGATAATAAGTAATCCGAAACCCGGTTTTCTAACCGGGTTTTTCTTATGGCAAGATTAATGTTTTCAAAAGTGCAAGAATTCGGTTATAATGAAAATTCGTGCATCCATGTTATTTATTAAGGAGTTTTTTATGGAAAAGAAGGCGCTTACAAATACAGAGATTTTTACATTGGGACTTATGCTTTTCGCCTTGTTCCTCGGAGCAGGAAATATTATATTCCCTCCTTATCTAGGACAGCTTGCCGGGGATGAGTTGGCGATCGCTGTAACTGGTTTCTTGTTGACAGGGGTAGGTCTGCCTCTACTTGGAATTTTAGCGATTGCCAAAGCCGGAGGAGACCTTCAATCTATAGCGGGACGTGTCAATCCAGTTTTCGGTATCGTCTTCACCTTGATTGTTTACCTGGCAATCGGGCCTTTCTTTGGAATCCCTCGTACAGCTACAGTAGCTTTTGAAATCGGGACCGCACCTTTTCTTCCAGCTGATTTTGCAGAACCATTCTGGTCTTTATTTATCTTCACTCTTGTCTTCTTTATCATTACGGTGCTGTTTGCAATGAATCCAACAAAGTTGGTGGACAGAATCGGCAAAATTTTAACTCCTTTGCTGATCTTGGTCATTGGACTGTTGGCTGTAAAAAGCTTTTTGACTCCAATGGGCTCCATCAATTCTCCGATTGGAAATTATGATACGGAAGCGTTTTTCGAAAGCTTTCTGCAAGGCTATCTGACAATGGATGCAATTGCTGCGCTTGTTTTTGGAATTGTCATCATTCAATCTATACAAAATAAAGGGGTTACGGATACCCGGACAATATTGAAATCGACTGCGTATGCCGGTTTTATAGCAGCCATCGGCATGTCTGCCGTTTACATATCGTTAAGTTATATTGGCGCGACGAGTGTTGATTCCATTGGCCTACAGGACAATGGCGGCATCGTTATCGCCATGGCTTCACGTGTTTTGTACGGAGATATCGGTGGAATCATTTTGTCTGCCGCGATCACCTTCGCGTGTTTGACGACTTCAATCGGCCTGGTTTCTGCAACAGCACAATTTTTTTATAAGATATTTCCGAAGATTTCCTATATCGTTTATGTATTATTTTTTGCAGGGTTCTCCGCCGTTATCGCCAATGTGGGCTTAACGCAATTAATCGCTATCTCGCTTCCGGTGTTATTAGCAATTTATCCGATAGCGATTGTCTTAGTCATTTTGTCGTTCTTTGATCTCATGTTCTATCGGAAGCCTTATGTGTATATATTGGCACTTGGAGCGACCGCAATTGTCAGTATTTTCGATGCACTTCGTTCCACTGGAATTATGTTTGAACCAATAGATGCTTTGTTAAGCCACCTGTTGTTTTTTGAACAAGGCATCGGCTGGATAGCCCCAGCTTTTGTCGGGACTTTAATCGGCGTCATCATTGCGCGCTTATCCCATCGTACGAATTAAAGGAGCCTTCCCGGTGTATCGGGAGGCTCCTTTTTTCTTTAAAACAATCTTGGCGATGGCGGAGTATCATTGTTTTTGCTTTTTTCTTCTTGTTCATTGTAGTGTTCGCGCTTGTTTCTTGGTTTATCCAAATCATCTCTGCGCTCGTCATTCAGCAGATGCTCTTCTTCTGAATCACGCCCAAAAGGTGCAGGCCCTAAATTCGGATCCACTCCAGGAGAAGGTTCATCTTGACGGCGGTTGACACCGTCTTCACGCAATAGATTGTCTTCTCCTTCTTTAGTCTGTAAACCGGGCTCATGGTCCAATTCCTTCTCACGAGCAGACCCTTCATCTTTGTTCAATCCAGCAGTTGGATGGATTTCATCCCCTTTTAGGCGAGAGTCCTGTAATCGGTCACTCTTTCCTGCGCGGGCATGCTGGTCTTCTCTGGAAACTTCGCGCGCATAGATTTCATCTGGGTTATGGGGTTTGTCATCGTAGCGAGGAATAACTTTGTCGCCAGATCTTTGTCCGCTGCTGCCTTCCATATCCATCGGATCGTTGGAATCATCTAATGATGAGAAATGTTCATCTTCACCGGATATCGCTTGCCCATCTGTATAAAGAAGGACGGCGCCTTTTTCGATTTCACGTTCGTAGTCGTCTGCCCGGTCCTTGTTCAAGTTAAACCGGTCAAGCTCTTTTCTGACGATATCTTTTCCACTAAGAAAAGATTTAAAGCGATTAGAGATGGAGTTCGCTTGGTCTGCCTGAACGCCTTCTTTTCCGGCCGATTCAACAACTCCTCTATCATTCGCCAACAAATGAATATCTCCTTCATGATAGCCTTTCGCTTTTAATGCCTGTATGGCTGTTTCCATTTCTGCTTTGCTGTAGACGATTTCAAACTCACGATTTCCCGATCTCATTATAAAACCTCCTGTGTACTGTGTTACTTTTGTTTACCCATTCAGATGGATACCTAAAACCTGGAACCGGGAGTTCAGGCAATATTGATGCCTGTAAAAAGGGGGTGTCCCAAAAGGTCATGAAAAATGACTTTTGGTGACAGCCCTTTTGTTGTTCCCGAAAGACCCGGCAGATGTCCATTGCGGTGGACGCGTTCCGTGGGCACGGCTTCTGCGGCTTCCATTCCATCAGCCAGCTGCTCTCAGAAAACGTATTCCCCCATCAAAAAACAGCGGAAGAGAAAGGCTTTCTATCTCTCCCGCTGTTTTATTTTAGAGACTCATGGGACAGCCCCTTTATTTGTACTTCCGATCGCTTTGGCTATGCTTTTCAGCTTCACTGGAGCCGCCTCTAGCTTTCTCGACATCCGGATTTTCTTGGGTAGTGAATGAATTATGTTTTTCATCTTTCACTAAGGTCGGATCCTGCATGAATGTTTCTCCACGGGCAAAACGATCTTCCTGTTCATCAAAGTTATTGTCAACCGAATTGATATACTGCTGTCTTTGCAGATCATTCGGATTTTCCTGTCCCGCAGCTACATTTTTATTTGAAATCACGTCTATAATGGTTTTATTTTCTTCATCTTTGTATATTAAGATTCCACCTTTTGCGAGATCAGCCGTATAGCGTTCTGTTTCCGAATCCGAAAGGCCCAATGATTTCACTCCTTCACGGACACCACTCTCACCTGAAATAAATCCTTTAAACTTATCAGCAAATGAATCGACTTCTTTTTTATCGAAAGCGTAGTTGTCAAAATGCTTTACGTCTTTGGCGATGATGTGAAGATCGCGTTCCTCATACCCCGCATTCTTTAAATCTTCCACTTTTCTTTGCAGATCACTTTCCGAAAATACCACTGCCAATACTTTTTTATCCGCATCCATATAAAAACCTCCATAACATTATAAAATTTCCTATTCTTTCTTTACCCTCGATGGAAACATCCATAACATTCTTTAGGAGCAGAATAAAAAAATCCCTCATGAATATACTATGATCAGGTATAAAACACAGGAAATCAGCGTACTTTGCTTGTGTAACTATTTTTTCAAAAATGAAAAGTTCAAATAAGAGTTATTAGCGCTTTAATAAATATTGGATAAATATACCCATAAAAATAACTTTTATGAGTATTCAGTTACTCAACAATTACCGGAGTAGGCTTTTATTCCCTTTTTTCTCTTTTTATCGAAATCTAAAATAAAAAAGCAGTTTATTTCGAAAATTGATGATATCATGTATAAAAGATGTAAAAACAAAGCAACTATGGGATGTGGAGGCGGCAATTATCGTACTTAGCGATCTATTTTCTTCTTACTTCTCGGACGATCCGAAAAAGGCGGAAAACAACTCTCCTACATGGATGACAGAAGTACTGCCCTTGCAAAAGGAAAGGAGAGCAGTAATGGACACGGGAATGCGTTTGAAATACCATCGTTTAAAAAAGAAAATTAGTTTAGAAGAATTAGCCTCTGGCATACTGACTCCCAGGGAACTGAAAAAAATTGAAACCGGCCTCAAAGATCCAGCATTGAAGGACCTTGAAGCTTTATGTAAAAAGTTAAAAATACCATTGGCATCCAAGGATAATCCCATTGGAAAAGTTTTAGTAAAAAATTTCAAGAATGCCCTACTACATCCTCAAAATAAAGGGAAAATCATGGAGTATTACTCTGATATTCAAGACCATCCTTTATTGCATGTTGATGAAGATGTAGAGTTAGAATATGCCATACAACAAATCAGGTATTTTATCATCACAGGAGACTTAGATAGCGCTGAAGATAAATTAAAGGAAATGAATCGTTTCACTGAGTTTATGAATCAGGAACAGTTTTATTTGTTCCACAAATATAATGGGAATTATCATTACATTTTAAATGATTATGAGACCGCACTCCAAACTTATTTAATGGCTGAAAAAATAGCTCCTCAAGCAATACCAGGTTCTGAAATAGGGGATTTATATTATTCTATTGGGATATCTGCTACACAATGCCGTGAAACTGGTATAGGAAATAAATATTCCCATCTTGCTTTAAAAATTTACCAGCAGGAATTTATTCCGAAAAGAATTGTCGAATGCCATTTAAATTTAGCTATTAATGAACGTAGAATAGGAAATTTCACAACTGCAAAAGAACATCTTAAGAATGCTTTAACCATTGGGAAAAAACTTGATAATGATATTTTGAAGTTTACTACCGAGTATAACTATGGATATTTTTATTTTCATTTCCAAGATTATAAGTTAGCAAAACTTCATATAACAAACTCTTTAGAATTTATTCCAAAAGAATATACCTCTGACTTACTTTCAGCATATTGTATTCTTATTAAATGCAATGTAGAACTAGAAGATTTAGAAGAAGCTATTATTTTAGTCCAAAAGGGAGAAGCTCTCATAGAAGGAATAAACCTAGTACTTGAATCTCCTACTAATAAAGCTTTTAGAGAAATCTTATACGAATTCAAAGGACTAGTTCAGTTGATAAAAGGTGACGATGACAAGTTTGAATATTATTGCCAACTCTTGCTTCCTATATTGAGCCAAAATGGTAATCTTTTCGAAAAGGGTTATTACCTAGATCTATTAGGTAAAACATATTTTAAGCGAGGTGACTTCGAAAAAGCAGCTATTACATTTAATGAATCCAAACAATGCTATAAAGATCTAATGACTGTCAAATGAGGAGTGGGAAAATGAGAAAATTACTTATTGTATCTTTTGCATCCATACTTTTAACTACAGGATTTTTAGCACCAAATTCCGAAGTAGAGACAGCTGTCAATGACCGTGTTCCTGAACCTTGGGCTGTGAAGCAGCTTGCTGTCAATGACCGCGTTCCTGAACCTTGGGCTGTGAAGCAGCTTGCTGTCAATGACCGTGTTCCTGAACCTTGGGCTGTGAAGCAGCTTGCTGTTAATGACCGTGTTCCTGAACCTTGGGCTGTGAAGCAGCTTGCTGTTAATGACCGTGTTCCTGAACCTTGGGCTGTGAAGCAGCTTGCTGTTAATGATCGTGTTCCTGAACCTTGGTCCGTTAAAAATCAACAGGCTTAGTATTCTTTCTACTCCTACCCAGACTGTCGCTTATTCACTTGGCGACAGTCTTTTTACTTTTAAAGTTCGTTCCTACTTCTATCTACAAGGAGGAATATGCATGGGGAAGAAGATGAATGAAAATACTCTTAGTTTGCCACCTCATTATAATATAGAGCGCACAATCGATTTAGCTCAGGATAAGCATCTTAATGTTTTGATCCAGTCCTGCTTTGTCTTGATCACTGGCATTTTGATTGGCTTAGCTTTATGGACAGGCTTGCCTTTATCTAGCACTTTGAATCCTTTCTTGTCTTTTTTTATTACCGTTGTTTTGGTTTTAGTTTATATGGCTCTTCATGAAACCATGCACGCAGTCTTCATAAAGATCTTTTCCCGCAGCCGCCCTGCCTATCGAATTCGGTTTCCGTTCCTTTCAGTTGGCAGTGAAGCTTATTTTAATCGAAGAAGTTTTATCATCATCGCTTTGGCACCTGTAACGATATGGGGAGCAGCATTGATTTCCCTATTGGCCCTCGTTCCGAACCCCTTGTTTCTAAGTGTTTATATTTTAATGATCGTAAACTTTGCAGGTTCTGCCGGAGATTATATACAGGCTTATATCGCATTAACCTCGCCGGCAGACACACTATTTCAGGACAACGGAAAAGCAACCGCTCTATTTACTCCTGAAGGCAATAAAAAAGATTCAGGGATAAGAGATCCCTGAATCTTTTTTCTGTATTTATTGATTTTGCTTTTTGTCTACCAGGCATTCGTCAACAAAACGCTTAAATATGTTCATGGAAGCATCATCGCCTTGAAGAGCGAATTCTTCTGGATGCCATTGGATGCCCATAGCGAATTGATGGTGCTTGCTTTCCAATGCTTCCACCAGACCATCAGCAGCATAAGCGGCTACCGTCAATTGATCCGAAACGTCTTTGACGCCTTGATGGTGGAAAGAGTTCACATTGAATTTTTTCTCTTTCATAATCTCATACAGTAGGCTTTCGTCTTCCAAAGTTACCGAATGGGTACGATGTGTCCGCATAGCCATTTGTTTGTGCTGATGCAAATTGCCTTCAAATTGAGCCTCTAAATCCTGATAATTTGTGCCACCTAATGAAATATTTAACATCTGCAACCCACGGCACATTCCGATAAACGGTTTATCGAGTTCAAGAAACTTCAAAATCAGTTCTTTTTCATACTCATCACTGCCAGGGTATACGGCGCCCAAGCGTAAATGTGGCTCTTCCCCGTACAAAGTAGGATTGATATCCCCACCTCCAGTGACAATCAAGCCGTCCAAGCGCTCGCATAACAAAGGGATGTCTTCTTTATCCACAATCGGTACTATCAGCGGCAAACCCCCAGCCTGCAAAATCGCTCTTCCGTATACTGGATCCAATGAGTAGGTTTGATCTTCTTCAACTCGTGCTGTAATCCCGATAACCGGTTTGTTTTCATTTGACATTTAACTTCCTCTTTTCCACTTATTCAAATTGTCCATTGTTCTATATACCCTTATTCATTAAAATGATAAACATTTAGCTTTCTACCAAGAACTCACTATTTCTATACCCAAGGATATTCTGTCTTATGCATACTTTGTATAAACCCTAATCCAGCTCAATAAAAAAACCCTTTTCAGGGCCTGATCAGATACTACTCTTTATCATCCGCGAAAGGAGTAAAGCGGTAACGGCTTAAATCGATGCAATCATCCTGGTCCACTTCTACCCCTTCTTCCTGCAGCGATTTCCGTTGAAAAAACCGCGACTCTTCATCGCGCAACATGATTCGTCCCTGTGCATTAACAATTCTATGCCAAGGCAAGTTATGCTTGGCACTCATGCTATGGAGAATACGCGTTACTTGCCGAGCAGCACGCGGGCTTCCAGCAACAGCAGCAACTTGTCCATAGGTCATAATTTTTCCCGGAGGAATCTCTTTGATGACAGCTACAGCTTTTTCTGTGAAAGTATGCATTTCTTCCATCCATTCAAATTTGTTTTATGAAGATGCCTTGTCTGATTGAGCCTTTACTTCCTTCAGCAAATCTCCATTTCGATAATCTGTCAGAAGTTCCTTAGCAAACTCGTACAACGGAAGTTTTCCTGTTTCCGTCGCCAGCCCCCCGCTCTCAGCATGTAGACATTTATAATACTCTACCATCCGATCAATCAATTCTTCAAGCCCCTGAAGCGACTCTTCCGCCTCATGCTGCAGTGGCCGTGACGCATCTATTTCTTTCGCTTCATTCAGATACAGGAATTTCATCTGGTCCAAGTCACTGACTGCCTGATCAAACACTTGCTGATTCTTATCCAGACGATAAAAATGTCTCCAAAAGATAAAAATCTCCTTTGCAACACCTAATTTTTTTGCGCCAAGAGAAGCATTTAACCCCTCCACCACACATATTTCATACATAATCTTTCTTAACGACTTCTTATATTCTCTTTCTACGACGCCCTTATATTGCATGTATCTCATTATTATGCCTCCCCGGTATAATGTTGATCTTTATGCGTTTTATTCCGTCTGTCGTTTAGACGTTTCTGTATCGGCGAACGATATCATGATCTTCCAATGCCACCAATTGGTTATAAACTTCCTGGTCGTATACTTTCTGGCCAATGTAGAAAACCTCTGGTTCGCAATTTGCCATTTCTTTTTTCATCGGCTTTCCACTGTATACGTCCCCTTGGAAGTCTCCGCCCAAATGGAAATAAGCGTAATAATTCTCTTCTCCCCATTCAGCAACTTTCAGCAGCAGCTGCTGCATCGTTATTTCGTTATCTGCATTCGACAAACTGCCTTCCAAGTGGAAGTAGATTGTATCCCCCATAGATAGGACATAACAGGCAGAAACCAGTTTATTGTCGTGATAGGCACCGAATAAATGAAGGTTCGGCCCCATAGAACTGATAAGCGTTTCAAAGTAATCATTGGTGAAAAAATAATAGCTGTCTGACTCTTCTCTTCTTCTGGCAGCCGAATAATACAATACCAAAAACTCGAACATATGGCGTACAGTTCCCAACTTTTTGATTACCAAGTCAGAATTCTTCCCAAAACTGCCGTCGGAAAGCTGAGTAGCTGCTCCAGAAGCGAAGTAATCTCTCAGCCTGATTGTAAAGGTTTCGTACAGCGCAGATAACTTCAAGTGTTCTTTGAAAAAAAGAGCATTTCCTTTCAAAGGATGAAAACGGATGTACTCGGCAACGATCTTTTCCTTATGGCAGTACTCCGTAAAAGTTCCCCTGAAATTCGCAATCAACTTTGCATAGTCATTTTCGGCTTTAACCACTGGCCCTCCATATCCAAAAGGGGTTGTGATGTCAAAATACGTATTGCCGCGACTATTGGTTATATGCCTTTTAATGTAAGGGTAAGCTACTTCTCCTTCTTCATCTTTATAATAAAAAAGCAAAGCTTCTCCTGGATCCAATTTCAATGCACTAAAAAAATATTGGCTGGTATAATAAATATCCGTTATTTGCAGACTGTCGAGAATCTTTTGCCAGCGACTGTGCTGTTGTATCGATATTAGCTCAAACATAAATTCCACCCCTGCTTCACCTAGAAAATCACTTGAACACTGTCTGCAATTGATTCTCTTTTTTTCTTGCATCTTTTCTTATTTCAGCTGACGCTTTCGCTGATGTGCTTATGTATCCGGCAAGCAACTTAAAGATAAAACCCAGTATTGTCGCTGCTACTAAGCCCAGAACCCAATTCTCGGTTACGATATTTGCTTTTCGGGCTTCCACTGCCTGTAAAATAATCCGAATAGAAGCCGTGTCCAAATTTTTGCTCACGTTATTTTGGAATATAGAAGATAAGCTATTTGCAATTTCTACAGATTGCTGGCCGCTATCAGAAAAGGCAGTGATTGTAAGGATCGGAGAATCACTCGAATGATTTACTGTAATCTGCTTTTGAAGGTCAGAAAGGGATATTTCAAATTTCAGATCCGCTCTTAGTTCCTCCAATACTTTCGGGCTTTTAACAAAAGCAGCAAATGCTTCGATGGCTTGAGGATCCAAGCGATTACTATGCGATGCCACCTCTTGTAAAGCTCTCCCTTTTTCTTCTATAAGCAATTGACTTGATGCTTGGTACTTCGGATCCATAATAAAAGATGGAAAGAGCCAAACCGCCAACAGAAAGAGAGCAACAAAAACGGATAGGATCTGGGTATGATTTTTCAATTTCTCTATGAAATGGATCACCATCTTAAAACAACTCCTTGCAGTCCCCTTTCTTTGATATAAGAAGACAATTAATTTGAATTTATTTCTAAAAATTCAGATTATTATAGTTCATTTATATCATATTTTATTGACTCAATCTATACCTATAAGGATATTTTTTTAAATTCTCAAGGATAATATAAGTATTTAGTCTTTCATAATATTTTATTTTAAATTTAATTCCTATGTATTAGGTATAATTAACCACCACCGGTTTTTCATATGCTTATTATCAATCAAGGTAAAAAAAGCTGTGAAGTTGGAGCCTGTCTTCACTTTATTTTTCCCTGTTAAAACGGTTCCACTATAGCTAACCGAATTCAGCAAAAAAAAAAAAGCACCTCTCCTTCAATAGAGAGATGCTTTCATTATTCTTTCCATAGACCGATGATGCCGTTTCTTCGGTATATAATTTCTTTTGACTCAAGTGTTTTTAGAACTTTAGTCAATGTTTGGTGAGAAATATTAATGTCTGTTGTAATGTCTTTGATCGTTTTAAAGAGAACTCCTTCAGGTGAAGCATTCTTCAGAAAGTAGTGAATAAATTTCTCTCCAATTTCTGCCGTTTTTTCAGTTTCTGATGAAAAATACGACCGGCATTCATTGAGAAGCTTGTCTTCTGAAAAAAGCTTGGTTCTACTGGAATGCTGATTTTCCATTACTTTCATCTAACCACCTCCAAAAAGTATCAGCCACTTGGCATGTCCTTATTATTTCTATACCCTGTCTTGTTAAAATTATACACACATTTTTAATAAATACTGATAATTCCAAAAAAAATTTTAATTTTCCATTATGTGGATAAATAAAAATAAAAAAAACCGTTCCTTAGAACGGTTTTTCTCTATTATTGTTTCATTTTGTTTTCAATAAAGTCTTTCAATACATGAATTCCCATTACGCAGTCATTTAAGGATGACCATTCTTTTGGATTATGGCTGATGCCATCTTTGCTTCTGACAAACAACATGGCCACCGGCAAGTAACGTCCAAGATTCATGGCATCGTGTCCTGCTCCACTGGGGATATACTGTGGCGTAATTCCGTATTTTTCTAAAGAGGCTGCCAGCTGTTTCTGCAAGTCTTCAGCAATCGGTACCGGTTGGATTTTTGTATTCAGCTTAATATTCAGCAGAATATCGTTCTTTGCAGCAACCTTTTCTGCCTGTTCAATCAGCAAATCAATCAGTCGGTCTCTAGTTTCTTCGATGATATCCCGAATGTCGACAAGCAACTTCACTTTTTCCGGGATAACATTCGCCCCATTTGGAAAGACCTCTAATTTTCCGACTGTGGCCACTGCTGTATCACTGACTGTTTTCGGAAAATCCGGAATGGACTGCAGAAATTCAGCCGCCGTTACGAGAGAATCTCTCCTGCCAATCATCGGAGTGTTTCCAGCATGGCCCGCTTCTCCGATAAACTCCATTTCGAGCCAGGCAGGACCAGCTATGCCATTGACGATACCTACCGGCTGTGCGGCTTTTTCAAGCTTCTTGCCTTGCTCTATATGCACTTCTACAAACAATTCCAAGTCTGATAGATCTCTTTTAGCTTCTTCATAAGCATCAAGTGTACTGCCATACTGTTTCAGCACTTGTTCAAGAGTTTCTCCATTGTAATCCCGAAGCTGTTCCATTTCCTGTCTTGAGATGGCTCCCGTCATTGCCCGGCTTCCTGTTAATCCGCTGTTGAAACGGGATCCTTCTTCATCGGAAAAAATAATCACTTCATATGGCTTATCGGGGACATAGCCACTTTCTTTCCAGGACTCCGCCACTTCCAATGCAGACAGGACGCCAAGTGGCCCATCAAAATTCCCGCCGCTAGGTACGCTGTCCAGATGGGAACCTGAAGCAATTGCCGCCCCTTCCGTTTTTCCTTCCAGCCGTGCCATGAGATTGCCGGCACCGTCTTCTCGAATCGCTAGTCCTGCTTCAGACAGCCACTTTTTGACGAGTTCTTTTGCTTCTTTTTCTTCATTCGAGTAACCGGGCCGCTTTACGCCACCCACTTGCACAAATCCAATCTGAGATAATTCAAACAACCGCCTCGCAATCCGTTCGCCACGGATGCCTGAGTGGTCAAGGCGATCATCGTAGTCTTTCAGCAGATCTTCATATAAAGGATTGTCATTATTTGCTGGCATAACTTCCTCCTTGTTTTTGATTGGTGAAATCCGTTGGATCATTTAGTTAAGAACGCCCAGGCATATTGTGCATAGAGCTCAGCGCCTGTTTCCATTGCCTCTTCATCGATATTGAACTTGCCGTGATGGTGAGCCCATTCGGTATCTTTTTCTGGATTACCGCTTCCTACTAATGCGAAGCTGCCTGGTACTTCATCTAAATAGAATGAAAAATCTTCTCCGCCCATCGTCGGTTTTTCATCATAGATGGACTCTTCACCGAATGCTTCCCGTGCCACTTGCTGGACCAAATCGGCACTTTCTTTGCCATTGATGACGGCTTGTGTTCCTCTGATATACTCGACTTCAGCAGTTCCTCCGTAGATAGCCGCTGTGTTTTCAGCGTAGACTTGAAGCTGTTGTTCGATGTGGTCCCGTGTCGCAGGATCGAAGCACCTCACTGTTCCTTCGATTTCTGCATTTTCAGCAATGATGTTGAAACGCGTTCCAACAACCATCTTCCCGACAGTTACGACTGCTGCCTGTTGAGGATCAATGGTCCTCGATACTATGGACTGCAAATTCATGACAAAAGAAGAAGCGATGACAGCCGCATCAATACAGGCTTCCGGGATTGCTCCGTGTCCTCCTTGCCCTTTCAAATGAACTTTGAAAATATCAGCCGATGCAAATGAGGCTCCAGGATTGCAAGCGACAGTCTTTGTTGGGCTTTGGGACCAAATATGAATGCCGAACACATCATCGACACCCGCTACTGCACCTTGCTCAACCATTGCTTTTGCACCGGTCGCCACTTCTTCTGCCGGTTGGAAAATAAACCGCACATTCCCTGGAATGTCATCTTTCACGCTGGCCAATGCTTTTGCAGCAGCCAGCAGCATCGAAGTATGGGCATCATGGCCACATGCATGCATCTTCCCGAGTTCTTTTGATTTATAAGACAAATCCGCATTCAATTCTTCCACAGACAAAGCGTCCATATCGGCACGCAGGGCAACAGTTTTGCCTGCTTTTCCGCCTTTCAGCTCCCCAACAACACCGGTTGGCTCAGTTTTTCGCGCTTCAATCCCGAGCTCCGTTAGATAGTCAAAGACAAATTGGGAAGTTTGGTACTCTTCCCACGACAGTTCAGGTTCGCTGTGAAGCTTGCGCCGTATTTGAATCATTTCGTTGCTGTTTTCTTTTATGGCATTTTTGATGGTTTGATTGATCATGATGAATTTCCTCCAGTTCTTATAGGAAGCCGACAAATATACCGGCCAATATTACAGAAACGATTGTAACGGTGATGAATCCTGCCACAAGCATCGGCGGCAGCATATGGCTGGTCAGTACTTTCCGTTCTTCTTCGTCTTTCGTCAGTGAATTGATGACTTCCACCGTGATGATATAATCTGCCGGGAATCCATAAAGGGCTGTCAATGAAACCGCAAATGCCATTTCCTTGCTGACTTTAAGAAGTTTCCCGATGATGAATGAAAAGATGTACATCCCGATTACACCGATAACGATACAACCGATAAGCGGATACAGGATTTCAAGCATCATGCTCGGTGTAGCATTTTTCAATCCGTCGAAAATATAAAGCAATAAACCCATGATGGCGAATCCGAAGCCATTTGCTTTTTGCAGTGGATGGCGCTCAAGGAAACCGATGCTGCGTCCGATAACTCCGAACAGCAGACACAGGACGAACGGGCTTATTTCCACGATTGGAGCTGCAAGAGTTGAAGTCAGATACGCCAAGTAACCAACCAATGCCAACCTGAAAAATTTAAAGAAATCCGTATTGTATTTATCCGGCATATTGGCAAACATACGCGGTTCCTTGACCGCTTTGCCCGATGCCCCTGTTTGTTCACCAGGCAGCTGCTTTGCAGTCAATTCATTATTTCTGTATTTGTTCAATAAGTTCTGGCCTTCTTTTTTCAACATGATTGAAGTCAACGGATAGCCTGCAAACCCTTGAACAACATAAATGACGATGGCGAAGACAGCTAGCGTCGGAAGTCCAGCAGCTGCTGCCCCTTCTGACATGATCAACGCAGAAACCAATCCGCCAACCAATGGCGGAATCGCAACCACCACTGTTTCAAAATCAAACAGCAAAATTCCGATGCTGAACAATGCAGCAATAATCCCTAAAATTCCCGCTATGGCAATCAGAATTGTTTTCCACTGGTTTTTCAATTCTTCCAGAGATAACAAAGTCCCCATATTGGTGATCAACAGATAAATCAGCATAACAGCTACTGCAGGCGGAATTCCCGCAATCGCTACAATTTCAGGAGGAAAGAACGTCCAATATCCCAGCAGAAACAATACCCCACTGACAAATATTGAAGGAATCCAAGCTTTCGTTCGAGTTGAGATTACTTCGCCAATAAATAATACAAAAATCAAAATCGGTAATGCGAGCATCTGGGCCATTTCCATTTCCTCCTCTTTCTCTTAATAAGCTATTGAACTCAAAGCTTTTTAAAGATAACTTGTATAATGATGCAATAGTAGCACACAAACAGCAGGGAATAAATAGAATAAAACGACTATTTTGAAATAATATTAAATTGAGTGGCCATTCATTTTTAATGTAACCGATTCCAATAGCTATATATTGCATATCCCTTTCCAGTTTTATAAATGTGTATATTTTGCGAACGGCATTCTTGCTGCTTCACTCCAAACGTTTACCTCCTCGCGTTTAGAGGTATTTATTAGGATAGGCAAAATTCAAAAGGAGGATTCGAACAAATGAATGGCAGACATTATATCAATGGTGAATGGACTGAAACAGGAGATGGAAAAATAGAGGTCATGAATCCGGCAACCGGCGAAGTTGTTGGCACAGTACCCAACGGGGGCGAAGAGGAAGCCACTGCTGCAATCGAAGCTGCCGCTTCGGCTTTTCCCGAATGGTCGAAGACAACAGCCTACCATCGTGCTGAACTGCTGATGAAATGGCATGATTTGCTGCTCGAGCATAAGGAAGAAATCGGTGAAATTTTAACGAAGGAAATGGGCAAACCTCTAGCTGAAGCTATCGGTGAAATTGAGTACTCGGCTTCTTTCGTTTCCTGGTTTGCTGAAGAAGGCAAGCGCATGTATGGACGCACTATTCCGGCAAGCAAAGAAGGCAAACGGATTCAAATCAACAAGCAGCCGGTCGGCGTTGTTGTATCCATTACCCCATGGAATTTCCCTGCAGCGATGATGGCCAGAAAAATGGCACCTGCTTTAGCTGCTGGATGCACCTTTGTAGCGAAGCCAGCGAAAATGACACCATTAACTGCTGTTAAAATGTACGAGCTGGCTATTGAGGCAGGCTTCCCTAAAGGTGTCATTAATCTAGTGACGGGCAGCGCCGGCAAGATCGGCAAAGTGTTCACCAGCCATCCGGATGTCCGCAAACTGACGTTCACAGGGTCTACAGAAATTGGCAAGGAATTGATGAAACAGGCTTCAGAAACTATGTTGAACCTTTCACTTGAGCTTGGAGGGCATGCACCTATCATCGTTTTGGAAGATGCGGACATGGACCTCGCTGTTGAAGGCGTCATGGCGTCGAAATTCCGTAATGCCGGACAGACCTGCGTCTGTGGCAATCGAATCTACGTTCAGAAAAGCATAGTTGAAGAGTTTTCCCAAAAACTCCAGCAAGCTGCAGGCAATCTGAAAGTCGGCAATGGTCTGGATGAAGGCGTACAAATCGGTCCGTTAGTCGACAAAGACGGCTATGAAAAAGTTGAGAAGCATGTTAATGATGCCGTCGAAAAAGGCGCCAAAGTATTGGTAGGCGGAGATGGCCGTACAGAAAACAACGCGTACTTCTTTAATCCAACGGTACTGGTCGATGCCACTTCAGATATGCTGGTCATGAATGAAGAAACGTTTGGTCCTGTAGCGCCAATCATGTCTTTTGAAACAGATGAAGAAGCAGTCAAACTGGCGAATGATACGCGCTTTGGCTTGGCGGCTTATTTCTTTACCGAAAGCATGTCACGCGGCACTTATCTATCCGAAAACCTTGATTACGGAATTGTCGGCTGGAACGACGGTGCCCCTTCTACTGCTCAAGCTCCATTCGGCGGAATGAAGGAAAGCGGCGTTGGCCGTGAAGGCGGACAAGAAGGATTGGAAGCCTTTTTGGAAACCAAGTATGTGTCCATTAAAATATAAATAGAGAACAGAAAATACCGCTCGAAAAAAGAAGCAGCCCGGAATTCCGGGCTGCTTCTTTTCGTTTAAATCACTGTTTCACATATTTTGATTCCGTGTGCAGATGGTCTGGTGACCAGGCATTCGTAATGCGGGAATTTTTCTTCCAATTGGGTTGCCACCTCTTTTTCATAGCCTTTTTCCACGGCGATGAACAAAGATGGACCAGCTCCGCTGATTGCCGCCCCGTAGACACCAAGTTCTAGGCACCCTTGCTGGATGGCATCGAAATCCGGGAATCTCTCTTTGCGGTAAGGTTCATGAAAAACATCTTTCTGCATCATCCGGCCTGCGGTTTTCCAATCCCCTCTCGCTAAAGCAGCCGCCATGACGTTGCCAGAAGCACTGCCCCGCGTCGCTGTTTTATGGGATAAGGTTTCCGGCAATAAGTTGCGGGATTCTGAAGTCAGGAATTCAGTCGGCGGAACCAGGATAACCACACCGATTTCCACTTCCGGAATATGGACGATTTCCAGTTCGTCTTCATCGAAATAGGAGATCGTCAGTCCCCCAAGAAGTGAAGCGGAAATATTATCAGGATGCCCTTCCATTTCCGTTCCTATTCTCAATTTCTCTTTCATCGGCAGTTTTAATCCGGCTAACCTGTCAGCAATTTCAATGCCAGCCGCAATTGCGGATGCGCTGCTGCCCAAACCTCTGCTCAACGGGATTTCCGTCTCGACCACCAATTTCGCGCTTGGCAATGGCTGTCCATATTTATCCGCAACAGCTTGGGCAGTAGCGACAATCAAGTTGTTGGCACCGCTCGCAATCCCTTGATAGCCTGAATCTTTATATTCGACCAGCCACTCTGCTGCTGGTGAGGCATGAACAAACATATGAAGATCCAATGCCAACCCGATCGAATCAAATCCTGGACCCAGATTGGCTGTTGAAGCCGGAACAGTTACTGAAAATTCTTTCCAGCTCATATTTTCACTCCTTTTTTCAAATCCTCCCAAAAGCGTTCCATGTCTTCTGGAACCAAAAGCGCTTTATGCTGATTGACCGAAATCGCTGTTTCCGGATCTTTCAATCCATTGCCTGTCAGAACAGCTACAACTTTTGAACCTTTCGGCAATTGGCCGCTCTCCACTTGCTTTTTGATGCCTGCGATGGAAGCACACGATGCCGGTTCTGCAAATACCCCTTCGGTTGAAGCCAACAACTGATAGGCTTCCAGAATCTCTTCATCGGTAGCTGCGAGAATCGTTCCGTTTGACTGGTCCAAGGCATCAAGTGCCAGCTGCCAGCTCGCGGGATTTCCGATTCGAATGGCTGTTGCCACTGTTTCGGGATTTTCCACAACTTTATTATTGACGATCGGTGCCGCTCCAGCTGCTTGCACCCCTAAGAGTGTCGGGCGTTTTTCGCCAGTACGTTCTGCGTACTCCGTGAACCCTTTCCAAGAAGCAGAGATATTGCCGGCATTGCCGACAGGCAACGCGAAAATATCGGGTACTTGGCCTAATTGGTCAATAACTTCAAACGCAATGGTTTTTTGTCCTTCCAAACGGTAAGGATTGACGGAATTGACGAGGGCAATGCCTGCCTCCTGGCCAACCTCACGAACCATCTGCAATGCTTCATCAAAATTGCCTTTGATTTCAAGAATTTCTGCGCCGTACATTTTCGCTTGCGCCAGTTTCCCAAGCGCAATGCGCCCTTCAGGAATGACGACAATTGTACGCATACCCGCTCTGGCTCCATAAGCGGCTGCAGAAGCGGAGGTATTACCGGTTGAAGCACAAATCAATACTGTTTTGCCTTCTTCTTTAGCTTTGGCGACAGCCATCACCATGCCGCGGTCTTTAAAGGAACCGGTTGGATTGGCTCCTTCCAGTTTTACATAGAGGTCAATTCCCCATTCTTCTGATAGTTTTTCCAAATGCACCAATGGTGTATTCCCTTCCTGTAATGTCAGTGAAGGTGTATGTTCTGTAACGGGAAGCCACTCTTTATGTTCTTCAATCAGTCCTTGCCATCTCATGCTGTTTCCTCTCCTTCTATGCGGTAATGGCTAATGACGCTCGCCGTTCCTTGTAATTCCTTCAATACATCCAAATGCTGCTGGCGTGAAATCTGATGCGTCAGCAGCACCAGTTCGGCTTTGCCGTCTTCGTTTGCCGGAGACTGTATAACCGACTGGATGCTCGCCCCATGCCTGCTGTAGACTGCAGTCATTTTCGACAACACGCCCACTTCATCATTTACAAGCAGACGGTGGCAATACTTCGAAAAGCATTTCGATTCTGGTTTTATAACGCGTTCATGCTGAGCTGCGTGTGCGCGTTTTCCGTTGACGCCCAACTGCAGGTTGCGGCAAGCTGCAATGATATCAGAGACCACAGATGTAGCCGTCGGCAATGAACCGGCACCTGGTCCATAAAGCATCGTTTCACCTACTGCATCGCCGTATATGTAAACTGCGTTGAATTCATTGTTGACCGAAGCAAGCGGATGTGAGTTCGCCAGGAAGATCGGCTCTACTGAAACTTCGATTCCATCTTCGTCTTTAGTTGAAGAACCGACCATTTTCATGGTATAACCAAACTTATTCGCGAGTTCCAGGTCACCGTCACGGATTTCTTTCATGCCTCTTACCAGGACATCATCCAAATGGACTTCGGTTGAGAAGGCCAGCGAAGACAAGATCACCATTTTCCTTGCCGCATCGATGCCATCGACGTCGGCAGAAGGATCGGCTTCGGCATAACCCAATGCAGTAGCTTCAGCTAATGCGTCGTCATAAGTCATGTTTTCTTTTTTCATTTTCGTCATGATGAAGTTGGTCGTGCCATTGACGATTCCCATCAGGCTCGAAATCCGGTCTGAAGCGAGTCCATCTTCCAATGTACGGATGATCGGCACACCGCCTGCAACACTGGCCTCGTAGAACAGGTCACACTTTTCAGCGTCTGCCAGTTTTAGTAGATCGTGGCCATATTCAGCCATCACATCTTTATTGGCCGTTACGACCTGTTTCCCATTTTTAAGCGCTTGTTCAATAGCTGACTTCGCGCCATCGATGCCGCCCATCACTTCAACAATAATATCGAGAGAAGAATCATTCAATATGTCTTCTATATCCGTCGTGAATACACTCGGATCTAAACTGGAAAGCCGGTCTTTATTGGTGTCTCTGACCAGTACTTTCTTTACTGAAACTTGGGCACCTAATTTATGATGCAAATCCTGCTGATGCTGCTGAATGATTTTAGCAACTCCGCTGCCCACCGTTCCAAGGCCTAATAATCCGATTGAAATTTCATTTTTCATTGACGATTCCTCCCATGGTGTGTACACTGTGAAAAAACAGCTGTTTTTGTCATAGGGACATTATAGTATTATATCTTAGTTAAAACAACCCTTTTACAGACTATTAAAAAAGATGGGACTTGATTGGATGAAAGTAAGCAAATTTGGCGGTACTTCAGTAGCTAGTGCACAACAGATCAAAAAAGTGGCAGCAATCGTTAAAGCAGAGCCTTCTCGTAAGATCATTGTGGTATCTGCTCCAGGCAAGCGATTTGATGGAGATGTAAAAGTGACAGATTTGTTAATTAATTTATCGGCAGCTGCGCTACGCGAGGAACCGACGGATACTCCCTTGGAAAAGGTCGTTGAACGCTATGCGGAAATTGCTGACGAGTTGGAGCTGGGCAATGACATTAAGCAAGTCATCAAAACAGACCTTCTGAACCGCCTTCAGGCAGATAAAAGCTCTCCCCCACTTTTTGCTGACTCGATCAAAGCAAGCGGTGAAGACAACTCTGCAAAATTAATCGCTGCTTACCTGACTTCAATCGGCTTGAATGCCGAATATGTCAACCCGTTTGATGCCGGTCTATTTGTAAACGGCTTGCCTGAACGGGCACAGGCACTTCCAGAAGCCTATGACCGATTAGCAGAACTGCGCAATAAAGAAACCATCACTGTTTTCCCCGGCTTTTTTGGTTATACAAAAGAAGGCGTTCTTCGGACATTCGAGCGTGGCGGCTCGGATATCACCGGATCGATTCTTGCAGCTTCCGTCAAAGCTGAGCTGTATGAAAACTTTACTGACGTCGATTGTGTGTTTGTCGCCAATCCACGCGTCGTCGCTAATCCGGTCGAAATCGAACAGATGACTTACCGTGAAATGCGCGAGCTTTCGTATGCGGGATTTGCCGTCTTGCACGATGAAGCTTTAATGCCTGTTTTTAAAGCAGCGGTTCCTTTATGCATCCGCAATACCAATAATCCATCTGCCCCTGGTACGATGATTGTTGCAGAACGCGACACTTCCCTGCGCCCGGTTACAGGAATTTCGGCAGATAGCGGTTTCTCGACGCTTTATGTCAGCAAATACCTGATGAACCGTGAAATCGGGTTTGGCCGCAAACTGCTGCAGATTTTGGAAGATGAGTGCATTTCCTATGAACATATTCCATCCGGCATCGATAACTTATCCGTCATTTTGCGCAGCCATCAATTGACTGCTGATAAAGAACAGCGGATTGTCGATCGGGTCAAATCTGAACTGCAGGCTGATGACGTCCATATCCGCAATGATTTTTCCATGATTGTTTTGGTTGGTGAAGGCATGAACAATACAAAAGGACTTACTGCACGTGCAGCAAACGCTTTTGCCAGAACCGGCGTCAACATCGAAATGATCAACCAGGGTTCTTCTGAAGTAAGTTTAGTCTTCGGCATTCTAAAAGAAGATGAACAAAAGATATTGAACGAATTATACAAAGAATTCTTTGAGCCTGCATTGGTTCATTAACCTCACTCCCTTTTAACTCCTGAACTTATTGGTTCAGGAGTTTTTATATCCCTTCACAGTAAACTGAATATTATGATATTATGTAATTATTCTGAGAGGGGGACATTTGATGACTGGTATTATCAAGGCAAACCCGAAACTGTACGTAATGGACAATGGCACATTGAGCATGGATAAGAACTACCTGATTTCCATGCATAATCCCGCAAGTGCAGAAAATCCAAATCCACCGAGTGAAATGGTGACATTTCCAGTCTACACCGTATTGATCGATCATCCTGAAGGCAAAATCCTGTTCGACACCGCCTGCAATCCGAATTCAATGGGTGCCGAAGGACGTTGGGGGAAAGTGACGCAATCACTGTTTCCGATTGATATGCCGGAAGAGTGCTACCTCCATCACCGCTTGGAGGAATTGAATGTCCGGCCTGAAGACATCAAATATGTAGTGGCTTCCCATCTGCATTTGGATCACGCCGGCTGCCTTGAGCTGTTCACCAATGCGACCATCATCGTTCACGAAGATGAACTGAATGGCGCTTTGCAGACCTATGCCCGCAACATGAAGGAAGGTGCCTATATCTGGGGCGACATCGACGCCTGGATCAAGAACAACCTGCAATGGCAGACCGTCAAACGGACAGAGGACGGGCTGCAACTGGCTGAAGGCATCAAAATCCTGAACTTCGGAAGCGGGCATGCGTGGGGCATGCTCGGCCTTCAGATACAAATGCCGGAAACAGGCGGCATCATCTTGGCCTCGGATGCCATCTATACGGCAGAGAGTTACGGCCCGCCAATCAAGCCGCCCGGCATCTTATATGATTCAGTGGGCTATACGACTGCAGTTGAAAAAATACGCAGAATCGCAAAAGAAACCAATTCCGATGTCTGGTTTGGCCATGATGCGAACCAGTTCAAAACGTTCCGTAAATCGACGGAAGGCTACTATGAGTAACAGAGTTGCACCTTAGACGCCTTTAACATGCAAAAGCCCCTTGCCTGAAAAATCCGGCAAGGGGCTTTTGTGAGTTTCATGACCAGTTTTCATTAACGGGTCCGCTGTCGCCGAAAACGGGATCCATTTTCGGCAACGGCGTGTTTTGGATATCTTCCAGCACATAAGGGCGCTCTCCGGGTTCACCGGTCTTGAGGTTATAAGAGACACCTCCCGGATAAGCTCCGACAATTTCAAAATCACTGCTGGCATCCAATTTTTTATGGCCGGTTCCTGCTGGAAGCAAGACCACATCCCCTGCTGCAATATCCAAAATTTCACCTTGCTCACCGCCCAGCTGCAGCGTGGCAGTTCCACTGAGTACCCCCAATACTTCGTGTGTATTGCTGTGGTAATGGTGATATTCAAATACACCGCCTGTCCAGCTGTTCGTCCACTCATGGCGGTTGAACACTTCTTCGATTTCTTGCGTATTCTCCTTGAAGGCAGCCGGATACACTATCACTTCAAGCGATCGGTTGTTAGGAATAACCCCATCGTCTTCAAATCGATAAAACCTAACAGTTTCCATGCCTATCAGCTCCTTTCTTTATGGAACTTTACCCCGATAGAAGCATAGTAATCGCAGAATCCTCGAATCAGTTTAATGTATCGATGAATTTCTCCAATCGGTCCATGCCTTCTTCGAGCACTGCCATGCTATAGGCATAGGAAATCCGCACAAAACCTTCGCCATATATTGTGAAGGCCGAGCCTGGTACTGCTGCTACTCCGCCTTCTTTCAGCAATCGCGTAGCGAACTCAAAAGATGAAATTCCGAATTTCTCAATCGACGGAAAAATATAAAACGCTCCATTCGGCAGGATGACATCAATACCCATTCCAGTTAAACGGCCATAGACGAAATCTCTTCTCTGAAGATACTCCTTATTCATTTCCGCAGGTAGGTAGCGTTGGTTTTTCATCGCTTCAAGCGCTGCAAATTGGCTTGGTACAGCTGCACAAATGGCATTATACTGATGAACTTTCAGTACATGCTTCATATACATTTCCGGCCCAAGCACAAAACCGATTCTCCAGCCAGTCATGGAATGTGATTTTGATAGACCGTGCACCAAAAATGTCCGGTTTCGTAAACTTTCAAAACGGGCAAATGTAGAATGTTTTTCACCATATGAATTTTCGCTGTATATTTCGTCGGTAACGATAAAGAGCTCATGTTTTTCCAGTACCGCAGCTACTTTTTCAAGCTGTTCCGACTCCATGGTGATTCCTGTCGGATTGGATGGAAAATTCATTAGCACGGCTTTGGTCCGGTCAGTAATCAAACCTTCCAGGCGCTGCGGATCGGGTTGGAAACCAGTATCTGAAGTGTCCAAATAAATCACTTTCCCGCCACATAGTTCGATGATCGGCTGGTATCCCGGATAAGCAGGTGCAGGCAAAATGACTTCATCGCCTTCTTCAAGAATCGCTCGAAAAAGGGAATCCAATCCTTCACTGGCGCCGTTGGTAACGATGACTTCTGTTTTATGGTCATAGTTCAACCCGTATTTGTCCTGGAAAAAAGACGCAATTTCCGCACGCAGCTCAAGCAAGCCTGCGTTATGCGTATAACTGGTCTGATCGTTGCGGATCGCCTCGATCGCGGCCAGTTTCACAGCTTCAGGTGTCGGGAAATCGGGTTGTCCAATCGTTAAGTTAATGGCTTCCGGAAAATCGATCAGTTGATTGGAAAACTGCCGGATGCCTGAAATTTCAATCGACTTGATCCGGCTATTAATAGAAATGCTCATACGTGACAACCTTTCTCTCATTAAAAATCTTCGTTATTCATAAAGTCCTGGCAGCCACAGAGATAGAGCAGGGATGAATGTGATGATCAACAGACATACAATCATCGATAACAAGAATGGCACAACGGCCAAAGCAATGCGTTCGAAGCGAACCCCTCCGACACTTGAAGCCACAAATAAGTTGACTCCAAGCGGTGGTGTGACAAAACCGATTGCCAAGTTGGCTACAAGAATGACACCGAAATGGATCGGATCCACTCCGACAGAAACAACAATCGGCAACAGAATCGGAGTCAGGACGACCAATGCCGAAATGGTATCAATGAACATCCCAACCACCAGCAACAATAAATTGACGGCTAAAAGAATGACCAATGGATTCGTCGACAATGCTGTTAAGTAGTCAGAGATTTCTCCTGGAATTTGTTCGATGGTCATAAAGTAAGCAAACGATACCGATAAACCAATGATGATCATCGTGGTGGCATTGATGACAATGGCTTCTCTGAAGCTTTCATAAAGTCCGTGCCAGGATAATTCTTTATAAACGAATTTGCCGATAATTATAGCATATACTACAGCAACTACGGCCGCTTCAGTTGGAGAAAAGATACCGCCGTATATGCCGCCCAGGATAATGACAGGAATCAACAAAGCCCATTTGGCGTCCCAGAAGGTTTTCAGCACGTCCTTAAATTCAAAGGACGATGCTTCGCCAGGTTCCGGCTTATAGCCACGCTTCTTGGAAATAAGATATGCAGTCAACAACAGGCCAGCACCGATGATCAATCCTGGAATAATGCCTGCCAGGAACATGCTGCCGACTGAAACTCCCCCGATAACCCCATACAAGACAAATGGAATACTCGGCGGAATGATGACACCGATAGATCCTGCAGAAGCTGCAACAGCTGACGCAAAGCCCCCGTCATATTTACGCGCAATCATTGCCGGGATCATAAAGCCGCCGATTGCTGCAACTGTTGCTGGACCTGATCCCGAAATAGCCGCAAAAAACATACAGGCCACGATGGTCACCATGCTCAATCCGCCTGTCATCCAGCCGACCAAAGCTGACGCAAACGCCAATAGCCTCTTGGAAACGCCGCCTTTTCCCATAAGAATTCCTGCCAGCATAAAGAACGGAATCGCCAGCAAAGGAAACGAGTCGAGTGAAGTGAATGCTTTTTGAGTGATGATGCTGAGCGGTAAAGTTGTGCCGAAATAAATCGCTGTCAACGCTGAAACGCCCAACGCAATCGCAATCGGTACGCCGATCAGCAAACAAATGAATAAGGTGCCGAATAACAGAGCTATTGTCATACCGGAAGGTCCCCTCCTTTATGCATCTCGTAATCGCCCTGCCAGATTTTAATCAATTGCTGGATCAATCGAATGCACATTCCGATGCCGCCCAGCGGAATTGCCAAAAAAGGAATCCACATCGGCAATTGCATCGCTGGCGTGACCTGTCCATTTGAAATACTGGTTAAAACGAGATCGGTTCCAAAATAAGCCAGGAACAAAGCCATTCCGAACCAGATCGCCAATGAAATCGTTTCCAGTATTTTTCTCGGCATCCCTTTAAAACGGGTGATAAAGGCTTCCACCCGTATATGTTCACGCAATTTAACGGCGTAGCTTGCTCCTATCCATACCTGGAAAATATGTATATAGCGAGCCATCTCTTCTGTCCAGCTGGGCGCATTGGAAAAAACATAGCGACCAACGACTTGGCTAAAAATCAACGCCACCATCACGACTAATGTAAAGACCAGAAAGGCCTCTTCCGCCTTTTCAAATTTCTTGATCATTCTTGCACTTCCTTTCTTAAAGAGAAACTTCAATCAGCACGGTATTTTCCATTCCTTTGGTCGTTAAAGCAGGAAAAATGAAGAATCAAGGAATTTCTTCCTTGATTCTTCAACTGTCCTTTTCACTTATCCTTCATTTGCTGCCAACGCGCGATCTATGACATCTTTGCCGATCTGATCTTCGTATTTCGTGTAAACGGATTCTGCCGCTTCACGGAATTGGTTGCGCTGTTCATCTGTCAAATCGTTGATCTGCATGCCTTCCGCTTCCAGCTGCTCCAGGAATTCTCCATCCTGCTGCTGTGCCAGTTCACGCTGTTCCGTCCGGAATTCTTCCGACGCTTCCGTGATCAGATCCTGCAGATCCGCTGGAAGGGTATTGTAGAAATCATTGTTCACCAACAAGGCCGTTGCTGCATACACGTGGCCAGTCAATGTCAGGTAATCCTGTACCTCGTAGAATTTATTTGTATAGTAAAGGGAAATTGGGCAATCCATGGCATCGTATGTGCCTTGCTGAAGTGCTGTATAAAGCTCCCCGAAAGCAAATGGAGAAGCGTTTGCTCCAAAAGCATTAAAGGTATCCGTATGCAATGGGCTTTCCAACGTCCGCATTTTCAGGCCTTCCATATCTTCCGGCGCTTCAATCGGCGCATCGTTATTGGAAACATGGCGGAATCCGTTCTCACCGAAGACCAAGCCTTTCATGCCGTTGTTTTCCAGATCAGCCAATAGTTCCTGGCCAAGCTCGCCGTCCAATGCGCGGTAAGCTGCTTCGTTATTATTAAACAGGAACGGCAGGTCAAATACCTGGAATTTCTCGTTGAATGAAGCCATTGCTGCGACAGCCGGAATCGTCATTTCAACATTGCCGAGCTGAACTGCTTCAATCGCTTCACGGTCCGAGCCGTATAGTTGGCCATTCGGATACAATTCCACTGTCAGACGGCCGTCTGATTCCGCTTCCAATTTTTCTTTGAATGCCACTGCTGCCACATGCGAAGATTGTTCTTCCGGCACTAGGTGAGCCAAACGAATGGTATACGTGTCTTCCCCGGCCCCGCCGTCTTCTGTCGACGTCGTACCGCTATCCGGTCTTCCGCAGGCTGATAAGATAAATAGTGCAATAAGAAATAGTCCAAGTAATTTTTTCATAGTTCCTCCTGTGAAATGTATTTCAGCAGCCGGCTTTCGATATTGTCCAAATGGATGGCCAACTGCTGTTTGGCTTCGTCGATATCACCATCTTCAATCGCCTTGAGGATGGACAAGTGTTCACCATATGCCTTTTTGGAACTATCGGCTGCAGTGTCTGACAGCAACAAAAATGCCCGGCTGCCGCCACTGTTAATGCCTTTTATCATTTCCTTCAAGCGATTGTTGGCATGGCTTTGATAGAGGAAGGAATGGAACTCCTGATCCAAATCCATAAATTCCACTACTCTTTCAGCTTGCACTGCCTGAAATTGGCGTTCTACGTTTTTTCTCAGTTCATTCATGACAGGCTGTTGATCTGCCTTCGAAAGATTTTCCAGTCCATAGATTTCCAATAACCTGCGCAACTCCATGATTTCCTGGACATCCTGGAATGTAAAGGCTGCTACTATGGCAGGCCGTGTTTTTCTTAACTCGATAAGCGCATCAACAGCCAGTCTTTTTAGAGCTTCTCTTAAAGGCGTCCGGCTGATGCCGAGTTCCAATGCCAGTTTTTCTTCCGGCAATTCCTGGCCCGGTTTCAACTTTCCAGTAATGATCATTTTCTTGATATACTCGTATGCTTGATCCGCCAATGTGGCTTGTTTCACGATTTTCTCCATAATTCCTCCCCTCTACATAAAAATCTTGTACAGTGTATACTGTATACAGAAAGTATAGAATAGACAGATTCGTTTGTATAGTAAGAATTACAATTTTCTAATAACTTTCTCTCTTTACCGGTTTGCTTGAAATCAAAAAAACCAGGGAACGCTCCCTGGTTGCCACTCTTTTGTATTCATTCGCCGCCAATGCCCGATCGATCAGATCTTTGCCGATTTGGCTTTCGTATTTCTCATAGACAGACTGCGCTGCTTGACGAAATTCATCGCGTTTTTCAGCTGTCAAATCGTTGACTTGCATGCCTTCCGCTTTCAGTTGTTCCAGGAATTCAACATCCTGCTGCTGGGCGAGTGCACGCTGTTCATCCTTGAATTCCTCAGACGCTTCCATGACCAGTTGCTGCAGATCTTCAGGCAAGCTAGTGTAGAAATCGTTGTTGGCCAGAAGAATGGCAGCTGCATAGACATGTCCCGTCAAAGTTAAATAATCCTGGACTTCATAGAATTTATTCGTGTAGTACAGGGAAATCGGGCACTCCATCGCATCATACGTTCCTTGCTGCAAGGCCGTATAAAGTTCTCCAAACGCAAATGGAGAGGCATTGGCTCCGAACGCCTTAAAAGTATCTGTATGCAATGGATTCTCCAGGGTCCGCAGTTTCAGCCCTTCCATGTCTTCAGGGGATTGGATCGGCTTGTCGTTATTGGAAACATGCCGGAAGCCATTTTCACCGAATACCAGTCCCTTTAAATCGTTTTGCTCCAGACTGTCCAGCAGTTCCTGGCCCAGCTCTCCGTCCAATGCTGTATAGGCGGCATCGTAATCATTAAAAAGAAACGGCAAATCGAAAACCAGAAACTTCTCATTGAATGAAGCTAATGGGGCTACCGCCGGAATGGTCATTTCCAGATTGCCCAGCTGTACCGCTTCAATCGCTTCACGGTCCGATCCATATAATTGGCCATTCGGATACAATTCTACAATAAGCCGCCCATCAGACTCTTCTTCCAGTTTTTCTTTGAATTTCAAAGATTGGATATGGGCAGAATGTTCTTCGGGCACCAGATAAGCTATTCGGATTGTATAGGTTTCTTGTTCTCCTTCTTGTTCTGTTGAAGTGGATTGATCAGCAGGCCGTCCGCAAGCAGCAAGCAACACCAGTAAAATCAGTGCAAATCCGATGAGTTTTTTCATAGCTCCTCCTCAGTGATTTTTAGACTCTTTACCCTGATTTGAATTTGTACTAAACCTTTGTCATTCATCAATTATTAATAAAATAAAAGGAGAGTCACCCGCATGACAAATCATTGGATCACGCAAATAGAAAGCATCTTAAAAACAGATCAATATTCAAAAAGCATCAGCGAATTATACAGGCATAGCCATGATGAATCCGAGCATCCACCTGTCGAACCTGAACTTGTCTGCTTCCCGGAATCCACAGAGGATGTGATCGCCATCATGAAAATTGCCCGTGATGCTTCCATTCCTATTACTCCATTCGGCATCGGTTCAGGCTTGGAAGGACAAGCCATTCCTTTGAATGGCGGGATTTCGCTTAATTTCGAACGCATGAACCAAATCGTGAAATTTTCACCCGAAGACTTATTGGTCACCGTTCAGCCCGGCATCACGCGCCTGCAATTGAACAACATCATCAATCGGCATGGCCTGCAGTTTCCGGTGGACCCTGGTGCAGATGCATCCATCGGCGGCATGGCGGCCAACAACGCCAGCGGAACCACAGCAGTGCGCTATGGCGTCATGCGTGATCAAATTGTCGATTTGGAAGTGGTATTGGCAGACGGCACATTGCTCCATACCGGCACAAAAGCCAAAAAATCATCTTCCGGCTACCATTTGACCGGGCTGTTCACCGGTTCAGAAGGCACGCTTGGCATCATTACGGAAATCACATTAAAGCTACACGGAATTCCTGAGCACACCATTGCTGCCAGTTGTACTTTCGAAACTCCCCACCAATGTGCAGAAGCCGCACATATGATTTTGCTGAGCGGCATTCCTGTCCAGCGCATGGAATTCGTCGACGCCTATAGCATTGGAAAAGTGAATGCTTACGGAAACTATGGACTGCCTGAAAAGCATTCCCTCTTTTTTGAGTTTGCCGGCATGAAAAATGCTGTTGAAGAAGAAGCGGCTTTGGCACAAGAACTGATGCATGACATGAACGCTGAAAATTGGCGTGTTGCGGCAGATTCAGAAGAACGGGCGATGATTTGGAAAGCCCGCCATGAAATGGCTTACGCCTTCAGGCATCAGTCCGGAATGACTGTCACGGGCGGTGATGTCTGCGTACCGATTTCCAAACTTCCGGAACTCATCGATTACGCTCTGGAACTCATTGCAGAAAGCGGATTGGAAGGCGGAGCCTTGGGACATATCGGCGACGGGAATTTCCATACGACGATTTCATACGATGCCAAAGATCCTGTCCAAAAACTGGAAGCTGAAAAAATCAACGAAAAGCTCGCCTTCCGTGCCATTGAATTGGAAGGCACGTGCACAGGTGAACATGGTGTCGGGCTTGGCAAAATGAAATATCAGGATGCCGAACACGGAGCAGCTATTGCTGTCATGAAGAATATGAAGCGCATGCTGGATCCTGATAATTTACTGAACCCAGGAAAAATGTTTGCATAAAAGCCAGCTGAGGAGTAAAAATCCTCAGCTGGCTTTTCGTTTTCCCTGCTTTAAGGGTCAGTTGCCATGAAGAACCCTGCCGAGTGAAGTTTCTCTGTATTCGATTAAAACCCCAGCCGTTCCCTTACACTTGCAGTGTAATTTTGGCTTACCGGCAAAACTGAGCCGTTTCTAAGGGTCAATTGATAATTTGATGCAATATCCCGGGAGATTTCTTCTATATAATTGATATTCACGATATAAGAGCGGTGAATCGGCAAGAAGGTATCCGGCAATTGATGCTTCAAGTTTTTCAGGGTATGGATAGAACAATAGGTTTCCTGCTCCGTGTAAAACCAGGTTTTCTTTTGGCTGCTTTCAATATGGGAAACTTGATCGATTGGAACCGGCTTCCACGTTTCGTCGATTTTCCCAGTTAAAAATCGGATCGGCTGTTTTTTGCGGACTAAGTAATCAGGCGGCAGGATGATCACCAACACACCTTCAATGCCGCCAAACCTGATTGGGTAACCGATGCCATAATAAGCTGTTCCCAAAATCGATTCCTCTACATACATCTCAATCCGCTTCCCATCGGTTTTTGCACGTGCAGCAATACTGCCTGGCAGTACGGGTTCGCCTTCCCGGATCTTCAAGTCATGAATACCTGCTTTATAGTAGATGTAGCTATCCTCTACCGCAATCGCAATCGATGCTTCTTTCGGAATCCAGTCTCCCATAATAAACCCCATTTGTTCCAACATACTGTTTTCCATCCCCTGACTCCCCTTCCAAATGTGTTTATCCCCTTATAACTGCTTTTATCGCTGAATACTCCTTTTCGTCCTGTTTGCAAGACAGTTAGAATTTTCTGTTATATATTAATATACATCAAAACAAACTGTATTAATACAGATGTTCTAAATTTTTTCTCAGAAAGGGATGATTTGTTTGTTGACTAAATCGACTGTGACTATAAAAGGTGAAAAAGTTCCGGGAATGGAGACAATTTTAACACCTGAAGCTTTAGAATTTATTGAAAAGCTTCATACAAATTTTGATAAACAGCGAGTTAAACTTCTCGAAAAACGACAAGTTCGCCAAAAAGAAATTGATGCCGGCAAGAAACTCGACTTTCTTCCTGAAACCAAACATATCCGAAATAATAATTGGACCATTGCCCCACTCCCAGAAGACATGAAGGACCGACGTGTCGAAATCACAGGTCCGACCAACCGGAAAATGCTGATCAACGCATTGAACTCCGGCGCCAAGATGTTCATGGCGGATTTGGAAGACGCTACTGCACCAAATTGGTTCAACGTCATTGATGGACAAATAAATTTACGTGATGCGGTTCGACGCCAAATTGATTTTGAAGCTCCTGAAACCGGAAAGAAGTATGCTTTGAATGAACAAACAGCAGTGTTGATGGTTCGTCCTCGCGGCTGGCATTTAATGGAGAAAAATATCCATATTAACGGACAGCCGATTTCCGGCAGCCTGGTCGATTTCGGATTATACTTTTTCCACAACGCTAAAGAATTAATTGAGCGTGGAAGCGGCCCTTATTTCTATCTTCCAAAAATGGAAAGCCATTTAGAAGCTCGCCTGTGGAACGACGTTTTCGTTTTCGCACAAGATGAACTGGGGATTCCGCAAGGCACCATTCGAGCAACTGTATTGATTGAAACCATTTTGGCTGCATTTGAAATGGATGAAATCCTCTACGAATTACGCGATCACTCTGCTGGCTTAAACTGCGGGCGCTGGGATTACATCTTCAGCGTCATCAAACGGATGCGCAACCTTCCGGAATACATTTTCCCGGATCGTTCACAAGTGACGATGACCGTCCCGTTCATGCGAGCCTATACACAGCTTTGCATCAAGACTTGCCATAAACGCAATGCACCGGCACTCGGCGGGATGGCCGCTCAGATTCCTGTTAAAGGAAATGATGAAGCCAACGCAGCTGCATTCCAAAAAGTAGCAGAAGACAAACGCCGTGAAGCGGTGGACGGCCACGACGGCACATGGGTTGCCCATCCCGGGATGGTCGCAATCGCGATGGAACAATTCAACGAACACATGCCCACTCCTAACCAGATCGATAAGAAACGGGAAGATGTCCAAGTGACGGCTGCGCAACTAGTTGAAGTTCCCGAGGGCACGATTACAGAAGATGGCCTTCGCTCCAATATTTCAGTCGGTATCCAATACATCGCTTCCTGGTTGTCAGGAAACGGCGCAGCACCTATCAATAACTTGATGGAAGATGCCGCAACAGCTGAAATTTCACGCTCTCAAGTATGGCAATGGATTCGCCACCCGAAAGGGATTTTGGAAGACGGCCGTACTATCGATGTTTCGTTATTCCATGAAGTTACCGAAGAAGAAGCCGCCAAAATCAAACAAGCCGTCGGCGAAGCGAAATATTCAACTGGAAACTACGCGGAAGCCCGCGAATTGTTTACAAGCCTCACGCTGCAAAGTGATTTTGCTGAATTCCTGACACTGCCTGGGTACGACATACTAAACTAAACCATTGGAGGAGATCATGATGAAAAACACACAGACTTATGAAACTCGCTCGAAAAAGGAATGCCGGGAATGTGGATGCGAAATCAAGGAACAACGTGAATCGATCATCTACGAATGTGAACGCTGCATCGGAAAAATAGAAGAATAGAAGAAACTTAAAAAAGAGGATGACCCAAAAATGGGTCATCCTTTTTTAAAGTGAGGACAATCAGGAATAATCAGGCCAAGACTCCCGTGAATTCCTCTAAAATTGTTTTTTCCGTTTACGAAAGCCTTCTGCCAATGAATCTGCCATAACAAAACCGCCCAACACAGAAAATGGGCGGCTGGTTTTAGTTTTGATCTGACGATTCGAAACGATAACGGGTATCTTCTTCGAGTTTATTAAAGACTTCAATATAGCGGGTGCCGCCCTGTTCTGTTTCTGTGGGCGCTTCATCCCCATCAAGAATATCAGCGAGGGGCCGTGCATCGGGTTCGATGATGACAGAATCAAAATCTTCCATCAATCCTTGAAGTTCGCTATAGTTTTCGATATCTTTATCTTTTTTCACTTCTTGAAACAGCCGGTCCGACTCTTCCTGAGTCAATTCGACGTAACCGACTGTGATGCGCTGCTTTTCCATCGTAAAACCTCCTGTGGCGTAATTATTCGTTTAACCTTCCATACCCTTAAGAAGAAAATGCCTAAACCTGCAGCAGCCATCCGCTGGAAGAGGCTCTGTTTTTCCGCTATGATAATAGCAATAGAAAAAAATTGAGAAACCGGAGTTGATCACCTTGCGTGTAGCCATATTTGATTTTGACGGAACTTTGTATTCGAAGGAAACTTTCCAGCTGATGATGGACCATTTGAAAAATCATCCTGAGCACAGCAAACGCTACCGCCAATTTTACCGGGCCATCATGCCTCCCTATATCGGCCATAAACTGAAAATCTATCCCGAACGGAAAATGCGCGAACGTTCTGTCCAAGCCTATCTGTCTGCGCTCGAAACTTTCACGAAAGTTGAGCTGGAACAGTATTTCGGCGAAATTGCAGACCGAATGCACGGCGATATGAATCCGAACGTCGTTGAGCGTTTGAAAAACCATGTAGCCAACAACGATTACGTCATGCTGGTATCGGGAGCCTTTACACCGCTTCTGCATGCGGTCACAAAACAATTGCCGATCAAGACCATCATTGGAACAGAAATCCTTTATAAAGACAACGTCCTGGATCACCGGACACCCATTTCACATATCCAGGGCCCTCTAAAGACAGCCAAAATCAAAGAAGCACTCGAAGGCCAGGACATTGATTGGGCCAATAGCTACGCATACGGCGACAGTCATTCAGACTTGCCCGTGCTTGAACTTGTAGGCCATCCGGTAGCCGTCCAACCCGAAGAAAGACTGCGGACAGTTGCTGCCAAGCGCAATTGGGAAATCATCTAATCAGAAGAAGGGGCTGTTCCATAAGTCTCTAAAATAAAACAGCCGGAGAGAAAGAAAGCCTTTTTCTCCGGCTGTTTTTTGATGGGGGAATACGTTTTCTGAGAACAGCTGGCTGATGGGAATGGAGGCGGCGACTCCAGCGGGAACAGCGCGAGCTGGAGCCACTGGACTGAGCGCAGCGAGGGAAGCGGCAGAAGCCGTGCCCTCGGAACGCGTCCGCCGCACTGGACATCAGCCGGGTCTTTTGGGACAGCCCCTTTTTATGCTTCTTCCAACGCTTCGATACAAATCCGAACGCCTCTCAATAAATCCTCATGTGACCAGCTCGGAATGCGGCCATGCTGAATTGCCAATTCATGCGAAGCCGGTATATGGATAAATCCTGTTTTCATCTCTGGTTTAGTAGTTTTCGCATAATGCAATCCTTCATACATGACATTATTGCATAGATATGCACCCGCCGTATTGGAGATCGTTGCAGGCAAACCATTAGCAAGCAGGCTGTCGACCATTTTCCGGATGGGCAACGCGGACAGATATGCCGGCTCTCCTTCTTCGCGAATCGGTTCATCGATGGGTTTATTGCCTTCATTGTCAGCAGCCCCGTCTTTGACGTTGATCGCAATCCGTTCCGGCGTAATCTTATAGCGCCCCGCTGCAAGGCCAAGAGAAATTACCGCATCCGGATTTTCCTCCGCGACGAAATCAAGCAGCATTTTTCCAGACGCATTGAAGTCCACCGGCATAATCTTCCCGATAATTTCATAGTCCCCAATTAAATCACCGTCCAGCTCTTCTACTATTTTCATCGTTGGATTGACCGTAAAATCCAGGAATGGTTCAAACCCGGTCAAAAGCAATTTTCTCATTTTATCGCCTCCTCCCTGTTATTATACGCAACCCATTTCCCTTTTCCCACGAGTGCCCACTGAGGAATTCTAGTGAGCCGGCCTTTGTCCTTTTAAATTTCTGAAAAAATAAACTTTTCCCACTCTCATAAAAAAACTTCTCAAAAACAGAATGATGTGTTAAAATTCATTTTAATGAATAAACATACATCACTTAGGGGGAACTATCCATGATTAAGAAAAAATCACTGATCGCTTTGTTCGCATCATCTGCCTTACTGCTTGGAGCATGCGGAAGCGACAGCTCGAGCGAAGGCTCATCAGAAGAAAAAAAGGTTTTGGAGATGGGCACATCCGCTGAATTCGCACCTTTTGAATCGCGCAATCCCGAAGGTGAAATTGTCGGCTTCGATATCGATCTAGCCAACCACATCGCAGATGAATTGGGATATGAACTTAAAATTACCGATATGAAATTCGATGGCCTTATCGGTGCTTTGCAGAATGACCGCGTCGATATGGTGATTGCCGGCATGTCTGCTACAGAGTCTCGTAGAGAAAATGTTGATTTCTCTACAGAATATAACCACTCGGGCGAAATGTTCGTCACGCTAAAAGATTCAGAATTGACTACACTTGAATCATTGGAAGGAAAAAGTGTAGGCGTCCAGCTTGGCACTATCCAAGAAGAAGGTGCGAAAAGCATCATTGCAGACGAAGGCATCAACTTTGAATTGAAAGCACTGGATGATTCCGGCGCTTTGATCCAGGAAATCCTATCTGGCCGCATCGACGCTGCATATATGGATAAACAAGTGGCGCTGGGCTATATCGAAGCACAGGATTTAGGAGCTTTCGATGACCCGACAACGGCTTCTCCGGGCATGGCTGTCGCTTTCCCGAAAGGCAGTGACCTTGTTGAAGACGTGAATGGTGTACTTGCCGAAATGGAAGAAAGCGGCGAGCTGGAAGAACTGAAGAAAGAATGGCTGACTGACGAAGAGTAAACTTTCCTTTAGAAATGAGTTGTAATAGATGAACCTGGATTTCTCACAAATAGTTCCTTATATCCCGTTTATGCTGGAAGGGATATGGGCTACCTTAAAATTCGTATTTTTCGCCATCATTCTGGGGTCAATCCTCGGAACCATATTGGCATTGTTCAAAATTGGCAGCATCATCCCCTTAAGATGGTTTGCTGATGCTTATACATCTATATTTCGCGGGACACCGCTGATTCTGCAATTGATGATCATCTATTATTCCACTCCCCAGTTGACGGGCTATGATATTTCTGCATTCCTGTCCGCCATACTGGCGTTCGGACTAAATTCATCTGCTTACATTTCCGAAATCATTCGTGCTGGAATCCAGGCGGTCGACAAAGGCCAGATGGAAGCAGCACAAGCGTTAGGCGTTCCCTACCGGGCCATGATGAAAGACATCATTTTGCCGCAGGCACTCAAAAATATTCTGCCGGCTCTGATGAACGAATTCATTACTTTAACAAAAGAATCCGCCATCGTCTCGACCATCGGTTATCTCGATCTCATGAGACGCGCACAAGTTGTTGGATCTGATTTGTTTCGCAACTTTGAACCGCTGTTATTTGTCGGCCTCATTTACTGGTGCATGGTCATGGGCTTGACGATGATCGGCAGAGTTTTCGAACGGAGGCTGAAACAAAGTGATTAACGTCCAGAATCTGTATAAGAAATTTGGCACCAATGAAGTGCTAAGCGATATTTCCACTACTATCAGCAAAGGTGAAGTCGTATCGATCATCGGCCCTTCCGGTTCAGGAAAGTCGACGTTCCTGCGCTGTCTGAACCTGCTTGAAGTTCCCACTTCCGGGTCCATCGACATCAATGGCAAGAACCTGACATCTTCTAAAAAGAACATCCATAAAATCCGCCAGCAAATCGGCATGGTGTTTCAGCATTTTCATTTATTCCCTCATTTGACGGTTCTTGAAAACCTGACGTACGCACCGATGAAAGCCAAAGGCATTAAAAAAGCAGAAGCTGAAATGAAAGCCCGTCTTCTATTGGAACGTGTTGGACTATCGGAAAAAGAGACAGCCTATCCGAACAGCTTATCAGGGGGGCAGAAACAGCGTGTTGCGATTGCGCGGGCTTTGGCAATGGAACCTGAACTGATGCTGTTTGATGAACCGACTTCAGCACTTGATCCGGAAATGGTCAAAGAAGTTTTGGATGTTATGAAAGATTTAGCGAAATCCGGCATGACGATGGTCGTCGTGACACATGAAATGGGTTTTGCACGTGAAGTGGCAGACCGTGTCCTGTTTTTGGATCATGGCGTACTAGTTGAAGAAGGCCAGCCTAATGAGTTCTTCAGCCATCCAAAAACGGAACGTGCCAAAGATTTCCTCGATAAGGTATTGTAAGAGGCGTCCCCTGGGGCGTCTTTTTTTGATTCTCATACATCTGAGTATCCTTGTTTGTTCATGCGATGCTCAAATATCACCGGTTTTCTTGCTGTTGCCACATGTTATAATCAAAACTGGCAAACTTGCAGAAAACCGAGGTGAAGATTGTGTTTAGAAAGATCATTATTTTAATGGGTGTAGTATTTTTCATGTCGCTGATCGTCTTTACAGCCGTCATGTTCTTAAAAAATGAAGTCGAAATTCATTCTGAAAACAATGTATCGGTCACTATTGAAAAACCGACTTTTATTACGCTGAGCGAACCCGAAGTAACTGAAAGCGGCACTGACCTTACACAGGTCTACCAGATGACCTTGCTCGGCCTGAACGTCGGCACGTATACATTGGTCGACCGGTCGCTTAATAATGGCTCTTCCATCATTTTCGAAGAAATCAAAAATACCGGGTGGGTCCCTTATACAGTATCGATGAATGTCAATAATTTGGAGGATGCCGATTTTAAATCTTGGAATCCCAAATCCACTACACGGCTTGACGAAACAATATATGGTCCAGATCCAACGTCCAATCCTTATGGCGTCTTCACAAACGGAAGCAGCGAAATTCTAATCGGCAATGTCTATGTTTCCCGCAGACTGCAATTAGGCAACGGCGACTGGGTACAGGAACTGCGCCACGAAATTGCAGAGTTTACAGTTGAAGAAGGCAAACTGTCAAAAAATCTCTGGTTGCCGCCTCAGCATTCAAGCCAAACATGGCTGATGGCTGCTCAGGAACCGTTATTCGAAACGGATGAAGCAGAAGACGAATGGATCGAGTTTTCTCTGGAGAACCGCCTGTCCCAGTTGAATTGGCTGACGCCGGAAGGCCCTTACGTCAAACTCGAATTGACGGATGATCCGCGAACAGAACTCGCATATGGCAATCTGCCTAAACGCACAGCCGATTTGACTTCTCTTGAGTGGAATGAAACTGCACCTTCCCTGTTCTTTGAATCAATGATCTTAAATGCAGAAATCAATCAACAATAATAGCCAAAAACCGTTAAAGCCCTTGCTTTAACGGTTTTTATTTTCCGGACCCTTTTTGCTAAGGCTTGCAAACAGTTCCCTTCCAATTAAGCAGAATAGTCTGTATAATAGAAGTGAGATAGGAATCCACCTTCATGGCGATAAGGCTGCTGAATAGTAAAGAAGGAGGTTGATCATAATGGAACGCAAAGTACTTGATCCACGAGAAGTTGAACTTCGGTTAGATGAGGATTTCAATGCGGTTCTGAATATGATTGGCGAAGGTGCACCTGATTATGCAGCCTATGATGAAGAGGAGTTTCCAAAAGAACGGCAGCGTGAAGAAGACAAGGCGAAAGAACTTCACTGACGCCGGCTCAGCATCTCTCCAATCTGGAGAGATGCTTTTTCATGCAAAAAATCCCGTTCATAGGAACGGGATTTTCTTTAGTTCATCATTTCTGCCAAGTAATCGTAAGAACGCAGGCGATCTTCCTGATGGAAAATCGGTGAGTTGACGATCACTTCGTTAGCTCTTGTTTTTTGGATGAAATTTTTCAGTTTTTGTTTGACGACATCCGGTGTACCGACAATCATCGATTCAGAATCCAATTTCTCACGGAAAATAGCAATTTCCCGATCTGTCCAAACTTCTTCCAAATCATCAATCGGTGCCTGGAACGTCGTCGGTTCCCCTCTCATCAGTGAGAACATTTGCTGCTGGGAAGAAGTTGCGAGCCATTCAGCGCGCTCCTGTGTCTCTGCAGCAATAACATTGACGCCCAGCATTGCATAAGGCGATGCCAAAGCAGGAGAAGGCTTGAAATTTTGATGATACAACTGCAAAGCCTGCATCATATAATCCGGCGCAAAATGGCTGGCGAAAGAAAACGGCAAGCCTTTAAGTGCTGCAAGTTGTGCACTGAATCCGCTCGATCCCAATAGCCAAAGCGGTATTTTCAAATTGGTGCCCGGATAAGCCCGAACACGGCCAACCGGATTTTCCGAGAAGTAATTTTCCAACTCCGCAACCTGTTGAGGAAAATCATCCCCGCTGCTCTGCAAAGTACGTCGCAGCGCATAGGCAGTCGCCTGGTCACTCCCCGGTGCACGGCCCAGACCCAAGTCAATGCGCCCTGGATAAAGAGTTTCCAATGTACCAAACTGTTCTGCAATAACAAGTGGCGCATGGTTTGGCAGCATGATGCCGCCTGAGCCCACTCGAATGGATTCCGTTGCCCCAGCGATGTGGCCAATAAGAACCGACGTCGCAGAACTTCCGATGCCTGGCATATTATGGTGCTCCGCCAGCCAATAACGATTGAATCCCAACTTCTCCACATGCTGCGCCAATTCCACGCTGTTCTTGAACGCTTGTGCAGTTTCAGCACCTTCGTTGATCGGTGCCAAATCAAGCACAGCCAACGGTATATTTTCGAATTTCTTAATTCCCATTCTATCTCCACTCCTATCCATTCCATTGTATCGATGTTTCACAAAAACTTCCTTTTTTCTGCTCAGAACAAGAAAAGCGCAAGCGATCAAAAGATGAAGCTAACCTAAGTGCGCGACTTCCTGTCGCAACGGTTAGCTGACCCGCTTCCTGCGGGCCTCCGACGGGCATAAGACAAGCTGGCGAAGCGGCGTGTTTTTGCCGCATAGTCAGATGGGCTTATGACCCTAGGACCTGGGCGCTGAAGCTGGACACTAGAAAAGCGGAAGCGTTAATTTAAAAAAACAAAAAAGCGAAGCTATCCGCTTCGCTTTTCACAACATATTCTATATAAGTAAATTCCGTGAAGCCAAGACCATCTGCAAAGAAGAAACAAAATGCAGGTCCAGCCCCGTTTGGAGATGATGGAGCTGTTGGGCATGCTGTGGGTTGATTCCGGTGATGATGCCCTCAATGCCCATCACTTTAAAGGTCTGCATTAACGACTTCAAATAATCGGCGCCATCCTGTTCCAACTTCTCCATAGCAGTCAAATCCATGATGACGGTTTCGGCGCCATTTTCATAAACTTGATTCAGGATATGAAAACGGATCACTTCAATCTTGTGGGGGTCCAAATCGCCGAATAGCGGAATCAGCACGTGCTTTTTGCCGAGGTCGATACAAGGGGCAGACAACTCCCGAACCTGTTGAAGCAGCTCCTCCGTCCGTTCCTTTTCAAGAAGCAGGTCATAGTCGGTTTCCTGCAGGCGCCGGCGAAGGCTCAACAACTGGTTGGTGATCTCCATGAGCCGGTTATCTTTCGGCACAAGGACGATGTTCAAACTAAAATCACTGATCCATTTGCTGTAGACATCTCCAAGGAACAGTTCGCCGGTTTTTGAAATGAAATTCAACTCAAGTGGTCTCGCCGATTCACTACTCAGCAAAAAACTTAATGCTTTTTGCCGGCTTCCTTCATCGACAAAATCTAGAAAATCGGAACAGCTGCCGACTAATTTCTCTGCCTCTTCAGATGACTCCACGATTGCCAGTTTATTATTCAATTTAAAAGCAGGCAGCGGCCATTCATCCAAATGAGATATCGAATTCATTGTCAGGTTCCTTTCCGGTTTGGATCCAATTTTTCAGCTGATCCAACTCTTTTACAATCAAGACGCCTTCAGATTCTGAAGCTGGCCAATTCGCCATGGCCACCGCCCGTCCTCCAAGGATGACTGATGGTTTGAAATCAAGCGCTCTGAAAGCTTCTGTGTATTTCTTCAATACAGGCAGACGGTATACCAAAGCCGCTGACAATGCGATGGCATCCGGTTTCCAGCGGTTAGCTGTTTCAATGGCGGCACCGAGCGGCAAATTCGGTCCGAGGTATCGAACTTCCCAACCGTTTTCTTTGAATAACGAAGCCACCATTTTCAAGCCGATATAATGGTCTTCCCCTTCAGGTCCGAGGACCATCACTTTCTTTTGCTCAGGAGTTTGTTCCCCTTTACGCATTTCTGTCACTGACACCACATAATCGCAAATGGCCGTTGCTAAATGCTCATCAGCCACTGTAATGATATTCTTTTCCCATAATTCCCCTATCCAATACATGGCAGGCGTCAATATATGCTGGTAAAGCTCATTTTTTGTATGGTTTTGCAAATAGGCTTGAACTGTATGCAAAGCCTGCTTTTCATTGCCGGCCAAAAATAACTCGGCCAACTCTTTAGATTGATTATTCATGTCAGCCTCCTTTACTCTATGAAGGTTTCAACACCGCAATGGCACTTTGCAAACAACCTGACATAAAGACTTCTTCCTCTTGTTCTGTATTCCCCGGAAGGATCTGCAGTAAGCGGTCAAAATTATCGATGATCAAGGCTCTTTCAACATTCCGGCTTGTCAAAACAGTTTCCAGCCAAATGGCGTAATCAATAAATACCTGTTCATCCTTGAGGGAAAACGCAGTCTCCAAATGATCCAGGTGGTGATGGTTATCTTTTTCTGTATGCTCAAAACCGCGCTCTCCAAAACGCTCCCAAAGTGTCGGGTATGCAGCATATATGCTTTTTGCCGTTTCAGAAGCAATTTTATTTTTTACGTCGTTCTTCATTCTGCCACCACTTCGTACTGCCGAACAACGGGGATAATTCCCGCTAATTCCTGGTCCGGGTAATTTTTCTCAAGATCATGAATCTCCTTGAATTCCTGGCTTCTCACCCACGCCATATAAGATGCTTTCGTATGCCATTCCATATGGACCGTCAATTCATTTTTCTTTTTGGTGTTTTGGATCAATCTAAATAAATGAAAGCCTTCCGCCCGATCGACGCGGCGTGAACGCTTTTGGTAAATCCCGATAACTTCCTCGGTTTTTTCAGGCGGAACAACTACCGTCGAAGTGACAATATACATTTGCTTTCTCCTTTATACACAAAATTTCCTCCATAAATTATAACACTTCGATATACGAATTAAAAGAATACCGCGGTTCTGTAGTGATGAGCCCTGATTCTTTAACTGATAGCAAATTATTCTACTTACTGATGCGACATCCGATCTGACATGGATGTACAAGGCTCTATCTACAATTTCCGCTTACTGTTTTCTTTCTATTTTAACTATTTAAAATTCGCCCTTGCTTTCCATGGCTAAATGATTTAAGATTAGAAACATCGTAATAGATACAACATAAACTTAATAAGATATTTCTTATCTAGAGAGACGGAGGGATTTGGCCCTGTGAAGTCTCAGCAACCAGTCTGACGAAGACACGGTGCTAATTCCAATAGGCTGCGCCTAAAAGATGAGAAGAATGCGTTTCTAGACAGGGGCTTTCTTCTTTCATTGAAGAAAAGCCCCTGTTTTATTGTTGGGAGGATGAGTGGAATGACAAAAAACAGCTTGGAAACTTTATTGGTTCAATTAGGCAATCGCAGCGATTCAACTACAGGAGCTGTGAATCCGCCCATATATTTATCGACGGCTTATGAACATGAAGGACTTGGCAAATCGACGGGCTATGATTACACACGAACCAAAAACCCGACACGCGCTGTCCTTGAAGAAGGCTTTGCGGAACTCGAAGGCGCCGATGCCGGATTTGCCTGCAGCTCGGGAATGGCGGCTATCCAATTGGTCTTGTCCCTCTTCCGTCCTGGCGACGAATTGTTGGTTCCGGAAGATATATATGGTGGAACATACCGCCTGCTTGACCACTTTGCTTCCGCCTATAACATTCATCCCACCTATGCCGAATTTAAGAACGTTGAAGATACAGAAGAAAAAATAACATCGAATACACGGGCATTGTTCATTGAAACGCCGACCAATCCACTCATGCAGGAAATTGATCTTGTTGCCTATGCAGCTTTAGCGAAAAAGCATGACCTGCTGCTGATTGTCGACAACACGTTCTTGACCCCCTATCTCCAGCAGCCGATTGCACTCGGAGCGGATATAGTCATCCACAGCGCCACAAAGTACATCGGCGGCCACAACGATGTACTCGCTGGTTTGGTTGTCGCAAAAGGCGAAAGCATTTGTGAAAGGCTTTCAACATTCCATAACTCGGTCGGCGCCGTACTGTCGCCTTTCGATTCCTGGTTGTTGATACGCGGATTGAAGACTTTGCCATTACGCATGCGCCAACATGAAGCCAATGCCAAAACCATTGCGGAATTCCTGTTGCAGCAATCAGTTGTTTCTGATGTGCTCTACCCGGGAAAAGGCGGCATGTTATCCTTCCGCCTGCAGGACGAAGAAGGGGTTGGCCCTTTTCTTGAAAACATTAAACTCATTACATTTGCCGAGAGTTTAGGCGGCGTCGAAAGCTTCATCACTTATCCGGCTACCCAAACCCATGCAGATATTCCATTTGAAGAACGTACCCGGCGCGGCGTTTGCAACCGGCTATTGCGCTTCTCAGTTGGCGTCGAACTCGCTGAAGATTTAATTGCCGATTTGACACAGGCATTTTCGAAATTGAAGAAGGAGGTTGTTGAATATGACTGATCGCATCGAAACCAAGTTTATTCATTCTACCGGAGTTGACCCATTAACCGGAGCTGTCAACGTACCGATTTATTTATCTTCCACATTCCATCAGAAAAGCCTGGATTCATTTGGCCCATTTGATTACAGCCGTTCCGGGAATCCGACACGTCTGGCATTAGAGGAAACCATCGCAAAATTGGAAGGCGGCAAGCGCGGCTTTGCCTTTTCTTCCGGGATGGCTGCTATCTCTTCCGCATTTATGCTGTTGTCTTCTGGCGACCATGTCCTGGTATCAGAAGATGTCTACGGCGGAACTTACCGCTTCATCACAGAAGTGCTGGATAAATTCAATATCGAATACACATTCGTCAACATGACCGATTTGAATGAAATGGCTAATGCCATTCAGCCGAATACAAAAGTCGTCTACTTGGAAACACCATCCAATCCGACTATGAATATTACGGATATCGAAATCGCAGCAAAACTGGCGAAAGCCAATGGCTGTCTGACATTCGTCGACAATACCTTCATGACGCCGCTCTATCAAAATCCGTTGGAACTTGGCGCAGACATCGTTCTTCACAGCGCAACAAAATTCCTTTCCGGGCACAGCGATGTGGTTGCGGGCCTTGCGGTTACAAAAGATGAAGAACTCGGCAATCGCCTAGGTTTTATTCAAAATACCTTCGGTTCGGTCTTGGGGGCACAGGATTCTTACCTGTTGATCCAAGGAATCAAAACTTTAGGAGCACGCCTTGGCCAGTCATCGGAATCAGCACGGACAATTGCCGAATACCTGCACAACCATCCATTGATCGAAGAAGTATACTATCCAGGGTTTTCATTCCATCCGGGCAATCCGATTCACGAACGCCAGGCAAAAAGCGCGGGAGCTGTGCTCTCTTTCCGCCTAGCTGATAAAAAGTCAGCACGCGTCTTTGTGGAGCATCTGCGTATTCCAGTGTTTGCCGTCAGCCTTGGCGCTGTCGAGTCGATTTTATCGTACCCTGCAACGATGTCACACGGCTCTATGCCTGCAGAGGAACGTGAAAAACGCGGAATCACTGACGGCTTGCTGCGCTATTCCGTCGGCTTGGAACATCCGGATGATTTGGTACAGGATCTTAGCCAAGCATTGGCTCAAGTAGCACGCCGCAACGGGTTAAGCATTGCTAACTGAAAAAATACTATTAGAGAAAGAAGGAATACAGACATGACAACGACTCAAACGATTACTGCCCCATTCAAGGCCGATCACGTAGGAAGCCTGCTGCGTCCGGCTTCCTTACATAAAGCAAGAGAAGATTTCAAAGCCGGGACGATTTCGGCACAAGAGCTGCGGGAAATCGAAACGAAAGAAATCCAACATATTGTCGAGAAACAAATCGAGGTCGGATTAAAAGCCGTTACAGACGGCGAGTTTAGACGTACTTGGTGGCATCTGGATTTCATGGAACATATCAATGGCTTTGAAGGCTATGTGCCGGAATCAGGTTACCAGTTTGCCGGTGAAGAAACAGAGCGCTATGATGTCCGGAATATCGGGGAGATTTCATTTGATCCTGATCACCCGTTCATCCAGGATTTCCTTGAATTGAAAGACATTGTTGACGGCAGAGCTGTTCCAAAATTAACGATTCCGAGCCCCAACCAATTCTTTAATGCGGGAATTCGCAATGCTGCAATTTATCCGGACATTGAAGAATACGCACAAGCCATTATTCAAGTTTACCGCGATGCGTTTCAGGCCTTCTACAAAGCAGGTGTCCGTTACCTGCAAATTGACGACGTTTATATTGCCGGCCTTTCTTCACCGGAAATCCCTTTCAGTGAAGGTGACCACTCCCGCGATTACTTGATCGATCTGGCATTGCGCGTAACCAATAGAGCGTTGGAAGGAAAACCTGAAGATCTGACAGTGACGACTCATCTATGCCGCGGAAATTACAAATCGAAGTGGGCTTTTGAAGGCAGCTATGCTTTGATTGCTCCGACAATTTTCGCAAATGAAAATGTGGACGGATTCTTCCTCGAATACGACGATGACCGTTCCGGCTCCTTTAAGCCGCTTGAACACATTCCTGCCGGTGGCGCAAAAGTCGTTCTGGGCGTCTTTACCTCAAAAAACGGCGAACTGGAAGACAAAGAATCCATCAAAGCCCGCGTTGCAGAGGCTGCCGAGTTTGTGCCGCTTGAGCAATTGTGCATCAGCCCGCAATGCGGTTTCGCTTCTACACACCACGGCAACGAATTGACAGAACAACAGCAATGGGACAAATTGAAATACATCGTGGAAGTATCTGAAGAGATTTTCGGATAAGATCTTATGAAGCAGCCCTTTGCCGCGCGGCAAAGGGCTTTTTCTGTCTTCTAATAAGCGCGTTACGGGTTGTGAACGTTCAAATGAATTTGTAGTCGTTCATCCAAATTCTGCACAAAAAAACTCATTCGCTGGAATAAAAGCGAATGAGTTTCTTCTATTATATAGTGCATTATTCTCCGGCTGCCGATAAGCTTGCTGTCTTTTGCTGCAGATCATCCGTTTCAATTGTTTTCCGGGCAACGCCTGTTTCGATTGCCGCTTTAGCAACCGCGGCTGCAACCGCTGAAGCCACACGCAAATCAAATGGTTTCGGTATGACATACTCTTCATGCAGCTCGTGCGTCTCCAACAAGCCGGCTATTGCTTCTACAGCAGCGATTTTCATTGCATCGTTGATATCCGTAGCCAAAACATCCAACGCCCCTCTAAAGAGCCCTGGGAAGGCTAATACGTTATTGACCTGGTTCGGGAAGTCGGAACGCCCTGTTCCAACAACTCTTGCTCCAGCCTGTTTAGCCAAATGCGGAAGGATTTCAGGATTAGGGTTGGCCATTGCAAAGATGATGGCATCATTGTTCATGGTTTCCACCATTTCCTGAGTCAATGCGCCTTCTGCAGAAACACCGATAAAAACGTCCGCTCCTTGAATCACATCTGCCAATAAACCTTCTTTGCGTTCATAATTGCTCATTTCAGCCACTTCTTCTTTAAATGGATTCATGCCGTTTTTGCGCCCTTTAAAAATGGCACCTTTTGTGTCGCACATGATCACATGCCCGAAACCGAATTTGCTCAGCAATTTCACGATCGCAATTCCAGCCGCTCCTGCACCGTTCACCACAATTCGGGTTTCCGGAACGTCTTTGCCGACCAATTTCAATGCATTGATCAAGCCAGCCAAGGTGACGATCGCGGTACCGTGCTGATCATCATGAAACACAGGAATGCCCATTTCCTTTTTCAGGCGCTCTTCCACTACAAAACAAGTAGGGGCTGAAATATCTTCAAGATTGACGCCGCCGAAACCTGGTTCAAGCAACTTCACTGTTTGGATGATGGTTTCTGCATCTGTTGTATCCAGACAGATCGGAAATGCGTCCACACCGGCAAACTCTTTGAACAATATAGCTTTCCCTTCCATGACAGGCAATGCTGCAAGCGGCCCTATATTGCCAAGTCCCAGAACTGCTGTGCCGTCTGTAACCACTGCGACCATATTGCTTTTCATGGTATAGTCATGAACTTTTGCTGGATCTGCCGCGATCTCCCGACAAGGTTCAGCAACTCCTGGAGAATAAGCGAGGCTCAGGTCCCTTTCGTTTTCCACTGCCACTTTCGACCGAATCTCCAATTTCCCTTGATGCGTCCGATGCAATTGCAACGAGTCGTTTTTCAGTTTAGACATATGCCTCATCTCCCTTTGTTCATAATTGTTTATTATAAAGAGTATTTGAATAATTGAAAGAGTTTTCGGACAATTCTTATATTTTTCAGACTTTAGGCGGATAAAGCAATAAAGCCCTATTTCCTTTTTCAATAGTATTCTTATCTCCCTGTAAGCGCTAACACTCCAGTAGCAGCAACTGCTCGGATTTCCAATACCCTATAGCAGAAAAGTACTTAGCCTTTTTGATGATTTTCTCCAACCCTGCCCCAATCAGGAGACAAATACATCATTTGCAGGGCCTTTTCAATCCCCAACTTTAACCTACCCGTTTTTGCGCAAAAAAAGCCTGCCCTTTCTCAGGGCAGGCAGTCAAAAATATGAAGCTTTACGATAAATGAAATGAATCGTCATAGAGCGGTTTCATATGCAGATCATATTCTTTTTTTACATCTTCAATGTCGTAAATGTTTCCAGGGTTCCCAGGACGGTTCATCTCTTTTACTTGCTCATGGACAAGGTCGGCAAAATATTTCCCACAAGCCACATCATTCGGATACTTCGCTTTCACCTTGGCAACCAGTTCTTCGTTCAGCATTTGATTGAACGCATGGTACATAGCGGCATTGACAATTGTCAACGACTTTTTGGAAGCATAAGACACCATATAATAATTCCCATAACGGTCCTTCAGCAAGTCTCTTTTCGCCACAATTTCCATAGCTACGCCCTCCTTCAGTTCTATACTGTTCCATACCCTTCCCCCGCTCCATAAAAACAGTCCGGAGAAGTATCCCCGGACTAGACCCTACATTTCCTTCGGCTGCAGATAAGACAAGGAAACTTTCAAGTTGGCATTGCGCTCCCGAATCAGATCGAGCAGTTCATGGTCTTTGGTATCGGGCTTGCTGCGGATGGAAAACGTATACAGAATCATTGTGCCCAAGTTGGTTGTTTCCACCTGGCGCAATTGATGATCGACCGTCTTGTCTTTCAGAATATCATCGAGCAGCTTTTCATGATTCAAGTTTTCAGGAACTGTAACTTTCAAAATTTGTGTATCGCGCCCTTTTGCGTAATTGGTTTTAAATAGGAAATAAAAGACCGCTGAAGCAAATAACGTCAAGAGAATAGCCAGTTGGAATTGAAACAGCCCGCATGTCATTCCCACACAAAGGCCGAAGAAGATATATGCGATGTCCTTGGCGTTCGTAACAGCACTGCGGAAACGGATAAGGGAGAAGACTGCAAATAATCCGAATGCAACGCCTGCATTGCCGCTCACTACGTTCATGACTACTGAAACGACCACACTCATCATAATAATTGTGTGTACAAAATCCTGTGAATAACTTTCTCCATTAAACGTGTGCTGATAGACTGTCGTGATGATCAAGCTCAGAATCAATGCAATCGCCATTGCTGCAAAGCTCATCCAAATGGTGGACTCACCGGTTTCGGGGTTGAATTGAAAAAGTTCTGTAATAGTTGCCATATTGATCTCCTCCTATTTACATTTTGAATTCGGTTTCCAAGGAAAATTTCTCATCCCCCAGCAATTCTGTACTTGTGCAAAACTTTGAAGCGCTGCGCTGCTCACAATCAAGCCGCTGCAGAATTCGAGCCAACCATAAGGGCACACTGTGGTCCACCTTTACTTCAAGCACCACCAGGTTCGGATCGATAAAATAATCCCCATATCCCCCATTCTCCAGCCGCAGATCCTCATTGCGGCATCTGAGATTAAAATCGAAGGTGAGACGCAAATCAGGATCATCAATTCCATGCAAGGCATGGCGATCGTAGCTGACAATCATTTCTGGCTGCAACTGATAATATTTCCGGAAGTAGTCGATTTCTTTCAGCACCTGTGGATTGGATACGTTGAATTGATCTAATTCTTGTTCGCCGTTTTTTTCCAAATAACGATAAGCTTCTGCAAGAGGCACAATCAGCCTGCGCTTGTTGACAACATTATTATGCTTTTGTTTTACTTCAAAAAAAGCCGTTCCAGTAAGGTCTGTCTTTCCGTACACCCGCAGACGAAGCTTTTGGCGATACTGCAGTTTATTCTTCGTTTCAAAGTAAATCTGTTTTTCTTCATTTTCAAAATACAGGCTGTTGACTGAGTACTTTCCATCCTTTCCATTTCTGTCATTCCGCATGTACTCACCTAATTCTTCAACCAACCGCTCATACTGTTGTCTGCTGATTAGGTATTTCTGTTCTTTTCTGCAGAATATCTCAATAGCCAAGCCTTCCGCCTCCTTTTCTTATGTTTAATTACTAACTTTATAAACTCTATTGTAGAGGCTGATTCTGAGAGCCTTATGAGACCTATATTAGAAATCAATGAGAACTTAACAGAAAATTCCCATTGTAAAAAGAACGTCCACGACAGATTCAAAATCTTTTTTTTACATCAAAAAACCACCTGCATCAACAGGTGGTTTTTGATGTGAAGTTAGATACGCCATAAGCTTTTTTCCATTACTTAATACTTCATAAACGCCATAGCTGGACTTTTTCCGGTTTCTTTTTAGGATCAAGTATACTTTTGACATCGAAGACAATGCCTTGCTGACCAATCAATAATCCTTCAAACTGTTTCCAACCAGCTTCTTTATAGAGTTTATGCGGAACTGCCAAAATAACTGCGTGGGCGGGCTTCAACTGCCGGTGGGTGAGGAGTTCCAGTTGATAATGGCTTGCTGTATCTTCAGTGGAAGCGTAGGGGTCGGCCAATTGTATTTCAATGCCGTATTCCCTGAGTTCCTGTACGATATCAGCAACTTTGGAATTGCGGAGATCGGGAACATCTTCTTTAGATGAAAGCCCCAATATTGTCACGCGGCCATCAGCTATGCTGATATTGTCCTGAATCATTTTTTTGATCAATGTTTGGGCAATGTACCGCCCCATGCCTTCGTTGATATTGCGGCCGGATAAAATGACTTCGGAACTGTGGCCGACAGATTCTGCTTTGTTCGCCAAGTATAAAGGAGCCAACTCGATTCCCTGTCCTCCGACCAAATCCGGAGCAGCTTTCACAAAACCAATTCTGCTGCCCGCAGTTTCAAGCACTTCTTGCGTATCAATATTTAAGCGACCGCAAATCAAAGCAAGTTCGTTCATCAATGCCACATTGACATCAAGCTGGATATTTTCAATTAACTTGGCAGTTTCAGCCACACGGATTGAGGGTGCCTGATAAATACCGCCTGTAACCACACTGCCATAAACTTGCGCCAAAAATTCCGTTACTTCCTCGTTTTGTCCCGCCACTACTTTTTTCATTTTTGTAAAACTATACTTTTTATTCCCAGCCAGAACCCGTGCCGGAGAATAACCGACAAAAAATTCTTTACCGCTTTCGTAGCCCGAGTATTTCTCCAGTATCGGAATGCAGACTTCCTCTGTCACTCCCGGCGGCACAGTCGATTCATAAACCACAACCGCTCCTTTTTTCATATGCTGCCCGACACATTTGCTGGCTTCCTGCAAAGCCGTTAAATCGGGCAGCTTGTGCCTGTCGAAAGAAGTGGGCACAGCGATGATAATAAACCCGGCATCTTTCAAATCCGCTGGATCGGCTGTAAAAACAAGAGTGGAGTCCAGAAACTCCTCACGGCTTATTTCATTCGTTTTATCCAATCCGATGGTTAGTGCTTGAATTCTTTTTTCATCGATGTCATAACCAGTGACAGGATATTTCCGGTTAAAGGCGGCTGCTACAGGCAAGCCGACATACCCCAATCCGACTACAGCTATTTTCAGATTATGTAACATGCTGACGACTATCCCCCTTCACTCGCTTCTTATTCCTGACTGAAATCAGTTCTGTTTATTAGGCAGTTAGAGCAAGTTTTCTTTTTCTTTTAGAGAAGTGATTAAAATTGGATGACCTTTAGCATTTAAGGCCAGCTTCCAAGAAATTACGTCATCGGCTTTGTTGTCGATATGCAAATTGATGGCAAAAGACTTTAGCCTGTCAAAATGAGGGATTTGGCTGCCCGCAAACACAAAACGTGTTTGTGGATGCTTATAAATCTTCTCCAATGTATTCAGATTATAAGCATATGGCTTTAAATTCCCCTGATGGTCCACTCCGCATGAAATGCCGCCAATTTCATCGGCAAATCCACTGACGCTTTCAACCGTGCCGATTTCCAGACTGGCCGACAACAATGAAATTGTATTGTTTTCACAATACGTGACCAAGTGGATGGTATTCAGTGCATACGGATAAATCTTATTCAAAAAAGGATGCTGCTTGATCATATCGTCATTTTGAAACGTCAGATCCCTACCTAATTCACGCAACTCTTCTTCAAAACGAAATTCATTGTGATGTTTTTCTGGCTCCATTAATTTCACCCTTTCGTGTTTAACGCTTCAGAAAAGATATGACCAACTGACGCGCTTCATTCTCCGTGGCTGTTTTCAATTGTTTCAGGAATCTGGCCATTTCAATTTGGCTAAGTCCTCTAGATGGGCTTGAATCGGTCTTCTTCAAGCCGTATAAATCAGATGCTGGCGCTTGGCTGTCCGTTTGCAGAATACGCTGCACCAGCTGAGCATCTGCTATTTTTGTGTCACTCGGACTATAAAGCTTCTTCGACTTAGCAGACATTCCATCTTCCGGCAAACGCACAATGATGTACCGAGTCAAACTGGTCAATGAAATACTCTCAACAACCATTTCAGACAAGCGTTTTTCAGCTTCCATGAGATTTCGCGGCTTTTCAGCCAACTCAGTAGAAATCATCACAAAACGCTTAATTTGGTAACGGTTAGCAGCTTCCGCAATGTTATTGGCAGCAAAGACAGCCCCATGTAGAGTGATAGATGAATCGTCTTCTGTTATATCTAGTTGCCGGTGCCCATCTGTATGGTAGATGATGTCTGGCTTGTAGCGCCCAATAATGGAATAGATCTTTTTTTTATCTTGAACATCCAGAACAATCGGTATGATTTCAATATTCCCTACCATCAACTTTCTTAGCTCATATTCAACTGAATAAATGGATTGCGGTCCATGTCCAAGCAGCAGAATGCAGGAAGGCTGATATTGAATCAGCTGACGGGCAATTTTGGAGCCGACAAATCCCCCTGCTCCAGTAACCAAAACGCTTTTTCCAGTCAGATGTGAAGCTGTCGGCAAAGCTACCAGTTCCAGCTTTTCTTCAATACTTTCAAATCCATTCGAAACAAAGATACGAAATTGGCGAAAAACAACAAGGAAAGGGATCAGTGAACGATGAAGAATTTCAAGTGCACGGTGTTTGTACATCTCCATTTACGCTCGCCCTTTCTGATCAACAGCTTAGTCGTTGTAATTATGGTAATAATAGTTTTCCTTGTTGAGCGGATAATTGTTCAGGACAACTCCGAGAATGAATGCTTTCGCTGTAGCCAAAGAGTCACGAGCTTTTTCAACGCTGACTTTCTCTGATTTCCCTGTATTCACTACCAAAACTGTGCCATCGCATTTATTCGCTAAAATCTTGGAGTCGGTTACTGACAGGATCGGCGGTGAATCAAAAAGGATATAATCGTACTGACCGCGCATTTCTTCCAGCAACTCCTCCAATGCATCGGACTCCAGCAATTCCGCCGGGTTTGGCGGAATTTGTCCGCTCATCAGCAAATCCAAGTTTGGAACCCCACTCGCTTTTACCGAATGTTTCAACTGCCCTTTTCTCAGCAAGAGATTAGACAGGCCGGTGTTGTTCCCTAATTGGAACGTCCGGTACAAAGTCGGCCGCCGCATATCGGCATCGATCAACAAGACTCTTTTTCCGGTTTCGGCAAATACGATTGCCATATTTGCCGCTGTTGTCGATTTCCCTTCTTCTTTTGAAGCAGATGTGAACAAGATGACTTTCGAATCCAAACCAGGTGTCGAGAAATTGATATTGGTCCGAATCGTTCGGTATTGTTCAGCAGTAATCGATTGTGGATTAGTACGAGCCACCAATTTTCGCGGCATTAACCTTTTTGTCTTGTTCATTGCCTGCATGTATATCCTTCTCCAATCTCTCTGTTAGATTTAATGGTTTTTCCATTTTCAAATTGCTGTCTACAGGACTGACAATCCCCAAAACTTGAAGCCCCTGGATTTCTTCAATATCTTCTTCTGTTCGGACCGTTGTATTCAATTGATCCAGGATCAGCGTGATGGCCATACCGAAAACCAGTCCGGCCACCGCTCCGATTGCCATGTTAAAAACAGGGTCCGGGCGAATCGGTTTTGGGTTTGCAGCAGCTTCTGCTGCAGCAAGAACACTGACGTTGTCCACATTCATCATCGTTTGGATTTCCTTTTGGAAGACCTGTGCTGTTGTATTCGCAATCAACACAGCCTGTTCCATCGAAGAATCTTCCACTGATAAGGTAACGACTTGTGAGCTTTCGATGTTATTGACCGTAATGCGTTCCGTTAAGGAGGAAATCGTATCTTTCAACTGTAACTCCTCGATGACATTGGCTAGAATCGCCGGGCTTTTGATAATGACATTATAGGTTCCGATCAATTGAAGATTGGTGTCGATATCCAGACTATCGAAATCCTGGCTGCTTGCTGTGTTTTGGTTGATTAAAATCTGCGTTGTCGCCTGATAGACCGGTTTCATCACGGTATAACTGGCAACCGCACTAATAACAATAAAAGCCAGTGTTACTAGGATGATCAACATTTTTCTTTTTGCCATTGCTTTCAGGAATTTATTCAAATTGAATGTGCTTTCCATAATCAAATCCTCCTAAGGTTTATCCTTTGTTATTTTCATCGTAAAACTTGAAGGTTAAAAACAAGTTAAGTAATCTAAAAATTCTAATAAAAGAGAAAACTTTAAAAAATAAAGGCATTAAGAACCAATTCAGATAATCAATAATCAGTAAAATAATAAATAAGGGAATAAACCAGGTTATTAATCACAGGGCACTATTTTAAATAAGGCTTAAAAGACTATAAAATAACTTAAAAGCCATTGTACTGTTGCAGCCAACAAATTAACGCTCTTTGCCCCTGCCACTTAAACGGCAAAATAAAAAGCATTCAGCCAGTAACAGCCGAATGCTTTTCATTCCCATATGAATTTGTAGCCGAACCCTCTAACCGTCTGGATATAAACCGGGTTAGCAGGATCTTTCTCAATCTTTCTCCTCAAGTTGCTGATATGGACTTTGACTGTCTGCACATCACCTTCTGAATAATAGCCCCATACCTGGTCATATAACTGCTCTGCCGTCCATACACGGTTTGGCGTTTGGGCCAATAGCAGCAGCAATTGAAATTCTTTATGGTAGAGCTTTACCTGAGCCCCTTCTATATACAATTCGCGCGCATCCACATGAATATGCAGATCTTTATATTTCAGGATTGTCAGCCCGTCTTCCTCATCGTTCTTCCAGCCGTTTCTTCGCAGAATGGCACGTATACGGGCTTCCAGTTCGTTGAAATCAAACGGCTTGGTGATGTAATCGTCGCCGCCCGCTTCCAATCCCTGAATTTTATAGACCAGCTCTTTACGATAGCTGACGAACAAAATCGGCAAAGTCGTTTTCAAGCGGATTTTCTCACATACTTCCAAACCATTCATGCCCGGCATTTCCACGTCCAGTAAAATCAGGTCCGGCCTCTCGCTTTCCAGCATATCCAAAGCCTGTAGACCATTTTCAGCCTGAATGACGCCATACCCTTTCTTCAGCAAGAACAATCGCATCAATTCGCGTATTCCTTCATCATCCTCGACAATCAACACTGTAGCAGCAGTCATCTGTTTTCCTCCTGTTCGTTAATGCAGAACCAGCGGCAATACAATAATCAGAACACTCCCTTTGCCTTCTTTGCTGTCCGCCCATATCTGCCCTTTATGGGCCAAAATGATTTCTTTAGCAATTGCGAGCCCAAGCCCGCTCCCTTTGTAGCTCGTAGAACTATCGATTTTGTAAAACCGGTCAAATATATGCGGCAATGCCTCTTTCTTGATGCCCCGCCCGTTATCAGAAATCCGAATGACCAGTTCTCCATCAAAATCCTCTTCAGCCAATAAAGCATGATCATTGTTTTGGGCAAGCAGCTCCAGAGACAGCTCAATCCGCCCTTCTTCTGAAGACGTATGCTTAACGGCATTCCAGAGAATATTGGAAATGACCTGATCAATCCGGTCCAAGTCGATCGCAAGATAAGCTTGATTGATTCCATCCGGATTTTCTGTGCCGTGGAATTTGAATTCCCGCCCGCTTTGAATGACATCAGATGCCAACGAATCGACGAGCCGCTCTGTCCATGGCTGCAGCTCATGTTGCTCGAATCGCAAGGTCATATTGCCAGACTTGTATTTCGTCAGTTCTACAAGATCTTCTGTCAGGCGTTCCAGAAGCAATAGTTTTTTATGGATCATATCCAAATAGCGCGGATTGTTTTCTTCAATCAAACTTTCCTTAACCGCTTGGATATAGCTATGGATCAGTGTAATGGGTGTACCCAGTTCATGTGAAATTGCAGACAGCATTTCGTTTCTGGATTTCTCAATTTCCAGGATTTCATCATTGACTGTCAGCAAATTTTTATTGGTGACTTCCAATGCCATTGTCCTTTCCTGGACATTGCGTTCCAGAAAATGATTTAAGTTGGCCATTTCCTGGGTCAGCCTGCGCATATTCGCCAATGTCTCAACGCGCAGCATAAACTCTTCTTTGTCACAAGGCTTCACCAGAAAATCGTTGGCACCCGCTTTGAAAGCATCCTTTTTCTCATCTAGTCCATCTTCATCCGATAACATCAAAATCGGCAACTCCGTCAATGTAAATTCGCCGCGGATCTGTCGGCATAACTCGTCACTTGTTATATCGTACAAATTGCCATCCATTACAATCAGATCGACTGCGTTTTCTGCCAATATGCGCAAAGCAGCTTGGCCATCTTCTGCGCCAATTCCTCGGTAACCACCTGAACCCAATTGCTGCAAAAGTGCCAACCGATTGGTCTCTTTTGAATCAATAATAAGGATATTCAACGTTTGTTTTGTTTCTTGCTGTTTCAACATGGAAGCCGCCAATTTGGAAACAGAAAGCTCCCTAATACCTGCTTCAACTTGCCCCGTTTCAGAATCTCGCTCCTTTTTGGAAAGATCCTCAACACTATTGACCAAATGTGCCATATTTTCTCCACTTGCCACCCATTCATTCAATTGACTCGCCGTTGCAAAAGACTTTGTCCCTTCCGTTGTTTCTTGAAGGGATCGCGCAATTCCATCCCTGTCCTCAAGAGGTATTTTCAGGCCTGCCGATGTATATGCCAGCAGCTCATCTTTTTGCTTATTAGCATGTTTCAGCATTTCCGCTTCTGACTGTTGCCGATCATTTTTCTGGCGCTCCAGTTCCCCTAATTTTTTAAAACCAATATGTTCTTTCTCGAGCAATGCCTTTGCTGCATATAAGAGACCCATTCCACTAAAGAAATAAATTGCATAATGGAGGATATTCAAATAAGGAATAATCGCAGCGGCAGTTAAAAAGGCTGTTGAAACAGCCACTGCCAAAAAAGATTGAGCAATCGCATACAGGCCGGCATATCGTTCCCCTTCGTTCCAAGCATAAAAAGCGATTGAAAAAGAAACACCGGCAGACAGAAGAGCCACTACATACAGCAGCAATGCAGCGATGGGATAGAAAAAGAAAGAAAGCACTATTGAAGACAAGGCTAAAACTATCATTGCTTTAATAATAGTGAAATAGCGAGAGGCTTTGAGTCTTTCTGCAAACAGTTCACGCGTAACAACCAATAACAGAATACTGGCTGCTCCAATCAATACGGCGACAGTTTGTCTGTTCCACCATTCCAAGTTTGACCATATGTAGGCAAAACTGAAATTGGACCAGGTTGAGGACACTAAAATAAATGAAATAGACAACAACAGGAGATACAGAAAGTTTTTTTGTCTATATTTGAGAAACCACTGGATACAGCACCAAAAAAAGATGAGGCTTACTCCGCTGAATAGCCCGATCCATGCAGTGATTTGTCGGGAATGCTCTTCAAATGCACCGTGTTCCCAAATCGTCAATGGCATGTACTTAGTACCTTTTGACTCCACACGCAAAAAGTATGTACTTGCTTCCGCCTCCGATAAACTCAAATCGAAAATTAAATGATGATGAGGATGTGTTTCCGTTGATCTTGAAATGCCTTTCTCAATTTTTTCACTAGTGTATTCACCTGTCGGAACCGGCGAGTAAAGAATGGCTTCATCAATAGATGGATTTGCCAATTCCAGCAACCAGTCCCGATCCTCTGACTGGCTTTTCACCGTAAAGCTCAACCAATACACATCTTTAGCCAACCCGCCATTCGGCACTTCTTCTTCATTTGAAATAAACTTCCAACTGTAAGGGGGCTCCACTAGATCATCAATCCGCAAATCGCCTTCCAAATCTTTTAAAATCCGAAGTTCATCCGTCAATAAAAGTTCATCCACATCAGAACTCAAATGGATCGTTTCTGTTTCACCGTCAACTGCGATTGTATATTGACTGCTGTAAAAAAAGAAAGAGATTCCCAATATGCAGCTCAGGCTGATGACCATAAAAATTTTCATTAAGGACTCTTTCATCTTTTTCACCTCAGTTATTCAGTAAAGAGAAACTTCACTCAGTGGGAGTTTTTTCCCCCCTGAGTGTTAGTCCATCCAATCGGGCTTTTACGGCCAGTAGACTTTCGCGAAGCGGAAGTCTTACTGACCGTTAATGCGGGGTAAAGAGAAACTTCACTCAGTGGGAGTTTTTTCCCCACTGAGTGTTAGTCCATCCAATCGGGCTTTTACGGCCAGTGGACAGAGAAGAGAGATAAATCAATAAATTCCTTAACCATTGCCGACTCCAGCAAATCTATAGTTAATTATGCACGTTTGTATCATCTCTTAAGGTAAATTTAATTAGTATAGAAACCAATTTATGGATTTTTAATAGGATGTATGATTTAACAGAATCATAACATTTTCCTTAGAAAAAGAAAACTCATTTTAATTCCGAAAATTCAAACATTATCTATGATCTACTAATTTTACCAATAATTTTACTTAATTTAACCCTTTATTATTTCATCATAAAAAAACATGAGCAAAGGCTGCTCATGTTGGGCTTACTTGAAATGAATTTTTTTCCTGGTTTTAGCTTTATACATGGCCATGTCCGCCCGTTTCATCATGGCTGAAATTGTTATTTTTTCATCCAATGAAAAGGCGATTCCCATACTGATGGAAACCTGTAAGGATAAATCCTTCACATTAAAAGGTTTTTCCATTGTTTGATAAATGCTGGCAGCCACATTAGCCACTTGTTCCTGTCCTTCTGCATTTGCTACTAAAACCACAAACTCATCCCCACCCAGACGGGCAGCCATATTCGCTCTATGGATGCAGGTGCTCAACCGATAACCAAATTCCTGGATAACTGCATCACCAATTTCATGGCCCCATTGATCGTTGATTTCTTTAAAATCATCAATGTCCAGAATCATCACTGCTAAACTTTTTTGCGTTTTATCATGGATTTCCATTTGCTCTGCTGCATATTCCTGAAAATAACGGCGATTGGGCAGTTCAGTCAAAGAATCGAAATAAGCAAAATGCATTAGCTGATTCTCATATTCTTTTTGCAGGGAGATATCCCGCGCAACCATTACCATGTGCTTGAACCTCTTTTTCTCATCATATACAGGAGTACCGTTTAGTTCCGACCACACCCATCCTCTGTCTTTATGCAAAAGGCGAAGCTGCAGCAGATAAGTGGCACCGCTCTTTGCGGCTTCATCAAAGGCCAGTGTTATGGCCGGCACATCTTCCGGATGGACATTATAAAATGGCTTTTGGCCGATAATGTGGCTTGCCTGATAGCCATATATGCTTTCAATAGAAGGAGACAAATACAGATAAGCTTTTTGATGATCCATCAATACAATGACATCATGAACATTTTCCGCAATGATCTGAAAGTTCTTTTCGCCAGCTTCATAAAGGCTTGCCACTTTATCCAATTCTGTCATATCTTTGACAACCATATAAAAGCCAGTAATTTTACCTTTCGGACTAATTGGAATAAATTTAATCAAACAACCCATAATTTCCGAAGATTTCGAAGTGAAGTTCAGGCGCGCGTCTTTAAATTTACCCTCGACAGCAGCCAGAAAATGCTGTTCTGCAAGTAGTCGATCTTCTGAAAAAACAAAATCAACAAAGTTTCTTCCAACTATCTCCTTCATCAAGTAGCCGCTTAACTGTCGGGCTGTCGGATTACCACCGGTAATATCGCCTTTTAAATCCACTGTAAAAATTGCAGCCGCATTGCTTTCGTATAAAGCCCTGTATCGTGCACTATTTTCTTCCAAGCGTTCACGTATTCCATTGTTTTTCAATTCAGTTGCTTTTTCACCTGTTACATCTTTTACTAAACTTACAACATGAGTACATTTTCCTGTCTCATCGAAAAGCGGAGTCAGGTGGGTTTTTGAATAAAATAGTTGCTTCCCAGCAGAATAGAAAGAATCTTCATAGACCACACATTGTCTGCTTTGGACTGCTCCCCTATACTTTTCCTGTAAAAAACTCGCCAGCTTTGAAGAATGGACTTCATGAAATGTCCTGCCAATCGAAAGAGAAGTCAAAGAGGTTTTTTCCATCACTGCCGTATTAAAAAATTCGTAAATGAAAGAATCCTGCTCAATCACTTTTATGACAAACACCATTTCTTTAATGCCTTCCATCAATACCTGTGCAAAAGACAATGAAGCCGCTTCGTTCATTATGTCCATCCTCCTGATCCTCTTTAAGCTCTCCAACTATAGTAAAAACTCTTTTAACAGTGTAGCAGAAAATACTTCCATTTAAAACTTTAGAACTAATTTCATTCTTAAAAAATAGGTCATTCTGCGTTATAGATTTTGTAGATGATGAATGTTCATTTCAATTTCTAACCATTCCATCTTCTTGATAGAATAATTTTAAATGCCGGTACCTCTTTCTGTTAACGCAACCGTTCATTGTATATAATGAGAGAAACTTTACACAGCAGTCACTGGCCATTGAGTAAAGTTGTTCCAATCGGACTTTTAAGGCTGGTGAACTTTTTGGACAGCGGAAGCTTTACTAACGGATAAAAATAACAAAGGGGATAAGTTATGTGCCTGATCAACCTACAGTTTCGGAACCATCCAAAATACAAACTGATTGTTGCTGCAAATCGAGACGAGTTTTACGGCCGTCCCGCTGCATCTGCCCGGTTCTGGGATGACGAGCCCCATATTTTAGCTGGCCGCGACTTGACTGGAATGGGCACATGGCTGGGAGTTACCAAACATGGACGTTTTGCAGCTTTGACAAATTTTCGGGATCCAACCAATCTCGAAGCAGGCGCCATATCGAGAGGCGCAGTAGTCAAAAACTTTTTAGCCAGTACCGATTCTCCTAAAGATTATGTAACGTCCATCGATCCAACACAATACGCTGGGTTCAATATTATTTTGGGCGATTCTGACCGATTGCTTTATTACAACAATATTCAGCATGAGTCTTACGAAATTCCTCCTGGAACTCATGGACTCAGCAACCATTTTCTTAATACGCCTTGGCCAAAAGTGACAAAAGGAAAGGAAAAGCTGTCTTCTTATATGGCACAATCCAAAGAAGCGGATTTGGAAGAGCTTTTCGCCATTCTATCTGATACGGAACATGCACCCGATACGCATCTTCCAGACACTGGAGTTGGTTTGGATTTGGAACGTATGCTGTCTCCTATGTTCATTCAAACACCTGATTACGGAACACGCGCTGCAACCGTAGTCTTGTTTTCGCATGATGGCACGCTTACCTTTGCAGAACGAAATTACGAAAAAGGCAAATTTCAGGAAGACAGTTTTTTTGAATTCAAAATTGAGCAGAAAACCCAGTAACAGATTTCGGTTGAAATATACAGAAACCCGGCAACCTTATTTTGAAAGGATGCCGGGTTTCTTTTACTTTTCTGGTTCGTAAATTTGTTCAGCAGTTTCTATTCGGCTTTACGTTATACGCATTTCTGAATCAGCTACTGATCGGTTTTGATAAGAATTAGCAACTCACCGTTGGTTGAAATTCTTTATTGCGCTCCGTACAATGGCAATCCGTTTTCTTTCACTTGAATTCGCCATACTTCATTTTTGGAGGATTCAGTGACATACAGATAACCGTCCTGGAATGTCAGATTCGTTGTGAAGGTTCCTGCGCCTTCCGGAAGACGAATTGTGCCATAACTAAATCCGCTTGCATCTTGAACGACAATTTCACCAGCCTGGAAATGTGCGATATACAAATTCCCTTTGTCATCAACCGCTAAACCATCGGGACCGATTCCTCCTTCGTACTGTCCGAAAATAAACGGAGTTTCAGGTGATGGTGGTGCATTTTTGGCCGGAATAGCAAGTACTCTATTTTTGGCGAATTCTGATATGTAGACACGCAATCCATCCGCTGAAATTGCGACGCCATTCGGATAGGCGATTTTTTCAGCGAATAATTCAGGTTCTGTACTGTCCGCAGGAACATAAAAGACTCGTCCGACTGGATTGGTGGCACTTGAACCCATTGGTTCCGTAAAATACAAGCCGCCATCTTGATCAAATACCAAGTCATTCAAGCCGTTTAACGGTTCTCCTTGATATGTGCTGATGACCACTTTACTGTCCCCTGTTTCCGGATCGTATGCGTGGATCACTCCACTGATATCGGTGATGAACAGGCGGCCGTCATTATGGAACTTCGCTCCTACCGGACCTGGATATTCCTTAACGAATTCGACTTCTCCATCTTCCACTGCCAAAAGTTCTCCTGACATGGGGCTGACCATCCAAATCTTGCCGTCACGGTCAAAGTTGATGCCTTCCATAAACCCGCCATCTCCTGTAACCACCTTTTCCCATTTGGCTTTAGATGGAATAATCTCAGAAATGTCATGTCGTTCCCCTTTTGCTGCAGACTTCTTGTCATTGGCTGCTTTTGTGCCTGCAAAACCGGCTGCTACCAGGAAAACCACAAGTAATGCCATAATTGCCCATCCTCTTTTTTTCATGTGCTGAATACCTCCTCATTTTACTGAACTCATTGTCTTCGAATTTTTAATTGATTGCCACCGAAATATGAAACTGCTTCAACAAAATATACAAGCGGCAATGAGTAAAAACAACAAGGATAACTGGTAGAGTACAGGAATAAATCAGTAAGAATTTATCTATTTTAACAAGAATATTTTTGTTAAACTGGTAGGTTATCAAGAATTGCAAAGATAAAAGACAGATAGCTGGCTTTTAGAAAGCTATCTGCCTCATGCATCTTGTATTATCTTTAGAAGCTGCGATCAATCATCGTTAAACACTCATGCTGTCAACCAATCGCTTGTATTCGGGATACCAATGCTCCCACTCCAACGTCCGTTCAATACTTTCTTTATTAAGCAGTGCCTCAAGAACATCCAAACAAACATGCCAGCCAGCCAAATCCCTTGGTGTATGGTCTGTTAAAGCTGGAATGCTCTCCAGCATACGCAGGTGGGTTTCTCCATCTTCGGGAGTAAGCTCAAACAGGACATGGTCTTCGCCCCACTCAAAACCCAATTGGCTTTCCGTCTCAAAATCCGTAATCGACATTTTTTCAAAATGACCGTTTCCCATATCAAACGAGAGGTGTCCTCCTTTTCCCGGCTCTTCTATCTGCAATCCAGCGAACCATTGATGAATCTTGTCATTATCCGTCAGCATCTGCCAAACTTTTTCGATGTCATGCGACAGCTTCCGGTCAAATGTGGCAAGATAACCTTTTTCAGTGCGGGTGATTTCTGCAGTCATTTCAATTCCTCCTATTGAATCATTTCTATATAATATACCCGAAAGGAAGGAATGCAATCGGTGCTGGAAGGGTATAGAAAAGCAAGGAGTTGAATTTAGATGAAATTAGGTTATGCCTGTATGAACACTGAATTGAAAACTATCTTCAGAACTTTGCGTGTCGCAACTGCGGAAGCGGAAGGGACAGGAAAAATAAAAGAATTGACCATGAAAAATCTGGAGACTACCTTAGAAATCCTCCGGTGGAATCTGGAGCACGATATTTTCTTTTACCGGGCTTCCAGTTCAATCGTTCCACTCTCTACCCATCCGATAAACGATTGGATTTGGTGGGAAGATTCGGATGTCCTGACGATCACAGATGAAATCCGTACAATTGTAGAAGAAAATACCATGAGGGTATCGGTTCATCCCGGACAATACACGGTTCTCAATTCGCCGAAGCCCGAAGTGGTCCGGAAATCAATCGAGGATCTCGAATACCACGATAAACTGATTCAATTGCTTGGGGGCTCCGACATCATTCTCCATACCGGAGGAGCTTATGGAGACAAAGAAGCGGCAAAACAACGATTCGCGGAAGCCTATTTGGCGTTGTCTCCAAGCATCCGCCAGCGTTTGCGTCTAGAAAATGACGATAAAACTTTTACAGTGAGAGATGTCCTGGATGTCAATAAGATATGCGGAGTACCGATTTGCTTTGATATTCATCACCATAACTGCAATAATGACGGGAATCCCGTCGACTACGCTGAAATCCTTGAGACCTGGAAAGGTTACGGTACGCCTAAAATCCATATCAGCACAGGAAAAGAAGGATTCACGGATCTCCGCCATCATGATCTCGTTTCCGAAACGGACTTTAATGAATTACTGGCCCTGCTCCGCGGAACCGATGCGGACATCATGTTCGAAGCCAAACTGAAAGAACAATCCGTCCTGCCTTTTGTCCGGCAGTTAATGAATAAATAAATAAAAAAGGCTGTCCCAAAAGTCATTTTTCATGACAAAAGGACAGCTTTTTTTTGAACGATTCCATGTGTTTCATTCGATTCATTGTCTTCCAAAGCATGTCCCGAAAAGAGACCTGGGCCCGATAACGCAGCCATGGAAAACCTCTTCGGTCTCCTGAAGCAGGAGATGTATTATGGAGAAGAATTGGCATCATACGAAGAATTAAAACAGCGGATCCAACAATACATAACCTATTACCACAACGAACGTATTAAACAAAAATTGGGTGGCATGAGCCCGGTGCAATACCGGACATATGCCACCCAATTAGCTGTATAAATAAAACTCTAACTTTAAGGGTCACTACCTAAAACTTACTTTCTAGACAGCTCCTTTTTATTTGCTCACCGATGCTATATTCGGAAATTCCAGCGTGAATTCAGTGCCTTTTCCTTTTTCGGAATCCACCAGAACTTCTCCATTCATTTGGCTGATTATGCTGTAGGTAACCATCATTCCAAGTCCTGTTCCTTTGATTTTATTCGAAAAATAAGGTTCTCCTAAGCGTTTCACTTCTTCTTTTGTCATACCGACGCCCTCGTCGGCCACTTCGATCCACACTTTGGCAGGAGACGATTTGACGGATACGGCCAACGTTCCTCCTTCAGGCATCGCCTCAATGCCGTTTCGGATGATATTGACCAAGGCCTGCTGGAATTTCTGCCGATCGACCAGAATCCTTGCATGTTCGTCCATCTCTATCATCTGCATGACGACATCTTTTCCATTAGCATAAGGCGCCATGATTTTCAGTACATGATGGACTTCTGGAGAAACCGTAATCGGCTCTAGTTGTCCGTAGGTCGGTTTCGCATAGACCAAATAATCATCGATCAGATCTTCTGCCGTAATGATTTCTTCTAATATGGTCTGATGAAACTCCAGTTGTTTTTCACGGCTGTATTCATATTCATGCATCAACTGGATAAAGCCTTTGATGCTCTGCAAAGGGTTTCGCAATTCATGGGAAACGGCCGCGGCAAAATGGCTGACTGTCTCCATTTTTTCATGCTTCAGCATAGCATTGTACATGTATTCCTGACGTTGCATATGCTCAATCAATAAAGCCGTCAAGACAATGATGGTGCCTTGATTGAGCATCAGCATCACCCAAATCCCAATAATGTCATGCAGTGGGTCCCCAAAAAAGAACGCGCCCGCAAACATATTGAATAAGAGCGAAGCAATTGAAATGCAGAACACTAATGCAATTTTGCCGAGGCGATTTATCCGCATATACAGAGGACGCAGAAACGGCACTCCAGCCGCAATAACGAATTGATTCAGGATGGCAATGTACATCCCATCTCCACCAATGATTATCCGGCCAATTGAAGAAACCAGAAACAAGATGCCTGAAACTACAGGCCCTCCATACAAGGCCCCTACAATCATAGGTACTTGCCTTAGATCAAAAATGTATTGGTCTGTCAGAAACTGATAAGGGAACATCATGCATAATATGATGGAAATCGAGAAAAGAATGGTCATGGTCACGCGGTGGCTGACGAAAAAGTTTCGCTGGCCTGCTGTTGCAAACATCTGATAGACGACAATCGGAAAGATGATGAAAAAGATGTTATTGATCATGCCCGTCATCATTTCTTCCATGTATGTCATCTCCATTTCTTTTTTGCTGCGTCCTTCATTATACAATTCGCTGTTCCTCCCTACCACCCCTTTCTGCATGAATCCGGAAGCCAGCAGATGTCTTCTATTGTTTGAACGGATGTTGCGTTGTAACCTTCAGTTTTTTCAATAGCCGCTCGCGCCTCTTTTTCATTCCGGCCAACGAAATCTTTTCAAGTTCGGCCAATTCCGGAAGACTGAACCCTTTTACGAAAAGAGCATCGAGGAGCCACTTTTCATGTGCAGTCAATTGGTTTACTTCCAGCCATTCCGGTAATTCCTCTATCACTGTTTCTTCTGCTTTTTCTCTAACTCCGTTGTCTGTACAGCTTCCGCGTTCGTTTCTTTTGGTCTCCCGTTTCAGTTCATCCAGCATCGCTCCTTGAATGCTGCGATAAGCAAAAGGAGTGAAGTTTCCTTTTGAATCTTCGAAACGCTGCCATGCTTGCCATAAGGCGATATTGCCGATTTGGCGAAAAGTGTCGTAATCGCGGTAAATATGGAGCTTTCGGATCAAAGCAGAAATCATTGGAGCATATTGTACCGCTACTTCTTCAAAATCTTTCATCGTCTTTTCCTTCTGAACGTTCGTTGATTCCCGGGTGAATCCAGAATAGTTCAGATTGTAAGAAGCAGCCAATCGCTGTTTCCTATCTTTTTGCGTTCAAAAATACTGTTTGTCTTGAGGAAACAAATAGTTTGTTCACATCCATTATCAAAAGAGTTTTTATTTTCAAAAAATAGATTGCCTGATAAAGTAGCGAATGGTAGAATTTTCATGTGTTGAGAAAGGGGAGCTTGTGCCAGTGAAGAAGTATGATGAGAATTTAATTGATCGATCAGTGTTGTTTGTGGAAAGTTATTTCGAAACAGAAAGAAAGTCAAAAATCGTCACTAAAGACGGCGTTTTTTATTCCCGCGATTCTGTTTTGACCTTGATTGATCAGGCCTGTATGATGTTTGCTTCTACATACGAAGGCCGCGTAAAAGCCACGCGGCATAATCTTAAACAACATAAAAAAACAACACTTCTCATCTCAGAAGATGGTTTGGCCGCCTATCCCACAAAGTCTCCGGATCACCCTGACTGCGTTTGGATTTTCAACCACCATTACCGCCTTGAAATCATAGCCCCAACCAGAACCCGCATCATTTTCGATGAATTCAATGTTTCAACAGAAGTCAATGTCTCCATCGGCATCCTGCAAAAACAGCGCAGCCGTATGTACGAGATGATCTACTATTATTCAAACGTCCGTGAAAGAAACAAGCACTGAAAGAAGAAAGACACCTCTCTCTGCATTGGGATATGCCAATGCAGAGAGAGGTGTCTTTCTTCTAGAAAACATTATCCCTTTCAATCAGATCCGCCGCCGCAGCTGCTTCCGCAGGAATGGCCGCTGTCGGAGCCGCCAGAATCAGTTGATTCAGCAGCACACCAAGGATCTCTTGAGTTTTTAGGGCTGTCCAAAAGATTGCTGAGAAAACCTGGATTTTCCGCATCGGAATCCAGCTTGATTTTTCTTTGTGTTTTTGCTATTCCCAGAGATTCAGCATACGTTGTGCCATCACTGTTCGCCGCCCAAAATACGTAAGGAAGCGTCAGCTCATTTGCAGTTCCCGGTGTGGGATAGGAGTTTGCAGAGATGCGAGTCTGCTTTTGGAGAAACTGCTCGAATTTCCCTTTGTTGCCTGCAGCCTGGATATCCTCCTTTATGCTCCGAACCATTCCTTGAACCAGTCGCCGAGTTTCAGGCCTGGCAAAAAAGTACCGGCCTTCGAGTTGATCGATGTCTGTGTCTCTCCATTCAGCCATAAACTCTTCGCTTGGCATGTTTGCATAAAATGGAGTGCCCCATGATTTGACCGAAGAAGGTTTCTCAAGGAATAGTTTTTTGTACATCATATCGAACAAGAACTTATCATCGGCTCCATCTACACCATCCACATTTGGGGCATGATGAATAAATTGTCCAGCAAAATTTTCTGTGAAATGCTTATATTGATTGGTGAACATCAATTGCTGATGCCACACTTCGTCTACGGCTTTTGAGAACATCGGCACTTTTTTCAGAATAGACGCCATAAGAAGAAAACGTTTCTGCTCAAACATCAATTCCAGGATAGTTTCCTGGCTATACTTTGTCTCCTTAACCATTCGATTGTAGATATTCACTTGATAATCCAGTGGATAGGCATCTTCCAACTGTTGCGCATGATTTCGAGCAGCAGAATCCGTCTCTTTTATAAAATCCAATTCTAAGGTCTGTTGTTTTTTGACAAATTCATCCTTCGTCAGCAAAAACAATTCCCGATTTCCATTTTTCGCGTTAACCTTTTTTCGTGTTTCCGAATAACTTGCGACAGCTACAATACCAACGATTGCTGTAATAATTCCAAAGGATACAAACATCTTATCTCTCCTTTTTTAAATGAACCTTCTTTTTCTATCTTACTCCAAAAAAAAGGCTGTTTTACATACATTGGAAAAATGCTTTTACTGCATATTTGCAATGAGCTAATTTTACTCTATCGAAAAAAGCACTTCTCATTATTCCGGCTAAAAATGCCAATCTAAAGAGAAGTACTTTTCATTTCGCCTATGCAGCGTCGTCGCGCATGAGCAGAAATGCGATTTCAATTGCCCATTTGTTCAAGTCGGGTTCCGTTTCGGGATCGGTTACGTAAAATTCGAAACGGCCGTTCCATATTTCATCTTCGCCTTCCCAACGTTTATCGATGTCCAACCCTTCACGTAGTGCCCATTGTTCCAGGGCATCAAGAGATTTTTCCAACTCATCGGGATGCCCTTTATGCAAAGCTCTTACATAGGAACCGCCCGGAATATAACTTGCCACTACACGTTCATCTACCGACACCATGCGCTTGACCGGCACTCCAACTTCCATCTTGTACTTGCCCTCAGAATCTCCCATACACCAATATCGAAAAAATGGAGCTCCTGCCGGTTTGATGCCTCTCTTCTTCAGCCAGTCGAATAGTTCACCAACCAGGCCGTTGACTTCGTCCCATTCCGATAGCCCCGCCACAATAGGAATTCCGACATATGGCTGCTCTGCACGTTCTTCCACAAATGGTTCACTGATATACTTCTGCCCCATCCAACCCTCTCCTCTTTGAACGAATCGAGCCAATAACTGTATTATTCTCTATTCGTCCTGACAGTCCTTTAATTCAGTACAGAAATTTCAATATAAAAACGTTCTAAAATTTTTAAACCTTCATTCGCAATAAAGTCGTCATTTACATCATCACCAGACAAGAAATTGTCACATCATTCGAAGCTCTTCAAATTGACATTAATAGGTGGAAACTATAATCTGAAACAGGTGACTGACCGGTCACTATATGTGACTGATTGGTTTAGGAGGGCTTGAATGGACAAAAGAACTGAGATTATGAAACAGGCTGTGCACCTGTTTTCTTCAAAAGGCTTTCATCAAACTTCTGTTCAGGAAGTGGCACAAGCCGCTGGAATTTCCAAAGGAGCTTTTTATAAACATTTCGATTCGAAGGAAAACATGTTCATCGAAATTCTAAAACAGCACCACGAAGAAATCTCGACGGAAATCGCCAATTACGAGCAAGTACCTGGTTCAGATTCCAAGGATGTCTTCAAGAAGAAACTGGCCATTGAAATTGAACGCACTCTCTCCAATCAGGAATTTTTCATGATGGTGTTCAAGGACATGCCGCTCAGCGACAGTGACAAGCTGAGTGCCTTATTCGGGGAATTGCGGCAGTCGACCATCACATTGCATAAAACCATTTTGTTGGATACATACGGCATGGAGATCGAGCCGTTCCTTCCCGATTTGGTGACGGTGCTTGAAGGTCTGATGCAGCAATACATCATCACCTTGTTGATGGACAAGAAACAAGTGCAAATCTCCAAACTCGCCAATTTCATCACAGCTGCCATCGATGCCGTTGTAAATAATTTAGCGGCGATGGAACCTGTATTGGCTGAAGCACATTCCTCTGCAGAAACAATCGAGCAACTCCTGATGCAAATCTCTGAGAAGATTAAAGCATCTGAAACGAATCCCGATAAGTTGCTGGCTTCACTGGATTTGCTGAAAGAACAAATCGGCCAAACAGAACCACAGGATTTTTTGATTGAAGCCCTGCTGCTTTATTTGAAACAGCATCCTTCCATTAAGAATGAAGTCATCTATCTGGAATATTTCATTTAACGAATAGGAGCTAAAAACTTGAAAAAAATCATTGATTTTTCCTTAAACAACAAATTTGCGATATGGATTTTGACCATTATGGTTGTCGTTGCCGGCCTTTATGCAGGCTTGACGATGAAGCAAGAATCCATTCCGAGTATTACACTGCCCGCAGTTACTGTAGTCACTACATACCCGGGTGCTGCGCCTGACGAAATTATGGAAGAAGTTACGATTCCAATGGAACAGCGGATTCAAAATATGAATGGCGTCGAACTGATGACATCCACATCATTAGCCAACGCTTCCACTATCCAAGTCCAGTACGACTTTGATGTCGATATGGACGAGGCCACCCGCGAATTGGAAGATGCCTTGTCGCAAGTTTCAATTCCCGAAGCAGCCAATGAACCAGAGGTTTCCCGCCTTAGCTTGGATGCCTTCCCGATTCTGACATTGAGCATCAGCAACTCTGGAAGCTCACTGGAAGAACTGACAGCAAACGTTGAAGACAATGTCCTGCCTGCTCTTGAAGGCGTAGACGGTTTATCCGATGCACAAGTATCGGGTCAGCGTGTGCAGAAAGTCACGATGGCTTTTGACCAGGAAGCTCTGGCACAATACGGCTTGACTGAAGAAACGATCCAGCAATTGATCCAAGGTTCAAAACTGACTTTCCCATTAGGATTGACGGACTTTGACGGAGAACTTAAAAACTTGGTCATCGATGGCGATATTACAACTGTCGACGACTTGAAAAACCTGCAGATTCCAGCTATCCCTCAAGCGGCAGCTGCTGCTCCGACAGCCCCAGCTCCTGATGCTGCTGCCGGCGCACAAACACCAACTGGCCCTGATGCCGCTGCAGGCGCACAAGCCCCGGCCGCTCCTGGTGCCGCTGCAGGCGCACAGGATCCTGCCGCTCAAGCTCCAGCTGCTCCAACTACAATTCCGACAGTCGCTTTAAGCGAATTGGCTGACATTGAAGTGGTGAGTGAAGCGGAATCGATTTCCCGTACGAACGGTGAAGAATCGATCGGTATTTCAATCATCAAATCACCAGATGCCAACACCGTTGAAGTGGTTAATGCTGTCAAAGACATCGTTGCAGATGCTGAAGAACAATATGGCTTAACGATCTCTTCGACATTCGACCAAGGCGAACCAATCGAGAAATCGGTCGAAACGATGCTCAGCAAAGCGTTATTCGGTATTTTATTTGCCGTCGTCATCATTTTGCTGTTCCTTCGCAGCTTCAAGACAACATTGATTTCAATCATCTCGATCCCGTTATCCTTATTGATGGCAATTTTCTTATTGAATCAATTGGATATTACCTTGAACATCATGACACTCGGCGCATTGACTGTAGCTATCGGCCGCGTCATCGATGACTCGATCGTCGTTATCGAAAACATCTACCGCCGTATGGCCTTGCCTGGTGAGAAATTGCGCGGCAAAGAATTGATTCGTGAAGCAACAAGCGAAATGTTCCTTCCGATTTTCTCATCAACCGTCGTCACCATCGCGGTATTCCTTCCGCTTGCCCTTGTCAGCGGACAGATTGGCGAATTGTTCTTGCCATTTGCCCTCGCAGTGGTCTTTGCCTTATCAGCTTCTTTACTGGTTGCTGTAACCATCGTTCCGATGATGGCGCATTTGATGTACCGCAAGCAATTGCAGAATCTGGATACTCCTCAATCCAATAAAAAAGAACACAAGCCAGGAAAAATGGCAGCCAGCTACAAACGCATTTTGGAATGGTCATTGAACCACAAAATCATCACATTCGGAGGAGCTACCGTAGTCCTTGTCGCCAGCCTATTCCTGATTCCCGTAATCGGCGTCAGTTTCCTTCCTGAAGAAGAACAAAAAATGGTCATGGCTACTTACAGCCCCGAACCCGGCCAGACACGTGAAGACGTGGAAGCCATTGCACTTGATGCAGAAGCTTCCATTGATGGACGTGAAGGCGTCACTTCATACCAATACTCGCTTGGCGGCGGAAATCCGTTGTCAGCTATGGGCGGAGGCGGAGATAATTCCGCATTGTTCTATATTGAATATGATGATAACTTTGCCGAATTCGAAAATGAAAGCAAAAAACTGATTGAAGAATTGAACGGCTCTACTGAAACCGGTGAATGGGCAAGCCTGGACTTTGCTGCAATGGGAGCAAGCGGTCTGGAAATGTTCGTTTACGGTGACAGCGTGGAAGACATTCAAACAGCCATCAATGAAATCCAGCCGTTCATGGAAGACAACGATGGTTTAGAAAACACAGAGTCCAGCTTGACTGAAGCTTATGATCAGTTTACTTTGGTAGCTAATCAGGAAAGCTTGAGCGAAAACGGCTTAACTGCTGCCCAAATCGGTATGGCGTTAAGCAGCGTTGGCGAAGCTCCTGTATTGACCACCGTTACGAACGAAGATAAAGAACTGAACGTATATATCGAAACAGAAGAAACCGAATACGCGGGAATTGATGACGTAACAGCCATCGAAATTCCAACTGCCCTTGGTTCGACTGTGACAGTCGGTGAAGTCATGGAAGTGGAAGAAGGCAAATCGCCGGATACCATCAACCGCAGAGATGGCCAAATGTATGCATCTCTGACTGCAGACGTTCTTGGCAACAATGCTGCGGAAATCACTGCGGAAATCGATGAGCAGGTAGCAGAGCTTGACCTTCCTTCCGGTGTCACTACTGATCACGGCGGCGTAACTGAACAGATCAACGAATCGTTCACTCAGCTTGGTTTGGCAATGCTTGCAGCCATCGCGATCGTTTACTTTGTATTGGTTGTCACATTCGGAGGCGCACTCGCTCCATTCTCTATCCTGTTCTCGTTGCCATTCACGGTAATCGGTGTACTTGTGGCGTTATGGATTACTGGAGAAGCATTGAGTGTCAACGCATTGATTGGTGTTTTGATGCTGATCGGCATCGTTGTCACAAATGCCATCGTTTTGATTGACCGCGTCATCCACATGGAAAAAGCCGGATTGACAACACGCGAAGCCCTTCTTGAAGGCGGCGTGACACGTCTGCGCCCTATCCTGATGACTGCTTTAGCAACTATCGGTGCTTTAATTCCGCTTGCTATTGGCGTGGAAGGCGGGGGCGGCGGATTAATTTCCCAAGGCCTCGGCATCACGGTTATCGGCGGATTAATCAGCTCGACTTTACTGACATTGGTTATTGTGCCGATCGTCTATGAGGTCGTGTCGAAGTTCCGTAAGAAACAAATAGATTAAGCTTTCAAATAAAGGCAGCTCACTCATGAGCTGCCTTTTTTCATGCTTATTTTTGGTGAGCGCACCTCATTTGGCTGTAAGCGCACCTCAACTGGCCAACACCGCACCTCGCAGCCTCACAAGCGCACCTCACACCAAAAAAAGCCTGCTCAGCTATCCTGAACAGGCTCTAAACTCATTGTTTTTTCAAATATGCCAATACCGATTCATCGATCAGCGCTTCTTCTGACCAATGATCGTCGAAGTTCTCCCGCAGCACAAATGCCTTCAATGCCTCTTTCACTTCCGCGTTATAGCTGTTGTAGTCGCCCATCCCCAATAAACTAAGCTTCACCAATTGTTCTACAACCGTTTTCAGCACATCCCCTTCGATGGCCAGTTTGTCTTCTGACGGGGCGGCATACATTTTATGCAGCTCATACAGCCGCTGCAATTCTTCGATTGGCTCGGGATGGTCATCCACCCGCAGATCCACTTTGACATCGTTATAGCCGCCGTACCCAGCGCCTTCCTGCACAACATAAACAGCAGCCGACTGTTTCCCTCTGCTGTCGCCTCCTGCGTGTTGAGCAGCTGCGACGGCCTTCAGCATGCGTTCAGCCAATGGGCCTTCCGACGCTTCAAATGTCCAGCTCATTTCACTGACTGTTTCTTCACTGATCAGAATATTGCCTTGGCAGGAATGATGCTTCCCTATTATATGTCCGGCCCAGTCATAGCATTCATGTCCAGTGAAGGCACTAGCCTCTCCTTCTGCATTGATGACCGCCACCTGGCGCAAACTTCTGTCTGGATCGTCGGCAACGAGCTTGTCGATGACTTCTTCAGGCGACAAGCCTTTTTCCAATAATGCCAATCCCTCAGGTCCAAAAGCGGTATTCGCCCAGGACTGTGTGGCAACTGCGCCTACATTGGCTTTTGCCCATGGAACCACCGATCCGACTGCTAAAAACTTCGACTGGACAGCGACGCCCACTTCTCCGGTTTCCGGATCTGCTGCGACAATTGAAAATGTCGCAACTAATTGTTCTTTGTTTATCATGTCGTTTCACCCCTTTTCTCTACTGTAGAATAATCAAGAAAAAATTTCCTCTCTTAGCAATTCTGAGCACAAAAAATCTGCAGCAATCCTCAAAGGACTTCTGCAGATTCTGTGTTTTTCTTTGATTGGCGGTCAAGGGCAGTTGTTCGGTATTTCTTTTTATCCGCTTTTGACAATGCTTTATATTCGGCCAAGAAAGTTTCATACTTGGCAATCACTTCTTTGGTGGGACCGTATTCTTTGACCACTCCGAACTCCAACCATAAAATCTGGTCGCAGAATTTTTTCATCTGCGAAATCGAGTGGCTGACAAAAAACATGGTCTTGCCTTTTTCCTTGAACTCCATCATCTTGGCAAGGCTTTTTTCTGAAAAGGCCTTATCTCCGACTGATAGAGCTTCGTCCACAATCAGAATATCGGGGTTGACGCGTACAGAAATGGAAAAGCCCAGACGCGACTTCATGCCGCTGGAGTATGTTTTCACAGGTTGGTCGATGAATTTCTCCAACTCCGCAAATTCAATGATTTCATCTTCCATTGCTGCAATTTCCTTTTTGGAAAAGCCAAGCATCAATAGCTTGAGTTCAATATTCTCACGGCCGGATAACTTGCCATCCAGTCCGGCATTTACCGCGATCAACGCCACATTGCCGTCGCTTGTCACTTGGCCGTTCGTCGCCGGAATAACGCCTGCGATGATATTCGCCAAAGTTGATTTGCCGGAACCGTTAATGCCGACAAGCCCAACGATTGAGCCTTTCTCGACATCAAACGAGACATTCTGCAAGGCGAAGAAATCTTCCCCATAGTCTTTATAGGGAACCAGCAGATCCAGAATCCGTTCAGATTGCTTCTTATATAATTTATAGCGTTTCGAGACATTTTTAACTTCTACTGAATTAACCAACAGTTTCACTTCCAATTTTATAAAAAGTCGATAAACTGACTTCTAAATTTCACGTGAAGATATGCACCGACCATGAATGTAATTGCGACTACTCCAATGAAATAAAGGGTGTAGACAGGATTCTCAAGAAAGTACCAGCCTTCCCCAAGCAACGAATAACGATAGCCTTCAATCACATAGTAGAAAGGATTAAGCATCATGTAAGGCTGCCACGATTCAGGCAGCAAAGTCGGCGGCCACAAAATCGGAGACAAATACAATAGCATCCGCATGACCGACTGCAGCAACATTTGGACATCCCGGATGATTGTCGACAAAGTCGACGTAATCAGGGCGAGACTGAACAAAAATACGAGCAGGCCAATGATGTAAATCGGCAACTGCACATAATAGATGGAAATCGGGAATCCGATAAATTGCAGGACCACCATTCCGAGAGCTAATAATACCAGATGCGGGTAAAATTGCGCAAAGATTGTATAGTTCGGAATGACGCTCATCGGAAAATTCATCTTGGACAGCATCCTGATTTTGCTGTAAATCGATTTGGATGATTTCATGACACTGTTATTGATGAAGAACCATACCAGTATCCCGGCAAACATCCACTGGAAATAAGGGATATCGCCGACCGCTTCCCTTTGCCGGATTCCAAAACCGAATACGAACCAGTAAATCAGTATCTGGATTGCCGGATTGATGATTTCCCATGCTGCCCCAAGATAGTTGCCTCTTGTTAAACTGCGTAATTCATAAACAGACAACCTTTTAACCAAATAAAAGAATTGAAACTGCTCTTTAATAACTTTTATAGCTGATTTCATAATGTATCCTCACTTAATCACTTTTTATCTCATTAAACAATCAGCAATGTGTTTTGCTGTATTAACTCTCACTCACGTTCTTCACTTCAAAAAAGTATTCACTACCCGCTCTGTTGCCTTCCCATCCTCCAAGGAAGAAAAACGATTTTTAAACTCACTGAATGTTGAGCTTAATTGGACATTGCTATCAGACATCGCCCGGATCGCCTGAAACAATTCCTTTTCGGTCTGGACAATCGGTCCAGGTGCATCTTTTTCGATATCGATGTAGAAACCGCGGAGCTGGTCGCGATAGTTTTCCAAGTCATACATAAAGAAAATAATCGGACGATTTAAGATAGCATAGTCGAAAAAGACGGATGAGTAATCCGTGATCAGCAAATCAGAAGCGAGATAAAGATCGCGGATGTCCGGATATAATGACACATCGTAGACTACGCCTTCATAGGCCGAGAAATCAAAGTTTTCAGCAACTAAATAGTGCATGCGGGACAGCAGCACCCATTCGTCCCCGAATTCCTTTATCCAGTTTTCCAAATCAAATTGGAACTCGAACTTGTATTTCCCTTTTTGGTAAAACTCATTATCTCTCCACGTAGGAGCATATAACATGACTTTCTTGTCTTCAGCAATCCCTAAATCCTTCTTCAGGCTGCTGATCAGTGTATCCGAATGATTGGTCAACAAATCATTGCGTGGATATCCCGACTCGATAACTTCCCCATTATAATGGAAAGCACGCTTAAAAATCTCGGTTGAATAAGGATTAGGTGAAACTAAGTAGTCCCATTTCTCCGATTCCAGGGCAAAATTCTTTTTATAGGAGTCGGTTTTCGTATTGGGCATATGAATCTCCTCGATATCCAGCCCAAGTTTTTTCAAAGGGGTTCCATGCCAGGTTTGGAGATAAACCGTACCGGAAGGTTTTGGCATCCATCGAGGCAGCCGGACATTGTTCACCCAATATTCAGCTCGTGGGAATGTCCAAAACCACTCGAAAGTAAAACGCTGAATATAAGGCACATTAAAACTCTCAAATAAGTGGATGGCACTTTTGTCAACACTCCAAAGAAGCCGGTAGTCCGGATGATTTTCTTTCATGTATTCATAGATAGAACGCGGACTGTCACTAAATTGTTTCGCATGAAAGCTTTCAAACACCATTAATTTCTTCTTTTTCGGAAGTTTTCCAAGTATGACGAAAACAGCGCGGAAGAGCCTTCTTGTGACGCTGCTATTTTTTAACCCTTTAATTTTTTGGATAAAACTCAAATTAGTCACCTTACTTCTTTCTTGAAAAGTCAAATGAGCAAAATTCCATTACAGAAAACAGAATCTTATCAACCTTTATTTTATACTGAACCTGTGAGGATCTTTAGCTTCTTTCAAATGCATCTTTTTTTGAAAAAAAACGTCTAATGCCTTGTACGTACTCTACATTTTCAATAGCTATTACACATGATAACATATAAGATGGTATCATAGCATATTGTTAAATAAATCGAAAATAAGCATTTTTGGAGTGAACAAATTATGAAGAAAGTAATTACTTACGGGACCTTTGACTTAATTCACCATGGCCATATCAATATATTAAAGCGGGCGAAAGAGTATGGCGATTATTTGATTGTCGGCTTGTCATCGGACGAATTTAATGCTATCAAAGGAAAAGCAGCCTATCACTCTTACGAAGAACGCAAATTAATCCTTGAAGCGATCAAATACGTGGATGAAGTGATTCCCGAACACAATTGGGGCCAAAAAGTAGATGATATTCAGAAGAATAATGTAGATTTGTTTGTAATGGGATCTGACTGGGAAGGCAAATTTGATGAGCTGATGGATTATTGTGAAGTGCTTTATTTGCCGAGAACCGAAGGCATCTCAACTACAAAAATCAAAACCGACCTTTACAACAAACAATGATAAAGGAATTCGGAATATCTATTTATCTGTTTTTATTCAAAGTTTTCTTTTCCCTGTTCAATCTTTTCCCCATGAAAAATAAAACGGTCTTTCTTTCTTCATTTGGTGACAATGCGTTTTTCATTGCGAAAGAATTAGCGAAGTCGGAAAAGCATCAAATTATTTTCATCAACCAATCCAGATGCAAAATCGACTTCACTGCTGTCCCTACAACCAATAAAAAGATATACAGCTTTGAAACGTCCAATATTTTGGATACGTTTTTATCGATTTACCATTTGGCTACCGCAAAATACGTTTTTGTCGACAATTATGCAGGCGTCCTTTCCGTCATCCGCTTCCGCCAAGAAGTAAAATGCATTCAATTGTGGCATGCGGCTGGAGCCATCAAGAAATTTGGGTGGAGCGATCCTGAAACATCCGCCAGAAGCGAGCGGGCCAAGCAGCGCTTTCAGCAAGTATACGACCGGTTTCAATACATTCCTGTCGGCTCCCAGCAAATGGCGGATATCTTTTCTGAATCCTTCCATGTGGATCAAAGCCATTTTATCTACACTGGGGTTCCTCAGACTGATTTCTATTTCGATAAAGCTGCAAAAGAAAATGCTTACGCCAAATTAATCGAGAGATATCCAATCATTGCAGGAAAAAAAGTGGTATTGTATGCCCCTACTTTCCGGAAAAATTCGTTGCACAGTATGAAAGTTCAATTAGAGGTATCAGAGTTTCTCGAAAAAATGGATGGGGATTATGTGCTCATGATCCGGCTGCATCCATCTGTCCAAGAAGTAACCAACATAGTGGATCATCCACGGGTCCTGTTGGCCACTGACTATCCCCACCTCAGCGATCTGCTGATCGTCAGCGACATCTTGATCACCGATTATTCGTCTATCCCAGTGGAGTTCTCGCTGCTCGGGAAAAAGATGATTTTCTATACGTATGACTTGGAAGATTACGGCAAGACCCAAGGAATATGGGCGGAAAGCAATCTTTATTTCCCTGGCCCGATCGCTAAGACCACAACAGAAGTGCTTGCGCATATTCAAGATTCTTCTGTGGACCATGAAAAAATTGATTTGTTCCGCAGCCATTGGAATACATATTCGACTGGCCACAGCACTTGTCAGCTCATCACCGCCATTTACGATACAAAAGATTTATAAAGAAAAATCCAGCTGCCCAATCTATGGACAACTGGATTTTTTCTTTTTGGATACACTAATTAATTTTCAAAATATTCAGTTTAAATTAGCCCTTATTGCTCATCCATGTGGTATAATATGATTAGAGAATCTGCAAAAATCCCTCCCCAATCTTCCACCATAGTTACCGGCCTAATCTCTCCTATACATACGCTGGCTCGGCTCAGCGCACTAAATAAAGGGGTGAGAAAGGTGCTTTCTAAATGGATTAAAGTTGCAGCAGCTATGTTACTGATCCTGTTTACTGTGTTCTTCTTCTCCAGCCAGCCACAAGCAGCAAGCTCCACCTATGTCACAAAAGGCAGCACCACCAGCAAAGTTGTCGCTCTTACTTTCGATGACGGTTCAGATGGCACAAACATCAATAAAATTCTGGATGTCCTATCTGCCCATAACGTCAAAGCCACATTCTTTTTGACAGGTTCCGGAGCAAAAAACCATCCGACCTGGATCAACAACATCTCAGCCAAAGGCCATCAGCTCGGCAACCATTCTTATTCACATCCCGATTTCACGAAAATCTCAGCTGCTAAGATAAAAAGTGAATTGGCTACCACCGAAACGACCATTAAAGGGATAACAGGAAAATCGACCAAACCGATTTTTAGAGCCCCTTTTGGTGCATCCAATTCAACTGTCCTTAAAACTGTAGGTGAAGCTGGATATACCCATACGATTCAGTGGAATATCGACACGGTCGACTGGAAAGGCGTTTCATCCACTCAAATCACCAATAAGGTCCTGAACAATATTGTACCGGGATCAATCATTTTGATGCATACCGGCGCAGGTGCCTCTGGGACTCCCGGTGCTTTGCCAGGCATGATCAGCAAATTGAAAGCCCAGGGCTATAAATTTGTGACGGTCTCTGAATTATTGAGATTGCCTTCTGCTCCAGCAAGTGGAACCAAATACACAGTCAAAGCCGGTGATACTCTCTATAGCATTGCGGAAAAATACAATGTCACTGTTGCTGCACTGGCCAAAGCCAATAACATCACCAATTATAATTTAATCCGCGTAGGCCAGGTATTAACGATTCCCGGAAAAACTACTGCACCCCCTGCCACTTCAGTAAAATACACGGTTAAGGCCGGTGATACCCTTTACAGCATTGCGAAAAAATACAATGTCACCGTTGCGGCGCTAGCCAAAGCCAATAATATCACCAATTATAGTTTAATCCGTGTCGGCCAAGTCTTGACGATTCCTGGGAAAACCACTGCACCGCCTGCTACTTCTGTGAAATACACTGTGAAAGCAGGTGATACCCTTTACAGCATTGCACGCACCTATAAAACGACCGTTGCCAAGATTGCAGCAGCCAATAAAATAACCAATGTCAATTCACTTCGTGTAGGACAAGTGCTGGTGATTCCGAGATAATAGAAAAAGGAGCCGGAAGATAGATTCCAGCTCCTTTTCATATAGCTTTCGGCTTATAAAGAAAACGACGATACAACTTATAGATCATGAACGCCATAGCAATCAGGAAGAAGACTGCCAGAATCGGCGCTATGAATATCAGAATCGGCGCCATTGTAGCCGTAGCATCTTCTGCCAAGGAAACAGCCGGACTCATCAAAGCCGTTTCACTGACTCCTTTAACGGCTGTAATGGTTGCATGGGAGGCAGTGGCTGCGCCCCCACCACCGATGATTGCGATGCTCCATTCCAAAAAGGGGCTCATGTCTCCAATAAACGACGCCGTCAGCAGAATGCCCGCCAATGCAGCGATCGGTGTGGAAATCATTTTCATAAACGAGCCCACAGCCGGAATATAATTGACTGCCACTTCAAAAAGGGTCGCTACCCCAAAAGCGATAATTGCGGGAGTGCTGCCGATCCAGCTGAACCCTTCTGAAAGTGTCAGCCAATCTACATGCACGAATATACCTGTGATCAACAAAGGAGTAAAGATTCTAAACCCCACAGTTGCACTTAATGCCAAACCTATGCATATTGCAAGAATGGTTTCCATGGCCGTGACCTCCATCGTCTTCATTTTCTTTTCAGTATACAGGAGCTTGAGGCTCTCCGATACCGAATGGATAAACCAAAGGAATCTCAATCAAACCGATTCTCATCCCCCCTTGCCCTCTTCAAGGGTTTTGGCGTTCTTTTTCCTCACTTAAGATTTTCTTGAACAACTTCAGCAAAGGTTCTTTCAACTCTTCCCGTTTTAACGCAAAATCAATCGTGGTCTCAATAAAACCAAACTTCTCGCCGACGTCATATCTTCGCCCTTCAAACTCATAAGCATAGACCTTTTGGATTTTATTTAACTTTTGGATGGAGTCCGTGAGCTGTATCTCGCCTCCTGCTCCTAATTGATGCTCGCCCAAAAACCCGAAGATTTCAGGAGTCAGAATATAGCGGCCCATAATTGCGTAATTGGATGGTGCTGTTCCAAGTACCGGTTTTTCCACAAAGCTTCTGACTTTCATCAATTGGCCATCCATTGAAATCGGATCGATTATTCCATAACGATAAGTCTCTTCCAGCGGAACCTGTTGTACACCAATGATCGAGTTTCCGGTCTTTTCGAACTGTTTCATCAGTTGAGCCAGGCACGGCTCTTCATTTTCTACAATATCATCCCCTAATAACACGGCGAATGCTTCATTCCCAATAAAATTACGGGCTGACCAAATGGCATGCCCCAATCCAAGTGGCTGTTTTTGACGGATGTAGTGGATTTCCAATTTCGATGTTTGAAGAATCGCATCCAGCATATCCAATTTCCCTTTTTCCAGTAAATTGGCTTCCAGTTCAAAGGCGTGATCAAAATGGTCTTCAATCGCCCGCTTTCCTTTCCCAGTGACGATAATGATGCTGTCGATTCCTGAAGCCACGGCTTCTTCTACGATATATTGAATGGTCGGTTTGTCGACAATGGGCAGCATTTCTTTCGGCATGGCTTTTGTAGCGGGTAAGAAACGTGTTCCAAGACCGGCGGCTGGAATGATGGCTTTTCTGATGGACATCGGAAAGACCTCCTTTTCCCCATGGGTTCTATTTCTTTTTATCATAACATAATCGGAATTTTCAGAACCCAATAGTTTACATTCAGTATTCTCTTTAGACTGCTATAAAAATTAAATGTTCTTTAACAATATCTTTTCTTTTTTAAATTCCATATTTATAATTCAATATACCTATATTAATCATTCTGATCTGTGACTATAATATTCTAGATATTCCATTTATTATACACAGGGGGAAGAAAATGAAGCGTTTAGTAGTTTTTTTAGTAGGTTTAGGGTTTCTTTTTAGCAGCATGCCTTTATCAGCCTTTGCAATCAAGGCGGATGATACCAAGTTTGATCAATTTTTAGTTGAAATCAATTGGGAAAAGAAAGCCTATGTTGATTACCTTGAGGGCAAAGGGTGGTCATTGGATGAATTTGATACAGTAGATGAACTGGGAACACCGTTGACTGAAGAAGGCATCCAGACGTTATTGCCTAGACTCGAAATGACGCGCACCGAATTGAACGAAGTGCTTTATGAATTTGGCGACATTGAATACGGAGAAGATGTGCTTGACGGAACTCTTTTGATTTTCATCGAAGATCTTGAGTACTATGTTGAATTTTATTTGAAGGATGAATTGGGAACACCCATCACTCCTACAAACCTTCAGGAACTGATGACAGAATACGGATTCACATCAGAAAAAGCATTGGAAGAGTACTTGGATGGATACTCTGATTCCATTAAAAACTATGAATTTATCGAAGATCTAGAGGAGTCGCTTATTTATTATCAAGAACTGGATGAATACGATTTGGAACTTGATGGGCTTTTCACTGAGCTTGGATTGACGGAAGAAGAATTGGAAAGATTAATCGCTCACATGGAAACATTGGATTATCAAAATCCAGCTTTCGAAGAAAAGTTGACCCAACTGAGTGATCGCATGATGGCAATCGGGGAATTTGAAACTGCGGATGAATTAACTGCAGAACAAATCGCTGAGCTTATGGACATTTATAATGACATGATCGAGCTTTTCGAATTGAAAACAGCTTACTTTTTTGTGAAAGATGGACAGAAAACTTCAGTATCTTTATCAACGCTTATGACGCTTGAATCAACTGAAGGCGCTGACCTGTTAATCGAAATCTATAATTTGAAAGATGTATTTTTAGCCGATATTTTATTGACAGCTGAAATGTTCGGTTCTGAAATAATTGTGGAGACAGGAACAGAACTGGGGATAGTGGAAACAATCATTTCAACACCGCCCGCGGTTCAAAAACCTGCTGTTGTTGCACCCACAACTACTCAAACGGTAAAAGGCGGCAAACTGCCTGCTACATCCACTGATTTTGCAGTCAATGCATTGATTGGCCTGGCTTTAATTTCCGCAGGGATTGTTTTATTCCGCCGCTTTAGAACTGAAGGGATTTAATGATGAAAGGCAGAACTGAAAAAAGAAGAAGCAAGAAACCGCTTCTTCTTTCTCTATCCATCATTCTGATTGTTCTCGGTTTGTGGTTCAGCACCACAAATGCCGCTACTTTCGCCAAAGGCTATATGCTTTATAAAACAGGGAACGTTGAAGCAAAAAACTTCAGCAACAAACCGCAGCCACTCGAAATGGCAGAAGCTCCGATTGAAAAAGAAGATGAAACTGAAGAACCTGTTGAAGAACCAGTAAGGGACTCCATTTATCCGGAAACTCCTGAAATCGGCGACCTTATGGGTGAACTGATCATTCCGAAATTGGAAGCTTCCTTGCCGATTATCCACGGCACAAATGAAGACGAATTGGAAAAAGGCGTTGGCCATTTTGCTGAAAGCGTCATGCCTGGGGAAAATGACAATTCCGTCCTATCCGGACATCGGGACACGGTCTTCCGTGAACTTGGTGAAGTCGGCAAAGGGGATTTGCTGATTGTCAAAACCTTCTCCGGAACTTTTACTTACAAAGTACGCCAAGTCCGGATTGTAGACGAAGACGACCGGACCGTCATTGTTCCGAAGCCTAAAGCTGTTTTGACGGTTTCGACCTGTTACCCATTCGATTATGTGGGATATGCACCGGAACGCTATATCCTGGTTGCTGATTTGGTTTCCAGTGAATAGATGATATTAAAAAGAGCAGTGAGATTTACTTCACTGCTCTTTTTGTATGGTTTTGACACTATAGATTGAATGGTGTTCACTCCATCCATTATACTTTCGCGGCCTTTTTGTTTTCTATCAGCTGTTGAACTTCCTCATAAATACGTTGGCTGTTGTGCTGATCCTGGTGTTTGATAATGCCAGTTATTTCGTATTCGAAATTAGCAAAATGGCTCTTGATTCTATCCTCAATAATTGTCACCAGCTCTTCCTCGTAGGTACCGATTCCACCGATAAAGGTTTCTTCGACAGGACGTAAAATACCTTTACGGAAAAAGCGTTCTACATCGAAATGGTAATAAACAACCGGTTTATTGAGCAGCGTAAAATCAAAGCTCACACTACTGTAATCGGTAATCAGAAGTGCATGATCAATCAGTAACTGCTGCACTGTCTGCGATCCGAGCGGTATAAATTTAATGCGTTCATGCATATTTTCAATTTCACTTTGGAAATAATCCTGAGCTCGATAATGCGGATAAAAGTTGATATTGACATTACATTCTTCAAGCAATTGAAGTAATTTTTCGTTTTGTATCAAATTGGAATAGGCAAGGAAATATTCACTTTTCAAGAATTGTTCGTCTGTATTGATCCAATCACGCCAAGTTGGCATTAATAAGATATCCTTTGGCGGATTCACTTGAACCAAGTTATCAAAACGGGCCAGTCCTGTGGCAGCGACTTCATGATCGTCGTAACCCATTTCATCCATTACAATGACTTTCTTTTCAGGATCTGAACTGACAATAAACAAATCAAATGGCATATCGTAATTCTTTTTATGGTACTCTACATTCTTGCGGCCTAATACCCCATGTTGAAGGAAAATTTTAATCGTTTCTTCGTATCCAAAAAAACCTTTGGCTGGCTTATAAGGAAGTATATTTTCCAAGTCATGGGTACCCAATAAAACTTTAGCTTTAAATGCGACTTCAAAATGCTTTTCCGATCCAAAAATCAAAACGTTCGGCATATGTTTGATAGGTTCATAGTCTGAACTGTCTTCTTCGATCACATAATAGGCTTCGATTGCTGTGTTTTTCTGCAGCCATTTAAAAAAGACGATTCCATTATCCTGTGCCGTATTCGTCCGCTCACCCATCAACCAGACGTTATCATCTTTCGTTGTAACATCTTCGGGAACTTTAATGTGATGTCTGATGGCAAACGACTCCACCTTCACATTATTAAAAGGAGTAGTTGTAATCATAAAATGATGTTCATTGTTTTCCGCGTCATACTGAATTTTGTGGCTGTAATAATTGTCTTTTTTATAATTTGCTTTGCTGTAGCGGATTTTTTCTTTTCGAATGATTTCGCCTGCACTGTTTTCAATAACGACGAAGAGGTCAAGAACTGTTTTGTCTTTACTCTTGATTCCTATTAAATCCAAACCATTCAAATCAACTGTAAATTCGCCGGTAATAGGAACTTGAAGCGAGTCTTGGGACAAACGGTCTTCAATCATCAAATAAGCTTTAGAGCCGATAAACTCTTCAATTGAGCCGATAACTCCTTCTAATTGAAAATCTTCTACCTCTCGAATCGCCTTCTTCAATTTAGCTTGTTTCATTGCCAATCCCAAGGATAAATCTTTACGGCGATAGAACCTTAATTTTACAAACTGTGAATTTGATATGACTTTAAAATGTGTAGTGGTATTTTGCAGAAGTTCTTTGTCCAGTATAAATCTATAAACTTTCGGTTCTTCACTGTGTTCTACAAGAAAGAATCGTTTTGCAAAAAGAGTCTCTAGTAACTCTTTCATCGGAAGACGGGTTTCAAGACTCCCCTCTCGACTATTCAGGGGATAAGATCTAACCAAGCCACTCTTCGGATCATCCACTTGCAAAGAGTAATTTAAGTTAGTGGGTCCACCAGGAAGAGAAAATGAGATCAGGTAATCGTAATTTTGCTTTTCCACAATTGAAAGAGACTCAATCTCGACAGAATGCGGAATCATTTCTAAATAAAATGCAGATTTCCGATTGAGAATCTGAAGTTCATGATGGTACGAACTGAATTTCTTATCGAACGATTTCAATAAGTTTATCGGGTACAGCTTGTTGTCAATCTGCACAAACATACGCCATAAACCGGCAGCCATTTCTGAAAACCCACTGAAGACGACGATGTTCTTTTCATCACTTCTCATGCCTGTCAACATCCGGAATTGAGAGTTGTTAAAAGCATAGAGTTCAACCGCTCGTGAATCATCTTCTAAGAGATTTGGCAAGTTCATAGACATAGTCAGAAGATCATAGTGTACAGATTCGACTTCAGCACTCACCGCCTCTTCCATAAAATAAAAATCAGCAAACCGGTTAGTGATAATGACATTTCTTTTTACTTTGGTTGATAGAAACCTATTGCCAATCAATAAAGACTCTTGAAAGTCGCCCGCTTTGTACATTTCGTGCTCTGTGATCCAGATCTTTTTATTATTGATCATCAATTGGACACGCGAACTGGATGTGACCAAAGAAAGCAAGTGCTCTGGTATAGTAACGATCAAGTAGTTATTAGGCTGCAACTCATAAGCTAATGGATGAACATCCTCATTTATCAGAAATTCTGCCTTAACCTGCTTCTTTAATGCGAAAAAATTCGATAATTTGAATTTAAAAAGCAGGTTCTTATTTTCAAAATAGTACTTTTCAATTTCGACTCTTTTTACCAACATTTTCTTTAACTTAGTTGAAAACTTTTTTAATATCATAATGATTAATCTCCCGGCCAATTTAATTATTGCAATACCTAATATTATCACCCTTCTAATTTCTGTCAATTAGGATGGGGTAGACAGTCATAAAGAACTTATCTATACTATAATAATGTATTCAAGTAGATTAAATACTTGTTATAAAAACGAAATTAACTTATTACTTTTAGCATAGGTTTTTTTATTGGAGAAATACAGTGAAAAATTTAAATGAAATCAATATTATTAGAGCCATCATGTGTCTTGCAATTGTTGTAACACATTCCATTTCAAACTACTTAAGGAATATTGAAGTCGACCAAGCTGCCTACGACCAGTATATTCTTTGGATACGTTTCGCGTTGCTTTGTTCAACACCCATATTCATTCTATTATCCGAAACTTTGATATCCAAAAATTATCCGAATGGATTAAAAAAAGGATTCTTTTTGAAGCGGGTAAAGTACATCTTGTTGCCATACATATTTGTCGGGCTAATTGTCAGTTACAGAAGCTCTGATAAAGACTTGCTTTCATTCATGGAAGTTGCATTCCAAAAAATTGTTTTGGGCCAATGGTACGGGTTCTTCGTTATAGTAATTTTCCAATTTTATATCCTTCATTGGCTGATCGGAAAATATTTGGCCCGCGTCAATCCAATTGGACCGATCCTCATTTCATTTGCCATCTCTTTTGCACACGTATATTGTTATGTGCACATTGATGCATATCAAAATTTCATCTTGACTGATTATCCACTTTGGTACAAAACCCATATCTTTATGTGGCTGTTCTATTTTATTGTCGCATTTTATATTGGCCAATACTATGAACAACTTATCACATTTTTAACTCAAAAATTATGGGTACCTATCTTGCTGACGATCAGCAGTTTTGGAATAATCATGTACAATTACACCGAAATGGATTATACACGAATTTCGAGTGAGCGATACGATATGCTTTTGTATTCAGTCAGCGTCTTCTTTCTTTTAGTGGCGTTGATCCGAAAATTCAACTTTGATAACCAAACATTGGTAATGATCAGCAATTTTTCGTTCTTCATCTATTTAACACATATGATTTTTCTTCCCTATTTTGTGAAACTGTCGTTAACCTTTGGCGAAAACTTTTTCACTTATGTAGGCGTGATGGCATTTCTTACAATTTCGGCATGCATCGGCGTTGCCTTTATGCTTTACCAAAGCCGTCTTACCCGGTATTTTACCGGGAAAATAAAATATTTAGAACCAACTCCCGTAAACAGCAAAACTCCACCTGTTACTAGAGAAGCTTACAATGTAAATTACGATCGATAAGAGCCCCAGAAAAAATCGGTTCACTCAAATAAAAGCACTTCCTAAACTGAACGTCTCTTCGAATGTTGGCATTAACCAACAACGGAGAACAGTTCAACAGGAAGTGCTTTTTACCCTTTGCCCAAAGGCAGAATCTTTTTGACCAAAGACTTTAAGCGCTGTGGTTTTGATATGGTGGAACTTAAATTGCCGTAATTGGTCCGGTACAGGAATATTCTTTGCCGCCCTGCCTTTCGGGCTTCGCCTGGATCGGCTGCTGAATAGAGCCTGACCCGGGTCTTCGGGGACCGAGGAAAATCGTCTAACTTGAAATAGAAATCATAGGTGGTGTCTTTTCCAGCCTCAATCAGTGGAGAGGCGTCCAGATCTACAGTAAATGCTTGTTCTTCAAAAGGATACATGCTGCTTTCATTCGGCTGATCCAGTTTGAATTTGGCTACAGTCAAATCGCTGTCTCCTTTTCGGTCTCTGGCATATAAGCTTCCTGTAAGCGGACGGGATGCCTTGGGTATCCATACCTTGCCGGAAAGCTGCCAATCACCATTCCGCATTTCAACGTGTTCCACAATCACCTTTGGTTTATTGAATTTCGTGACTTCATATTCCTCTTCGGCTCCCTCAAAGACAAAGCGGCTGTGTTCCTGCCTGACAACCGGTGACTTCTCTGTATCCGTCAGCAGTTGTGACAGTCCCATCAAATCCTCTTCTTTTTCTGCCATCATCAATTGATACAACAGCTTTTCCTTATCCGGAAGTTTGTAGGAAATACCGGCTGGGATGCCTTTCAAGTAGGAGTACACCAACTCCTTCCACCGTACCTTTTCCTCTTCTGAAATCAATGCATACTTCAAAACATGGAGCCGGATGACATCCAGCAAGCTTTTCAGATCGTGCTCATCGATGATTTGCTGCGGCCTGTTTGTCTGGATCAGCCACTTCCGATTTTCTTCGAGGGCCTCCAGCCGGTGTGCTGTATTCTCCAGCTTCATCTGCTGCTGAGTGATCGAGGGCATAAATTCTTCTTCCCGGACGCGCCATTGATAGACCACTTCATCCAGAACCTGAATTTTTTTTGCCAGTACGGCCGATTTCAATGTCAACGATAAATCTTCATAGTATTTCCCTTCAGTGAAAGCCAACTGATGCTCCGTAAACAATTCTTTTTTCCATAGTTTATTGCAGGCAATGCTGTCCTGCATAAGCTCTGGACTTTCCCGCAGTGTCGTCACTGCCTTTTCCTTATACAAGCCAAATTCCACATGGCGGGGAGGTGCATACTGACGCTCTTTGTCGAAACGGATCACCTTGCCCACCACATAATCCGCATCGCTTTTTTCTGCCGCTTCCACCAATGAGCTGATTGCTTTCGGTGGAAGGATATCATCCGAATCCAAGAAGAATACGTAGCTGCCTTGAGATAAGGAAATACCCCGGTTGCGGGTATGCCCCAATCCATGATTTTCTTGTGAATACACCTTGAAGCGCTGATCGGTTCGGGCATAGCGCTGAAGCATTTCTTCACTCGCATCGGTTGAACCGTCGTTGATGGCCACGACCTCTAAATTCCTATAAGTTTGCATGGCAACTGATTCGAGACAAGCTTCCAAATACGGAATTGCGTTATAGACAGGAATAACGACAGAAACAAGAATTGCCATACACTTTCCCCCTTTATTTTCGGCCGAAAACTGTTTCGATCACTTTAGCGGAAGCTTTGCCGTCTTCCAAGCTTCCAAACTCTTCGACAAACCGCTCCAAACTGTCTTCATACCCCGCAAGCTTCTCAGGTTGATTGATATATTCAATCAGCTCTTCTATGGTTTCACAGACCGGGCCAGGCGCTTTTTCGGCAAACTCAAAATACATGCCGCGCCGAGTAACGTATTCATCCAGATCGTAGCAGTACAACAAAATTGGCCGTTTGAGCAGCGCATAGTCGAACATGACCGATGAGTAATCGGTAATCAGCATATCCGAAAGCAGGTACAACTCTTGAATGTCCTGGTAATTGGATGCATCGACAATGTTCGGCGGCAATTCGAATTGGGAAATCTTATCCGACAGCAGATAGTGGAGCCTTAGGACAAACACTGTGTTGTCGTCGACTTCTTTGCTTAAGTATTGGACATCATCCAACACCCGTTGGAACGAATTCGGATCCCAATCCCTGAATGTCGGGGCAAAAAGAATAATCTGTTTGCCAGAAGGAATGCCCAGTTGCATGCGCGCTTTTTCTTTTATTTCTGGTGGCCGGCGAATCAGCAAATCGTTCCTTGGATAGCCCGTCTCCAAAATTTCTCCACCATACCTGAAGCCTCTTTTCAGCACTTTACTGGTATACCGGTTAGGTGACACCAGATAATCCCATGCATCGGTCTGTTTTTTCAATCGGGCCAATTCTTCATTGGACGGCAATTTCTTTTGGTCATAGCCCATCCGTTTCAGCGGCGTGCCGTGCCAGGTCTGGATATAGACCTGCTCTTCTTTCTTATCTGCCAGATGCGCCAGCCCTTGATTGTCCACCCAGAATTTTGCGCGGTTCAGGTAATAAAGGTGCTTCAGGCTGTTTCTCTTCACTTTTACTGCTGGCCCTGGCACTTCCACTGTTTCCGGATCCTGAAACGACCAGATATATTTATACTTTCTTCCCGATTCCAGCAACTCCTCATACAGATACTTAGGGCTGTCGCTGTATTGCTTGCCCATATGGCTTTCAAACAAAACCCAATTTGAACGGACCGGCAATCGTGGAATCCAGCGTTTGGCCCATTTCTGGAAAGCCGATTCGGCATTCCCGGACTTCTTGGCGGATTGGGCTGTTCTTCTCTGCTTAAGCTTCCATTTGACCTGGTCCACTCCTTTCACCGGCTGAACCCGGATTGAAAAGGAGTTCTTTTGGTTAATATAGATGCTTTTTGACAGGTCCCCTTTCCTGACTTCAATGTTCGGCAAATCAGCAATTTCCGATTTTTTCACCAACACCCTATGAAGGTTGCCCATGTGGTTAACAACTAAAGAAAGGTAGTAATTGCCTTCTGCCATATTTTTCACATGGAAAGTGATGGTGCCCTCATCGGATTTTTCCGATACTAAAGTGGCGCCTGTCTGCCGGTTCCGAAGCACCCAGAAGGATGTGATTTCATCACTGTCGATCGAATTGACATTTACCATCGCGTGAAATGAAAATCGTTCTTCATCGAATTGAATATCAGAAATGCGATAGGCAATTTCCGGTTGCTGCAACTTCAGGAATTTTTCGTGATTCCGCACACCTTTCGACGCCTTAAAATAATACTGGCTGCCGATTGCATAAATCCGGTTGGCAGCTGTTGCGACGCCATTGATATAAGCAATGTAATCATCAAATCCCGCACGGTCTCCGATATACAATAGGTAATAGAGAATCCGGTCTTTTTCCGCTAAATTCAGAAAAGCATATTCATCCATCGTTTCATGCAGGTAATCATAAATCAGCGCATGGAATTTGTCTTTATACTCCTCATCGAAAAGAAGGTAGTCGTTCGTATAGAGCTTCAGATCGTGGCGGAGAAACTTATTGTTTTTCTCTTTCTGGTAAAGCATCGCACCGCTTTCTCTTAGAAATTGATCGAAGTACCGATGCGCAACTATACGGTTCTCGAAGTTTTCAAATTCAAAGCGCCGGTTGGTGATGGATTTGACGTCGCTGTTTTCCACCACTCGCCAATAATAGACCGGTTCGGGAATGATGCTGAAAGACTCTGCAAGAAAATAGGCTTTGCCGGTAAAGACAATGTCCTCATAGTGGATGCCTTCCGGAAACCTCAAGTGATGGGCATCCAGAAACGAACGCTTATAGATTTTATTGACAGACAGGCTGTCGAACAACATCCCCATGAATTCACGGATATTCAAATTGATGCGTTCCGTTGAATACAATTGCTTGTGGTACCAGATTTCATAATTATTCGTGCGGATTACTTGTCCAGCCACGAAATCTGAATCGGTCCGTTCGATTGCTTCGACCATTTTTTCACAGGCTGTTACGGTGTACCAGTCGTCCCCGTCCAAAAACATCAAGTACTCACCTGTTGAGTTGGCAATGCCTGTATTTCTTGGTGTGCTGCAGCCTCCGCTGTTTTCGGGCAGGTGGATGGCTTTAAAGTTGGGTTTGCCTTCTACGAAACGATCGATCAGTTCCCCTGTCCGGTCGCTTGAAAAATCGTTGACCACCACCACTTCAAAGTCCTTATAGCTCTGTTCCTGCAAGGACTGCAAGGCTTCTTCGATATACAGTTCATTATTGAAAGCAATCACGACGACAGAAAGCTTCGGCCGTGTTGTCATTTGGTGATCATTGACCATTTCCCCGGCCTCCCAACTCGTCAAAAAGTTCATACCATTGCTGCTTGATGACTTGCTTGTCAAACTTCCGGCTGTTTTCATAAGCACTCCGGCTGTAGGCATAAAACAGTTCCGGATTCTCGGCAAGGCGCTTGATATGACGACCCAGTACATGGACATCTCCCACTGGCGCAATCAAGCTGTCTTCATACTCGTTTAAAATTTCACGGATGCCAGGCGCGCAATCTGTAGAGATGCATGGCAATGCACAGGACTGTGCTTCAATCAACGACATGGGCAGCCCTTCCGCTTTTGATGACAATACGAAGAAACTAGCTTCTCTTAAAGAAGTTTCGATGTCTTCGGTCTGGCCTTCCAAAAAGACCCGATCTTCCAGCTCAAATATACGGATGAGGTTTTTCAAGGATTCTTCGGCAGGTCCTTCCCCGTATATATGCAATGTCCAATCAGGAATTACATCCGCTACGCCGGCAAACGATTCGATCAATACATCAAATCCTTTGCCAGCGACAAGCCTTCCTGAAGAAACGATCTTTTTATGCTGATACAAAATTTCAGGGGAGGTGAACTGGCGGAACGGAGAGGGGTTGTACATCACTCCAGTATTCGTGAAACCTGCTTCTTCAAAATGATCGGCATCTTTTTGTGTCAATAATAGGAATTTAGATACTTGGCGGTAATACGTCAAAATCCGTTTGTAGCGTTGTGAGCTTTTTGCTGCCGCCACACTTTCATGGCTTTGGCCAATTACTTTGATGTTTTGTTTGTAGAGCACCGGCTGCAGCCACTGCATACCATATACTTGAATGGCGATGACGAATACCTCTTCTTCACCAAAAGCCTCAAAAAACGTCTTCACTTCATTCCTTTGCTTTTGAAGCCGGTAACGCCGCTTCAATTCTTTTGATAATTTAACGAACCGCCGCTGTTTCAAGTTCGAGGAAAGCTCGATTGCCGCCGGCGGACGGTAGTTGTCTTTATGGATTATGGTGACAGGAACTTCTTCTGAAAAATAGCTTGGCGCATTTTTCTGTTGGTTGACACTCAGGATGGAAACATGATGCCCATCCGCTATAAATTCCTTCGTCAAAATAGAAGCCACGCGTTGAGCGCCGCCGTGATCATTGAATTCATTGATTAAAAAAACGATATTTCTACGTTCCATATGATTACTCCTTGTGAATAGATTAACGTTCGGCAGAGACACCGTTTGCCGGTTTCTTTTCAAGCCGCAAGTATTTGCTCGCGGTTTGGACTTCTACTGTATAGGACTCAACTGCAGTTGGTCCAACCGGATATTCCTGCCTTTTGGATGCCCAGACCAGATTCAACAGATCATGATGCGGATGATTCGCCATTTTATAGCTTAAATGGCTTTCATATTTGCCCGCCTTCAAGTCTGCAAGGTCGATGGCGATTTCGAATTGGGAATAATTATAGACTTTCCCTTGTGGATTGTAAGATGGATTTTCTGTAATTTCTTCCGTTTCACTGATGCTGACGGAAAATGCAGACCGCTCAAAGCTGGACAGTTCCGTCAAATAAAAATCCATCGAGACAGCATCTGCGGACCTGGTTTCATAGCCCCTTACGAAAGCCACACCTTCAATATGGAGCACTTCGCCTTCCACCCACATTCGGTTGACCTGTTGCTCAACTTTCATAAGGTTTTCGATGGCCAATTCCAGGCTATTTTGTTGAACAGCGAACTCATAGGAGAATCGGCCAGTACCGTTTGTCGGCTGTTCATTAAGAACAGCCTTTCCTCCCCAAATGGAGAACTCCACCACTTTTTCATCCGGCCGTTCTTCACGGAGCCAAAAACTGTATTTGCCCGGCTTAAAAAACAATGGAAATTCTTGATCCGTAAAGCTGACCATGAATTCTTTGCCTGCAGGCTGCAGTTTTTTTGCAGCCGTTTCTCCTGTGCGGTCATCCCGAACAACTAACTGGAAATGCTCTTGGGCATCAAGTCCTTGCCGATTCCGTACGTAGCCTTTCAATTGGATGCTGAAGCCATCTGTTGTTGTTCCGTAGGTACATTGTTCAATCGCATGTTCATACTGTATTTCCGCTTGAATGGCTTCAATGGCCTTCAGGCCGCCCATGAACTCTGCGTACATGGAACCGACAAACTTGGAGTCGCCGTATGTAATAAGTTCTCCTTGGTGAATCCACGCTGCTTTTGAACAAAATGATTCGACCGCGCGATTATCATGGCTGACAAAGATGATGGTTTTCCCCTGAAGCTTGAAATCATTCATTTTATTCATGCATTTTCTTTGAAATGCTGAATCTCCCACGGCCAATGCTTCATCGACAATCAGAATATCCGGATCAACATTTACTGAAATGGCAAAGCCTAGTTTGGCCTTCATTCCTGAAGAATAATTTTTGACAGGCTGGCCGATAAATTCACCAAGCTCTGAGAACTCGATGATGTCATCGATTTTCGCCAGCATTTCCTGCCTTGTGTATCCCAGCAATGTGCCTTTCATAAAAATGTTATCGTAGCCGCTCAATTCCGAATCGATTCCTGAACTGACATCCAAAAATACGATGGAGCCATGTACATTCACTTGGCCTGAAGTCGGCTCGGTTATGCCTGTGATGATTTTCAACAAAGTCGATTTGCCGGAACCGTTCTTGCCGAGTATCCCAATAGACTCCCCTTTCGGGAAATCGAGCGATACGCCAAGAAGCGCATAAAAATCCTTGTGCAGCTTTTTGCGTGTCACCACTTCTTTGATAGGCCCCCAAGGATCCTTGTAGAGACTGTATTTTTTTGTGAGTTCTTTGACGCTGACTGCTACATCCATCACGATCCGCCTTTCAGGAATAAAAATTACAAGGTATCCAGGAAAATAGGCTTCATCCGTTTATGCAGGTAATTTCCTAGCAGGAAAAAGACGAGAACCAGGATCCAAAAGTATAAAGTATACAACGGCTGCTCCCAAAATCCGATGTCATAGAAAAAGGAATCCCTGTAGCCTTGGACGACGTAGTGGAACGGGTTGATTTTGATGATCCACTCATACATGCCCAAATTGTCCGCTGACCAAAAAATAGGCGTCATCCAAAAAAGGAAAACCAGGATGGTGTCGAGAAAACGCCCGAAATCCTTGCTTACAGCTACCAATGGAGCAGTCACCGAACCGATTCCCAAAAGCAGCATGACAGCCGCAAAGTCGTAATAAATCAACTGGAAGTTATAGAGCGAAACTGTCTGAAGCGATAAAGCCATCAACACGAATATCACTGCCAATAGGATCAAATGGATGTAATACGAAAATAGAATCTGCACGGCCGGAAGAATAGCGATGGGAAAAGGCGTATTTTTGATGATCGATCTCTTGCTGCGAAACGATTTCTGCGTCAGCCGAAATCCATCGTTCAGGAGAAACCAAGCCACCATTCCAATCGCCAGCCAAGCAAAAAAAGGAGCGCCATTCACTGGACCACCGGCTCTCGCTCCAATACTGAAAACAAACCAGAAAACTGCAATGCGCATCAGCGGATTGACAAGCCCCCAGACGAAGCCCAATAGTGTGCCTGCGTATTCTCTTTTGATTTCCTGAATGGAAAGAGACTGGATCATTCCTCTTTTTCTCCACATTTCTTTATAAATATCGAACATAATTCTTCTCCTCTGCAGCTTGCGTATAAATAATCGCCTATTGCGTGAAGCCGTCAGGATTTTGGACCTGCCAGTTCCAGGAATCCCTGCACATCTCCTTCAAACTTTTTTCTGCCTGCCACCCCAACAGCTTTTTGGCTTTTTCCGGATTGGCGTAACAGACCCCAATGTCTCCGGGTCTTCTATCGGTTATTTGGTAAGGAATCTGTTTTCCTGTCACATCATTAAAACTATTGACGATCTCCAATACGCTGTAGCCTGTTCCAGTACCAAGGTTGAACGTTTCTACTCCTTCGTGCTTTTCCAGATACTCCAGCGCCTTAATGTGCCCCTTCACCAAATCCATGACATGGATATAATCACGGACACCGGTCCCGTCGTTTGTCTCATAATCTCCGCCGAATATCTTCAGTTCCGGCTGCTTGCCGATTGCCACCTGCGTAATGTAAGGAATCAGGTTATTGGGAATCCCTCGTGGATCTTCTCCCAACTTTCCGCTTGGATGAGCTCCGATTGGATTGAAGTAGCGAAGAATCGCAATACGGATTGAAGGATTGGATAGAGCAAGATCGCGCAGTATTTCTTCAATCATCAGCTTCGTTCGTCCATAAGGGTTGGTTGCAGATAACGAAAACGACTCTTCAATCGGAACACGCTCCGGAAGACCGTAAACAGTGGCGGACGAACTGAAGACCAACTTCTGGACGTTATGCTTCAGCATCATTTCGCATAACGTTAATGTACCGCTAATATTATTGTGGTAATAGCTGAGAGGCATTTCAACCGATTGTCCGACAGCTTTATATCCGGCAAAATGCATAACAGCTGAAAAGTCATACTTAGAAAAAATATCATCCAAGGCCTGTGAATCCAATAAATCCACTTGATGGAATGCAAAATCTTTACCCGTCATTTCTTTTATGCGGTCAATGGATGCTTTCTGGCTGTTTGACAGATTATCCACCACTACCACTTTATAGCCATTCTCAAGCAGTTCTACCGTGGCATGGCTGCCGATAAATCCTGCTCCCCCTGTGACAAGTATCGTCATATACATCCCTCTTTTAAAAGTTTTTTATAAATTAGAATTTTTAGTTAATTGATTCCTTTACTATTATACTTCAAAAACTTCTATTCGCCACCTAAACATGAGACTTTTTGCTTTATTTCAAATAAAAAAAAGTTGCTCATTCGAATCCCAGGATTCAAACGAACAACTTTAGCTTTACTATTCCCCTTACTCTTTGTTAACAATATCCGATACATAATAGAATCCATACTCATCCATTACGATGGTGTAGGTTTTGCTGCGTTCCTGTACAGACCAGACACCAGCTGTATCTTTAAAGTCGAATGCTTCTTCTGTATGCACGAGGGCATGATCCTCAAAGATTTCAATGCCTGAGATGTCCAGCTTCGTAAAGTTGAACTCTCTTCCTTGTCCAGAGATATCGGTGATGTATTCGGCAATGCCGTTGTAGATATCACTTTGGTAGACAAGAAGGTTCTGCACGTAGAAGAAATCTTCTTCTTTCAATGCCGTTTCGTAATAATAACGGAAATCGCCGATGAACTCGCTTAAGTTGGTTTCATCGAATTTCATTTCCAAGTCAACATCGTATTCATAATCTTCGTCTTCGTAGCCGCTGAAGTCGTCATACGCCTTAAACATTGCTGCAACATCTTCTACAGCCATTGGCGACGCTACCCATTGCGATAATTGGTCGTACATTGAATACATCGGAATAGAGAAACCGATCGAGTCGCCTTCTTCAATCACCAACGAGTTGATGCCGATCACTTTTCCTGTTGTCGCATCGACCAATGGGCCGCCGCTGCTGCCAGGCGCAATTTTAGCATCGATTTGATAGATATCTTCGTAAGTGAATTCCTGATAGAAATCACGGTCCACTCCAGTCAAATAACCGATGGAAGCCGTATTTTCTAAACCTGCCGGGCTTCCAAGTGCTATGACTTCAGTGCCCACATCAGTTGCTCCCATTTCCACTTCCAATGGCGCAATGCCTTCGAATGCTTCCACGTGGATCAATGCGATATCGGATTCACCAGAAATGCCGACAACCGTACCCGGGTGATCCTGTCCATTGATATTGCGGACCACTACATCAGTGAATCCTGCAACAGCATGGGCATTCGTGACAACCATACCTGTGTTTGAAAACAAGAATCCGGATCCTTGTCCGCCTTCAGTCAAAACCGTATAGACTTTTTGCTGAGATTCTTTGATGATCGCTGTCTTTTCTTTTTTCTTCGGTTCTACTTTTTCAGGTTGCTCAGAAGGCGGAACAACATTTTCCACCTTGGTGACTTTGCCTTCAACCGGTTCTTCTGCTGGCACGGTTTCTTCAGGTTCTTCTACCTTTTCCACTGTACCGGGTTCGATTTTCGGTTCTTCTTTGGCTTCTTCTTTCGGTTCTTCCTTAGGTTCTTCTTTTATCTCAGGTGCCGCTTGTTGTGTCTCTTTTTCAGGTTGCTCTTGTTTCGGCGGCTCTGCTTGTTCTGGCTCATCCCCCAAGAACTGTGCTGAACCGATTCCGACGCCAAGTAATGTCAATATCAATACGGTTGCATAAATGAAGCTGCGTTTTTTTTGCTTTCTGTTTCTTCTTTGCATGAATTGTACCTCCTGATGGACTAGCAAAAATCCCCTTAATTTCTTCCATTATAAACCTTATAACGTCAAACAACTACTCAGGGTTGCAAGATGTAATAAAGTCTTCGTATTTGTAATAAATCTATCTATTCAGAAGGTAATATTATCATAGATAGCAGATTTACACTCACTAAAACCATCGAAATGTAAAATATTCTTAAATAGAGAGTACACTTAAGTTTTTCCAAACAGTATAATTGAATTAGCAAAATACTATTTTCAGGAAATTAGAATCGAAAAGAAAGCGCAATTGTCGCCATGACAATTGCGCTTTTTCTAGTTTATTGATTCATCTGCTACTGCACATCAATTCCGTGAATCTGCTCTTGAATCAGCAATAGTTCTTTGAAGTTAGCGTTTACAGCCGGAGACATTTCCTCAATTTCATGAGACACCGTGTTTAATTGATGGATCAGCCCGTCCAATGTGGACTGGTAGTCTTGATATTGTTCGAAGCTGATGGTTTCTTCGCCATCCAGTTCTTCAATCAATGACTGAAGGTCTGCTTCCAATTCTGCTAGCTGTTGTTCGTAGGGGCCTAACCTTTCCAAAACTCCTGCACCCGGTTCGTAGGCCAGTTTTTGTTTTTCAGATGCTGGCGCGTTTGTTGCCACGTATGCTTGCGTGTCCACTTGCGTCGTCAAAACAAATCCAAGGGCGAATACAGGAACTGACATTTTCAAAAACGAAGTCTTCAAATGATCTTCCTCCTTCAAAATGATTAGGCGCTACACTTAGCTTATACCATATGCCACGCATCGCAATCCTTTATCCGGAGTCTTTAGAAACTCTTAATCTGTGCTTAACAATTGGGGCGTTTATTGACGAGGAAAGGTGTTGGGCGTTTGAGGTGCGCTCTCGGGGCTTTGAGGTGCGCTTGTCGGGTTGTGAGGTGCGCTCTTGGCCGTTTGAGGTGCGCTTGTCCCGCCGCGAGGTGCGCTCCCAGCCCGTTGAGGTGCGCTTGTCGATTTTTCTGCTCGAATAAACAAAAAAACAGCCATTTCCCAAAGGAATGGCTGCATTTTTTAATGGGATCGTGTCAATCGGCGGCTGCGTCCGTTGTGGGGCAGACGTTTTTTGGAACGTTCTTCTTGTTCTTCGATTTCACGTTCACGGTTTTCAATCGCTGCGGAAACCAGTCCCAGGACGGTCCCAAAAGCAGCGCCTGCTAATACTTCAACTGGCTGATGGCCAAGCAATTCCTTCAATTCCTTTTCACGTTCCACAAACTCAAAGCTTGGGAACTCTCCAGAAAATTTCACGAAGCTGTCTTCCAAGTCATTGACCAAACGCGCAATCTCGCCGGTATGGCGGCGGATGCCTTGTGCATCGTACATGACGATAACGCCGAATACGATGGCCAATGCCGTTTCTGTATGACGCGCTCCTTTATTGGCAGCTACGTACGAAGCCAGTGCCGATACACCGGCTGAGTGGGAACTTGGCATGCCGCCTGTTGTAAAGGCCTGCTTCCAATCCCATTGTCCTGTCACCGATTTATGCGTGACGATCTTTAAAGCCTGCGCCACTCCGATTGCTCCTAATGAGGTTATCATTCCCCGGTTCATTTTTCTCATCTGCTCATCCTCCAGTTTCAGCTTGGCAACCACACAGTTGCCGTTCAATATACTTCTTTACCCATTATCGCAGCAGAATATGTAAAGAGAGGCCTATATAATTTCAAGTTTATTTCTTAAGCCTGTCCAATACCATAAATTCACTCTTTCCAGATAAATATATTGAATTTTCAATAAACTTTATCGATAAATTAATCAGACTCCTGTATATTGGAAGAAATGCCTGATGGCACTTTGTACCCGCTATATTTTTAATCGAGGTGTTCTACGAATGGCAAAAAAAATTGACTATCAAGTGATTATTTTAACACTCCTGGTCCTGTTCATGGGCACCCTTATTTTTTTTCGGATTCCTGTCAATGGCTTTCTCTATATTTCATTAGGCGGCGACCCTTTCAATCAATATATCCACTTCTTCAACTTGTTCCACGACCTTGCCAGAAGCGGAGAAATGCCTTTTTGGTCCTGGAATTACGGTCCGGGCGGCAGCTTTTGGAATGACTTCGGCTATTACATGCTGGGCGATATTTTCATCTGGCCCCTCCTGTTGCTTCCTAAAGCCTGGTTCCCCTTATCCTTTATTCCTATGGCTATCTTCAAAATTTTCCTCATCAGTTTAGGAACCTATCTTTTACTGAAGAAATTGGGCGTCAATAAAAACATCGCTTTGATAGGAGGGATTGCGAATAGTTTTGCATTGTTCAACTTCGATCACTTCTATACCCATTATTTTTTCTTGAATGCGACGGTTTACTTTCCGTTCATTCTTTTGGGATTCGAGCGGTTTTTATCCGCCAACAAACCGGCAGTGCTCTTTGTTGCTTTGTTCTTGGCGAGCATCAGCAATTTCTATTTTCTCTTCATGATTACGCTTGGCCTTTTTTTCTACAGCGGGGTCCGTTATTTTGTTGCCAGCCATTCCGAAAAGACCGTAAAGGCATTTCTTTTTTTCCACTTTCGATTAGCTACGCTCTATTTACTGGCACTCGGAACCGCTATGGTCATTCTGTTGCCATCTGTATACAGCTTATTTCAGTCCAACGCCTTCTACCGGGCAGGACAGCCAATCGAAGATGCTTTATTGACTTTCAATGAAGTGATCCAAAAACTACTGTGGCAAGGCGGCATCAATTTTGTCGTTCTTCTGGCACTCCCTCTTTTTTTCATCAACGGCTTCAAAAAACGTTTTCTGATTTTGGGATTTGCAGGGGTTCTGCTCATTTTCATGTTGATGGTCCAGCAACTCAATTCGCTGCTGGGCGGTTTCAGTACACCGGACGAATTCAGGGCATTGTTTGTCTTCAACCTTTTTTTCATCATGCTTTCAGCCGTCGCTTTAAATGAAATGAACTTTAAACAAGCTAAAAACAGCATCGTGCTCATTTTTTTTTCACTATTAATCTACCTTTGGCTTGATAAAAATCCGTTTACCCATTACGGTAATGTCATCAAATTCATGCCTTTAGCTTTCGCAATCCTATTTATAGCAGGGCAATTCGTTTCGAATAGACGGCTAAAAGCACCCGTTTTTTCATTTTCAGCGCTGGCGATCCTGCTCTATAGTTTGTTGCTGCCCTTCAGTTTGGTGAACGATCTGATCATGAAATCCGAAGGTGAGGAACTTGAAGAAACACATAAAGGGGTTTGGGGCGTGTTGTCGCTCATGAGCAAAGACGATTACAAAACTCATTTTGATAACGATGAAATCAAAAAGGAGCTTGCACAACTTAAAGAAGATAAAGATCTTTATCGAATCAACATCAATTATCCCGGCGTATCCGGCTATAACGCCTCCATGAGCTACGGGTACCGGTCATACCTTACCTATCAATCTCTAGCCAAATGGAACTTGCAGAAGTTCGAAATGGACTATTTGGCAACTGCAGGAACGCGAAGATTGAATGTGGTCAACGGCTTTCCAACCAACACGTTTCTGAATACCCTGCTAACTAATAAATACACGATTTCTTTTGCTGAGCCTTATAATCTTTACGGCTACGAAACCATTTACGAAAATGAAAATATCGTCATCGAGGAAAACCAGTTCTCCTTGCCTATCGGTTTTTTATACGAAACAGCTATGCCGATTTCTGCAGTGGATGACACAAGGGATCCCCTGCTCGATGAACGGCTGCTGAGAAATGCCGTACTGCCGGATGATGTTTTCAATGCCTCGGGTCTGGACTCAGACGAATCTACCGCTTCTCAAACTATCGGCTCTTTGGCAGACGCTGTTTTTGACGATGAGACGCAGGTGGAGACCCGGGCCGATGGCGTCTGGGTGGAGTCTGATACCCCCATTGAATTAACCATTCCTGTTCAAGACCACACGCTTTCCGAACTGACTGTTTATGCGGATGTCCTTCCTTATACAGAAAATGAAGGATTGACAATCAAGGCTGCCAGCAATCTTGGCGCCAGTTATGTTCTCCAAAAGAATATGCGCAACAACCATTACGAAGTTGACCAATACACGTATATGGAAGCCAAAAATCAAGTGCTGTTCCGTTTTGGAATGGACTCGGAAACGGAAGCCATTGCATTGACCATCCAACCTGGCGAATTTTTAATCAAGGATATCCAGGTGACTGCTGCAGATTATGGAACTTATGAAGAAATCATACGGGATTATCAGAACAGCAGCTTGCAGGACATCGATTACGGCAATAATTACGTCAATGGCCGTTATTCGGCAGAGCTGGATGCGGTTTTATTTTTATCCATTCCCTATTCACCAGGCTGGAAAGCAAATATCGACGGGCAACCGGTCGATACGTTCCCTGTCCATTCAGCCTATACCGGAATACTTGCCCCTTCCGGTGAGCACGCAATTGCGTTAAGATATAAACCGGAAGGATTCACGGCTGGTTTATTCATTTCCATCATCAGTTTTCTCGGAGCCGTTTTCCTGCAGATCCGCAAACTAAGATTCAGCTAATAAAAACTTCCGTGGGTTGTTGAACCTTCATCACATCAGTAGAAAGAACGGAGATTTCAATGAAAAAAATTTTAACCAAAGATTGGCGCAGCATCCTTATGTACCTCATCATGGGTGGCTGGACCACTGTCGTCAATATCGTCGTCTATTGGATTTGTGAAGAGCTGTTCCACCTCGATTACCGCATTTCAACCACGATTGCCTGGGTATTCGCCGTCGTTTTCGCTTACGTCGTCAACAAGCGTTTTGTCTTCAAAAGCGTCACTAACACTTGGCGCGACCGCTTTGCTGAAATGGGTTCGTTTTTCGGGTTCCGTGTCTTGTCGTTTTTTATGGATCTGGGCACCATGATGGTTTTAGTCGGGTTGTTGAGCATCAATGGCACCATATCAAAAATCCTGGCCAATGTGATTGTGTTGGTCGCGAATTACATCTTCAGCAAGAAATTCATCTTTAAAGACCGTTCAGCTCCAGCAGCGGAAAAAGTTCAATAAGCCTCAAAATGCCGGACAGGATATTTCCTGATCCGGCATTTTCATGGTTCTTTGTAAACTTCCACAAGCCCCATCCTCTTCACTTCCATATCGATGATTTTCGGCAGCCGGTAGAGGTAAAGCGACAGCACGAAAGTCCATAGCTGAAGAGTGAACACGGTCACACGTTCAACCAGCCCGGCATAGGGCAGATCATAGTTCAACACAATCGGAGTCGCAATTCCCGCTAAAACAATTACGACGGCACAGACCAGTGTAAATACCCCGATCCCCTTGAAATTCTTAGTGAGCCAGAGGCCGTAGCCGATGGCAAACAATGCACCCACCGTCGCAATCACAACGATGGCTGTAATGGCCAAATGCATAAAATTCCCGAAGGTCAGTACTTCCCCTCCTTGCTCCAACGGAAATAAACCATAACCCACCAGCGAAGCCGTATGCATAGTCAGCAGCAGAAGGGCGCCAAATCGGGCGATTGCGTCCACTTTGTATTTACGGAAAAGCACATAAAGCGCAATTGAGAAAAGAACTGCCAGAATGCCATAGCCCAGTGTAAAGATCCTTAACATTTCTGCATCGGGTGCACCGTTTCCTGTCAGTTCGCTGATTGTCTGTTTTACATGGCTATAGCCAACCCATAATACGCCGCCCATGACCACGTGGGAAATATAAACGAGCGCAGCAATTGCGCCGCTTAACGCAATGAATTGCCAGTAGTTTTTTTGTGTTCCGAATTTCATATTTTCACCGCCAAATTTATTTCTGAATATTCTATCATTATACACTTTTTGGAACAGACTTTCCCATTTCCAAAGCATCATTTTAAAGTTTGACAGAAAAAAGCTACATGGGGCTTTCCTCAAGAAAGACTCATGCAGCTGCATTTTATTTCTTTAACGCTTTATTGGCATTGACGCGTCCATGCCCGTAAACATCATCTCTGCCTGCCTTCCCTAAATCATCCGAAGAAGAAAACAACCGCTTTTCGATTTCCTTATTGCTGAGGGATGGTTGATTGGCTTTGATCAATGCTGCCACACCCGAAACGATCGGTGTCGCCATGGAAGTTCCGCTCAATGGACCGAATTGATTGGAAGGCAATGTGGAATAGACATCCACTCCTGGCGCTGTTAAATCAACAGTCGGCCCTTTATTGGAAAACAAAGCGCTGACGTCTGTACGGGTCACTGCACCGACTGAGATAACATTATTTAAAGAAGAAGGATAATGGGCGTTACGCGTTCCTTCATTTCCTGCGGCGGCCACAATGACGATGCCCCGTTTATGTGCTTTTTGGATTACTTGATCCAAAGCTTCACTGTAATAATACGAGCCCAAGCTCATATTGATGATGTCGACATTCGCTTTGATGGCATGTTCGATGCCGTGAATCAAAGTAGAGGTGTAGCCGTATCCACTTTGATCAATGACGTCGATTGGCATAATCTTCGTCGACGGCGCTACTCCCGCTCCCCAAATCCCATTGCCTGCTGAAGCGGCAATCAGACCCGCTACGTGTGTTCCGTGCTTGCCTGCAGTGATGGTGCCTTTTTTCTTGCTGAGTGCATCGTAAGGAGCGACAAATTGTTTTTTCAGTTCCGGATGCGTCACATCCATGCCGTCATCAATCACCGCTACGACCACTTTTTTTGAGCCTTTGGTCTGCTTCCATGCAGCAGCTGTCTGAATTTGTGTATGATGGTATTGCCGGGTAGCCAATTCGGGGTCCTTCCGTTTATAGGCAAGTTCAATCTGGTAATCCGGTTCGACAAATTCGACGTCGTCCCGTTCTTCCAGTTCTTCCATGTAGTTCTCCATGGATTCACCTTCCGGCACTTCAAATGCTGCGGTCTCCGCTTCTCCATTTTCATCACTAGCCGCCACATCGGCCGCTGCGATTCCTGTTTGGGCCCCTTCTTTAAACTTTACAATCACCCGCTGCGGATCTGCTTCTGCAAAAGCTTCATTGCCGTTACCCATAAATGCCGTGAACACCAACAGCAAAGTTGTAAAAATACAGATGATTTTCTTCATAACTATTCCCCACCCCATCGTTTTATAGTCTGAATATTATGTATAATAAGATATTTTTATTAATTATAAACCCTAAAAATTTATTTTCCAAGCTTATATGAAAAAAATCCCATCTGTTCTCAATCTAATGAGAGCAGATGGGATTTTATAGACATTAGTTTAAGCTTTGAGAAGATACTTCCACCGGATGGACGGCTTCGTAAAGCAACCCTTCCAATTCAGCAGTATAATCTCTCGCTTGTTCGTCGGTCCAAGCGAGCGTCTTGCCCATATAGGCGATGACCGCTTCTTTATGCGCATGCACCCAGTGGATGTTAAAGTACAAGGCACCGGTACGGCGAATAAAGAAATCGATCGGCTTGTAGGCAGCTTCATATTCCATCGAATAGCGCAGCATTGCGTACACCAGCGGATCAAGTCCAGCATGTGCCGCCTCGTCCAATCCAGCCGTGTAGAAGCGCAGAACGTTATCGACATTTGCGCCATACCGGTTTACCAGCATCCGCATCGCATCAGGAGTCAGCCCCATGCCTGCAGCTTGATTGACACGATCTGCCATAAAGGTTTCAAATCCTTTTGAGCCGCCTACTTCACCGCCTGAAATCGGCAAACGTTTAGTCGAGCTCTTCGGATACTTCGCGCCTTCTTCTTTCTGCAATTGCTCTGCTACCAAGTTGACGATGCTTTCGCCCATTTTGCGGTAGCCGGTCAATTTGCCGCCTGCAATCGAAATCAACCCTGAATCCGATACGAAAATTTCATCCTTCCGTGAAATCTCGGAAGGATCTTTGCCGTCTTCATGGATCAACGGACGCAACCCAGCCCAGCTCGATTCGATGTCCGCTTCTGAAATATTCACTTCAGGGAACATGAAGTCGATTGCTTTCAAAACATAATTGCGGTCTTCCAAAGTCATCGTTGGATGCGCAATGTCCTGTTTGTAGACCGTATCTGTTGTCCCTACATAAACTTTGCCTTGGCGAGGAATCGCAAACGCCATACGGCCATCCGGCATGTCAAAATAAATCGCCTGTTTCAATGGGAAGCGGCGGCCGTCAAAGACCAAGTGAATCCCTTTTGTCAGCTGAAGCGTCTTGCCGAATTTCGAATGGTCTTTGTCGCGCAATGTATCTACCCATGGCCCTGCTGCATTGACGATTTTCTTCGCGTACAGTTCGTGGATGGTGCCATCAATTTGGTCTTCCACTTGAATGCCGACTGTTTTGCCATTGTCGTAGATGAAGTTTTTCACTTTCGCGTAGTTCATTGCCAACGCGCCTTTTTCAACAGCTTTCTTCATGACTTCCATTGTCAGGCGTGCATCGTCGGTTTTGTATTCCACGTAATAGCCGCCGCCTTTAATGTCTTTTTTCTTCAATAAAGGCTCGCGGCGCAAGGTTTCTTCCTTGCTCAACATTTTGCGGCGCTCCCCTTTTTTGACGCCTGCCAAAAAGTCGTAGACGCGCAGGCCGACGTTAGTGCTCAAAGGCCCGAATGTCCCGCCTTTATAGAACGGCAACAGCATCCATTCAGGAGTTGTCACGTGTGGCCCATTTTCATAAACGATTTCACGTTCTTTGCCGACTTCAGCGACCATCTTCACTTCAAATTGCTTCAAGTAACGCAATCCGCCGTGAACCAATTTAGTGGAACGGCTGCTTGTCCCCGCTGCAAAATCCTGCATCTCCACAACCGCCACATCCATGCCGCGTACAGCCGCATCAAGCGCGATGCCCGCACCCGTGATTCCGCCGCCAATAACCAGGACGTCCAATTGCGCTTGTTTCATTTGTTCATAACGTTCGTTTCTATTCAAGCTTGAAAATTTCATAAGTTGATCTGCTCCTTTTTTGTGTGTAGGTTAAAGAAAATATGTTGATGCTTGATAGTGAAATCTCATTCTTTCTGATACTGCATCACTACCCTATTTTGTAAGGCGCTAAGCTGATTCGGATGACTCGAAGCAGTGTGGAAGGTAAGTTCTCACTCGGCTTGAATCACCATTTTCCCATATAAAAAGAGAGATCAAGGCACAGCTGCAGAATTTCTTCTGCAAAACTGGCTTGGTCTCTCATAGTCTCCGGCCGTATATCTCTCATTTATTAACTTGTAGGTTAGTTCACTGGTTTAAAAGTACGTGTTGCAGTTACCGCGTTTTTCCAGCCTTCGTAAAGCGTTCCGCTTTGTTCAGTCGGCATGTCGCGTGTAAAGGTCTTATCGATCTGCCATTGCTGGGCGATCTCCTCTTTGTCTTTCCAGAAACCGACTGCGAGTCCTGCCAGGTAAGCTGCACCCAGTGCTGTCGTTTCCTGGATCACCGGACGTTCTACTGGAACATCCAGGATGTCACTTTGGAATTGCATCAGCAAATCATTGCCGACCGCTCCGCCATCAACGCGCAAGGTCTTCAATTCGATCCCTGCATCTTCTATCATAACATCTACGACGTCTTTTGTCTGGTATGCGAGCGCCTCAAGCGTCGCACGGATGAAATGTGCTTTCGTCGTGCCGCGTGTCAAGCCAAAAACAGCGCCGCGTGCATCGGTATCCCAGTAGGGTGTTCCAAGGCCCACAAAGGCTGGAACCATATAGACGCCTTCAGTTGAGTCGACTTGCATGGCGTAGTCTTCGCTTTCCGGCGCATTTTCGATGACCTGCAATCCGTCGCGCAGCCATTGGATCGCTGAACCGGCAACAAAAATACTGCCTTCCAATGCGTATTCCACTTTGCCGTCAACGCCCCATGCCAAGGTCGTCAATAAACCGTGCTCCGATACGACGCCTTCTTCACCGGTGTTCATCAGCATAAAGCATCCTGTGCCGTATGTGTTTTTCGCCATGCCTTTTTCAAAGCATGCCTGGCCGAAAAGTGCAGCCTGCTGGTCACCGGCGATCCCGGCGATCGGCACTTGGTGGCCGAAGAAATGATAATCAACAGTGTTGGCATAGACCTCAGAAGACTGGCGGACTTCAGGCAGCATGCTCTTCGGCACTGTCAGGATATCCAAAAGCTCCTGGTCCCATTCCAAGTCGTAGATATTGTACATCAATGTACGGGATGCATTGCTGTAATCCGTGACGTGCGCTTTTCCGCCTGACAGTTTATAGACAAGCCACGAATCGATCGTTCCGAACATCAAATCGCCGTTGTCCGCTTTTTCGCGTGCGCCTTCCACATTGTCCAGAATCCATTTCACTTTCGTCCCGGAGAAATAGGCATCGATCAGCAAGCCTGTCTTTTTGCGGAACAATTCGTTTAAGCCTTGCTCTTTCAAGTCGTTGCAGATGCCATCTGTTTGGCGTGACTGCCAGACGATTGCTTTATAGATCGGTTTGCCTGTGTTGCGGTCCCAGACGACTGTCGTTTCACGCTGATTCGTAATTCCGATGCCGGCAATCTGGCTCGGGTCGATGTCCGATTTGCGCAATACTTCTGCAATACAAGCTAAAACAGACGTCCAGATTTCATTGGCATCATGCTCTACCCAGCCCGGTTTCGGAAAAAACTGTTGAAATTCCTGTTTGGCAGTTTCAAAAATTTCACCTTTGTGGTTCAGTAATACGGCACGCGAACTGGTTGTGCCCTGGTCTATGGATAAAATATAATCTTTACTCAAAACGATCTCCTCCAATGGTTATGAAACAATTTTCTCTTCTAATTTATCAGCGGTGGTCCGCTCTTTTTTCAATTCTACACTTGCTGCACCGAATAAAACCAGGAACAAGATTGCGCTCATGATCCAAAACGGCAACCCGTATGCACCAGTGAACAATGCTTTATAGAACAACGCTCCGTAAACGCCGCCGAAGATGGGTCCGATAACCGGTACCCAAGCGTATGACCAGTCCGATTTTCCTTTGCCAGGAATCGGCAGCAATGCGTGCGCGATACGCGGTCCGAGGTCACGTGCCGGGTTGATGGCATAACCCGTCGTTCCGCCGAGCGACAGCCCGATTGCTAGAATCAATGCACCAACAATCAACGGATTCAAGCCTTCCGTGAATTCATTGGCACCGATAAACAGCAAGCCCATGACCAATACGGCTGTGCCGATGATTTCGCTGACCATATTTGAAAATGGCCGGCGGACCGCTGGAATTGTCGCGAATACCCCAAGCTTCGTTTCTGCATCTTTGGTGCGTTCCCAATGCGGCAAGTAGTTTAAAAAGACAATCGTTGCCCCGATGATCGCCCCCAAAATCTGTGCGGCTATGTAAACGGGCACTTGCGACCAAGGAAAATCGCCTACAGCTGCAAATCCAAGTGTCACCGCCGGATTTAAGTGTGCTCCTGAAAAACTGCCGACCGCATAAACGCCCATCGTTACTGCCAATCCCCAAGCAATCGTAACGACGATCCAGCCGCCATTTTCAGCTTTGGAATCTTTTAATGCCACGCCTGCTACCACACCCGCACCGAAAATAATTAAAATCATCGTGCCGATCAATTCTGCTAAAAATTCCGTCATTGTCACAAACCCCTTTGTATTTTTTGAACCATTATCAGGAAAACATAAAAAGACCCACGCTGAACCAAGCGACTTCTCCATAAGAAGCGCTCGTTCCAGTGTGGGTCTCCATTTCTCCTACACAGTTCTTAACTTGTAAATACTAAGTTACCAGTTCATGAAAACGCTGTCAACGTTTTATAACTCCCAAAGTTCGGGCTGAGAAGTTGAAATTGCTTTGGCTCCACCATCATAAGCCAATAAAATATCTTCTTTTGTGCGGATCAACCCGCCGGCAATTACCGGAATGCCGGTTTTATCGAAAACTTCCTTGATAACGGATGGAATGATTCCAGGCAAGATTTCAATATAGTCCGGCTTCACTTGATTGATCAAGTTGATATTGTGTTCCAGCGCCTGGCTGTCCAGCAAGAATAGCCGCTGAATTGTCATCAAGTTATTTTTCTTGGCCAATGCGATGACATTGCTGCGTGTCGAAACGATGCCATCCGGTTTGACTTCCCTCACAAGGTATTCAAAGCCATAAGAATCTGTCTTCAGTCCCTGAATCAAATCGACATGAAGGATGACTTTCTTTTTGGCTTTTTTCGCGACTTGCACCAATTGCTTAAGCTGCGCCAAGCGGATTTCCAAAAAGATGATGTATTCGTGATCGCTCTTCAACAAGCGTTCAAATTCTTTCATATTACGCAAAACCGGCAAAACGCCTTTTAACTCATGCACCGAGTTTCCCCCTCAATCAAATTCCAGAATCCTTTACGGAGCTTCCTCCGCCCAAACGGCTTCCCATTCAAAAATTTCATATCGCCTGGCGCCTTCCACAATATACGGATCTGTAATGACCAGCGCTTCACAGGCTTCAAACGATGGAGCTTTGTAGATGACCAATCCGCCCGAACCGTCTGCAAACTTGCCATTGGCTGCCACATGTCCGCTATTGCGCATTTTCTCGAGAAACGCCAGATGCTGCGGCCGAAAATCCCGGCTCTTGTCTGCCTCTTTCATCGGCAATAACACGGCGAAATATTTCATGATCATGCCCCCTTTCTCCTATTATAAGGAGCACGCCCGAAAAAGTCTTTCATTGCCATCATTTCTATGGAAATCCGCGCGGAATTCCAGTTAATTGGATATACAGTCCGGCTTCATTCAAATACAGTCCAGATTGATGAAATACCGTCCAATTCCATTACCACACTGTCCAAACTCAAAAAATACTGTCCACGACGAATAAAACTCATTCCAACAGCCTAAACATCGGATGAACACCGATTTCAAACTCACAAACCGGGTAAACTGGAACTACTATACATTAATCGTTAAGGAGCTGGTTGGCTGTGCAGATGACGAAAAAAGGACCTGTCTATCAATTGACATTCATGCCCCGATTTTTCCCGGTTAATTGCTATATCGTCGACGAAGAAACGGAATTGACGCTTGTGGATGCTGCGCTGGGATTCAACGCAAAACAGATTTTATTGTCCATCAAGGTTATGGAAAAGCCGTTGACCCGCATCATCATCACCCATGCCCACAGTGACCATATCGGCGCGCTTGATGCCATTAAACGTGAATGGCCCGATGCCGTCGTCTACATGTCGCCACGTGATGCGCGTCTGCTTGCAGGCGACACGAGCTTGCTGCCTGGCGAACCTGATTCGCCGATCAAAGGCGGCGTTCCCAGAAACGTCAAAACACAGCCCGACCGCTTGCTTGAAGAAGGAGATTCCGCCGGCTCCCTGCAAGTGGTCAATACACCTGGCCACACGCCGGGTTCCATTTCTTTGCTGCACACACGCTCTCATTTCCTGATCGCTGGAGACGCTTTCCAAACACGCGGCGGCATAGCTGTTTCCGGTACATTTAAACCGTTGTTTCCGTTTCCGGCCTTTGCCACATGGAACAAACAAACCGCATTGGAAAGTGCCAAGAAAATCCGGCAATTAAATCCACAGCTATTGGCTGTAGGACATGGCAAGATGATCGACAAACCGCTTGATGCCATCGATTTAGCCATCATGGAAAGCGAGAAAAGCCTGCATTCCTAGCTGCTGATGAACAACAGCTATTTACACAAACTAAAACCGTTTGCCCGGCAATTCTCCGGGCAAACGGTTTTAGTCAAATGACTTTTTTGCGGCTCACACGCATCAGCATCACGGGCCTCGGTTCATCCAGTACTTCATCAACTTGCCGCGTCTTTTCAAATCCTGTTTTTTCGTAAGCACGGATGGCAACTGTATTCCGGATGTCCGGATCAGTGACGCAGAACTGGATTTTTGGATCTGTAAAAATGATTTCTTTCAGGAATTTTTGAAGTACTTTGGAACCGAGCCCTTTGTTCCGATAGCTTTTTGCGCCGATCAATATATCCAGACCGGCAGCTTTTTGCAATTCCTCGTATTTTTCATTGCCTGGATAATCACTCCAGTGATATGTCTGAATATAGCCGATGGGCGTCTCTTCGTAATAGATGATATAGGGCTTGGTCGAATCCTTGCCCTTGATGCTGGCTGTGAATTCCTGCAGAAATTGGCCATACGTATGGCCTTGTACATAACCCCAGAAGCGATTTGTTGGTGGTTCTTTAGTAATCCAATCATAGAGCTGCGGCAAATGTTCACGCCGCAATCGACGAAAACTGACTTTCCGTATATCCAAGCCCATCCCAACACCCCTTTCTGTTTTTCTAGAAAGAAAAACTGCTGTGCTTTATTCTATGCCACAAACAAAAACTCACGGTTTCATTGATTTGTCCACAGGCGTCTTCAAGATGTCTTCCAGATTTTCAGTCGGCAATGAAAAAATGGTTTCCACCGGCGCATAATTTCCGGCTAACCGGCCAATCGGCGCAAGTTTCTCCAAATTGATGCGGCCATTTTGATACAGCTCGTCTTTCACATGGAACTTGACCAGTCGGCCAATCACGAGATGGTCGTCCCCCAACTGGATGATGTCATGCAGTTTGCATTCCATATTGATGGGCGCTTCCAATACGCGCGGTACCGATACAGCAAGCGATTCCGTCGCCGTCAATCCCGCGTACGCAAATTCATCGACTTCACTCGGTACATGTTCCCCGCTTTTGGCCATTTCGTTGGCCAGCGATGCTGTGACAATATTGATGACAAACTCCTGGTTGTCCCGGATGTTCTGCAAAGTATCTTTGACCGTGCCCGCGCGTTCCTCCACCCCTTCCCCTACAGAAAATGCCAGCATCGGCGGATTTCGCGATACCACTGTAAAGAAGCTGAAAGGCGCTAAATTGGCAATGCCTTCTGGGGACAATGTCGACACCCAGGCAATCGGCCGAGGCACCACACTGCCGATCAATAATTTATAGTTTTGCTTGGCCGTCATATTCAGCGGATCGATGATCATTGCCGTTTCCCCCTTTAACAATCTCTATTGTTATTCTTTTCCCTTTTCGGACCATGCCGAACCTGCTTTCAATGCGAAAATCACCTTTCACATCCCACCAATCAGCTGTCTTTCGTTTATTCGATACTAGCTGATTGTATCCCTGTCTAGTTTTTGGAATATGGAAAATAAAAAGGCAGAAACCCCCGTCGTTTCAGGTTTCCAACTTGTTATTTACAAGATTAGGCTATTTACCATTTCAAAAGGTATTTGCCTCTCAATTTTTCTAGATCTCTTGATTTCACTGGCGCACTCTTCCGGAATTAAGAAATACTCTGTTTTACACATACAAAGTTTGCTATGATTGGAAATGGAATTTATTAACCAAATGCACGTAGAAATTTGTAAGAGATTAGGAGCCGATTGAAATGCCTGAAGAATTCATGTCGAAGTGGAAATCCGCAATCAAACCGCAATGGAAAACCGCCTTTCTATCTGCGGCCATCATCGGCTTTTTGTGCCATATGTTTGTGTTCACCAATACTCTTCCCAACCATGATAGCTTGGTCAATATGCACAGCCCTCAACTAAAAGGAGAGTCTGGACGTTTTTTCCTGTCTCCTGTCAGTGGCATCAGCTCCTATTTCGACTTGCCTTGGATCAACGGGACACTTTCTGTTTTTTATTTGGCATTGACCGCCGTGGTTTTAGCTGAGTTGTTCCAATTGAAAAAAACCTTTTCCATTGTGGCAGTCAGCGGTCTGATCGTTACATTTCCGACCATCGCTTCCACCTTTTCCTATATGTTTACAGCAGACGGCTACATGTTCGCTTCGTTGCTGACCGTGCTGGCTTTGCTCATCACCATCAAATACACCTACGGATTCATTGCAGGTTCCATCGTTTTTTACATAGCCGTAGGCGTTTACCAAGCCAACCTGCCATTCTTATTAACGATCGTAATCGTCTTTTTAATCAGTGAAATCCTGGGAAAAAACATCTCTTTCCAGCAATTCAAAAGCTACATCCTTCGCATCTTTGGAATGGGAGCCCTCGGCATGGCTTTATATGCCACCAACTTCAAATTCTATTCAAGTTTATTTGCCGGAACGATCACCAGTTACCAAGGGTTGGACTCGGTCGGCGAAAGCAGCGGCTCCTTTTTTGATGGTTTTGAACAGGTCCATGAGGCTTTCACGTTTTTCTTTTTCCGCGGATTCATGACAGACTTCCCGGTCCAGCTGTTTGAATGGTTGAACGCCGCCGTCTTCTTGCTGACCGCTATCGGATTTGCCCTGCTGCTCATTCAAAATCGCATATTCACCAATGTTCCCATGGCCTTAATTTCATTGGGGTTGCTGCTGTTGATGCCGTTAAGCTCTTATATCCTGTATTTTGTTTCTCCTGACGTGGTGTACCATATGCTGATGGTGCTGCCGCTTGTCGGTTTCTATCTGCTGCCTGTGCTTTTTTATGAACATCTCACCATTCCGACCGTAGCCGCCAAAGGGTTCTCTTGGTTAGCTGTAGTGAGTGCATTCGTTGTCGTATTCAATTTTGCCGTCATCTCGAACATTTCCTACCTCAACATGGAATTAAGATATGAAAAGTCCACTGCATTTGTAAACCGGCTGATCAGCAGAATTGAACAAACCGAAGGAGTGACGCCGGAATCGAAACTGGCGTTGATTGGCAGAGTTCAATTGGGATCCCCACTGAGCAAAGAGATCATCCCCCAAAGCATACCTAGAGTTATGGGTTCTTTAGGAGACAGCATCCTTCCGCTCCCTTACCATTACAACGCCATGATGAAAGGCCATTTTGGCGTCAATTACAAATTCATTTCTGAACAGGAACGCCAGGAAATTGCTGCTTCGCAATGGTTTGCAGAGATGGAGGCATGGCCATCTTCGAATGCAGTCCGCGTAATTGACGACGTAATCGTCGTAAAGCTTCAATAATGACACGAGCCGAACACGGGTAGAATCATCCGTCGTTCGGTTTTTTCAATCTCGTATCATTTACCTATCTAGCCTGATTATTTAGGGCTATAATAGAAGCAAATAGAATGGGGGGATTAACGTGGACACCGAACAAAAACTGAAACAATGGCAGGAAGCGGGATTACTGGATTCCGAAACTGCCGAACGAATTTCAGTATTTGAAAAACGCCAGCCTGCCCCTAAAAAGCTGCCGCTTCTTTTGATGATCGGCTTGATTTTCTTTTCACTGGCGATTTTCAGTTTTATCGCTGCCAACTGGCAGGCCATACCGGATTTGGCAAAAGTGCTGGTGATGCTTGCATTGATGTGGCTTTTCTATACCATCGCTTATTTCTCTGAAAAGAAAGCGTTTGGCTCTCCGCTTCTCTTCAGGGTGATTGGCCTTGCGATGTTCGGAGCTACATTACTCGTAGCTGCTCAGACATTCCACTTTCCGCTGGCAAACTCCTTGCTTCCATGGATCATGTTCTTGGCTGCGCTTGCCCATTATTTTTATTGGCGGAATCTCATCTATTCCGTCATTGGATTTTTCTTTGGCGCAACCGTTTTGCTGTCGTTTCTTCCCGATATCGGCTGGGTCGAATGGGTCCTCTTCATCGCCGTGGCCGTCACCTGGTTTTACTTCAGTAAAACTTTTGCCCCAGTAGCCTTCAGTTGGCTTCTGCTGTTCGCTTCGGGATTCATGTTGTGGGGGCTAGTGGAATACGACAGCCTGTTATGGCCAATTTGGACTTTGTTTGCACTCGTGCTCCTGCTATTGATCGTCCCAGAGAACAAACAACGACAGATTCGTCCATTTTATCTGTTGACAGCTGGCATGTTGCTAGTCATTTATTTGGCTGTTCGCGGACAGACGTTCATCAGTCTGGTGGATGAAAGCCATATGGCAGAAGCTATCGCTTTAGCAGCTGCCGCTTTCGGTGTGCTGGTATTGAGTTTTTTCAAATTTCGCTCACTCTTATGGATCGCCGTCCCCGGTCTCATCGGCCTGTTGCTGTTCGACGAAACCGCGATCGGTCTCGCAGTAGTTGCTGAATTGTCCGCTCTTGGATACCTGATTATCGCCCAGCGGCAAAATGAACCACTCGGACTCGGCTTTGTATACTTTATCGTTGTACAGTTTGTCATCTACATTATTTACGCTTGGGAACGGCTCGATATGTCGCTGTTCTTCTTGATTGGAGCCCTGCTGTTGTTCTTGTTATCAGCTATCGCCTGGTGGATCAATCGCCGGAAAGAAGGTGTAGAGCGATGAAATCCTGGATATTCCCGATTGCCCAAACACTCATCGTCGTCTTGCTGCTCGTGAGTTATTACGCCGCATCCTGGTTTGGCGAACAATATGTTCTGCGGGCCGAACCGTTTGACCCGTTTGATCCCTTTTACGGCGAATACGTCATGCTGCAATATCCAGATCTCAAATCGAGCGAAATCACAAACGACAGTTCCATCTATTTCACACTGAAAAGAGCGGAGGATGGATACGCCGTCATAGACCGCATCGAAAACGAGCCCTTCTTCGGAGCCATCACCGGATCTGTCTATGACGGCAGTGTCACCGCCCCACAATTGGAACAGTTCTATGTAGAACAAGGTACTGGTCCGGATCTCGAATCGGCCCGTGACTTGCAAGTGACCATTGACGTCTCCAGTTGGGGAACCATCCGCCCCATCGACTTACGGGAACGCACAGAATAAATGCATGAAAAAAGTTCAATCAGCCTTCTGATTGAACTTTTTTTGCTTTCAAATCTTCTTTATCCGTCTGCTCCATAATACTGTGCATAAGCAGTATCTTTCTGGACCTTCACGTTATTGATGACCGCTCCAAGCAACCGGGTTTTCGTGGAAGCCGTAATGGCTTCTTTTGCTTTGATGGCGTGGTCTCTCTCAGTCTTTCCTGAATTGATCACCAGAATGGTGCCTTCGCATTTATTCGCGAGGATGACGCTGTCTGTGACGGATAAGACAGGAGGCGTATCAAAAATCAACAAATCATAGACGTCCAATGCCTGTTCGAACAGCAGGTCCATATTTTGGGAGCTCAGCAACTCTGCCGGGTTCGGCGGAATCGGACCACACGGCAAAAGATCCAAGTTCTCAATTTCAGCTGGCTGGATTGCCACTTTTAATGCAATTTGACGTGCCAGCACATTCGACAACCCTCTGGAATTATTGATTTTGAATGTGTGGTGCATAGTCGGCTTCCTCATGTCGGCATCAATAAACAACACGCGTTTGCCTTCCTGTGCAAAGACAATCGCTAAATTTGAAGCTGTGGTCGACTTGCCTTCTGAATGGGAAGCCGAAGTAATGACCAACGAACGGATGTCTCCATCAGGTGAAGTGAAATGGATATTCGTCCGCAGCGTTCTAAATTGTTCAGATACGCGCGACCGAGGATTGGTGAATGCAATCAGCTTTCTATTTTCTACTTCAGACTTGCTCTTCTTTTTCACCATTCAGTTAAGCCTCCCTGCGTTTAAAAGCTATCGGCTCGTTTGCCGGGATGTCTTCTTCTTCATTCATCGGTGAGATGGCCCCCAAAACCGGGATGCCCAGTACATCATGAATGTCTTGTTCACCTCGGAGAGTTGTATCCAAATATTGGAGAATAAAGGCGACAGCTGCTCCAACGAGAAGCCCTACAACTGCTGCCAATAAAATATTCAATGGCGGATTCGGAGACACTGGTGTCTGATTATCCATCACGACGGCCTGCGACAAAATAAAAACATTGTCTACACCCATTAATTCAGTAACTTCCACTTCAAATATTTCAGCCGTCCGATTCGCTATTTCTACTGCTGCAGCCAAATCAGCATCATGCACCTGTATATTAAGGAGCTGGGAGCTTTCCGCAATTTCCACTGTCACTTTTTCTGCTAACTCTTCATAAGACATATCCAGCCCCAATTGGCTGATGACCTGTTCGAGTATGACCGGACTTCCAATGATTTCACTGTATGTACCCATCAATTGAAGATCAGTCTCGATGCTCAGATTGTCCAGGGCTGCTCCAGCTTGCTGCTGGCTGATCAGGAGTTGTGTAGATGTTTGGTAAATAGGGGTGATCATGTAATAAGACACTAATGCGGTTAAGACCATAAATGCAATCATGATGGTCAGGATCAATCGAATTCGATTCTTCAAAATTCCGTAAATTTCACGCAGGCTGATGGTTTCCATCATTTCGCCACCCCTCCTTTCAATGAAGAGAAATCTTAATCACGGGGACAAGGGATCTATTGTCGCTGTTTATATACCAAACCGGGCCTTTTAAATGGCGAATCGGTTTTTCGCTGATTACCCAGCTATGGGACATCAATTTGAATGTTTGATGTCCCAGGGCCGGCTTATTGTGAATGAGTAGCGACAATCAAAATATGTAATGCCCATGTGCCGGATAGCCCATGGTTTATGCAATCATCGCTCGCTTCGTCAATATGCATCTTTCGAACCGAACAATACGAGAATGGTCTTTAAAATCAACTTGATGTCCATCATCGTATTGCGGTTTCGGATATAATCCAGATCCATCTCAACCCACTCCTGGAAGCTGATATTGCTTCTTCCATTCACTTGCCAAAAACAAGTCAATCCAGGTGTCACGCTGATGCGCTGTTTTTCGTAGTTGGTGTATTGTGCTACTTCATCGGGGAGAGCGGGTCTTGGGCCGACGATGGTCATATCTCCATTCAATACGTTAACCAATTGCGGCAATTCATCGATGCTGGTCTTTCTGATGAACTTCCCGATTTTAGTGATTCGCGGATCGCTTTTGATTTTAAATACCGGTCCTGACGCCTCATTTTGCTTGAGCAACGAGGCTTTCAAATCTTCTGCATTGCAGACCATCGAACGGAATTTGTACATATTGAAGGTCTTGCCATGTTTTCCGACTCGTTTCTGCTTGAAGAATACAGGACCTTTAGGGTCCTCTATTTTAATCATCAAGCTCACGATCAGGAATAGGGGAATCAGGATAATCAGCCCCATCAGCGAACCAGCGATATCCAAAAAGCGTTTTGTATATAAATAGCCATTGCTGGTATTTGTTTTGACGCTCTCAAACACCATGTCACTGTATCTAGTATTCATATCCATTTCTTCTTTTTCAGGAGCGGACACTGACATTTGAATCACCACTTTCATCTTAAATTCACCTTATCAATCAGATGGGCGCTGCTTCAATCACCTTTGTAGCAACAGGTCTGCCGATTGAATGATATTCGATTCCATTGCTCTCCACAGCTTCCAATGAGAAACAATTTCTTCCATCAATAACGAGTGGCTTTTTCATGGTCTTGAATAGAGCCAGCTCAATATTTTTGATTTCATCCCAATCGGTCAATATCAGTGCAGCTTCACTATCGGCAATCGCTTCTTCAATTGAATCAGCATATTCAACAAGTGGGTTCAGGATGGACTTCGCATTTCCCATGGCAATCGGATCATAAGCAATTACATGCGCACCTTGTTTGATCAATTCTTCAGTAACCCGAATGGATGCTGATTCCCGCATGTCGTCAGTATTCGGTTTGAATGCCAGTCCAAGCACCGCTATTCTTTTGCCTGTAAGGATCGGCAGGCAGTCATTTAATTTCCCGATCAGAATCCCCTGCTGTTTTTTGTTGACATTGACTACACCTTTCAACAGCTCGAATTCATACTCGACATTCCCCGCAATTTGGATCAGGGCTTTTGTGTCTTTTGGAAAACAAGATCCTCCGTAGCCGATTCCTGCTTTCAGGAATTGGCTGCCGATTCGCTGATCCAGCCCCATGCCCGTTGATACATTCTCTATGTTGGCCCCCAATAATTCGCAAATATTGGAGATTTCGTTGATGAAACTGATTTTGGTCGCCAAAAATGCATTCGAGGCATACTTGATCATTTCTGCACTTTTGATATCCGTCTTGAAGATAGGGACGCCAAAAGGCTGATTGATCTGTTCAATGACATTGCTTGCATACTCGCTTTCCGCTCCGATCACAATACGGTCTCCATGGAACGAGTCATGGATCGCCGACCCTTCTTTCAGGAATTCAGGATTCGAAACCACTTCCATCTGCAGGTTCGCTGCCATATGCGATTGGATGGTCTGCTTGATCATGTCATTGGTGCCTACCGGAACGGTGCTTTTTGTCACCACAATTACATTTTGTTGAATATTTTCAGCGATATCACGTGCAGCCTGGATCACATAGGACATATCAGCAGATCCGTCATGGTTTTCGGGTGTACCCACCGCGATGTAGATCACATCCGAATGCTTAAGGCCTTGACGGTGGTCTGTTGTAAAACTTAAACGGTTTTCATTGATGTTTTTTGTCATCATTTCACTGAGACCGGGTTCATAGATAGGCGAAATCCCCTGTTGCATCTTAGCGACCTTGTCCTGGTTGACATCAATACAGGTTACATGATGGCCGATCTCAGACAGGCTCACACCTGTTACCAATCCGACATACCCAGTTCCTATTACCGAAATCTTCATACGGACGCCCCCAACTTAAAATAATGGTGAAGCTGATTTCTCAGCCATCAATTCTTTAATGATGCTTTCCACGTCTTTTCCGAATTCCGGGCTTTCCAAAGCGAATTCGATGGTTGTCCGCAGGAACCCTAGCATCTCGCCTACGTCGTAGCGTTTTCCTTCAAAATCATATGCGTAAACTTTTTTCAGTTCATTGAGTTTTTGGATGGCGTCCGTCAATTGAATTTCTCCTCCTGCACCAGCTTGCTGGGTGCCCAGGAAATCGAAAATTTCAGGAACCAGAATATAGCGTCCCATTATCGCCAGGTTGGAAGGAGCTGTTCCTGGCTTTGGTTTTTCTACGTAATTGCTGACCTCATAGCAGCGTCCATCGACCGCACTCGGATCAATGATGCCGTAACGATGTGTTTCCTGATCAGGGACTTGCTGGACACCGATAATGGAAGACTGCATTTTGTCGTATTGGTCGATCAATTGTTTGAGACATGGTTTATCCGCTTTAACAATGTCATCTCCCAGCAATACCGCAAACGGTTCATTGCCGATAAATTTACGTGCACTCCAGACTGCATGCCCTAAGCCCTTCGGTTCTTTCTGGCGGATGTAGTGAATCTCCACGTTTGAGGTATGCTGAACTTTTTCAAGAAGATCAAATTTTCCTTTTCTGAACAAATTGTCTTCCAGCTCGAAGTTTTTATCGAAATGATCTTCAATGGCGCGCTTGCCTTTCCCCGTTACGATGATGATGTCTTCTATCCCGGAAGCAATTGCTTCTTCGACAATGTACTGGATTGTCGGTTTGTCTACGATCGGCAACATTTCTTTGGGCATTGCCTTTGTCACTGGAAGAAATCGAGTGCCAAGCCCCGCTGCTGGAATAATTGCCTTTGTCACTTTCTTTGCCATAAACTCCACCCGCCTTTGATAGTTTCCGAATCCTCGATTCCTATCTCTACGAATGGGACAGAATAAGTTTTTTGTACACAAAACCCTCAAATATTGTCCCATTGTAACATCGATAGTCCCCGAAATATAGTTCAAGTATTAAGAATTTTTAATTTTAACAGAATAAATAGTTTTAAATACCTATTTTCCATCAATTAAATACACTTATCTACCGTGATTTATATATTTTAATATTCTGATAATTTAAGACGGTTTTAAGTATGGGATACAATCATTTCGAGCTCGCCATCGATGAAATAATTTCCGATCGTCGCCGGCACGATGAAGTTGTCGCCCTTTTTCACCGTCGAGACGCTTTCTTCTGTCACAATCTGCCCTGAACCACTGATGACACTAACCAACAGGAACGCGGTGGTTACCGGTACTTCAACTTTTCCGCCCAGCATCCAATGGTAGACAGTGAAGTATTCCCCTTCAACCAAACGGGTTGATTGCAGGTTATTCAGCTGTTCCTTCAGGTTCTCCTGCATGACCTGCTGATGCGGACAGGTCATGACCGCCATTGCTTCCTCTAAATGAAGCTCCCGCTTTTTGCCTTCCTGATCGACACGGTCGTAATCGTACAGACGGTAAGTAATATCAGAACTTTGCTGAGTTTCAAGAATCACGATGCCTTTTCCGATGGAATGCAAGGTGCCACTCGGAACATAGACAAAATCGCCTTTTTTCACTTTAATGCGCTGAAACAGCTTTTGCCATTCACCTTTGCTGACCAATTCCTGAAACTCTTCACGGGACTTGGCTTGATGGCCGATAATAATCTCAGCACCTTCTTCACAATCCAGAATATACCAGCATTCTGTCTTGCCATAGGGCATTTGCGCTTTCTCTTTGGCGTATGCATCATCCGGATGCACCTGCACAGACAACTGGTCATTGGCATCCAAAATTTTCACCAATAACGGAAAATCACTGCCAGTTGTTTCTGAGCCGAATAAACCAGGATAGTTCCGCCAAACCTCCAGCAGGCTCATCCCTTTTAATTCACCGTTCATGACAATCGACGGTCCATTTTCATGGGCAGAGATGACCCATGCTTCTCCAGTGGTTTCTGAAGGAATATCATAATCGAATAGTTTCTGAAGCTTCTCTCCACCCCAAATGCGTTCCTGAAAAACCGGTTTTAAGAAAACGGGCTCCTTGTACATAATCTTCCCTCCCACTATGGAAATGACAAGCAAATCATATGCGCTGCCCATCCATTATCCGTGGCGGGCGGTTTGGCGTACTTTGCAGATCGCTTCTATTTCTTCCCACTCATTGGATGTGCGGTAGATGTCTTCTTCGATCAGCTCACTGCCTGTCTGTACTTCGATGATTTCCATATTGGTCGTCGCTTTTAAAGTATGTTTAGCGCCTAACGGAATATGGATGACATCTCCTGTTCTGACGTGGCTCAATTGATCATTGAATACAAAAATCCCTTCCCCTTTAACGATCGTCCATACTTCGCTGCGTTTATAATGCATCTGATAACTGAGGTTTTTTCCGGCGTTTATGCCCAGGCGTTTGATCAGCACTTCGTTGCCTTCTGCGTAGCGCGTGTACTCCAATACACGGTACCAACCCCAACGGCGTTCCTCATACATCGGACGGTTGTTGAAGCCTTCAACGTATTCCTTCACCTTGGTGCTGGCGTCTTTGTCTGTAACCAAAATGCCATCCGGACTCGCAGCAACCACCACGTTATCCAATCCCAGTAACGTAATCGGAATATCCAATTCATTGACAATGTGTGAGTTTTCCACTCCTTTGCCAATGATTCCTTTTCCCGTTACCTGGACCGCCATTTCTTCCGTCAGCGTATTCCACGTCCCTAAATCCTTCCAATACCCGTCGTAAGGCAAGGAGATGATATGTTCTGCACGCTCGACCACTTCATAGTCAAAACTGTTTTTAGGCAAACGGTGATAGTTTCTGAGCAACTGGGAATACTCAATCGGCATTCCTCTTTCTTTCAGCAAGCCGATAATATACCCCAATTTAAAAGCGAATACCCCACAATTCCATAAGGCATTCTTTTCAATCAATTCTTCCGCCTGCTGTTCCGTCGGTTTTTCTTTAAAGTAATCAACCGTCAAATAGGAATCGTGCGACTGGCTGTCCGGAATAATATAGCCATACTTTGCAGAAGGATAAGTCGGCTTTACACCCATCAATGCCAAATCGGCACCGGATGAAAGCAGGACTTCTTCCAGATCTTGAACACGATTGAAAAAGCGGTTTTCAACGTATGGATCGACCGGCAGCATCCCAACCACTTCATCCAATCCGCATTTTTGGACAGAATATAGATAAACTGCTGCCAAGGCGATTGCAGGGAAAGTGTCTCTTCTCTCGGGCTCAGTTACTACATGTACATCCTGGCCTAATTGAGCTTTTATCATATCCACCTGCGAACTGCTTGTGGCAATAATAGAGTTTTCAGCCATGCCCGTTTCTTCTATTTGCTTCCAGACACGCTGCACCATTGAAACCTTATTGCCCTCCTCATCACTTAAAACCTTGAGGAACTGTTTTGAGCGCGCATCATTGGATAGCGGCCATAGGCGTTTTCCCGATCCCCCTGATAACATTACTAATCGCATATTACGTCCTCCTTCTCCATCTGCAACTCTAAGTTGTGGATGGTTCATATTAATCACGCTTTTCAGAAAATATAATTAACCAAAAAAACTTATAGGTAATATATACCTGTAACAAAAACGAAGTAATCATATTTTCACATCAATTGAAAAAGGTATACCCGTATTATATATATAAATACCTAATAATTCAATATAATTTTCTAATTAATTAGAAATGTCAGATATATTTACCTATTTTATAACCCGGAACCTTTGAAATCAATAGGTTAATAGTTATTTAATTTTTCTGTTTTTTTAGAAATTATAAACATTAAAATTTTTAATTGAAACTAATAGACTGTCAAATTTTTCATCCCTTAACTATCTGCACACAAAAAAAACCGTCTCTCCTGTTTTAGAGAGACGGTTCGAAAAAGGATATTCACTTTTTATTGATCACTTCATTATACGGATCCGCTTGATAAGCCGCCTCCAGTTGGGGAGTACCAGCGACTTCCTGGAAGACAGACCGATACTTATTGATGGATGTATCCCGCGTCAAATTCTCTTCAAGATAAACGCGCCCTTTGAGTCCCATCGCCTTCAATTCATTCGGATCCAGGCTTCGCAAATATTGGATTGCATGGACGACTCCTCGATAATCCTGGGGTTCAATGACCACACCTGCGCCACTTTCAAAAATCAGGCGCTGCACTTCACTGCCTTGTTCCAGAACGCCCAACACCGGTTTCCCAGCAGCCATGACCCCGTAGATTTTGCTTGGCACCGAAACCCCTTTGATGCCTTTTTGATTGACCACCAGATGGACGTCTGCCGCATTCAACGAATACTTAAGAAATTCTTTGGGCTGATACGGCAGGAACTTGACGTTTTCAAGTTGGTTTTCAGCCGCGTAATCCTGTATCCGTTGTTTTACAGCACCTTCACCGATAAACAAAAAGACAATATCGGGCTGGTCCGTAAATTCTTTGGCAACTTGGATTAAATTCTCCAAGTCATAGTATAGGCCAAGATTTCCGGAATACATAACGATGAATTTATCCTGCAGCCCATTAGTCTCCAAAAACTCACGGATAGCTGGTTCGTCTTTGTCCAGCGGCACCACGGCTTCTTCATCGGTCCAATTGCTGATGACGGTATGAGGCGGCACCTTTTGGCCGACAAAGCGCCCTTTCAAGGTTTCAGCCATATCTTCACCCACCAGCAGCACTTGGTCCGCGTAGCTGCAATTCAATTTATCGACAGCTTTGGCGATTTTAAAGACGGTCTGGTTATTCGTATAAGCAACTGCTGCCGCCTGTTCCGGATTAAAATCATGGACGCTGTAAATATGGCGCGAACGCTTCAGGAACTTGCCGATGGTACCGATCAAACCGCCCAATACCGGCGGCTGCGAAATCGTGAAAATGACATCCGTCCCTTTTTCCTTCAGCAAAGCGATATTCGCCAATAAAAAATAGGACGAAATGTATTTCATCCGACTGACTTTGGAATTCTTATCGACCTCAGGCAGTTTGATCCGGACCACTTTGATGCTCTCCAGATAATCCACCTCGAATAAGCGGTTGCTATCATGGTTTTCTCCGGCATATCCCGGCTGCGCGGCAATAACCGTAATATCAAAATTATTTTGGAGGCGTCCCGTCAACTCTGTCATTAATTGGCTGGTCGCTGCGAGATCCGGATAGAAATAATTGATGACAAAGGTGATCTTTTTTTTACGTAGCATTCTGAGCCTTCCTTTCCCGAAGAACATGCCGCAATACGTGCAGTCTTCCTTTAAAGTTCATCAAAAATAGCGATTAACGAATCGGTGTATTTATCTTCCGTGTAGAACGCTTCAAATGTATCCCTGCTCACTTTTCCAAGGCGAAGGCGTTCTGCATCATCCGTCACCAAATTCTTAATAGCGGATTTGACGCCTTCGACAGTCGGCTCGATAATGACGCCGCAATCTTTAATGAGTTCGGCGATAATTCCTCGGTCTGATGAAATGATCGGCAACCCGGCCGCCATCCCTTCAATGATGGACATGGGCTGTCCTTCCACTTTGTACTTGGTGGGCAAGGCCATCATATCCGATTCCAGGAAAAAGCGTTTTTTCTCTTCGCCTTGTTTAAGCCCATGGTATTGGATGTGTTCTTCCATGTCATTTGTTTGAATATACTGTTTCACTTCCTGGAATTCGGTTTCATTTTGAATCCCCCCAACCAGGTCCAGCCGCAGATTATGCCCTTCTTTAACTAAGGCAGTTGTCGCTTTGATCAATTCCACATAACCTTTTTCAAACATCAGGTTGCTTAAATACAATAACGAAATAGGTCCTGTTTTTTTACGTTGCCCCACTTCATCTTTAAGGATGAAATCTTCCGGAATGCCGTTGGATACGACTTCTACACGGTCGACGTAGCCACGGTAATTGGGGGCCAACTTACCGCCCAATACAATGCCAACATCAATTTTCTTCAATGAATTGATGATGAACTTTTGGGCGATCCCGGAAGTCGCATCAATCGTGCCGCCTAAATTATTGCCATGCAGATGCGTCACCACTTTCCCGCGCCCCAATAATTTGCATGCTTGGATCATGACGCAATCCCGCAGTAAGCCCATTTTCGTCTGGGAAATGGAAATGTACAAAATCGGATTTTTCATCACGGCCGATAAAAAACCGGAGTAAAGAATCGCCAAGGTATCGGTCAACAATTTATCAAAAGAAAGAGCCCCCGGATGTTCAAAATCCTTCCGGCTCAAGTTGATTTTCTTCACTTTATACCGCTGGTGAAGTTTTTCGGATTTGTACAAAGACTGCAAAGCGATACTCTCTCCCAAAATGGGAGGAGGAAGCGGGCCTACAAAGATTAAATTCCCTTTTTTTACTCCAGCCATACTGACTCACCTCTCATTGAATGACATCTGCCTGCCAAAGAATTTCATGGACAAGCAGGGAATTACCTATGCATGTGGATCAGTGGATTTCAATGCAGGCTTGTCCACCAAATCTTTTTCAAAAGATGCAATGACCAGATACAGGATGATGAAAATCGGCATGATGATGATCAACGGCTTGATATAATAGATATAGCCGTACCAGAACACTCGGGCAATCGTCAGCACAATCCAGTAATACCCCAGAGCCATCCCCATATTGCCGAAAAATTTCTTCAGCAAGATCGCCGGTACAAACAGAACAGCATAAGTTGCAAAAGGTGCCACGATCAATCCGATAACCTCAAAATTCAAATAGTATTCCCCGTAGACAAACAATCCATAATTGGTATGGATCAGCGATGCCACCAAGTGGGCCGCCTGTGGACTTTGCGCCTCGATTCCAAAGAACGAAGGAATCAACTGCGGAATATAGTCGATGAGCGTATTATAGTTGCCATACGTATGTGTCACTTCCATTGCAGCGGCTGTCGAATAGACAAGGTCTTGTACAGTGGGATAGTTGATGAGCATGAAGAACGATTCCGTAATGGCTTCCACGTCAAAAATCAACCCAGTATGCCGAACCAGCCCCAAATAGGAGAAGACCAGCAAACCGCCGACAATCAATGCCGCTTTTTTAAAAGAGAACTTCGACCGGATGACATCCGCTTTTTTGGTAGCTGTCAGAAGCAGATACAGGATCAGCAACAAGCCCAAGATATCAACTCTGGCATAATGCGCGAGCAGCCAAAAAGGTACAAACAGAATGGCGAACTTACGGATCGCACTGCCTTTGACGCCCATCAACACGAAGAAATACGAGATGACGACCACAGAGTTCCAGGCATTTCCGGGAAGCAGGCTGGGCGACATCTCATGATAGGCCTTCCCCGGCAGATCCGGCAAATAAATAATGGAAGAAACGATGGCTACTGCACTGAAAAACCAGGTAGCCAATAAGCTTTGGACCGTCCCTGAATAAAACGCCAAAATCTTCGCATCGTAACTGCGGTATGTTTTATTGGTCAGCCACAGCAGAATTGACCAGATATAGTAGAAAAACAAGGCACCGAATGCCAATGTGTAGAAATGTTTTTCAATGAGATGGGTGCGGTCATTGAATAATGGCTGCACTTCTCCTACTGGCCCGAAACCCAATATGCTGATGATCGGCAAAAATAGCAGGACCAGCGAAAAAGTGGCAAATCCCACCTTAAAGACATAAATATCTAAAAGGAATTTAAAGGAAAAAATAATTAAAATGAACAAGTTCCACGGATCTTCTGGATTGAAAACCTGGCCTATACGAAGCAGATAATAAATCACAGAAATCCCGGTTAATAAATTGACGATGATATACAGGACTTTTTCAAATCGATCATCGGCCTCAAGTTGTTTTTCCATCGTCTCAGTCCTTTATTCGTGATGTCCTTTTCCCGATTGCCAACCGCACACTTTCCGGCTACTTCAATCCTCAGGACGGAGTAGTTACGGATAACAGCTGGGATTTCCTGTTGTTTTTTTTGGATTGCGTATAAAGATAAGATAAGATCTTCATATTCAAAAAAGTCGACAGATAGTAGAACAGGAACTTCAATGAGGTACGATTATTCTTAAATCCTTCTGCCAATACGTTGCGTGACAGCCGAACGGTTTCTTTGTTTCCGCTGATGATGGCGGTCCTGAAAATCACTTTCCAAATGGTTAACGTAAAACGATGAAAAGTCGATTTGGACTGTTTTTTCGCCAATTCTTTATACTTTTCAAAAATACTCATATGCCCAGTCAGCACCGACTTTTTATTGGTGGTGATCCGCTCGCCGCTGTGGTGATAGAATAGCACCAGGCTTTCTTTAACAAAATCGAATTTTGTCACCTGCGCCAGTCTTATGTATAAATCCCAATCCTGGCAACTCGGCAAACTGGCATCAAAGCCCTGCACCTGATCCAACACTTCCCTCTTCACCAAAACCGACGATGTGGTATCAATGCAATTGGATTCAAACAGTTTGGGCAAAATTTCCCCTTTGTATGCCGGAACGATTTTACGGGTAGGCTGGTTGTGTTCGTCGACAACCTGCACTCCCGTATAAACCACTCCAACATCGGGCTGGCCTTCAAATTGTTTGAGCTGCCTTTCCAATTTATCCGGCAGCCATTGGTCATCCGAATCCAAAAAGCCGATAAAACTCCCCGTGGCTTGTTTGATTCCAGTGTTTCTGGCTTCCGATCCACCTTTGTTAGTGTCGTGTCTGAGATAGATGATGCGCTCATCATCCATCCCCCTCACGACTTCAGCCGTATCATCTGTCGAGCAATCATCGATGATGATGATTTCGAAGTTCTGATGACTTTGGTTTTCCAGGCTTTCTATTGCTTTTTTCAGCAACTCCGAACGATTATACGTCGGAATAATCACACTGACTTTATCATTTAAGGTCACCATTAGATTTCCCCCCACCCGATAAGGAACCCGCTTAGATCAGTACTCAGTGATGGCACTTTTTTCTTCTTTCAACAAATTGCAATCGTGTGTCACCATGATTTCCACGAGTTCTTCAAACGATGTGGAAGTCGGGTTCCACCCAAGCAGTTTTTTCGCTTTTGAAGGATCCCCCAACAGCAACTCGACCTCTGCTAAACGGAAGTAGTCAGGATTTACTTCAACCACCACTTCACCCGTTTTCACATTAATGCCTTTTTCGTCAATTCCTTCACCTTGCCATTCCACTTCAATCCCTGCATGTTTAAAAGCCAGCGTCGCAAATTCACGGACAGTATGCATTTCCCCGGTGGCAATCACGAAATCTTCCGGTGTTTCATGCTGAAGAATCAGCCACATGCATTCTACGTAATCTTTGGCATAGCCCCAGTCGCGTTTGGCGTCCAGGTTGCCCAACAATAGTTTTTCCTGTTTGCCATGGGCGATGCGGGCAGCCGCCATCGTGATTTTGCGCGTTACGAACGTTTCGCCACGGCGTTCCGATTCATGGTTGAAGAGGATGCCATTCACGGCGAACATATCATATGACTCCCGGTAATTTTTTGTAATCCAATAACCGTATAGCTTCGCTACGCCATAAGGTGAACGTGGGTAAAACGGCGTGGTTTCCCTTTGTGGGACCTCCTGCACTTTGCCGTATAGTTCAGAAGTCGAAGCCTGGTAGATGCGCGTCTTTTTCTCCAAACCTAGGATGCGGACCGCTTCCAGGATGCGCAACGTGCCAATACCATCAACGTCTGCTGTATATTCCGGCGTTTCGAACGACACTTTGACATGAGACATCGCTGCCAAGTTGTAGATTTCGTCTGGTTTGATTTCACTGATCAACCGGATGATATTCGAGGTATCAGTCATATCCCCATAATGGATATAAAAATTCTCACTCGACTTCAATTCTTCAATATACAAATGTTCGATGCGGCTGGTGTTGAAGCTTGAACTGCGGCGAATAATGCCATGAACCTCATAACCCTTCTCCAATAAGAAATCCGATAGAAACGATCCATCCTGCCCGTTAACTCCAGTAATCAATGCTTTCTTCATGATTTTCCCCCTCAATTCGTCATCATTGTATTTTTTTCTATATTTTCCAAGAACCATGTATAGGCCATTTCCAATCCTTCATCCAACGAGATTTTCGCTGTCCAGCCAAGGTCCTTCAGGCGATTGACATCGACCAGCTTTCGTGGAGCGCCATCCGGTTTGGAAGCATTAAAGACGATTGCCCCGGAGTAACCGACTGTTTTTCCGATTTTCTCTGCGAGCTCTTTGATGGAAATGTCTTTGCCCATCCCAACATTGACCAAATCACTGCCATTGTACGTATTCATCAAATAAATCGCAGCATCCGCCAAGTCATCCGAATAGAGGAATTCACGTTTCGGTGTCCCGGTTCCCCACACTTCAACAGTCGGCGCATTGTTCAATTTAGCTTCATGGAATTTCCGGATCAGTGCCGGCAAAACATGGGAGCTGTTCAAATCAAAGTTATCATTTGGTCCGTATAGATTGGTCGGCATGATGGAAATGAAATTTGTCCCATGCTGCCGGTTATAGGCCTGACACATTTTGATTCCCGCAATTTTCGCAATGGCATAAGCTTCATTGGTCGGCTCGAGTTCGCCGGTCAATAGTGAATCTTCCCGCATCGGCTGCGCCGCCAACTTCGGATAGATGCACGTGCTGCCAAGGAACAACAGCTTTTTGACATGGTTCTGATGGGCTGCGTCAATGACGTTGGTTTGAATCATTAAATTATCCCGGATAAAGTCTGCCGGAAAATCATTGTTCGCTACAATGCCTCCCACTTTCGCTGCTGCCAGAAACACATATTCCGGCTGTTCCTCTTCGAAGAATGCATCCACCTGATCACGCTTCGTCAAATCCAGTTGCCCACTGGTCCGGAACACAAGATTGGTGTAACCATTTTCCTGCAAATTTCTTGTAATCGCCGATCCCACTAAGCCTCTATGCCCCGCCACGTAAATCTTTGAATCCAAATTCATAATTACCCCACCTTTTTCTCAGCGAATGCCATAGATAATTTATGGATGCTGGTGTCTTTTTTGATGTTTATATACAGCTATGAATAAATAAAAAATCAAAAGATATCAATATACCCAAGACTATATACTTATTAATTGATTTTATTTTTCCATTCTACCATACAATAGTCTAAATATTACAGATTATTTTGATTATTTGATAATTAATATTATTTTTATTTTTCCGCACCAGATACTTCCATACAATTACCGAGTATCTGTTTATTTTTAATGAAGCAAGTTTATTGCAACGAGTGCTTATGCCCCTTTAACCGCTGTCCGCTTTTGAAAAAAGCTCTTTATTTCCACCACCAATTCGCGTTGATTGAAAATCAGCAACAAACCATACACCAGCATGCCGATCAAGGCGTCAATAACAATGATGGCGATTGGTCCGACTCCTGTTAACTGGGCGTTGATGGCGTATAAAGGAGCCAGCATAATAACCGAGTGGGCCATCGGTTTGACGATCGACATCGTCAACTCACCTAAGCTTTCACCGATAATGTGACGGATTCGCACAAAATAACTGACGTAGAACAGTACCAGCCTCAGCAAACCAACCGACAACGCCACCACGAAGATGTTGCCGGATAAACTGGACAGGAAAACGACGGCGGGTATGATCCCCAATTGAGCCAGCTGCCAGTAAAAGCTCCACCTTACTTTTCCAACGGCGATAAATAAGCTGCCGCTCGGATTTCCCAATGCCTTGAACAAAGCATAGAGGCAAAGGATTTGAATGATCAAAATGCTTTGTTGCCATTCTTCTCCAAGCAAAAGCGGCACAGCATAAGGAGCCAAGACAATCACTCCTGCCAGCAGAGGGGCATTAAAAGTAGTCAGCATATTGGTGATCAACAGATAAGCTCTGCGCAACTTGGCGCTGTCCAGCTGAATTTTTGAAAATACCGGAAACGCTACCCGATTGATCATCGAATTCAATTTCTGGACAGGCTGCATGATCAGGTTCATGGCCATACTGTAATAACCCAGTGCCACCGACCCCAATGTGATGCCGATGATCACCTGATCGATTTTTGTAGTGAAATAATTGATGCTCGTTGATCCGAGCCGGTACATGCCGAATGAAACGAAACCTTTGATGGCATTCCACGAAAATACGAACTGCGGCCTGGTTTCCGGATTTCGGTAACCGCCGACCACCCACGGGACACTTCTGACCAGCGACATGGCAATATGTCCGTACACCAGTGACCACGCACCAAGCGTTGTAAAGGCTGCCAAATAAATGGTCAGCAGCACACCGATTGCCGTCGCCAGGATTTCGTTTTTGGTGATTTGGGTGAACTCCAGTTTTTTTGTAGCAAGCGTCTGGAACTGCAGGCCGAACGGCAAGATCAAAAAGCTGATGCCGACTACTTGAATCATTGGTGTCAGGCTAGGCTCATCAAACAACAGGGCAATAACAGGCGCCGCTATCAATAAAACGAGAAACAGCACCAGCCCGACGAAAATGGAAAACCAGTAGAGACTGGACAGTTCGAGTTTAGAAATTTTTTCTTTTTGGATAATGGCATCCGTGATGCCCATCTCCAGGAACAATTGCGAAAACTGGATGACGATCTGCACCATGGCGATCAGCCCAAAGACAGCTGGCCCCAGCACCCTCCCCAAAATCAGCAACTGGCCGATCTGCAGGATACTCGTTGCGAGCATCGATATTGAAGTGAGCTTGACGCTGCTCACCGCTTGGTTTTTTAAAGACGCCATAGGCCATTCCTCTAATCGCGTTTAATATAATATCTTTTTCCACATATTGCGGCGTTGCTTTGGAAATATCCCGTATGGCTTATCTTCCGTAAAATCTTCCGGAAACCCATTCAAGTCGAACGATTCACGGACATCCAAAGGCTTTTCTTCATATTGATAAAGAAATTCGAAATCGATGAGTTTCAACCCTTCAGATGTCAAAAGGATATTGCCCGGATGGAAATCGATCAGTGCGTACCCTTTGTTGTAGAAGAATTCATTGATCTTGAAAATCTCCTGTTTATGCTTCCGCTTCAGAATCTGCTTTTTGATGTGCCAGCTTTCTGTCACTTTATTGGTCTTTAAGTATGGAACGATGATGTAGTTCTCGCCGCTGTCGATCAGCTTCGGAATAAAATCACATTCCTTGCTCAATTCGCCATAGACAAACTTTTCACGTTCCAAAAACCGTTCTTTGCCCGCTTTATAGGTTTTCTTTACCGCTTTTCCTCCTTGGTACTCAATGACTTCCACTTTGGCGCGCCGCTTTTTTTCAGACACGTCCGCTATCACTTTTTCCGGCGTCCGGTAAGCATTGTCCCATTCAGTGACAATCGCTTCAATATCACCAATGAGGTCCGGTGCGACTGCAGAAATATAATCCAAAGCTTCAATTTCATCGTCAGCGCTGTGAAGCGGATTGGCCCGCTCATCTTTGGATAAGGAAAAATTGATTTCCGAACGCAACTGCTCTTTCAGCAAATAATGTTCATTCGAGACATGCGGGTATTTTTTCTTCATCTTTGCACTTAACGGTTTCGGGTGGTAATCATACATGACCAGCAAAGTCGACGGCTTGCCGCCGCTCACTGGCCATGGACCTTGCCCCCAATTACCGCCGCGCATGCTTTGGGAGGCATTTCTTTTCTGTTCTTCATCCAATTTGACCGCCCGAATCAGGCACAGGCCGTTGCGCTCAAACCAATCGATGATCTTATGGGTCAACTGCCGCTCTTCCGCCCATTCCCGCACAACAAATACCATCAGTTCCCCATCTTTTTCAAAATTGTGCTCATTTGATTTGATGGTCGACTCGAGCCAGCTGCCACTGACGCCGATCAGTTTCCGGATCGTGTCAGTCGACGGCGCCCACCCTTCTTCTTCAAGAAAATGATGGAAATATTCCAGGCTGATTTCTTCCAGCCTGTCATCCGTTTGGACAGCAAGGTCCTGGAGGACTCCCGGATAATCATGATCCTGCGGAATCTTTTTGACGACACCTCCAGCCTTGGCTGGAATCCCTGATTTCTCGCCTTTGTGGTAAACCGCATGGTACATGAGGCTAAGAAAATAATGCCGTTTAGACGGAATAAAATACTTGCTGTTCCACAATTCTTTTTGATCCAGAATCGTTTCCGCGATGTAAGGCGGATAATAGGCGATATTATTGAAGTTGCTTCCCGGCAACCCGCCTGCACTATAAATATCAAACGGCAATATGCCGACTTTTTCATTTAACAAGTCTCTGACTTTTTCGATATGGGTGTCTGAAACCAACAAGTCCACGTCTTCATCCAGATCCAAAAAAGGCAATTCATCAAACCAGCGCAAAATGACGTAATCCAGTTTCCGCTCATTCAACAAATCGAAAAAATTTTCCAATCCCAATTCAGGAGATAGGTATTGCCGAGCTGCCTTTTCTTTCCGGTGATTGCGCTTGAAGACGATAACGGTCCGGGTTTCACCTGCACCGCCGGCAAACGCTTCAAAATGAAAAGACCATTTTTTCTTTCTGGCCAGTTTATATGCCCAAAGCGGCAGGAAGCTGGCACGGTCAATGATTTTGGACGGAACAAACAAGATCACATCCGCAGAAGAATGAAATGCATTTTTCAGATCCATAAAATCAGCCCGGTTGATGATTAATACTTCTGCATTGTTTTTATAGGTCAACGTCTTTTCATTCGCGTAATACAGATCAGGATCCCGGCTGCCCATTGGCTCGCCTGTACAGATCCCCAAATAATTTTTATAACCCGAAGCTGCCAACTGTTTTTTCAGGCCGCTGGTTTCAGCATTGAATTCCAGGACTTTCACTGCCTGTTTATCCGGATACAATTTCCTTATATATTCACTGATTGTCGACTGATTGCTCAAGCTGCTCTTCCCCCTTGTCCACCGGCATACAACATCTGGCCCATCTCTCTATTTGCGTGCATATTGCCTATTGAAGTATTGCTGGTATTCTCCACTGATGATTTTTTCCCACCATTCCTTGTTTTCAAGAAACCAATCAACGGTTTGGGCAATGCCTGTTTCAAAGTCATAAACCGGTCGCCATCCCAATTCTTCGATTTTCGTTGGATCGATGGCGTATCGTTTATCATGGCCTAAACGGTCTTCGACAAATTCAATCAACTCATCGGTCTTCCCTAAAGCCCGAATGATGGTGCGCACCACTTCAAGATTGGTCATCTCATTGTGGCCGCCGATATTATACACTTCGCCGACCGTTCCACTATGCATCACCAAATCGATCGCCGAGCAATGATCCAGCACATGGAGCCAGTCACGGACATTTTTGCCGTCGCCGTAAACCGGAACTTTTTGGTCATTCAGCACCCGTGAAATCGTCAATGGAATCAATTTTTCCGGAAAATGGTACGGGCCGTAATTATTGGAGCAGCGCGTAATATTGACCGGCAGCCCATACGTTTCGTGATAAGCCCGGACCAATAGATCCGAAGATGCTTTGCTGGCACTGTACGGGCTATTAGGCTGGATCGGTGTTTCTTCCGTAAAGAATGTTGTGGGATCGAAGCTCAGTTCGCCATATACTTCATCAGTCGAGACATGGACGAACTTTCGGACTTCCGCCGATTTAGCAGCGTCCAGCAACACTTGCGTGCCCAGCACATTGGTTCGGATAAATACTTCCGGATCTGTAATCGACCGATCGACATGGCTTTCAGCAGCAAAGTGGACGACATAAGTAAAATCCACCCGTTCGAATAATTCGCCCACTGCCTGTCGGTCAGCGATATCGATGTGTACAAAACTGTAGTTTTCTTTGTTTTCGATCTGCTGATGCTTTGTCAGATCTCCTGCATACGTCAGCAAATCCAGATTATAAATATGGTATTGCGGATATTTCTCGACCATGTATTGGACAAAGTTCCCTCCAATAAATCCCGCTCCGCCGGTTACTAGTATATTTTCCATGGAGGCGCCCCTTTATGAGTTATTCGGTAATAATGATTTTTCAGAAGCAATATCCAGCAGGTACTGGCCATAATCCGTTTTTTTCAAAGATTGCGCCAACTCGATCAATTGCGCTTGATTGATATAGCCTTTCCGGTATGCGATTTCTTCCAGGCATGCCACATACAGCCCTTGCCGCTTTTGGATAGCTTCTACGAAATTGGAAGCTTCCAGTAAAGCTTCATGTGTTCCGGTATCGAGCCAAGCCAGTCCGCGCCCCATAATATTGACCTGCAATTCGCCGCGCTTCATGTACTCATCAACAACGGAAGTGATTTCTTTTTCTCCACGCGCGGAAGGTGCGACTCCTTTTGCAATCTCAACGACTTTATTGTCGAAGAAATAAAGGCCAGGAATCGCATAAGAGGATTTCGGCTTCTCCGGCTTTTCCTCAATAGAAATGACATTCAGCTCGTCATCCACTTCCACTACACCGTAAGCTCTCGGATCTGCTACATGACAGCCGAAAATGATGCTGCCATTCGTCAGTTCAGCTGATTCCTGCAGACGGCTTCCGAAATCCGATCCGTAAAAGACATTGTCGCCGAGTACCAGTGCCACAGGCGAATCTCCAATAAAACTTTCACCGATTGTAAAGGCTTCAGCTAATCCATTCGGCTCTTCCTGAATCGCATACTCCAATTTGATGCCCAGTTTTTGTCCATTGCCCAACAAACTCAAAAAGCCGGAGATATCTCTTGGCGTTGAAATAATCAGGATTTCCTTGATTCCCGCCAGCATCAACACAGATAATGGATAATAGATCATCGGTTTGTCGTAGACAGGCAGCATTTGTTTTGAAATTGATTTGGTCAACGGGTAAAGGCGCGTTCCCGTTCCACCAGCTAAAATAATTCCCTTCATCATCGATCCCTCATTTCTTATAGTTGAGATACACTTTCCTGAGCAACATGCAATTCCCGAATAATTTCACAAATGGCTTTGACTGATTCAATCGGCAAATCACCGTAATAAGGCATCGCAAGAACCTGTTGGACCGCCCGTTTCGCATTCGGCAGATTTTCAGGTCGCGCGGATGGCAGTTCGCTGTACCACTCGAAATCGCTGCATAAAGGATAGAAATACTTTCTGGCAAAGACCTTGTATTTTTGGAGTTCCTGATGGACAGTATCCCTCGACTGCCCGAACACCGCTTCGTCTATTTCAATGACAAAATACTGGTAGCTGCTGGATTCGTCTTCAAGCCCCGTTAAAATCCGGATGCCGTCAATATCCGATAAATTCTCTTCATAGGCTTTTTTGATGGTATGGCGTTTTCTTCGTTCGCCTTCAACCACTTGCAGCACTTCAATCCCGACACCCGCCTGGACTTCATTCATTTTGGCGTTCAATCCCGATAACACCACTTCTTCAGCATTGGCAAGCCCGAAGTTTCTCAGCAAATCCAACTGCCTGCCGAGTTCTGGATCATTGTAAGTTAAGGCACCGCCTTCGATCGTATTGAACAATTTGGTGGCGTGGAAACTGAACATCGTCATATCGCCGAAACTGCTGATCGGCTCCCCATTGATTTTGGAACCGAACGCATGGGCGCCATCATAGATGACCTTCAGGTTATGCTTATCGGCAATGGCTTGAATTTTTTCCACATCGCACGGATTTCCGAAAACATGGACACCCAGAATGGCGCTTGTTTTTTCGGTGATCAACGCTTCGATTTTATCGGCATCAATATTGAAGGTCTCCGGATCGATGTCACAAAACACAGGCGTTAAATTATTCCAGTCCAAAGCTTGTACCGTAGCCGGAAATGTAAACGGCGTCGTAATGACTTCCCCCGTCAGTTTCAACGCTTTCAAGCCGAGCAATAAAGCCATCGTGCCATTTGAAAACATGGAAATATGTTCTGCCTCCAGATAATTTTCGAGCTGTCGGCTCAATTCATCATGTTGCGCACCGAAATTCGTCAATTGTTTGCTGTCCCAGACCTTTTTTATCCGTTCTGTGACATCGGTGATATCCGGCAACAAAGGCCGTGTCACATAAATCGGTTGTTCAAAAGCTTTAGCCATTACATTCCCTCCCAAGGTTTAAATCCACTTTCTGCCAATCAACCCGTCTTAGCGGGCTTAATCTTTTTTATGACAGGTACCAATAAGTCAAGAACGGTATCGAATTCCTGAATTTTAAACAGTTTGCTAATCGAGATATAGAGCACTACACCAATTCCAATCTGGCAAAGCAAGGTCGGTAGATTGGAAAAGGGCAAAAATCCGCCGATGCCGTAAACTACTGCGCCCATCGCCAAAGAAATGCCATAGATCGGAAACAAGTCCTGAATCTGTTCTTTGACGCTGTATGAAATCTCGCGGCCAGAAAAATAGATATTGATGAATAAGGAAATGTGCGAGTCAATGACCACTGTGGCCACTAAGGCGGTAATGCCCCAATCCATCCAGAAGACAATAAATATCAGCACTGTCGGTACAATGGTTTTAATGATTTCTAAATACAGAAATAGATCCGAACGCCCTTTCACTTGAAGAATGTTCAAGTTCAATGCGTGTATCGGATACAGCATTCCGGCGATGCACAATAGCTGGAAGTAAGGGATCATCTCTCTCCACTTTTCGCCGAAAACCAGTAAAATCAGCGGCTCCGCGACTGCCGCCACACCGACCATAACCGGAAAAATGAGAAATCCGGAAAGTTTGATGATTTTCTTAAAACTTTGCTTCAGCCTATCGTGCTGCTCTTGGATCCCACTCAATACCGGGTAAGTTACCCGCTGGATGGTCGCCGTCATCGCTTGTGTAGCGACATCGCTGAATTTCGAAGCATTCGTATAATGGCCTAAAGCAGTGGGCGTATATTGCTTGCCGATGATGAGGTAGTAAATGTTGTTATAGGTTGTATCAATCAAACCTGACACAAGCAATTTCCAGCCGAAACCAAAAAGCCGCTTGAAGGATTCTACACTGAAAACCAGTGAAGGCATCCATCTCCTGGAGAAAACCAGCAACAGCGCTTGAATAAGATTCAAAGCCAGCATCCGGATAACCAAACTCCACACACCAAAACCAGTCAGTGCCATGGCAACTGCTACAATGCCCGACAGCACACTTGCTGCCATATTAACTTTTGCCTGCACCTTGAAATTCACTTCTTTGGTGAACATCGCTCTAGGAATGATCGAGAACGCATTCACGATGACACCTAATGCCAGTACCCGGATAATCGACGTCAATTGATCTTGATCGAAGAAGTTGCTGATCAGGGGCGCCGAGACAAATAACGCTGCATAAATAAAAATCGATACAGCCAAGTTGAAATAGAACACCGTTGAATAATCGGTTTGATTGGCTTTTTGATCCCGTATCAATGCTTGTGTAAAGCCGCTGTCGACAAGTGAATTCGAAAGTGCAACGAACACCAGAATCATTCCGATCAACCCAAAATCGGCAGGAGCCAATAACCGCGCCAGGATAATTTGAATAATAAACTGCACGCCTTGATTTCCTAACATGTCTCCGAAGCTCCACAACAGACCGCTGATTGTTTTTTTCTTTAATGACTTTTCCTGTTTCATCTGCCGGCTCCTATCAATGAAAACTTTTGATATAGAACGTTATCCGAAGTGCCTAAATGTTCAGATATTTGTAATTCAACTATTATTTAATCATAAAAGGTAGGTAAATAACATCTATTTTACGCCAATAAGAACTTACCTCCTTTTTAGATACAATACTTTATGCTTATTTTCACTTCTTGAATTTCATTCTAACATACTATAAGTCATAAATAACAGATAATTTAGATTATTTTTGTATTTTTAATATGAAAATTATTCCACTATCTTTTAGAAAACTAAAAGTTTCGTAGCTATTTCTACAAATTTCTAAGTAAGACTCTTCATTTAACTGTTATATCCTTCCTGTTTTTTAGAAAAGTTGAATAAGGAGATTATTCCAATTGTTAAAACCGGCTTTCGCCTTTCCCATTAAAAAAAGAGCCGGATTAAAGTTCATCCAACCCTTTCTATTTGATCAAATTTCGCGTCTAAAATTCTTCTCTAGAGATCCCGCCAGATAGCCGCTTTAAACTAATTCCAATGCATGAGAATTAATAGCAAAAGGCGATTCCTGAGAATTGGCCATGCCAACTTTCAGGAACCGCCTTTTATTTGTTCAGGATTATATCCAGACATTTTTCAGATCGTAATCCGTTTGAAGACCCGCTTAAAAAATTCCGGTTGCATGTAGAACTGCCGGTACCCTTTTTTCAAGGTCTCTTTTATTTTTAATTGTTTCAATAAGATATAAAAGCGGTTTCGTCTTTTCGTGCGATTGATGACGTAATCATATTTGAAATTAGTGAAAGTATTGATTTCGTCGAGCAAAACGGCGACTTCCTGGAGGTGTTTTTGTTTTGCGGCAACATCAGAGACTTGCATATCCGTCCAGGAACCTTTGACCTCTACCCGGTAAGCAGCCATATTTCGATCCATGTAATAGAAAGTACCTCTCAATGCCCCCCAGATAACCAACGGATAATCGCCAATGGTGGCATTCAAATAAAACTCCGGCATCTTAGGTATTTTTTCGCGAGAATACAAAATCGAGTTGGTGGCGAACAGGTCTCCCCCACCCTCAATCACTTCTTCTACTGAAAAGAGTTTATCCTTATGGCTCGGCCGTATAGTCGCGACTTTTTTCTTGCTTACCGCAGAGACCTTTTCTGCAGCATGGACACACATGCTGCATTCAGGGTGCGCCTCCATATAATCGACTTGCCTCTGCAACTTTTCCGGATCGGTCCAATAATCATCACCTTCACAAATCGCCAAGTATTTTCCTCGCGCCCGTTCATCGTTGAACGTCTCAAACGGAACATCTTTGGAATACTGATTTTCCGTCTGGTAAATGGGTTTGATGATATCCGGATATCTTTGTTCATAACTTCTAATGATATCAGCTGTCCGATCAGTCGATGCATCGTCATGGACTAGAATTTCAAAAGCGAAATTTGTTTTCTGCATCAATATACTCTCTAATGCTTCCGCTATGAAATCTTCCTGATTATAGCTGTTGCACTCAACGCTCACCATTATTTCGTTTACCATAAGTCACAGACTCCTCTTCATTTAAGTAAGTTTCCGTCACCAGCTATAGTGCCTCGGTTCACTAGTACGTGCCTGCTTCAGCTGAATGGAATGCCTCTGAAACTTTTATACATACTACATCTTAACATGAACTTAACTGAATAAACGCATTATTCAGAAATATTAACCATAACTTAACAATTTTGCAACCTATTTCAGGTTATTCGCCTTTCACAAAAAAATTATCTTTTTTATAAACTTTCCGCAACTTCTCATCGCGAATGATTAAATTATTTTCTTCTACCGTGTTTCCTTGTATCTGGTGTCCCTTCCCAACATTGACATAGATGCCCCGCTCGGAATCTTCACGAGGATTGATGGCCAAATTATTAAAAATGCGTATGTTGTGGCTTGGGGTCATCAAATTATTGCCTCCATCACCGGGTCTGACCGCAATATTGAATTCATTGTCGTACGTCAGATTACCGACGATGATATTGGAATCCGCGCCATTTTTAACATCGATGCCATAATAAAATCCACTGACTGAATTCTTTTCGATCACACTTTCCTTTTCGCTTTCAATCGTAATCCCCTGCTGATCGGTATAGCCTTCGCGGTCTTCCGTCACTACACAGCCTTTGACTAGATTTTGTTTGCCACCACCGAATAAGGAAAGATGGCCATCTCCCGAATTTCTGACAACACAAGATTCAATTGTATTATAGTCCGACGCAAAATTAATGATGCCTGAACCATAATTAAATTCGCTCGTCACGTTCCGGACGATATTGTCATTGGCGTGATGCAAGTGGATGCCTTGAGAGTAATTTTTTGTATACACATTTTCTATCGAGCTTTTCTGGCTGTCTTGAAGCAAAATGGCAATGTTCGAAATCAACGACCCGCTCTTCGGTAATTCATCCCCCAGCAAAAATCCGCCTTTCAAATGGACATCCGCCGTATCCGTAATCCAAAATACACCGTATTCGCCTTCGGATTCTGTTTTGAATATCGCTTGTTCCATGATAATCGTAATAGGTTTGGATACCTTCAATGCAAAGTAACTGTCTCCGTATCCAGTGCTTGCTTTGAAATCAGGATTTTTGCTCAATTTATAAATGCCAGGAGGAATATGCATCGTCCCGCCAATCGGAGTTTCATCAATCGCGCGCTGTATCGCTCTTGTATCATCCGTCACGCCGTCACCTTCCGCCTCAAATTGTACTCCTGCATCGATCCTGTTTTCCTCCAGTAAAAAAAGTTTCCCGGTAAAAAAAATGAGTGCCACTCCGATCATCCCCAAAAGAAACAAGAGCCATTTGCTGTAGTTATTATTGGAAATCATTCACATTCTCCTCTTATATGCAATTGAAGATTAAAATTGCCGATCCACCCTGAACTTCATATTCTTTAGTATAGAATATTTTTTCTAAAAATGCACATTTTTCTGAATACTAATACCTCATAAAAAACTTAAATTACAATTTTTCCTTTCTTACTGCTTACTTTTCCTTATATGAATTTGACAAAAACAAAATTACCACTAGCATTTACCTATTTTTTTCGTTACAATCGGTATGAAGTTAAATTTAATTGAAAATTTAGTAATATCAATCATCTTCAGTATGCAGCTGCTGACATAGCAGAATTTTCTCTTAGATTGCAGTCTGCACTACTCGTGAAGGCGTGAATCCACATCAAAATATACGAAGAAATGAGGTTTTGATTTGAGAGATTTATTTTTCATAAAAGATTATGCCCAGTTGTATGAGCATATCGAAGGAGGAACTTGTGAAGTTTTCGAATTCGAACATCCTTTGGGGTCTGTTTATCATCAATTCATTAAACGGGAAATTCCTATCCAACTGGAAGGCGGGCCATACTTTGATCTGCTCACCCCCTACGGTTATGGGGGGCCAGTCATCACGGAACTGAAAGATGACACGCGCAAAGATGAACTGGTCAAACATTTTTGTCAGGCTTTTCAAGTTTATTGCGATGGCCATAAGATTGTTACGGAATTTGTCCGCTTCCACCCGCTTATTGACAATGCTTTGGATTTCAAATCCTGCTATAACGTTTTGTTCAGACGCCACACCACCGGCGTCACTTTGAAAGGTTTCGAAGATCCGGTGCAGGAAGAGTTTTCAGGTTCAACCCGAAAGAGAATCCGTAAAGCGTTAAAGGACGGCGTGACTTACCGGATCACCAGAAATCCTTCTAATTTAGACGAGTTTCAGGACATCTACTTGACGACGATGAAGCGCGTCGGCGCTGGAGACTTCTACTTTTTCGACAAGCAGTACTTCTCCAAAATCATCGATAATCTAGGCGAACACCTGATAATAGTTGAGGCCATCTACGACTCCCAAGTGATTGGAGCAGAAATGCATTTTCACACGGGGGCGTTTGTCCATACACATCTATCAGGAACTGTGGACGGCTTCAATCATTTATCCCCTGTTTATGTCATGACCTACGCCATCGTCGAGTGGGCAAAAGAACATGGAGTGGAATATATCCATTCCGGCGGCGGCGTCCATCCCGGTCCGGACGACTCCCTCTATGTATTCAAAAAAAGATTTGGTAAAAATACCGAATTCGACTATTACGTAGGCAATAAAATCTGGAACGAACAAATATACGAGCAATTGAATCAGCTGACAAATACCGATACAGAAAGCGAACTTTTCCCAGCATATCGGTGGCCCAAAAAACAAACGGTAAGCAGATAATCCTGCTTACCGTTTGTTTTTTTGAGCAAGAACGGAACTAATCAATCCATAAACCGTTCTCAGTTCGCCAATGTTTGCGATCCGGCAAACGGCGATATAAATAAAGATTCCAGCAGTTACCTGCAAGACCATTTGGAAAAGAAGATTCCCTTCAACTTGCTGACCGATCAGCCACACTACAGCACCCATCCCAAACGAAATCAAATAAATCGGAAGGAGGTCACCTAATTTTTCCGTAGCCGGATAAGCCACTTCCCGTTTAGAGACATGGCTGTTGACGAAGAATTCCAAGTACGTATTTAAAATAGCTGCTCCGATCAATCCAATGACCCCCAATTCCAGCCATACTGCAAGGAACAAAAGAATCGTCAACGAAAGTTTATTGATGATCTCTAAGTATAAATATAGGTCCGATCGCCCTTTCACCTGCAGAATACTCAAATCGAGCGCCAAAATGGGGTACAGCATCCCAGCGATGGACAGCAATTGGAAATAAGGCACCATCGGCAGCCATTTTTCGCCAAACACCAACAATACTAAAGGTTCCCCTATTGCAGCCATGCCAACCATTACCGGGAAAATGAGGAAAGCGGCAAGCCTGGTGATGTTTTTATAGGATTGTTTCAAGCGTTCGTGTTCATCCTGGATGCTGCTGAGCACCGGATAAGTCACCCGCAAAATAGTCGCCGCCAAATTCTGCGAAACGATTTCACTGAAACGGGAGGCATTGGTATAATAGCCCAGCTGTGCCGCTGAATATTGCCTGCCAATAATCAGGAAATAGACATTCGTATAGAAGGTATCGATCAATCCTGAGACGAGAAGTTTCCAGCCAAATCCGAATAGACGCTTGAACGAAGACATACTGAACACCAAAGAAGGCAACCACTTTTTCGTCAGCGAGAACAACAGAGACTGGATGGCATTCATCGATAATTGCCGCAGCACCAGACTCCAAACCCCGTAGCCTGCCAATGCCAATCCCACCGCAAAAAGACCGGACAAGATACTGGAACTTAAATTGATTTTGGCCTGCGTTTTAAAGTTTACTTCTTTGGCGAACATAGCTTTTGGAATGACGGCAAATGCGTTAATGACGATTCCAATCGATAGTACCCGGACCAATGCCACCAGCTGCGGTTCGTCGAAGAAACGGCTGATGGCCGGAGCAGCCATGAACAAGATCAAATAAATCAAGAGTGACACAAACAGATTAAAATAAAAGACGGTCGAATAATCCGTTTGGTTGGCGTGGCGTTCGCGGATTAAAGCTTGTGTAAATCCACTGTCGACCAATGAATTCGACAAGGCGATAAATACCAGAATCATACCGATCAATCCAAAATGTTCGGGCAACAACAACCGCGCTAAAATAATCTGGATGAGGAACTGTATGCCTTGGTTGCCTATCAGATCTCCAAAACTCCACATCAGACCGCCAATTGTTTTTTTCTTCAACGATGGTTGTGGTTCCATTTAACGGTCTCCTATCCCCCAGTCCTTCTTGCCGTTCTATTTACTGGACAAATTTCCACTTTGCTTTGCGGATGCTTTCAGTAACATTCGGGAAATAGCGCTTCATCCCCATCAAGACACGTTGTTTTATGCCAAGTTCCAAATAGATTTGCCGAAATTCGCCGCTTTTCGCTTCTTTGAATTTCCTCTGCTCCACCAAAAGCGAAAATTGGTATCCCCGTTTCGCTTTTTCCAATGCATCGCTATATTGAAAATTCGTATATTCATTGATCTCATCAAACATTTTTTCCATGTCGTGATAATGATTGATGCGTTTCATACTGGTGGCCAGCTCACGTTCTGTCCAGGAACCTTTCACCCCGACACGGTAAGCGGACATATTGTCATCCAAATAATCCACCGTCCCATGAAGCGCAGCCAAAATAACCATCGGATAGTCCCCTACCGTCGCATTTAAATAAAACGGAGCCAATTCCGTGATTTTTTCCTTTGAATAAACCATCGAATTTGTTGCCACTAGGTCTCCTCCGCCTTCTATTACACGTTCCATGGATAAAATGGCATTGGTCTTCTCGGGCCGCACAGTTGAAAGGATTTTTTTCTTATCCGATAAAACCCGGTCGGCCGCATGGACAGTCATGCTGCAATTCGGATGTGCCTCCATATAATCGATCTGCTTCTGCAATTTATAAGGGTCTGTCCAATAATCGTCCCCTTCACAAACAGCGATATACTTTCCGTTCGCCCGGTTGTGGTTGAACATTTCCACACGGACTCCTTTAGAGTATTGATTTTCAGTTTGGTAAATCGGCTTAATCAGATCAGGATAGCGATTTTCATACTCTTGGATGACACGCGGTCCTTGATCGGTTGAGGCGTCGTCATAAATCAAAATTTCAAAATCAAAATTTGTCTTCTGCATCAAAAAACTGTCGATCGCTTCGGCAATATAATCCCCGTGATTATAGCTGGTGCAGACGATGCTGACTAACGGATTCTTGTTCATAAGTTTCTCTCCTCTTAATGTAGTTTGGGGATTGAGCGAAAGGGGGTTAATAGCTATTTCAAAAATGGAGAAAGCGAACACAGCCGAAACCGTTACTATATACTCAGTTTCGCTTTGTTTTTCCTATTCTATCACAAACATTAGTCTTAAATATAGATAATTCGCTCTATTTAGAAAATAAATTATGTCATTTTAATTTTCATGCTTTTAATCAGTAAAAGTATTTAATTGCCCTCCGTTTATGTGCCCAAAAAATCCCTTGAGCGATTGGCTGCTCAAGGGATTCTTTTAACTGCTAGTTGTTACTTTGAATGCCATGCCCAGGCGCTGGAAATGATGGCTTCCAAATCGAATGCCGGTTTCCACCCCAAAGCCGCTGCAATTTTAGTGGAGGAAGCGACCAATGTAGCCGGATCTCCTGCGCGCCGATCGGCATACTCAATCGTCGCTTTCCGTTCTGCAATCGCTTCGCAAGCTTTAATGATTTCATTCACCGAGTAGCCTGCTCCGTTGCCAAGGTTATACGTTTCATTCGCAATTTCCCCTTTGGCCATTCCCTCATAGGACAGGATATGCGCACGCGCCAAATCGGTGACATGGATATAATCCCGGACACAAGTGCCGTCAGCCGTGTCGTAGTCCGTTCCAAATACTGAAATTTTTTCACGTTGGCCCAAAAGATGCTGAAGCACGATCGGAATCAAATGCGATTCAGGGTCATGGCTTTCACCGATCGTACCTGACTCATGCGCGCCTGCCGCATTAAAGTAACGGAGCACAACGTATTGGAAATCGTGGACATGGGCAATGTCAGCCAAAACCTGTTCCACCATCAGTTTAGAGCGGCCATATGGATTGATCGGCTTATTGGCGGTTTCTTCCGTGATCATCTCCGTATCCGGAATTCCGTAAGTGGCAGCGGTTGATGAAAAGATGAAGCGCTTAACATTATGTTCAATCATTTTCTCGAGCAACACGAGCGTCGCGCTGACATTATTGCGGTAATACTTCAACGGATTTTCCACCGATTCGCCTACCAGGCTATTGGCCGCGAAATGGAATACGGCATCGATCGCATGATCCGTAAAAATGCGATCAAGCACCGCGCCATCACCTAAATCCCCTTTGACAAAAGTCGCCCGCTCATCAATTAACGATTCAAAACCGGTGGTCAAATTATCCAGCACCACCACTTCATATGTATCGACCAATTCCTTCACTGTATGGCTGCCGATGTACCCGGCGCCTCCACAAACCAGTATTGCCATAAATTTTTTTCCTCCTCTACCTCATAAAAGATGTTTATTGCCTCAATTATACCATTTGAAGGAAATCTGCATGAAAGTATTTCCATCAGAATTGGCTGAACGCACCTCAACTGGCTCCAAGCGCACCTCAACAGCCGATTTCCGCACCTCACTAACCAAAGAGCGCACCTCCATACTCTTTTGCCGCCCCCCTTTTTGTCCATAAAAAAACACGTTCCCCTTGATGCCATTGCTGGCCCCAACAGGATACGTGTTCAGCTTCCATCTTCCGTCACAAAATAATTTTGGCTTTCATAAAGTTCTAAATCTTCCTCAGGCAGAATTAGATTGCCCGGGTTCAAGGTATTGCCAGTCACGACATGCCCGTCACCCGCCCCGACATAGATGCCGTATGAAGATTTATCGCGTGGATCGACTACCATATTGTTCAAAATTTGCGTGTTGTAACTAGGCAGTTGGAGATTTGCACCGCCATCCCCGCCTCGTACAGCAATATTGTACTCATTATCGTAAGCGATGTTCGATTTGATAATGTTCCCTTCCGATCCATTTTTAACATCGATGCCGTAATAAAAACCGCTGACGGTGTTGTTTTCAATCAAACTGCCTTTTTCACTTTCTACCGTAATGCCCTGCTGATCGGTAAATTCCGGGCGGTCTTCAGTAACCATGCAATTGACTACATGGTTCTCTTCGCCACCTCCATACAAAGATAAATGGCCGTCACCGGAATTCCTCACCACACAAGAATCAATAAGATTTCTATTGGAGTCGAAACTGATAATGCCTGATCCATGATTGAACTCTGAAGTTACTTTTCGGACGACATTATTATCTGAATGATTGAGGTGGACCCCTTGAGAAAAGTTTTTCAGATAGGTGCCTTCAATTGAGCTATCGTTTGTATAAAAAAACAATACTCCCACATGGGAAGTTAATTCTCCTTCTGTCGGCTCACGCTCTCCCATTACAACGCCGCCTTTTAAATGGACATCCTCAGTTTCATTGATCAAAAATACCCCATATTCTTCCTCTGCCGTTGTTTGGAGTATGACTTCCTCCATTAAAATAGTAATTGGTTTTGAGATCTTTAGAGCAAAATAACTTTCGCCATATTCAGTAACGGCTAAATTATCAGGGTTTTTACTGAGTTTGTAGACGCCTGGCGGAATTTCCAGCGTACCTCCTGCTGGAGTCTCATCAATGGCGGTTTGAAGTTCCACCGTTTTATCAACTGCTTCTTCTAAATTGGCACTATAACTTTCCTGGCCATTCTCTTCTTCATTTCCTTGCGTTAACTTTTCAATCATCAAAAAGAAATAGCCGAGTCCCACAACTCCTAAGAGCATCAGCAAAACAGATCCTATTTTTTTGTTTTTCTTCATGATATGCACCTCCTTGAGGCAGAATAGCCTTCCTTCTTATCATACAGAATATAGGTGCAAAATCACAGTTATATAACTGAAAATTCAATGTTTATAATTTATTCAGTAAATTAGCCCTAAAAAATACCACATCCATTAGAGTTGTTCTGATGGATGTGGCGCTTTTCTCTCTTTATGAAGTTTAGTGGGTTCAGTTTCTTCAATCAGGGATGTTTCCACTATGCTTTCCTGCATGGTTTCGTTTCCTCGTGCAAGCAATTCCTGACGATGGCCACGGGCCACATCTTCTCTCTTCGAGCTCGCTTTTCCTAAAGAAAAGACAACGGCCAGGACAAACAAAAAGCCGCCGGTAATTAAAGCCCACATACGATCCACCTCTTTTGTTCCAACCTTGCTGATGTCATTCATACTCTACTCCTTGTGATTTTCAAAATACTAGTTTGGTGAAAACTGCTCCCAAACAAGTATAAAGCTTTTCTTATTTATACCATCTTACGATAAATTTTTGGCATTTACTAGGTTCATTTGTCACAGAAAGGTGCATATCGATGAATCTAATGACATAAGACAGGCAGCGGCAATTACTACAATTCCGCTTTTTTCTGCTTATCATCGCTATTTTTCCATAAGCCCACAACTTTAGCAGCAATCATGTAGACCACGACTCCGACCGCAGCACCTGTGCTATCAATTAGAACATCTCTAACTTCACCGCTCCGCCCTTCGATAAACAATTGGTGGATTTCATCGGTCGCTGCAAACAACACACACATCCCAAAACCCAAAAACAATTGTCTCCAACCTCGATATCCACTGCTTTTCCAAGCATTCAAACTTAACAAGCTCAAAAACAAATACGCCATAAAATGAGCGTTTTTCCGGACGAAGGTATGGAAACTTTCTACATTTAATTCAAGGTTCGGAGCCACTTGATCGATAAAATTCAATAGCGTCGCTACAATGCCTGAACTCAAATCACTTGATGCCGAGCCTGGCTGATGCGACAAATAAAAAATGACAGCCATCCACGAAAAGGCGGCAATCCAGGAAATACTTCTATATGCAGTCATTTTACAAATCCTTTACTAGTAGAATCGATTAATGGCATTCGTTTTATTATAGCATTCGGCATCGGAAAACTTCACCTGACATCAGCACTCAATCCTCCAATCATTATTCGTTCCACACTTTTGCCGAACTATAAAAAAAGCCTGCATCAAGATGCAGACTTTTTACTAGAGAGCCTATTGATTTTTTAAGGAACAACAGGTTCTTCAAGATTCTTCTTTGAACGATATGTCGGAAATGATCCTGTGCCCACTTCTGTCCCCACCGTTTTGCAAAGCAATTCATAGACTTTCTGATTCCATATCTTATAGCTGACATAGTACTTGAATTCTGTATTTTTGCCGAATTGTTTTTTCAGCAAGTACAACGGATCATCGATCTCGCCTGTGACACCGCCGCCTTCGTGGATCAGTTCTATTCCATTTTCTTTTCCCCACATCACCAGTGCCTGGCGCATGACAAATGCCGGAGACAGATGATGAAATTCCTCCATGGTACCGGACAGGTGAATGTGGATAAATTTATCGTAGACCATATTCAGGCCCATTGCGATCGCTTGGCCTTCATATAGAACTTCCACTAATAGAATATTTTTTCCTAAATGCTGGAGCATCTCTTCAAAATAGTCATCATTGAAATAGTAGACAGCCTCAGCATTTTTTCTGCCCATCGTGCGATAGTAAATGCGCTTGAATTCTTCCAAATCGGGCGGATTAACTGTCACTCTATACTCCACGCCTGCCGCCAACGCCTTTCGGATGCTTTTTTGCTTAGACTTGGAAAACTCCGATTTGATCGGATCTTCGTAATCCTTCAAGTTTGTTCCGGTAGTGTAACGGCGGAATGTCAATTCATAGCTGCTGTTAAAATCCTGTGCATTTGTAAATAAAGGATGAAAACGGACAAATTCACTGACAATGTTCTCTTTTCGGCAATATTCCTCAAAAGCGCCGTGGAATGCGTGAACCAATTGGCTCTCGCTACCCTCTTGGCAATTGATGATTCTTGGTCCTCCATAGCCATAAGGGGTACTGATGTCATAATAGGGCTCTTCATTGATGCATACCGGAATAAGCCGTTTGATGAACAAATGGCTGACATTCCCTACTGGATGCTGGAATTCAAAAACTTCGCATGTCCCCTGCTCAATCTTTTCGTATAAACGCCCATAATCACGTTCAAAGTAAATATCTTTCACCTGGGCCTTGCCTCCTTGTAGCTGTTCTTTGCCGTAGCAAAGTCAGTATTCTTATTGAATTTCCAACCGTTTACATTACTTCATCTATAGTTAGATAGTTTATCATACTTCCAGAGAATTTCCACTGATAACACTGATTTTTTAGATTATTTGAACTACTTAATGTCAAAACAAGTTGATCCATCCCTGAAATTTTGTTTAGTGACTGAAAAAGGAACAAACTTTACTGCAAGGTAGAAGCATATGACAATGGCTCTCCCCTCCTAAACAAATAAGCTGGCGCCTTCGACTAATCAAATCTTTATAATATTTATCATTTGCAGTTTCCATGATTTATCAGATACTCATGGAGGGTACTTATTAAATATGTGAGGATATTTTCATGTGAATTTACGGAGATAACTCCGCTGATACTATCCAATTAGTGAAAAAGCAGCGGCCCGATAATTCGGCCGCTGCTTTTACTGTCTGCTCGTTACAACAGTTTCTTCAATTGTAAATTCAGACGTTTCTTTTAATACGGCTCCTCTGGAGTTGTAGACAACCACTTGAATCGCTGCATCTTCTTCCACTTGATCTTTCAACACACTGAATACGGCCAAACCTTGCTCTGCTGACTGCCATTCTGCAGGAACAGGTTCACCATCAACCAAAACCTCTGAAAATCTGGGAGCCCCTTCAACATAAAATTCATAGGAATCTGTAGTTTCCAGCACTTTCTGCGCATGCATTTCAGGGTAAAGCCCTAAGTGGTAATCCGCAGAAGGCCTTCTGACAAGGTCCGGCATCAAGTATTCTGAATAACGCTTGCCATGAAGCAGATCGTATTGGATCATCTGCAGGTCTTTCATCTGCTGGGTCTGCGGACCCATTTCACTTTGCCATTGATTGTACGGAATTACCGAATCTCCTTGTTCACGCATATCGTCCAGTATTGCTGTCACCTTATTGCCCTGGACTCCTGCCATTTCGAGCGCCAAAGCACTGAACTGGTTAGGTGTAACATCCAGCTCTGCGGGTTGGTTTCCATCGGATTTCCAGATGAAATACGGCACTTTATGGGTGGCAATAAAATCGTCGTAATCCCCCAGCATGTCGTTTGCGATGCCTGTGCCCGCTTCTCCATATATCGCTTCATTATCTGAAAAGGACGGATAATGATCTCCGAAAAACACCAGGATTGCCGGCTCGCCACGCGCTTCGATCTCTTCCACCATTCGCCCGAGTTCGGCATCAGCACCATGTACTTTCCCCGTATAATTGGCTAAATACTGTTTTGTTTCCTCCGGCAACGTGCCGCTATTCATAAATTCCGATTGCTCGGTTTTGTAATAAGGACTATGGCCTTCAGCAGCCACTGCATGAATAAAATCCGGTCCTTCGGTTCTGTCCAGCGCCGCTATGACTGAATCGGTTATGTGCTTGTCTTTTGGAAACCCTTTTCCGGGATCGTTGGGTTGGTCTAAATCCATGAATTCACCCGAGATAAAACGGTTAAAGCCCATTTGGCGATACACCGATTCACGCTGGTAAAACCAGCCGAAGTAGGAATGGATTGCTGTTGTTTCATAATTCGCTTCCCTGAAAGCATAAGCCGCGGACGGCAACGGCTTGGTAATATACAACTGGTACGGCACGAAATTCGCCGGCATAAACTGCATACTGAAGCCAGTCAACGCCTCGAATTCTACATTGGCCGTCCCACCCCCGAATTCTGAGGAATACATTCCGCCATGCAGTGATTCCTTATAGAGACGGCGGAAATTAGGGACTGGATCTTTAGCAAAATGCTGCTCCCCAAATAAATATGGATCAACGAACGATTCACTCATCAGGAAAATGACATTCGGTTTTTCTCCGCCCGTTCTTTCATCCGGCTGGTACTTTTCCGCAATGGTTTTCATGTTATCTGCAGAAAAACCTTCAGGCGGTTCAATTCGGGAATTTTTAGCCAGCATGACGAAGTTGCCGAAGACGCCGTTGCGCATCAGTGCTAATTCCAACTTCCACCACGTATTTTCAAAGTTCGCGTTTTCCATTGGAGAGGCCGGCTTGTCGGTCCACATCATCACCAGGAACAACACGGAAACAAGAAAAACTCCTGTCTTCAGAATCCAATTTTCCTTCAGCTTCGGTACACAAAATAGAATTGCTGCAACTAACACAATAAAAGCCAAACCAATGCCCGCCAGCAACGGAACATTGATGCCAACCGGCTGCTCCAGACTGCCCAATTCTTTCAGCAATGCAAAATCCCCGACTGAGATCGGCGAGCTGCGGAGCTCCATTTTCACTTGATTGGCATAAGCGAAGACAACCAAAAAACCACTCAGCAACAGGCTCGTAACCATGAACCATTTTCTTGGCAGAATATACAATAGATTGAATAATGCCAGCATCAGCAGCACATTGACCATAAAGCGCTCCGGCAATTCCGCCACCCATTCCCGCAGCGGCAAAGTCAGCACTTCACGGACCAGCCGTTCACTGACATACAATGTTGCAAGCGGCAAGCCGACCATGAAGAAAAGCATCAACAGCCACACCGCTATTTTTTTGAAACTCAAATTTCTCACCACTTCAAACACTCATTTCTTTTAGAGTCGATTATAAAAATTTCAAATCCTATTCCAATGGATATAGAACCTTTTCAGTGTACCATTATCTGCCGGCTGCAATAACCGGCTGCAGGCAAAAAAACGCTTCGCCTTAGTGGCTGAAGCGCTTTGCTTTATCTATACACAGGCCATCACTTTTCGTTGATATACGACTCTTTTAACTTTTCATCAAATAACTTCAGCAACCGATCTTTCAATTCAGGGCGCTTCAACGCAAATTCAATGGTCGTTTCGATAAAGCCGTATTTCTCACCAACGTCAAAACGACGTCCTTCAAATTCATAGGCATAGACCGATTGGACTTCATTCAGCATTTGAATAGCATCCGTCAGTTGGATTTCGCCGCCTGCGCCAAGCTGGTGGCGGCCCAAAAACTCAAAAATTTCCGGTGTCAGGATGTAACGCCCCATAATGGCATAATTCGAAGGCGCCGTTCCCGCGGCGGGCTTCTCGACGAAATTATCAACTTTGATCAATTTCCCGTCAATTGAAACAGGATTGATGATGCCGTAGCGGTGGGTTTCATCTTCCGGCACCTGCTGAACACCAATGATGCTTTTGCCGGTCTCTTCATTTTGCTTCATTAATTGAGCCAGACAAGGCTCATCGTTCTCGACAATATCATCGCCCAGTAACACAGCAAACGGTTCATTGCCGATAAAGCGGCGCGCAGACCAAATAGCATGTCCGAGGCCCAGCGGCTCTTTTTGTCGGATGTAATGGATTTCGACAGTAGATGTTTCCAAAACAGAATCCAGCATATCGGTCTTGCCTTTTTTCAACAGCGTATCTTCAAGTTCGAAAGCATGATCGAAATGGTCTTCAATCGCACGCTTGCCTTTGCCCGTTACGATGATGATATCTTCAATTCCCGAAGCGATCGCTTCTTCGACTATGTATTGAATAGTGGGTTTATCAACGATGGGCAACATTTCCTTCGGCATGGCTTTTGTCGCTGGCAAGAATCGTGTTCCGAGCCCCGCAGCCGGAATAATCGCTTTTTTGACTTTCATCTCTTCACCTTCCCAATCCACATTTTTGACTGATACAACTCATTGCATACATTTTGCTGAATCCGAACAATGTTCTACAAATAGACCAAATTATTTTCTTTATTTTCCATTTACTATTCAGTATAAAGCAGTCTGAGCAAATAAGCACCCTTGAGTTGACAGAAATTTAAATTTATTATCAAAACAGTAGTAAGATGCTAAAATAAATAGACTATAGATCTATAAATCTATTAATAACTTCCTGTTTTTTCTGTATAGTTAACCCTAAACACCCATTCAAGTTAAAAGAAAGAGTGAAATTTTTGAACTTATTACCATTATCTTACGATTGGCCATTATTTATTTTATCCATTGCTGTCGTTTTCATTTCCGCTTATACAGCTTTAACTATAAGCAGCACATTATTTTCCACTGTCGGCAGAGGTCGGGTTAAATGGATTCTTCATGGCGCTCTGGTCATGGGCCTTGGAATTTGGTCCATGCATTTCATCGGCATGCTGGCTTCCCATGTATCAGTGGAGGTCACTTATCATACACCCTTAGTCATTCTTTCTATTTTCCCTGCCTTATTTGCCAGCGGAATTGCCTTTGCCATCACCAGCAAACCACAAGTCCGCAAAATAGAAGTGGCCATAGGTGCCATAATGATTACAATCGGCATTATTGCCATGCATTACAGCGGTATGGCAGCTATGCAGATGCAGGCCAACATCCAATACGATGTGCCTTTGGTTATCCTGTCAGTTTTCGTCGCTTTGGCCGCTTCGCTCCTGGCGATGTTCCTGCTGTTTTATGCGCGGGCACGCAACAAGCTGATTGGACTGAAAGTCGTTAGTGCAGCATTGATTGCCATAGGCGTTTCAGGAATGCATTATGTCGGCATGGCAGCTGTGCAATTTAAAATGGATTCACACACACATACAATGGCCGGAAATACGATGGGCAGCAGTTATATTGCCTATAATGTCGGAATTGGGATGGCGCTGATTTTGCTGATTGCCATTACCAGCATCCGCAGTGAGACGAAAGTGAAGTCGCTGTCAGACGATTACGATCGCCAATTCCACTCGGTCATCGAGTCCACTGCAGACGGCATTGTCGTTACAGATGCTGCAGGAACCATTAGCCAATGGAATAATGGAGCTCAATCGCTTTTCGGCTACAGTAAAGAAGAGATCCAGCAACAGAATGTCCGAATGATTTTCGAACATCAAACTCATCCGGAACACGATTCATTGGACCTGATCGGCAAAACCATTGAATTGATTGGCTTTAAAAAAGATGGCACCCGATTTCCAGTGGAATTGTCCATGGGCACTTGGCAGATGGCGAACAGCGCTTATTACAGCTTGATCATCCGGGACATCACCGAACGGAAAGCAACAGAAGAGAAAATCAGCAATCTCGTTTATTTGGATTCCTTGACCGAACTGCCGAACCGGCGCTTATTCAACGATCGTCTCGAGTCGTCAATCGATCAGGCAGCAGGCAATGGGAAAGTGCTGTCTATTCTTTATCTGGACCTTGACCAATTTAAACTGATCAACGACACTTATGGCCATCAAACCGGGGATCGCCTGTTGGTTGAGGCAAGCACACGCATCAAATCCTGCCTTTCAAAAACAGATACGCTAGCACGCCTTGGCGGCGATGAATTCATCGTATTGCTGCTGAATGCGGATTACACGAAAACAGAAGCGGTTGCACAAAAAATTCTCGGTGCGCTGAACGAACCTTTCCTATTAAATGATGAGACCGTCTTTACTACTTCGTCAATCGGCGGCAGCCTCTTCCCTTCTGATGGCCAGTCACCGGAAATATTGGTCAAGAATGCCGACATCGCCATGTACCGCGCCAAAGAGGAAGGCCGAAACAACTTCCAATTCTTCACTTCCGAAATGAATGAGTTGGTCTCACGAAAATCCAAAATTGCCATGAGTATCCGCAAAGGATTGGAGCTTGGCGAGTTCACGGTCCATTACCAGCCGCAGATCGACATCACATCCGAAAAAATCATCGGCGTCGAAGCATTGGTCCGCTGGAATCACTCGCTTTTGGGACCGATTTCTCCAGCAGAATTCATTCCCATCGCGGAAGAAAACGGCATGATTCTCCAGATCGGCGAATACGTTCTCCATACGGCCTGCCAGCAGAATAAATCCTGGCAGAATGCTGGTTTAGAAGCTTTCCGTGTGGCTGTAAACATTTCTGCAAAGCAGTTTTCCCAAGGCAATATCGCTGAAATCGTTACATCCGCTTTGAAGCAGTCAGGGCTTGCTCCTGAGTTTTTGGAACTCGAATTGACTGAAAGCATCATCCAAGGAACAGCTTCCGCCATTTCAAAAATGCAGGAATTGAAAGCTATGGGCATCCATTTGTCGATTGATGATTTCGGCACGGGTTATTCCTCCTTGAGCTATTTGAAAATGTTCCCGATTGATACATTAAAAATCGACCAGCATTTCACACGCAATATCCACAGCAATCCCAAAGACGCGGCTCTGGTTGATACCATTATTCAGATGGCCCATAACCTGGAGCTGAATGTGATTGCAGAAGGGGTGGAAACGCCGGAACAACTGGCTTTTTTGAAAACCAAAAAATGCAACCAAGCTCAGGGCTATTTTTTCCATAAACCGATGCTTCCTGAAATGATTGAAGAATTATATGTAAAAGCATAAACAGAGCAGCCCCCGTGCAGAAGCCTTAGCTTCCATACGAGGGCTGTTTTATTTTGATTCCAATAATTTAGACAAAGGATGGATGCCCAGACTCTGGATGATCAGCGACAAGATGACCACGGAAAAACTGAGTGAAATCAACTCATCTGCAGCGCCTCCCGCCGCCATCACACCGAGCTGGAGCAAGAGGAAAACCGACATCGAACCGCGTATGCCGGACCAGGAAATAAGCAGCGCTTTTTTCCAGATCGCTTCATGCTTAGTACCAGCCAACAGCTTGAACGTACCGCCGACGATCACAAAACGAATCGCGATACTGACGAATAAAATAAGGATGGCCAATAGCCAATTGTCCCAGACCAGATGCTCTGTCGCTTCAATGCCGATCAGTAAAAACAGCAGCGACAATAAGGAAGGTTCGACCACATCCCAAAATCCGGATAAGGCCTCCCGGTAATGGTCTTCCTTATTGGCATGGGAAAATTCCCAGGACAGCATGATGCCTGCTGAAACAGTCGCCAAAACACCCGAAAACCCGAAGCTTTCGGCCAGCTGAAAAGCCCCGTATGCCAAAGCGATACTTAGCATGACCTGGTAATCCCGGTGATGGGTGATATGGACGGCTTTGCTCAATAGCCACCCCACTGCAACGCCAAGAATAACACCGCCTGCCGAGACATAGAAAAACTCACCCAATGCCGACAGCACATCAAACGATTGCGATTCAAGATAGATCCCTGCCAATACACTGAACAAAACGATGCTGGTGCCGTCATTGATCATGGATTCTCCATCGACGATATCGGCGATGCTCTTGTCAGGCGAAGACTTTTTCAGGATTGAGACGACCGAAGCCGGATCTGTCGGCGCCAGAACTGCCGCAATCACCATCGCCCCTGCCAACGAGATGGAAAAGAACCAGCCCCCGATCCAATAGACCGCCAAACCGACCAACGCGATCGTCAATCCAAGTCCGACAGTACTGAGCAATCCGATGATGCCGGCATTTTTCCGCAGCGCGTCTGTAGAGAACTGATAAGCCGATACAAATAAAAGTCCCGGCAGAAAAACATCATAAATCATCGTTTCCGTCACTTCAATCTCCTTGAAATAAGGCAGGAATGACAAACCGATGCCAATCAGCACGAGTACAACCGGCACCGGAAAGTTCTCTTGTTTTTTATCAACTGTAAATGCCAAATAACCGATGCACAATAAAACCGTCGCCAAAGCCGCCGTCATGCCTATCTCCTCCAATACTTCCAGTTCGATTACTTGGGTCTCTTCCCTTGAAAAGGCCATTTCAAACGAAGAGCTGAATCGATGGCTGCTCTACTTCCAAGTGACTGCCCGGCACTCTGTGCCCACTAAAAAAAGCATCCATCCATTGATGGCTGCTTTGCACTTTTTATTAACCCTCTTTCAAGTCCGCAAACCGTCCTTGAAGCTGATCAGCTTCTTCTTTTAAGCGGCGTTTGACCTGTAGATAAGAGGTTACTTCTGCAAGTTCTTCTTGATTCACCGGCTGGTCATCTACAACCAGTTTGATGGAATTCAAATCCGTTAGGTTTAGAAGGTCCAATGTGTCAGAGATTTGTTCCCGTTCCAATAAGAAATCGACAGTCACTTTATAATAATCGGCCAACATTTCCAGATGGGAAACACTTACCTGCTTTTTGCCGCTTTCATAACCCCAAATCACCGTTTTTGCAAAACCTAATGCAAGCGCCAGCTCATCTACACTCAGCTGATTATCTTCTCTTAATTTTTTCAATTTCTCTCCTATTTGCTTCATTTCCGGCGCCTCCTTTATATCCGTGACAGTTATACATTACTTATATTGTTCCCCATTATAACCCTTTAAAACTACGAAAACAGCGCTTTTAAGGGATTTAAGCCTGAATACTCATAAAAATTCTGAAATTTTAGTTAATTATACTTCTTTCTATGGTAATATGTAATTACCTTGAATAAGAAAGGTAGGTAATATGATGCTCAACAAGTTTATTTACATACTTATCATCAGCCTGATTCTTGTGATTATCATCGGTGAAACCAACTTCGGCAATATCGAAATCACAGAAGAAACAGCACTCCTCCCTGAAACAAGCGGCGCTCAGGCAGTGGCCGCCGAAGAACCCGTGACGTTTGCGGAAAAACTGGCTGCAGGAGATTCTGTCACCATCGTCTTTCTAGGCGATTATGTGACGTCCCCCGATTCGCTGCCGGATGGCAATCCGAATCATGTGGCATTGCTGGAAAAATGGTTCGAATCCAATTATCCGGATCAAGCAACAATCGTCAACGCCGGGATGAATGCCAATACTGTTTCCCATATGAAACAGCGCATTGGCAGTGACGTCTTGAATCATTCACCTGATTTGGTCGTCATTTCCGCAGGACTGAACGATGCACTCGGCGGCTGGAGGATTCCGGTTGAAGAGTATGCCAAAAACTACGGAGTGATGTTAGAGGAAATCACGGCATCGGGTGATACGGAAGTACTGATCCGCACGCCGAACCCGACTACTTCTGTCGGGGACAATAGAGAGATGATGCCTTATATGAAGGCAAGCGAAGCGTTGGCTGCTGCCAACAACGTTCATTTCTTTGATTTCTATCAAGTGATGGCTGCTGAAATCCATAGTGATGCCATCTCCCAAACGGCATTGATGCAGAATTCGCTGTACCCAAATACGAAAGGGCAAGCTTATTTGTTTGATAAGCTTAAAGTTTACATGGCTACGGAACTGATCGGTAAGTAAGAGGTCAATAAAAAACAGCCGCTCCGACGAAATCAATGATTTCACTGGAAACGGCTGTTTTCTTTATTTCACTAATAGGTTTCTGGCTTCTCTGAACTCTTTAATGTGGTGATCAATGATGTGGCCGTTTTCGATGACGACGGCATCACGGATCATGTCGGTCCAATTGCCTTCGACAAAGTTATCGACCATCGGGGAAAATCCTTCGCTCAGCACTTTCGTGACTGTGTGCGGGAACATTGCCGGCGTGTTGTCCACCGTGTAATGGATGATGCCATCCACTGTATAGACGGGATCATCGATGGTCGACGGACGGGACGTTTCGATTTCCATGTTCGGGTCACAGCTGACGTCGACGATCATCGCTCCTTTTTTCAGGCGTTTCAGATCTTCCTTATAAATGATGCGGTCTGTACGTGTCGTATCCCACATAACGCAGTTGACCAGCACATCGTAATTGCCCATGTTCTTGATGAACAGGGATTCCAGCTTGCGCCCGTAGACATCAACATCGGCACCTAAGCCGTGAAGAATGCGCAGCACACCTTTTGTCGTATGGCCATTTCCAAGAACCGCCACTTTCGTTTCGTAAGGCATTTTGCCGCAATATTGATACGCTTGAAGAATCGCCGCTTCTCCGGCAACTTCGCGGTTGCGGTAAAAGATGTAACGGCCGTCTTCGAACATTTCTTCCCAAGCGACCACTGTATGGTCTCCTGCAAGCACCGAATCTGTAAAGGCGATATCCTGAACGGCATGCGCCCAACCGATCAACAGTTTACCAGGTGTCAATTGATCGAAATAATCCGCGTTGCCCAGTTTCACATCGACAATGGCGTCACATTGGAGCACTTCTTCACGTGAAACGAATTGAGCGCCTGACACTTCATACTCGGCATCCGAGTAGCCCAATGCCTCGCCGTATCCTACTTCAAAAAATAACTGCTTGATGTTTTTGATATTCGGCATATCCTGCGGCAAAAGCGCTCTTCTTTTTTCATTGTTTTTGTGGCTGATGACAAATCCTATTGTGTACATAATAAACCTCCAATTAATGAACTGATGGTGAATCCTGATCGGCTGATAATAGACATTTCATACAGAATCGACCGGACAACCCTCAAAAATTGTCGAGTGAGTTAATATATTAATATCGTTTCCGTATAGCTGATCTATTTTGAATCATACCATATACCGGAAAAAATATAAGTACTTTGAAGCGTATCTATTAAATATATTTTTTTGATGCAACAACGCTATTTTTCGTCTGGAACAGGAAATGGAATTCCTGAATAAGCAGCTTTTCGTCCGTTATCTACAGAACCCGAAAAACGTTTTAATCATAATTCCATTACTTATAGACTGTAATTCTGGTCGCGGAGATTATAAGGAGGTGGCGTCACTATTCTTTAAATGCGAGACCAGCTATTCTTCCAGTTGTTGGACATACAGTCCAAACTCCGGCATATACAGTCCATTGGATACAAATACTGTCCGATTGAGGAAAATACGATCCGTTCTCACCTGAATACTGTTCAACACCCTAAAACCGCCGGATGCCCAACACGAGAAAGCGCAGGTCTGCGCTTTCCGCTTTTTTCTCTAGGCAGCAGCTTTTTCAGATCTGGCTCAGCCCGCAGAAAGCGCCGGCTGGATATTCGATGATGGCGTAGCTTCCTGGCACGATGGCGCCTTCGGGTTCGCGGTGGACGATGCCGCCGCGGTTTTGGCAGGCTTCGAGGCTTTGTTTCAGATCCGCAACCGCGAAATAGACGAGCCATAGCTGTGGCAATCCTTCATTGTCTCCCGCTTGATGACAAATTCCTGCAGCCGGATTTCCATCCGGCGTGTTCATCATATAATCAGCATAGTTTCCCATCTGAAAATCACTATGTCCCCACCCCACGACTTCCTTATAGAAATCGCGGACCGTTTCTGCATGATGAACCGTTAAATCTGAAGAAATGATGGATCCCGGCTGTACTTTGTTTTCTTCTGCCATTGGAAACACTCCTTTGCTTCGTTTTCAGTTGCATTCGCCACAAAGAATTCAAATTCCTTTAAATTCCCTTCATTGAAAGTAATAAAAATCCATCATAAAATTGAAATACAACTTTCATATATGGTAAAGTTACTAAGGTTTAATGATTCCGATCAACTAATGGAGGATTACATAATGAAACGAAAATTTTGGCTATCCGGTGCTGCACTGCTGGTTGCGGGCTTGCTCACCGGCTGCAGCGAAGAAGTGAAAATGAAGGATCACGGCGAAATAGAAGTTACGGTGGAAGAGCTTGAATTTCTCGATACGCGGGTGAGCCCTTCCAGTTCCGCTTATGACGTGAAAATTGTCGACCGGCTCCAAGAAGAGCTGGATGCCCTGAAACAGGAAGAAAACTATAAAGTGTCCGAGCCGCTTGCGGTCATGAATCCATTCGGCACCAATACCACCGGGCTTTATCTTCATTTTCAGGCAGCGGATTCCGGTACATTGACGTATACGGTTTCTGCAGAAGGCGCATCGGATTTTACGCGTGATGCAAAAGACGCCAATCCCGCTGCTGCAGAAGCAGAATATCAAGTGATCGGTCTAGTGCCAGGCAAAGAAAATACGGTTGAAGTGACCTATATCAATGAAGAAGGCACACAAGGCGATACTTATTCATTCAAAGTGGCGGCACCTGCAACCACTTCCGGCTACCCGATCACCATGGAACAGACGGCGTCTTCCGGAAATACGGAACTCGCTGATGGCTTGTTCGCGTTGATGGGTGTCAATAATTATGATGGCTACACGTTCCTGTTTGATAACGCAGGCACCATGCGCGCTGAAATCATTTCGGAAGATTACCGCATGGATCGGATGGTGGCTTACGAAGATTCGATGGTCTTCACCACGACCGACCAAAAGCTCGCACGGATGAACCCACTCGGCAAAATCACTGACACCTTTGAACTGAACGGCTACGTCATGCACCATGATTTTGTCATCAACGAAGACGGCCAAGTGCTGACGCTCGTTTCCGACCCGGCTAAAAACACCGTCGAAGACTTGGTGATGAGCATTGACTTGAACACCGGCGAACAAAAGCTGCTGGTCGATTTCAATGAACTGCTGAGCGGCTATAAGCAAAAAACGAAACCGGTGGAAACAGATGGCAAAAGCGTCTGGGACTGGCTTCATTTCAACTCCATTGACTTGGCAGGCGACTCGCTGATCCTCAGCGCGCGGGAAAATTCGACCATCGTTAAAGTTGATGACATCTATACGCAGCCGACCATCAATTACTTGATCGGCATCCACGACGTCTGGGAAGGCACCGAAGGCGAAGAGCTGCGGCTTGAAAAGTCCAGCGAATTTCCAAGCCAAGCCGGCCAGCATTCCGTTACCTATGTGGCGGATGACAGCTTGCCGGAAGGCCAGTATTACTTGTATATGTACAACAATAATTACTGGTGGTACGAAAGCCGCCCGGATTACACAGGGGCAGTCATCCGCGACACCAGCCAGACTTTCGAAGCCAACGACCAGGACCGCTCCAAGTTCACGAAGTTCCTGGTGGATGAAAACAACCGCAGCTATGACCGGGTCCAGGAATTTGATGTTCCTTATTCCTCCATCGTCAGCAATGCCCAATTGACCGGCGACTCGATCGTCATCAACAGCGGCATGGCCAAGACCTTGGAAGAATACAGCGCAGAAGGCGAGCTTTTGGCCCAGTTCAAGTATGAGGCCAGCACGTTCTCTTACCGTGCATATAAATATGACTTTGCTGACTTTTGGTTTGAATAAAAGATAAAAAAAGGAGCACATGAAGCTTTGACTTCATGTGCTCCTAGCTTTTAGACAAAAGAATAGTTATATCCTTTAAAGAATAACGATTCATTTCCGCTGATTTGCAGCAGATCCTGCGCTGCAGGCGGACGCTTTCCGCGGACTCGCGCCGAACTAACTCGGACTCGGGTCCGAGTGGATTTCGACACTTCGCTGTCCCGCAGGAGTCGCCGCCCTGCGCTTCGGATCCTTTGCAACGTGATGATCAATTTCATTTAAGCTGTTTTTTATGTGACTGCCTAGCTTGCTCTCTCTTTTGTAGCGGGACGCTTCCAAACGGGCTGGCCACGCAGACTCCTGTGGGAACAGCGAAAGCTGAAGACACCGCAGGAACGCAGTGACGAGGAGGCTGAAGCTGAGCCCACGGAAAGCGAAGTGGCCAGCCCGTTTGGAATTATATATTGTTATTCATTTTGAGTAGATTCTGTCTACAGTATAGGAGCACATGAAGTTTCGACTTCATGTGCTCCTTTTGCGTATTACGGCGTTTCCGCTATTTCAAAATAATCGGTGTTCCGCAGAATATTTTCCAATGAATCGTATAGGGCAAACCGGAATTTTTCTCCGGCTTCCACATCGCTTTTATTGACCGTAAATGTCGAAAGCCCATTGCCGAGTTCATTCCATTCGGCGACCAGCTCTTCATTGTCTTCACTCAATAATTTCGTGAATTTCGGAACACCTTTGGTCAGGATTTCAAAGGAATTGCCGTTGTCGGTGATTTTCTGGACATCCATTTCGGGATACAGTCCCAGGTGGTAATCGTTCGCCGGCATGGCAATCAAACCAGGAATCGTTTTTTCAACATGGCGTTTGCCGTGAAGCAAATCAAATTGCATTTGGTGCAGGTCGCCCATTTCTTCTGTCTGTGCGCCCATTTGCTTCTGCCACTGATTATACGGAATGACCGCTTCTCCTTTTGCCCGCATGTCATCCAGAATGGCGGTCACTGTGTTCCCTTTGACGCCGGCCATTTCCAAAGCAATGGCTCCGAATTGATTGGGCGACAAGTCCAGTTCTTTCGGCTCGTTGCCTTCCGACTTCCAAATGAAGTAAGGGACATTGTGAGTATTGATGAAATCGTCGTAATCCCCCAGCATATTATTCGCGATTTGCGTCCCTTGCGAGCCGTAGACTTGGTTATTGTTCCCGAAAGTCGGGTAATGATCGCCGAAGAAAATCAAAATCGACGGCTCGTCGCGTTTTTCGAGTTCTTCCACAAGGCGGCCGATTTCTTTGTCGACGCTGTTCATCTTATCGGTGAATTTGTTCAGGTACTGCCGGGTGATGTCCGGCAGTTCACCGGTTTTCACCAACTCGGACTCTTCCTGCGGTTTATAAGGCTGATGCCCTTCAACTGCTACAGCGTGGACAAAATCCAGCCCTTCGGTCGTGTCCAGGGTTTCCAGCACCGAATTGGTGATGTTATGGTCTTTCGGAAAGCCCCAGCCGGAACCAAGCGCGTGGTCCAGATCCATCATTTCCCCGGAAATAAATTGATCAAAGCCCAGCAGACGATAAACCGATTCCCGCTGGTAATACCAGCCGAAATACGAATGGATGGCGGTCGTTTCATATCCGGCGTCCTTGAATGCATAAGCAGCGGAAGGCAAAGGCTTCTTGACATACAGCTGATACGCGACAGAACTGTCCGGCATGAACTGTCGGCTCAAACCGGTCAACGCTTCAAACTCCACGTTCGCCGTTCCTCCGCCGAATTCCGGCGAATACATGGTGCCGTGCATCGATTCATCGTACAGCTTGCGGAAATTTGGAATCGGGTCCTGGGTAAAATGCTCTTCCCCAAAATGATACGGGTCGATGAAGGCTTCGCTCATGAGAATGATGACGTTCGGCTTTTCTTCTGGCGTGCTTTCGGCCGGCACATAGTCTTTGCCGATCGATTCAATGGTGTTTTTCGAGTAGCCTTCCGGCGGGTCGATTTTCGCCTGTTGCGCCAGCAAGACAAAATTGCCGAACAAGCCATTTCTCATCGTTCCGACTTCCTGCTGCCACCAGGTATTTTGGAATTGCACTTTTTCCATCGGTGAAAACGGATAGCCCGTCCATAAAATGGCCAGGAAAGCCATGGACAGGACCGAGACGCCGATTTTCAGCACCCACCATTCTTTGACTTTCGGTACGAGCCAAAAAATGGCAACAGTGACAACCAGAAAAGCCACACTTCCCCCGAGAATGAGCGGCATCGACAAATCGACGGGATTTTCCAATCCACGCAGTTCATTGAGCAAAGCGAAATCGCCAAGGGAAATCGGGGAATTGCGCAGCTCGATTTTCATATTATTGGCCACCGCAAAAATAACCAGGATACAGCTCACCAGAAAACTGGTGAACATGAACCATTTGCGCGGCAGAATATACAAGACATTGAAGACCGCAATTAAGATGATGATATTCAAGGCAAAGCGCTTGGTAAACTCCGTCGTCCAGACAGAAAACGGCATGTCCAACGCTTTTCGGACAATCGTTTCACTGACATACAACGTCAGAAACGGCAAGCCGACCATAAAACATACAGTCAGCATCCAGACGATGAGCTTTTTGACGGTGATTTTCTTGGAAAGATTAGTAAACAACGGACTCACTCTTTTCTGTAATTCAAACTCTGCACAAACTATTCCGATAGTGGATTATTCCGTTTAGTATAGCATCTTTTTTTGATTTTATTAATAAAGACGTAATGTTTTTTACGTTCAGTTTACAATAGAACCTTTACATCCACGGATTCCATTCATAAAAAAAAAGAAGCCGGAGCTTCTTTTTACATCAACTGTTTTTTCACCATCTCCACCATGTAAGCCATATCCTCTAAATTGTAGCGTTGATCGCATGGCAGCGGCAGGATGTTCGCGGCGTATTGGTATTCGATGCTATCTTCCGGACAGTCGTCCAGAACGTTTGGCCAAAGCAGCGGGATGTAGATTTTCTGCTGGGCCAGCTTGTTTCGGATGGGTATGCCGTCCTCCACCAGCAACGGGTAGGCGAATGCGCCTTCCGGTTTGGTCAGATTCATTTGGTTATCTGCACCCAATTGTTGTTCCAGATAAGCGTAGTTTTCATTTCTTATGCGGCAGCTCTTGTCGTAGTCAATGGCGCCCATCAGATTGCGGGTCAGTTTGGACATTGCCAGGAGCGGCGTTTCATCGAGTACACCGTCGTTGCTGTGAAAATCATGGTAATATTCACTTGCCGGCGCCTCGTAACGGCCAAGTATATGCTTCATGCGGTCTTTAGAAATGTCCTGCTCGAGCGTTTCATGCAGAATTGCATCAGTTGCCAAATAAGAACCGTCCGGCACCCCGAAGAATTTGCGGCAGGAATAGATTGTATCGACACCGGGCAATGGCTTCTGGAAAAAAGCCTGGCTATGATCCAGAATCACCTGCCCATAATGCTGCTTCAATGCCTGTGTCTTTTCTTCCGTAATTTGCCCATAAAAATTCACGATGTACAAGTATTCGCCAGGTGCCAGTTCTTCATCAAAAATCGGCTGAAATTCCTGGTCCACATGATAATACTCAAATTCATAGCCATACTTCACCAGCTGCCTGCTAACCGAGTCGCATAAGTAATAGGGAATATGCAATTTGGTGATGCGCCGCGCTTTCAGCAAGTACAGCAGGGCATGCCGACCGGTATTAAGCCCGATCAGGTCTTTGTAAAATTCAGTGCCTGCCAGATTATCCAACCCAAAATATCCACCAATCTCTTTCATAACGAACCTCCTACTGTTTCTTGGAACAAACTTTTAACTTGCTGGTTTTTTATTAAATGGCCAAGACGGAACTCAGAAATCGGCGCCCTTTTGACCTTTCTTGTAATTCCTGACAGCAGATGAGACAACGCACCGTTAATTGATGGTTACAAGAGAGCTTTGATTCCGGTAAGCAGGAAACTGCTCCGTATTGAGTGGCGGATTTGCGTACCTGCACAATAAGTCGTAAACTGCCGGGTTCCAAACCTTCTGGCCGATAAAGTAATCGAATTCCTCATTACGCCCGAACTTTTTCTTGAACAGGTAGAGTTTGTCATCCGGTTCACCAGTCCGCCCGCCACCATGATGAATCAATGCTTTCCCTTTTTCCTTGCCCCATAGCACAAGGGCATATTGCAGCACATAAGCGGGAGCCAGCCCGTGGTATTCCTGAAGCGTTCCGGTCAGATGAACGTGAATAAAGTCACCACAGACAAAGCTTAAGCTCATGCCGATAATGTTGCCCTGATAAGTCACTTCCACTACCACTAAATAAGGACCCAGCAAATCAATGCAATTCTGGAAGTACTCATCATTGAAATAATAAATCGCTTGGGCATCATTTCGCTCCATAGTCGAATAATACAATTCCTTAAAGGCATTCAGATTTTCAGGATGCTCCATAATCCGGTACTCTACACCGGCCTTTAACGCACGCCGGATATCTCTTTTGCAGGAAGCTGAATACTCAGTAAGAATGGGATCATCTGTATCTGCAAGGTTGGTCTGGATGGTATGGCGTTTAAAGCTCAGTTCATAGCAATCACTGAAATCCAAGTGGTTTTTCACAACCGGATGAAAACGGACAAACTCTGCAACGATTCCATTTTCACGGCAATAATCGCCAAATGCCTGCTGAAAAGCCGCGACCAGCGCTAACCTGTCGCCGTCTTTGCAGCTGATCATACGCGGGCCGCCGTATCCATAAGGCGTTACCAAATCATAAAAAAAAGCGCCCCTCCAGCTCTATGGGAATTTCACGTTTAATAAATAGATGGCTGACTGTTCCTAATGGATGATCAAAAATAAACTCTTCGCACTTCCCCTTCTCTATTTTTTCATATAAGCGCGCATAGTCTTTCTCAAAATAGATATCTTCCATTTAAACAATCTCTCCTTGTGTAGTTTTAATAGGAAGTAATTGGCTGATTTTAGTCTCTTCTGAATCCTATTTTAGTTTAACACAGAGTTTATTAAAAATGCAGTTAATTCAGATAACTTTAAAGACAGTTTATTTTTTCATTAGAAAACACTGCCGTTTTCGGCAGTGTTCGGGTTCTGCTCATTCATTTTTCCTGAAACACCGCAAGCGGCAGCAGTGCACTCACCACATACTGGCCTGCATCGACGATTTCAGAGATTTTAAGGTCGACGCACAAGCTGGACAATAAATAAGCATCTTTTGGTTCCAGCTCGTAGTTTTCGGACAGGTGATCGACCATGGCGCGGATGGCGTCGCGTGCCGCTTCCATCAAATCAGGTCCGACGCCGGTCGTGCCGTAGAAGCCTTTATGGTCGACCTTTGGCGTCAATGCGCCAGCTGTCTGGAACTGCGGTGCCGGAATCGATTTGCCTTTAATGAGACGGAACTTTAGCGATGCCTGCATCGGGCATTCAAGCGCCGTTACGCAAACTTCCCCGTCACCTTGCGCTGCATGGGCATCGCCGCAGCTAAACATGGCGCCCGCCACTTGCACCGGCAAATACAATTTGGTGCCAACCGTCAGTTGCCGAGTGTCCATATTGCCGCCGAATGTTCCAGGCGGCATAATGGCTTGCCCTTCGGCATTTGCAGGACCGACGCCCATCGTGCCGAGGAACGGGGTGATGGGCACTTTGATGTTGTCGCTGAAATGGATAGATTCGCCGTCACTCAAATCGAATGTCCGTAAGTAGGCGTCTGGAAATTCTTCAGGCAATAGGCCAAGCCCAGGCAAAATCGCCATCCAGCCCCAACTCCCCGGCTTTAGGTCGAGGATTTCCACTTCCAGCGTATCACCCGGTTCCGCACCACGGATCTCGACGGGTCCTGCAAGCGGATAGACTTTCGCCCAATCGAGTGTGGCGATGTCTTCCGTTTTGGAGTCTTTATTGAATTGATCATCCGCTACTTCCCGGGTGGAAAAATCCACTTGGTCTCCGCTGTCGATCGTCAACACCGGCTGCGGGTCCTTATCCCACGTGTAATGCACGCGATCTTCCGGAAATTGGTGCGTATTGGCCATATTTCGTCATCCTTTCAGGTTGAATTAGTGTAGAACTAGCTATTTTTTCCAGATAAATGGATATACTTTCTGTTTTGGGACAAATACTTTCCATATGGCTGAAAATACTTTCTGTTTGAGCCTAAATACTTTCCAAAAGAAGCAAAATACTTTCCAAACCACGATAAATGCCCAAAACCACTCTAAATGCCCAAACCCAGGAAAGCGCAAGCCTGCGCTTTCCGCTCCAAGATAAGATTTTATTAGTTAAACGCGTTAGATTGGCTTAATCGCTGTCAAATCCGGCTTATGGCCTTTCATCAGCTCCAGCTTTTCGATTGCGTAGGCGACGTTGAGGACTTTTTCCTCCTGGAACGCCGGGCCCATAATCTGCAGACCGACTGGCAACCCCTCGCGGACACCGCATGGAATGCTGAGTGCCGGCAAGCCGGTCAAATTGCCCGGACCCGTGAAGCGGATGACTTCATCCAAAAAACTTAGCGCCTGGCCATTGATGTCAACGGTGCTGTCGCCGATCGGCGGTGACAGGAACGGAAGAGTCGGCGTGATAAGCACATCCACTTTTTCAAACGCTGCCGCAAAATCGAGATCCAGCTTGCGGCGGATCTGTTGTGCCTGAACATAATCGACACCTGACATCAGCTCGCCTACTTCCAATAAAAAGCGGACGTCATCACCGAATTTTTCCGGCTGCTTGACCAGATTGTCATGATGGATGGCGCTTGCTTCGGTTGTGATGGTGACAAGTTCCGCAAATTCGGCTTGTGCAAGCGATGGGATGCGGACTGTCTCAATACGCGCGCCCAATTTTTCTAGTTGCTGCAGTGCATGTTGGACCGCTTCATTGACACGATTGTCGACATTTTTAAAGAAATAACCTTCCTCGATGCCGATGACCAGCCCTTTGACATCTTCATTCAACCCTCCGGAATAATTTTGCGTCGGCCGGTCCACAGATGTCGGGTCTTTCGGATCGTAACCGCCGAGCACTTCCAACAGGAGCGCTGCGTCGAAAACGGTTTTCGTCATCGGGCCGATATGGTCAAGGCTCCACGACAACGGAAAACAGCCGTATTTGCTGATGCGGCCATGCGTCGGCTTCAAACCGATAATGCCACAGCTTGATGCCGGAATCCGGATCGAACCGCCGGTATCTGTCCCAAGCGAAGCGATGGTCATGTTCGCCGCCACCGCAGCACCGGACCCGCCGCTTGAGCCGCCTGGAATTTTGCTGAGGTCCCACGGATTCTTGCAGGCTCCGTAATGCGGATTGGTGGTCGTCGCTCCCCATGCATACTCGTGCATATTCAGCTTGCCGTGAAAAGTCGCGCCCGACAGTTTGAGCTTCGATACTACGGTCGCATCAAAATCAGCGATAAATCCTTCATGGATTTTCGAGCCCATCGTCGCGGGTTCGTCCTTGAAATACAAAATATCCTTCAGCGCCATCGGAATGCCGTGCAGGAAGCCGCGGTAATTGCCGCTTTGGATTTCCTGCTCCGCCTGCCTGGCCGATTCCAGCGCCTGCTCTTTCTGCACACGAATAAAGGCGTTGATTTCTCCGTCATACGCATTGACATTGGCCAATACAGCTTCCGTCACTTCAACAGGCGACACTTGTTTGTCGCGCAGCTTCGGTGCCAATTCCCCAATGGATTGTGCTGCCAATTCTTCATTCATGGCCGCTCACCTCCCGGCACATGCGTCAGCCCCATATCGAAATCTTTCAGCTGCGAATTGTCCACGGTTCCCCGCAATTGCTGCACCGCTTTCATCTGCTGCACCAGCATGTCCTGATGCGCTTCCGGTACTTGAATCCCACGTTCCTCTAAAATCCTGTGAATGCCCTCTGCCATAGCAAGTCCTCCCATTCGGATAGTTTGAAAACGTCTGAGAATCTGGGTTGTCTACCGACAGTTTATCACAGTTTGCAGATAGTTCAGATAGTTTAACGATGATTTTCAGCAGAATAAAACCCTGTCCGGCAAGAGCGTGTCTTGTCGGACAGGGTTTGTTGAAGTTATTCGGTGTATTGCTGCCGACTTCTTCCAGTGAATTGGATATACAGTGCAAATTGCCAAAAACACTCTAATGCCCAAACCCAGGAAAGTGCAGGCCTGCACTTTCGGTCCCAAGCAGGCTTGGGACCCCGCCCTCAGCCATTCAATGGTTTCTGACTTTTGACAGCAAGGGCCGTCCGTTGCTCCAGACGACGTTTACGGGCATATCGAAGAAACCGGACAACTGTTCACTGTCGATGAGCTCTTCTGTGTTGCCGGAAGCGAAGACGCTGCCGGCTTTCAACAATAAGGTTTTATTGAATTCCGGCAAGATTTCTTCGATATGGTGGGTGACGTAGATGATGGTCGGGCCGTTCGGCTTTTGCGCGATGGTGGCAATCGACTCGAGTAATTCTTCTCGGGCGATGAAATCGAGTCCGGCGGTCGGTTCGTCCAAAATAAGCAGTTCGGGGTCCGCCATCAACGCGCGCCCGATCAACACGCGCTGCTTTTCGCCTTGCGACAAGGTATGGTAATCCCGGTTGGCGTAATCAAGGCAGCCGAGGTCCCGGAGAATCTCGACGCCTTTTCGGTCGATTTCATCCGTCGTTTCCTGATACAGGCCGAGAGAAGCGAACGCTCCGCTCAGCACCACTTCATATGCATTGTCGTAAATTGGCAACTTCTGTTGGACAGAGGCAGACACAAAACCGATCTGGCTGCGCAGCTTTTCTGCCAGATAGGTCTTGCCGAATTCCATTCCGAGTACTGTCACTTTGCCTTCCGTCGGGAAAAAATAAGCATTGATCAAATCCAGCAGTGAGGTTTTCCCGGCGCCATTCAAGCCGTACAGCACCCAATGTTCGCCTTTTCGGACCTGCCAATTGACGCCATTCAACACGGTTTTGTCGTCTCTTTTTCGGGTGACTCCTTCCAGTTCCAACATCATTTTCATAGACGGATATCCTCCGCCCGCTGGACACGAGCTGCTTGCCCCGCTGCCATTGGATCAGCATCACGCAGATTGCCGAAATCAAGCCCTGTCAGTTCTTCGATTTGCGTAACCGGCACTTGATAAGTCCCGAACTGGCCGTAGACGAATTCCAGGTCTCCGCCAATCAAATCTTCCTGCGTCTGCAAGTAAGCAGTAGCGGATAAGGCCGCATCGCCTTTCAGCATCACTGCCACTTTCCAGAACTGATCCGGAATCTGTGCATCCCGGTAGCGCACGTCATCGTCCCGGAACACAGGCCCTGTGAACACCGAGACTTTCATGCTGTGGTCGCGGGCATTATCGAGCAAATAATCTTCCAGATCCAGCCACGCTTTTTGGTTGAAATTCTTATGCTGGGGAGAGCAGTTGGTGAAATGGAATGTGTGTTCATTGGCCTTCACCGCATCAACGCCCCAGTTCGGATCGCGGCGCCGCACCAAATGCCCTCGGTCGATATCGTTTGATTGGTAAAATTCCGGTCCGATCTGGTAAGCTTCGTCAATTCGCGGATCAAAATACCAGCGGTCGTTGCTGCGTTTGACGTCCACCAACTGGTTGCCGTCGATGTTGACGGCTGTGTAAAACGCCAATCGGCGCGATTTGCTCATCGCAATCGAGAAATGCATGTAATCAAGGACTCTCTTGCCGTCCGCAGTTTGTGCCACATCGTCTATTAGTGCTTCGCCTAATGCGGGTAAAGGTACGTCGAACCCTTGTCCAAGAAAAGTTGGATCATATCCGGAAGCATCCGCATACCAATCTTCGGCCAACACACCGACTTCCATCGGTTCTGCAGCAGAGCCCGGCATGACAACAGTGAGCAGCTGGTCCAGCAGTTCACGTGAATGTTCTTCTTCCAAGCTGCTGCGCGCCTCGCTGAGATGCTGGATGATCGAACTGATGCGGATCCCTTCATTGGCAATCCACTTAGTGGGGTCATTTGGATCTGGAATACCCGCATGATGCAGCGCCACGACTACCCATTGATCATTAAAAACCGGCGAACCTGATGATCCGGGCTCAGTATCGCTGACATAATGGACAAAGTCCGAAGAGATGAATTTGACTTCATTTTCACGGATGGTGATTGCTTTCGGACCGCCATTCGGGTGTTGGATGATGGTGACGTATTCGCCTTCGAGGATTTTCCCAGGCTTCGGCAATAGCGGCAAATAGCCAAAATCGGTCAGCGGAATGTCGTGCTGATTGTTTTCCTCTACCGCCACGAGTGTAAAATCCAGCGCCTCATCGGTAATGAAAAGCGCTTCCGGATCCAAGCGGAAACTGATGATGTCGCGCGGCATAAAATGGACGTCATCTTCGTAATTGAACTCGGCCACCGCGTACATCGCCGCTTCGGACGTTTCGAGCACATGGTTGTTCGTCAGCAATAAATTCGGTGCCACCAGAAATCCGGTGCCGTAGCTTTCCAGCTGGCCGGATTGGCTGCGGATCGAAATGCGGCAAACGGCTTTGCTGACGTCGAGCCCCGCCTGCAGATGCGCAATCGGAAACAAATCGCTTTGGTTGATGATCCGCTCCATCGCCAAATTATCGTGGTGGTTGATGATGCTCGACCGTGTCATCATCCGTTCTGTTGAAGCTGCCGCCTGTGCTTCCAGCCGGCGCTCTTCCTCAAATGCTAAATAACGCTGCAACGCTTCCTGCTGGATCTGTTCCATCTTCTTGGCCATCCTCTTCCATCCCCTTCCGACGTATAGGCTATATTTTTCAATTAAAAACTTAATATTCTATTAATTACCTTCAAAAAAAAGTTTATCACAATTGGACGAAGAAAACCCATTCCAGGGAGTGGAATGGGTCGTGGAGTGTCTCGCTTAAAGTGACCATTTTTTATTGTCATTCTTCACAATTGTTTCTTCACCGGTTTTCGGATCGCGGATGACTCGGTCTTCCGTCGGCACATCTTCCGAGCTTTCATCCGGCGCGTTTTGGAAATCGTCGCCTGCAGTTTCTCTTACGTCGGTTTTGCCGAAGGATTCCCAGCCTTCATCGCTGCCGCTCAGCATTTCGCTGGTTTTTTTGACGACTTTATCGAGTGTTGATTCCTCATTATCCTGGTTGTGGTGCAGGTTCTTATCGTGTGCGTCATTGTTGGTCATGATGCATCCCTCCTGAATGTGTCGTTGCTTCTTCTTTACCCGCTGATGCCGGAAATAATCATTGTAGGAAGGCACTGGATGGCTAAGAGAAGGAAAGCGCATGCTGCGCTTTCCGCTTAAGAAGCGTATTTCTTCTGTTGGGGATTGTATTTCCAGAATCGGGAGGAATCCACGACGATTTATTCCAGTTATATGGAAATACTTTCTGTTTCGGGGCAAATACTTTCCAATGGAGCGCAAATACTTTCTGTTAATGGCGGAATACTTTCCATTGGCCACAAAATACTTTCCAAGCCATAAAAAAGCCATCGCCAAGCTCATTGTGAGCTTGGCGATGGCTTCGTATCTTCTATTATAAATTGCGTTTTGGGTGCGGTTGGGTGATGTCGACCGCGTAGACTTTGATGCGGTTGACCATCAAGTCGCGGATGCCGTAGATCGGGCGTTCGTTTTGCTGAATGTCCTCGATGTAGGCGTTCACTTGGTCCTGGATATAGACGCCGAACGGCTTGCTTTGGTAACTCTCGTCCAGGCTGTCTGTGCCGGCTTCGAAAGATTTCTCGAAATACAGGTTCGAAACCTCGATGGCAGTCAATTTATCCTCTTCCATATGGGTGCCGACCACTTTGTAATAGTTGCCGTACTCGTCGCGCACCAAATCCATTTCGACAATTTTTTGCATACTCATGGCTTTCAACTCCTCTCTCAAAACTATTTCGACAGAAGTTGAAAGATTCCTTTATAATAATGCTTAGAGTTCCGAAGTACCGGGTAAACATCTACTCTAACCGAATAAACCTAAAGGAGAAATGCATAATGGACTTTATTACATTAAACAATGGGATAAAAATGCCACAGCTGGGCTTTGGCGTTTGGCAAGTTGAAGACGACCAGGCAACCGCAGCTGTTTCAAAAGCGTTGGAGACGGGTTATACGTCGATCGATACCGCAATGATTTACCAGAATGAAAAAGGCGTCGGCAAAGCGTTGAAGGAAACGACTGTGCCGCGTGAAGAGTTGTTCATCACGACAAAAGTTTGGAACAGCGACCAAGGTTACGGCAATACGTTACGTGCATTCGAAGAAAGCCTGGAGCGCCTCGGCCTTGATTACGTCGATTTGTACTTGATCCATTGGCCGACTCCGGAATTCGATAATTATGTGGATACCTATAAAGCGTTGGAGCAGCTGTATAAAGACGGCCGCGTCAAAGCGATCGGTGTCTGCAATTTCGAAATTGAGCACCTCGAGCGTTTGCTTGCGGAATGCGACATTCCGCCGGTCCTGAACCAAGTGGAATGCCATCCGTACCTGGCACAAAACGAATTGAAGGAATTCTGCGCTAAGCATGATATCTTCGTTGAAGCCTGGAGCCCGCTTGACCAAGGCGGCGAAGTGCTGACAGATGAGACCATCCAGAAAATCGCCGAAGCCAAAGGCAAATCGCCGGCTCAGGTTGTTCTTCGCTGGCACCTGCAAAACGGCACAATCGTCATTCCGAAATCCGTGACGCCGTCACGCATCGAAGAGAACTTCAATGTTTTCGACTTCGAGCTGTCGGAAGCGGAAATGAATGAAATCAACGCACTCAACAAAGACCGCCGCAAAGGCGCTCACCCCAATGAAATGAACGTACGTTAATCGTTTGAAAGCCGCCTCTTCAGCCAATGGAGAGGCGGCTTTTTCTGTTATTTTCACATTTCGGCATACTCTATTCGGAAAACGGGTAAATTCTCCTTAATAGAATTTATATAAGGAGGAGAAGCTATTGAGGCATTTGCTTGCACTGGCAATTAAATTTGTAATGGTGGCTGCTGTCTTATTGATCGTTCTTACCTTGATTTTTGATGTTTCGTTTGTTGATACGCTGCTGATCAGTTTGGCGCTGACAGCGTTGTCCTACGCAATGGGCGATATCATGATTTTTTTGAATGCCGGCAGACCGGAAAATCAGTCAGGGCGCAATACCATCGCAACTTTTGTTGATTTCGTCATGGCGTTCCTGACCATTTGGCTGATCGGTTGGCTGTTGACCGGCCAGAATTTCGAGATGGTGACGCCGGCGCTGGTTGGCGCATTGGTCCTGTCAGCCGGCGAGTGGTTCTTCCACCTTTATGTGGACCGCTCGGTGGTGCCTGAGTACAACAATTACAAATCGGCAAGAAGCTGAAGAAAGAGGCTGTCCGCGGACAGCCTCTTCTTCTATGTATAGTATTTTTATCTAAAATGTCTTTCAACAAATTCCTGTTCTTCTTCGGCGCTCATCAGCCCCGTTGCTCTGCCGACCGTACCTTTATGCCAATCCCAAATGGTGTTGTGGACCGTGACGGAGTTGGAGAAATCTCCTTGCTGCCACTCGGTCAAGGCGTCTTCATAAAAAGGGCCGTGCTCATACAGATGCTTGTTGGCTTGTACAATCAGCAGCAAGCCATCGATGTTCTCTTGCGTCATTTCGACAGCGCCTTTCTTTTTGCCAGCGCTGATTTTTTGGTGCGTCATCTGATGAAGTAGGATTTGCAAATCGACTTCTGTCATATCAGCATCTTCTTCTTCAGTTCCGCTCTTTTCAGGCGTGCCTTCTTTTTCTTCACGCTCCTCGATTTTGTCCGCCACTTTCGTTATTTCTCCGCCGCTCGTGGAATTTTGCGTGAAAAAATAATAACCGGCTCCTGCCAACAGCGCCAAGACGCCGATTGTTATACTTATCGTTTTGACCATCATTTTCATTCTTTTGCCACTCCTTGAACCTATTGTATTTACTTCATGACTATATCCCTAATAATTATGAAGAAAGGTAGTACCAAATTCAACTCTTTTCGACAAATACAGGCAATCATCCACTCACACCTTTGCCATATTTCGGCATACAAAAACCACCTACCCTGAAATCTATGAGCTTCAGGAAAGGTGGTTTGATTAGCTGTATTTATTTTTGGAACAGAGTTAAACCCCTACGGCAAAAACATCTTCCAATATTTCTTCGAACAATTCCTCTTCGATGGCGGTTTCAATAAATTGTTCCCCACCTTCGGTATTAAATAACTGGCTCAGCAATTCTTTGGCACGCGTGGGTTGCCCGGCTTTCATGGCAGCACGTGCAAGTTCATAGCCCACCGGCAAGTATGTGGGTTCATCATCCTGCAGCGCCAACAGCCGTTCTGTGGCAGTTGCGCTGTCGCCCATCGTCGTGTAGATCATGGCCAGCGACAAGCGAATCCATTCATTGACTTGCAGCTCTTCGGGCAGACGGCTTTCGAAACGTTTGGCGTCTTCCGGCCGGTGCTCTGCCAGCAGATGCAGCAAACGGACATAGCTTTCGCTGTGGTATGGATTCAAAGCAATCGCCTGCTCGTAATACGCCTCTGCCCGTGCGATTTCGCCGAGTACAGCCGCCATATCGCCTTGCCATAATACAATATCGATATCTGCCGGCTGCTCCAAATGAAGTTGTTCCGCCTGTTTGATGGCTTTATTCAACAGCTTTTCGGACTGTTTTTCGTTCGCTTCCTGCAGCGTCGCCTGCAGCAGCGCTTTGGCAGCTCCAAAATGGCCGGTGCGTTTGACGAACGGGGCAAGTTCTTCCGCCGCATCATCCGCCATTCCGCGGTTCATATAGAAGTCGGCGAGATGCAGCACCGGCACTTCGCTGTCCTTGAAATTTTTCATGGCGTCCAGGTAAAGCGAAATGACGTTTGAAAGCATCAGGAAACGCCGTGACTTGTCACGCAGCCTGCGGATAAAATGCTTCGGCGCTTCTTCATCCTCTTCATCGACCCATTCCGCCAATTGATCTGCGCTGTACGTTTGCGCCATCGCCAATTCCTCGCCTTTCAGACGTTTTCTCAACCGTTTGTGCAGGTCGCCGGTTTTGCGCATGTCCATCAGCAAACGAACGTATTCAGCATACAAACCTTCCTCGTCCGGATGCTCGGCAATCAATTCCTCCAGCAAGCCGACTGCCCGCTTGACATCTCCTTGGCGGACGCAAAATTCGATATGCTGGTAATGCGAAGGATAGGCCCCGTTGACTGCTTTCGCCTGTTGGAACAACGATTCTGCTCCCGATAAATCGCCTTTTTTCTCTGCTATATGAGCTTGTGCTGCAAGCAGCCATTCCTCCGGTACTTGCAAGGACACTTTCTTCAATGAATTCTCTACAGCCGCAAGCTGTGTTTCATTGTCGATCAGACCGAACAGCTCACCCAGATCAAGCAGCAGCGGTTCATTTTCCAGCACATGCAAAGCCGCTGTAAACGCTTGTGTTTTATTTTCCAACGCCAAATGCGTCCGCATCAATCCTTCATGAGCTCCTGTGAAGCCGGCTTCCGCTTCCGCACATTTCGTGAAGTGAGCCAGTGCTTCATTCCATTTCCCAGCTTGTTCAGCAAGCAAGCCAAGGCGGTAAGGAGCTAACGCCAGGCCATCCAGTTCCGCCGCCTGGCTGTAGAGAATTTGCGCAAAACGCTGATGGTCCTCCAGTTCGTAAAGACTCGCTTCATAGCACAGCAAAAGCGCATCCGCTTTCTTTTCACGCAGGCCTTTGAAGAAATCAAACAAGCGGCTGCGGAACTGCGGTGCGTCGCCGAAATCCGCATACTGCTCAGCCATTTCATGGAGATCCAGCGCAACACGCGCCATACCGTTTTCCAGCAGATCCAGCGCCAGTGCTTTGCCCGCATCGTCCTCTGACTCCTGCCACAGCATCGCTGCTGTCCGGACAAAATAATCGGTATCGCCGGTTTCCGCATAATGCGCGACCCAGTTACCCAATTCGGCCATTTTCTCTTGCTTGAGCAGCGCATGGGCAATATGCGTCACCGTAAACAAATCATTCGGGTCCATTTCAAGCGATTTGCGGTATTCCGCTTCCGCTTCTTGATACTGTTCTTTTTCCATGTCGAGATGGCCCAAATACTGATGCAGCACATCAGCCGTTTCGCAATTGGCGATGCCGGCATGCAGAACGCTTTCCGCCTCTGGCCAGTCTTTTGCGGCCAGGTGGATTTCAGCAATCCGCAAATACGAAAACGGTTCTTTCGGATCAATATCCCGCGCACGCCCGAATGCCCCGATGGCGTTCTCTTCTTCCCCGAGAGCCAACAGACAACGGCCCATTTCGTAAATGAAATACCCATCTTCCGGCTGCTCGTCGGAAAGTTCACGGAAACGCGCCAACGCTTTCTCATAAGCACCCGATTCGTATTGGATCAGGCTATGCGTAATGCGCGTCGAGATGTCGTTCGGCACCTGGTCAAGTGCGATGCTCGACCATTTGAATGCCTGGTAGGTCTTGCCGACTTCCAAATAACAGCGCGCCAAATGGCTGTACGCCATTGGTTGGTAATTGTCCCACTCAATCGAGCGTTTCAAGAGCGGGATCGCTTTCTGGTGTTCATTGCGGCTCATCAAAATCGCCGCTTTCAAAAACAGCGCGTATGGCGAATTCTTTTCCTTCACCAGCGCAAGGCTTGCCAGCGCTTGTTCCGTCTCATCTTTCTGGTAATGCATATGCGCCGCAAGCAAAGCCACTTCGCCGTCTTCTTTGCCGAGGTCCTGGTGGATCTTTTCGAGCCATGTCGAATGAAGGGCTTTCGCTTCTTCTGAGAACAAAGTCACCAAACCGACCACTGCCGCATAGCGCTCATCGGGATGTGCCTTCAAAAACTCGATCGACCGGTTTTTGTCGCGGCCTTTCGTGTCGTCTCCCCAAATGGTGAATAATTCATTGAAAAAGTCGTGCTGCTTGCTGTCCAGCAACTCTAGCATTTCCAGCTGTTCCGGCATCAAAAATACCATGCTCAAGGAATCGGTCAACTTGAACGTATCGGCGACATCCAAGTAGGACAATAAATACGGCCCGAGGTCATTCGGATCCTGGATGATCAACGCCTGCAGCCGGTCATCATAACCGATGACCACTTGCACATGCGCATTGTTTTCAATCATCATGCTCAGCAGCACCGGAATTCCAGCATCGATCAGTTGTTTATAAACGCCGATCGTCCCTTTGAAATAACGCGCTGTAAACCCAAGCGTCTCCATGTATTCCATGGTCTTTTGCAGATCTGAACCCGTTACGTCAAACACATGCTCAGCGATTTCGTCCTGCCCTTTTTTCATGCCATACGCTTCCAGCATCAATGCGAGTGATGCCGGCACACAATAATTGAGCTTCTGGATGTTCGGCGTCAATTGCAGCTCCCGGCGCTCGGCTTCCTGTCGGATTTCGCCTTTACCGTAGACACTTTTCTCCAGCACTTTCGGGTGATCCGCGACCCATGCCTTCAACTCTTCCCAGCGCTCGAGTTTATAGAGAGCTTCGGCAGTCATGTAAATAAAAGACGGACGGTGGACATGGTATGGATTTTCTTCATTGTATGCCGCGATCAAATCCAGTGTTCCTTCATAATGGCCCAGGAAAAACAGCGTGCGGATGATGTCCGCACGGTAAGTCCATGTGCCGGGTTCGATCTGCTCTCCATGTTCCAGAACGTCCAACGACTCTTTTTGGCGGCCGGTCATCGCCAGTACGTCGGCGTATTGAAGCCGTACGTATGGGCTGCGTTCGGTCACTTCATCGCTTAAGACTTTTTCCAATACCTGTTCCGCTTCAGCCCATTCTCCGCTGTGGATAAAATAAAAGCCTTCCAGGTCCGGCCAGACAAAACCTTTCAGTTCCGCGTAACGATCCAGTTGCGCTTTCGCTTCCGGCAGGCGGTTCAGCTGGGCAAATACCCGCAGCAGCAATTGATGCGCCGACGCCAGCTCTTCCACCGAATCGTTAACAGACGAAATGCCCTGCAACCTGCCCATCATGCGTTCTTCCGCTTCCAGGCTGCGCCCCGTTTCAAGCAGTCGCGCACAACTCCACGTAAATGTCCGCAGCGTCCCGAAACGCTTATGCGCCTGAGTTGCCAGCAAATGGCTATACGTATATAAATCCGCCTGATCCGTCAAACGCATCAGCCGGTAAAAATCATCCTCTGTCTCGAGTTCCCCTAAAAACGCACGCAATTTCCCGATTGAACGCCCCGCCCATAACTGACGGATCGCCTCCACGGCTTGCTGTGCTGTCTGTATCTCTGTCGCTTTCATTTGTTTGTTCCCGCCTCTCCCATTGCCCTATGAAAATGTGGTTGATTTATTATATAGTGGAAAATTATAGGATGCAATACCATTTCAGAGGTCTTAGGAAATAATTTTAACGTGGTAACTTTTATTTAAATTAATAAGTTCTTTTACTGACGTTCTCTTCATAATTAATAAAAATCGCCGCCTCTTCAACCATCGAAGAGGCGGCGATTTTTATTATTAAGACTAACGCGATTTCTGATCCGCAAAGGCGCCGGAAATTTTTTGGACGGTTTTCCAGAAAGCCGGAACCGGTCCTCCCTGTGCTTTCACGTAAACACTCAAACGATACGCAAGATAAATGCCGCCGATGTCGATCAGCACATCACTCAACCTGCCGCTCCGTTCAAAGAACAACTGCAGCACTTCCGTGAAGAAGGCAAACAAGCTGCATAGAATGATGGCTTTGGTATCGTTGGCAATGGTTTTGGCCAAGATCAAGAACAGGATGCCAAAAGACAGGGCATGACCGACTTTCTGAAACACATAGGTCTTGCTTTCCAAATGGATATCGCTCGTGATGAACAGATCCGAAAAGTTCGGGAACAGGCGAATGTGGAAATCGATTTCCTGAGCGAATAAAAGGGACTGAAAATTGTAGTTGTTGGTGGCCAGCAGGATGCACAAAGCCCACAGCACAACCGGTATGTATTTAGCTTTCAAAGCGTTCTTCCCTTCAGCTTTCTTCTATAGTCGTAAGTCCTCTATTTGCATGGTGATTCAAATGGGTTGAGCCTTGATGGAAAATAGACTGGGTTTATCGAATAGCTATATCATTAATTCTTCTAATTTTATAGAGCAACTTGATTCTTTTCATTATAAGACCCACGATGAAAATTGACTAGTATTTTTCTCCTATTCAAAGGGAATTGTTTGCGTGCCTGGCACGCAAACAATTCCCAAACAATTAACCCCCTGCCGTGACGGCAGGGGGTTAATTGTCTGTATATCTATTTCACCTGTATGTCTATTTCACTTGCAATTCATGAGCGATGGCGTCTTCTCCATATGACTCGAGCACTTTCGACAACGCCAATTCATCGGCGATGACGGTGACTTCAGGATGCAGCTGTAGGATTGTTGCCGGAAATTCTTCCGAGACCGGGCTGTTCATCGCCTGATACAAGGCTTCGGCTTTTTCTTTTCCGGATACCAAAAGCAAAATTTTCTTGCTTTCCATGATGGAAGCGATTCCCATACTGATGGCTTGGGTCGGCACTTCGTCAATGCTTGGGAAGAAGCGGGCATTGGCTTCGCGCGTCGATTCGTCCAAATCGACGACATGCGTTCTGCTTAGAAACGATGTTCCCGGTTCATTGAATCCGATATGGCCGTTCAAGCCCAGTCCCAAGACTTGAATGTCGATGTTGCCGGCTTCTTGAATTTGTCGTTCGTAATTTAAACATTCCTGCTCGAAATCCTGTGACATTCCGTCAGGCAAATGGATTTGCCGGGCGGGCACGTCTACATGGGCGAACAGTTTATCGGTCATGTACCATTGATAGCTGTTGGCATCTTCCATGGACAGACCGGCGTATTCATCTAGATTGAATGTAGACACCGCGCGGAATGAAACTCTGCCTTCCCGGAATTCTTTAACGAGGCATTTGTACAGCCCTTCTGGCGTCGAACCTGTCGCCAATCCGATTACCGGAGATTCAGTTTGCTGCACATGCTCCACAAGCAGCGAGCACGCAAGTCTGCTCATTTCTTCATAGTTCTTTGCTTTAATAATTTGCACTTTTCCACCTCTTAATGAAAGCCATATGTAAAGAACTCTTCGTCCCTAATATAGTTTTCCAGCAATATGTTCGGTAATTTCCCGTTTAACACTTTCAGCATCTTTCACATTATTCATTGTCAGACCCGTACAAATCAAATCAATCAAATACAATTGGGCAATCTTCGATACCAGCGAACCGCTGTCGAGCGGACTTTCTTTCGCAGAAGACAACAGAACATGATCAGCATATTTGGTCAATGGCGACTTCACATAATTGGTCAGGGCAATGACTGTAGCCTTTTTTTCTTTCGCTAATTTTACGGCGTCAACGATATCTTTGGTGCTTCCCGTCAAACTGATGGCGATCACCACTGAGTTTTCGTTGAGCGATGAAGCTCTCATGATCTGGAAATGGGAGTCTGTAATGGCATTGACATGCTTGCCGATCCGCATCAAACGATTTTGCATATCCAAGCCGGCAATGCCCGATGAACCGATTCCGAAAATCACCACATCCTGAGAAGCATCGATCGCGTTAATGCATTTCTCCAACGTGCCCAAATCCACAACTTCCGAAGAATCTTCGATGGCCTGGACGATGTTGTAGCGAATTCGATGAACGAACGATTCGTCTTGTGGCGCATGATTGGCTTGAGGCACTTCCTGGGCGAAGAGGAATTTAAAGTCCTGAAAGCCTTTGAACCCCAGCTTGCGGAAAAAGCGCAACACTGTCGCCTCAGCCACTTTGCTGTATTCCGAAAGCTCCGTCAGGGAATGGTAAAGGACTTTGTCCGGGTGCGACAGGATGTAATCATAGATTTTGTGTTCTGATTTGGTGAAAGTATGTTTGTGCTGTTCCATTAAAATAGAAGGTTTTGGTCCTGCCATTGTTTTAGATTCCATCGTGTCCACCTCCTTTTTAATGTGTCAGGAAGCTTTTTGCTGCTCCCAGTAAATTTGATTTGTTGTCATGTTCAGCCATTTTGATCTGCAGCCATTTTTGATGGTTCGGCATGATTTTCTGTTCCAGTGACTGATTAATCGCCTGACGCAAAAATTCGCCTTGTGCGGAAATGCCACCACCGATGACAATCAACTCGGGATTGAATAGATGAACGAGCGACTGAAGGCCGGTCGTCAAGTTATCTATCCATACTTCAAATATGCCAATTGCTTCTCGATCGCCTGATTTGACGCGTTCAAACAGCGCTTTTACAGTCATTTCGTCTCCGAATGTTTCTACCGCTGAACGATGGAGCGCCGAACTTGAAGCGTATTGTTCATAGCAGCCCCGGCTGCCGCACGTACATTCACGACCATGCGGATGCAAAACCATGTGTCCAATTTCACCAGCTGAAAAGCCTGCTCCAGTATACAGCTGTCCGTTCAAAAACAGTGCTCCCCCGATTCCGGTACCGATGGTGACGCAGAGAAAATTGTCTATTCCACGGGCAGCCCCTTTCCAGGATTCGCCGAGTGCTGTGCAATTAACGTCATTTTCCACTGTCACCGGCAAGCCGGTATGGTCAGATATCAACTCGGCCAGTCTGGTTCCAGTATAGCCCGGGAGATTATCGGTCGCAAAGACCACCACTCCCTGCCGTGAATCGATTTGTCCTGCTGAACTGATGGCGATTCCGTCGATTTCAAAATCATTCATGATTCGGCCGCAGAGGCCCACTATTTTGGCCACTAAGCTATTGGCGCCATGGTCTGCATCCGTCGGAACCGAGTCATGGAACAGAAATGCCCCTTCTTCGTCCATGACTGCATATTTGATAAACGTACCGCCAATATCAATTACACCAAGCTGCATTTTGTTTTCCTCTTTTCTGAATGAATAAAAAGAGAAAAACCACAACTAGGCTTTTCTCTTTTCTTGATACTTGAAGTTGCTCTTTACTGATCCAGGAATTCCAGCGATAATGTCCCTGCAGGGTTTCTTGAAATAAACAAGCGTTTGGAGAATGCTGGATTTTCAGCAGAATAATCCTCGCGGTAATGCGCTCCCCGGCTTTCTTTTCGCTCTAGCATCGCCCGAAGCAACAATTGGGACAATTCCATGAAGTTCTTTGCTTTGATCACCATTTTTCTGGTTTCCTGCTGTTCGAATAAACGGCTGATATCCATTTTGGACTGCAGCTCGGCTATCTTCTCCAGTGCGGCGAGCAATTGTTTTTCCGAACGGACGACATTTCCAGAATACCACAGTATTTCCCTGATTTTCTCTATGGTCTGGTGGAGTTGCTCTTTGTCAGACTCTGGCGAACTGTTCTCTCCAACTCTGTTGCCATCGCCGTTGCCCAATACAGTTTTTAAGTGGCGCTTGGCATCTTGATCACTGATGGCACAAAGTCTGGCTTTTGCCAGATAACGGCTGCAGTCCGCTGCTGCACGCTTGCCAAAAACCATGCAGGCGCCAGTCGAGTTGCCCCCAAGCCGATTGGCTCCTTCGATATTACAAGACAGTTCACCGATGGCATACAATCCTGGCACACCCGAGCGCCCGTATGGATCGATGTGGACACCGCCATTGCTGGCATGGGCGAAAGGCGCAATCCGCACCTCATCCTTCAGCATATCGATTCCTTTTGTCTTCAACCAATTTAAATAGACGGTATAAAACTCTTCTTCATTTTCGTATAGTTCTTTATGGAAAACTAATTTAAAGCCCTTCTCATTTTTGGCAGTGATGATTTCCTTCATCATCGCAATATCCACATATTTGGATTCCAGTGAATCTGTAAACGGCCCATGGGTACTGCGGATATCCAGACATTCTTTTTTCGCGAGCCCTGCCGGAAGGACTCCATCCAACAGGCTCTCTCCACTATCTTTGACAATATCTCGGCAATACGCCAAAGTATGTTCGCCGAATAGGGTCTTATAGCGCGGAGATGTAATGCCTGGGATGAATTGGATAAATTCCATATTGACCAGCCTGGCTCCTGCTTCAAGAGCGAGTATATGGCCTGATCCGTCAACATCATTCGGATTCAGGTTGTGCTTGTAGATGCTGCCGAACCCGCCCGTGGCAAGCACGGCTGCCTTGCATTCCACCAGCACCACTTGATTGAATTGATCCAACATCAATGCGCCCGCAATCCGATTTTCTTTTTTTATCAGTGAAATGACCACTGTCCGCTCCAACACCGCCAAATTTTCATAGCGCCCAAAAATTCCGGATACGTTTTCCCTGATTTGGTCCCAATCACTCAGCAAGTAAATATCTCTTGGATGCTCAGCAAAACAAGCTTTCCGTTCGCCTTCGAGCTTTTTGGAAACCACGCCGATATCGCTGTATTCTTTGACGCGATCCTGAATTTCGTCCACGTATACTTCCGCCAAATCCTGGCGGTGCATGCCTCTGCTCGATGCTGTAATATCCGCCAAAAAGACATGCTTATCGGAATTACTACTCGTAACTTGTGTACCCAGCGAAGCTTTCAACGGATAAAAACTTGAACCAGAAGCCAATTTCATTTTTGTTGCCAGCAAGACTTCATGTCCTTGATCGGCTAATTCTTTTGCAACTTTAATTCCTGCCAGTCCGCTGCCGACCACTAAAACGTCTGTTTTGATCTTTCGAGAGATTTCCAACATGCTCCCACCTAAATCTAAAGCTTATTTTTCTTTAATCACTTTATTGTAATCGAAGAATGTGACTCCTTCATCGTCGTCTTTTTCTTCTTTTTTGGCGAACAGTAGACTGAAGCCATAGCCGAAGACGATCGAAGCGACCAAGTTAATGATCGAATACGCCCACAATGTGATATCCGTAAAGTAAGAAATGTAGACAGCCAAGATCGTGGTAGCGATAAAACCGAACAAAGCACCGTTTGCATTTGCACGTTTCGTCAAGACACCAAGCGTAAAGGTCCCACCGATAATCCCAAGTGCCAAGCCCATCAATCCATTAAACCAAGAATAAGCAGAACCGACATTGGAGTACGCAAGAATAATCGCAAAGGCGATAGAGAAAATCCCGACAACCGTCGATACTGTACGGGCCATCCGTGTGCTCTTTTCATCACTCATGTCTTTTCTTAATACTTGCTGAATATCAAGCGTCCAGCTTGTCGCCACTGAGTTCAGTCCTGTTGAAAGCGTTGATTGGCCGGCTGCGAATAATCCGGCGATCAATAACCCTGAAACCCCTACAGGCAATTCACTGACGATGAAGTTGGCGAAGATCAAATCCGATTTCCCTGTCGGCATAGCAGCCGTTTGCTGTGAATAGAAAACATACAGAGATGTACCGATCAAGAAGAACAAAGTTGCCGTACCCAATGACAATGCACCGTTCAGGTACGTCATTTTATTCATTTCCTTCAAATCTTTCGTCGTCAAATAGCGCTGCACCATATCCTGGCTGGAAATATACGAAAACGTCGTCGATAATCCCGCGCCCAAAATGATGATTAAAATACTGTTATTGATGAGGTTCGGATCAAATAAAGCGATATCTCCAAAGAATTTCTCATTGCTGGTCCCGACACTGATGACTTCTCCAAGCCCGCCATTAATGGAGAACAGCAGGATGATTAAGGCGAAGATCCCGCCACCGATCAAGACGATCCCTTGGATAAAGTCGGTCCAAAGGACAGATTTCAATCCGCCGAAAGCAGAATAGATGGTCGCAATGACCCCCATAAACAAGATGATGACGATTACATTAATGCCGGTTACAGTAGCTAATGCAATCGCAGGCAAGTACATGATGATCGACATGCGCCCGATTTGGTAAACAATGAAAAGCAGGCTTCCTAAAATCCGCATCCGCTTATCAAATCTTCTTTCCAAGTATTCATAAGCCGTATCCAAATCCAGTTTGCGATAAACCGGCAGGAAAAAATAGATTGCTACAGGCACGGCGATCAATAAGCCAAGTTGAGCAAACCACAACTGCCATGTTCCGGAATATGAGTTTCCAGCAAGTGATAAAAACGATATCGGGCTGAGCAAGGTGGCAAACAAACTGACCGAAGTCACCCACCATGGAATCGAGCCGTCCCCTTTAAAGAATTCTTTGCCTTTCATTTCCTTTTTGGCAAAGGCAATTCCCACATATAAAATAAACAAAAGATAAGCAAATAAAATCACATAATCGATAACCGCAAATGTCCCATTCATCTATCCCATACCCCCGTTCGTCATTACAAGTATTTTTTAGCTAGTTCACGTGCTTTAATCGCTCTTTCTTCTGTCAGCTGTTTCATCGGTTTTCTGACAAACCCAGCGTTGACTCCCTGCGTTTTCAGCATTTCCTTAATCGTCTGGTAAAGTCCATTGTTCAAAATTTCTTCAATCAAGTCATTGGTCACTTTCTGGATTTCACGCGCTTCGTCGATTTTCCCGCCCTGTGCCAATGTGAAGATTTGCTTCGCTCTCTTGCCATTGACATTGAACGTGCTGCCGATCGCTCCGTCTACATTCAAGACACTTGCAGACAATAGCATTTCGTCAAATCCTGAATAAATCAGTTTGTCCGGGAATGCATGGCGCAAGCGCTCCAACAAGAAGAAATCCGGTGCCGTGAATTTCACGCCGATGATTTTTTCGTTTTCAAACAGCTCTCCGAATTGTTCCAGGTTCATATTAACCCCTGTCAATGCTGGAATCGAATAAATGATGAGTTGCGTATCGACGCCTTCGAGGATTGTATTGTAATAGTCTTTAATTTCCTCAAAATCGAATTTGTAATAGAACGGGGTTACCGCTGAAATGGCATCGTATCCAAGGTCGGTAACAAATTTGGCTAAATCGGATGCCTCTTCAATATTCAAAGAGCCGACTTGCGCAATCAGTTTCACTTGATCGCCGACTTCATCTTTGACGATTTCAAAGATCTGCTTTTTTTGTTCCGTCGAGATGAGGAAGTTTTCCCCGGTACTGCCGTTGACGTACAGGCCATCCACTTCAGAAACCTCGATATTGTAGCGCACGATTTCTCTTAATCCTTTTTCGTTCACGTTTCCTTGTTCATCGAATGAACACATCAATGCTGTATATAAACCTTTCATCTCATATCACCTGTCCCTTTTCTATTTTTTCTATCGCTTTCGCAAATGTTTCTGTAATCAGCTGCGGCCGTGTGATAGCGCTTCCAACGACGACGCAATGTGCACCCGCCTCAAGAGCTAGCTGCGCTTTATTGGGTGTATCGAAATTTCCTTCCGCAATAACGGGAATCGATAACTTGTCCGTCATTTCCTTCAGCAATTCGAGTGGAACCGTGCCCACTGAGTAAGGCGTATAACCGGCCAATGTCGGAGCTGCAATATCCATTCCTGCCTGTTCGGCCGCCAGTGCTTCTTCAATCGTCGATACATCCGCCATAAAAAGTTGGTCGGGATACTTTAGCCTAACCTCGGAAAAAAACTCATTGAAGCTTTGGCCGTTCGGTCGCTGCTGTTTTGTCGCATCCATTGCGATGATGTCAACGCCTTCTTCAACCAGTGCGTCAACTTCCTGAAGTGTCGACGTGATGTAAACATTGCTCCCCGGATAATCCTTCTTGATGATGCCGATAATCGGCAAGTCCACTTCTTTTTTGATTGCCTGGATATCCGTTACAGTATTTGCACGAATTCCTTTGGCTCCCCCGATTTTTGCGGCCAACGCCATTTTCCCCATTATGTACGGATCATGAAGTGGTTCTTCCTCCAGCGCCTGACAGGAAACGATTATTTTTTTATGGATCTGTTCTAAAACCGTCATTTAAAAACTCCCTATCTTCATTCATTTTCTTTTCTTCAAGGTTCTGCTGAATTGGATAGCCGTCCTCCTGTTCGTTGTCGAAATATTTTATTAATCGAACTATACCATCATGACAATTAACTTTCAACATTTATTTTTAAAATGATTTTTAACTTTCATTTTTATTTTTTAATTGTGTGTGAATTGTGTGCGTGCCAGGCACGCACACAATTCACCTCAAAACAAAAAATCATCTTCTTGAAATCTATTGATTTCAAGAAGATGATTCTATGTAATAATAGCGAACGAGCGTACTCATGCTAGTCATTTCCCTATCCAACTTTTTTAACTCCCTCATTCGTTTTTTGGGTTTCATTCGACTCGACCGATTCTACTTTTTCCAAGGTTTCCAGGACTGTGTCAACAACCATTGCATGGGCCACTTGAAGCACCTCTGGTATGCCATTTACAGCCAGGGTTTCGGGATAGATGGAAACCAAGCCGGTTCGTTCCACTTTATTCCATGAGTGGTTGTGCTGAAACAGGTAAGCAACCGAGCCATAGACGAAATAATACGTATCCAGCATCCGATAAGTGGGGTATTCAAGAATTGAAAAAACGAAAATTTTAGCATAGTCTACGAGTGAATACCGATGGTCATATTGCATGGCGATTCGGTAAGCAGTCAAACGCAGGCAGATTTGCAAAGTCGCTGTCATAATCAACAAGATCAACGTCAGTCCCACCAGATCCCCAGTGAAAAGCGATACGATGAGCGCAAATGTGGTGACAATGCCAACTACTCCAGGCAGTAAGGCATCCAAAATCATAAACATCACGAACTTCATCCCCAGGTTATGGACTTTATGTTTGTTGTAGATTCGCAAGGAATCGAGAAACCCTTTCTGCCAGCGGACACGCTGCTTAGACAGATTCTTAAAGTCAGCAGGAACTTCGGTATAGCATTGCGCTTTCGGAACAAAGAGCATTTTGCTGTTTTTGTATTTTTGATGGATGAGCTTTTGAAAGTTGAGTGTGATTTCCATGTCTTCGCCAATCGTTTTCTTATAGCCGCCGACTTCAAACAATGCGTAATTCCGAAATGCACCGAATGCGCCGGACACGACGGACATTAAGCCGAATTTTGCTTGCACCAGGCGTTTGACATAGAACGACATCATGTAATCAGACAATTGGTATTTCACCAGGCCTTTTCCTTTAAATTCCGGATGGCCTCCTTTGTACATTTGTCCAACATGCACCATGCCGCCGCTCGCGATAACCAGAGGATCCTGCATCGCTTCATTGATGTGCATAAGCGAGTTTTTCTCCAGTACGCTGTCGGCATCAAGCGTAATGATGATATCTCCCGTTGAATGGTCAGCCCCTGCATTCAAAGCATCGGCTTTGCCGCCATTTTCTTTATCAATTACATGTATGTGGGGATACAGATCGGAACAATAGGTCATTTTAACAGCCTCGTACTCAAGCTTATTCATTGCAGGAAGTGGACATTCCCTTAATTGCAGCACGTCCATCAACAAAGGAATGGAGCCGTCTTTTGAGCCGTCGTTAATAATAATCAGCTCGTAATTGCGGTAGACCAAATTACGGAAGCCATCCAGGCAACTCCTTAAGACCATTTCTTCATTGTATGCAGGCACTAAAATGGTCAATTTCTGTTGAGGCACTCTTTGGCCACTTTGCTGTTTAGCGGGTTTTGACAATTTTAACGACAGAAACAAATACATAAGCTGCAACGAGAAGAAAATAGCAAACAGCAATAAACCGACCACTAGTATGATTTTCATAATCCCACTTCCAGACTGTCTTATTTTTTGTAATACCTGATCCAATCCACCAAAAGTTCCTTCGGAAATTCAACTGTGCCATCCGGTTCCCCCACCCAATCTCCTCCAACAGCTGTATTGATGAACAAATACATCTCTTCATCCGGAACGTAAGCCGCAGTGGTATAGACGGGGTTGCCATCAATCAGAAAAGTCAGGCTGTCCTTCTCCCATTCAATTCCATAAGTATGGAAATCCGCGGTCAAATCCTGCAGATCCGCGTAGCTATAGGTTTTGCTGTAAAGGCCGCCCACTTCGTAGTGAATCGTCGACCAGGCCTGGCCCGGCTCCTGGCCGAGGATTTCCACAATATCGATTTCTGGATAAGTGTTTCCGCTGTTTGTCCAAAGCCAAATCGCTGGAAGCAAACCTTTGCCCGAAGGCATTTTAGCCCTTACTTCAAGCTTGCCTTGCTGAAAAACCGCTTTGCCTTTCGTCGTCACTGCCCCAGAGGTATAAGGCATCCCTTCAGACCGCTCTCTTTTCGTCGTAATTTTTAATGCCCCGTTGCTGACTTCAACATTTTTGGGTTTGTAATGCTGTTTGCGGTTGCCGAAACCAAAAGCATCGTCCAGCACATTCCACGTCTCCATTTCAATTTCATTGCTTTCAAACTCTTCTTGCCACACCAATTGCCACGAATCTGCTTGCTCAACTTCCATAACTGCCTCCTTTTGAACTTCAGTAAATTCACTCAGCTGCCGCTCCAGAAACGTTTCTCCCGGCGTACAGTACAGCATGGCCGTCGTACAAATCACCCCATATATCTTGTTCATTTCAACCCACCTTATTTTTTACTGAAGCTTTTGATACAATCGCCCCTTTTAAAGTCCTCACCCCCGTAAATCAAATAAGTTATTAAATATCAAATTAATAATAAATAAAACTGAATATTCATTACTTATTATTTACTGATAATTCAATAAACTATAACATTTAAAAAAGACTAGGCAAATAGATATATGCAACCAAATAAATAATTTGTTAAACAATTAAAGAATAGTTCTTTATAATTACTCTTTAGTTACATTTGCACACACAAAAAATGCTGTTCTTTCGCATAAAGCGAAGGAACAGCATTTTTAGGATTTCTAATTAGGTGGCTTTAATAGTGGGGAAATTGTATGGGTGCCTGGCACACACACAATTACATAAACACACGAACTTAATACGCATCCTTTACTTTAAAATAACCAACTTCGGCTAGAAGCTGGTTGTTTTTCTTTCTATAATAATTTAATAATGAGGGTCTCGGCTCCACCCAATAACCCCAATTAATTGATATCAGTTATATTACTAGTAGAATAAGAACTGTACCTCAATAATTATTCAGCAATTCTGAAATTAACAGGAGGAATGTATGGTGGGAAGATTACAGGATAAAGTAGCAGTGATTACAGGCGGAGCCGGAGGAATCGGCAAAGTCACAGCACAGCATTTTTTGGATGAAGGAGCTTCTGTCGTCTTGGTCGACTTGTTCGAAGATGCACTCGCTGAAGCGAAAAAAGAACTGGGCGGCAAAGTGCTGACGGTTCAAGCGGATGTCTCGAAAGAAGAAGATGTCCAGAAGTACGTCGACAAGACCGTAGAGCAATTCGGCAAAATTGATATTTTCTTCAATAATGCCGGTATCGAAGGCAAAGTAGCACCGATTACCGAACAAAAAGTGGAGGATTTCGATAAAGTCATTGCCGTCAACGTACGCGGCGTCTTCTTAGGGCTTCAGAAAGTATTGCCGGTCATGATCAAGCAAAAATCCGGCAGCATCATCAACACTTCTTCGGTTGCGGGACTCGGCGGATCGCCGAACGTTTCGCCTTATATCACGTCGAAGCACGCAGTTGTCGGTTTGACGAAAGCGGCAGCAGTGGAAAGCGCGCCTCACGGAATCCGCGTCAATTCTATTCATCCGTCACCAGTCAACACACGCATGATGCGTTCCCTGGAAACCGGTTTGGAAGTGGATGAAGCCACAATGGCCAAGAGCATTCCGCTCGGACGCTACGGCGAGTCGGACGACATCGCGAGCCTGGTAGTGTTCTTGGCATCCGATGAAAGTACGTTCATTACAGGGTCGCAGTACCGGATCGATGGCGGTATGGCGGCGCTTTAAATTTTAAAATCGACTACTATAGCAAACAGCCAGCTTCTTGCCGAAGCTGGCTGTTTTTAGGTAATTGTTTGCGTGCCAGGCACGCAAACAATTCGCACACAATTCACACATAAAAAACCGCCCTGCAAAATGCAGAGCGGCATTACAAATTTATAAATTTAGATTTCGACAGTCTCTCCGTTAAACACTTTCAACTCCATTGGGGCAGCCATGAACGTTGCCGCTTTATCGGTGAAAGCCGTGAAATGTTCGCTTTTGCCGTGGACAGTCGTGGCTTCGAAGTCTTTCCATACTTCCACCATGGTGTAATGGCCGTCCTGCTCGATGGATTTCATCAACTCGTAGCTGATGTTGCCTTCTTCCGCTCGTGTTGCTGGCAGAAGTTCTTTGATTGCCTCCAGAAATTCCTGCTCTTGATCCAATTTTACTTGCATGTTGGCGTGAATGATGATCATTGAGTCTCACCTATCCTTTACTGTTTTTGTATCAGTAATCAACGATATTGTGTTGCATGCGGTTCAGCATATCAGACAAGACGTCTACTTCTTCCGGCGTAAAATCATGGAGCATTTGCTTCACAAATCCCATATTTTCTTTACGGTATTCGACAATCTGTTTGCGCCCTTCTTCGGTCAAACTGACGAAAATCACCCGGTTATCTGCCGGATTTCTTCGTCTTGTCACCATTCCGCTGGCTTCCAGCTGCTTCAAGTGGCGTGTAATGGCCGCGCCGTCGATATTGACGACTTTCTGCAAGGTCGACTGGTTGATTTCATCTGTTTGATAAAGCTGGGACAGCAACTCATAACGCGATGCACTGATGCCTGTACACCGTTCAAACTTTGGGCTGATTTGGTTGGTGAGCCCTTTGAACTGCTGCAGGACTTGTTCCTGTTTTGAAAATGAACACGTCATAACGGGACCTCCTACTTAATAGTTGAGGCCAGTTGATAGCGCGGTTCACTATTCATTGACCTGTCAATCATTAGTATACACCACCGGCCAATACGCAACGGAAATAAACACTGGCTTAGCTCCAGGTTGTAATCGTCTCTACCGGCAGGCGATAAGAAGGATAGCCTTCATTTACCCCTTTGCCGATGGAAATGAGCATAACCGGAACATAGCGCTCTTTGTCCATGCCGAATACTTCAGCAATCTGTTCTTTGTCGTATCCGCCGATTGGATTTGTATCGTATCCGTACGAACGGGCGACCAGCATCAGCTGCATCGCCACAAGACCGGAGTCCAGCATAACGGTGTCTTTCATCTGTTCCCTGCTGATTTCTTCAAACAGAGGGGTGAAGTAGTTCAACTGCATCTCTTTCACTTCTTTAGGCATATAGCCCAGCTCCACTGCCTTGCCGAAAATCTCTTCAGCATAATCAAAATTATTGAGGTCTCCAAAAATGGCGATGACCGCTGAAGAAGTCTTGACCTGATTGCTGTTGAATGAAGCCAAAGGCAGCAACTTTTCTTTTCCTTCTTCACTGTCGATGACCAGAAAACGCCATGGCTGCAGGTTGATCGAAGACGGAGCTCTCGACGCCTGAGCGATGATTTCGGTCATTTCTTCACGACTTATTTTCACCGCCGGGTCATATAGTTTGATCGAACGGCGGCCGTTGACGATCTGATCGAAGTCATTTGTTACTTTTAATTTTTGCATACTGTCGAAACTCCTTTTTATCTACTGATTGTCAAACCCATATAATTGATGGGTCAATGATTGATGTCTCATACAATATAATACGCCTTTACAAAATATGCAATTCATATGAACTGATTGCTCAGATTTATATAAAAACCGCTCTGCAGAATGCAGAGCGGCTGGTAATTGTGTGCGTGCCAGGCACCTAAACCTGAGGGCGAATAGTTAACTAGCTGCTAATTTTAAAACTCAAACGTGCGTATTTCTTTTTTTACGTGCATAAGTTTTTTTGAGTAAACGCATTTTATATTGAGCGTGCGTAACTCCGCAAATTGAATTGTGTGCGTGCCAGGCACGCACACAATTCCTCACTATTCCGTCCTATTCCACACTCACCAATTCACTTTCCACACGCCCTTGCGCGTTGATCGATTTAATCGTTGAAAAGCCCTCCGCCATGTAATACCGCAGACCATCCTGCGTCGTCACTTCAGTTGCGTTGGTGAATGTACTGTATGGCGTCTCGACGGTTTTGTTGACACCCGTGATGGTATGAACAATCACTTCATCGCCTAATCCCACATTGAAGGTCTTGCCGACTTGGACCGGATAGACGAGCGCGACATCATACTCGGAATACGGATAGCCGAATGCGAAGAGCTGATGGCTTTCAAACTCCATGTATTCGTAGGTGTCGCCATCCACTTCGACTGTCCACATGAATCCGTAGGCCATCCCGCCGCGATCCGGCACATCGACAAAGCGGTGGACCGCTGTTGTTCCGTCGGACATGTGATACGTGTAAGTTTTGGTTTTGTCTTTCTGGTAGGAACGGGCGATCGTCGCATCGTTTTTGAATTCAGGCTCCAAGGCGCGCGCAAGAAATGCAGAGAACTGGCCGCGCGTCACAGCCTGTTTCGGCCGAAACGTATTGTCGGGATAACCGATGGTGATGTTCGCCGCCAGGATCTTGCTGATGGCTTCTGTGTAATAGGCGTTTTGTGGCACATCTGTAAACGACTGGTTGAACGTAAACGCCAAACCAAAGACCCGCTCCAAAATCAGCGCCATATCCCCGCGAATGATCGGCGCATTCGGACGGAACGTCCCGTCTCCATAACCCAGGATATAGCCCGCTTCTGCTGCTTCTGCGACATAGCCGCTGGCGTAATGGCCAGCCGGCACGTCACGGAACGGCGTCGCCCGTTTCGTCCCATCGAGCCCTTGCAGTCGGCCAATCATGACCGTCGCTTCGGCACGGGTCACTTGCTGATCCGGCCGCACCGTACCATCCGGATATCCTGTAATCACTCCTTTCTCCATCAAATAAGTCATTTCCTCATAAAACTGGTGATTCTGCGGCAAATCCGGTGCAGCAGCGGCAACAGGCAAGGCTAAAAACAGCGACAGCACTACAACCAGCACACCCATCAGCTTTTTCACGCTCGTCACTCCTCCGTTTAATGGCTTGCTTCTTGACCTTAGTTTAACAGCAAAATCTTACGAATACCCCTATAAATTATCAAAAATTCAGATATTAATAAAACATTAAATTCCCTTTAAAATTCGATTCTCCACTTCCAAAACTGAAAACCATAAAATTCCGACAACAAAGAGTGACCCCTGCCCCACACTTCGTTACAATAATAGAAGAAGCACCTATTCAAGGAGGGTTCCCATGTCAACATTACAGGACATTGCCCAATCAGACGATTACGGGCAATTTGATTTAAAAGAAGTATACCAAGCTGCTCAGCTGCTGCTGCAGGAATTCCAGAAAACCCGCACACAGCCGGCAAAGCTCAACGATATCATCAGCCATTTGAAAAAGCGCCTGGAAGGCCAAACTTCCTATCCACTGGCGATTCTATTGGAAACAAGCCAACTCGGCATCCAGCACCAGCTGCAAAAAGACTGGAACAGTCCGATGAAGCAGCGCCAGCTGTTTCTCTTTGAAAGCTTGCACGCCCAGTTCCGTGCCAAAGTGCCGACCACCATCTGGAATCAAATCTGCCTGAACTACGCAGAAGCGTTGATTTATGTAGGCCGTTCACTCGATGGGCTGGATGTCTTGGAAGACATGATCGAAGCCGAGAAAGATCCATCCTACGAGCGCAAAGATGCTGAGCGCGGCTGGGGGCTATTGTTCTATTCGACGTTCCTGCGCGACAAAGACCAGAAAGCCGAAGCGCTTCACCTGTCACGCGACTTGCTCGACAAAGGCGCTGAGAAAATCAGCAACACCAACGGCCGCGCGTTATACGCAGACCGCCTGAAGCTCGCCGTCAAGATGCTTGAGGAAATCGGGCCAATCGATATGACCGGCAGCTACAAGCCAAACTTTTTCGAAGGCCACGAGCGCGAGTACCGCGACTGGTGCGCCAAGCACCGTTTGCTTCTGAACGATGGCAATGAAATCGATCCCAAAGGCACTATGAAAATCGATACGCTGAATTACCGCCACAAAGAAGCCAATGACCAGGAACGCGGCGTCTTCCTCGAAACCTTCATGGACGCCATGGTTTCGGAATTCACGGCGTTGCGCTGGAACTTATACGAAGCGCAGGAAAAGAAACCAAGCGCAGAACGCAACGAACAGTTGAAGACCGTTTACCGCCAGTCGTTCTCGCTGTTCACAAAAACTGCTCAATTCGTGGCCCATTATTACAAACTCGATATGAAAGACCCGCGCGCCGGCATGCAGCGCATCTGGTTCGAGGAAGAAAACATGAAAAACCCGCTCAAACCGTTTATCCGCGACACCAAAAACGGCGCGTTGAAAGCCTTGTTCTGGCTGTCGAAGGACATCTTCGGCTACGAGCTGTCCCAGGTCCAGAACGTCGCCACCATCCGGACGCTGCAGCTGCGCGACCAAATGGAACGCAGCTTTGTCCAAGTCATCACCAAGCAGGAAGAAATCGCCCAAGACGGCGAACTCCGCAAGCACCAGATGACGCAGATCGAACTCGAACGCATGGCCATGAGCAATTTGTTCAAAGCACGCAATGCCTTGAGCTACTTAGGGTTTACAATCGGTTTGGAGAAGAAATAAATAGAAAAAACATCCCAAAAACTTTTTTGGGATGTTTTTTGTTGAGAGTTCTGCCTACAAGGACAGATTATAACCGCCCTCATCCTTCTCTTTAAACGAAAAAATGCCATCTTCGAATCTGCTGATTTCATCGAAGATGGCATTTTTTTCTACAACCGGTGGCTCATAGAAGAGCCTGGCACTTTTTTATCGCTCGCAAGCAATCAAATCTTTATCCCGATCGCTCTTCTTATTCGCTTCGTATAAAGCTTTGGATACAAACGGCTTGTATTTCGTTGCGCCGCCTTTGTTCTTCACTTTGGAAGAACTGGCAATACCGCCTTTGTATTTTTTATTGATTTCTTTACAGTTGGCATACGTCTTTGCCTTCACGCCTGCAGCATCTGCCGGCATCGGTGCCGCGCTGATTGTGAAACTAATTACGATCATTAAAGACATAATAGCAAAACCGATCTTTTTCATAATAAATCCCCCTTTTTCAATTATCGCCTTCGAGTTTTCCCTTTGATAACTTTTACAGCATTAAAGCAACAACATCCAAATATTGTTAGCTAATTCAGTTTAACAGCAAACTCGCAGAGTGACTATAGTCTCGAAAAATATATTTTATATTCCATTAAAACTTATGTATCACTTAATGAATTTTGTATTCTGGCTTCACTATCATTGCTCCCTGTGTATGCCCCCTTTATCTGATTCTTTGCCTTCTCTACCTCACATTTCGGTCTCCTTACACGCACTTTCGCTCGCCTTACCTCACATTTCTCCCCTTCTACATGAACGCTGCTCCTTTACCTCACTATCTGCCTTCTCTACCTCACATTTCGGTCTTCTTACACGCACTTCCGCACGCCTTACCTCACATTCTCCTCCTTCTACATGAACGCTGCCCCTTTACCTCACTATCCGTCCTCTCTACCTCACATTTCAGTCTCCTTACACGCACTATCACAATCCTTACCTCACATTTCTTCCCTTCTACATGAACGCTGCTCCCTTACCTCACTATCCACCCTCTCTACCTCACATTTCAGTCTCCTTACACGCACTTTCGCTCGCCTTACCTCACATTTCCCTCCTTCTACATGAACGCTGCTCCTTTACCTCACTATCCGTCCTTTCTACCTCACATTTCGGTCTCCTTACACGCACTTTCGCTCGCCTTACCTCACATTTCCCCTCTTCTACATGAACGCTGCTCCTTTACCTCACCATCCGCCTTCTCTACCTCACATTTCGGTCTCCTTACACGCACTTTCGCTCGCCTTACCTCACATTCTCCTCCTTCTACATGAACGCTGCTTCTTTACCTCACATTTCAGTCTGTATTTCAGCATATTCCCATCCACACAAAAAAAGAAGCCCGGCAACAGGCACGCCGGACTCCCCTTCAAACTAGATATTAATAAGCAACCGCCAATTCTTTGCCCATCGACTGATAGAACATCTCCATGGCTTCTTCATTATAGGTCTTGTAATCAAAGACTTTAAAAGCAGGTTGTTCCGTCAGCAGTTTCTCCATGCCAAGGAACAGGCCATTGATGGAGTTTTCGACAATTTCTCCGTAGCCGTCTTCCAGAATGCTGCGGTTCCCTGGAATATCGGTGGCCAAGATCGGCTTGTTCAAAATCAGGCATTCCAGCAGAACCATCGGCTGCCCTTCGTGATTGGAAGGCAGCACGAAACTATCACATGCCTGAATCAGCGGGAACGGGTTCTCCAGTTGGCCGACAAGGTGGATATGGTCTTCCAAGCCGCAGTCAGCGATTTGTTGGATCAGCTCGTCTTTCAACTGGCCGGTTCCGATAATGAATAATTCCACGTCATCTCTCTTTTGGTGAAGAAGCGCAAAAGCGCTGATCAGTTTCTGGTGGTCTTTTTCAGGAGACATTCTCCCCATCGTCACGAAACTGAATCGCTCTGCATCGGGCTGGCGCATAGCATGAACCGGTTCAATGTCCCGGTTCATCAGTTCCGGAAGAGCCGAATCATCCGCGCCTCTTTCATGGATGGCATCCAAAACATACTCGTAATTGATCGAGTTGTGGACATAGATCATTTTCTCTTCACTGTTCGCGACCAGATGAGACAGTCTTTGCTGATTGGTGTTTCGGGTATGCTTGGCAACCGAAACAATGGAATCAAAATAATTGTACAGCGGGAAGATGACATTCAGGTTTTGCTGGTGTTTGTATTTCCCGGCAATGACCTTGACGTATTCCTCCATCATTTCGTTGTGCTGGAAAATCAGCTTCTTATCAAAGTTGTTGGCCGCGAAAAGCAAAGTCCAAAACTTCACATAGCCGCTGAAATCGATGACGACATCAATTTTGCTGTGGCCGAACATCCGTTTATATTCACGTCTGTAAATCGCCAAAATCTTGTCATCCAGGAAATTCTCAGGTCCATTATGATAGAAGGTTTCAGCGCCATGCTTGAACAGCAATTCTTGTTCCAGCAATTCATCCAGGTTGTAGTTGATGTTGCCGGCACGGTAATACTTCTTGACATTCTTGTTGAGTTTCACATGATTCCGGGAACTTTCTTCATCAAAATTGCTCTTATCCGCGATCATGACATTGTACTTCGCGTAATCGATGTTGTTCATGAGGTTGATGACGGAACTTGTCACTCCGTTGTTCATGAATCCACCGCTGTAGATCAAAATATTCGTTTTGTCATCCAACACCGAATAGGTATGCTGCTCGTGCTGGTTAAAGACCGCATCGATCAAGCGCTGCGTGCTCGCTCCATCTTCCAGGGAAATGAAATTCTTCCGGGCTTGCTGGATCTCCATGGCATGATCTTCCTGATACGTATGGGCACGGTTGATTTCCTCGGTTACTTGGCCGATATCGGTGCAAATCGCCCCCGGCATGTCATCGAGGTTCAAATAGAATCCGCGGTCCACTTCGTATTCCAAGCGGTCGTATGCGTAAAAGATGATCGGCTTTTGCGTCACCATGAAATCAAAGAAAATGCTCGAATAATCCGTCAGCAGCACATCGGTGATGCTGAGCAGTTCATTCGTATCAATGGCATCAGACACGACATTCAACTTTAAATTCTTTTCTTTGATGTGCTTTTTCATCAAGCTGTGCACTTTCAATAACACCGTGTAGCGGTCCCCGACCGTTTTCTCCAGCTGCTGGGCATCGGCGACAAAGCGGTCAATTTCTGCACTGACTTTGCCGACTTCCCCTCTCCATGTCGGTGCATAAAGAAGTACACCTTTTGCGCTGTCGCAGCCCAATAAAGCTTTCAAGTGGTCGTGGTTTTCAGTGACTGCATCAATCCGGGGATAGCCCGTCTCGGCAATTTTCCCGCTGTAGATTCCTCTGAGGTCATGGGAATCCACAATCTTATCGGCAGTGAACCGGTTCGGCGACACGATGAAATCCGATTGCAGGAAGTTCTTCATCAAGTTCTTGTGCTGCCCCAAGGTGCCGTTCATGTCTTTGCCGAGCGTCTTCAGCGGCGTGCCATGCCACGTGTTGACGTAAACCTGTTCGTCTTTTTTAATGAAGTACGGCGGGAACGACGTATTGTTGATCAAGTATTTTGCCGACACCAAATACCTCAAGTACTCATCACTGTGGACAGTGACCAGTTCCACATTCGGCAAATACGCGATCCATTCCGGGCAGTCCTCCCGGTTGTTCAATGCCCACACATGGCGGTATTCCGAGAAGTCCGGATTCTTCACCAGGTTCTTGAAAATCGCATATGGATTGCAGCTGATGTTCTTGCCGTGGAAACTTTCATACAAAATGACCGAATCGTCCACGGGCAGCTTTTCGTAATAACCTATGTAATCGACGGTCCGCTTGAACGCTTTATTGGTGCTGTGTTTTTTGATGATGTTTTGAATGACCAGCCGTTTGTCTTCCGACTGCAGATCGGCTTCCGAAAAAATCGACGTGTAATCAAGCCCCACTTCGTCCATCTTCTTTTTGATCGCTGCTTTTGACTTTGGTTTCCCAGGGGATTTCAACTTTGGTTTGGAAACCGTGATCTTGTACCCGGAAACCTTTTCGATTAATTTCTTCACTTTCTTCAATGGCAATGCTACGTCAGTTTTCACGTTATCTTTCTCCTTGTCGATTAAAATAGATCTCTTCATTTGTATAAAAGCCTTGTCAGTCGTTCTTTATGTATGCTTCATCCAACTTTTGCTGAAACAGTTCCAACAGTTTTTCCCGCAGTTCCGGCCGCTTCAAAGCAAACTCGATATTCGTTTCAATAAACCCAAGCTTTTCGCCCACATCATGGCGTTTTCCATCAAACTCGTAAGCAAAAACAGACTGGATTTCGTTCAATTTCTGAATCGCATCCGTCAATTGGATTTCTCCGCCCGTCCCTTGTTGGTGCTCGCCCAAAAAACGGAAGATTTCAGGCGTCAGGACGTACCGGCCCATAATCGCGTAATTGGACGGTGCCGTGCCGATTTCCGGCTTTTCGACAAATTGCTTAACTTCAATGAGTTTGCCGTTGACCACAACCGGATCAATGATGCCGTAACGGTCCGTGTGCTGGTCATCGACTCGTTGCACCCCGATGACGCTTTTCTGGGTCTGGTCGAACTGCTCGATCAATTGAGCCAAACAAGGCGGATCGTTTTCGACGATATCATCTCCAAGCAACACAGCAAACGGCTCATCTCCGATGAAATTCCGCGCCGACCAAATGGCATGCCCAAGTCCGAGCGGCTGTTTTTGGCGGATGTAATGGATTTCCACTTTCGATGTCTTTGTAACGGAATCGAGCATATCCAATTTCCCAGCCTTTAAGAGCGTATCTTCCAATTCAACAGCGTGGTCAAAATGGTCTTCGATGGCCCGCTTCCCTTTGCCCGTGACGATGATGATGTCTTCTATTCCTGAAGCAATGGCTTCTTCCACAATGTATTGGATGGTCGGTTTATCGACAATCGGCAGCATTTCCTTCGGCATCGCCTTGGTTGCCGGCAGGAACCGTGTCCCAAGTCCCGCAGCGGGTATAATCGCTTTTTTAACTTGCAAGCTGATTCCTCTTTTCTGTCTTTATAAAAGTTAGTTTAACGCCCCGCTCTTGTAGAAAAACAAGCAAGCAGTTGACCACAAAGAGGGATTTCATGAATCAGCAACAAGCCACCCGCCAATCGGAAAGAACCAGAAAGCCGTTCAGCTTTGCTCATTTTCACAGCTTTTCAGCCACCAGCCGGGCACATTCCCACTCCACCAGATAAAGAGATAAATGAACAAACCGAACGACTTTCTAAAAATACGTTCCCGTCGTTTTCCACATGAAAAACAAACAAAGACAAGGAGGCTGATTTTTTAATAATGAACAGTCACTCATTCCGAATTGTTTTTTATAGTAACATTCGCTATTTCATATGTAAAATACTTGTATTTATCAGAATAATAATGTTCATTACACACCATTTAATGTTTACCTAAAGGACTATACCACATCCCACCTTTTGTTTCATCAAAATTAACAAAAATCAGTATACATTCAGGCAATTCTTGAATTTACAGATGCTGGATAACAAAGCAGAAACAAAAAGACGTTTCCAGAATCACAAAACTTCTGGAAACGCCTTTTATCCATTTATCTCATTGCCTCGCACATCTTCTATAAATACTGGCCCAACAGCCAGAAAATCAACAAACCAATAGCAATAATGCCAAGCAATAAAGCCGGAAGCGCTAATCTTTTCATCCCTCCATTTCCCCTTCTGCTTCTTTCTTCTGAATGATCAAGAAGAAGAGCCTTTCATTGTCCTGCATCCTCATACGGGATCTTCCCAGTTTTTTAACTTTCAAACCACTATGTAAATTCCTTAGTTTTAAAGTACTATATCTATCATAAATTAATTTAACTGAATATTCAATTATGAATTGATTGATATCATAATCATATCGAATCAAAAGCGAGCCAACCTTCGCGGCCAGGCTGAGATTTCTTGTAATGCTCAAGCCATGAAAAGTGATATAATAAATCAATTAAATAGCACGTGTACATAACATTTGGAGCACATCAAAGCCCACAACTAACCAATTTTACATATCTCTTCATACGTTGAGCTTGGAGCGAATAACACATTCCCTAACGAAAAGGAGGTCCTTCCTTCAAACGAGCAGTTCTAAAAGCCACTGCTCAAGCCATGGCCGCTTTCCAATATGTTAAAGAAGCGATCCCCATGAAGAAGAACATCCTGATCTACGGTGTCGGGCCGTTCGGCAGCTTGTTCGCTGAACGGCTGACACAGGCAGGGCATTCGGTTGCCCTGCTTGACCACGAGGAGCGGCAGCAAGAATTGAAAACGTACGGAATTGTCACCGAAAACACGGAAACTGGCGAACAGACGGTCACACCTGCCAGTCGTGGACCACTTGAACGAAGAAGACCATTATGATTTGGTTATCGTGCCGATGCGCAAAAATCGTGTGTCCGAGATTCTCCCTGCCTTGGCTGCCAATAAATTCATCCCCACGTTTCTGTTCATGATGAACAATGCAGCGGGGCAGCAGGAATTCATTGACGCACTGGGCAAAGAACGGGTAATGGCCGGTTTTCCGCATCCCGGCGGCTTTAAGAAAGGGCATGTCATGCACATGATGCCTGTTGAAGAAAAGAAACCGATGGCCTTGCCAATCGGCGAAGTGGACGGCAGCGTGACAGCCAGAACACGTGAAGTGGCAGAAGTGCTGAGTTCGATGCGCGGCTTCCGTGCGGAGATTCGGACAGACATGGACGATTGGCTGAAGACGCATGTCGCTCTGTTGATTCCGACGCTGGCCCCAGCCGTTTACGCGTGCAATACAGATCCAGAACATTTCGCCGCTACACGGGATGCCCATGTGTTGTTGAAACGCGCACTGCATGAAGCACTCCAGGCCACTCAAAATGCCGGAGTCACCATCACGCCTCCTGGGATCCGGGCAATCGAGCGGGTTCCAGAGCCGGTTTTTGTCTTAATGGTCAGCAAAATCGCCAAGAGTCCAACCTTTGAAAACGTCATGGGCCATTTCTGAACGCTTCAAGCTCATGTACTGAAGAGATCAAAAAAAGACGCCGAATTTCCGGCGTCTTTTCTCGTGATTACATCCAATTAAAAATCATACTCCGCTTCTTTTTCCTCACGGATCTTCGTGAACGTTTCCGTCAAGACCACAGTATCTTCCGCCAAACGCTCCAAGCGCATCAGCACGTCGTGGTTGATGATTTGTTTCTGGTGAAAATCCACTTCTTCAATGAAAACAAAAGTTTGCACCATCTGCGCTTTCATGTACGCAAGAATCGGCTTCAACTGGGTGTCCGCCACCAAATAATGCTTGGCGGATCCTGCTGTTACCAGCATGCTGACGACTTTGTCGCGGAACGCATTGACCGGAAGCAAGTCAAAAATATTTTTCAACGCTGCCGGAATCGAAGCCTGGAAAATCGGCGTGCCGATGATGATGGCGTCCGCTTCCATCAGGGTCTTTGTCACATAGCCGGTGTCGCCACTGTAATCCAAATAGTTCCGGCCATCGCTGAATTCCATTTTGTAGTCTGCGAGGTCAATCAATTCCATTTCCACTTCCGGGTATTTTTCCGCCATCACTTTAAGGGTGGCGTCCATGGCGATTCTTGTTTTCGAGCCAATTTGGGAACCGGATAAGCCAACAATCTTCATGCCTGCCCCTCCTTGTTTTTAGCGGTGTATTTCTTGATGGCCGGCAGGATTTCCGTACCGATCAGTTCCAGGTTCTTCTTGATGTTGTCCATCGGCATGCCGCCAAAATCGATTTGGGCGATATAGCGCTGATGGCCGAACATTTCATGCTGATGAAGGATTTTTTCGATAATCTGCTGGGGGCTGCCGATATTCATGATGTTGTGCGGATCGACGCCTTGTGCGAAAAGCTGTTTCGGGAACCCACCGCCGTTGGTGCGTTTCATGCCTTCATTGATGTGCGGGTACAGCTCTTTCAGCGCCTGCTGGGAAGATTCCGCCGCATAGAAAAATCCGGCTGTCGCGATCGGCAATTGTGCAGGGTCATGCCCGCCTGCCCGCGCTGCTTCACGGTAGCTGTCCACCGTCCGTTTAAATTGGGAAGTCGAACCGCCGAGATGCGCCATGAACATCGGCACACCTGCATAGCCCGCTTTCATCGCACTGGCCGGCGTTCCGCCCACTGCACGCCAAATCGGCAACGAACCGTTGACCGGACGCGGAAGCACTTGTGCATCACGCAGCGGTGCACGGAACTCCCCGCTCCAATTGACGGTTTCGTTTTCATTGATCAAGCGAAGCAATTCGAACTTCTCTTCAAACAATTCTTCGTAGTTGTGAAGATTGTAGCCAAGCAGCTCAAAAAGCCCGACGCGGGAAGCGCGCCCTGCCACAAGTTCCGCACGGCCGTTGGAAATCAAATCAAGCGTCGCAAAGTTCTCGTAGACACGGACCGGATCGGACGTGCTGATGATTGTTGAAGAGCTGGCAATTTTGATTTTCTTCGTCGCCTGTGCGATAGCCGAAAGCACCACCGCATGCGCTTGTGTCGCGAAAAATTCCTGATGGCTTTCGCCCACACTAAAGAAGTCAACGCCTGCCTGTTCAGCAAGCACCGCATAGTCGATAATGTCATGAATGCGCTGTTGCGCAGAAATCCGTTCGCCGGTCGCCGGATTCGGGAGATGGTCTCCCAGTGTATAGATGCCAAACTCGATGCCGTCATCTGGATTGATGCGATATTTTTCCATGTATAGTTCCACCTTTCGAATAAGTTCATGGTAACATGCAGTGGGCAATGCCCAACTTTTGTAGCCTCACTGCTTCCAGTATAAACGCCAATCCCCATCTTTATAAGTACGCACTCTAAAGTGGTATAGTATACAAAAAGATACTTAGGAGGAAATAGATGTGGACAGAATCTCCGAAAATTGCCCGGTCGATGATGCGTTAGGCGTCCTCGTCGGCAAATGGAAGCACATGATTCTCTTATACCTGCTTCAAGAAGGCACCAAACGTTTCAACGAACTGAAGCGGATGATGCCCGGCATCACTCAAAAAATGCTGACCAAGCAATTGCGCGAACTCGAAGACGAAGGCATCATCGAACGCAAAGTCTACGCGCAAGTCCCGCCAAAAGTCGAGTATTCCATAACCGAGTATGGCCGGAGCTTAGAGCCCGTTCTGGAAGCGATGCATGAATGGGGCGCTAAGCATACGATGCAGAAGGATATGCAGCAGGGGGAGAATAAGAGTTCTTAATAAAATATCGCTTAGCGAAAAAAAAAGCACATTTCCTGTTTGGAATGTGCTTTTTTCTATATAATTTTTAACCTATTCTCTTTTATGAATAAAGCAATTGTCCCTAAGTTTGGAATCTCAATAATATATATAACCATATTTCGACATTTTAAGATTTCCGTAGAAGATACCCCTTAATCCTTATCGTTTTATTTTTACTGAGCTACCTCTCACATGGTTTTGATTTGTTTTATGACCATTCGTTGAAGAACATTCTTTATCCGCAGAGGCTAAGTATTAAAAAATAAAGCTATACAAATACAATTAATATGGAGTTACTTCATCCACATCACCGTTAGGATACATAAACGAGACTGTTCTGTTTTCATCCACAATGATAAAACCTTCCGCTAACCCATTTGGTCTGCTAATATCAATAATCCATGAACCTTCATAAATTCGAGGCTTTGAAAACGTATCTCCATTTGCAACAAAATCAGAGTAGCTCGGCAATCTTATTGCTAAATTGCTAGCCTCATATGCTGTAATGCCATTAATTGAAGACTCCTCTTGAGACACTTCTACTGTTTTTTCCTCAGCTGCTCTCATCTCTTCTTCCATTTTAGCTAATATATTATTAGCTCTCTCAGTTGCTTTTTCCTCAAATTCTTTTACAGACTTTTTTTGTTCTTCTGTTACATTAGGATCCGTTAAAATCTCATTTATAAAATATAGATAATCTTCGCTTGGCATAGAATTTTCATCCTCTGGATTATATAAATCATTCAATGCAGTTATCTTATGATTAAGATTATTTATATTTTGTTTTAGAATATTCAAATTTTCTTCAGGCTCTTTAATAATCTCTTCAAAAAGTGTATATTTATCATTTTTTTTAAGCTCACTCAAGATTTCTTGAGCTACATCAATTTCTTGTTCATCTACAGCAGAAACAAATTTTTCGTACTCTTCTATTATTCCCTTCCATTGCTTCGCTAATTCATTTCTAGAGTCTTCCAATAAAGCTAAGTTGAAATTACTCTTTGCTTTTTCTAAATTGTTGTCAGCTAGAGCTAACTTCCCTTGATTAATAGCTTCTTCAACTATCGAAGATTTTTCATTACCCTCTAATTCTTCATTCTCAACTTCATTTGAGGCGCATCCTACTACCATTAAACTTAAAAATATTAAAAAAACACTCAGAAACAAGTTTTTCTTCATATATTGTTACCTCTTTCCTTTCTCCAAACACTTTTGATCCCTAAGTTTAAAATAATAGAGAATCAAATAGGTCTATAAGATAGTACTTTCCACTTCCCATTTTCTTTAACTAAATCAAACTCCCACTTTTTTGTAACCCTTTCATTATCAAAAGTTAAATTAGCATGGACTATCGCCGCTTCCGATTCTCCATTTTCTTCTCTAAGGTTTGTTGTATTGTCATAAAAAATATCATCTTCATCAATCTTTATTTCTTCAACTTGATAATCATCAAGTTTCCCTGCCCCGCTTTCGTCATATACAAGTTCTCCCATACTAATTCGAATATTCTCAGTAGCATTTTCAGATTTCAAAAAACTCTTCATTCTTGTAGCTATTAAATCTTCGCCCTTTTCCCATTTAGCATTATCGCTATAGGAAATTAGATTTTTCACAGTCCCAGTCGGTGTATTACTTACTGTTGATAATAATGTGTTTGTAATTACGATTACTAATACAAGTCCAATCACCAGTAATATCAAATTATTTTTCCCTACTTTATTTAATACTAAGCTTATTTTATTCATTAATTTCTACCTCCTATTTAATTATATTTTCTTGTCCTGTATTTAACTTAAGTGATTACTCAGTTCACCTTCACCGTCTTACTCCCACTCTTATTCCCAGCCTTATCCTGTAGCTGAACCTTCAAAGAAACTCCTTTTTTCTGCTTGCTGATTTTCACGTTAAAGGTGCCCTTGCTGTCGACTGTTCCCTGGGCAATCTTCTTACTGCCGTTATAAACCATTACGGTCGCAGCCTTTTCCCCTTTTCCGGAAACCGCTGTTGATTTACTGGTCACTTTGTTGACGGTCGGAACAGCCGGAGCAGTTTTATCCGCTACTTTCACCGTTTTGCTGCCGCTTTTGTTTTTGGCTGGATCCACCGCATAGACAGCGATGGACGTTCCGGCTTTTTGCTTCGCGATTTTGATGGAATAAGCGCCGTTTTTCGCGGTCGCTTCGCCCAGTTTCTTGCTTCCTGTGTACGCGTAGACTTTTGCACCGGATTCGGTTTTTCCGCTCACCGCTGTGGAGTTGTCTCCTACGGCATTGACAGTCGGCACTGACGGCGCGGTTTTATCGACCACTTTGATGGTCTTAACCCCGCTCTTGTTCCCTGCTGCATCTACCGCATGGACAGAAATACTGGTGCCTGCTTTCTGCTTAGCGATCTTAACGGAATATCTGCCGTCTTTCGCCGTCGCTTCGCCTAGCTTTTTGCTTCCTGCATACGCATAAACTTTTGCACCGGATTCAGCTTTACCACTCACAACAACCGAATTGTCGCCGACCACATCTACCGTTGGCACAGTCGGCGCGATTTTATCGATGACTTTGATGGTCGTTTTGGCACTTTTATTGCCGGCTTTATCTACTGCATAAATATCAATCGCAGTCCCGTCTGCCTGCTTCGGAATCTGGATAGTGACCGCACCCCATAAAGCCTTGGTTTCACCGATTAATTTCCCGCCGGCATAGGCGTAGACCATGGCCCCTTTTTCAGCTTTTCCGCTCAATACACTGTCCAGGTTACTGAACGCATTAATTGTCGGAGCGTTCGGTGCGATTGTATCTTTCTTTGGTTCACTTTCTTTAAAGATATACATTGTACTGCCGCTAACCCCATAGATACTCGAGCCGTCTGACTGCAAGTGTTCAATAGGCTCTGTTGGCAGAGTATCCAATAAATTGCCGTTTGAGTCATAGACATCCAGTTCACCGGAATAGTCCAATCTTTTTGCCACGAATAATTTATTGGAATCTGTCGTCGCAATATCCTCTACCCGCTCATCCAGGACTTTTTCAAACGTTATAGTTCCTGCATCATCTACGCCTTGAATGGACGAGAACACATACTCGTTATGCACGCCGGAATATTGCTTAAAGTAATAAAGGCCGTCTTGCGAAGCGATAAACTTTTGAACAAAATTATAGCGGTTTCCTTGGATGTTGTTTTTTTGCTTGAGCTGTTCGATTTCGGGAGAACCCATATCGAGCTTCATTTTCAGCCTACCATCAGCATAATGAAAATCATGGATTTCTTCTGTATCTTGGCTTATCAGAAGTCCGAAATCCTTTACTTGGACTCTTGTTTCTTCAGTATCGCCCAAGTCTTTTTTATAAAGAACGGTGCCTGTTTTTGCATTGATGGCAACCACTACATCTTTAACAGCCTGGGAATCCGTTTTTGATATGCTTTCAACCCCTTGTGCATAAATGACAGATTCATCAGGAACAAAGGTGTGCTGATTGTTCATGCGGGATTCCAACGGAACATCCCACACCTTTTGGCGCGTAGCCAGATTGATTGAATGGACACCTTTAGCGTCTTGGAAAACCAGTGTGTTCTTATTGAGGACCGCTGCGGTAAATCCTTCAGCTTTTCCGTCCATAATAAACTTCCCGTTTGTATCATAAACAAAGTAATTCTTCGTCTTCGATTGTTTGTTGGTCAGAACAACGTAGTTGTCATTCATATAAATGCGCGAAACGGTTCCGAAAGTGACAAGCTTCGGGTAGTTTCCAGTGGCTACGACTTTCCCGGTAGCGGTAGAATAGATATAAAGCACATTGCGGTCCACTGTCGCAAATTTGTCTTTCGTGATGGCATTCGGACCGCTTTGAATGGTTTTCCAATTCAATTCTCCTGTTTGGCTGTAGGAAGAAATAACGGCGGCCTGATCGGCGTAATTACGATAGGTCGTGATAAAGTGATCGTCAAAGACATCAAGAGTGGATACCCGGTTATCCATCTTAAATTTTTGAACATCGATAAAGGTTTCGTCCGTCGCTTCAGCACCGGTATGAGCAGCCAGTCCAAGAGAAACAGGCAATAGTAAAGCAACAATCACACCTAACCGCAATAGTTTATTCATGATCTATCTCCTTTTACTTTTCGAATAAGTCCTCAATTACATTTTCAGTTCTCAAGACAGAAAATTACCTTTCCACACATAAACTTTCCATATTATTGAATACTCTTTCATAAGAATAGACGATTCTCCCTAAAAAATACATATTTATTTTTGGTAAATTGTTTTACGTGCCAGGCACGCACACAATTTAATCATTCCCTCTCTTCAAAGTGCCATCCAGCAAAAAAAGCCTTGAACTTCCCTTCCCGGGAATTCAAGGCTTTTAACACGGAGCTTCTGTTTAAGAATCGTAACCCGCTTTCGCTGCTTTTTTCGCTTTGTTTCGTTTCTTCTCTTTTTGATCTTTTATGTAATACTTGTCCGACGTGAAAAATTCGGTAGTCAATGCTTTTACTTTTTTGCTTAACAGCAAAATGGCGATGACGTTCGGAATGAGGATAGCCGCCAGCATAATATCGAGGAAGCCCCAGATCACTTCTGCTGCACCGACCGCGCCGAGAACAACCGCAAGGATATACACCACTTGCATGCCATAAGACGCTTTCGTGCCAAACAGGAATTCAGCCTGCTTAGCGCCGTAGAAAACAACCACCAAAATCGTGGAAAGAACAAAGAAAATCAAGGAAATGGTTACGAGAACTGCACCGAATTGGCCGAAATAAGATTCAAATGCCAGACTCGTCAAAGCAGAGGAATTCTCCATTGCCCCGTCTTCCGTCCAAACACCCGAAGACAAAATAACAAAAGCCGTTGCCGTGCAGACAATCAACGTATCGACAACCACTCCAACGACTGCCCAGAACCCCTGTCGAACAGGATGATCTGTCATGGCAGCTGCATGGGCAATCGGAGCTGTACCGAGTCCAGCTTCGTTCGAATAAAGGCCGCGGGCAAATCCCCAGCGGATCACTTCCACAATCGCTGCCCCCGCAAAACCACCCATCACCGGTGCAGGCGAAAAGGCATTGCTGAAAATCAGCATAAAGAATTCGGGCACGGCACGAACATTCATCAACAAAATCACGACAGCGCCACCGACATAAATCAATGCCATAAATGGAACGAAAATTTCTGTGACCTTACCGATCCGCTTGATGCCACCGAAAACAACAATGGATACCAGTACAGCGGTAGCAATCCCCGTCCACAACAACGGAATGTTGAACGTCGCTTGTACTGTAGTCGCGATGGAATTCCCTTGTACCATGATGCTCGGGATCAACTCAATCATCAAGGCAAATGAAAACCAAATGCCCAGCCACTTCATGTTCAAGCCTTTCGTCATGTAGTACATGGGACCGCCGACAAACTCTCCCCTGCTATTTTTCTCGCGGTACTCAACCGCGAGTACGCTTTCAGCGAATTTGAGCGCCATGCCGATCAGCGCAATGACCCACATCCAAAAAACCGCTCCCGGCCCACCGAACATAATCGCTGCTGGCACACCGACAATGTTCGCTGCTCCGATGGTCGAAGACAAAGCAGACGTCAGCGCCTGAAACGGAGTGACGGTCCCTTCCCCTTTCGGTTTTTTAAATACGCTGCCGAACGTCTGTCCGACAATATAGCCAAAATAACGGAATTGAAAAAATCCAAGTTTAACTGTCATATAAAGACCTGATATCAATAGCATGGTGATGAGCGGAATCCCCCATAACCAAGCCGAAAAATCAGCAACCCCCTGCAAAAAACGATCCACCTGTGTTCCTCCTATGTTATCTCAAGATATCAATTATTTCCCTAGATTGAACCCGTTCAAACGGAAATCAAAGAACTTTTTCATTGAAATAGGAGAAAATTTCATATAGGACTGTATTCAGACTCACACAATGGGCAAATCATTTAGATTTGTACAATAATTAATTTGTGAAAAGTGAATTGTGCGGGTGCCAGGCACCCGCGCAATTTAAAATCGATAAAAGAAAGCCCATTCCAGTAAAATCCGGAATGAGCTTTCTTCTATATATATTCATTTAAACAACCGAACTATCCACTTTCTTAAAGAACTCATCAATATACTCTGGAGTCACCACTTCTTTATTGGCTTCTTTTTGTTTCACAAGCCGTACCACGGTATCGTTAAACGGCGTTGGGATGCCCAGCTCTTTTCCTTTGTCACTGACAACGCCATTGATGTGGGTGATTTCCGTTGTTCTACCCTTCTCCAGATCTTGAAGCATACTTGCCTTAAGTTTCCGATGCCGTCCCCATACTTCCTTCATGAACGGGAATTTATTCAACACTTCTTCTGGACTGTCATCTTTCAATCTTAAATCACTGAAATCAACGCCCTGCATTTCAACGAACTTAATGCCTTGAGCTTCTGCGACTCTGATGGTTTCGTCCGCAATGTGTACTAGACACCAATGGCCTCTTGGATCGTCCATCACTTCACCATAAGTGCAGCCTAAGGCAGCGGACATTCCGCTAAAGGCTGCATTCATTAAAATTTTGGACCAGCGGACGCCAGGTAAGTTATCCATAATTTCAGAACCGCCGACATGCTGAAGAATCTCGTTTACTTTTTTAATTCGTTCTGTAATTTCCCCGTTTGTTTCGCCAATTTCAAACGCAAAGTTTTCAAGAACTTTCAGTTCCGATGTGAGCTCTGAGACGCCAGGTCCCAGCCAAGTGGCGCCAAAACCAACCGCGCCTCCAATGGTCCGCTCTTTCCCGACAAATTCCGCAACCTTTTCTTCCGGCGCTCCGTTTTGCAAGGTGCAGACGATGCTGTCGGCATGCAAATGAGGAAGCAGTTTCGTAAGAATTTTCTCGTTTTCAAATTGCTTGGTCAATAGAAGAACAAGGTCATATTGTTTATCCAGTTCATCGATATGGTACGCTTCCCCAGTCGCTTTCACTTCAATATTTCCAACGACTTGTAATCCTTTTTCTCTGATTCCGTTTATGTTGTCTTGGTAATCATCCACCAAATCTGCCTTAATTCCTTTGGAATTTAACATGGCCCCGACAATTGTTCCGAGTGCCCCTACACCTACAACGGCTATATTCAAGCGTATCCCTTCTTTCTATCAAATTTGAGCATTATCATCCGTTTACGCTGCTTCTGGATTTTCAAGAATGACGGCGATTCCTTGGCCACCGCCAATGCATAAAGTGGCTAGGCCGTATTTAACACCTTGTTTTTTCATTTCCAAAGCCAGAGAATAAGCAACACGTGCGCCGCTCGATCCTACTGGATGTCCTAACGCTACCGCTCCGCCGTTAACATTCACTTTCTCCTGCGGGATTCCAAGCTCTTTTAACACAGCCAATGATTGTGCAGCGAAAGCTTCATTCAATTCGAATAGGCCAATATCATCTAAAGTCAATCCAACTTTGGCCAACGCTTTCTTGCTCGCCGGGACTGGTCCGATTCCCATGATAGTTGGATCCACGCCCGCAATTCCCCAAGAAACCACTTTCGCTAATGGCTTAAGCTTATTTGAGTTCACATATTCCTCTGAAGCAAGGACTACTGCCGCCGCTCCATCGTTAATGCCACTTGAGTTCCCCGGTGTGACTGTTCCTTCTTTTTTAAAGGCAGGCTTTAGTTTCGCTAAACTTTCCATGCTTGTTCCTTCACGGATATGTTCATCCTGATCAAAAATAACATCTTCACCTTTTCTGCCTCTCAACGTAACCGCAGCAATCTCTTCGGCAAATCGGCCGCTTTCTCTCGCTTTAGAAGCTTTCGCTTGTGAAGCCACAGCGAATTCATCCTGTTCTTCACGACTGATTGAATATTTTTCCGCCAGGTTTTCCGCTGTCATTCCCATCCCACATCCGGCATGATTATCCATCAATGTTTCCCACAGCATATCGTCTATCAACGGTGCTTTTCCAGGTGAACCGAAACGCGTTCCTCTTAATACATGCGGAGCCAAACTCATATTTTCTGTCCCGCCTGCCACAACCACCTGGGCATCCCCTGAAGCAATCGATTGAGCCCCGGATACGATGGATTGAAGCCCTGAACCGCATAAACGGTTTAACGTTAACGCTGAAGACTCTTCAGCCATCCCGCTCTTTAAGCCAATATGTCTCGCAAGATATGCTGAATCTTTGGTCGTTTGGATGATGTTCCCAAAAATGATTTCGTCGATATCCTGGGCAGGCACTCCGCTTCGGGCGATGGCTTCTTTTGCCGCCACTACCCCTAATTCCATTTCGCTGGTGTTTTTCAAAGCCCCTCCGAATGTTCCGTATGCAGTGCGTGCACCATCAATAAGATAAGTCGTCATTTTGCTGTCTCCTCCTTTTTCTTTTTCAACTCTGGATGTGTATTCAATAGATGCTGAACCAATTTCTTGTCCCGCTCCATGACGTATTCGTTAAAACCTTTTCCAGGATAATCATAAAATCCTGCGCCGTTTTTCACGCCAATCGAACCGTTAGCGACACGATCTTCGATGATAGAAAATTTCCTGCTTTGAGACTCGATTTTCGGCTGCAGTTCTTCCAGGACAACTTTCCATATATCCAACCCGCCAAAATCAATGATTTTCAACAAACCGCTGGAAGAGAACCGGAACCCGGGCCCATCAAAAATTGCAGTATCTAAATCTTCTTCACTGACAACTCCATCTTCAATCAGGGATAAGGCTTCCCGAGCCATCGCTACTTGGATACGGTTGGCAACAAGTCCCGCAACTTCCTTCTTCACTTCAATCGTCACTTTGCCGTTCTGCTCCAAAAACGCTTTTACTTCGTTGAATACTTCCTCACGCGTATGTTCAGTTCGCAGCAATTCCACTAAAGGAACGATATGCGGCGGGTTGAAGAAATGAGTCAGCACGATCTGCTCTTTGTGTTTTTCAACATTTTCTGTGATATCCGACAGTTTTAAACTGGAAGTATTGGATGCGAGTATCGTTTGCGGTGCACAAATATCATCCAATTGTTTGAATAGCTTTTGCTTAAGTGCCAGATTTTCAGAAACACTTTCGATAATAAAATCACAACCCGCTAAATCTTCCATTGAAGTCGTGTAGCTGATATTTTTCTTTATTTCTTCATCGCTTAGGCGGATTTCATATCCCTCTGAGCGAAATAGATTCAAGTAGACATCAAACTTTTGTTTCGCTGTCGCTAATGTTTCTTCTGATACATCACATAACTTGCTTGGAACCCCGTTGATGGCAAATTGGAAGGCAATCCCAAAACCCATTGTCCCTGCCCCAATAACCCCTAAATTTTTTATCAATTGAATTCATCCTCTCTTTAATAGAATGTTGCCGCCACTAGTATCGCTGGAACTGCAGCAATTAATGGTCCGACTACGGCGACCATAAATACATGGATATATCCGTCTTTATGTGTTAATCCTGCTACTACCAGCGTGGTGATAACCGCGCCATTATGCGGCAAAGCATCCAACCCGCCGGAAGCCATGGCAGCAACTCGGTGGATGGCATCTGGATTCAAATCAAGATTCAAATAAATATCAGACAAGGTTTCCATGGCGATTCCCAAACCACCAGAGGCCGAACCGGTAATACCAGCGAGCGCCGTGGTTGCGATATAAAGAGAAATCAATGGGCTTCCCGGCAGACTTGTCATCAAATCTGTAAACACAGCAAATCCTGTTGTGGCAGCAATAACCGCACCGTAGCCAACATCCGCACTGGTATTGACCAAGGGCAGGACCGCATTGGTGGCGCCGACGTTGACGGTCTTTTTCTTCACGTCAATGTATTTCCAGAAGACCACACTCGATATCACGACTGAAATCATCAGCGTATACAGCACTTCAATTTTCAGGACGTTGAGCATAATCAACAATAGGACAGGGGGAATAGCACTGATCCAAAGGCTTGGAAGTTTCTTGTCTGCGTATTGATCCACTACTTCGCCTTCTTTTTTGTCCTCCAAGTTTTTCATATTGCCGTAAGTCTCGCCTTTTTTCTCCGCTTTACGCAAGGCATATCTTAAATACCATAGATTAAATGCCAAGACGGTAATAGTCGCCGTAATCCCAATCCAAGCACCTGAAGTGACGCTGGTACCCAAGTAACTGATCGGAATGATGTTTTGAATAGCTGGCGTTCCAGGCAGCATGGTCATCGTAAAGGTTCCGATACCGATGAAAAACGAGGCCAAAAACAAATGCCAGGGAATATCCAATTCTTTAAAAAGTGGTTTGGCGATCGGCAGGACGGCAAAGATAACAACAAATAAGCTGATACCGCCGTATGTCAGAAATGCACAGATGGCCATTACGGAAACCAATACCTTGTATTTACTGCCTTTACCTAAAAGCCTCAACAGCGTTTCAGCAATCTTCCGGGCTGCTCCACTGTCTTCCATGAACTTCCCGAACATCGCAGCAAAAAGAAAGATAAGGTAATAGTTTTTCGCATAATTGATAAAGCCGGTCATGTAATCGTTTTGGAACGAATCCAAAACAGGCATACTGTTTGTGGCTATAACAAACAAACTGACAACCGGTGCAATGATGATGATACTGAATCCCCTAAGTGCCAATACAATTAATAGAACCAATGACAAGATGATCGTGATTACACTCCACATACAAATCCCCCTATAGTTGAATTATTTCTCCAGAATTTTCTCCTTGTCATATTCAAGAGCAAATCCGACTTTCTCACTCAGTTCTTCAATAGAAAGATTGTCTGTGATTTCCACGACCTTCACCCCGTCATCTCCAAAACTGAACACGGCATAATCGGATACGAAAAGATCCACTTTTCTTATGCCACTGGTTTTGTAGCTTAGTTTTTGAACCAGTTTCGAATTCCCATCTTTGGTAAACAACGGCGCTGCCACGATGACTTTTTTTGCCCCTGTCAACAAATCCATGGCTCCCCCGACACCAAGGATAGGCTGATTTGGAACAGCCCAATTGGCAATCTGACCGGATGTTTCTACTTCCAACACCCCTAACACCGCAACGTCTACGTGCCCGCCTCGGATTAATGCAAAAGAATCCGCGCTGCTGAAAAAAGACGAACCTTGTAAATAAGTTACGGGTTCTTTTCCAGCGTTTATCAAATCGATATCCAAGGTATCTTCGGTTGGGGGCGGCCCCATTCCCAGCAACCCATTTTCCGTCTGCAAATAGATTTCTTTATCCCCCAGATATTCAGTGACGATGGTCGGGATGCCTATCCCTAAATTGACGATTTGTCCTTCTTCCAATTCTTCAGAGATTCGTTTAGCTATTTGATGCCGTATGTTCTGTGCCAACGTAATTCCTCCCTTCTTTTTTATGAGCAGTTTTCACGATGTAGTCGACATAAGCATGCGGCGTGACAATCGATTCGGGATCCAGCTCTCCTGCTTCTACAATTTCTTCCACTTCCGCAATGACGATGGTGGCAGCTGTAGCCATCATCGGATTAAAATTCCGTGCGGTCGTGTGGTAAGTAAGGTTGCCCAAGGTGTCGGCTTGCTTCGCTTTGATTAAGGCCACGTTTCCTTTAATGGCCTTCTCGAAAATGAATCGTTCCCCATCGATGACTCTTTCTTCTTTGCCTTCAGCGAGTTCCGTTCCTACAGCCGTCTTGGTATAAAATCCACCAATGCCAGCCCCTCCTGCCCGAATGGCTTCCGCCAAAGTCCCTTGGGGCAATAAATCAATTTCCAATTCACCTCTTTGCCAGGCCTGTACAGCTTCTTTATTGGTTGTGAAAAAGGATCCAATCGCTTTTTTTATCTTTCCTTGGACAAATAGCTTGTGCAGCCCTTGGCCACTGTCGCCCAAATTATTGCTGACCACTGTCAGTCCTTTAATATCCGCATCCAGTAACCCATCCAAAACCGTTAAAGGCGTTCCTGATAACCCAAATCCCCCGACCAATAATTGATCGTGGCTCTTAATCAGCTTCTTCACATCACTTGCTTCAATAAGCTTCTTCATACGACCCCTCCGTTTTGTAAGCGTTATCATTTAACGTTGCTAAATACCCGTTTCCCCTTTATTATTAAGAGTGTAATACCAGACCATAGTCTAGTTTAAATAGACCGTAGTCTGATTCTATTACAGGTTAGAATATTCTGTCAACAAGAAATTGAGGTGTTAAAATGTTAAATCAAGGAAATAAGCAGGCCAGAGGCGAAAAAACGCAAAAAAAAATATTGGAAACCGGATTGCGGCTTTTCGCGAAAAAAGGGTTTGATAAAGTAACAGTCGATGAAATCTGTAAAGAAAGTGGAACCTCTAAAGGATCGTTTTATCAACATTTCTCATCCAAATCGACGCTCTTTCTTGTGAAATTTTCAGAAGCTGACGAACATTATATGCAAGTCTTCAATTCGCTTCCAAAAGAAATGGACATCTACAAGAAAATTGAACTGTTTGTCCACGAGGTCATGTGCTTCTTAAACGATCAAATGGGCAAAGAGCTGATGAAAGTCATCTACAGTTCGGCGCTCTTATCGAAAGAGCATACTTATTTTTTAAATAAAGATCGTGGCTTGACCATCATCTTGCGTTCTTTGGCAGCAGAAGTTTACCAGCAGCATCCGGGTGCATCAGAACAGCAAGTTGAAAATCTTCTGACCATGATGAATCAGGCCATGATGGGAATGATTTATCATTGGGGTGTCAGCCAGTGTGAACGGACGCTTCAGGATCTATCGAGTTACATGATCGGTGTATTGGTCGAAGGCGTGAAAAGTTCAACTAAACATTCTCATGATAAAAAGGATGGTTCTGTGGGTTAACCCACAGAACCATCCTTTTTCATTCCTCGAATGACCAAATCAAACAGCAGCTCCTGCTCCTCTGCCAAACCAAATTCGCCTTTTTGCATTGCCCAATCATATAGAATCCCGCGCATGGCACGAATAAGTGCAATCACCATTTCCCTTACTCCCAGATCATCACGTAATTGACCGCTGCTGACGCCTTCTTTCACAACTTCAACGAGAAAATGATAGAGCGGACGATTCGGATTCCGGAAATAACTTTCCCGCTCCGGATTGAGTTCCTGTTCGTAAATAGTGCGGACGACGTCCCAGCCCAGGTCCTGTTCAATATAAGCCATCTGCATGGACAAGAAACTTTTCAGCTTCTTTACGACATCCGTTTCTTGTTCCAGTTTCGGGAACAGCTCTTCTACATAAAAGTCGTCAATTTCCTTGAACTTCTCCGCAAAGATATCATGCTTACTTTTAAAGTGATTGTAGAAGGCTCCTTTTGATGAAGCCGCCTTCTCGATGATTTCATCCACCGTTACATTGGTGAATCCCTTCTCATTGAATAATTCCAAGGCCACCCGTGAAATTCGTTGTTTCGTTTCTTTGGCTTTTTCTTGTCTTGTGACCATTCTCTTCCACCTTTTCAGAATATTTTAAATTGACTTGACAAACAAACTGCAGTCTGCGAAATTATATTCATAGACTATAGTCTATACATAGAGGAAGAATCAGTCAATAACTTGTAAACGCATACAAATGAGGAGGTATTTACATGCTGAGAAAAGTATCACAGCGTTTTAATGTCGGAGTTGAGAACTACTTACCAAATGCTTTTATCTTTGCTATCCTGCTGACGTTCTTAACTTTGATCCTAGGAATGACCGTCACCAATCAATCGTTGACCGATATGACCACCCATTGGTACACCGGATTTTGGAACTTCCTCGCCTTCACCACACAAATGATCTTGATCCTGATAACGGGCTATGCCTTGGTTAAAGCACCTCCAGTCCAAAAATTGCTGGTGCGTATGGCGTCTATACCAAAAACACAAAAATCTGCGTTGATCATTACGATATTGGTGGCAGCGGCAGCCGGCTATATCAGCTGGGGCCTCGGATTTGTTTTAGGCACCCTGTTTGCCATTGAAGTTGCGAAGAATGTCAAAACAGCCGATTTCCGAATTTTGATTGCGGCTGCTTATACTGGCACCATCGCCATCTTGCCCGCCAGCATCACCGTGACGGCTCCACTCCTCGTCAATACACCAGGCCATTCACTGGAAGGTGAAATTGGGTTGATTCCCTTATCCGAGACCATCTTCAGTCCGACTCTTTTGCTGACTGCGTTCATCGGACTTATCGTTGTCTTGTTCGTTTACATCAAAATGATGCCTAAGCAGGATGAAGTGATTCCGTTTGAAAAAGATATCGATGTATTCGTTGCACCTAAGCAGGAAAAAGCCAAAACTTTTGCAGAAAAACTGGATCGCAGCAAAATCATCAATTATGTAGTGGTCGCGCTTGGAACGTTATGGCTTGTTCAATATGTTATTCAAAACGGCTTTAACTTGGAACTGAATATCCTGAACTTTTTCTTTATCATTCTTGGCCTTGCGCTTCATGGTACACCACTTAGTTATATCAATGCCATCACTGCCGGAATGCCGTCTGCTTCGGGAATCCTGCTGCAATTTCCTTTCTATGCAGGAATCATGGGAATGATGGTCGGTTCTGGATTGATCACCGTCATTTCACAGTCTTTCGTGTCCATCTCAAATGAATACACATTCCCGCTGCTGTCTTTCCTATCAGCAGCAGTCGTCAATGTCTTTGTGCCGTCAGCCGGTGGCCAGTGGCAAATCCAAGGACCCATCATGCTGGAAGCTTCCCGGGCTTTCAACATCCCGATTTCTTCCGTGGTCAATACCGTCACTATCGGAGATTTGGTGACGAACTTGATGCAGCCATTCTTTGTCCTCCCGGCTCTTGGACTTTCCGGACTCGGCTTAAAAGACATTTGGGGCTATTGCCTCGTTTCCATGGTGCTCTTGATGATTGTTGCAGGAACCATCGTTACTGTCATCCCGTTGATTTTCTAAACTGAAAGGGGCTTTTCTTATGCTAACCCATGGCCGGCACACGACCTACACCATGCTTGAAAAACAATCGATAAAGAATCCGGCAAAAGAATTTCTCGTTTTTGGGAATGAAAGTTATAGCTATGCCAAGATGTACCAGCGGGTCAACCAATTGGCGCGTTGGTTCGAACAGAAAGGAATCCGCAAAGGCGATACCGTCGCCGGCTTCCTTTCCAATTCCCCACTCTTTTATGAAACCTGGTTTGCCTGCGGAGCGATCGGTGCGATTCTGCTTCCGGTCAACACTGCAGCGACTGCTTCGGAACTCGATTATTTCCTGGAGCATTCCGAAAGCAAAGGTTTTCTCTATGAGCCGGATCTGATCAATGACATGCATATCGAAACGGCGAATCAAAAAGACTTAGTCTTCTGCCAGCAAAATGACGCTGACTGGTATAAGGAATTATCCAGCTTATCCAATGAAAAAATTACCTGTGATGTATCGCCCGACGATGTCGCCGGCATCATGTACACATCCGGAACGACCGCAAAGCCGAAAGGCGTCTTGATCACCCATGAAAATTACCTATTTGCCGGCCATTCTTCCATACTCTATCAACAGTTAAATTCGGATGACCGCTACTTGATTTTCTTACCGTTGTTCCACGTCAATTCGCAATATTACACATCGATGGCCATGCTCATTTGCGGCGGCACCATCGTTCTGGAAAAACGCTTCAGCTCTTCGACGTTTTGGGACACGGTCGAAAAACACAAGCCGACCGTCACCAGTATGGTTGCCACTACCATTAAGATGCTGCTGGAAAAACCTGAGCATCCGGCAGAAGCAACCAACAGCCTACGCCAGGCAGGCTATGGCCTGTTCGTTACGACACCCAACCTTCAGGCATTCCAACAACGCTTCGACATCAAACTGTTCCAGTGGTATGGACTGACGGAATCCGTCACGACAAACATCGTGACGCCGCTCTACGAAGACATGGCCGTCGATCCGGAAACAGGCATTTCCGCCATCGGAAAACCGGCACTCGGCCATCAGGTAAGAATATTGGATGAAGAAGGAAACGAACTCCCACCGAATCAGGTCGGACAAATTGTCGTCGCCGGTCCTTCCCTGATGAAAGGCTATTACAAAAACCCGGAAGCCACTGCACAGACCCTTCAAAACGGTTGGCTGTTTACCGGAGACAATGGCTATGCCAACGAAGACGGCTTTATCTGGTTTGTTGACCGCAACAAAGACATGATCAAAAGAGCCGGAGAAAATATCTCTTCTATAGAAATAGAGAACATTTTATCTTCACACCCAGCCATCCAAGCCTGTGCCGTTGTCGGTGAACCTGATCCACTCCGTGAAGAAGCGGTCATTGCTTATGTGAAACTGTATGAAGGAAAAGAAGTCGAAGCAGAAGAACTACACGAGTTTTGCGCAAAAGACTTATCCTACTTTAAAGTGCCCCAGGAGTTCCGATTTATTGATGATTTTCCGCGGACGTCGATCGGGAAGATACAGAAGAATTTACTGCGTGGGAACCCCTGAAGAAGTTAATTGTAATTATCTGGATTTTGATAAATATAAAAAAGCAACAACTGGAGTCATTCAGACCCAAGTTGTTGCTTTTAAAATCTAATTCTCCTACCGTGACCATTGACAGCAGAAGTGCATCCTCGTTCGCTTCACACTCTTCCCAAAATTTAATGACCTCGGGATCCCTTCAATGTAAAACCGGAAGTTCGTAAGGTGCCAGGCACCCGCGCAATTGTCCTTAAAGCCACTTTAGGGATGCTCCCTGCAGAATTCTGTACAAATTCGTTACAAAATTCTTTACTTGTATCGCGCATTACACAATAAAGGTGCGTTTTGCGTTTGACTAGAAATTCAGCTTCTTGCCTGAATGAGAAGCAAGCGTTATTATGGTTAGAACAAATACCTTTTGTTAGAACTTATGCCAATGAAATATTGAGGAGGAAGAAACAATGGCCATGACAGAAAGACGCATTACGAAAATCGGCAACTCGCTGGGGTTGACGCTGCCAAACGATGTGCTGAAAGCAATGAATGTCAAAAAGGGCGATGAGGTACAAGTCGAATTGGTTGATAATCAAATCGTCATCAAAAAAGTGCCGAAAATGATTCCGCTTCCGGACGGTGTCCCGTCAGATTTCTTCGACAGGCTCGAAGAAGAAATGGAAGCTCATCATGAAGCATTAAAAGGACTCGTTGACCGATGACCCTTTTTTTCCTGACAGCAGAGATGGCGATCCTGATTAACCAGAAAGTGATTCTCGAGCATTCTGCCGATGAGCAGACCGGTGTAAAGGATCACGCGTTATTGGATTCAGCTTTAAAAAGACCACAGCAATCTTTGTTTGGTCAAGATGCTTATCCAAGCCTCTATGAGAAGGCAGCCGCATTGTTAGAGTCACTGGCTCAAAACCACGCTTTCCATAATGCGAATAAACGTACCGCTCTGATGTGTACGGCGCTCTTTTTCCGTTACAACGGATATATTCTGCGTTTTCCGATAGCTATATGTGAAGAGGATTTTGTGGTGGATGTTGTAAACCACCGGTATACCTTGAAGGAAATGAGTGAAATTTTGCAACAGAACACCACCAAGAGCTCGAGCTGACGAATCGCTGCCAGTGGGACCGATTGGCGCCGCCTTCGACTCCTCAAAATTACAGCAGTTCCCAAATGGTCCCTATTATAAATATTTAATTATTTAGATAATTATTCCCAATCCAAAGCCTTAACTCCCCGCTGCATCAGGCTTTGGACTTTCGGGTCTACATATTCCGTGAATAAACTGAATCTTCTTCAACACAGGGGCGCGATTTCCTATGCTTGGAAAACTATAGAATGAGGTAAAAAATTCTACTGAATCAAATTGTTTCATGTAATTCTTTGCATCAATTGGGGAGAGATAAAGAATATTTTCTCTCTGCTGCGGTTCTCCCAAATAATCATAGTCTATAACAACAATATGATTTGCTTTGTTTCGCTGGAGTTCAGCAATCCACACAGGTGTATCAACAGCGACTCCTAATATAACACTTAAAATCATTTTCTCCTCTTTCTGCGCTTTTCTACATTTTCGTTTACATAATTCTTTAGCGCTTTTTCTTAATCTATGTGCTAGCAAAATAGTTAATAAATTTAGCTGATTCATCCATCACCTCCTTCACATGTTTATTGCAAATAAAAATGTTGTGAATAGTATTTAATATGCATAAAATAAAAAACCTCCTGCAAATTCAACCTACGCAATACACGCAAATTAAACTAACAAAAGGTCATTCTATTTAATGTATCTAATAGCTCCGATCAATATCTTTAATAAGCTACTTCTTTGCCCTCTAAAATATCTGCAATTCGCTTACTAGCAAATCCATCACCATAAGGGTTGCTAGCTTTACTCATTGATTCATACTTCTCTTGATTTTCTAATAGCAATTTAAATGCGTTATAAATCGTCTCTTCATTTGTTCCAACCAATTCAAGTGTTCCCGCAGCAACGCCTTCTGGACGCTCAGTCGTGTCACGCATGACTAGGACCGGTTTACCGAGACTTGGAGCTTCTTCTTGAATACCACCACTATCCGTTAAGATGATGTGTGATCTGGATAGGAAATTATGAAAATCAACTACCTCCAAAGGCTCAATAATTCTTACCCGGTCTAAATCACCCAAAATCTCATTCGCTGCATCTCTTACCAATGGATTCATATGAATTGGATAGATAGCTTTAATATCTGGATGTTCTTCGATAATTCTCTTGATAGCTTTAAACATATTTCTCATCGGCTCACCCAGGTTTTCTCTTCTGTGGGCAGTAATCATGATAAGCTTGCTGTCAGCAGCCCAATCTAATTGATCATGGGAGTAGTCTTCAGTAACCGTCGTTTTTAAAGCATCAACCGCAGTATTCCCCGTAACAAAGATAGAAGCCGGATTCTTTCCTTCTTTTATCAAGTTTTCTTTTGAAATTTCTGTAGGAGCGAAGTTATAATTTGCAACAATGCCTACCGCCTGACGGTTAAATTCTTCCGGATAAGGCGAGTAAATATCATATGTTCTAAGACCTGCTTCAACATGGCCTACAGGAATCTGTAAATAGAAACAAGCGAGTGATGTAACAAATGTCGTAGAAGTATCTCCATGGACCAATACTACATCTGGTTTTACTTCCTCTAAAATGCTCTTCATTTTTTCTAAAATATTTATCGTAACATCAAACAGTGTCTGTTTTTCTTTCATAATAGAAAGATCATAATCCGGTATAACATTAAATGCATCAAGTACCTGTTTAAGCATCTCTTTATGTTGCCCAGTTACACAAACGACTGTATCTAAACCCTCTCTAGTTTTCAGTTCTTGAACCAAGGGACACATTTTAATCGCTTCGGGACGTGTACCAAAAACAACCATTACTTTTTTAGTCAATGCAACAACCACATTTCTTTATAGTTTATAGGTATCTTCAAGTACACAAATATTCTCAGCATCGAAACTATTATTATAAGACGAATAATTCATTTTAATAAACACAGTTTATTAAAACCAGCTTATATATTTTGTATGCAAGCCGGTTTCTAATCATTTAATGAACTTACTTTTAGTTTTTTATTGCTACCGACTCTTGCAGCTTTCTCTCAAACAACTCCAACAACTGATCTCTCAGCTCTGGACGCTTCAAAGCGAACTCAATCGTCGTTTCAATGAAGCCAAACTTCTCTCCTACATCAAACCGCTGTCCGTCAAATTCATAGGCATACACAGACTGAACTTCGTTCAACTTTTGAATGGCATCGGTCAACTGGATTTCTCCACCTGCACCATATTCATGCTTTCCTAAGTATTCGAAGATTTCCGGTGTTAGGATATAACGGCCCATGATTGCATAGTTAGATGGTGCAGTGCCAGCTTTCGGCTTTTCAACAAACTTGTTCACTTCAATCAATTTGCCTTCAACTGAAACAGGATCAATGATGCCATAGCGGTCTGTATCATTCTCAGCTACTTGCTGAACTCCGATAACACTCTTGCCAGTCTTTTCATGCTGGTCCATTAATTGTGCTAAGCATGGTTCTTCGTTTTCAACGATGTCATCGCCCAATAATACTGCAAAAGGTTCGTTACCGATGAATTTACGTGCCGACCAGATAGCATGGCCCAAGCCAAGCGGCTGCTTCTGACGGATGAAATGGATTTCTACTTTCGAGGTCTCCAACACAGAATCCAACATTTCTTGTTTGCCTTTTCTCATCAACGTGTCTTCCAATTCAAAGGCATGATCAAAGTGATCTTCAATCGCACGTTTGCCTTTACCTGTTACGATGATAATATCTTCTATACCAGAAGCAATGGCTTCTTCAATGATGTATTGAATCGTTGGCTTATCGACGATTGGTAGCATTTCTTTAGGCATTGCCTTTGTAGCTGGTAGGAACCTTGTCCCGAGTCCAGCTGCAGGGATTATTGCTTTTTTCACTCTCATCTTTGCACCCACTTATACTTTAGACCTTACTAATTAGTCTTATTTTTTTGTAAAAAAATTGAACTGCTTATCGAAAAAAATTATGCCTTTTTATAATATTCACAGTACCAATCCGTAAACTGCTGAAGTCCTTCTTCAATGGAGGTTTTCGGTTTAAATCCAATTGCTTCTTCTAATAATTTTGTAGAAGCATAAGTCGCAGGAACATCGCCCGGTTTAATCGGCTCGAACTTTTTCTTAAACTCTATAGTTCTGCCAAGACTTTTACTCAAGCATTTTTCAAGCGTCTCAATAAATACCATCAGCTTTTCAGGACTGCTGTTTCCGATATTAAAGACTTTATGCGAAACCTCGCCTGTTTCACTTGGCGAGTTAGAAAGAAGTCGTTGAATGCCTTCTACAATATCATCTATATACGTAAAGTCACGGTATAAGTCATTTTCAAAATCCCCGTTATTAAAGATTTTTATCTCTTCATCTGCAAATAGTTTATCTGTGAATCCGAAGTAAGCCATATCCGGACGTCCCATCGGTCCATAAACTGTGAAGAAGCGAAGTCCAGTTGCTGGAATTTTGTAAAGATGGCTGTACGTATGAGCCATTAATTCATTAGATTTTTTAGTAGATGCATACAACGAAACTGGATTATCCACAAAGTCAGTTTCCTCGAAAGGCACTTTCTTGTTGGCCCCATAAACAGAACTTGAAGAAGCATACAATAAATGATCAACTGGATAATGACGGCATGCTTCCAGGATGTTATAAAACCCAATAACATTGCTTTGAATATAGACATCTGGATTTTCAATCGAATATCTTACACCTGCTTGTGCTGCCAAGTTCACAACAATATTTGGTTTATATTCTTCAAAGAGATTAGTAACTAATTCCTTTTCAGATATATCACCTTTAATAAAAGTGAACTTTTCACTTAATTCTAACTCACTTAAGCGATTATGCTTTAAATTTACATCATAATATTCATTAAGATTATCAATTCCAATTACACGGCATCCCAACTCCAATAACCGTTTTGAAAGGTAATAACCAATAAATCCAGCTGCACCGGTAATAAAATATACTTTATTAGAGTCTAGAGGCTTGTAACTCAAGCTTTCTCATCTCCTTAAGCGCGTCTTGGTTTGCCGGAGCTCTACCAACTGAATAGTATTCTACTCCAGCTTGTTCCATTTCTTCAACACTGTGAAGATTGCGGCCATCATAAACCAATGGAGTTCTCATCAACTCTTTAAAAGCTTTTGCATCAACAGCTTTAACTTCTTTCCACTCAGTAAAGATGAAGCATACGTTTGCATCTTCTAAAGCATCTTCAACACTTGATACGTATTTAATGCTGCCTTTATCACTCTTGCCTTCAGGAAAGGCTTTAGCGAAGTTTTCTGCCCCAATTGGATCATATGCATAAATATCAGCACCTTGGTTTAACAACAAAGGAACATTCTCCAACGATGGTGCTTCTCTTAAATCATCTGTTCCTGGCTTAAATGTAAGACCTAGAACGGCGACTTTAAGGCCATTAAATGTAATTAAACGCTTACTAGCTTTTTTATACAATAAAGTCTTTTGATCTTTGTTCACATCAATCGCGGCTTTGACTGTCTTCAAGTCATAGCCATTTTGTGTGGCCAAGTATTCAAGCGCCTTCGTATCTTTAGGGAAACAAGATCCGCCGTAACCGATACCGGCATTTAAGAATTTACTGCCGATGCGATCGTCAAAGCTCATTCCTTTAGCAACATCTTGAACATCCGCTCCGACTAGCTCACACAGGTTTGCTATATCGTTCATATAAGATATCTTCAATGCCAAGAAATCATTAGAAGCGTATTTAATCATTTCTGCAGACTTTCTGTTTACAGATACAATTGGTAACTTAAATGGCTCATAAATCTTTTGTAAAAGATCTTCGGCCCATTCACTTTCGGTACCAATGATGATTCTTTTCGCATTCAAAGTATCATGCACTGCAGATCCCTGCGCCAAAAATTCAGGGTTTGAAGCAACTTCTACCCTTACATCATTAATCAAGAAATCATAGATAAACTGTTCAACCTTGTCATTTGTACCCACTGGAACTGTAGATTTAACCACAACTAAGCAATCTTTTTCAATGGTTTCAGCAATTTGTCGAGCGACCGTCGCTATGTAAGATAGATTTGCAGATCCATCCTCGTTTTCCGGAGTTCCTACACCAATGAAAACTGCATCTGCGTCTTTATAAGCAGATTTGTAGTCAGTCGTGTATCGTAGTCTTCCAGCTTCGTAATTTTTCTTCATTAATTCTTCTAAACCTGTTTCATATATTGGAGATACTCCCGATTTCATTAAGTTTACTTTATTTTCATCTATATCCACGCAGACTACTTGGTGACCTCTTTCAGCAAAACAAACTCCTGCTACTAAACCTACATATCCTGTACCCGCTACAGCTATTTTAAACATTTAGTTCTCCTTTCTGATTTTGAATTATACTCTATAAGAATTTTATTAAAGTACATGAAATTTGTTAATCTTTTCGAATTTTAAGCATTCTTATTTAAAATTTTAATTTTTAGAAAACAAAATTAAGCACCCTTTACTTTTTCATATAATATTACTTTTCTTATTTGATATATTAGAGCAATACTTAATATAAATTCGCCAACAAATGCCGCTAATGCAATTCCAAAGACACCCCAAATTGAACCGAATACAATATTTACTATTAACAATGCTAGAAGTCCTAATTTAAATGCTGTACTATACTCTTTTAAATAACCACTTGCTACTAATATTTGAATACCTAAGAAATTATTTAAGACACTAAAAAACATCCAACAGGTGAGAGGAATTAATAGAAATGAATACTCTGCATACTCTTCCCCGAAGAGAATTCTAACAAGACTTTCGGATTCCACTACCAAAACCAGGCTAATAAAAATTATGATAGGCATTACATAAAGCCCAATAACTTTCACTTTATTTAATCCTTTATTAAAAGAATCTGTATAATGCTTACTTATATATGGAAATATCGCTTGGCTAATAGGAGCAAACATCATAGAAATGATAAGTGGGATTTTTTGTATTGCAGAATATATTCCAACTGCCGCTTCTGTACTTGTAATGCCTAAAGTAGTGATTCCGAAACCACTAAAAATCTTTGTCATCGCTGAAGTTGTAAATGTATGCCAACCATCTCTAAGTTCTAATATAATATCCTGATAAGATGGTAAAACGAACTTTATTTTTAATGTTTTAAAAACGAGTATTAAACTAGCAATACCACTAAATAAAAATGTAAATGCGTACAAAAAACTATACAAATATAAATCATCAGCATTTTTAACGAAAACAAATATTAATATTAAAGATATACTTCTTGCAATAACACTAATAATTGTTATGTATTTCATACGTTGCAAACCTTGAAATAACCAGGTCTGCTGTATAGAAGAACCAACAACTAATAAATATAATATAAACATAGTCAGAGATTGTTCTTTTTTAATATCAAAAAGAATAATAATAAAAAACATTACAATAAATGTAATAAAACAAAGTAATAACTTGATAACCATTATGGAACTAAAAATTCTATTAATTTCTTTTTTATCATTAGTAATAGCTATTTTTCTTGATGCAGACAGATTAAAACCGTATTCTACTAATACTTGAAAATACCCAATAATATTCAGTGAAAATGAGAAAAAACCAAAGCTTGAACTCCCCATTACCCTCGTAATGTAAGGTAAAGTTAAAAAGGGTACTAACGTATTGAAAATTTGAAGAACATATAGCCACGCGCCATTTTTAAATACATTCGATGAGAATATTTTTTTCAGAGTATTTGTTACCAAATGTTTCAACCTCACTATAGATGCATTTAAAATTTAACGAAGGTTATTAGTTATTTCGCTTAGAATTTCTCTCATATCTGTATTCTCGTAAAAAATTGTAGCTTTTTCTGCCATATAATTATAGTTGTCCTCTACTTCACTAATTGCATTTATTATATTTTTTTCATTAAAACTTTCAAAACAAACTCCACATTCTGTTGTATTAAATATATAAGAAAGACCTGGAATGTCATTTCCAATCATAGGAATACCAAACATAGTATATTCATAAAGCTTATTAGGCGCACAATATAAGGCATTTAAATTTGAAAATTCATTTTTTGTAGGAACGTAAGACAATATACCAATGTATGCATTACTGGTAATTTCTAAGTGGTATGGAGGAGGAATAAAAGGTATAAAATATAAATTCTTACTAGTACTATTCTTATAAATATTCTCTCCACCTGACATAATAACAAATGCATAATCGTCACCTAGTTTATCAATTGCATTAATAAAAGGATCTAAAGGTCTTTCTAAACTTATAACTCCTTGATACAAAATAATTTTCTTTCCTCTTAATTTATTCATTATTTTTGCCGCTTCTTCATTTGTTATCTCTGAATTTCTACTAATGGCATAATTATTATAGGGTTTATTGGGTAAAATATATGGAGTTTTTTCTAGTTCCCACCATGCTTGTGCTATATGAGCTCTATTATACTCAGCTTGAATTACAACTTCAGACTTTTTAGCATACTTGGCTGTATTTAACGCAATACTAGGAAATTTGCGATAATATATGCTATTTTTACTCAACTCAAACATATGTAAGACATATCTTTTCCCCAACAATTTACTCCCTAAATGCTTCAAAGCTAAATCTGAGAATACCCATATTACAGTGTCATTGTCATAGCATTTATCTATTTCCTTCCAAATTTTCTTTTTAATTTGTAGCATTCTAACTAATTTTAATAAGGGATGAATAGGTTTTTCATAATTTGCTTTAATGTCAATTATACTAATATCACGTTCTATACAAATTTTCTTTGTCTGAGTGTCCATGTCTGTAGTGCATAACACCAATTCTATACCTAAATCTTTAAGATAATTTAATACCGATAAAACAGGAGGATACTTATTTACAGGTCCTATGTTAACTAAAATTATTTTCATATTAACGCTCCTAACAACTCTTCAATTCTAATGTAAAATAAAAAAAGTTAAAAATTTAGCAATGAATTAAAGTAGTATAAAATTAAAAAAAGCTATAAGGATATATCTCATTCCATTCAGGCCTTAACATTTGAATAGTAGCGACATAAGCAAAGAATAATAAAATGATAAAATATATTAAAGTATACCTTAACTTGCTATCTTTTAATTGCACCATCACATTAGGTAAGTAAACAATGGCGAAAACAATAAAGTAATCCCCTATTCTATCAAGAAGATTAAATCTAAATGAGATGAATATTAATGATATTCCTGTAAACAATAAGATAAGCATATTATGATTATCCTCATTATCTCTTTCCTTTGTTTTAAAGGAAATTTCTTTTTTCTCATTAATATGCTTTTGATGATTAATTAAAATCCCTAATAAAGCTATGCTAATTCCTACTAGCATATTCATTACACTGGCTAACCTTACTTCTCCATTCAAGTAATCAGATCCTACATAGTAACCATAAGTAGGAAATAGACTTAAGGACATGCTAAGTAGGCTAGGAAAAGAAAAATACATTCCTATACTTACTAAACAGAATATTGCAATGGTTTTTAAAGTAATCTTCATCTTAATTAATGGCCAAGCAATTAAAAAGAAAATAGCTGTTCTATGAAAAAGAGAAGCTAAAATTATTACGAAAATAAATCTAAATGCTTTTTTATTTTTTAGAAAATCATAAGACAATAATACTAAAACGATTGCAATGTTAAGTCTAATTGTGTTTAAAGACATTCCATAATATCCTAAAGTAAAAAATAAATAAACGCTTAACCATGGAATTTTAGAATATTTGGAAATGAATCTCGCAAAACCTAACATTATAATAATACTTGTAACAATTAATATAATTTGAGGATTACTTGAAAAATAACTTAATACTTTGTTTAAATAGACATAACCTACTTCGAATCTTGGGCTAAATAAAGACAGATTATCAGAGACACTGATTTCCTTAAATAAATTTAAATAATTTATTGTATCATTCCCTACATTTTCTCCTCTAAAAGCGCTTAAGATAAGGAATAATCCAAAAGTGAAATATATATACATATTTTTTTTCAGATCACTCTTGTTACTAAAACCTAGAAAAGCTCCTAATACAAGTATATAAATTATCAATAGATAAAATAACCACATTTTAATCTTCCTCAATTTACAAAGATGAGATAATTCACTCTGTATTATATTTGAAAATGCTAATTCAGAAAATATATAATAAAGTTTGTAAATAGCTTTCGTCTAAAAATATAAACTCATAGCTATAAGATAAATAAGTTGAAAAGTCTACTCCTATTACTTAACAGTCATAGGCAGCTATCTTCCTTAACTTTTCAACTGATAATTTAGCTATATGTTCCCAATTGTAGAACTCATTTACATATTCTGAAGTGTGAGTAACATAGAAATTTTGATTATTTTTATAATCTTCTACTCCCTTTAAAACTGTTTGAGATATAGTTTCTTTTTCTGTTCCCCACCCAAGATTGTTTTTTTCTATCATACTCTTTACATTAGTACCTTCTGTGACTATGCAAGGAATTCCATGAGAAAGAGCTTCTAATATAGTCATTGGAAATCCTTCATACCTAGAAGTCAATATCATCATGTTATACCTTTTAAAAACTTCATCTTTTTCCTTCCCATATACTGGACCCTTATAATCTACTTCTAAGTAATTTAATTGATCAATGGAATTTTTAAGGATAGCAACATCTCTATCTGAACCAATTCCATAGATATCTAATATAAAGTCTCTTTTTTGGTTATCAATTTCCTTTAAACTTTCAAGTAAAATATCTAATCCCTTATGATCAATATCAATTCTTCCTAAGAAAAAAATTTTTATCTTTTCTTCTAATACTTTTCCAATAGTTTTTTCAAGAATAGTGATACCGTTTGGAATGATTAAATCATGATTGGTTTTAAATATTGCTTTTTCTTGCTCATTCTCATTCAGAAAAATATACCCAAAAGCATTTTTAACGAATTTACTAAAAAATAATTTATTTGCAATATACTTTTTTATTCTTCCTTTTTTTTGTGCTGTTTTCATAAAAGAACTATGTGGTTGTATATAGTATAATAATTTTTCCTTTTCAAGTATTTTAGAAGTATTAATATATTCTTTAAAATAATATCCATGAAAAATTGTGATATCTGGTTCGTACTCTTGCAAAAAAAATTCGATTTTACTTTGACTATCTAAAAAATAAAAAAATTTAGATTCAATATTATTAATGTCATGTTTAATTGAGAGTACCCTTGATTCAACTTCTTCTATTTCATTTTGATGCTTTACTAACTTTTCTAAGACTACTGGAATACCTCCATATTTGTTAAGGTGAGTCGCAGTAATATGCAAAATTTTCATTTTATACATCCTTATATAATTTTTTTTATAGCTTTTGCTGGACTGCCTCCATAAATGTAGCCACTTTGCAACAAATCTTTAGTCACAACTGAACCAGCAGCTACAACTATATCTTTTGCTATGGTAACTCCAGGCAATACAGTTACGTTAGCACATAACCATACATTCTCTCCAATAATTATTTTTTTATTAATATGCTGTTTTGTAATTTTGTTTTTTTCCCAGTTTTCTAAACTGTATCCTGTTGAAATTAATGAAACTCCATATGATAGAGTTACATTTTCTTTTACTATAATTTTTCCTGCACCATGAAGAAAAACATTATCGTTTATTCTTACATCTTTTTCGAAAATAATTTCTTTTGAATTAATCATTCTTGGAATTCCGTATAATATAACTCCATTACTATAAATACTTCGATTTAATAATTTGTGCATGAATATATGTATTTTTTTTATTATTTTGTAAAAATATTCCATATTACCATATTCACCTTCCAATTTCCGGCTTATAAGTTTTTCTTAAGAAGTTATTAGATAACCATTTTAGTAGCCACATTGGTGATACAAACATTATTATCTGCCCTAGTGTAACTATAGTTAAATCTACAATATTACAGTGGCCTCTTTTCCAAATTGTGTATTGTGCTAAAACATAACTTTTACAATATGACCAACTTTTTCTTCGTTTAAAATTATCTTCATTTGACCTGAATAAAACAAGGGCTTCATTAATATTTTCACCCTTACAGTTGTTATTTATCATCCTTGAAAACAAATCTAAATCCTGTTTTCTTCTAAGTTCTCCATAACCTCCTACTCGAATTACTTCCGATTTTTTATACATGACTGTTGGATGGTTAAACGGACTTCTTCTTCTAATAAACTTTTTTATATCATGATTTTTTAAGGGTACAATTCTTGAAGAAATAATATTCTTTGGTTCGTCATAAAATTCATCTATCATAGTTCCAACAATATCCAACTCTTTGTCTTTGTTAAATAGCAGTAACTGCATTTCGCATCTTTTTTCTAAAGAAATATCGTCACTATCCATTCTCGCAACTAACTCATTTTTACAGATTGCTAATCCAGCATCCAATGCTTTACCTAAGCCCACATTTTTCTCTAAAGATAGTAACTTAAATAAAGTTGACTCACTTTCAATAAACTTATTTATAATCAGGTCTAGTTCTTCAGTTAATTTACCGTCTTTTACTATCACAATTTCGTCTGGTTTTACCGTTTGATTAACCATACTTCTTAAACTAGCCTCTAAATAAGCAGGTTTTTCTTTATTATATACCGACATTAAAACGCTATACTTCACTAGGATTCCCTGCTTTCAGTTACTTTTATTGATTCATTAAATTTTCTAATTTCATAATTCTTTTTATACTCACTCATATTTTTTTCATATACAAAATTTCCAAAAACTTTATTAACAACTTTTAGTTTCCCGACTAACAATTTTAAGAAACTATTAAATATTTTTGTAAACATTATTTTTCTGCCATGCACACCTGCAATAATCCTTACCATTTCAGTAGTTTTTACATACTCCTTATTTTGAGGGAAAAATATTCCTCTCTCTTCATTTTCTACCATTAGTCTTAAAAACTCATTCAAATTATCTATGTGGAGCATACTACGCTGATTTTCATAGTCAGGAAATACCGGAAGTATTTTAGCAGCTTTAGCCAATTTCGGATAATTTCCTTTAGAGTTCTTTCCATAAATCATAGGAGGTCTAACAACAGCAACTTTAAAATCTTTACTTTCAAGAAGCTTTAATCCTTCTTCTGCTTGAAGCTTACTGTTTCCGTAAAAATTACTTGGCTTAGGTACTGTATTTCTATCGATAACTGTCTTATCGCTATTACTGTCTCCATAAACAATGATGCTGCTCATGAATATAAACTGTTTGACGTCATTTCTCTTAGCATATTCTGCTACTTCAATTGTAAGGTCACGATTCACTTTATAATACTGCTCTTCCATTTTAGGATCTGTAGAAACATGAGCAATTCCAGCAACATGTAATATAGAGTCATATGAGGAAAAGTCTTTCTTTTTCCAGTCTTCTCCTCGAACAGATAATTCTTCTACTTCATACATTTCAGGCCATTGGCTTATCCACTCTATAAAGTTAGTTCCTACGTAGCTTCCTTGTCCTGTAATTAAAATTCTTTTTTTACTCATGCCTCATACACCTTTTTATGTTAAGAATTTTTATTAGTTATGTTTGTACCTTCTTTAACCCCATCACTCTTCAAAACACTAAAAACAGTCCCAAAGAATATTTTAAAGTCCAACACCGGACTCATCTTCTCAACGTACTCTCCATCAATCTTCGCCTTAACTTCAATCGCCAGTTCATCTCTACCGCTAATCTGAGCAAGCCCTGTCAACCCAGGCAAAATATCATTCGCCTTATACTTATCCCGCTCAGCAATCAGATCATACTGATTCCACAGCGCAGGACGTGGACCAATGATGCTCATTTCACCCTTTAAAATGTTGAACAGCTGAGGCAGCTCATCCAAGCTGGTCTTTCGTAAAAACTTACCTGTTTTAGTAATGAAAAAGTCAGGTTTTTCCAGTAAGTGAGTTGGCATATCGTTAGGCGTATCGACTTTCATCGTCCGGAACTTTAAGATATTGAAATTCTTCTTGTCCTTTCCTATTCTTTTCTGTCTAAAAAGAATAGGACCTGGTGAATCTATCTTTATTAAGATACATAAAAGCAAAAGAACAGGAGATAAACAAATAATAATTAATAGCGATAAAGAAAAATCTAAAATTCTTTTCGTGAATGAGAACATATTGTTCTCCTTTCTATCTTCAATTTTTCTATTTACTTTTATCAAGCAGAACCAACTTCTACTTTCGGAGTCGCTACATTCTTCCGATTAGCCAACCCAACCAAAACATCCTTAACTTCATCATTCCGCATATCAGGCAGCTTCTCCAAAAGATAAGTCAGCTCACCTTCACTAACCGGATTCGCTTTCCCAATATAAATCTTCGGAAAGACCTGCTCAGTCTGAATCTCGTTTTCATTCAGCAGCTCTTCAAACAACTTCTCCCCAGGACGAATCCCAGAAAAATTGATGCCAATTTCGCCTTCAGAGTAACCAGACAAGCGAATCAAGTTCTGAGCCAAATCAACAATCTTCACAGGTTCCCCCATATCCAGTACAAACACTTCTCCGCCTTCAGCCAAAGTTCCAGCTTGAATGACTAAACGTGACGCTTCTGGAATGGTCATGAAATAACGAGTCATGCGTGGGTCTGTTACGGTAATCGGACCACCGGCCGCAATTTGTTTCTTAAATAGCGGAATAACCGATCCGCGAGATCCAAGTACATTCCCAAAACGTACAGCTGCGAACTTCGTTTCGCTGCGTTTAGCCAGGTTCTGCACAATCATTTCCGCAAAACGTTTTGTCGCACCCATAACGTTCGGTGGGTTCACTGCTTTATCAGTCGATACCATAACGAAGTTGCCTACACCGCTTAAGTGCGCAGCTTCTGCAACGTTCTTTGTTCCATAAACATTGTTTTTGACCGCTTCCATCGGGTTCCCTTCCATCAACGGCACATGCTTATGCGCCGCTGCATGGTAGACAACATCCGGTTTATAGGTCTCCATGATATCCATGATGCGTTCTCGATCTTGGACATCGGCGATGATAGGAATGATTTCTGTATCCGGTGCCACTGTTTGGCGAAGCTCCATGTCGATCAAGTAAATCGAGTTTTCTCCGTGGCCCAAAAGCAATAGCTTCTTCGGACCGAAACGAGCGATTTGGCGTGAAATTTCGGAGCCGATTGAACCTCCAGCACCCGTTACCAAAATCGTTTTACTGGTCAACTGATCAGCAATCTTGTCCATGTCCAACTTAACTTCATCGCGGCCTAACAGGTCTTCGATTTTAACATCCTGGATATCCGTTACTGATACTTTCCCAGTCATGATATCTTCGATCATCGGAATCGTCTGTGTCCGGATACCGGAGTCCATGCAAGTCTTGATCAACTCAGCCGTTTCCTGCTTGCCGAGTGAAGGAATGGCGATAATGATGGTATCGATCAAATTGTCTTTGGCGATATCTGCAACGTCCTGCGTGCTGCCATGTACCACTCGAACCCCATAAATATCAAGGCCTTGCTTGTTTTTGTCATCATCCACATACAATACGGGCAATAAGCCGTTTTCAGGATTCGCCAGTAATTGGCGTGCCACTAAGCTGCCTGCTTTGCCGGCTCCAACGATTAATGTGCGTTTTAGTTCGGAGCCTTTGTGGTTGATGGCTTTATCGCGGAACAAACGCCATGACAAACGCGAACCACCGATTAAGATGAGATGAAGCATCCAGGTAATCGCCAATGCTCTGAAGAGGACATCTCCTCTGTAAAGGTATTGCACAACGCCGATTGCGACAATCGACCAAGTGACCGCTTTAAAGATGGAAGTCAGTTCGCCGATTGAGGCATACTCCCAAACTTTCCGGTACAAGCCGTAATACATCGCTAAGGCATGGTGGGCAATGAAAATGGTCAATGCACTGGCCATTAAGAATTTGTTTTGCAGGACATCGTTATAAGGATAAAGAACATAATAACCGATAAAAATGGAGAAAAAGACGATAAATGAGTCAACTACCAATAATAAAGAAACGCGGTTTTTCAAAGACAATAGGGGTCAATCCTTTCAATATCCATTACTTTCTGCATATATACGTTAAAACCTTGTTTATTCTAACATACTATTTACTGGAAATGATAGGATTTTATAAACAAAATAATACTTTTTTATTATTTATTAAGCAAATATATTCCACCATTTCCCTTTACGGATGTCTTCCGGCTCTAAAACATGTAAATGTTCATCCAAAAGAATGCGCTCGTTGTTTTCCAAGAAGATATCGACCATGTCGTGCTGGTTCTTCTTCTCTAGATAATCGAGTCCTTCATTGAATAAGAATGGCCGTTTGTCCAGGCTATGGACATCTGACCCATAGACATGGATCAGGTTGGCATCGATTAAGCTCATCGCTGTACGCTGGATCGCTTTGCCGAAGCTGCCGGCAACTGATCCCGCTGTGACTTGTGCCATGGCACCGTGAAGCAAAAGTTTCTTCAAGCGCTCCGGCTTTTCAATGATACCCTGATTGCGTTCGGCGTGAGCGATGATCGGCACGTAGTTACTGGTGATCAATTGCTGGATAACAGGAACTGTGTAAGCTGGGATTCCAGATGAAGGCAATTCCAATAGGACGTATCTGGAACCTGCCATCGTCAAGGCTTCTCCTGCCAATAACCGTTCAGGCAATTTATCAGAAAGACGGCATTCCTGCCCGCTGTATATTTTAAGAGGGAGTTGTTCTTGTGCAATATAGCTGTTGACCAGCTCCAATTGTTTCTTTAAAGCAGCTAAGTTTGTTTGGAAATTCGGGTGAAAGGCATGGGGGGTGGCGATGATGCCAGTAAGCTGTTCTTCGACTGCTTTTTCCAGCAATCGCTTTGTCTGTTCCATCGTTTCTGCTCCGTCATCAAGTCCGGGCAGTATATGGGCATGTGTGTCGATCATTGTTGAGTCCTCCTTTGACGCTTTAAAAAAAGTAAAAAGGAAACCCTTTTTACTCTGTAGTTCCGTAATATTGATAATAGTAATTATCTTTCGGCAACGCGAAGTTATTCAGTACTGCGCCGATTAAACGGCTATTGGAAGATTCAATGGCTTCTTTTGCTTTTACTGCCATCTCTTTCTCCGTGTTCCCTGAGCTGACTACAAGAATAGTGCCTTCGCATTTATTCGCTAAGATTTGTCCATCTGTTACAGAAAGTACGGGCGGCGCATCAAAGATGATCAGGTCATACATTTCTTTAAGCTGTTCAATCAAAGCTGTCATTGATTTAGATGCTAAAAGTTCAGCTGGGTTGGGTGGAATCGGGCCGCATGTCATCAAATCCAGGCGTTCGACCGCTGTTGAGCGGACAACTTCCTGAATCGAGTTTTGGCGTGTCAATACATTTGATAAACCGATAGTATTCCCCATACGGAATGTGTAATGCGTGGTCGGTTTGCGCATATCGCCATCCACCAGCAAGACTTTTTTGCCTTCTTGTGCAAAAACGACTGCCAAGTTGGCGGAAGTTGTCGACTTTCCTTCTGAAGGCGCAGCTGACGTAATAACCATTGTACGGATTTCTGCATCCGGTGATGAGAAGTTGATATTGGTACGCAATGTACGGAATTGCTCCGAAACAAATGAGCGTGGTGTTGTGAATGCGATGAGTTTACGCGCAGTTTCCTGCAAGACTTTTTTCTTTCTAGCCATTGCGTTACACCGCCTTTCTTCTGGATGAGGTAGTTGGTTCGTCTAACTTTGCTTCTTCTTTAATAGGAGAAATGACACCAAGCAAAGGTACGCCAAGGATGTCTTCAATATCTTGTTCGTTCTTGATGGATGTATCTAGGTATTCCAATAGGAAGGCAATCCCTACTCCAAGCATCAAGCCGATGACAGCCGCAATAGCCATGTTCAGCATCGGATTCGGTGCGACCGGTGATGGGTTTTCTTTCAGTACAGCGGGCGACAAGATCGAGACGTTATCGACGCTCATCAAATCAGAGATTTCACTTTCAAATACTTTGGCCGTTGTATTAGCGATGTCGACTGCAAGTGCAGGATCTTCGTCTTGAACCGTAACGTTAACTACTTGTGAGTTTTCAGCAGTCGCGACAGTGATTTTGCTGTTGAGCTGCTCGACCGACATATCAAGGTCTAACTGGCTTGCTACTTCATCTAAGATGGCCGGACTTTTGATGATGACTGAATATGTATTGATCAATTGCAGATCGGTTTGGATATTTTGGTTCGTTAATTGGGCAGCTTCTGAAGCTTCCTGGTTAACCAAGATTTGCGTAGAAGTCTGATACATCGGTGTCAGGACTAAAAATGATATAACTCCTGCAATGGTAATAGCTAAAATGGTCATAAGTGCGATCAACCCGGCCCGTTTTTTCAGGGTTTTAAAGAGGTCTTGTAAACTGATGGTTTCTTCCATGTAGTGAATATCTCCTTTTATTTTCAATTTCTTATCATTTTTGATTCATAAACAACTTAAAATAGTATAGCATAGGTAAGAGTCGAAAGAACTTCCAATTTTAAAATGTTTTATAGGCTATTAGAATGATTTATGCTATCTTTATTTGTATGAAAAGGTGTTTTTTGAAAGGAGCATTCCATGAAATTGTATAAAATTGGAGCTGTACTTGCTGTCATTATTTGTGTAATTGCACTAGTATTTAGCTACTTAACTTGGCAAAATAAACTGGAAAACGTATTGGAACAACCAGAAGAAGCTGTAGCGCAGACCAGTGAGAAAAAAGAAACAACCCAAAAAAAGAAACCAGTTAGTGACATTTCTGTGAACGTTAAGGATTTATCGGCAAATGCCGATAAAGAAGTACAGGACTTGCTGATAGAACGCAGTGATGAAGGCGAAACTGTGCAGCTCTTGATAGCCGGTTCAGCTGCACTGGATTCAGGTACTCCTGGATATGCAGAACGCTTGAAGAGATCGCTGGAAACAAGTTATGAAGATTTCATTGAAGTGGACATTCTACCATTAACAGGAACATCTGAAGCATTAATCGGCGGCAAGGTCGATTTGTCTGCTGGCTATGACATCGTTTTGCTTGAGCCGATGACGTTGATGAACAATGACCGCATTGCAATCGAGCAGGAACGTGAACATATTGGTGAGTTTAAAGATGCTGTGACCGCTGAAGTGGAAGATGCTATCGTAGTGCTTCATCCTCCGCAGCCGATTTATGGTGCTGGCTATTATTTAGCACAGGTTTCTGCGTTGGAAGAATTTGCAGCGATTTACGATTACGCTTATATTGACCACTGGTCCGCATGGCCGGATACAGATGACGACAAGTTGAAAGATTTTTTGACTGAAGATGGACTTCCGAACGACAAAGGCGCAGAATTATGGGCAGAAGAACTTGAAGCGTATTTTATCGCTGAATAAAAGGGGCAATTTTTGATGGGCAGAAGAGAGAAAAAGAACAAGAAGAAAAAATGGCCGTGGGTTGTCGGGATTCTTGGATTGATTGTTATCGGTCTTGGCATTTACTTGTTTACGGTATATAACAGTTTTACTAACACACTTGATGAAATGCATGAACCGATCGACCGCGAAGCTTCAGAAAAACGCGCGACGGACCAGGAACTTTCGTTAACCGAACAAGATCCGTTCTCTGTCTTGCTGCTGGGTGTGGATGAACGTGAAGACGATCGTGGCCGTTCGGATACAGTGGTTGTGATGACCATTAATCCGGCAGAGAAATCCACGAAGATGGTCTCCATCCCACGTGACACGTATACGGAAATTGTCGGACGCGGCACAACGGATAAGATTAACCACGCTTATGCATTTGGTGGCATTGAAATGTCATTGGACACAGTGGAAAACTTGTTGGATATTCCGATTGACTATGTGATGCAAGTGAATATGGAAGGATTTAAGGACATTGTGGATGCAGTCGGCGGTGTGGAAGTCAACAACACGATGGCTTTCGATGACTATCCTGCAGGCACGATTCAGTTGAACGGCGACGAAGCATTAGGTTACGTGAGAATGCGCAAGCAGGATCCAGAAGGCGACTTCGGCCGCCAGAACCGCCAGAAGCAAGTGATCCAAGCGATTATGAAAGAAGGCGCTTCGGTTAACAGCTTGTTGAACTATAAGGATATCTTTACTGCACTTGGTGATAACGTTCGCACGAACATGACGTTCGATGAGATGATGGATGTCCAATCGAATTACCGCGATGCGATCGGCACAGTCGACCAAATGATTGTGGAAGATGGTTACGGTGAAACGATTAATGGCATCTGGTATTACATGATGGATGATGCTGAGTTGGCAGAGATCCAGTCGACGTTGAAAGAGCATTTGGAGATGTAAGTATTAAGAGCGCAACCCCGTTCCGGGGCTGTGCTCTTTTGTTTTGTCCGTTTCTGTAAGTCGCTTCGGTCGCTTAGGGCATGGCTCACGCCATGAGCCGAGAAGAGCACTCGTCTCACAGCTCCGCCCAGCCCGGTTACGCGCCTCAGCTTGGTGGTTGTGGAATACTCAGCAAACTTTCTATGTGTAGGAGAAGTGAGAGAGTGGTTCTGGAATCGCTTGGCAGCAATGGTGCACGCGCCGGCGCTTGGATGGGATGACCGTTTGAGAAGGTTTTATGGTTGCTGGGGTGAGACACAAATATTCCCCAATTTGTGGCTCACCCGTTGCCGTCCCTGTGTCGGACTCAAATGCCCCTCAATTTGTGGCCGACACAGGGACGTGCTCCCCAGCTGGGATGTTACTCATTGAAAAGAATATAGAGTTGGAAAAGTGGTTTTGTACGGTTCTATAAATCGCTCTGGTGCTCTGGAATGGACTCCCGCGATAAGCCGGGCCACGCTTCGCTTGCCAGTCTTATCGCTCCGTCCATTCCTGGACGCACCTGCCGCTTGGTTTTCAAGGAATACGCAGCAACCTTGTGATTTGTGTGGGAGTAAAGTGGGTGTGGCTCTCAAATCGCTCGGCGTGATGGTGCACACGCCTTCGCTTGGAGAGAAGAATCGGCCTGGATTTGCGGGTTGCCGAGGTGAGACACAAATGTCCTTCAATTTGTGGCTCACCCGTTATCGTCCCTGTGTCGGACTCAAATGCCCCTCAATTTGTGGCCGACACAGGGACGTGCTCCCAAGCTGAGATCCTACAAATAGCCATCAATAAAGAGATTTCGGAGTATGTTCGAGGGGTTCTGTAAATTGTATGGGAATTGCGCGGGTGCCTGGCACCCGCTCAATTCTCCCCACACAAAAACCCGCTCCTGTCGATCAGGAAGCGGGCTTTGATTAGTGATTTAACTTAGCGGACCATCTGGCTCGCTGAGAAAATCATCACTTTTTTTTTATATTCGCCGAACTTTAATTTTTTCAGATCGTATTCATGAACAAAATGCATAAAGGCTTGGCGTGTCATTCCTAATCTCTTAGCACTCACCGATGGCCCTAAATCTTCCTTGATGTAGAGGTCTTTCATGACTTCTACTAAGGCTTTGTTATGCTGTCGCTCTACTTTTTCTCTATAAGCGTCGTATTCCATCATAAGCCCTTCATCTCACTTTCTATTAGTCTCAACTAGGTCTTGTGTAGCTTCCCCCTGCTTGTATTTCCATTATAGTTCCATTCACCCTATAATACTAGTCTAAATTACATATTTATTAATATAAATTCCTGCTATTTTCACTTAATTTGTCAATAATCAAACTTTCAGATACTAAACTGATTTTCACTGTACTAGTTTGTCTAATGCAACCGGATCATGTATGGTTTCATTTCTGCTTCCCTGATGAACTTCTCCATCACTTGATTGCTTTCAAATTCCCCCGCTTTCACGCGGTCGCATCTGGAGATTTTCTTATATTCCTTTTGGCTCGACAGCAGTTTTTCAATTTGCGCTTCTACAAATATAAGTTCTTTGTCTTCATTCAATGTATCTCCGCTTTCGTATGGCGGCAATTGATGGAGAAAGCCTTTGCTCAATCCGTTGGGGTCGTTAATTTTGGTGGTGATGGCTGGAATACCGCAGCCTGCCGCTTCAATGAGGGAAACCCCCATGCCGACAAAACAGAATGTATTCTGCAAGGCACGTTTTTTGTCTTCATACGTAAAGGCGCCGTGCATAAAGATGTGGTCACAAGCCGGAGAGCTGGCGATTTTATTGCGCAGATCGTCTTCTCCTTGTCCTGTACCGTAAATATGGTAAGTGAATTCCGGATCGATTTGGATCAGCCTTTCCATGATGTCGACCATATAATAGTTATAGGTACGGAAATGGGACAGCTGACCAATAGAGACGATGCGCCGCGAATTAAAGTTGCCCAAGGTTTTTGTATCCGAACAGAAGTCCAACGGCATTGGGAAAATGGTATCGTTTACACGCTCCCCAATCGCCTCTTCTGTTAGCTGTTTAATGGACGGATTCATGAACATTAATTTTTGGTAAAACTTCGGATCAATCAGCTTGAGGAATTTGACGACGCTGCTCACGCTTTCGTGTTTGTAGCTTTCCGGATGGTAGACGCCGGACATGCGCTTTTTCGCAGGTACGAGATAAGAAAGTAAGAACGACATCGGGCTGAACGAATAGACAAGGTCAAATGGTTCAGCGAAGCGTTTGGTCAGCATCTTCGTAGCAAGCCACATATTAATGGAAGGATCGCTTGGGTCTTCATCGACTAATATGGTGACGTTTTTGAGCGTTTCCAACTGGCGAATCAAAGGGCCGCCGCTGCTGTACAAGAACAAAGTAACGTTGTAGTCGTTGTCGCTAAGCCATTTGACCATCCGGACCACCAGCATTTCCACGCCGCCCGGCTTCATGTTTTTATGTATCAACGCAATCGATTTGATTGAATGCGTCTGCTTGGTTAATTGAAAGAAATGATTATTGCTAAAGTTAATCATGCGGTCACCTCATCTGATGGAATTGGATCTAGCTGTTCTTTAGGAAACTTGCTTGTTTGTATTTTTTAAAATACCAGTCGAGCGTTGTGCGCAGACCGTTTTCGAATAACGTGAATGGTGCGAAACCGAGAACTTTTGGCTGTGAGATGAAAGACGCTTTGGAGTGGAGCAATTTATCTTTAAGCGTGCCTTTATTTCCCGGGAAATCATTTGAAAGCATGGTGTGGATCTGCTCGGCAAGTGCGTTGTCCGTCAGTCGGACATTGAAACCGATTTCATAAAACTGCCCGGCGTCTCCCAGATGGAAGATAGTATCGATGGCTTCACATAAGTCTGCGATGAACAGCCAGTCGCGTGTTTTGTTGCTGTTTGCAGTGGAGAGCAAAGATTCATTGTTAAGCGCTTTAAGGATCATTCCCGGAATCATTTCATCTTCCTGCTGCATGGGACCAAATGCTTCCGGGCTGGCGGTAGTGACGATGTTTAAGCCGGTCTTCTTGTGGAACTTCTCCACCAGTTCATCGGCGTTGCCTTTACTGATGCTGTAGAGGTTGTTGTTTTCATTGTGCGCCAATGAAATATGGTGGAAACGGGATGCCGTGTATTCTGCTTTCGGCTGATGGTCATTTTCCATCCAAGCGTTGTGCGCCGCGTGCAATAGGTTCTCCAGTCCAAGCACATTGGTTTGTTCGTAGAGACGGATTTCACCGACACGATTGGCATCGCGCGTTTCTGCGGCGAAATGGAGAACGTCGGTTATGTCGTATTGCTCGAATATGTGATTGATGGCATAGGCATTCCGGATATCTACGCGATGAAAGGCGTAGCGTGCTGAATGCTCGGGGCAATCGATGTTCTCCGGATGGGCAGCGACGGTGTTGTAGTCGATGTTGATCAATTGGTAGTCGGGGTATTTGTTCAAATAATAACGGATCATGTTCGACCCGATAAATCCATGGCCCCCAGTGACAAGTATGGTCTTGGCGCTCATAGCCTTTCACCTCCCTTGCTGGAATGTTTGTTAAATGGAGTTATTGAGCACTATAGACTAGTCCTCCACTCCTTTTGTACCAGGAATACTCTTAATCCTAGGAGGGTAATGTTAAAACTAGGTTAAAAGATTCTGTTTTCTAAATATTTAATTATTATACCTCGTAAATGGATAAATTGCAGTACTATTTATAAAAATTACCAGTCTTTCGATACAGATTTTTTAGAAATAGTCATGACTATTTCTATAAATGGAAAATATTAAATGTTAATTAATTTGTTGGAAGGTTAATTTTATGTGGTTGTAGTGGATATTAGTTCTTATAGATTAGAAGTGAGTGGTGGCAACGATGTTGGGGTTGAAGTGTTAGGCGAGTGAGAGAGTGGGTAGAGACATCGCTTCAGAGGGACGCTTTCGGGCGGGCAGGATGCCGGTCATGCGGCTGGCGCGACAGGACGTCGCGGGCCAGCTGCCGCGTTCCAGGAATCGCCACCTTACGCTCTTTCTCTATAGGGCTTCTTTTTTGTATGTGGTGCGAGGAGCAGTGTAACTGTTATTGTGTGGGTGCCTGGCACCCACACAATTTGCGAAAAGCGGGCATGTTGGAGGAGCGCAGCGGACGGCTATTGGTTTTTGGATTGTGGAGGTAAGTTAGTGAGGAGTTGGATGCTTTTACATGTAGAATTCGTAGTTCTAAGTTCCTTTTTGGGGGTCTTAAGTGAAAATTTGATATGGCTACCTGACTATTTTTAGTTTGTACATGAACAAGTTATCCCCTTACCTGCACAATCTCCTTCCTTACCTGAATTCGAGCTGTTCTTTAAAAGTTCGAGACCTTGAATGGAAGCTGTTCGCGCGGCGAACAGCCTGGTATAAGAATCTACATGTTCTTGCAGGGTGTCTCTCACACACAGTGATTGATCTTTTTCACTTTGAATTCACTATTTTCTCTCCTATTTTTACTAAATTCTTGTAGGAACACAGAAACTTCATGTAGAGAAGCAACTTGTTAAGGTAGAAACATCCCCTTACTCCGGTAAAAGCGGGATAAAACCATGTAGAACCCTAAAAACTGCATCACACCAAGCGACGACGCGTGCACCATCGCTGTCGAGCGTGACCAGAACTTCACACACCTTATTTACTCCAAACTCGATAAGTTGTCTACTATCCCCTACATTCCAAGCTGAGCCGCGGCAACGGAGGGGACGGAGCTATAAGACTGGCAAGCGAAGCGCTGCCTGGCTTATTGCGGGAGTCCTCTCCAGAGCGGCCGAAGCGGCTGATAGCGGGTGCCTATTGTGTGGGTGCCAGGCACCCACACAATTCCCATACAATAGAAAAACAAGCACCCCATATATAGGATGCTTGCTTCTTTTACTTGAGATCCAATCCGTATTTGGCAAAACCGTTGGCTGCTGCTTCGAGGTAGCTGATGCCGCTGTCTGCGGGAATCAGGGTTCGGGCTGCTGCTGAGGTTTCAAAGACCAGGTTCGGGTCGCCTGTGATTGGTGTGAATGACCAGTTGTTGTCTGCTGATGGATCGATTGTGCCGACTTCTTCCATGTAATCCTGGATTACTTGGCGGTTTTCGTAGGCGTAATCGATGGTTTCCGTTGCGTTCCGGACGCCTGGGAAGTTGCCGCTTGCGCGGTAGTTGTTTGTGACGACCAGGAATTCCTGGTCAGCTGCTACGGCTGTGCCTTGGTAAGACAGGTTCTTGATGCGGCTTGCGGTTTCGTTGACGGTGTTGCCGTCTGCATCGTATTTGGCTGGCTGTGTGATGTCGATTTCGTAGGTTACGCCATCGATGACATCAAAATTGTAGGTACGGAAATCCGGGTTGATGAGCTGCTGTTCGCCGGTTGCTGCCGGGTCGATTTGCAGGAATTGGCCGGCTGACATCTCCAGCCATTCTTTCAAGTCCGCTCCTGTCAGTTTCAAGGCGAACACGGTGTTGTCGAAAACATACAGGTCTGCGACGTTTTTGATGGCGATTTGGCCGGTTGCGATGTTGGTGTAATAATCGCCGCCGTTGCGTCCGCCAGCTTTAAATGGTGCTGCTGCTGACAACAGTGGCAAGTCCTCATTGGCTGTGTTTTTTCTCTTTTGGTCGACATACCAGCTTTGGGCGTTGTTGACGATCTGGATTGATGGATCGTCTTTTACTAATGAAAAATAGCTGTTGATCGGCGCGGTGGTTTCGCCGACCGGGCTGCGGACGTATTCGATGGTTCCTTCATGTGTTTCCTTGACGGCTTCAACGACTTGTTCCGCTACTTCATCTGTAGTGGAATCAATGGCACGCAGCTCTGCTTTTTCGTTAGAGATGTCCCATTCGTTGCCTTTTTTCACGAGTGTCAGATCGATGACGCCCAAATGGCTGCCGAATTTACCAGGCATCACCACAGGTGTGCCGTTGATCAGGCCGTTTTCCTGGTCGACGTTGGCTAATTCTGAATACGAGCCTGGGAACAGGTCATGGTTGTGGCCGGTGATGATGGCGTCAACGCCTTCCACTTCCGTCAGCTGATAGGTAATGTCTTCTTCCCCCACTTCGTGTGTTTCGTCACCCATCCCTGAGTGCGACAGGACGACGACCACGTCAGCGCCTGCTTTTTCGACTTCCGGCAGGAATTTCTCGACGGATTCGACGGCGTCTTCAGCGACGACTTTGCCGTCCAGGTTGGCGCGGTCCCATTTCATGATTTGCGGAGCCACGACGCCGATGACGCCGACTTGGATGGTGTGTTTGCGGCCTTTGCTGTCAACGACTTTTTTGTCGATGATGGTGTAAGGGTTGTAGCGGTTTTCGCCGGTTTCGGCATCATAGACGTTGGCGTTGAGGACCGGGAACGGCGCTTCTTCGAGTGCATTGTCCAGGTAATCGAGGCCAAAGTTGAATTCATGATTGCCGAGCGTCGAGGCATCGAAATCGAGTGATTCGAGTGCGGCGTACGCTGGGTGCAGTTCGTCTTCACCGAGCGGATCTTGTGTGACTTTGTAGCCGCCGAATGGCGTGCCTTGGATCAGGTCGCCGTTATCGAATAGGAGTGTGTTGCTGTTTTCTTCACGGGCCTGCTCGATCAAGATGCCGGTTTTGGCGAGGCCGAGTGCGTTGGAGATTTTGTCCTGGTAGTAATCGTAGTTGACGAAATTGGTATGAAGGTCGGAAGTGCCGAGAATCTGCAGCGAGACTTCCTGCGCGTTCTTGGGATTGCCGCCTTTGCCCCAGCCGTTGCCGTTTCCTTGGCCTTTAGCAGGTGCATCTGGTGCTGCGAGCGCAGGTACTGCAGCCAATAAGCTGCTCATGGCTAAAACGGATGCTGCGGTTACGGCTGTAAGCTTTTTCTGGATTGTCATCTGTCCATCTCCTCGTAGTTAGAATTGCGGGTCAATTCCAGTATACCTTTCGGTTACCGAAATGGAATGTGTGAGGAGACCTAATTATTGTTAAAGTTTGGTGTGGGGGATGTAAATTTATGTGTGGGGTGATTGGGTTCTGATAGTGTGTGGGTGCCTATTGTGTGGGTGCCTGGCACCCGCGCAATTTCTATTTGAACAAATCATGTTTCTACCACAACTTTTGGGGCGTCTACCTGAACATGTCATCTTTCTACGCTGACTATTCGATTCTATACATGAACTAGTTGCTCCTTTACCTCTACATTCTCCTTTCTTACCTGCATTCGAGCTGTTCTATAAAAGTTCAAGAGCGGGAATGGAAGCTGTTCGCGCGGCGAACAGCTTGGGATAAGGGGCTGCGCTTTCTGGCAACTCGTTGTTCACACACAGTGAGCCAGCCCTCACTCGTGGAGAAAGCCAGTTTTTGATGGGTTTTTGTTAGATTCGTGTAGAAACGTGAAGACTTCATGTAGAGAAGTGAGTATGTCAGGTAAGAGCATCTCCTTTCTATAGAAGAAACTCGTTTTGATGAGGTAGAACGGCCAATTCTTCAGGTAGGAATGCAAGACTCCCTGCGTGCTATACTGGAGCCAAAGCTAGTTGGCTGACGAGGAGGGATGGCATGTTCCTGAGTATTCTTCTTTTATTCGCAGCAATTGCCGGCATCGTCCATGGGACCCGGCAAAAGGATGAGAAATGGATTGTGGGATCGACGGTTTTATTGGTGGCGATCTTGCTGTTCTATGTCTTTATCTACTTCTATTTTATGCAAACTCCTTTCTAATTATTGTGTGCGTGCCAGGCACGCACACAATTCCAGCACTAAAACCCGCCTTCTCTCGAGAAGGCGGGTTTGCTTTTTCTACGGCACAAGCCGGTTGACTACCGGCAGTTTTTGCATAGCCAGGATGATGCCGAACGAGATGATGAAAATCAACAGCCAGACGAACGGCACGCTGATGATGGGATTGAAGGTGGTTTCATTGAGCCCGAAGAATTTATTCAGGTAAATCTGGATGAGCGGGTGGATGACGTAAATGCCGAATGTGGCGGTGCTAATTCGGGTGATCAGGGCGTTCGGTTTGATTTTTTTGCTCATGTGCTGGAAACCGATGAAGATGAACAGCGTGATGAACAAGGCGTTCGGGCGGTAATGCTCGTAGAAGAAGTCGTCGAATTCGTCTGCGGGCAATCCGGCGTTCAGGTAATAGGTCCCCCACAGCGTCACGAAGTAGCTGGCGATGGCAAGTATGCCGAGCGGCAGTAAGTACTTTTTGGGCACCGGGTAGAGCACCAGGTACGCGCCGAGCAGGAAGTAGCCGATGTAGGGTTCGAATAAACCGGGCGTTAAGGCGAGTTCAAATTCGAAGAACTTCGGCAGAAACGGCAGGAAGCATGAAAAGATGATCCAGAACAACAGGAAGGCCTGGAAAGTTTTCTTGTCCATGTGGACGACGAGCAGTTTCAGGAACGGTGCCATGATGTACAGGCCGGTGATGGTGTACAGGAACCACAAGTGGTAATAGATGTCATCGGTCAGAAACTGGACGAGGATTTCGTAGGCAGTATAGGATTCTCCCAGCTCGTAGATGTTGTAAAGCGTATAGATGAAACTCCAGAAGATGAGCGGAATGACGACTTTCGACAAGCGCTTTTTCAGGAATTCGCTGACGCTTTCTTCTTTGTCACGCGTCAGCAGCAATGCGCCGCTGAGCATGAAGAATACCGGCACGCACCAACGCAGGCCGGCATCAAACATATTGGCGAAATGCCAGATCCAGTCGTCGGTGGTGGTGTTGTTGATGATTTTTGATACTACATGGATGCCGACGACCACAAAAATTGACAAGGCCCGCAGCCAATCCATATAGTCGTATCTTCTGGCCATGTGGGCAACTCCTTTTTATGTATATGGGTATGTTATTGTGTGGGTGCCAGGCACCCACACAATTCAATTCTTAATTTCCTCCATCAGTTTAGCGTGTTTTGAGGCTGCAATCCAATACGAATTGATTACAAGTGTATGACAAGTTTTATTCCACTAACTGCCGGCACAGTTGAACGATTTCGTCACGGCGTTCGTCCAAGAGCTGCTGGCCGAGTTCAACCAGGGCGTTGAGGTTTTGTTCGGAACCGTCATCGAGTTGTTCGGTGCCCGGCTGCAGAAGTTCGATTTGGAAACGGTAATAGCGCTTTGCCTTGTCCCGCTCGGGCAGGACGAAATCCAGCTGGTAATCGACGACGTCTGAGCTGCCGTCCATGAGGATATACCAGAGCGGACGCGCCCAGCCGAGCAGCCCCCAGGTTCTGAAGCGTTCGAAATCGATGCTCAGCTGGGGATTTCCGGTTCCGAGCGATACCACCAGCAGATCTTCGTCAGAAAACAGTTCTTTGGCTTCGGCGTAGGCGCACATCGCCGGATTGTTGGCGAACACGGCGCCGTCGATAAACGTGGCATCCGGGTATTCTTTGATTTTCTTCGGCACAAAATAAGTCGGGGCGGCGCTTCCGGCGCGGGCAACGTCCCGCATGAGCACGTCTCTTTCAATTTTCTTCGTCCGGATATCCCCACTTTTGAAAAAAGCAGTATAGCGCCCGTGGATTTCATAGCTCGGAACCACCACGTTCACCAGCGCCTCGGAAAGCATCGTATGCCCAAAGTATTTTTTCAACGCTTTTTCAAGTGCCCGTGCGTGGTAGCGCCGCGTGAAAATGCCGCGGGTGATTTTGAAGAACAGTGATTTATCGAAGATTTCGTGAGATTCCTCTAAATAAAATTGCAGAAGCTGTGTTGCGGAATAACGTGGCTCTGTTTCTTTATTTCTGTCTGGGGCAACCAATCCAAGCGCCAGGATCCCGCCAGTTGATGTCCCGACAACCAGATCAAACAGTTCGGCAATCGGCTTGCCGGTCTGTTTTTCGATTTCTGCCAGCACCATCGCCGGGATGATGCCCCGCACTCCCCCACCATCAATGGCAAGAACTTTCCTCATTTCCATACCCACTTTCTAAATTTTCTAATTATTTTAATTGTAAGAAGTTTACTGGTTTCTGTCAAAATTGACTGGATAAAAGTTATAGTAACCAAAGTTTTCTTATAATTAAGATAGTAAATTATTTTTTTAATAAAAAATTGCGAAAGTATTACCTTGTACTTTTATTGCCAGCTTTGTCTAAAATACCTTTGTAGTTTTTTCGCTTTGCATAGATAAAATAAAGCTGGAAGGAAATTAAAATTTGGATTTATTAGGAGATTTAACGTAACAAAGAGCCCTCTTTTTCAAATAAAAACCCAATTTTCATAGAAATAAACCTTTTTCTCATTTTTTTCGATCGCTCAAAACCCTTCTGTTAAAGGGTTTTGGAGGCTGAATTCTTTTTGTTATACAACTGTAATATAACTGCAATTGAATTGACGTTGTTTTTAACACGTTCTGTCTATATAGTAAATGGCAGAGCAAAATATTATTAATTCATATACTTGGATAATAAAAACTGGAGGAACCAACAATAATGAAAAAACTAGTCTTTACTTTACTTGCAGCCGGATCATTGCTATTTGCTAACTCAACCACGGACGTACAAGCAGCACAAACTACACAAAACAACGTAACTTCATCATATGAAACTTCTGAAACTGCTACTGTGGAGCAAGTTGCCGCAAGCAAAGCAACTGCCAAATCAGGTACATTCAAAATGAAATACAACTCAAACGTTCGTGCTGATGCAGGAACAAAATACAAAGTCGTGACAATGGCTAAAAAAGGGTCAATCGCAACAGCGACTCACCAAAAGAAAGTCGGCAAAGCGACTTGGTACAAAGTGAAAGTCAACGGTAAATCAGGTTGGGTCCTAAGCACATTGCTTACCAAAACAACTGTTAAGAAAGCTTCTGTGAAAACAGCTTCTTCCTCTTCAGTCGTTTCAGCAGCACTTGCACTTAAAGGCATTCCATACAAATTCGGCGGCACAACAACTTCAGGATTTGACTGCAGTGGATTTGTTCAATACGCATTCAAAAAAGCAGGCAAAAACGTATCACGCACAACGACTTCACAGTACGCTGAAACTTACAAAGTCAGCAACCCACAACCAGGCGACTTGGTATTCTTTGCTAACACGTACCGCGCTGGGATCTCTCACGTAGGGATTTACATCGGCAACAACCAGTTCGTACACGCAGGCGGAGCGAAAGCAGAAGTCAAAAGCATGAACGATCCATACTGGGGCAAGAAATTCCACAGCTACAAGCGCTTCTAAATAGGTATCTCAAAGGGTGACCCGAGTGTCTGCTGATAGCAGGTGTTCGCAGGTCCCCTTTTTATTTTGGTGTTGGGGTGAAGAAATCGCTCCAGGCAGACGCTTTCCAGGGGGCTTGCGTCGAACTAACTCGGGCTATAGTTGCGCGCGTGCCTGGCACGCACACAACTTCTATCTTCATAGGAATGGTTTCTACATGAACTATTGGAGCCGTTATAAGGATAAGTCATCCTCCTACTTGAACTGGTTGCTCCTTTACCTGCATTTCCCCCTTTCTTACCTGAATTAGAGCTCTTACATAAAAGTTCAACCGACTGAATGGAAGCTGTTCGCACGCGAACAGCTGGTATAAGGAATTGTGCGCGTGCCTGGCACGCACACAATTCACTCTCCCCTCTCATACTTGCGTAATTCGTGTAGAAACCCAGAAACTTCATCTAGAAAAGCGATTAGTTCAGGTAGCAGCATCACCTTACTCATGTAGAAATAAAAATAGATGATGTAGAATTACAAATTCGTCATGCAGCATAAAAAAACAGACCCACAAAGTGGACCTGTTTTTTATTCATTTACAATATCCTCAATTTGATAATCTCCGTATTCATCAATCACCACCGTGTAGATGCCTTCGTGCGACACAGTGGAGGATTCGCCGCTCGTTTTGTCGTGGTAAGTGAAGTCGGCTTCGGCCTCGACGGTTGCGCTGTCTTCATTGATTTCGATGGCGGTGATGGTTGGCTCGACGGTGTCGTAGATGCGGTCCAGGTTTGCTTTTTCTTCGATCAGCTCGGCGGATTCTTCTTGTGCTTCACTGCCTGGCAAAACAAACGACAGGTAGTAGGTGGATTCCGCGTCGTTCAGCGTATAGGGAATGATTTCGTAATAGGCGGCAATGAAGTTCTCCAGCAGGTCTTCCGCAAAATAGGCATCTTTGACATCCTGCAGGACGACTTCCTCTCCTTCTGGAAGCGTCGGGTTTTCAACCCACTCGGTCAGCTGGTCCCAGACGGTGTAGATTGGGATGGTGTAGCCGGAGCCCGGTTTTTCCTCAAGGATGATCGAGTTGATGCCAAGGATCTTGCCGGTGTCGGCGGCAATGAGTGGCCCGCCGCTGGAGCCCTGGGATATTTCTGCACTCATTTCATAGAGGCCTGTGTATTCGAATTGGTCCATGAAGTCGAGATCGGTTGCGGTGATTTCACCGGTCGTGGCTGTATTGCTTTGGTCGCCCGGGCTGCCGATGGCGACAACGGGTGTGCCGATATCGACAGGTTCCATTTCAATTTCCAGAGGTTCTTTGCCCGCCAGTTCGTTGACGCGGACTAGAGCGAGATCCTGGGTTTCGGATATGCCGATGATGTTGCCGTTGAATTCCTGGCCGTCGCTGTTTTTGACGGTCACGTAGGACGCATCCAGCACTACATGGGCATTGGTCAGAATGTCGCCTTGGTTGTTGATCAGAAAGCCGGAGCCTTGCTCAAGATCCGTGTAGAGCGTGTAGACATGTGTTTTGGCGTTGGCGATCATGGAGGCGAGCTCAATTTCCGCTTCAGGGATCTGCTGGCTCGTTTCTAAGGGTTCAGCCGGCTGTTGTGTTGCAGTTTCGGGAACCGGATCTTCTGAGCCCAACAGCAAATAAGCACCGAGGCCGATCACCAGCAGCAAGACGATCGACAAAACGGCGATGATTCGATTGGTGTTTTTCATCTTCTGTGATGGTTGTCGGGTCATTGCAATCAACTCACTTTTTTCGTTGTGGTTTTAGTATAGACGGACAGATTGACTGATAGTTTCACTCAAATAGCGTTTTGTTGATTTAAAATGGAATTTGTTACAGACCTTTTCAACGGCTTTACCCTCTTTTCCTTCTATTATAACCATCTGGCGAATTGTTTGGGTGCCAGGCACCCAAACAATTCACAAACAATTCCACGAGAAAAAGCCGGGAGAGTTTCTCCCGGCTTTTCAGTCTTTCACCAGATCCTGGATCAATTGTTCAGTGGAGTCGTAGTTTGCGCGTTCCGCCAAAAAGAAGCGCACCGGGTCGCCTTCCCGCTCCGGATCGACCAGCAGCAGGTCGACGGTAGTCAGTTTAGGCGTGATGCTGTCGAAGAAACCGAAGATGGCGTCCAGGTCCTCTTCGAGTTGAAGGTTCTTTTGGCTAAGCTGGCCCGGTTCGAAGGTGACATTTGCCAATAGATTGGTGCAGTCTCCGGTATCATTCACTTCCTGGCAGCTGATCCATTGTTCTTGCCACTGGTCATAGAAGCGGAAACGCCCGGTTTCTGCTTGAGCAGCTGCGTCCTGCCACTTGGTTTGCATCCGTTTACTCGCGGGACCCAAATCACTGAGGAGTCTCTTGACGAGATATGCTTCCACTTGTTCGGCGTTTTCAATGCCATCCATTTCACGCAAGTCCATTCCTGTAGCGGAATCGTCTTGCCGGCTCGGTATCCGGATCACTTGAATGTCCAAATTGTTTTCTCTCACGAGTCCGAGAAGTTCTGTCAATGCTTCAATTTCAGCCGTTTCGTGTGTTTCGTAACTATGTTCGCTGTCCAGTGTGAGAAAGCGGACCTTGTCCCCTGTTGTGATTTCCTTCAAGAGATGTTCGACCATTTTCCCTTTTGAAGGGGTGGTGAATCCGAGTTCTTCCAGCTGCGGCATCAGGTCTTCAATTTGCTGCTGCGTTTCATGGGTGGCGAGGACAACTTGATAGTCGTCGCGGTAAATGGTGGCATAATTGTCCACGTGTTCGGTGACGGTGAACACCAAATCTTCCTGGCCTTCAAACGCCAATCGGTAGCTATGTCCGTCTACAAAATTCGCTTCGGTTTCATCGATGATTTTGGCTTCCATGCCATATTTCTCTTCGATAAATGCCTTCATTTCCTGGTCTTCGGCCTTTGATTCAGCTTGAGAATCTTTAGCATAATTGAGATAGATCCAAGCGATCATCCCGATTACCAGCAATACGCAAACGCCTATGATTATCAGGCAACCGCTCAAAATTCCAGGGAGTTTCTTTTGCATAGGGTTTCCCCCCTTTTTTCTTCTATTATATATTGTTTGGGTGCCAGGCACCCAAACAATTCTCGCTCAATTCAAGATCCGCCTGTTCGCAGTACAACAAATAATCTGCGAGGCAACTGGAATAAGGTGGAGGTAAAATTATGGGCAGGTACGTTAAATCGAGGAATTCATATGGGGAAAAGAGAGAATCTGCATAGTACCGATAGGAGCTGTACCGATATTCCCTCATATCTTTCACCATCGGCTCAGTGGTATTGAGGGGGTTCCTGTGGATGTAGCGGCTGATGGCAAGAATGCTTTTATGCGTGATGGCTTTGCCGGAGTAGTAGCGGCTTTCGTAAAAGTAACCGCTATAATTGTATTTCTTCTTGTAATAATCACTGTACCGTTTGTTAATAAGGGCCATCACTTTTCCCAACGGCACTTCGGGCGAGCGCAGCAACATATGATAATGGTTGGTCATCAGGCAATACGCCAGAATCGTAAAAGGATGTTTAGTATGGACATAGATCAATATTCTGAAGAAAGCGGCTTTGTCTGCTTCTTCTTGAAAAATTGCCTGCCTGTTATTGCCTCTCATGACGACGTGTTCATATGCATCCGGATTCCAAATGCGCCGGTTTCTTCCCACTTTATCACACTCCTCCTTTGAACCTTTTTTCTATAATAGAAAGAACATCAATCCCCGTCAATTATTGCAAAAAGGGAATAACTTATATTTGAGGATGGATAAAGAGGTCAAAAATGGGTTTTCGCCATTAAAAACCGTGAAAATTGCCGGATCCTGGCTTCAAAAAATTTTTTTGAATTGTGTTTGAATTGTTTGCGTGCCAGGCACGCAAACAAAAAGCCGGGAGGATTTCCCCCGGCTTTTGTCCATGCATTATTTTGTGATCGTGAAGCTCTCTTCCGTGATATGTCCCGCTGCGTCCACCACTTTCAAGGTGAAGTCGTTTTCGCCTGTTTTGCTGACAGGGACGGTGATGGTGATGTCTTCGTTGAATGCTGCTTCGCCGTAAGGCTCTGTCATGTCGTGGCTGTAGACTTCGCTGTCGGTCAGGTAAACCTTGATGGCGTCCATATTGTCTGTCACGTTGAACGTCACTTCAGCGCTGTCTTCGCCCGCTGTGGTCTCCGGCACATCGAGCAGTTCGATGGCAGCCGGCTGCGTGTCGACCAGTACTTGGCTGCGTATTTCAAGGTTGTTGCCGGATTCGTCGATGGCTTGGACGAAAATGTCGTGGCGGCCATCGTCGAGCGTCAAGGTATGATCGAAGAAGAAGCCGTCAAAGCGATCGGCTTTTTCGCCGTTGACTGTTACGGAAACAATGCGTGAACTGTCTTCAATGATGCCAAAGACGCCGACTTGCCGGGTGTTCGATACTTCAAACAATCCCGGATAGATGAGGCTGATGGCCGGTTTGTCGGTATCGTCCACGGCACCGGTCAATGGAACTTCCGTTCTATTGCCAGCCGTGTCATGGAAAACGGCTTTCAGGACGTCGCCTTCCTTGATGTCGACCGGCACGATGTAGCTGGTGGTGCTTGGCGACAGTGATTCGTCTTCAAAGGTTTCCTGGTTTTCGGTCAGCTCGACGCCGTTATGGAATACTTCCCAACGGTCAGGTCCACTGCCTGCTGCGTTATCTGCAAAGCTCGATACCGTCACTGTTTTGGTTTCTTTATTGAGTGCTGCGACTGCTGCCGGAGACACGGTGTCGACCAGGATCGGCATCGTCAAGGTTTGCCATTCCGCATCCGGATAATCAATGACGGCGCGCATCTCAATCTGGTACTTGCCGTCCGCCACCGGTTCGCCGAGCACTTCCCCGTTCCATTCATTGAGCGGATCGTAATAATATGGGAAGACCTCCGAGAAATTCTTGATCAGGTTTTTGCCGGTCTGCAAGGTCCGCAATTTCTTGCCGCTTTCATCCAGCACGTTCACTTCCAATTGTTTGGCGTTCCGCAGTAGGGAAAATACCGGAATGACCGACTCTCGACTGCCGTCGCCATTCGGTGAAAAGGCGAAGCGTTCGGGCACGAAGCCTTGCTGGTGGCTGCCGCCGTTGATGATCAGGCCGAATTCATCGGTCAGGAATGTCGTTCCGTAAAACGTTCCGGCATCCCATGCCACATCGTCGAAAATCGGCGCATCGTCCCATCCTCCGTTAAAGCCGAAGTACGGCACAACAAGTGGCGTATTGCCGCTCACTTCTTCATTGCCATCCGTTAAGGTAATAAAGCCGTCAATGAAAAATCCGTTGGTGAACGCTGCGAATTCAGGGCGTCCCTGCAACGCCGCGGCATCGATCGTCACTTCGATTTCCGCTACACCGTTCGCCGGCACTGTCACAGTTTCGGGTGCAGTGATATTGACCAGGTCCGTAATGACGTTCGAGCCGGAGCGGTTCGGGTCGGTGATGTCGATTTTCCGCTCTGGATGCTTCGTGACGTAATCGGTTTGGGCATTGACGTTTACTGCGTAAGTCGCTGCTGTATCCGAGAAATTCATGGCCTCCAGTGTAAAGGTCATCCGGTTATTCTGGATTTCCTTCAACGCGACTTTGGCTTCGCCCGTCCGCTGGTCTGTCAGCATGACGTCTGTGGACAGCGCGTCATGCAATTGCATCAGCCCTGCTCCCTGGCGGCGCGGCGACACAAATTGGCCCGCCACCAATTCCACCGGATTGGCCGTGTTCATCAGCAGGTTTTTCGCAAATCCCACGCGGTCCCTGCCCTCTAAATCAAGTTCTTCGATGCGCTGGAACATCAGCGCCGATCCTCCTGCCACATGCGGTGCTGCCATCGACGTCCCGCTCATCAGGCCGTATTCATTGTCATTGAACGTCGAGAAGATGTTGCCGCCTGGAGCGGTGATTTCCGGTTTGAAATCCAAATTCGGCGTCGGCCCCCAAGAGGTGAAGTCACTCATCTTGCCGGCATTCGGATTCGCCATTTCCAAGTTTTTGCCATCAAAGACGACGGTTACTTTTTTCTTAGCATCCAATGCCGCTTTCATTGCCAGTCCATCCGCCTGAAGCGTCGACATGAACGGAATGGTGATAAACGGATCAGCTTCCATATTGACCGGTCCCGTGGTGTTGTTGTAGATGATGACGCCTGCCGCACCCGCGTCTTGTGCCGCAATCCCTTTTTCCGCAAACGAAATGGTGCCGCGAGCAATCAAGACGAATTTGCCTTTGACGTCTTTCCCTTCAAAATCTGCGGGCTGGCCAATGCCGGCATAGACCACTTCATGTGATTTGGCCGGCAGTTTTTCCGGCTCGGCTCCGTTCGCCAGCAAGTAAAGTGCCCGCCCCGCTTCGGCACCGTCTACTTGATAAACAAAGCTGTCGGTGGTGATGACGCTGTTTTCAAATGAAGCCACGCCCAATGAATCAATGGAAATGCCCGGATTTCCGACCAGGCCGTAATCCTGATTTTCCGCGAACGGTGCCAGGAATCCCGATCCCCGCAAGTCTTCATTTCCTGCAGAAATGGCGACCAGGATGCCGTTATTGGTGGCGCGTTCCACCGCCTGCTGCTCAGGGCTCGACGTGTCGACGAATCCAGCTGTTGCCCCAAGTGACATATTGATGACGTCCGCCCCCAGTTTGATGGAGTCGTCGATCGCTTTGATGTAGATGTCGCCGAACGTCGAAGCCGAATTGGCATCATTGCCGAAGACTTTCAAAGCCAGCAATTGCGTTTCCGGCGCGACGCCTTTCAGTCCGCCGTTCGTTTCATTGCCGTTGGCGCCGATCGTACCCGCTACGTGCATGCCGTGCATCGATGCGTTCGGTGCGATGTCGCGGATTTCCGTATTGGCGTCCATGTAGTTGTAGCCGAACGGCACTTTCGGCGTAAAGAATTTGCCTTCTTCGATTTCACTGCTCGAGACAAATGATTCCACTTCCGCTTGCGTCAACGCAGCCGTGGTGTTATTGGTCAGCACCATGTCCTGATGCGTTGGGTCGATGCCCGTATCGATGACGCCCACGACCATGCCTTCTCCTTTAAAGCCATAATCGCGCCAAGCCTGCTGCGCCTGAACGAGCTCTTTGGAATATTTCATGGTCGGTTTGATTTCCGGCCGCTTGTACTCGGTCGCTTCATATACGGCTTTAACATTCGGCAGTTCGGCGATTTCCGCTACCTGCCCCGCCTCAACTTCCGCAGAAAATCCGTTGAAAACAGCCGTGAAGGTTTGGAGAAAATCAATTTTCGGTGCCACATCCGTGATGGCTGCCTGCGCCGTCTCCTGCTTGGCTATCGCTGCCGCTTCGATCTGCTGTTTCTGGTTTTCGGGCAGCTCCTTATAGAGCACGCCTTTTGCAGTCGCCGTTTCAATGGTCGGCTCTTCTTTCAGTTCGATGATGACCCTCACTGTTTCTTTCGGCGATTCCGGCTTCAGCAGCGTCTGGGCAAGCTTGACTTCCGGATCTGGTTCCGGCGCTGCCGCAACTTGCGCATTATTGAATCCGCCCAGGCTGCTGACCATTAATAACAAAATCGCCAGTCTGATTAATACTTTCTTCATATTTATTCCTCCTTTAACTGGATTTCTTATCTAAATTATCAAATAATTAAGTCAACTTTATTTTTCCAGTTAATCAACCAAAAGTCCATGGTTCCAAAGCTATCTTATTTGTTAATTCCCTTCGAATTTTTTAGGTAGTTTGGGTTTTAGGAGGCTCTGGTTTTTTCCTTTTATTAGTGGATTTATTGTAGGGTTCTATAAGTCGCTTCGGCCGCTCTGGAGGGGACTCCCGCCATAAGCCGGGCAGCGCTCCGCTTGCCAGTCTTATCGCTCCGTCCCCTCCGTGGACGCGGCTCAGCTTGGGGTTCGGGAATATATAAATACTGTGTTTTGTTGAAGTAGAGAGGTGGCGTGGGGTTCTGGAAACGCTCGGCAGCGGTGGTGCACGCGCCTTCCCTTAGCGTGTACGAGGCTAAATGTAGTTTTTGTGGTTGTACAGGATGAATTGGTGGTTGTACATGATCTATTTAGGTTTCTACCGGAGTTAGGCGATGCTTCTACCTTAACTAGTTGCTTCTCTACATGCAGTTTCTGCGTTTCTACACGAATACCGGAAAAATAAGAGACAAAATAGCATTCATAGTGGTTGAAAGATCGATCGCTGGGTGTGAGCTACGCTTCAATAGGATGCATTGCTCCTTATGCCTGGCTGTTCGCCATGCGAATAGCTTCCATTCATGGGTTTGACCTTTTAAGGTACAGATGGAGTGCAGGTAAAGAAGTGAGTTATGCAGGTAAGAGAACAACTTGTTCATGTAGGAATTGTTTGTGTTTTTTTGGGGGGGGGGGGGGGGGGGGCCCCAACAAAAAAAAAAAAACAAAAAAAAAAAAAAAAA